>DATAZE010000049.1:0-353602 GCA_036272195.1 Verrucomicrobiia bacterium | reverse complement strand
TCAGCCCTGCGAAAGACACATTGTCGTCGTGACAAATCCCATGGACCGGGTAAAATTTTCGCATACCCCGTTCAGAGCTGTAAGCGTTGAAAGATGCCATGAAAATCAGAAGACAGGCTGTGGAAGCATTGTTTGTAGCGGCCGTGTTTTGCGCCGGCTTGCACCGCGCGTCGGCGGCGACTTTTTATCAGGGAGTCACTCCCGCCACGGTACCATGGCCCGGGGGCGTTGTGCCGTATCAATTCGACCCGGGCATCACGCCGCAGCAGGAGCAAGTCTATCTGGACGGTATGCGCGAGTGGGAATTGGCGGCGAATGTGAAATTCATTCCTCGCACGACCGAGAGCCAGTACGTCATCCTCCGTTTCTTTTACCAGAAAGGCACCAACACGTATGTGGCCAGCGATCCGCCGGTCATGACGATTGACAGTCTCGCGCGCTCGCAAATCTGCCACGAGACTGGTCACTTGCTCGGCTTCCAGCACGAGCAGGTGCGCACGAATCGCGATGATTACATCACGGTCAATTTCAATAATCTTCAGTCGGGCGATGGAGAAGGGCCGGGAACTGGCGGCATCTCCGATTTGTATGTCATCGACACGAACTCCACTTCATTCGGCGCTTACGATTTCGAATCCGTGATGCACTATGGCCGTCGGTTGTTCGCCGCGGACCCGAATGAGGATGTGATCGCGCCGCAGCCGCAATATGTCGCGCACTATTACAACCGCATCGGCAACTTCTGCATCAGTCCGCTTGACCGTGCCGGCGCCGCGTATCTGTACGGCCCGCCGTCCACACCGCTCGCGAACATCGTGACCACCACCGCGGATGTGGGTTTGGGCAGCCTGCGGGCGGCGATTTATTACGCGAACGATCATCCCGGCACGACCATCCAGTTTAATATTCCCACTTCTGACGCCGGTTATTCCAACGGCGTTTACACAATTTACCTGACGGGCGAATTGCCGCCGCTAGCGACCGACGGGACGGTGATTGACGCCACCACGCAACCGGGCTTCGCGGGAAAGCCGGTTGTGGCGATCGACGGCTCACAGTTGCTGCCGGAAACCGGCGGCGCGAGCGGCATGCAACTTTTCGAATCGCATTGCACGCTTCGGGGGTTGGCCATCGAGAAGGTGACTTTTTCCGCCGTTGAAATGCTTTACAACTTCTGCGCGAGCAATCATGTGGAAGGTTGCTTTCTCGGCCTTGCTCCCGACGGCACCAACTCCGCTCCCAACGGGTTTCAAGGCGTGAATATCGCGGGCGGCGCGCACGGCAACGTGATCGGCGGCACCAATGCCAGCCAGCGAAATGTCCTCAGCGGGAATGTTTTTTCCTACGGCATCACCATCACGGAACCCAACAGCGATAACAACGTGGTCATGGGAAATTATCTCGGCCTGGATGCCTCGGGCGCGTTGACGGTTTCCAACGGTTACAGCGGGATCGGCATTTGGGGCGGCGCGCGAAATACCATCGTGGGCGGCACGAACGCGGGCGCAGGCAACGTCATTTCCGCCAATGGGGAGTATGGAATTTTCATCGGCGACGCGGGCACAACCGGAACCGTAGTTCAGGGAAATTTTATCGGCACGGACGCAAGCGGCAACCAGGCCATCCCAAATATTTATGGAGGAATAGCCGTATTCGACGGGGCGAATGATGTCATCATCGGTGGCGCAAACGCAGGCGCGCGCAACGTGATTTCCGGCAACGGCACGGTGGGTGTGTATCTGCTGGGAAACGACGCGAGCAACAATGTGGTTCAGGGAAACTTTGTGGGATTGAACGCCGCCGGGACCGCTGCGGTGCCGAATTCATTCGCCGGTATTTACGCGCTGGGCGGTGCGCACGATAATCTCATTGGCGGCACGAACGCCGGGGAAGGCAATATCGTTTCTGGAAATTTTTCCGAGGGCATTTATATCGCCGATCCCGGGACGAGCAACAATTTCGTCCTCGGCAACCGCATCGGCACGGATGTGAGCGGCGCAAATAGCGTGCCCAATGGTTTCACCGGCGTAGGCATTTGGAATGGCGCACTAAATAATCTGGTCGGCGGCACGAATGTGGGCGCCGGAAATTTAATTTCCGGCAATGACGGAAACGGTGTCAGCATCGGCGACCCGAACACTCGCGGCAATCTTGTGCGGGGTAATTTAATCGGCACCACGCCCGACGGCCTGAGCCCGCTCAGCAATTTTTCCAGCGGCGTGTTCATCGTGAACGGCGCTTCGGGAAATATCGTCGGCGGCAGCACACCGGCGGCTCGCAATCTGATTTCGTGCAATGGGGGGAACGGCGTGCTCATCTCGGACCCCGGCACCAGCGGGAATGAGGTTCTCGGCAATTATCTTGGCGTAAACATCAATGGCGCTGGTTCACTGCCCAATGGGCAATCCGGGGTGTCGATCCAGAGTGGCGCTTTCGCAAATGTCATCGGCACACCCGATCCCGCCACGCGAAACATTATCTCCGGCAACGTCGGCGATGGAATTTTCATTTCGGACGCGGGAACTTCGTCCAATTTGATCCAGGGCAATTTTATCGGGACGGACATCGGCGGCGTGACTGCGGTTTCGAATCTGATTGAAGGGGTGGTGATTCTCAGCGCGCCGGGCAATCAAATTGGCGGCACGGCAACCGGCGCCGGGAATGTCATCGCGGCAAATCAATTTCACGGCATCTACATTTCGGGTGCGGGCGCGGCGGGAAATCTCGTGCAGGGAAATAACATCGGCGTGGGTGCTGATGGTCTGACGCGGTTGGGCAACGGCGTCGAGGGAATTGTGATGCTCAATGGAGCCGCGAGCAATCTCATCGGCGGTACTTCGCCGGCGGCGCGCAATATTCTTTCAGGCAACGGCACACGCGGCGTGTGGATCAGCGATCCCGGAACCATCGGCAACGTCGTTCAGGGAAATTATATCGGTGTGGGAGCTGACGGGGTGACGGCCGTCAGCAATCTTTTCGAAGGGGTCGTTATCGTGAATGGGGCGCAGGGCAATGTCATCGGATTCGATGTGAGTGGCGTCGGCGCGGGAAACTTGATTGCCAATAACGGACTCGAGGGCGTGGCGATTTACGATTCCGGTTCGACCAGCAATACCATTCGCGGCAATGCACTTTTTAACAACACCAGGCTGGGAATCAATCTCGCTGGCGGCACCGAAGACGCATTCGGCGTCACGGCGAACGATTTGCAGGACTCCGATACCGGCCCGAATAATCTCCAGAACTTTCCGATAATTACGAACGCATCGGTTTCCGGCGGCAGCACGACCGTCGCGGGCACGTTGAACAGCACGCCGAATCGCGCTTTTCTAATTGATGTGTACCGCAACCCCGCCGCCGACCCTTCGGGGCATGGCGAAGGCCAGGTTTATCTTGGCAGCGCGTCTTTGACGACCGACTCGTCCGGCAATGGGAATTTTTCATTTAATACAGGCGGCAGCTTCGCAAACCAACTCATCGCCGCCACCGCGACCGACACCACTACCGGCGATACGAGCGAATTCAGCGCGTCCGTCACGGCCACTAACGCCACGGTGACAGCGACCAGCACGATTGTTGGACCCTTGGCGCGCACTAACGGGGTATTTGGATTCAATATCGCTTTACAACCAAATGCTTCCTATCGCATCCAGGCCACAACGAATCTTTCGGCATCAAACTCGTGGGTTGAACTGACCAACTTCACGCCCACGATTTCGCCCGTTCCCTTTGCCGACCACAGCGCGTTGAATTTTGTTCGACGTTTCTACCGCGTGGTGTCGCCGTAATTGTTATAGTGACACGGGCGTCCTCGCCCTTGAGTTCCGATGTAACAAATAGGCTGAATGGAATCGCACAGGCGAGAGGCTCGTGCTACTATAGAGGGATTTATGAAAAATCTGGCGCCGATTCTGGTCGCGGGAATGATGCTCGCCACCGCGACAGTGCTTTCCGCCGCAGACGTCGGCATGATTCAAATTAACGGCGCCATCAGTCCCGCCACCGAGAGTTACATTTCGCGCGCGATTGATGTCGCGAACCAGCGACGGGATGTTTGCCTTATCATTCAACTCGACACCCCGGGCGGCCTCGTGTCATCGAGCCAGGAAATCGTGCAGAAGTTTTACGCTTCAGAAGTGCCAATAGTTGTTTACGTCTACCCCTCCGGTGCGGGCGCAACCAGCGCTGGAACCTATATCACCCTCGCCGCGGATATCGCGGCGATGGCGCCCCATACGACGATTGGCGCAGCGCATCCGGTCGGACCGAATGGAGAGGGAAACACGAACGAGATCATCTGGACGAAGGCGGAAAATTTTGTGGCAAGCTGGGTAAAGACCATCGCCGAAAAGCGCGGCCGCAATGTGACCTGGGCCGAAGCGGCCGTGCGCAAAAGCATCTCCAGCACCTCGGAGGAGGCGCTCGACCAAGGCGTTATCGACCTCATCGCCACGGACGTTCCGGATTTGCTCAAACAATTGGACGGACGCACTGTCGGCAAAAAACCCCTGCAAACCGCCAACGCCACGATTGTGCCGATAAAAATGAACTTTTCGGAATCCTTCCTGCGATTGTTCCTGAAGCCTGAGATGATGTTCATTCTGATGCTGGTCGTCATCTATGGAATCATCGGCGAACTGTCCAACCCCGGGGCAATTCTCCCGGGCGTCGCCGGCGCGATCGCGATCGTCCTCGTCCTCTGCCTCAGCGCAGTTTTACCAATCAATGTCTCGGGCTTGTTACTGATCGGGTTGGCGATGGTTTTATTTGTGATCGATGTCTACGCCCCTACGCACGGTATCCTGACCGGCGGCGGGATTCTGGCGTTTTTTCTGGGCGCGCTGATGCTCTTCAACCGCGCAGACCCGGCCTTTCACCTTTCCCTGTCATACGTCATTTCCGGCACGGTCACCACGGCGCTGTTCTTTTTATTCGTGGTCGGCGCGGGCGTGCGCGCGCAACGGTTGCCCGTCCGCGCGGGTCGTGAGACCATGCTCGGCAAAGTCATGCCCGCCGCGGAGCGCATCGATGCGGCGGGCGGAAAAGTTTTCGTGGAAGGTGAATGGTGGAATGCAGTCAGCGAAACGCCGGTTGAATCCGGTCAACCGGTGGAAATTGTCGGGATTGAAGGACTGAAACTGAAAGTGAAACCGAAAGCTGCCTGATGGGCAATAGCGACGGGCGACTGGAAAGTCGCCCGAACCCCCAGACAAGAATGTCTGCGCTACGTGGCGCGGGCTTTCCAGCCTGCGGGTTCAGGGAACTTTCCAGTTCCCTGTCCCTGACCGGTGGAAAAGCTTTTCTATCGCTGATTTCGAGATACACTCAGGCGAGGGTCCGCAGAGCTAAGCCAGGAAAAACCGCGGAAACAAATCGAACCCAAAAAACTTATGGATCATGTTATTCAATCTTTGATGCAGGCCGGTGTCGTGGTGGTGGTGGTGCTCGTTTTCCTCGCGATCGCAGTGCCGCAATGCCTGCGCATCTTGCGCGAATACGAGCGCGCCGTCGTCTTCCGGCTCGGCAAATTGATCGGCTCGAAAGGACCGGGCGTCGTTTTCCTTTTTCCTCTCGTGGACCGCATGGTGAAAATGGATTTGCGCGTCGTCACGATTGACGTGGCCAAGCAGGAAATCATGACTAAGGACAACGTGCCCGCCACCGTGGACGCGGTGGTCTATTTTCGCGTGGTCGACCCGATGGCGGCGGTAGTGAAAGTGGAAAATTTTTGGAAAGCCACCTCACTCATCGCGCAAACGACCTTGCGCAGCGTCCTTGGCCAATCGCCGCTGGATGATTTGCTTTCTCAACGGGACATCATCAACCAGAAATTGCAGGAAATCATCGACAAACAGACTGAGCCCTGGGGCATCAAGGTCACCTCCGTGGAGATAAAGGAAGTCTCGCTGCCGGACAGCATGAAGCGCGCGATGGCGAAACAAGCCGAGGCCGAGCGCGAACGCCGCGCCAAAGTGGTGAACGCGGAAGGCGAATTCCAGGCCGCCGAAAAAATGGTGCAGGCGGCAGCTCTGATTGCCACGGAGCCGATCGCGCTGCAATTGCGTTATCTCCAAACCATGCGCGAAATGGCGAGCGAACATAATACGACGACGTTTTTGCCGCTGCCGATTGATTTGTTCAGCGCATTTTTAAAGAAATGACCGGCCCACTTCATCGCTGCTCCCAATAATGCGAGTTGTCAGTTGCGATCCCGGGCGTCACGCCGAAGCGATTCTGGCCATCTTCAATGAAGCCATCATCCATTCCACGGCGCTTTACGACTATAAGCCGCGCTCCATGGAAATGATGGCGCGCTGGTTCGAAGCCAAGACGACGGGAAAGTATCCCGTCATTGGAATCGAGAATGATTCCGGCGAGCTGATGGGTTTTGGCAGTTACGGCACATTCCGGGCGTTTCCCGCTTACAAATATTCGGTCGAGCACTCCGTTTACGTGGACCCGCGTTTTCGCGGGCAGGGAGTCGGTACGCGCCTGCTTAAGGAACTGATCGCCGCCGCGCAAGGTCAGGATTATCACGTGCTCATCGGGGCGATTGACTCGACTAATGCCGTGAGCATTCGCTTGCATGAGGCTGTGGGATTCACCTATTGCGGCACGATTCGGCAGGCGGGATTCAAATTCAATCACTGGCTGGATCTGGTGTTTTATCAGTTGATACTGAATACGCCTGCACATCCGGCTGATGGTTAATGGTATTCGTCCGTCTGGCGTCATTCGTTGCGTCCAGCAAGAATTAAGTGTATCCTGATGCCATGAGCCTGGCTGAGATAAAAGAAACAATTGCAGAATTGAGCACTGAAGATCGGTTGGAAATAGCTGCTCTTATTGCGCACTTGAATCGAGCCGAAGACGCTGAATACCAGGCAGAACTGGATCAACGAATGTCCGCGATGGACGCCGGTCGAAAAAATTCCGCGGAGGCGATTGAAAACCGTCACCAGGGTTTGCTTGATCGGGGACAATAATGGCCAGGCACGTCTTCGTCGCGGACGACAAAGTGATGGCTGTTTTCACTGAATGTTTAAAAAGGGAGCGGGAGGATTTGCTCAAGATTTTCAAAGCCCTGGCCGAATCACCATACCAGACGGGTGAGTGGCGTCAGAAAACCAAATCAGGTGGTGAACTTCAGGTGAAACGCTTTGGCAAATGGCTGGTGAGTTTTTGGCTGGACGACCCGGTATTGGAAATCCGGATTGTGGATATCAAGAAATTGGTGCCATAAACCCTCATTCAAGATATCGAGCGGATCCGAGAAAAAGTAAGACCATGCCCATCTACGAATACGAACTCTGTGAAGGCGATTGCAAGGTGTGCGGCGGGAAATTCACCCTGCGCCGGCCGCTTTCGGCCAAACCGCTGACCAATTGCCCGGCGTGCAAAAAACCGGTCAGAAAGGTCCTTTCTTCCTTCAGTTCGCCGATAAAACTCAAGCCGCTATCGGTCAGTGACGCCAAAAAAGCGGGATTTACCGTGCTCAAGCGCGTCAGCAAAGGGGAATACGAGAAACAATGATGCCCGCGTCAGTAGTGGCACGGGCGTCCCGCCCGTGCGTTTCTAATGTGAAACGGACCATTTTATCGGAACACACGGGCGGGACGCCCTTGCCACTATGCCCTGTTACTTCCTACGCACAGGCATAAAAAACATTGCGTGCGGGGCATTGATTTGGCTTTATCAGGGGCGTATCTGACCGGGCAGGCGGGTGATTTTCCGTTCTGTCGCAATTTGATAAGAATGCTAGATTGCCGGCGAACGGAATGAAACGAAGCCGGATGCATATTTTTTATTCGGGCCGCGTGCAGGGCGTTGGGTTCCGCTATACCGTGAAAACGGTGGCGTCCGGTTTTGAAGTGGTGGGAATCGTGCGCAACCTGATCGATGGCCGCGTGGAACTGGTCGGCGAGGGGCCAAGGGAGGAACTGGAAGCCTTCCAAAAAGCAATTCGCGAGGCGGGCCTGGAACATTTTATTCGGAACGAAGAAGTAATTTGGAGCGAAGCCACAAGCGAGTTTCGCGGATTTGAGATTGTGAGATAATTTTCGATGAAGTTTGCAATTATAGCGGATATCCACGCCAACCTGGAGGCGTTGCAAGTCGTTTTGGAGGACACCAAGGCACAAAAGTGCACGCACTACGCCTGCCTCGGCGACGTTGTAGGTTACAACGCGAACCCCAAGGAGTGCCTGGATATCGTCCGCAGCATGGGCATGCCCTGCGTGAAGGGAAACCACGACGAATATTGCTCCGCCGAAGTCGGCCTGGAAGGCTTCAACCCCGCCGCCGCTGAAGCCGTGGAATGGACCCGCCAGCAACTGGACGATACCGACCGCGCCTGGTTGCGGGACCTGAAATACATGCGCATGGTCACCAGCTTTTCCATCGTCCACGCCACACTCGACGGCCCGCAACGCTGGGGTTACGTGTTCGACAAGCTCGCCGCCGCAGCCAGCTTCACCTATCAGAACACGGCCGTCTGTTTCTTTGGCCATACACACGTTCCAGTGGCGTTCATGCGCGACACCGTGGTGCGCGGCGGGACCTATTCTAAATTCAAGGTCGAGCCGGGCAAAAAATATTTTGTGAACGTGGGCGCCGTCGGCCAGCCGCGTGATAATAATCCCAAAGCCGCATATGTCGTTTACGACATGAACGAAGGCACGATTGAATTGCGCCGGCTGGAATACGATATCCCCACCGCGCAGAAGAAAATTCTCGAGGCCGGCCTGCCGGAACGCCTCGCCGAACGCCTCGCGTACGGAAGGTAGAAGGCGGAATGCAGAAGGCAGAAAAGGACTTCGCTGACGTACAAAAAATTTCGCCCGACGAATCATTCGCCTTTATCTGGCTTTGCCAAAGGAAACGGTGGCTCAGGTTTTGGGAAAACAGGTCTTACGATCGGGCACGTCCATCGGTGCCAATTACAGGGAAGCCAGCCGCTCGCGGTCCAAAGCCGAGTTCGTTTCTAAAATTGGTGATTGCCTCAAAGAAGCCGACGAAACCGCTTACTGGCTGGAGCTTTTAGCCGATGAAGGTATTATTCCATCGGAACGACTGAGGCCTTTGTTGAAAGAAACCGATGAACTCATTGCTATTCTGGTTACGATTTCGAAACGTGCACGCGGGAATTGACTTTCTTCCTTCCGCCTTCCGCCTTCTGCCTTGAAGATACTGATCCTCAAGCCCAGTTCGCTCGGCGATGTCGTGCAGGCGCTGCCCGTGCTGCGGTTGCTCAAGCTTCATTGGCCGGACAGCGAAATTTTCTGGTGGATCGATTCCGCGCTGGCCCCCCTTCTCGAAAATGATCGGGATTTGGCGGGCATCGTCCGCTTCGAGCGCCGCCGTTGGACCCTGCCGGCCAATTGGCCCGAAGTCTGGCACAGCGTCCGGTGGATGCGCCGGCAATCATTCGATCTCGTCATTGATTTGCAATGCCTGTTGCGCAGCGGAATATTCGCCTGGCTGGCCAATGGAAGATTCCTCGTCGGCCTCGACGAGCCGCGTGAAGGCGCGCGTGGATTCTACGATGTCGCGGTGCGCCGCACTTCCTTTTACACCCACGCTGCGGACTGGTATCTCGCCGTGCTCAAGACCTTGAACGTGCCTGTTCACCGGAACTTCGAATGGCTGCCGGAGCGCCCTGAGGTTTCCAGCGAAGTGAAACGCAAGTGGAACCCCCAAACCTCGCGCTGGGTTCTTATCCAGCCCGGCGCGCGCTGGCTGAACAAGCGCTGGCCGGCGGAAAATTACGCCGCACTTATCCGCCATCTCGCCGCGGCGCTTCCGGATACACGTTTCGCCATCATGGGAGGTGGGGATGACAAAGAAGCGGGCGCGGCCATTGCTCGAACAGAGCCGTCGCGGTGCCTCGACTTGACCGGAAAAATTTCGCTGCCGGAAATGATCGAGTGGATCCGCCTGGGAGACTTGATGATTTCCAACGACACCGGACCCATGCACGTGGCGGCGGCGCTTGGCAAACCGGTGGTGGCTATTTTCGGGCCCACCGAACCGCGCCGCACTGGACCGTACGGCCAACTGCAAAATGTCGTGCGCATCGATCTGCCCTGTTCCCCCTGTCTCAAGGCGCATTGCACCTATTCGAAACCGATGGAATGTCTGCGGGCGATTTCTCCGGAAACGGTTTTCGACCGCGCCACCAGCCTCATTGCAGCCCGGAGTTCCTGACGAGCTTTTCCAAAAATTCAAAAGGGTAATCGGCTGACGACTCCGGGAAGTCGTGATTTTTCCAATGGGTGAATACGGTCACCTGAAATTTTTTCAATTTGAAATATCAGAGCATTTTCAAAAATGAAAAAATCGCGATGAGACTCAAGACAAGTTGAATAACTCCGGCATGTGAATCGTCAGATTCATGTTTTGCGGCTTGCCACTTCTGTGCATCCGCCTAAAGTACCGTCGTGAAAAATGCCCGTTTGTTTTTTTGTGTCCTTTTGCTTGCCTCGATCGGACGCCTGTCCGCGCAGGTGACGGTCGAAGTATTGACCGACCAGGATGAGTTTTTGCCGGGAGAGGCGATACCGATTATCGCGCGCATTACCAATCGTTCCGGCCAAACCCTGAAGCTTGGCCGCGACGAGGGTTGGTTGAAGTTTTCCATCGAAGCGCATGATGGTTATGTGGCCTACAAGAACGGAGACGCGCCGGTCGCGGGTGAATTCACCCTGCAATCCTCCGAACGGGCGACTGTGCGAGTGAATCTCGCTCCCTATTTTCAATTGCCCAAACCGGGTCACTACACCATTACGGCCACCATCTCGATCCCCGAATGGAAAAAGGACATCAGCAGCGACCCGAGAGGATTTGATGTCATCCAGGGGGCGCGATTATGGCAACAGGACTTTGGCGTGCCGAAGTTGCCAGGCGATAGCAACCCTGTTCCCGAGATGCGCCATTATGCCCTGCAAGAAGCTAATTACCTGCGCAGCCATCTGACCCTTTATGTCCAGGTGACCGACGACGTGGGAAAAATCAACAAGGTGTTCGCCATTGGCCCCATGGTTTCCTTTGGCCAGCCGGAAGCCAGGGTGGACAAAATCAGCAATCTCCACGTGCTCTATCAAAACGGACCGCGCACGTTCAGTTACACCGTGGTGAACCCGGAGGGTGAACTTGTGGTGCGGCAGACCTACGACTACACCACCCGGCCGCGGTTTGCTCCCGATGATAAAGGCAATTTGATGGTGGTGGGCGGTACCCGGCGCATCACTCGCGACGACATTCCTTCACCAAAAATCTCCGCAGGCAATGATATTCCCGGACCGACGAATCCTTAACTCATTACTTCATGCTGTCTGGCTGGCGCTCCTCATCGCGAGCGCGGCCACTCCCGGCCTCGCGCGGGCCGAAAACGTAATTCTATACCTTAAAAGCGGAGACAAAATCACCGGTTTTGTCGTTTCGGAATACACGAACCGCATTGTGCTCTCGAATAGTTGGGTGAAAGATCTGTCCGTGCCGTTGAAGGAAATAGAAAGGCGGGAGATTACATTTGCCGCCAGCACCAATCTTCCGGCCACGAATTTGGTGGCCAAACTGAAAGCGCAAGTGACGCCGCCCGCACCGCCGAAGCTCTTCAAACACTGGAAGGGAGAGGCGGAAGTCGGCCTGGATTTGATCTACAACACCTCCGACCAGCAGACTTACCACGGACGTTTTACTTTGTCTTACGAACGCCCTTATGCGTCGGACTCCAAGAAGTTTTTTCGTAATACCACTGATTACAGCATTGAGTACGGAAAAATTGAGCAGACGGTCAATGGCGTCCGCCAAACTGTCGCCTCATCGGATAAAATGGGCGCCAGCGATAAAACATCGTTCGATATCACACGGCGTTGGTACGCCTACAATATCGTCGGTGTAGGTGATGACCGCATCCAAAACATCAAGTTGCGGGTCGAGGAAGGACCGGGCGCGGGTTACCATCTCTTGATGCTGACAAATTGGATCGCGAACCTGGAAAGTGGCGTCGATTATCAAGTCCAGAACAACACGGACGACACGCACACGCGCGATTTCTTCTATCGCCTCGCGGAGGACGTTAACTGGAAGATTAACCCGCGGACTACGCTTTCGGAAAAGGCGGAGTTTTATCCGCTGGTGAATTTCTCGGAATTCCGTTTCCGCGCGGAGGCCACGCTTTCTTACAATTTGTGGCGTTACGTTTATTTGAACACGACCGTGCGTGATTCCTACGATACCCGGCCGGTCGCTGGCGCAAAGCCGAACGAACTGGAAATCCATTCAGCTTTGGGTGTGAAGTTTTAGGGCTTTCAATCCGTAGCAGCCGACGTAAGGAGGCTTCAATTTTTGGAGGACGTATGAGCCTTCTCACGTCGGCTGCTACAGTGATGGGCGCATAGCCCGCGGCGTGAGCGATGGGATTGAAGGGTAAAGGGAAATGAATTGAAGACGTTAGTTGGGCGAGGTTTTCGATGATGTCGAGGCCTGTCCACTCTGGACATCTGGCAAATTCTGCCATCCGACTAATTTCCATTTCATGATTAACGTATGTTGTTCATCAAAAAGCAGTCCGCGCTTTTCAAAGATAAGGGCTTTGCCCTTGTTCTTGTAAATCCAAACAATCGCCGTCGGGGTGTATGTCCCACCATAGTCAAAACCTGAAACCGAACCACCTTGCGGCGACCATGTGCCGTGAACGCTCCCCACCGAATAGTAGCCCTTGCTTTGGTAGTCCTGATACGCCATCGTATCGTCCGGCTCCCCCCATTGTTTCTTTACGGTTTTCATTTTTATTCCATAAGTCAAAACTTCGGGAGTGGAACAGCCACCTAAGAGAAAAACTACGAACCAACCCACAAATGCCGTTTTGATAATCGAATTAATGGAGCGGTTCATATTTTCCTCTGCATTTTGTCATGTAATGTCAAAGGTAAGGAGCAGGTTAAGTACCGTTAACAATCTGAATTGAAGAAATCTTTGTTCGGAAGCCGTGCGGGATGGCCGTCGTGGTTCTGATCAATCCATTCTTATTGACCTCGTTTTGCTTGCCCGAACTGAATCGGTTGTATAGCTATGTTTTCGTTGGATTTCCTTTGTTTTAATATGGGTCCCTCCATTTGTAAAAATTACCAAATCGCCACGCTGCTCTACTGCTTCAATGAGCGTGATGAGGTGTTGCTGCTCGAACGCGCGCAGGAGCCGAACCTCGGTTTCTGGAGCCCGTGCGGCGGGAAATTGCACACCGATCAGGGCGAATCGCCGTATGCTTGCGCGTGCCGCGAAGCGGAAGAAGAACTGGGTGTGAAATTATCGCCGTCGGACCTGCATCTCGCCGGGTTGGTCAGCGAGTACGGTTACCTGGGTCAGAGCCATTGGCTGATGTTTTTGTTCGAGGTGAAAAAGAAATTGAACACCTTGCCGCCGGTGCATCGCGAAGGTCGGTTTCAATTCTTCCCTCGCGAGGCCTTGTCCGGCCTGAAAATACCGCAAACGGATCGCGAAAAAATCTGGCCCTGGTTCTGGCAATTCCGCGGCGGATTTTTCGCCGCGCATTGTCACTGCCATCCGGACGGGCGCAACGAGTGGGAGTTGGAGGAGGTAAGCAGGGTCGAGGGTCGGGGGTCGAGGGATTCCGAGCGAACGCGAAAGGATCAATTGTGAGTCAATATTCTTTGGAAAACTTCGGAGCTTACAAAAAGGCCATGGAGCTTTTTGATTTGGTAGTTCAGGATATGGCGGAGATGAAGAAAGACCCACGCTGTTATCGTCTCGTCGCCCAACAGGTGGCCAGCGCCGACTCTATATGCGCTAACATTGAAGAAGGTCACGGTCGGCTCAGCCGTGCTGAATATATCCGGTTTTTAGATTTTGCCCGCGCTTCAGCTCGCGAAACCCGCGGTCGCTACACACGAATGAAACACTGGGTGGCAAGTGACATCATTCAGCATCGAACCAGTCTTGCTGATGAGATCATTGCCATTTTGACCAAAACCATGGAAACCTTGCGGCGTGATCTGCAAAAGCCCTCAAGCAACGTGTCCTATCTCAAAGACGAACCAATTGCCTGCGACATGAACCTGGATGTTTTCCCCTCGACCCCCGACCCTCGCCCCTGATTTATGCCCGACGAACCCATCATCGATCTGCAAAGCGACCATTATTTCATGGGCGAAGCTCTGCGCCAGGCGGCGAAAGCTTATGAAGCCGAGGAAGTGCCTGTGGGCGCGGTTATCGTGCGCAATGGGCGTATCATCGCGCGTGCGTCCAACCAGGTCGAGTTGCTCAAGGACGCCACCGCGCACGCGGAGATGCTCGCGATTACCCAGGCGGAAGAGGCCGTGGGCGATTGGCGCCTCACGGATTGCACGCTGTACGTGACCAAAGAACCGTGCCCGATGTGTGCCGGCGCGATCGTTCATGTGCGATTGGCGCGGGTAGTTTTCGGGGCCAGCGATCCAAAGGCCGGCGCGGCCGGGAGCGCGTTGAATTTATTGCAGTTCCCGACCTTGAATCATCGTTGTGACATCACTACCGGGGTGCGGGAAGCGGAGTGCCGGTCGTTGTTGCAGACTTTTTTCGCTAATCAACGCGCGGCACAAAAGCTGGAGGAGTCGCGCAAATCCACGAACCCAGGGCCGAATTCGAGCAATTAGAGACTGTCAGAACCCATTCCGTCGGCGCGCGTGGCCACGCGCCCTGCCGTCAAAAGCTCCAGCTAAGTACGTTTATTGTTCTTCGGGGAAACTGAAGACGAACTTTTGGCCCAGCAACTTGCCCTTGAAGAAGACGTTATCAAACGGATCCGCAAGCTTCAGCGTGGCCGTCAGACCGCGTGCGCCGGGAACAGTATTCGCAACATCATCCGCGCCGCGGGCGCGGACAGTCGCGACAGCGTTTTTCAGATTGCCGGACAAATCCAATCCCAGTGGCCGGCTCGGCGTCGTGATAATCCCGGTGCCGACCAGTTTGCTCAGGCCCGCGAGTTGGAGCGACAGGTTCCAGGTGGCATTCGCGCCGTTCGGCAGCGGGGTCGTCACATCGTGTGCCGTGCCGCTGATACTGATCGACTTGGCGAAGTTGGCGGAAAACTTGCAGTCCTTGGTGGCGGTCAGAAGCCCGGTCGATGGGTCTGTCTCCGCGTCAAAAGTCAGGGATCCGTTCAAGGAACTCACGGGCTGGCCCGCCATCGTTCCCGAGCCGCTCAGGCGGATGGTAAAATGAACATGCGCCACTCCGCCGGAGCCGGTCACTTTCCCGGAGATGCGGGGAAACACGGTGAATACGCTGTTGTCGCCAATGTCCATTTCCGCGGCGTCATCAAGGGCATTGGTGGGACTGGACAATTTTCCGGATGCGCTCTGGATCAAAATAAAAGCCAGCCGCACTTCCGTCGCATTGCCACGGTTATTTACCACGAGCATGTCGAGATTGTAATTGCCGCCCAGGTCCCAGAGTTGAGTATCGGCTGCGCCGCTGGTGCCCAGGTCGAAACTGATGTTCGAGGGCAGCACAATTTGTTGTGCCCGGCAGAATTGCAGGGAAAGCAGGAGAATGGGAACCAACAGCCAGCGGGGATTGAATCGGATTGTCATAAACTAAATTAGGCGTTACCGGGCATAAAGAATGTCGGCGCACAATCAATCCGTCAACGTAAAAGACTGGTTAACAACGCAAATTTCAGTACATCGACCGTTTCCGCCCGGGCTTGTGGCGATAGGCCCGCTACCGCAAAAGCTCGCGTTAACGCGGCCTCCGGCCAGTCCGCCTTTAAAAGCTTCATCATCATTTTGCGGCGTTGTGAAAACGCCCGTTTGACCACCTTGTGAAAATCCGCCCGCAACTCCTCCGGCAACAGTGGTTCGGCCCGGCGTTCCAACACGACACACGCGGAATCAACGTCCGGTTGCGGGAAAAAGCAACCGGCGGGAATCTTGAATGAATCGCGTGGCTCGAAATCCAATTGCACCAGCAGCGTCAGCAGGCCGTAATCGTCGTCGCCAGCCCGGGCCATGAGCCGCCGGGCGACTTCCAATTGCAGCGTGGCGACCATTCGCCGCGGCGAATGCGCTCCCGCCGCCAATTCCACCAGGATGGGCGACGCCACCGAATACGGCAGGTTTGCCACCAGTTTCCATTCACTCCAATCCCGCCGTTCGCGTTTGAGAAATTCCAGGGCGTCGTCGTGGAGCAATTGGAACCCCGATGTTCCCGGGAACCGCATTTCCAGTACTTTGATCAGCCGGGCGTCTTTTTCAATCGCCAGCACTTCGCCGACATTCTTCACGAGCAATTCCGTCAACGGCCCCAGCCCGGGTCCGATTTCGAGGACCTTGTCTGCTTTCGAAAGGTCAGCTGCATCCACGATGCGCCGCAACTGGTTTCCATCGTGGAGGAAATTCTGGCCGAGCGATTTCGTGAGCTGGATTTCCTCGCGCGCCAGCAGTTCCCGCATTTCAGAGAGTTTCATTCAGGATTTTTGCGAGCGCGTCGAGGGTGTCCGTCAACTGCGCCTTTGAAATCGTCAGCGGCGGCGTGAGGCTGATGACGTTCCCGTGCTCGCCTTCCGGCAACAAAATAAAACCCTCGCGCAGCATCGCTTTAACGACTTGCATCGCCGTCCCGCCGTCCGGCGCTCCGTTCGGCAAACGAAAATCGAGCCCCGCCATCAACCCTAACCCGCGCGCCGTGACGTTGGACTTTGGAGATTGGACTTTGGACAACTCAGGCATCAGAAATTCGCCCAACTTGGCCGCGCGTTCCGGCAATTTGCCTTCCTCGATTTCATTGATCTGCGCCAGCGCCATTGCGCAACCGACCGGGTTGCCGAGGAACGTGCTCGTATGAATCGCCTCGCCGCGCGATGCCGGCCACGCCGCGTCCATCACGTCCGCGCGGCCCACGCACGCCGACATCGGAAAACCACCAGTGAGCGCCTTGCCCAGGCAAATGATGTCTGGCACCACGCCGCTGTGCTCGCACGCGAACCATTTTCCCGTGCGGCCAAATCCCGTGAAAATTTCATCCACCACGAGCAGCGCTTTGTGCTCGTCGCAGAGGCGGCGCAGCAAGGGGAGAAATTCGGGCGGCGGGACATTGATACCGCCTCGCGCCTGCACCGGTTCCACCAGCACCGCGCCGACCCAGCCGCGTTGAAAATGCCGGCGCATCAGTGTTTCCACCACCGGCAAATCCGAAGCCTTGGTGGGAAACTGAACGAAGTGGCCAAACTCCTTGAGTTGCAGCCGAAATTGGCCGCGGAAATAATCCCGGTGCGTGACGTTCAACGTTCCGTAACCCAAGCCGTGATAGCCGCCTTGAAACGCGATCACGCCGTATTTCCCCGCCGTGAGCATGGCGGTTTTGAGCGCGGCTTCCACCGCTTCAAACCCGGAATTGCAAAAAATTGTTTTGCCGGTTTTTAATTTCGGAGTTTGTCCAAATTCAGAACTCCATCGTTCAAACGTCACCCGGCTCAATTCCCGCGCCAGCTCCGCTTTGCGCGCGTGCGGATGCACATCGCCCATCGCGTGCGTGAGTTTTTCCATTTGCTCCTGGCCGGCCTTCACCACGCGCGGGTTCGCGTGGCCCGCCGCCGCGACTCCGAACGCCGCCGTCAAATCCAGGTATTTTTTCCCGTCTGCATCCCAGACGTGCACGCCCTTCGCCTTCTCCCAAACAATGGGCCAGGAACCATCCGGCTCGGTGAACAGCACGTTGCGCGATTCATATTCGCGGAGCAGATCGAGAGTTTCGCGCGTGTTCATTCGGGATTACACACCGCGCTGCTCGGGCGGCCAGATGATTTTGTGCAGTTGCGCCTGGAAGCGTACTGGCAGCGCGTCGGCAATGATATTCTCCACCAGTTGCAGCCGGGAAATCGCCGTCTGCCCCGCCGGAACGCGCTTCAGCGACTTGTCCTGCTGCTCCGGCGCGAGCGGATGTACCCACGACATCAACAGTGAACAAATCGAATCCAGCTTATGCTCCGCGATTTGCCGTTTCGCCCAGGCATAATCTTCCACTGTCCCGATCACGAACTTGATTTCATCCGTGCCTTTGAGGTGCGGGATGTTTTCCCAACGATTGCGCTCCACCTCGCCGCTGCTGGGGCATTTCAAATCCATGATGCGCCGCACGCGCGAATCAACCGCCGAAATATCGTGCGCGCCGCTGGTTTCCAGCAGCACCGTAAAACCGTCATCGCAAAGCTGCGCCATCAGCGGCAGCGCATTTTTTTGAAGCAACGGCTCGCCGCCGGTCAACTCGACGAGAGGAAGTTTCGCGTTTTGAGTTTCAAGTTTCGAGTTGGCGAAGGGTGCGGCCAAATGATGGATCTCAGACTTAACTTCTTCCAACGTTTGTTTTTCCCCTTCAGTAAACGCGTACGCTGAATCGCAATACGAGCAGCGCAGATTGCAAGCCGTGAGCCGGACGAAAATGCACGGCAAACCCGCGAAGGTGCTCTCGCCTTGCAGGCTCAAATAGATTTCGTTGACCACTAACGTTTCTGACATTGCGCTCGCAATTTAACCGTGGACCGATGCTAACGAAAGCGGTTTGACACGAATTTCTCAGCTTCACCAGGCACAGGTAGTATCTCGTGGGCCAACGCATCTAAATTTCCAACGTGATCGGGTTTTGATTTGTAGAAATCGTGCCGGGAGCGAACAATCCGTCAAGAAAGGTGAGCGCGCCTGCCCGGGCGCTGTTCGCCTCGCGCCGAACACGGAGGCATGCGAAGTTTGCGAGCCACAAAATATATTCAAGCGTCCCAGCGAGCCGCGAGGCGCGGTTCACAGCGTCCGGGGCGGGCACGCGCTCCTGATCTCTTCTACAGAGCAATCGGTTTTTGATTTTTCCCCCGACACAAAAACTCTCGACAGAAAACTCCGTCCCGGTAAAATTCATCTGTGCCAATTGCCCAATATTAATTGGCACAGATGTTCATTTTTTTGAATAGTATATTAACGGGTCAGTTGTTCCGTCCAAAATCATCTCTTCCACGATCCTGATGCCGTCGAGTTGACTCTTCGCGAATTCAAAACTACGCAGTCAATTCCATCCCTTCGCATTTCCCAAAAAATTAGCAGCGACGCGCCCTGCTCAATTAACACAAGCTCGTTGCCCGGTTCGCGGTCGCAAGATATGCTGCCGACATGAGATCCGCTTGCGTGTTCGTTTCGCTGATCGTTCTCGGCGCTCAAAGTCTTCTCTCCGCCGATTCAAATACTTTTCATGTCACCATCCAGGTGCATGCTTCCAAAACGGTTGGGCAGCTAAAACCGATCTGGCGATTTTTCGGCGCTGACGAACCGAATTACGCCACGATGCCCAACGGAAAAAAACTGGTTGGCGAGTTGGGGGATTTGCGTTCCAGTGAAATATTCTTTCGCGCTCATAATTTGCTGACCAGCGGCGATGGTTCGCCGGCTTTGAAATGGGGTTCCACCGGCGTTTATTCAGAAGACGCGCAGGGAAAGCCCGTCTACAACTGGACAATTTTGGATGGCATCTTCGACACGTATCACGAACGCGGTGTGCGTCCTTATGTGGAAATTGGTTTCATGCCCGAGGCCCTTTCCACCCGGCCGGAGCCCTATCAACATCACTGGACCCCGGCGGCAAAATATAATGAAATCTATACCGGCTGGGCTTATCCGCCGAAGGATTACGACAAATGGTCCGAGTTGGTATTTCAATGGGCGCAACATTCCGTGGCAAAATACGGACGCGCTGAAGTCGAACGCTGGTATTGGGAAACGTGGAATGAAGCGAACGCGGGCTATTGGCAGGCCTCGCCGCGGGATTTTTATCGTTTGCACGATTGCGCGGTTGCGGCCATTAGGCGTGCGCTTCCGACGGCGCGCGTGGGTGGGCCGGATTCCGCGGGCGGCGGCACCGATTTTCTGCGCCACTTTCTCGACCACTGCGCGAACGGTACAAATTTCGTCACCGGCGTCGTCGGCACACCGGTCGATTTCATTTCCTTTCATGCAAAAGGTTCGCCGGTGTTCACTAATGATCACGTGCGCATGGGCATCGCCGGTCAATTGCGCAACATGGATTCAGCGTTCAAAATCATCGCCTCCTTCCCGCAGTTCAAGCACACGCCCATCGTCATCGGCGAATCCGATCCCGAAGGTTGCGCCGCCTGCCAGGGCGAGCAACTCGGCTATCGCAACGGCACGATGTATTCCAGTTACACGGCGGCCAGTTTCGCGCGCGCGTATGACCTCGCGGATAAATATGGCGTCAATCTTGAAGGCGCGCTTACGTGGGCCTTTGAATTCGAAAATCAGCCGCCATTCGCCGGCTTTCGCGCGCTGGCGACCGATGGCATTGACCTGCCCGTATTGAATGTCTTTCGCATGTTCAGCAAAATGCCGGGCCAACGGCTCGCTGTCGAAAGCGACGCGTCCGCGTCCCTCGATGATATGTTGAAACACGGCGTGCGCGAACGGCCCGATGTCTCCGCGCTCGCCGCCAGCGGCATGAATCGTATCTGCGTGCTCGTCTGGCATTATCATGACGATGACGTCGCTGGGCCCGCTGCTGCAGTGGACCTGACGCTGGACGGCTTGCCCCCGACCCTCCGCGAAACGCGCGTGCAACAGTTCCAAATCGATTCAGCTCACAGCAATGCTTTTACCGAGTGGAAAAAGATGAATTCACCACCGACGCTTTCGGCGGAACAATTCGCGCAACTGGAAAAAGCCGGTCAATTGGCCGAAGTCGGCGGGCCGAAAAACGCTGCCATCGAACACGGCGAACTTCACTTGCATACGGTGCTTCCGCGGCAGGCGGTATCGCTGTTTGTATTTGATTACAGTCCCGCACACTGATCGCGAATAGCCGCGATTCGTGATTATTCGTGAAATTCGTGGCGGGTTGAAATATATTGCCCTATGGAAATCTACGACCACCCGACCTTCCGGATGGCGGCCCGGCAATTCGATCTCGTCGCTGATCACCTTGAAATCCCCGAAGCCGAACGCGCGCGCCTCAAATATCCCAAGCGCTCCCTGACCGTCGCGCTGCCGATTCGCCGTGATGACGGCAGGACAGAAGTTTTCACCGGCTACCGCGTCCAGCATCATCTCACGCTCGGTCCGACCAAGGGCGGTTTGCGTTATCATCCGGACGTCAAACTCGGCGAAGTTGCCGCGCTCGCCATGTGGATGAGTTGGAAATGCGCGCTCACCGGCCTGCCCTACGGCGGGGCCAAAGGCGGCATCGCCTGCGACCCGGGAAAAATGTCGAGCCTCGAACTTGAGCACCTCACCCGGCGGTACACGCAGGAAATGATTCCCTTCATCGGCCCGCAGGTGGACGTGATGGCGCCCGACCTCGGCACCAACGAGCAAATCATGGCGTGGATGATGGACACTTATTCGGTTTACGCCGGTTACACCGTGCCGAGCATCGTCACCGGCAAACCGGTTGGTCTGGGCGGCTCGCTCGGGCGGCGCGAAGCCACCGGCCGCGGCGTGGCCTACCTCGTCAATCGCGCCACCGACGCGCTTGGCCTCGACCTCGGCAAATGCACCGCCGTCGTTCAGGGCTACGGCAATGTTGGCTCGGTCACCGCCCTCTCGTTGGCCCGTTACGGCGCGAAAGTAATTGCCGTCAGCGACGTGCGCGGCGGGATTTACAATCAGAACGGTCTCGACCTGTGGAAGCTGGAAAAGCACGTCGCTGAGAAAAAAACTGTGGAGGGCTTTCCCGAATCGGAGCCAATCAACAATGAACAATTGCTCTTGTTGCCGTGCGACATTCTCGTGCCCGCCGCGATGGAACAGCAAATCACGGAAGCCAACGCCGCCAAAATCAAATGTCGCATCCTGGCTGAAGCCGCCAACGGCCCCACCACGCCCGACGCCGACGTGATTTTAAATCAGCGTCCGGAGATTTTCATCATCCCAGACATTTTGTGCAACGCCGGTGGCGTCGTGGTGAGTTACTTCGAATGGGTGCAGGATCTGCAAAGCTTTTTCTGGGGCGAAACGGAAGTGGTGGATAAATTATTCCGCATCCTTGAAACCGCCTGGACCCAAATCCTGAACGTGAGCCGCAAAGAAAAAATCCCGATGCGCCTCGCCGCGATGAGCATGGGCGTGAAGCGCGTGCAGGAGGCGAAGAAGATGCGGGGGTTGTTTCCGTAACCTAAAAATGACGAATGACGAATGGAATTGCGACACTGCCGTTCGACGTTCGTCATTCTGCGGTCCAAAGAATGGCCGAAAATCTGCTGACTGTATTGACGTATTCTCATGAGAACACTCGTTGTCGCCGACGAAGAACAAATTGATTTTGACCGCGAATTGCGCGCTGATTTGCTAATCAGTTGCGGCGACGTTACGGATGAATTCATCCTGCGCGTGGCCGAGATGACCCTCTGCCGCCACATCTTCGCCGTCAAAGGTAATCACGACAGCGCCGACGGGTTTCACCCGTCAATCAAGGATCTCCATCTGACCGTGCACGAGCACGGGGGCGTGAAATTCGGCGGGTTCAACGGCTGCTGGCGCTATAAATCGCGCGGTGATTTTTTGTATGAGCAGGAGGATGTGGAAAAGGCGCTCGAATCATTTCCGCCCGTGGATGTTTTTGTCGCGCACAATTCGCCGCATCTCATCCATCAATGGGACGACAGCGTGCACGTGGGCTTCAAGGCCTTCAACGCCTACATCGAACGCGCCCGCCCGCAGGTCTTGATTCACGGCCATCAGCACGTGAACGCGGAGATGATGGTGGAGGCGACCAGGGTGATTGGGGTTTTTGGTCAGCGTTGGATTCGGACACCAAGCATTCATCGCAAGCCGACGGATAAGTATGCGAGACCGAGATAGCAACGGTCGTTGCTAGGACCGACGGGATCCATATTCTTCGCGCAAAATCGGTGCCACCTCCCCGGAATCCATCTCACGTTCCCGCCTATCTACCTCTTCGTCAGAAACCTCTGTCCCGGGCGGCGGCAGTGTATCGAGCAGCTTCGCGGCCAGGGAGGCGCGCTCAGTCTCGGAAAGAGCTAATGCCTCTTGCTCGATTTCTGTGAGTTTCACAAGAAAAAGATACAAATGTTGACCAGCTTTTGCAACGGCCTTCCGCTTGACGCAAACGTCCCCGCTGATACACTTACTCCGTGAATTCGTTCCGCAAGCCCTTTAGCAGCTTTGCCGGTTGGTATTATTTTACCAATGCGGCGGACTGGTGCTTGCGGTCGCGTTAAAGCTCCCAAACCACCAATCTGCCGCAGGTCCCGCCTGCGGTTTTTTTGTGCCCGCAGGAAGGACGAAGGCATCCATACATATATGATAATCGTTCTTAAACCTAACCTCTCAAAGAAACAGGAAGCCGCCGTGCTCAAGGAAATCCGCAAGCGCGGTTATCGCCCGCACGTCATGCGTGGTGTCGCGCGCACGGTCATCGGCGCCATCGGTGATGAACTTACTCATCAATCGCTCGAAACTCTCGCGACAGTCTTTCCGCAGGAGATCGAGAGTGTGGTGCCGATTCAAAAGCGCTACAAACTCGTGAGCCGCGATGCCCATCCGTCCAATTCCACCGTCGCCGTCCGCAATCACGTTATCGGCGGTAAAAAATTTCACGTCATGGCCGGGCCGTGTTCGGTCGAGAGCGAGAAACAATTGATGACCACCGCCGTAGCCGTGAAAGCGGCCGGTGCAACCATCCTCCGCGGCGGCGCATTCAAACCGCGCACCTCACCTTACGAATTCCAGGGGTTGGGCGAAAAAGGACTCAAGTTGCTGGCCAAGGCGCGCAAGGAAACCGGTCTGCCGGTCATCACCGAATTGCTTTCCGAAGCCCACGCGGAAATGGTCGCCGAATACACGGACATCATCCAGATCGGCGCGCGCAACTCGCAGAATTTTCAATTGCTCATCGCCGCCGCAAAAACCGGCAAACCGATTTTGCTCAAACGCGGCCTCTCGATGAAAATCGAAGAATGGTTGCTGGCCGGCGAATATGTGCTTGCGAACGAAAACCCGAACCTGATGTTCTGCGAACGCGGCATTCGCACGTTCGAAACTTACACCCGCAACATCCTCGATCTGGGATCAATTCCCATCATCAAAAAGGAATCGCACTGCCCGATCGTCATCGATCCCAGCCAGGCGGCCGGGCGCGCGGACCTCGTGGCCTCGATGTGCAAAGGCGCGGTTGCCATGGGCGCGGATGCGTTATTAATTGAAGTCCACCCGAATCCCGCGGAAGCATTGAGCGACGGAGCGCAACAGGTGTCGTTGGAGCTTTTTGCGGAACTGATGCAGGAATTGCAGCCGTTGATACTGGCAGCGGGAAGGGAATGACGAGAAAGAAAGTTGCCCTTGAGCAACCGAACCGAAACTGGCAGCCGCCCTTAGGCTTTGGCGTGGGAAACTTCGAAACCGAAGGTTTCCTCGGTGTGCGTGACTTTATCCGGTCCGAAATGGAAACCCTTTTCGTCCTGATAACCCACCGGCGCCGCCTCGGCTGCGAACATTCCCAGAATCACACCCGCTGCTGCGAACCCTAATATGACTATTGCCGCGATCATCATGGCAATCTTCTAGCATCAACGATGCCAGCAGCCCCACCCGTATCGCCCCCGGGGAAACGTGCGTATTTCCCCCGGGGACAAGACGTTAGAGTGTCCTATTTATTGCCATACACGCTGCGAAACAGGACAGTTACCTTCGGAAATGACAAATGACGAATGGAGTTCCCCCGGGGCCTGTCCCACCATCGCCCGGGCTATTTAGGTTCGTCCAGAAACGTGATTTTTACCCCCGCCTGAGGCTTTGAAAAACTCTCCAGCAGAGTCGGCGCGGCGGGTTGGCCGGGCGCGGGTTTCGGCGGTTCGGCTTGCGGTTCGAGCGCGGAACGGAGTGCGCCCTCCACCAGTTGTGCGCAGTGGATTTTCATCGGCGGCAACGGCCCCAATTCTCCCGCCAGCTCTTCAGTCTTGAGCGAAAGCGCTTCCTCCGCCGTTTTGCCGCGAATCAATTCCGTCGCCAGGCTCGCGACCGCAATGGCCGTTTCGCAGCCGAACGATTGAAACGTGGCGCGATCGATGACCTTTTTTCCGTTTTCATCCTTGAACTTCACCCACATCCGCAGCATCTCGCCGCAATCCGAATTTCCCACCGTGCCCACGGCGTCCGCGTTGGCGAGCTCGCCCATGTTCTGCGGATTGGCGATGGCTTCCGAAATTTTCTTCTGTAAATCGTTGTTCATAATTTTTAACGCCAAGGCGTAAAGGTGCAGAGACGCAAAGAGAGATTTTTTAGGAAAGCAGGAATTCAGGAAGCGGCGCCAAATCCGGAATTCGTGCTTTTCTGCGCTCGTTATTAATCATTGTTTTCACTTTTCAACCTCTGCGTCTCTGCGCCTTTGCGTTAAATTCTTCTACCCTACTTTATATCTACGCATCCCCGTATCCACCTCCTGCGCCCAGGCATCGATGCCTCCGCGCAGGCAGCGGACATTTTGCAAACCGTGACCCATGAAATACGCCGCTGCATCCAGCCCCGTTTTGCCTTGGTGATCCACGACCACCAGCGGCTTCGTGTTGGAGCCGTCGCCCATGATTTGCCGCATCGCGTCCTGCGAGAGCAACAGCGAGCCTTCGATGTGCACGGCCTCGAATTCCTCGCGCGATCGCACGTCCACGAGCCGAAGCGATTTGTCCTGGTGCAACTCCTCCGCGAGTTCCTTCGGGGAAATCAACACCTTCGCGTCCTGTTCGTGGCTGGATTGAATGTGTGCCAGCACCTCGCTCACGTCCAGGCCGCCGTTGCGCCCGCAAACTTGCGTGAGTGTCTCGTCCGGACTGAATCCGCAACTGCTGCAGCCGCCGATGTGATAACGGCGAAATAACGCTCGTTGCGCGCCCGGAAACATTTCCAGGACATCGCGCATCGGTGAGTCGGGACTGATAGTCATCACGGGCAAAGTATCGCAAGAGCGGTGGTTTGTCTAAGTGGGAAAAGGCTGCTTCGGTTTATTTTCAAGCCGTGGACAATATCGACACCACACAAAGCGCCAGAGGGCGGGCGCACTCCAAAACGCTGCCGCGAGTCATGGCGCAAAATTATTTCCGCCAGGTTTTGGACTGCGCCAGCCCTCTGGCGCTTTCAAGAACTCACCTACTGCCCGACTGCCTTGGCGTACATATTCGCCAGGTCTTTGTAAGCTTCGCCCAGATGCTCGCTCATGAAGGGGTCGTTAACGGTGGGCTTTAATTCCTCGAGGATTTTCAGCCGGTTCACAATCAGTGGCAGATCGTTCGCGGTTACATTCGCCGGATCTGCGAAACCGACTTCATTTAAATCCTCCATGAGGTCTTCGCGTTCCTTGTCGGGAAGGCTCGTGTCGTAAATGGCCTCCAGCCAGTATTGTTCGGCATTAGGATCGAGACCGACGAGAGCCAACGCATCGCGCGCTTCCGGGTCGCTCAACGGCTCTTTGGGTGGTTTGGTGTTCGGCGATGTTGAGGTTGGAACGGTTTTTGAAAGCTGGCGCGTGAGCGGTGCCGGCGCGACTGAATGAACGGTGGGTGCCGCGGTTTCCGCCGGAGAAGCGGCTGATTCCTGCGGCTGGGTTTGGGCCACGGACACCGCTGTCGATTGTAGCGGAGCTTTGACCGGGACGCGTTGCGGAGCGGGTTGCTGATACCAGAGCACGACCGCGAAGGTGATGGCGACCAGGATCGTCAGGGCAGTTATTTTCCATCGAGCGCTCATGCAAACACCTCAGATTGCTTTAGGAACTATACGCTCCGCAGGTGAGCCTGCAATGAATGCCACATGAAAAATTTGTAATGATCGACGCCATTCGTCATTCGAAATTAAAACTGCACCGTCGGCGCTACCTTCTCTGCGGCTTATCAACTACAAACGATTCCGCGGGCGCGAAGTTAAACGTGTTGGCAATGATGTTTGCTGGAAACACCTCACGTTGCGTGTTGTAGGACATCACGGAATCGTTATAGGCCTGGCGCGCGAAGGAGATTTTATTTTCCGTGGAGGTCAATTCCTCGGTGAGCTGCATCATGTTCTGGTTCGCCTTGAGATCCGGGTATTGCTCGGAAACCACCATCAGGTGGCTGAGTACGCCCGTGAGGCCCGTTTCCGCGGAACCTAAACTTTTCATCGCGTTCGCGTCGCCGGGATTGGCGGCGGCAGTTTGCGCGGCGGCGTAAGCGAGATTTCGCGCCGTGGTCACATTTTCCAGTGTCTCACGCTCATGCTTGATATAGCCCTTCGCCGTCTCGACGAGGTTCTGAATCAGGTCATAACGCCGTTTCAACTGCACGTCGATTTGCGCGTAGGCATTTTTGTAGCGGTTACGCAGCAAAACGAGTCGGTTGTAGGCGCTGACGACAAACATCACCACGAAAAATAGAATGATGAGGCTGCCGAGCAGAATCATTAAGCCAAGTCCAAGTCCGGTCATAATTCACCTTTCGTTAGGTCAACCAAACGGCCACGTCAAAGGCAAGGGAGAGGCATTTACAATTTTGACCCGGAATTCAAGTGCCCAAATGACGTAGCAGCCGACGCAAGGAGGCTCTAAAATTTCCCCGGAATTTTGTGAGACTCAATTCACAAACCCCTGATCCTTCAGCCACCGCGTGCATTCAGCCACCCAGGGGTGCCATTTTTGCGGATTATATTCGCGGCTGCCCAGGCCCAGTCCATGCGCCCCGTGTTCATACACGTGCACTTCAAACGGCACCCGCGCTTTGCGCAATGCCTCCGCGAATTCCAGGGTGTTCTCAATGGGCACCACGGTGTCATCGGACGTGCTCCAAACGAAACACGGCGGCGAATCTTTCGTGACTTGTAATTCGCTCGAAGTTTCCTCCACTAACGCTGACGGCGGATTATCACCCAGCAGATTTTTTTTGGAACCTTGATGCGCGAATTTTCCCATCGTGATGACCGGGTAACAAAGCACCGCGACATCCGGCCGCGAACTCTGCCGGTCAATCACATCCGTGGCGTTGGAATTTCCCGCATCGAAATGCGTCATCACCATTGAAGCCAAATGTCCGCCGGCCGAGGAACCGATGATGCCGATGCGGTTTGGATTCAGTTTCCATTCGCCGGCGCGCGACCGCACCAGGCGGATCGCTCGCGCTCCGTCTTCCAACTCCACCGGATACCGGTAGCCCGCCGAGCCTAGCCGGTATTTTAGCACAAAACACGTGATGCCTTTGCTCGCCAGCCAATGCGCGTAACCCTCGCCTTCATGCGCAGCCAGTCCGGCGTATCCGCCGCCCGGGCAAATCACCATCGCCGCCCGGCCGGCGCTGTCGGCTGCGGGGAAAAAAGGCGTGAGCGTCGGGATATCCTTGTCGGCCTTGCCGAGCGCTCCCGGTGCGTCGCCGGACCAGAGCGGAAACGAGGCGCCCGCACTAATCTGCGTGCTGGAGGAAGGAGCGTTTGTTTCCTGCGCCAGGGCAGTTATCCCGGCAGCAGCTCCAAGAAAAGCCAAGAGAAGAATTTTCATGTCCCCGAATCAAAACTTTAATTTCTATTCGCGTCAACGCCGATTTAGGCGGAAAACGTAGGGACAGCGCGCTGCGCTGTCCGCAGTGCGGCGTCCCTACAATTGCTCCCATTGTCCCTCTCGAAAAAAAGCCGGCGCATCGATCGCTCACGATCAATACGCCGGTATCGAATGCTGTAATGCGACTGGATTATTACATCCCTTGACCCGTTGCGTTATTGGTCGCGGTGGGAGTCCCGGTTCCGTGAGTCGCGTTGTTATTGTACTGATCGCTGGAACTGGGGCTGCTGCTATTTTGATATTGGTCGCTCGTGCCGCCCATTCCGTTGTCGTTATCGCGCGATGCGCAGCCCGCGAGCAACGCAATCAAGCTCAGTCCTAGAAACAATTTTTTCATACTTCCTTTTCTTTGGTTAAAATTTCCCTGCATCCCGTTTAAACTAAACACGGCAGGCTATGCCCAACCGTGTCGATAAAACTCTGCAACAACTCGCCCTTCGCGCCTAAATCGCGTCGGCGAGTTGTTGTTGTGGGTGTTTTAGTGACGGTAATCGTTGTAACCGTTCGGCTGGCCCGTCGGCGCCATATTATTGCCCATCGGTTTCAACGTGATGTTATTGACCACCTGCGTCACACCTTCGGAGTGCCGCGCAATATCCTCGGCGCGCCGCTTCTGGTCTTGAGTATCCACGAACCCGCTCAACTGCACCACACCGTCATACGTTTTCACGTCGATGCCATTGAATTTGTAAACCGGCTCGCGGTTCAGGTCGTGTTGGACCGCGGAGGTGATTGTTTTGTCATCCAACGCACGGCCGGCCGTCCGATCGCTTTCGCTGTTGTGATGACTCATCATTTCGCAACCCGTCAACGCCATGACGGCGCTCATACCGCTCAGTAGAATTATTTTTTTAAGATTTCGCATGGGACATTTCCTTTCGCTAGCAGCCTCGCATCGAGAAAAGCCTGATTCCATGGGGTGTTTTGCCCGAAGTGTTCGCGGAAGCGCCGGCGTTCCTCCGGCAAGAGGCCGGCATTGCCCGGTAAGAAAATCCCGCCGGCCCGTTGGCTATTCCTGAAGTCCCAAAAGCGAATAGGGTCGGACGCCGTCGCCGCCCACGCCGAATTTCGGCTTCGCCTTGAATGAGAAAGTGAACACCAGCGAAAAGTCCTTCGGTCCCACGCCGTTGTCGCGCAATCCCGCCGTCAACGCCGCCGTCCAGCTTCGCATGTCGCGATAAATGCTGTAATACTGTTCCTGCATCCGCCCGTTGTGCACGTCGAAATGATGCACCGCGCGCGTGCTCCAATTTTCGCTAAGACGGAAAAAAAGCGCGCTCGTAAAAACATCGGCGCCCTGGCCCAAAGCCGTGGGCACATCCCGGAAATCGTCCCGGAGGTAAAAGTGCCCCAATGTCCAGCTCCAGAGATCATTCGGCTGCAGCGTCAGTGTGTGCAGCAACATCCGCCAATTACCCGTGTTCAAATCCAGCCGCGTCTGTGATTCCAGCCGGAGCCAGGAGCGTGGCGCCAGCGACAGGTCAGAATACAAATCCGCGTAAGTGCGCTGGTCCGGGCGCGGTTTCAGGCGCCAGTCTGTGTATAATTGCCAATCGAGCAAATCCTGCACCTGCCCGTCGCGTTTGGTTTGCAGCCGGTTTCTAAGCCCGAAACGCAACACGTTCTCGCTGTCGATCGAATCGATCGAATTATATTCCGGAAATTCAATCGGCAGCAATCGCAGGCTCGGCAGCTCGTAATCAAATTGCGGCAACGCCGCGGGCTTCACATTCGGGCTCGGCACAAAAACATAATTCACCGAAGGCTCGATGATGTGCCGCAGGCCGTCCAGGTCGAGCAGATGGTTTTTCACTTCCGGCCAGAGCCGCGATACCTTAAATGAAACTTCCGCGCCGGTATTGAAAACGTGGCGTGAAGCTTCCTCCGTCGTCCCGCCCGGGCCGGTGCCTTCCGTGTAATACGTAAACCGCCCACCTACGCGCGGCGTGACATTGAGCCAGCCGAAAAATGTTTCCGGCAGCGTGATCTGGTGATACGTGTCCGCGCGGGCCGCCTCAAAATTATTTGAGGTCGTCATGAAGCCGTTGGTTTCGGCAAACAGCCGGCGATAATAACCCACCGAGCTTTCGCTGTTGTAGTACAACGGCAGCTCTCCCAATTGCTGCTGAAAACCCGTCAACCGCACGTCCGGTAGTCGCTCCACGGTTTCAAGGAAATCATTCACGCGCGGTTGCGTCAGCACATCGATGCTGAAATTCCGCCCAAGTTTGTCCGCTTCGATAAACGTGCTCGGTTGGGGGTCCTCCCGGTAATCCCCTCCAAAGAAATCACGATTTATCCCCGCATCGCTCTGGTAACGCGCCTGTGCCCGGAGTTCCAGGTTCGTATATGGCTCCGCCAGGTAGGAAAAGTAAAGCCGCTGGCGGTTCACATAAACCGGCGAATTGACGAGGTTCGTGCTCGCATCGTCATCATGCGTGTAATAATAGCGGAAGGTGCCCTCGCCCCATCGTCCGAGGTGATAATCAAGGTCCGGCCCCACGCCTACTCCGCGCCGCTCGCGGTAATCCAGGTGAAATTTTCCGCTCAACTGATCATTCAGCCACCAGGAATAACTGCCCAGGACAAACGGCCCGAAAGAACTGCGATATCCTGGAACAAAGTCGAAATTGTTCGCATGAGCGCCCAGATTGCGTTCGTAATAGGGAAAATAAAATACCGGCACACCCTCCGCGTACAATACCGCGTCCCACGCCTCTATTTTTACGTTGGGAGTAATCCTTATCCGGTGGGCGTGAATGCCGAAAGCCGGATTCGCCACGTCATCAGTCGTGATGACCGCGTTTGTCGCCGTGTAAGTGCCGCGTTCCAGCCGATTCGAAACCACGTTGCCATGCAATCCTTTGCCGGTCATGTACACCGGCGATTTTCCGGAACGAAACTGGTCCGCAATCATCTGCTGCGTCTTGAAATTGTAGCGCGTATGGTCACTGATGAAGAGTTGATCGCCCTGCTGGATGTGCACATTGCCGTCCGCGATTGCCTCGCCGGAATCTTCATCCACCGACACGGAATCCGCCGTCAGCACCGTGCCGTTGTAATTAATAAAAACTCCGTTCGTGCCTGCGGCCACGTGGCGGCGCATGTCATAAGTGACACTCGTCGCTCCGTTCTGAAGACTCCTGATTTCAATCGGCGAACGCGTCTCTGGTTGCGCTTGAAGAGAGCAAGGAATGATAAAAGAAAAAATCGCAGCCGCAACAATGATGGGCAGTCGTGTCATCAAACGCGGCAAGCTAATCAGAACTCAATTGGCGTGCCAAGCGGGATTTCCTCGCACGAATTCCTCGCTAACGTTTGCGGGAACACGATCATTCACTCGCGCCTCCCATGGCACGTGAACTGCGAACAGATTTCAGGATTGAGCGTATGGCTACAAAGATCAAAATGTTGAAACTTTTAATGGAGGCGGATGCGAACGCGGAAATCGATCGGCGCCCGCCCAAGCCCGCGCTTTTTCTGATGCACATCCGCACTCGGAATTTCCAGCCCGCCCTGCCGAAACGCAGGCTCCCCATCCGCATCCATCCCGAGGACTCGGCCGAACCGACTCCCGTCAAAATCATTTTGCTCAAGCCTGAAACCCAGGCTTAAGCGAAACTTTTTGGAAATTTACGGCCTGCTTCCGATAATCGTGGATTCACGGTGAGTGAATTTGAGGCACTGCCCTGTCCTGTAATGTATTCGGAGTCCCTTGGATTTCGATGTTTCGCGCACCCAAACCGCCGGTGGAATCCGAACGAAGATTAAATTCCACTCTTTCGAACCCCATCAACGTAAAAAAACTCGCCAGTTGCGTTCGAGTCCGCTCGTCTGCATCCCGCAAAATCCCGCTTCGCGACGCCGACTGGCGCATGTCCTCCACCGCCGTGCGCCGGATATTTTGCTCCAAATCCTTGTCGAAACTCCGCATAAAACCAGTCGTCCGCTCCACCACTTTTGTCTCCTTGTCGTCCAGATAAGCGTCCGTGATGTGTGCCGGCGGCAAATTGATCCAAATCGTTTTGCCATCGATGCGCAAATCCGCCGGTTTTAATTTCCCGACGTCCACGCCTGCTTTGACGACTCCGTGCGCCAGCAACAAAATACGATTATCTCCCGCCACGAACTGCGAGATCAACCCCGACGGTGGATCATTCCAGACCTCCACTTTTTCGACGACGTATTTTACTGTCACCAGGTCGGAAAGCGTTTGGACCTGCTGCAACAGGATAGGAGTGTCGAAAGTGCGCGCCGCACCTCGGCTCCCGAACAGGTTCGGCAGATGCGGCAGGCGCGCGCCAAAATAAATGCCGAGGAAAAACAGTGCCACCACTGCCAGCACAAACTTCACTCGTCGCGCATTCGCCATGGCGCGAGTCTAGCGCGTATGGGCCTATTGCAAAGCCTGAAAGGGTAGGGCAGTGCTGCCGCACTGCCCCATAATCCGTCACGCGCGCATAGCGCGGGACAAAAAATGTGTCGCAATTGAAGAGGGCGCGCGGCAGGAGCCCCACCTCGCCTTTTTTTAATTTTGAATTTCAAATTTTGAATTACCCTCTCCCCATGAACTTTGTCGGCCAATTCCCCGCTTACCGCCCGCGACGATTGCGCCAATCGGCTGCCCTGCGCCGCTTCGTTAGCGAGACCCAGTTGAGTGCCGCCCAACTCGTCCTGCCGCTTTTCGTTCGCAGCGGACGCAAGCTCCGCCGCGCCATCGAAGCCATGCCTGGCGTCTTTCAACTCTCGCCCGATGAACTCCTCCGCGACGCCACCGCCGCCCATCGCCTCGGCGTGCCCGCCGTTTTGCTCTTCGGCATCCCGGACAAGAAAGACGCCAAAGCCACCGGAGCCTACGCCGCCAATGGCATCGTGCAACAAACCGTGCGCCTGTTGAAAAAAGAATTGCCCGGCTTGCTCATCATTACCGACGTGTGCCTGTGTGAATATATGGAACACGGCCATTGTGGCATCGTGCAGCAATCGAAAACCGGCGCGAAAATTCTCAACGATCCCACGCTGAAACTCCTCGCGCGCACCGCCGCCAGCCACGCTGATGCCGGCGCGGACATCATCGCGCCCAGCGATATGATGGACGGCCGCGTGCGCGCCATTCGCGAGCAACTGGACGCCGGCGGTTTTGCCGAAACGCCCATCATGTCTTACGCCGCGAAATTTGCCTCCGCCTTTTACGGCCCGTTTCGCGAAGCCGCTGAATCCACGCCCAAATTCGGCGATCGCCGCAGTTATCAAATGGATGCCGGCAACGCCGCCGAAGCCCTGCGCGAAGTCGCCCTCGACATCCAGGAAGGCGCGGACATCGTCATGGTCAAACCCGCGCTCGCCTACCTGGACATTTTATATCGCGTGAAGGCCGAGTTTGGTTACCCCACCGCCGCCTACGCCGTGAGCGCCGAGCATGCCATGATCAAAGCCGCCGCCGCTCGTGGTTGGATTGATGAGCGCGCCGTGACCCTGGAAAGCCTCCTCGCCATGCGCCGTGCCGGCGCGGACATCATCATCACCTACGCCGCTGCAGATGCGGCTCGGTGGTTGAAGGAATGAACGCCTGAGAACCCATCTCATAAACAAGAATCGGAGCGCGGCTGTGTCGGAGACCTGCCGCAGCACTCGATATGCAACCGATTTTTCGGTGCTTACTGCGGCTGACGCTTCGCGCACAGCCGCGCTCCTTTATTTAGGGGTCCCAGTGCTGGTCTCACTTCCAAACGACAATTTGAACGCCGTTGCGTAAGGATCCGCCTTCGACGGCTTTGGAATCGAAAGAACAGTCGTGCCGTTCGCGGTCTCCGCCGAAATTTTCACCTCAGGCAGCGAATGATCCAATAACTCACCGCCGCTAAATCCGTTTCTATGGATGGTTACTTTCAGCGGTTGATTCCCTTCGGGCCAGCGGATGACTTCCACATAAACATGATTTTGGGTTTTGGTGGCGAAACATTGTGCTCCCGCCTCTTTCCCAAAATCACATTCCGGGGCAGGCTCGGTTCCGTAAATGGCCTCGCCATTTACGGACGTCCACTTTCCCATTTCTTGAAGAATCGCTTTGTGTTCCGCGGGAAAATCGCCGGACGCCGTCGGTCCGACGTTCAGCACGAAATTGCCGCCTTTGCTGGTGCAATCAATCAGGTTCCGGATCAAGTCTGCCGGCTTGCGATAATTCGTGGCGCCGCGCACCCAGCCCCAGTTGTCATCCGCCGTGTCCGACATCACCACTTCGAAATAGCGGCTTTGGAGTGAACCTTTCAGTTGATTTTCCGGAGTCGTGTAATCGCCGTCGGTGGAACTTGCGCCGCGCCCGCACCGGTCATTGATCAGCGTGTTGGGGCTTACCGACTTCACATACGCATACAGTTCCTTTGCGTGCGTTTCATCATTGCGCCATTGGCCGTCCACGAACCAATAATTATCGAACCACAACATTTTGATGTCGCCGTAATTGCTCAACAGTTCCTTGAGTTGCGCCTGCATGTAATCCGGATAACTCGCAAAACGTTTCGGCATGACCTCGTCCGCGCACCAATCGCCGATCGAATAATAGGGGCAAAACACAATGCCTTGCCGTTTGCATTCGTCGGCTACTTCCTTCACCACGTCGCGCCCAAAAGGAGTCTCCTCCCCGACATTGTTGCTGGTCGTCTCCGTCCGATACATGCAAAAGCCGTCGTGATGTTTGGTAGTCAGAATCACGTATTTTTGTCCTGCGGCCTTGATCATCTGCACCCATTCGCGCGCGTTGAAATTGGTAGGGTTGAATTCTCCCGCCGCTTCGGCGCGATATTCCGCCAGCGGAATTACCCGATGCCGGTCGCCTAATCCCATGATTTGCTCCGCCGGATCGTAGGGGCCTTTGCCGTGCCAGTATCCGCCCAATTGAGAATAAGCCCCAAAATGAATGAACGCGCCGAATTTGGCATCGCGAAACCACTTGAAACGCGGATCGTCAGCGTTGCACCCGCGCGCATCCCAAACCTTCTGCTGCCAAGCCGGATCCTGCCATTGAGCATCGGCGGCTTTGGATGCAGTGAGGCCCTCGACGGATAACAACAAGCCCAGGACGGCCTTCAAGCAAGGCCCGAAAGAAATGTTATTTCTCATAATCATTAAGGACGCTAAGCACAGCCGTAAACCGTGAAACCGAGTTCAGCTCACTTTGGCAAATGGGCTGAGCGGAAATGACAGGATTCGAAAGCGAGTCTTTCAAGGTTGGACGCTGAGATTCATTCGAAAAAAACGCGCGCTGTTGGTAGCGCTGTAGGTGCCATTGGTGGCAGGCGTCCAATTCGTCAGGTTGGTGCTGGTTTCAAGAGCGATGGTCGCGGAACTTTTTGCCGGCTGAACGGCGAAGCCTTTGAGATCTGGCGTGACGTTGACGGATTCCAACATCACCAGGCACATCGCGGCGCCGTCAGTATCACGAAAACTCCCCAGAAGATTCACAGTCGCGGGACCAAGGACTGGCAACGAAAGATACGGGGCCAGGTCCTGATCGGAGTAAGACATCGTTGGTAAATTTGCATAATCGACGCTGTACGTAAGTCCGGCGGTTCCAGTTGGGCCTGGCGTTGCCAGAACTCCGGTAACGTCGGTTGTTCTGACGTGGACCAAATGAAATACGGTGTTCGTCGGCACCACAATGGAGTTGCTTGGCGATGCGGGAGTCAGCGGAATGTTGATGTAAGTTTGTCCGAACGCAGAACATGCGACCCATGTTGCCGCCGCGAAAACAGTAATCAGTGTCTTCATTTTCTCTGGTTTTGTTTTTGATTCGACTTCCGAAAAATCAAATGGTCGGAGCGACAGGATTCGCACCAGCAGAGGTTTTATCCCCTGGCATTTTTCCGGCGCTGGCATTCGACCACTCTGCCACACCTTGCAAACGACTTTCTTCGGGGGCGGCCCGAGGAACATAGCCCGGATTGAAAGTTACACAATTCAAATAAGGACACTACCTGAGTGTCGGTAGTATCTATCTCACCGGCCATATCAAAAACGGTTCGTAACCGAAACTCGCTGCCAAAATCAGATGCCCCACTCCCATGAACAATAGGATGACCGCACTCAGGCTGAGCGCCCGTTCCTTGTCCTTCCCGAAAAACGAGAACCCGGCGAATAGCAGGACAACAACGAAAAGCATGATCCAGAGAAATGGAAGGGAGTAACTGATTAAATGTGCGCCCACGCCCGTGAAAGCGGTCAACGCAAAAATGACCGCGCCGGCAAGTGCCAGAAGGCTTTTTGCATTCATTGGGATTTTATACTGTTTGCCAAAAGTGATTTCCAGATTGAGTCAGGAGCGGCTCGTCCAAAACGTAGGACGGCGTCTCGCCTGTCTCTAACTTTCCTCAAAAAACTGCAAAATTGAAAGACTGAGTTGAGTGGGGGCGTTCATCAGGGCGCATATCAAATTTGTATACCGCGAAGATCACGGAAATAGCTGCGGAGCAGCGTCAGAAGGTAGCCCACGGCGCAAGCCGTGGGAACCGAGCGGGAAAATCGCTGAAGCCCCGGATGGGGCGAAAGAAAAATGCCGTGATGCGTTCTGTCGCCGCTCCGCGGCTCATTTCTCTTAACCCTTCCATCCCACGGGTCGCGCCGTGGGCTACCATCTACCGCCGCTCCCTGGCTGAAATACTGCATAAATGACATGCGCCCCGTTCATCATCATCGTGCAATATTGCCCTCGGGAAGAGGCTCCATGACGTGACCGTCGGCCGATAGGTGGATGGTGGCTTCATGCTTATCCGACGGAAAAGAATACGAGGCCGTGGTCGACCTCTCGTGATTAAAAGCATCACCGGACTCAGTGGTTTGGATCTCCCGATCGGGAGCGCGCGAGGCGGATCGGTAAATCCAATCCTCGCCACCAGCCGGATTAGACTCGATTCGCAGCGGCTTGCCGAAAAGGGAACGAACGTCGTCTCGCGTCATGCCGGTGTAAAGTTTTGGCGACGGCTCGGAATCTGTCATGCATCCGCCTAGCAATAGGAGGGCGGTCAAGGCGAACCAAAATCGTAAAGAGTGGCGCATCGTCCGGCGTTGTTTGCAATTTGTAACCCTCATGGTGTCCCACCCGAAGAGTCCCAATCCCGTGTATAGGAGTCAATATCATCACCAAGTTTCCATTCATTCCCAACGGCCACCATTGGGAAGATTAAGATGGTCACGGCATTGTCCGTATCCACGCGCACCTTCAATTCGACACGGTTGTTTCCAATAGGCTTGACAGCTAAAACCTGCGTTCCCGTGATACGACTTGGTGACCGGTGTTGAAATTCTTCAAGGCTCTTTGGGTTTGCCAATTCCTCTTCCTGGTCGGCCGGCGCGAGCGATGCGAGCCAGTTGGTATAGTCGCCGTTCGCTTCTGCCCAGTTCAACGACTGAAAGGCGTTCTCCGGAGTATCGAAACCAACGAATTTCAATTGTTCCTTGGTTACATATCCCGCGAGATCATTGGTGTTCTCGGTCTGGGACGTCGGATTCCCGGCGGCGGCAGCCGCCAATTGTTGCTGCGCCTGGGTTAACTGGCTGCGCAATCTCAGGACTTCAGGAGGTTGTTCTTGCAGCCGCGCGATCTCATCGTTTTGCGTTGTATTCGCTGAGAGCAGTGAAGTGTTGGTGGCGGATAGCTCCCGATATTGCGCTACGAGGCCGCGCTTGTTTTCCCTAAGACTCCGAATCCGCAGATGCTGTTTAATGATAACCGCGCCGACAATCCCCAGCGCGGCAATGACTACCAGAACTGTTCCAGATCGAACTACGTTCATGATGCGAATGAATTGGCGGACTTTTACGCCGGACAAATAGAACGCAGCCACGCGAGAACGGCAAAATAAAATCGCCCGCGATTTATCTAAATACATGGCACAGCGAACGGGCAGAGATTCCGGCCGGTGTTAGCCGGAGGAACTCATCATGACCGTTAGACATACTTCGCAGGTTTCGCATTGAACTCCGCGGATTTCCCTTTCGGTATGCTCAGGCTGCGCCATGAATTCCCGGCGTAGTGCTTCGCAACATAGACAATTTGTCCGACATGATAGGGGTAATGAGTCAGCTGCCGATTTACCGCCTGCAATACGCTCAACGGTTCACCCCGCACCATGACCGTCCTATCAAGGTCGGCGTCGTGGAGCGGTTCCAGTGCGGAGAACAAAGCGGCCCAACCCGCCTCCCACTGATGCATCAGCGACTGCTGGGTATCGCCGGCGGTTAATTCAAACTCAGCGTCTCGATTGCGCCCAGGCTTCTCACCGTCGCTCGTCAGAAAATCAACCCAGCGCGACAATAGATTGCCTCCGACATGCTTTACAATGACGGCAATGCTATTATCGCCTTCCGACGGCGCCGCAAAAAACTGTTCGGTGGTGATCTGCGCCATCGCTCCATCGGCCAGAGATTTAGTGCGCTTAAATTCTCGAATCGCGAGCTGAAGGTAACTTTCTGTTGGCATGTCGTTGAATGATTTAACATTTGATAAGCCAAACGCCAGTTTGTTCCAGTAACGCGCGATTTCGTCTGGGTCATAAGGGTAACAATTCACCTGACATTCCGGACAAAACTTCATACGAAAACAGCATGAAGAAGCCCTTCGGTTCGGTTTTAATTTGTTGTTGGGTTTTACTCTCTGTTCTCGCCGGGTGTTTCCGCCTGTCGGCGGCGGGCGATGATACGAACGTCTACACACTCAAGTTGACGGGCACAGGAACGTTTAAGGACATTTTTGACGCCGGTTTGCGTCCAGAACGGTCCGGTGACGGGCTTAATTTATGCCTGGTGCAGGACAAGACGATCACTTTCGATTTGGGAAACGGCAACGCCATCACGATTCCCGCAAGCCTGTGCATGTTTCGCGTCCTGGGCGATGATTCCTTGTATGACATCGAGGCCACCAGCCCGCCGCTTTCATTGGACGAGGCGCGTTCCTGGATGTTGCCTATCTGCATCAAGTTTGGAAAAACTGCCAGGGATTTGGATAACTTTCTCGACCGAGTTCGCGATGGCTATCGTGGCTTCGGCTGGTTGGGAGACAATAACGCAGGCTTTGTGATGGGTATGCCGGCGCAACCCCGCAACAGCGGGTTGGGCGCGATGGGTGCCCGGTTCCAAAGTATGGGGCGTAACGCTAACACTAAACGCCCGATTCAAATCGCGGTGGACGTGCGATGGGAGCGGTCAATAAAGGAGTTGCTTCCGCATACTTCGCCCTTGGTTCCACCTAAAGGATACGAACAATATTCGATGGACCCGCAGGAACACATTCCGTCCTGGGTCCGAAATGGTGAGGAAGCACCTAATTTTGTCAAAGCGCTTCATACCCCGGAGGAAATTCAACAAATACGGGATCACTACAAAAATCAGGGAGCTGATTCTGCCTCGCCTCGCGATCCCTCACCCAGGGATGGAGTGATAGCGGCGGCCTCGCCTTCCAACAAATCTTTTGCCTCGTCGAAATGGCTATTGGCGGCAGCGTTGGTTGTGGCCGTTGCCGGTTGGATTTTAGTTCGCGGGCGAAAGGGCTCCGGAACGCCCCCTGACGAGCCCCTTCGAGAAGAGGTTCGATAACGTGACCATCGATGAGAGGTGGATGGCGGCTTCATGCAGCGATTGGCTATGTGCGGACTCTCTATCATCAATATGACCTTAAAGCCGCCAGTGCAAGCAGCATGGTACCGCCTGCGAATACAATCGCCGAAATTGTCGGCAGCAATATTCGACGAATGCTACCGCGGCGATAAGCCAAAATCAGAGTCACCACGGAAAGCGTGAGGCTGAGTGCTGGTGCTGGAAATGCCATGAAAACCTCTTCGCGGGCGGAAGACGAAACGTTCGACATGCCGCTTGCCAAAAGAATGAAAATGCCAAATGCCGTACCAACCACGGCGACTCCCAGGCTGCTGCGTATTGTTAGACCATGGCTTTGTCATATTCTAATCTTTGAGAATCCAGTTCTGACAAACGACCCGGCTGCCCTCCAACTGCACTCGAACAATCCTCATCGTGGCTGAACTGTTCGTAAATACTATACTGCCCTCGTTTATCGTGTTCGTGTTGCGCGAAAAGAACTCATCGGTGCGACCATCTGGCGACTTGGTCTGACCATACGGAAACGGTTGCCAGGCAGCGGGGTTCAAACCGTCAGCTTTCAGCGTGTCTCTTGCCTTGGCAATTGCCAGATCCTCCGTCAAGAACTTGGGCTGTTCAGAAAGCTCGTAAATATGCATGGGTCCGACCCGGGCACCAGCCGTGCGGTAAAATACAAATCCAGCCGTGGCAACTCCAAGAACCACCAGCCCGACAATAATGATGATGCGTGTATTCACGTCATGCGAACGCCGCCTAACGATTAGGCTGACGGCTTCGGTTTAACATACTTGCTCCGTTTGACAGCAATCATAATCTCCGCCGTCGCAAGGCAAAGGAGTAGCAATCCGAAAAAACAGTTCCAACAAACCGCCGTCCAAAATCTGTCCGGTTCATCTGTGCGAAATACGGTGGAAACATGGCTGCTGATAAACCTCGTGTAATGTCCCTCCAAAATCCTGCCGGTCACAATTCCGTCTGCGATATCATAAAACAAACTACAGGCGACTGTGATAAACAAACCACAAACAATAAAACGGAGTGCCCGTGCTCCATCCGGTATGCCCAACGGTGAACGCCTCTTGCGCCCGGCCCTTTTGGTCACGGAGAACGCAACCGACGCCAAGCAATGAAAATTGAGTTGTCGTGTTCATGGGCTTGGAGTCAGGCTAACGACTAGATCCCGCCTTGGCAGGACACACAGGGACGCTCACCCCATCAACGCCGCCTTTCCGCAGAATTAATGCAACTGCGAGAACACGATTACGAGTACGACGCAGATCACTACGGCTACCACGATCGCGCCGATAATGATGTACTTGGTCGTATTATTCTTCTTCTTTGAAAAGCCCTTCGAGCTCGTGTCAAAACCGGATTGGCGAGTGCTGCCCTCGGAAAGCTCGTTCAAATTGACTCCGCGCGGCACGACCATCGTGGAATCCAATTTCCGCCCCGGGCCACCAGGCGCGGGAGCTGAGGTCGACCCGCCGGGCGCAGGGGCTGGAGCCTTGGGCTCCGGTATGGGCATGCCATCGGTCAGCAATTGCAATTCAATCTGCCCGAGGCGCAAAGTCTGGCCCGGCTTCAAAACGCTTTCGGAAATTTTTTCGCCGTTGATGAAAGAGCCGTTGGTGGAATTCAGGTCTTTGATGACGACATCGCTTCCGCGCAATACCACTTCGCAATGATGGCTCGAAACGGAGGGATCGGCGATTTGAAAGGTGTTGTCCTCCACACGGCCAATGGTGGTTTTATCCACATTCAACTCGTGGGTGCGCCCGTTCATTCCCGCGCTGAGGACGACAAGTTTCGCCATAGGTTACTTCACGTAAAATGATTATCTCTACCGCCGGACTCAAGTCAAACGGAAACGTCTGTGCTGCAAACACCAGCGTAAAATGAAAACAAAATGAAAAATCCGCCGCGCGGAAATTTCATTCGTGCGTTCATGATCTTTTTTCGAGCATCGTGCGGAACTCCGCGAACAGCGGAGTGGAATCGTGCGGTCCCGGCGAGGCTTCGGGATGATATTGCACGCAAAATATCGGCTTTGTCTTGTGACGCATGCCTTCAACGGTTTGATCGTTGAGATTGATTCTATCCACAGACACGTCCGCAGGCAAGGATTTCGCATCGACGGCAAATCCGTGGTTTTGCGAGGTGATTTCGACGCGGCCGCTGGCCAGGTCTTTCACGGGCTGATTGCCGCCGCGATGGCCGAATTTTAATTTGAATGTTTTTCCGCCGAACGCCTGGCCAAGGATCTGGTGCCCGAGACAAATTCCAAAAATCGGCACGCCGCTCTTCACGAGGTCGCTCGTGGCCTGCACGGCGTAGTCGAGCGCGGAAGGATCGCCGGGGCCGTTGGAAAGAAAAATGCCGGCAGGTTTATATTTCAACGCTTCCGCCGCCGGGGTCGTGGCGGGAACGACCTGCACCTTGAATCCTCGTTGCCGCAAGCGGCGCAGGATGTTGTATTTCATCCCAAAATCGTACGCGACGATGGGAATGTCCGCCGCGGGCAGCGGGTCGCGGATGAGGCGCGCGTCGCCTTTGGTTCCACCCTGGACGAGGTTGAAGCTGGCGCTTTGTTCATCCTTGGCGTCCCACAGGAACGCTTCGCGGTGCGTGACTTCCTTTACGTAATCGATGCCGAGGAAAACAAAATCTTTGGCCCGCTTGATCGCTTCGGCGTCAGAAATGTCCTCGGTGGAGATGAAGCCGTTGAGCGCGCCGCGCACGCGCAATTTTTTGGTGAGCGCGCGGGTATCGATGCCCTGGATGCCGGGGATGCCGTTCTTTTCCAGGTATTCAGCGAGGGAAAAATCCGCGCGCCAATTGCTGACGACGGGCGAGAGTTCGCGAATGACAAAACCCGAGGCGTGGGGCCGCCAGGATTCCACGTCCTGCAAATTGACGCCGTAATTGCCGATGAGCGGGTAGGTCATCGTGACGATCTGGCCTTTATAGGAAGGGTCGGTGAGGATTTCCTGGTAGCCGGTCATGGAGGTATTGAAACAAACCTCGCCGCAGGCTGAGGCGCGAGCGCCAAAACCTTCGCCGTGAAACACGGAACCGTCTTCAAGGGCCAAAACTGCTTTCATTACAGACACAAATTGTTGCGATGCTAAAGCCGCGGCATCCGCGGTCAAGATTTAATCCAAATCGTAGCGCTCTGATTGACGTGGTAGGGATGCCGCGCTGCGGCGTCACCGTCCGCGTTCAGTGGACGGAACAGTCACCGTCGCCGCGTCCCACGTTGCGCCGCCGAACGCGGCGCGGACAGCGCAGCGCGCTGTCCCTACCGTGCGCAAAAAAGGCGCAGCCTTAAAGCTGCGCCGATTATGTGGAAAGAATGATTCAACTCAGTTCTTGCCTTTGAAACCGTCCAACTCGGAGATGAACGCCTTGGGACCGCCCGGTTTATAACCTTCCTGCCGGCCGACCTCTTTGCCGTCCTTGTTCAGCACGACGAAGCTGGGATAGCCGTCGACCTTATATTTTTCGCCCAGGGCTTTGTTGGCGCTTTTCAACGCAGTGCTTTGCGGTTTTTTATTGGGAAAATCGACTTCCACGAGCACGAGATTTTTGCCGGCGTAATCATTGAATTCGGTCGTGTCGAGCGCTTCCTTCTTGAACTTCATGCACCAGCTGCACCAATCGGAGCCGGTGAAATCCAGCAGCACCATTTTGTTTTCCTTCTTGGCCTGGGCCAATGCCTGCGGGACATCGGTCGTCCATACGGTTTCCACGGCGCGGAGTTGAAGGGCCGCGCAGCAGGCCAGGAGCGTTAGAGCGATTTTTTTCATAGTTTTAATTTTTGAGGTTCGGTCATTGGACGCCCGCCAATTCGGGCTGTTCAAAGCGCACCTTTTTCCCCGCCACTATCGTGTAGATTGCCTTGCCTTTCAATGTCCATTCGTGGAACGGGGTATTCTTCGATTTGGTGGCGCTGGCGGCACGGTCGAAAACCCATTCCCGATCGGCGTCAAATACGGTCACGTCGGCGTCCGCACCTACGCTTAAGGTGCCTTTCTTCAAGTTCAACAGACGTGCGGGGGCAACGGTGTATTTGGCGATCAGGTCGGAAAGGGAAAGGCGTTTGGCGTGATACAATTGCATCAATGACAGCGCCAACTCGGTCTCCAGGCCGGTGATGCCGAAGGGCGCGTAGTCAAACTCGACTTCCTTTTCGTAGTCGCAATGCGGGGCGTGGTCGCTGCAGAGAATTTCAATGGTGCCGTCCGTCAACCCTTCGAGAATCGCCTCGCGGTCGCGCGCGGAACGCAAGGGCGGGTTCATTTTGAAATTCGTGTCGTAGTTCGGCCACGAGGGTAAAGGGGAGAGCGGCGAGGTGAGAGATAAAAGCGATTTGCCATCCTCAGCCCAAAACTTTTCGCTGCCGGCAACGGCGGAGTCGGTCAGAACGAAATGATGCGGGCAGGCCTCACCGGAAATCGGCACGCCGCGCTTTTTTGCCTCGCGAATCAGCGCCACGCTGCCCGCGGCACTCAAATGTTGGCAATGGATTCGCGCGCCGGTCAGTTCGGCGAGCAGAATATTTCGCGCCACGATCATCTCCTCGCCCGCTGACGGCCAGCCGCGCAATCCGAGCGCAGTGTTCCAATAACCTTCGTGCATCACCCCGTCCGTTACCAGCGAGTAGTCCTGGCAATGGTCCATCACCGGCAGGTCGAACATTTTTGCGTATTCACAGGCGCGGCGCATCAAGTCGTTGTTCTGGATGCAATGGCCGTCGTCGGTGATGGCCACCACGCCCGCGCGCTTTAACGAACCGATGGACGCCAGTTCTTCGCCCGCGATGTTTTTGGTGATCGCGCCGGTGACAAAAACATTCACGACGCCCTGCTGTTCAGCCCGGTCGCGAATGAGCGCCACGGTGCCGGCGGAATCAATCGCCGGATTGGTATTCGGCATACAGACCACGGAAGTGAATCCCCCGCGCGCGGCAGCGGCAGTGCCGGTGGCGATGTTTTCCTTGGCGGTCTGGCCCGGCTCGCGCAGGTGCACGTGCAAATCAATCAGCCCCGGGCACACGATCATTCCTTTGACGTCCAGGCGCTCGGCATCGGCGGGCGCGGCGGCGGCGGCATCTTTGCCGACAGCGGAAATTTTTCCATCCACGATGAGCAAATCTGCCGGGGCATCGAGGCGATTGGCCGGATCGATGACTCGTCCGCCGGTGAGAAGAAGCGCGTTCATGCGAGGCATGAGGTTATCGCTGGCGAATTGACAAGGCAAGCATGCCCGATATGATTTGTGGAGGTCGGTGGGCTCGCGGGCCTGCCGCGCCGAAGCGCACAGCGCGGAGGCGGGCGTAGTTCAATGGTAGAACGGCAGTCTTCCAAACTGCACACGAGGGTTCGATTCCCTTCGCCCGCTCCACTTCGATTTCTTCAAAATCAATTTTAAGCTGGCATTCAAGAGGCATACACTGCGGTTACTTTTTAACATTCGTTCATCTAATAACTGGTTTGCCCACGAAAGATTCCGCATTAACCGTCGTATTACTCCTCAAGAGACCTACAGACCAACGAGGGACGACGACAACCTTATGATAAACGGTACATTGGGGCAAACCCCTGTGGTGGCTCCTGCTTCGGCGGGATGCGTATATCCTTACAGTGACGGCATTCAGTTTGAACAAGATGTTTGGACGCCGGAAGAAGAGGAGATGGAAGTCATTAAACGCAAGATTCTGGAAAAATTGCTGGTCCGGTTGGCGCCGGCGAATGGCACGGGAATTTCTAGGACCACGCGCTAACTTGGAAAGACCAGAGCGGGGCCGCCATCACCACACCTGAAAGATGTGATATTTCAGGATGGGCGCGCCCGGCTTGGCGGACCAACGTTGGCCCGCTTTTTTTCCGATCAAGTTCTGGCCCATGGGAGATTGGGGCGTAACGACCACAATTTCCTCGCCGTCAAATTGGATCTCCAGCCCGCCGCTTTTGGGGCCGATGAAATATGTGGCGGGCGAGCCGTCGGCATCCAGTTTTACGACCGCGGTCAAATCGATTAAATCGCCCGGCGCGAAATTCCGCATTGGCAACGATTGATAAAGCTTGATGGAATCGAGGATTTCCCTTGCCTGCCGGGCCTGGCCGCCGGCCAGGTAGGCGGCTTCGAGACCGCGGGTGTCGTATTTGCTTTCCGCCCGGCTGCTTTCGTGGGTCGCCTCGTCGTGAGACGCACGGGCTGCGTTTTCGAGAACGCCCAGGTTCTCATTCAGGCGCGCCACAATTTCTTTTAACAACAAAGTTTTATTCATACGGCCGGTGCGACCTTTTAACCTCCGGCAAAAACCGGCTGAAAACCAGCCTCGATGAGAATGCGCGCGGCTTCCGTGCGTTTGTCGCCTTGAATTTCAATCCGCCCGTCCTTGACCGTGCCTCCGGCTCCACAGGCTTTCTGGATTTGTTTCGCGAGTTTTTCTTTTTCCGGCAAGCCGATTCCAACAAAATTCGCGATCACCGTCACCGTCTTGCCGCCGCGGTGCGCCGTTTGACGGAGGATATCCACCCGGCCGCGGCTCTTTTTCGCTGCCGGTGCCGCTTGGGTTTCAGGACCGGCGGGCAAGCCCGCGCTGCTCAAACTGGAAAAAGGGTTTGGTTCCCAGGATCGGTTGTCACCGTCCGGAACAGGTTTCTTTCCGCTCATGACGCAGTTTATTTGCCCAAGTCTCCGAGCGCATCAAGAAACTTTGAAGGGTATTGCGCGGGGGCGCGTATCGAAATTTGTATACCGCAAAAATCGGGGAAATAGCTACGGAGCGGCGGTAGAGGACAGCCCGCGGCGCGAGCCGTGGGAACCGAGCGTGAAAATCGCTGAGCCCCGGATGGGGCGAAAGAAAAACGCCGGGACGCATTCTTTCGCCGCTCCGCGGCTCGTTTCTCTTAACCCTTCAATCTCACGGCTTGCGCCGCGGGCTGTCCTCTACCGCCGCTCCGTGGCTGAAATACTGGGCAAATTTTGATATGCGCCCATTGCGATGCGACGAAATTAGGGCAGGTTGCGAGTCTCCTTATGGCGGTGAGATCGGCATGGTGGTTTGCAAGGGGATTTCCCCCCGCAACATTTTGCCAGCCTGATTTGCCAGCCGCAAATACCAGTCACTGCCCAGGGTGATTCCATCGCAGTCCAGCGCCAGAAACTCGCCTTGGGCAGGCAACTGGGCGGTGGTCGGCACGAGTTTATACATCGCCGTCCCCTCGTTCACTTCATCGAACATCGCGCCGTAAATCATGTTACAACCGGCGTGCACGTCATCGTAAACCTGTCGCCAATAAAACGCGCCGCCATTGCGCGGAATTTGGTTGAGAGTGCCGCCGTTTTCGTTGTGCCAGGAAAAGCCGGGGAAAACCACGGGCAGATAATCAATCGCGTTCGTCTTGCATTCGGCGAAGTCCGGTATGGTAATGCTCGCCGTATAATTATCGGCTCCGGCGTTATTGCCAAATCGGCCAACCGCCCACGGACTGATGACATCAAACGAAAGATAAACGGGTGTCCACGCCGTGTTCGTGAACGCATCATTCTGCAACGTGCGCCAATACGTCGGCACCCCGCCCATAATGGTGACGCCCTGGGCTTTGAACCAATTGATGACCGTCTGCGCCTGTTGCGGCGAAGCCAGATGGCCCCCGTCATTAAAACCAAATCCCCAAATGGCCACGACTGGTTTGCCCTTGTGGTAAAGATAGCGTGTGCTGTTCGTAATGTGCATGGTATTCACCAGGTAACGCCAGTCGTTGGTGATATTGCTGATGAGAGTGTTGGTGGACTGACCGCTGACATCGTACATGATGGCGAACACCCGCCCGTAGGCTTCCGCTCCTGCGCGGACATTTGCGGTAACTTGATTTCGAAAAGAAAAGAATTGCGGACTGGAAAGATCGCTCAGGAAGCGTTGGAGAAACACGCCGTCCAATTGATTTTCCTGCATCCATCGAAAATGGCGGCGGACGGTTGTCTCCACGGCGGACGAATCGAACTGAACCGGACTGCCGTTGGAATAGGTCATCTGGGTATTAAAAAGCTCGTTCGTGGTGGCCTCGGATGTGTCCGGGAGAAAATCGGTGTTAACGTTGGCCGCAGTCGGCGTCTGGTTGTGAAACCAATGCCACCATTGATTGGGCGCCGAGCCGTCATTCGGGCACGCAAACCAGCCCTGATAACCCATCAATAATTTGCCATACATGGTGGTGGCATCAACCCCATGGTTCAGACTAAAGAAAGTTGTCTGGCTTAAAGGTAAAGTAACTTCGTTGGTCCCATTGGTGGTGACGGCTGGGTTGGTCAAGGAGCGCCAGACAACCGGCGACATGAGATTGGTAGTGGATTGCAATCCGTAATAAACGGAGGAAGTCGGCCAGGAAAGTGTCAGATTGGGCGTGTTCAATTGGATGGAAAGATAAATGTTGCCGGAGTCGCTACTGGTTTTAGTGGCGGTGATGGTGGTGGCATTGGAGGTTCCGTTATAGTTGCACGCCACGGTGCCAGCACCACCATAACCGGTGATTTTACCGCTGGTGATAAAACCATTCACCGAGGCCACTTGATTGCCCGCAATGACCACGCTTCCGCCTCCAATGTCGAGCACCGAACCGCTGCCTTGAATCGCGTTGGCAGCCCATTGGGATAGAGTCAATGTGCCGCCGTTGATGTGCACAATGCCGGTGCCTCCGCTAAAGCCCAGTCCGAAAACACCTGCCACCGACGCCGTCCCGCCATTCATGTTGAACGTGCCAATCCCCCCGGGATTCAGGCCGATCCAGAGGTGATAGTTGAAGGTGACCGATCCGCCGTTCTCGATATCTAATTCACCGGTACTGCTATAGCCAATAGCCGTCCAGGCATAATTGTCATTGTTGCCTGCCGTGTTGTCTCCGGCAGACAGGCTGCCGCCGTTGGTGATGATGAGCACGCCCCCCGGTCCGCCATCGCCGATGGATATTTGGCAACCGCCAACCGTGGTGCTTACGACGCAGGGCGTGGCCCCGGCATTGAAATACGCCTTATACCCATGAGTTGGGACGCTGCCTCCGCTCCAATTGCCAGCGGTGGTCCAAATGAAGTCCGAAGGCTGCGTTGGATTGGCTGCCGGATTCCAGGTCGTGGCCGTCAGTTGCGCCTTCGCCAAAACACCCGCCCCGAGGAAAAACAATACCAGTAGCCCGCCACAAAATCTGCGCAGGCTTCTCATTTCAATAATTCCTCCGGCCACACACAAGAAACGTCATACGCCATCTTTAGTTCGCTACCGTAACGTAGTTACTGACGTACCGTAGTTACCGAAGAAAGCCACAACATGTCGGCAACAACACCCGGATCACTTGAACTTGCGCGGGCGGCAGAGTTGTAGGTCGCGGGTGAATTCCATTTGTGGACGATCGAATGTCCGTCGGCAAATGACATGCCGGTCGAGCCGCCATGACGGCCCGAGGGAACGTCTTGTACCGTGACTGTGCTTCCAGTCGCCATCACAACTGCGAAGGCAGGGTCGTTGATACTTTTCTCATTTTCATCAATGAAGAGCCAGGTGTCCGTCACTTTCATAATGTTGCTAATCTTATCGTATGTTCTGTATCCGCCAAGGTATGTGCCTTTCCCAAACGTTTGACTCATGGAAAAACTGCGAACCCTCGATTGCGCGCCTCCCCTGGGATCGATGAGACTTGCGGTTGTGCTATCGGCCGGGCAGTGATAAACGGCCACACTATTGATATACGGGAAAAGCTCCCCAGTCACCAAAAACGCCGTATTAGTGCAGCTCGGATAAAAAGCCATGTTTCCACTGCACCAATTGGTGGCCGACTCGCCAACCGATCCGGAATCATTGCCGTCGTCATGCAAACCCGCGGTTTTGTCATTGTTGTCGCTCGCATACATGATCCAGCCCAGCGTCATTTGTTTTGTGTTGTTCATACACGTCGTTGCCTGGGCTCGCGCCTTTGCCTTGCTCAAGGCTGGCAACAGCATCGCCGCCAGGATTGCAATAATGGCGATGACCACCAGTAATTCAATCAACGTAAAGCCTTGTCGGAGAGGCAAAGCAACATTCATTCGGCGAGAAGCGGTTTTCATGGTTGGGAATTATTCCAGCGACTTTGCTCCTTACCCGACCCGTTTGCCATCCCCGTTATTGGGGATACTAACCTGTTGCGCATCTACACTACGGTGCAATCGTCCCAATTCTCACCAACCAACATAATCGGAGAAAAATATGAAAAAAGAGTTCAATCCCCCTCAACTGCTTAAGTTGCTGCTTCTGACCGGCCTGCTCGCCGGGCCGCTGACCTTCAACGCCATGGCCGCGAATCGAGAAGACATCCAATGGTCCCCGCTGGACACTTGGACTGACGACACTGGCACCAACATGTACGCTGCTTGGGATGATGCTAACAACTGGGCTGGCGGTGTCGTGCCTCTCGTTATCGACACCAACCAACCGTTCACTTATTACAATGCCATATATAATAACAGCCCTATTATTTGTGTCGTATCAAACAACACTCAGGTCACTGCTATCGGCCAGTTGATGTGCGGCTTCGGAGGCGCCGGGACGGTATTAGTCAACAATGGCGCCCAGTTTCAGGCGGGCTTTTCGGTTATTGGAGACTCCTGGACTGGCATAGGCTTCGTGGCCGGACCTGGGCTTTTGATTGTTGGCCCGGGCTCGGACGCCACCTTTGGTGGACATCTTTGGGTGGGACAAGGACCCAGCACACAGGGCACGGTGGTCATTAACGGCGGCACGATTCACATTCCCGCTGGGGAACTGGGCGTGAATTGGAATGGAAGCCCTGGTGTCACCAACTATATTTACATCACCAATAACGCTTCACTTTTCCTGCGTGATTGGGCTTCCCAAACGCTTGGCCAATCTGGCACGAATAACAATGGTTCGAAAGGAAACATTGGCATCATGGACATCGGAGCCGGCTCCCAGGTGGTGATCACAAACAATGCATTAAGTTATATGCCGATCTTGATAGCAAGTAATCAGCTCATTGCTTTCGAGGGTAATGGCACAATCCAAGCCGTCTATAATCCGGGGAATAATACCACCATCCTTACCGCTCTGGCGCCCCAGGGTCCCACCACGCCGCAATTCAGCCTTAACCCCTCAAATTCGATCGTTGGGTTACACGGCACGGCCACCTTAACCGCGACTGCCTCGCCCGCAACCAGCTATCAATGGCTGTTTAATTCCGCGCCCCTCGCGAACGGTAATGGAATTTCCGGTGCCACGACGGCCACTCTAACCATTGCAAATTTCAGCGCTGCCGAGACTGGGGTCTATTCTGTAGTAGCTACCAACTCGGCTGCCAGCCCGAGCGATCGTGGCTATACTACAAGCGCAGGAGCCACCGTGACAGGTGATTCATTTAGCTTGTATCCCGTCATCACAATTAACGGCGTCAACGGCAGCACGTATGTGTCGCAGTATGCCTCCTCAGTGGGCGGGCCTTATACCTCGTTTTCGACGAACACAGCCGGAACCGGCCCAATCATCGTTGTTGATACCACTTCGCCACTGAGCATGGCGAAGTTTTATCGAGTCATTCAACCGTAATAGACGCGAGCGTGGTGGCGACGAGGGATAAGGTTCTTAATTCCCTCGTCGCCCGTCTTATAGGAGCAGGAAGCCCGGCGGGAGGTAAATTGCTTCGTAGAAATCTTTCGCGGCGGTTATCAATACGCAGTTTTTCAGCCACGGAGTGGCGATAGAGGGTAGCCCACGGCGCGAGCCATGGGATTGAAGGGTTAAGGAAAACGAGCCGCGGAGCAGCGAAAGAACGCGCCTCGGTATTTTTCTTTTGCCCCATCCGGGACTCGGCGATTTTCATGCTCAGTTCCCACGGCTCGTGCCGTGGGCCATCTTCTGACGCTGCTCCGCAGCTATTTCCGCGATTTTTTGTGGCATACAAATTTTAATATACGCCCAAATCGCCCCCCCCCCCGCCGGACCTTCGCAACTGGCCACCTTGCTTTTCAATTGGTAAGTTGTTTCACGAGTAATGGAACTCCGTGAATTTGCTGAACGCATCTTGTTTGCGACGACTCTGGATGAAAAGCTCCGGTCGGCGGGATTGGTTACCGACGAGAATCCCGGTGCCGCACTGATCGCGCCCAATACTCCAGGGCGGCCCGCAGAGTTGCGCTTCAAGGCGCAAACTTCCGGCAAGGCGGACTTCCCCGGCGTGCAGCATTTGGAACGTGAGCAGGAACGCGGGCGCTTGCTGCACTTCTTCGCCAATCATGAACTGCTCGCCACCGAGTTGATGGCGCTGGCGCTGTTGCGTTTTCCCGACGCGCCCGCCGCGTTCCGCCGGGGCATCTTTGAGACGCTCAAGGACGAGCAGATGCATACCCGTCTTTACGTGCAGCGCATGCGCCAATGCGGGATTGAATTCGGCGAATTGCCCGTGAGCGGTTATTTCTGGCGCTCGGTTGCGTCTATGGAAAGTCCGCTGGATTATGTCACCCGGTTGAGCCTGACCTTCGAGCAGGCGAACCTCGACTTCTGCCGCCACTTCGCGGGCATTTTTCAGACCGCAGGCGACAGCGACACCGCGAAATTGCTCGAGCGTGTTTATCGGGATGAAATCGGCCACGTCGCTTATGGCCTGAAATGGTTTCGCCGCTGGAAAAATCCCGGCGAGAACGATTGGGAGGCTTTCTGTCGGCAATTAAAATTTCCCCTTTCGCCGCAGCGCGCCAAGGGGCTAGCCTTGAACGTTGAAGGTCGGCGCGCAGCCGGGCTCGATGCCGCATTCGTCGCCGAGTTGAATATCTACTCGCAGTCCAAAGGCCGCACTCCGAATATTTTTGTGTTCAATCCGCTGGCCGAAGGGCGCATGGCTCATGGCCGAAGTTTTACTCCCGTAAAGCATCAGGCAGAGCTGACCCGCGACCTGGCCAATCTCCCGCAATTCCTCTGCGGAGCGGATGACATCGTGCTGGTGCCCAAACGGCCATCGGTGGAATTCCTGACGACCGTGAAGGAGGCAGGTTTTTCGTTGCCGGAATTTGTGGAACTGAAAAACGGAGACATTGACCCAGCCACCAATCTCGGTGAACGAAAGCTGGGCCGGTTGCGCCCCTGGGCCTGGGGGCCGGACAGTTTGGAATTGCTTCAACCGCTTTTCGACCGAGTCACTGGCGAAGCGCGTCCGCCCGGCCAGCGTTTTAACGAACGCATCGCCCGCCTATATTCGAAAGCGTGGAGCGCCGACTTTCTGAGAAATGTTTTGGCAAGCGGCTTCGCTGCATTGCCCGTCGCCGCACCCTGGCTTTGCACCGCGCAGGAGGTTGGCGTGGCGGTGAACACCGTTGCTGCCGCATTGGAAGCGATAGCCGCAATTCGTTCGCGCGGACATCATCGGATTGTGGCCAAAGAGGCCCTCGGTCTGGCGGGCCGCAATGCCATCCGGTTGTGGGAACCGGAGGTTTCGGCGGCCCAACGGCAATGGCTGGCGAGCGCCGTGCAAAATGGCCGGCAATTGGTCATCGAACCCTGGCTGGAACGCGAGCTGGATTTCTCGGTTCAATTGGAAATGGGGCCGCGCGATCTGAAACTCTGCGGCTACACCGGCTTGATAAATGATCCCAAGGGGCAGTTCCGGGCCAATTGGGCGGCGGCTAATTACGACCGCCGTATTCCCGCGAGTGTGGCCGCGTTGTTCCGCGAGTTGCCTGGAATTGCGGGCCGCCTTCAACGGCTCTACAGCGACATTTTTTCATTGCTCGAAAAGGAACTCCGGGAGGCTGGTTTTGTGGGGCCTGTCGGTATTGACGCCTTCGTTTATCGCACGCCGGAAGGTGGCCGCCGGCTCAAGCCCATCGTGGAGATCAATCCGCGCTACACCATGGGTCGCCTGACTGTGGAATTGATGAAGCAAACCTGTCCGGGGAGTTTTGGTTTGTTTCGGATCGTCAGCCGGGCGCAGGCGCGGGCGGAGGGTTTTGCCGATTTTTGCGCTTATGCCCAGGCGCTAAACGAGCGCCTTCCCCTGCGTGTCGAAGGCGAGCCGGTGCCCAAAATCCGGGAAGGCGCGCTCTGCTTGAATGACCCCGCGGAAGCACAAGTCTGCCTGGCAACTTTTCAAGTCAGTCGTAATTCAGCAGACGCGGGCTGGGCCTCTGGCGAAGCCGCGGTACTCTGAAACCGGCTTGAATAAATTATAGTCGCGAGGCAGTGGGACGCGTCGCTCCTGGATGAAATTTATTTTTCAACAATGCGGATGGTGTGAGTGACCGGCACGAAAGCGGCGCTGACGGCGTTGGCCAAAGGCGCGCGATCCTGTTCGGCCTGGCCGACGACTTTGTCGGTGTGTTCAGTCAGAGATTCGTTGCCGTGGTGATGAAAGATGTCTTTGATTTCTTTCGTCTCGTAAGCCTGTTTGGCGGCGACAGCCGCGTCCACTTTGGCAAACGCCGCCGTGAAAGGGTTAGCGGGAAATTCCACGGCGAGGTTGATTCCTTGAGTAAGCTGTTCGCCGGTGAACGTTTTCGTCTCGTCGCCCCAGGTGACCTGATATTCTTTGGCCCCGGCATTTTTGACGACCAACATCAAACGGTTCAAGTCTTCATTGAACGGAACGAGCGTCTCGCCGGAACGGATGCTGTTATCGGAGTTCGTGCTGTCCTGGCCGCACGTGGGATAATTCACCTGGCTCTCCGCTTCGCAGGCGCAGAAAGGATAGCGGGAGCTTTCAATTTGAAATTCGCCGTCCTTCGCCGAAATAACTTTGTGACCTGACGAAACCTTCGCTTTGTTGCGTTTTAAATCGATGGTGAACGTCCCGATGTTGCCGTCCAACCCCATCGCTTTCAAATACGCGTAAGCCATCAGCGTGTGACCGGACCAGCCCGGATGCACACCGTCTTTACCGGCTATGCTGTAGTTGGGATCATACTTTTGCTTGGCGGCATAATCGCCGGTCAGCATCGGCCAAAAGACATCGGCAAAACGAACGTTTTCCTCCTGCGCCAGTTGCTCATCGAGATTCCGCAGGTTGCAAAGATTCAAATCCAATTGTTCCAGAGTGGCGCCGTTGTTGATGGCCCACGGCGGCATTTTGCTGATGCATCCCGCCGAGCCTAAGACGACTCGTACGTTGTGCGCCTTGAATGCCTCCACAATTCTCTGGCTGTTCTCCTGGTAAGTTCTGCCAATGCGGTCCTCGTAAACATGATATTCGCAATCGTTCATGCCGTAGCAGGTGGTGGCGACCGTGGGATTGAAGCGCAGGCAATCATTGGTCATGCGGCCCAAAAATCCCGGCGCTTTTTCGCCGCTCCAGCCGTATTGCCGGACGGTCACCTTCAAGTCCGGCACGCACATGGTCAGGTAATCCTCCATGATGCGCGAATACATCTTTTGTTCCGTGATGGAATCGCCGCAAATTGCGAGGCGGTCACCTTTTTTCAAGAGCAACCCGTGAATGGCGGGCGCTTTCAGGGGTTGGAATTTTTCGAAATAGGGCGCCTCGGGTTTCGGTTCCATCGACGGCGCGGCTACTAAAGAAATGTTCGTCAATGCCAGGAGAGAGATAATGAATTTCAAGCGCATGGTTCTGGGATTATTTCAAAAAACGTGCGGGTTGCACAGGGTGAATTTTTGGCAGTAGATCAATAGTGGCACGGCGTCCCTGCCGCGCCACTGCTTTACGGAATGATTCTCACCAGCACCACGCCGTGACGCGGAACGGCGGCTTCAAATTTCGATTCGAATTTACCCAAATCTTTTTGCCGCCAGAGATCGCGCACGGTTTGTTTGCCACCGATGCCAAGGTCAGACCAATTGGCCGTGACCGTGGTGTCATCCTCGCTGCGATTGAAAAGGCCGACGGCCTTGGAGCCGTCCTCGAGATCTTTCACCCAAACTTCGGTGGAATCACCCTTCGCCACGCGCGACGCCTGGCGGCCGAGTGAATCCTGGTCGAGCGCCAGCACTTCATCGTTGGAAAGCAGGCTGAGAGTGAAGTCGTTCAGCTGCGTCATGTCGCAGCCGATCAGCAACGGCGCCGAGAGCAGGCACCACAGGCTGATGTGCGTGTATTGTTCGTTGGGACTGAGGCGCGTCGGGTGCAGGTTCGAGCCCCAGCCGACATTTCCGACGACCAACATGTCCGGGTCGTTCCAATGTCCGGGCGCGGCGTATTTTTCATGGCCGTTTTGGCTGAAACCGATGCCGGACATGCTCATCCAGGTGTCGGTGATGTCGCCAGTTGTGCGCCAGCTATTGCCGCCGGTTTCCGCGCCCCACTTCCAGACATCGCCCATGCCGTATTGGCAAAAGCTGAAAACGATATCGCGCGGGACCTGGTCGAGCGCGGCGCGCATCACCTGATAAGGCTTCTGGTCATACGGGACACCCTCGCCTTTCACGACGTCGCCGTACGAGCACCAATCGTATTTCAAATAATCAAAACCCCAATCGCCGTATTGCTTTGCATCCTGAATTTCATGCTGCCAACTGGCCACGCAACCGCCGCAGGTCCACGGGCCGGGCGAGGAATAAAGTCCGGCCTTGAGGCCCTTGGCGTGGATGAATTCCGTGAGGCCCGGCATGTCGGGAAAGCGCGGGTTGGGAAGCACGCGACCATCGGGAGAGCGTTGCGGTCCTTGCAGGGTGGGGTCTTTGGAATCGCGATGCACTTCCCAGAAATCGTCTATATTAATATAACTCCAGCCGTGATTGATGAGGCCGCTGGAAACCATGGCGTTGGCGGCAGCCTTGATTTTGTCTTCGGTGACGGACGAGGCGAAACAATTCCAACTGTTCCAGCCCATTGGCGGCGTGAGGGCGATTTGATCGCCGCAAACAATTTTGAATTTCCTTTGGCTCGTTCCGGCTGCGTTCTTCGCAGTGAAAGTGATCGCATATTCTCCGCGTTTGGCGACCGCGCCGGTGATGACGCCGGTCGCGGGATCCAACTTCAGGCCCTTGGGCAAACCTTTCGCGGAAAATTTCATCGGGCGATCGCCCGTGGCGGCAATAATATAGATGAACTGATGGCCGGGCCGGCAGCCATAGATTTTTGCGCCATGGATTTCCGGTTGAGAGCCGGGCGCGGGCGTGAGGACAACCGCGGGTTCCACCACCGCAGCCGCGGTCTCCGGCCGCCCTTCGGTCATGACAAAATTTGCATCCGCCCAGTCGGCGTGATCGTAGCTGATTCCGTCCTCGGCATCGCCCACCAACAGCAGCAACGTTTTAATTCCCTTCAGGTCCACATCCACCTGTTTGGCGACGTCACCAGCGCGCATGACACCGCTTTGCCACAGTTTTTTCCCATCGCCAAGGATTGAAAATGTGATGGTGCTGGCGTGGCCTTTTTCCTCGTCATCCACGCCGACCCACGCGGTAAATTTCTCCGCGTGCCCGTCGAGTTTGACGCGGAGCGAACTGGAGGCGTGTGTGCCGACGCCAGCTTCAAATTTCCGACCGCCAATCGACAAGGAGTGGCCATCGATTGATTTGTTGATCTGGGGCGAACCCCATTCCTGCTGCATCGCGCTCAAATCCAAAGACGACAATGAAACCGTCTCTTCGGCGAATGCCGCGCCGGTAGTCAGGGCCAGCGCGAGCGCGCAAACTCCTGCCGTCAGGGAAGCGCGCGGTGACGCCAACCGCTTAAAGCAGTTTTCCTGTTTAAAGATTTTTGTTCCTGAACAATCGAGACGATGAAAAGGCGACGTCATAAATTGCGCGTATACTGATTGGTTTTTTACGGATAAATCAACTTAAACAATACATTGTTGTTGGCGAGTCCCCGTTGCAAAAAGCTGAACCCGTCTCCCGACGGGTTCAGCCCGGTTCGTTCTGTGCGAAAAACTCAGGCGGTTTGTTATGGAACCAGGACTCGGTAGAATGTCTGCGACGCCGCGGCGGGGCTGATATTCATTGGTGACGTCCCGGAATTCGTGGTCCAGGGGCCGAGGAGGTTCGTGGCCTGAAGCAAAATGCCCGGAGACCAATTCAAGATGACGTTCGTGCCCGAACTCTTGATGGCGAGCGTGGGCGGCACGGCGACGAGTTCAATGCCGTTGAGCGGTGAGCGATAGGTCGTGGTGTCCGGTTCCACTTGGACGGTGATCTGGCCTCCGGTCGCCGCGACCTGGGAGTATTCAACATAGTTTCCGAAGCTGGCCAGCGGGACGGGCAGCCTGCTGTTGGCATTGGTGGCGGTGGCCCGAATGAAACCGTTAAACAAACCGCCAATTGCGGCGGTAGTAAGATATGAGGAGTAGTTATTAGCGCCGAAGACAGGTGCGTAATAGGTGGTGCCGTTCACACTGTAATTCGGAATCCAATCCTGATTGTCGGCCGGCCTGGCGCTATCCGACATGCAATAAATAAAGGCAGTATAGGAAGGAGCAGTCAGGCCGCTAATGGCCACGGTGGCTGCTGAGCCGCCGTAGGTGCCGGCATCCATGAAGCCGTCCATCAACGAAAGATTCGCCCCGTCGCCGGTCAATCCGGTTTGCCAGCCGTTGTTCACTTGTCCGCCGGAAAGGCTCAAGGTCGCGGCCGTCACGCCGTCGTCCCCGGTGATGCCCGCCGTGCCGGGTTGAACGAAATTTTTGTTGTCGATGTTGTTCCAGTTCGCGATGGGCACGATCCCCGCAGTGCCGGTAACCGGGTCGCCTTGCTGGCCGCCCAGAAAATGGATGCCGAAAGACGCGCCCGAACTGGGAACGAGTTCGATGCCGTTCAATGGCGAACGGAAAGTGACGCCGTCCACTTCCGGCCCGATGGTGATGGCGCTGCCGACCGGCACGACGTTGGAGATGACGATGTAATTTCCGAAAGTGCCGGCGGGTCGCGGATGATTGTCGTTGGCGTTGGTCGTCGTTGCGGCGACAAATCCATTGAAGCCGTTGCCGCTGACTGCGCCGGTGGTGATGTATTGCGATGTACCGTTGCCGCCCAGCACCGGCATATAATAGTTGATGCTGTTCACCGCATAATTCGGCAGTTCATCGTGGCCGCCGCCCGGCTTGGAGTTGTCCGAGATACAATAAAGATAGACGTTATAGGAAGTATTGGCCGGCAGACCGCTGAGGGCGATGGTCGCCGGTGTGCCGCCATAATTGCCGGCATCCAAAAAACCGTGCATCAGGGAAAGGTTCCCTCCGTCGCCGGTCAGCCCGCTGTTCCACGCGTTCGCCACCTGTCCGCCGGAAAGGGTCAAAGTCGCTGCAGTGGAGCCATCGCTTCCCGTGATTCCCGCCGAGCTCCCGGAAAAGAAATTCTGGTTGTCGATATTGTTCCAGTTTCCCATGGGCACAATGCCCGCCGTGCCGGTCACAGGGTCGCCTTGCTGGTTGCCCAAAAAGTGAATGCCGAAAGAGGGGCCGCTGGCGGGAACGATTTCGACGCCCGCTATGGGCGAACGAGCCGTGTCGCTGTCGGCCTCCGGCACGACGGTGATGGTGCCGCCGATGTCCGAGGAGACATTGGAGACGACGATGTAATTTCCAAAATTCGCCGCGGGAATCGGCACGTTGGTATTGGAGAAGGAAACCGTTCCCTGAACGAATCCAGTAAACGAACCGCCCACCACCGACGCGGTGCTATAGAATGAATTTTGCACGCCGCGGACGGGTGCGTAGTCCGTAACGCCGTTCACGGAGTAATTCGGCAGGGAATCGCCGCTGTTCTGCGGCCGGGCGCCGTCGGAAAAAGTGTAGAGATAAACGTTATACAATCGGCCGTCGGGCAAACCGCTGATGGTGGCCACGCCCGTGGAAGCAGGATTTCCCGCGTCCCAAAAACCGTGCATCAATGAGAGGTTCGCGCCGTCACCGTTGATACCGGTGCTCCACCCGCCGTCACCGGGCCAGGCGCCGGAAAGAGTCAATGTGGCGGAGTTCGAACCGTCGCTGGCAGAAATGGAACCGGACGTGAAGGCGGCGGCAATGTTGTTCCAGCCCGCGATCGGCACGACTCCCGCGTTGGTTGTGACGTTGTCGGTGGTGTTGCCCAGGAAGTGAACTCCATAATTCTGCGCGTTGAGCCGTTCGGTGGCTGCGAGGACAAGGAGGACGGCGCAAGGGGCCGTGAGCAGACGGTGTAGGGATTTTTCTCTCATATTTCGATCATCGGGTGTTTGTCTTTGACGTTTCGTTTTTGGCGGTGTGCAGATCATGGTTTGCCGGGATGACTTCCAATTCGGCCACCGAGGCAAAGGCGCGGCCTTGCTGCTCGGTTAACGCGACAAATTTCAGATAGCGCGCCTTGACGGGACTGGGAAATTGAATCGTGCCGGCGTCGGCATCGCGGTCGAAACTTCCCGTGGCGACCGGCGAATTCCATTCCTTGCCGTCATCGCTCGCGTAGACTTCGTAGTCTTTGACGTGGCCGTTGTCGCCGTCCGTCCGGGCGGTATAGCGAAGTCCGGAAATTTCCAATTGCCGGCTGTAATCGATCACGAGGAAGTGCGGCGGTTCTGCTGTATCATTGCTCCAACGCGAGTGCCAGAACGTGGAAGGATTCCCGTCCAGGGCGTGTTGCGGCTCGCCTTCGCCCGGTTCAAAGCTGCTGGCGGCCACAATTTTTCCCAGCGGAACTTTGGTCGACAGTCCCAGTAATGACGCGGGTGGGCGCACCCGGTCGGAGGGCACTCCCGAGCGGCCGATGGCGGCCAGGGAAGTTTTCCCCTGGGGAAGCAGTCGCAGGACGTAGGAGAACGCCGCCGGGTCGGACCACACAACATATTGCTCCAAAGGCCGCGGCCCGCATCCGGCCGAGCCGACTCCCAGGGTGCGGCCGGCAATCGTCAGCACCGTGCTGGCGCTCGGCGGAAGGTCCACCGAATATTCCACCGGAGTCATGACTTCATCGGTGTAGGGCAGCGCGGAAACCTGGAGATTGGTTTGATCGGCCTGGACCATCAAGGTGGGGCAGCCTTCGCCCGAGAGCGCCGCCCAGCGCACGTCTTCGTGGTTGCCGCATTCCATGGGCTTGGCGTAGGGCGTCAATTGTTCACGGACGGAACTCGAATACAGCCCGAGATCGGAGCCGCGCTTTCGGTCGGCGTAGTTTTCCATCGGGCCGCGCCCAAAATAGGTGAATCGGTCGGACTGTTTGGCCAATTGCATCTGGACGCCCATCCGCGCTAATGCAATCCGTCGGCCTTGCGGTTGAACGACGTTGTCTACGGCAATCGAGCCGTCGCCGTAAATCGTGTAAAAGGCGGTGTGCGTCACGCTGAAGCCGTTCTTGCCCTCGGCGTGCAGCGTCGCTTCCACTCGCGCCGTTGAAGGAGTCGCCTGCGTGGCCGTGATGCTTTGGACGGTCCACGCCAACTCATCGAGACCGTACGAGTGCCAGCTCTTGTAGGCCCACATATCATCATCGCGATGAGGCGCGCGCCAGAGATGCAGCCTCGGCCCGCCGCCGGAGATCAAAAGATTTTTTCCATCGCGGCTTAACTGCGAGATCGTGCCGTCGCTTTTGCTGAAGGAAACAGCGAAACCGTCGCCATGGATGGCAATCGTGTCCGCGCCATCTTCGACATGCACGGAAGGCATATCCGCCGCGTTGGCGGCGGTGGCTCGATTTTCCACTGGCCACCGGAACTGATCGGACGCGATTTCGTAACCGGCTTTCGCCCACTTCTCCTCCCTGGCGAGCGTGAAAGAAACACGCAAATCATATTCCGCGCCGGGCTTGGCGGTGAACTTCTTCGTTTTGATGGAAACCACGCGCTCCTCGCCGGGGGCGAGATTTAATGCCGGCAACGAGCTGTGCTCGATCACCGTGCCGTCCTCCGACAACGTCCAACCGCCCTTGAATTGATCCAGATTGAGGAAAGCGTATTTGTTCCGGATTTTGATTGTGCCGGCGGCGAGGTCTTCAGGCGCGACCGCGATCCATTGGTAGACATGTTTCATCTCCGGATAATGCGGCTTGGGCGAGCGGTCTGAAAAGATGACGCCTTTGTGGATGAAAAAATGGTCGTTCGGGAAATCGCCGAATCCGCCGCCGAAGGCGAGGAACTGCCGGTTCGGGTCGCGCCGGTTCCAAATGCCCTGGTCTTCCCATTCCCAAATCGCGCCGCCCATGAGGTTCGGATATTTATCAAAGATGTCGTTATATTCACCGAGCGCGCCCATGGAGTTGAACATCGCGTGGGAATATTCGCACATGTAAAACGGCTTGGTGTATTTGTCGTCCGCGGTGGCGATCTTTTCGACTTCCGCCGGCGCGGTGTACATCCGGCTGTCCAGGTCGGCGGGGTTTTTCGCGCCGATTCCAAACGGCTCGTAATGCACCGGGCGGCTGCGGTCGAGGGCTTTGACTGCGTTCAACGCGGAAACGAAATTAGCGCCGCCGCCACACTCGTTGCCCAGCGACCAGATGATGACTGAGGTGTGATTCTTGAAGTTCTCGACGTTGGCGACGCTGCGGCCGACGATGGCCTTCTCGTACTTCGGCTCGTGGTCGAGCACATTGTAATAACCGTGGCACTCGCAATTGGCTTCGGCCACCAGGTAGATGCCGTATTCATCGCACAGTTCATACCAGCGCGGGGCATCCGAGTAATGACAGGTGCGAACGTGATTGCAATTGCCCTGCTTGAGGAGTTCCAGGTCGCGGATCATTTTTTCCTCGGAGACGTAATGGCCCGTGTCCGGCCAGTTCTCGTGACGATTGGCGCCCTTCAATTTCACCGGCACGCCGTTGATGGTGAAGACGCGGCCCTTGATTTCAATTTTGCGGAAACCGGTTCGTTCCGAAATGAGTTCTCCGCCGTCTTCCGACAGCCTGAGCACCGTAGTGTAGAGGTTCGGCGTTTCAGCGGTCCATTTGGCGGGATTTGAAACGGGAAAAGCGATTTCAACCGCCTTTTCTTCACCAGCATTCAATGCGGGCACGTCGGCCTGCGCTTGGGTCACGCGATGACCGGCAGAATCGTAAAGCTCCATCTGCAGCCGGCGTGCAGCGACAGGGTGATCGGAATAATTGCGGATTTTGGCGGTCGTCGAGAGCGAGGCATCGCGGTATTGCGGGTCGAGATCGGGCTTGATGAAGAAATCGCGGATGTGCGTTTCCGGCGCGCTCCAGAGGGTGACGTTGCGGAAGATGCCGCTCAGCCGCCACATGTCCTGGTCTTCGATATAACTGCCGGCGGAATAAGTATAGACCTCGGCAGCCAGCAGGTTCTTGCCGGGCTTGAGAAATTTCGTGATGTCGAATTCCGCGGCGTTGCGGCTGTTCACACTGAAGCCGACTTTCTCGCCATTGATCCACAGATAGAACGCGGAGTCGACGCCGTCAAAAGTGATAAAGATGCGGCGTCCGTGCCACGCGGCCGGGACCTCGAACTCGCGCCGGTAACTGCCGACGGGATCGCGTTCCACGAAGGCTGTGAAATTTGTCGGCGGCTCGGTGAGGACATGCGGCCAATCTTTTTTGAAGGTGTAGCCGTTATTGCGGTAATAGGGAGTGCCGTAGCCCTGCAATTGCCAATTGGACGGCACGGGAATTTCCTTCCAGCCGCTCGCGTCAAAATCAGGCTTGTAGAAATCGACCGGCCTGAGCGCTGGATGCGGCACCCAGTTGAATTTCCAGTTGCCGTTGAGGCTTTGGCAAAAGGAGGAAGCGTCCCGCCGGGCCGCCAGCGCCTCTTTGAGGTTCGCGTAAGGCATCAACGTGGCGTGAAACGCCTCCTTGTTAACGCCCAGACATTCGGGATCTTCAATTTCAGGTGGCAACGGCGCTTGCGCTGTAAGTTTGAGTGGTGAGAAACCCAGCAAACTCAAAAGGCCCAGGTGAATCAATTTCTTGAAAATCATTTTTCTTCGTATCGGTGTAGAATGAACGTCCATTTTAGAGAGACTCCGAAAGATTGCGCAATCGGCCATGTGGCCTAGTACGGTGAAAGAACGGGACGGGACCTGCGTGCTTAGTGCCGGCGCATCTAAATTCTCAAAAATGCGAAGGGCTCGAATTGATTTTGTCGGTTTGAACTCGCGTTTTGTTCTTTTGAATTCGCGAAAAATCAACCCGACGGCAGTCAGGATTGTTGAAGAGACGATTTTGGATGGAACGAATGACCCGTTAACCGACCTATTAACAAGGCATTCAAAAAATAAACATCTATGCCAGTTAAAATCGGTCAACTGGCATAGATGAATTTTAATTTGAAGAATTTTTCTGTCGAGAGAAAAATTTAAAACGATCACGTTGAAAATTAGGTGCGTCGGCCGTGCGTTCGTGCCGCTGGGGAATTGACAGGAGAGATGCCGCGGTGCGTTCTTCAGGAAACCTCAGCGCATCCGCTGAATATTTGATGGAAAATGCTCTAAGATTCAGGCGAGCCGTTTTTTTCCGGCTCACGGGGAAAGGGCAGTTTTAAAGTAACGATGGTGCCGCTGCCGGGAGACGATTGGATGACACAAGAGCCTTTGAGTTTGCTCATTCGCTGTTGAAGATTTTCCAGGCCGTGGCCTCTGGGCCCGCTCAAATCAAAACCGCATCCGTTGTCCTGGAGGCGGATTTCGAACCCGTTCTCGGACACGGCCAGGCGCAACACCACTTCGGTGGGGTGGCCGTGGCGGACCGCGTTGTTCAGCGCTTCCCGGACGGAAAGCAAAACGTCGTGCCGGGTTTCCGCGGTGATCATCTGTTCCGGCACGGAAGCGGGAAATTCAACGCGGCAGGCGATGCCCGCTTTATCGAGAAATTCCTCGGCGACACTGGCCAGGTATTCGAGCAGGGAGGCGAGTGTGTCGTTCCGGGAATTGATCACCCAGACCACGCCTTCGAGCGCGGCGGTCATCGCGCGGGAGGTCTGCGCGATTTCGCCCAGGCGATCGAGGGCGGCTTCCGGCCCAATCTTCAACCCCGAACTGGTCGTGGCGAGCATGCTGATTTCGGTCAACTTGCTGCCAAGATCATCGTGAAGATCGCGGGCGATGCGGGAGCGTTCCTGTTCAATGGCGCGTGATTTCTCCGTGCGCTCGCGCTCGCTGATTTCGCGATGCAATTGGAGCGTGCGCCGTTCCACCTGGCGGCGCAGCAGATTGATCCAGATGAATGCCAATGCCAATCCGATCAACAGCAACGCCACAATCACCAGCAGCCGGCCCAACGTCCACCATGGCGGGCTCGCGACGACCACGACATCCGCCGGTGAATTCAACAGAAGCTCGAACGAATTCACGTCGTGAGTTCCGGTTTGATTTGCATCCAATATGCGAAAAACACCAGTTACCCTCAGCCGGCTGCCTGCCGTCCATGAGTCCGGGGGCGGTTGATTCGCCGGCAATCGCGCGGCGAACGTTTTCAAGCCGACTTGCATTTCGAGGACCTGGTCGCTGCCGCGCAGTTTCAAGTCCACCAAAGTTCCCTCCACCCGCACCAGGGTGGCGTCGTAACTATTGCGCAGAAGATCCAGGGAAATCTGCCGGGGTTTGGGGAGCGCTGAATTTCCAGTTTTACGCACGACCGCCTGCCGCAACAACGGCGAGGCGCCGCCCAACTCGACCAGTCCCACGACTTCGACTTCATCGCCCGGCGCGAGCGGCACGGACTGCGTGAGCCGGCAGCGCAGGCCGGTCGGGCCGTCCATGAGATAAACCATGTCCGAGCTGCAATGGACAATTTGACCGGCTGCCTTCACCCGGCGGAAGGTGTCGGACAGGACGTTAAAATGCATCAGATCCCGGGCCGGCACTTTCTCGGCTTCAAACAAATTGCCGGGGGGCGGCACATCCACTGAAACGGTCGCCGCCGCGATGCGAAAAACCGGGTGGTCCAGAATAACGCGGTGGGTTTCCTTGTCCCAATTTGCAAAAAAACAGCCGCGCACCCGGATGACCGCATTGAGGAATTTTTCCCACCGTTCACCCGGCTCGGGATCGATGGTTACATAAAGCGTTCCTTCCGAAGTTAGCAGCGTGAGATACGAATCCTGCGTGGCCGTAACCATGCCGCGCAATTCCACATACTGTGCGTCGAGACTGCCGCCCAGCAGTTGGTCATGGGTGGGAAGGATCGGCTGCGGCATCCGGCCCTCGCCCAACACGGTCACTGCCTCCAAAGCGACGATGGGTGAAAACTCGCCGGAGTGGGTGGTGCCTTTAACCTGGCAATAATCTCCCACGCGCAGCCCCGTCTGTGGCATTGGTTCGGGGACATCCACGTAAACGGCATGAGTGGAATCCTGGATGACAAAGCTGTCGAAACTGCGCGCCACGGATGTGACCACACCGCGAAGTTCGACCGGGTATTCGCGCACGGCCTCTTCCGGCCTGAGTTGTTGCACCTGCAAAGCGGTGGTCAGGAGATGGCGCGATTGGTCATCGGACCGGAGGATCGCACTTCGGAGAAAAATATTCGTGCCCTCGCGGGCGCAGCGGGCCAGGCATTCGACGGGTAAATCCGGCCCCATAGGTTGCGGGGTGAGCAGTTCCATGGCGGCGATGCCGGTTCCATCCTCGAGATGCCAACCGCCCGCCGGCCCGGCGCGCAAACGTCCATGCAGGTGGATGATTTCACCGTTCGGCCCGAAGTTTGGCCGGCTCAGTTCACCAAGGGTGGCTTCTCGGAAATTCGACCACTCCTGCGGCGCCACTTCCAGCACGCGCGCACTTTGCCAATCGACGGCGATGATGGCCCCGGCGTATTTCTGGCCGTCGGTATCCTGAATGCTCGAACAAATTCCGCGCACGCGCAAACGGCCACGCAACAAGTACCAGGGAAGTTCGGATGGCGTGTTCAGCAATTGAACACGCATCCGGTTTTCGCCGGTTGCGAGTTCCAGTTCAACGCCGTCGCGATACCGGCTCAAAAAAGTAACGGCGCCTTCCGTCTCGACCCAAACGGACGAGCGATTGGGAGGCAAGGTTTGTCCGGCGGAGATCAATTGCGGCAAAGGAAGCGGCGCGGAGCCGATGATGCTCAGATTCGGCGGCAGGGAGTAAATGAACAACTGGCCGCCGTCATCCGAACTTAGGTAAAACGTGTAGTCTCCAGCTTCGGGAATCTCGAGGAGACCCGTAAATTCCACGCCTGCTTTATCCACGCTGGTCCTGACTGCAACGTCGAAATTGGTCGTGACTCCCGTTTTTTTGGGAATGAGCCGGTTAAAATCCGGAAGCTGCTCCCATTCGCCTTCAAAGCAGCGGTAGTTCAGTCCTTGATGCGCCGCATCTTTTGCGGAAGCGGCGTCCATTTGCCACAGAGCGCGGTCCGGAATTTTTTGCTTCGCCAGATGCGGCCCGGAGTAGGCGATTCCCAAATCAGCCGGCCCCACCCAATTGAACCATTTGGCCAAAATGGGATGACGTCCGGCCCGGAGGGAAATCGTGCCCGAGCGTTCGAGGGTGGGATGCCGGTGATCGGTATCCACGAGCGGCTCGCCGCCCAGGCTCAGGCAGGAGTTCACGCGCGCCGCAAAGTTGGTGCCGCAGAGCCGGATTTTTTGTCCCGGTTCCAGTTTGGCGGCCTGCAAATCCAGAATCAAAAGTTCAGTGCCGGAACCGTCCTGAAAAAATATCGTGCCGGAATTTGTGTCAACACCCAGGACCATTCCTTCCAACGTATAAGCGCAAACATTTCCCGACCCCAACCCGGCCGCCTTTCGAAGCGTGGCGACATTGGTGGCCGTCATTTGGGCGGATGCAAAATCGGCCCACAAAAACAGGAAGGATAGAAGAAATAAAGCCCGGCAGTTCCGACGGCGAATGTCCGAATGCAACTGTCGAATCATCGCCGGGGAGAATAACATTTTCAAAATGGCTTTTGCACTTAATAAGTATACGCACGTGTGCTGCGCACGCCTCCGGCAAAGGCTCCTGACGAAGACTGGAAAGCCCGCTTGCTGTAATCACTGCCGGAGAATAAGCCCCGTACAGTTTTTCTACAAAAACCCCTAGCGGTTAATGATGCTCATGTTCCAGTTGTAGTGCCAGGAATAGTGCCAGAGATACTGGAGCTTTGAATTTTCGGCATGCCCATCCACGAAGCCCAGATTGATCGAGCCGGGCAGGGTCTGGTTGATGGGATAATTCCGGGGTGCGCCGGAGGGGCTTTTCCAACCGTGCCGCGGCAAAACGCAGCGGCCTATCGTCGGCGGATTGTTTACACCTCCGCCATAGTATAAGTCCGAACTAGGAGGGTCTGTTTCCCAAGGCCAAACATCGACCCACTCGCAATCCATAAAGAAAGGCGTCATGGACGAATTTTGCACTTTGGATTCCCTTCGAAAATAATAGTTGGGCCCTCGGCCACTGTAGTCCTGGTCACTAGTGCCCAAATTATAAAGCCACCCATTAATCGCATAGCTGCCGGTATAAAGTTTGGGCGGGTGCGTGGGTGGGCCGCTTCCATTGTCGTACCACGACCAGGCGATTGAACAACTTCCGTTGGTACTGCCCGTGGGCAACGGAGAATATTCTCTCGTCGACGGACACAATCGCACCGCGTCCACCTTGGTATAAAAATTAATCAATGTCCCCATCCACAGCGTGCCAGGCAAATTAGGATCCGAATAACCGATAAAACCACTGGTGTCGCTGACATACATGATGCCGGCTGTAGTGATTTGTTTGAGATTATTGACACAACTGATTTGTTGCGCGCGCGATTTCGCCTTGGCCAAGGCAGGCAAAAGCATCGCCGCGAGAATGGCGATAATCGCGATGACGACCAACAACTCTATCAAGGTAAAGCCGCCGGTTGAGCCGAAACTTTGCGCCTTCCCTCTGTCGCGCGGGGGTGTGCTGAACTTGCTTGAACCATTCATAAGTTTAGGGGTGAATAATAGGGGCTTCCGATTTTGCAAGGAGCAGGCGCTGTCGACGTCCAAAGATACTCTGGAGTCGGGCCGTCGAAACTGGGCGTAATGAGACACACCCTCGCGACAAATTTAGCGCCTGTGCGAACATGGGGACAATACTTTGGCCAAGGTAATAATTGTTACGGTTGCAGTGGTTTACCGTCGTGGTTCACTTGCTCAAAACGTTCGGTTAGTGTGCCCACCGTTCGCTGGGGGATTCAATAGGCAGAATGGCCTAGTATGCAGCCGAGCCGCGCGAGGAGATGCCTGAACTGCCGGCGGAGAGTGCTCGTCAATTCTTCTGCAAATACTTGGTCACAGCTTCCGCGCGGCAGCGGACGTGCAACTTTTCGTAAATCCGCCGCAAATGCGCGCGAACAGTGTCGTAACTGATATTAAGCTTGGGGGCGATGCCCTTATTGGTAAGACCTTTGGCCACGAGATCCAGAATTTCCATTTCGCGCTGGGAAAGCTCCATGAGCGGATCGGCCGTGGGCTTGCGAAATGTTTCCACCACCATGCGCGCAATTTCACCCGTCATCGGCGCGCCGCCGGAACGCACTTCGAAAATCGCGCGTTGCAATTCTTCGGGCGTGGAGCGTTTCAGGAGATACCCCGAAGCGCCCGCCTTCAATGCCTGGAACAGCAAATCGCGATCGCGATAAACGGTGACGACGATCACCTGAAGGTCGGGCATGATGTCCTTGAGCCGCGCGGTGCAGGCGATGCCCGATTCACCCGGCAACTGGATATCCATGAGCACCACATCCGGCTTGATGCGAGGCACTTCTTTCAAGGCGGTTTCCGCATCCTTGCAGGTGCAGACACAACGATAACCGGGCGCGGCATCCACCCATTCCTGAAGGGATTGAGAGATGCTGAGATTATCCTCCACGATCGCGACAGTCGTCATTGGAGTGTTAGTTTTTCGAGCTATCCATAAAAAAGGACAGCTTCAATTAGAATATGGATACACGGCGAATACTATCGGAAGGTGATTCGCAGATAAACAAAAAACCAACCACGGGGCGCATCTCAAAATTTGGAATGTGTTTCAGCCACGGAGTGGCGGTAGAGGGTAGCCCGCGGCGAGAGTCGTGGGAATCGGGATAATAACAAGAGCCGCCGACCGGCGAAAGATCGCAGGGCAATCGTTTTTCTTTCACTCCATCCGGGACTCGCAAATTCTCCGCTCGGTCCGTAGCAGCCGACGTAAGGAGACTCCAATTTAAATCCGTCCGCAAATAGGCTCCGTAGCTATTTCCGTTTTTCAAAATTGAGATGCGCCGTTCTTTGCTGGGTCACAAATTCTGCCGGGCTGACACATCAAAATTTCCGGCATGATCCGTTCTTAATTTCCCCTCTCGATTTTTCTCTCGACAGAAAAATCCTTCCATTTAAAATTCATCCGTGCCAATTGACGCAATTACAATTGGCACGGATGGTGGATTTTTTGCGTGATAGGCTGACTAATTTTGTTCCATCCAAAATCAATTTCAACCCTTCGCGTTTTTCGGGAAACTAGATGCGTCGGCCCTGTCAAATTCTCCGCGTTGACTTGTCAGAAACTCGCCGTACAACTTGTTTAACTATGTTTCGTCTGTTTTGCGTTTTGAATCTCGCGCTGTCTGCCATCGCGGCAGGCGCTCAAACGAATCAGGAATTTCACGCCGCCAGGGGCGTGGTCATCGAAGTCGCGCCTGCGGAAAAGACCATCACTATCAAGCACGAAGAAATTCCCGGCTACATGCACGGCATGACCATGCCGTTCGACGTGAAGGACACCAACGAGCTGGCCGGTCTGGCCCCGGGCGACCCGGTTTCTTTTCGCATCGTGATTTCGGGCAATGAAGGTTGGATCGATCAGCTTCACAGGATCGGCGCGCGGACAAATCTCCCCCCGGTCACTGCGCCGGTGCGAACTGTCCGCCCGGTTGAGCCGCTCAATGAAGGCGATTTGTTGCCCGACTATCATTTCACGAACCAACTCGGCCAGGCAGTGAGCACCTCGCAATTCAGAGGCCGTGCCGTGGCGATCACGTTTCTTTTCACGCGTTGCCCCTTCCCGAATTTCTGCCCGCTCATGGCGAACAATTTCAGCGAGACGCAAAAAAAACTTCTCGTCATGCCGAACGCGCCGGCCAATTGGCATCTGCTGACGATTACCTTCGACCCGGAATTCGACACGCCGGAAGTTTTGAAACAATACGCCGAAGCCCACGGTGACGACGACCCGGCAAGATGGACATTTGCGACCGGCGCTCTCCCGGAAATCGCGGCCATTGGCGGGCAATTTGGCCTGGCATTCTGGAAGGAGCAGACGGGAATCATTAGCCACAACCTGCGCACCGTAATCATCGATCCCTCTGGCCGCGTGCAAAAGATTTTTACCGGTAACGATTGGCAGCCCGATGACCTCGTGGCAGAAATCGTCAAAGCCGCGAAAGTTCGAAGGTAGGGACGCCGCTCTGCGGCGTCACCGCCCGCCTCCCGCTGCCAAGTTCCAGTTTCTATTCCCCTGCCTCTACTTCCTCAGCTATTCGGCCTTCGTATTCGGATTTCTTTCGGACCTCGGCTTTTCCTCCTTTCTTTAACTTTTTCTCTTCCAAACTTTGAAAAGTCAAAGTAGAGTAAACGCAGGAGATTGGGAGTCGCATGGGAGCCAAACTGAATTATGAAAACAAGGAACGGGAAGATCGCACGGTTGCCGAAAGAAGTCCGGGAGCAGTTGAATCACCGATTGGAAAATGGCTGGCGCGGAACCCGGCTCGTGAAATGGCTCAATGAACTGCCGGAAGTCAGGCAAGTGCTTCGAGAAGAATTCCATGGCCACCCCATCACCCCGCAAAATCTCTCCCAGTGGCGCGAGGGCGGCTACGCGGATTGGTTGCGGCACCAGGATTCGCGCGAGGGAATGCGCTGGATGCTCGAGCGGGCCGAGGACCTGAAAGAGGAGCCGGGCGAAGAAAATTTTTGCGAACGATTGGCCCGGGTTGTCACCGTGGAAGTCGCCGCGCAGGTGCAGCGGTTGGACAAGATTGAAGATCCCAAAGAGCGTTGGCGGGAATTGCGGGAGGTTTGCCTCGAATTATGGCGATTGCGAAATGCCACCAGTTACGGCCAAAGCGTGGCCTTGGGCCGGCAACAGTGGCAGCGCAAAGTGGGCCAGGAAGAGGCCGCGCTGGAGGAGGATAAAATATCGGAACCAGCGGAGGGGGAACAATCGCAGGAGGCATATTTGGAGAACTTGATGGATCAATTGCACAATCCGGAGATACGGGAATGGGTGCGGACGGATTGGCCCAACCGGGAGGCAGAGTTTCTGCGCCTTAAAGAAATCTATGATCTCAAACCGGACTCAAAAGACACGCCGTTTCATCCCAGCCAGGGCAGCGAGGACGGATTGCGTCGGAGCGCCGTTTACAAATATCAAAGTGAATCGCACCAAATCAAAGTGGATCAAAGCGATAACCGGGGAGGGAGGGGTGATTAAAAAGTGAGTGAGCAAATCTGCGCGTTCGATAGTACTCAGCGTGCTCGTTGGGGAAAGTCCGTGAGGAAGATAGAGGATAGCCCATCGTTTCAACGGTGGGTGCGCCTGGCACAGATCCCAGGTAGGGACGCCGCGCTGCGGCGTCCCCGGCCGCGTTCAGCGGGCGGAATTATGCGGTCAACACGGGTTATTCACGCTTGCGCCGCTGAATGCGGCACGGGCTATTAAAGCCCGCGCGAATCAATCGGAACCATTTAACTTATTTAACGATTTAACTCATTTAACCAATTTTCGTTGTAACGCCAGCCCCGAAAAAGCAGTCCAATTTAAAACATGAAGAGCAGACGCAGTTTTCTACGGACGACAATTTCAAGCGCCGCCGGCTTGGCCGTTTTGCCGGGCATCATCCCGGCACGGCTGTTTGGCGCGGATTCGCCGGGCAAGAAAATCCAAGTCGCCCAAATCGGGTGCGGGCGCATGGGTTGGAGCGATCTCGGCAACACACTGGCCGAACCGCTGGCCCGCGTCGTAGCTCTGTGCGACCTGGATTCGAAGCGGCTAAGCGCCGCCAAGGCGATGGCGGAAAAGTTTTATATCGAACGCGGCGAATCCGGCGTCAACATCAAGACCTATCACGATTACCACGACGTGCTGGCGTCGCCGGAGATTGATGCGGTGGTGATCACGGTGCCGGATCATTCGCATGCGCTGGTTGCGGTTGAAGCGGCCATTGCGGGAAAACACATCTACGTCCAAAAACCAGTGACGTACAGCATCGTGGAAGCGACCGGGCTGCGCAAAGCGGTCGAGGCGAAAAAAATTATTTTGCAGACCGGCTCGCAACAACGTTCCGAACGTCCCTGGAAAAGTTTTCGCGCAGCCAGCGAGGCCGTGGTCAATGGCCGGCTCGGTCAATTGAAGACCATCAAAATCGGCCTGGGAGTGGATCGCCCGAGCGGGCATCCGCCGAAGCCGATGCCGGTGCCTGCGAATCTGGATTTTGAGCGCTGGCTCGGACCTGCTCCCGAGCAGCTTTACATGGAAGGGCGCGTTCACCCTCAGAGCGATCAGATTGGCCGGCCGGGCTGGATGACCACCGAGGATTTCGGTCTCGGGATGATTACCAATTGGGGCGCGCATCACATGGACATTGCCCAGTGGGCGATGGGCCAACAACTCGGCGGCCCGCTGACGGTCGAAGCCGAGGCGCAGTTCATGAAGAACGACATTTGGACCGTTCACACCACTTATCATGTGGAAATGATGTATCCCAAAAACGTGCAGGTCATATTGGATAATAAATTTCTGAACGGGATTCGATTTGAAGGTGATGCCGGCTGGATTTTTTGCACGCGCAGCGACGAAACGGAAAATGCGAAATCGGCTTCGGAGCGCCGACCTTTGCGCGCGAGCGATCCAAAATTGCTCGCGCCCGTGACTGGCGACGCGATTCGGTGGATGCCGAGCCGGACGCATCACGGCAATTGGCTGGAAAGCATTGTCGCCAATCGTCAGCCGATTGCGCCCATCCAACAATCTGCGCGGAGCCTGGAGGCATGCGCCGCCGCCTGGATAGCGATGAAATTAAAACGCAAACTTACCTGGGACGCGAAAACGGAAATGTTTCCCGGCGATGACGCAGCCAACGCGCTGCGCGGCCGCAAACCGCGCAGTCCTCAATACGATTTTGCGTACGCGCTCGAGAAAGCAGGGATAGCTTGATGCAGGATTATAGCCGTGAATGGTGGGGCGCGTCGCTCCGCGCGCGCCGCGGAGATTCAAAGGAAAGAGTGCGTCATGATTGTTTGGAGCTCGGCGCGTTTTGGATTTTTTCCTACCCACTTTGCGTCTTCGCACCTCTGCGCCTTTGCGTTGAATTCCTGCCGAATGAATTCCGCGCTCCTCACACCGGCGAGTTCAAAAGTTCCAGGGCTCGCACGGTCGCGGCGCCACGGGTTTCGGTGCCGAGCTTTTCAAAAATTTCCTGCACGTGTTTTTTCACCGTTGATTCGGTGATGCCGAGAATGGTGGCGATGTCCGCATTGGTTTTTCCCTGCGCGAGCCAAAGCAGAGTCTCCGTGGCGCGTGGTGTCAGGCCGAGTTTTAACAGCGGTTCCGGCGAGGAAAAGTCCGGCTTGAATTCACGTTTCATCTGCTGTTCCGAACGGCGCAACCGCGCTTCAATCGCCCGCACCAGGTCGGCATTGGCCACCGGCTTCGTCAGGTAATCGTCAGCGCCGAGATTCATGCCGCTGCGGATGTCCTCTTTCTCGCCTCTCGCGGTGAGGAAGATAAACGGCGTGGTGGCCAGCGCGACGTCCGTTTGAAGTGCCTGCAGCACGCCGTGGCCGTCGAGTTCCGGGAGCATGACATCGCAGAGAATCAAGTCCGGCTTTTCGCGGCGCGCCGTCTCCACGCCTTCACGCCCATTAGCGGCCGCGATCGGTTCGTAATCATAATAGCGCAACAGAGCGGTGATGTTCCGTCGCATTTCCGGTTCATCTTCAATGACCAATATTTTTTTCATGGTTCGGTGCAAAAATGGGAAGCGTGACCCTGACAATTGTTCCTCGCCCTATCTCGCTGTTCACCTGCACGTTGCCGCCGTGCAATTCCGCGCAACGTTTCACGAGCAACAACCCAAGCCCTGTGCCGGGGCGCGTGCCCACGTTGTTGCCGCGATGAAACGCCTTGAACAAATGCTGCTGATCCAGCTGCGAAATGCCGATGCCTTCATCGCGAATGGTGCACACCACGTCGCAGCCGTCCCGCTCCACGTTGAGATGCACTGTCGCGCCCGGCTCTGAGTATTTGACGGCGTTGCTGAGCAGGTTCGTGAGGATGTGTCCCAACAGCCGTTCGTCAGCCTTGGCTTTCGAGAGTGTGGATTTCAGTGACCATTTGATGGCGCAACGATTGTTCGTGGCGGACAGGACTTCGTCGACCACGCGGCTGCAAAATGCGTTTAGGTCGAGCGCGGCAGGTTGAAATTCCAACTTGCCCGCGTCCAGCCGGCTGAGGATCAGGATGTCTTCCATCATGCCCGCCATCCGCCGCGTGTTGCGGGCAATCGAATCCAATTGTTCGTTGCGTTCGCCCGTTTGCATTCTCGGATGAAACTCGCGCAACAGTTCAGCGGAGGATTGGATGATGCCCAGCGGCGTGCGGAATTCATGCGACACCATGGAAACAAAGTTGCCCTTGAGCTGGCTGAGTTCCTTTTCGCGTTCCAGGGTGTTCAGCAACTCCTCTTCCGCCCGTTTGCGTTGCGTGATGTCGAGCGCCATGGAAAGCATGTGCGGCGTGTCGTTCAATTGGATGGTCTCGGCGGAAAGCAGAATCGTGAATTGATCGCCGCGCCGATTGCGCCAGCGGCATTCCCGCTGACGGATCGACCCGTGGGCTTGCATATCCTTCAATATCGAATCCCGATCCTCCGTGTCCTCCCACAAACCGAGTTCCACGCACGTGCGTCCGATCACTTCGTCGAGTGGGTAGCCCAGCCAATTCAAGTAAGCGTCATTGGCGAGCACGTACCTCTCGTCGCTCATGCGCAGGATGGCGATGAATGCCGGGCTGGCCTGGAAAGCGGCGCTAAACCGCCTTTCGCTTTCGCGCAACTCGGCCTCCGCCCGCTTGCGCTCGGTAATGTCAAGCGCCATGCCGAGCATGTGCGGCACGTGGTTCAGTTGGATCACCTCACAGGAAATTAACATCGTAAACCGTTGTCCGGCGCGATTGCGGAAGCGGCATTCCCGCTCACGGACGGAGCCGGCGGTGTTCAAGTCCGTCAAGAATGCCAGGCGTTCCGATGCGTCCTCCCAGGTGCCCAGTTCGAGAGTGTTTCGCCCCAGGATTTCATGGCGGGCGTAACCGGACCAATTAACGAACGCATCGTTCACCAGCACAAAATGCCCGTCGCTCAGCCGTGTAACGCCGATGAAGATGGGGCTGGCCTGGATGGCGGCGCTGAAGAGAGCCTCGCTCTCGGCGAGGGCGACCTGGGCGCGTTTGCGTTCGGTGATGTCGGTGATGTAGGCCTGGATAATCTCGCGCCCGCTCCATTGAATCCGGGTGAGGGCCACTTCCAGGGGAATCTCGCGGCCATCGGGGGCGAGGGCGACCCATTCAAATCGTGCGCTGCCGTGGGCCAGGCATTCTTCGATATTGCGCTGTCCCAGTTCAGCAGAGCTTTCTCCATTCGGCTGAAACGGTGGCGCCATGCTCCGCGGATCCTTGCCCACCATTTCGTGTGCGTGCTGGCGGCCCATGATGCGCACGGCGGCGGAATTGACTTCGAGCAAGGCATTGTGATCGTGGAGCACCACGCCGTGGCTCGAGCCTTCAAACAATGCGCGGAATTTCGCCTCGGATTCGCGCAGGGCGCGTTCTGACTCTTTGCGTTCGGTGGTGTCCAGGATACTGGCGCGAATCAGGTTCTGGCCTTCGGCAGGCAGGCGTAACAACCGGACTTCGGTGGCAATCAGCCTGCCGCCGGCTTGCTGATGAATCCATTCAAAAACCGGCATTTTGTCCGCCAAAGCTTCGGCCATGAGTTCGCGGGCCAGTTCGTCGGAACGCCGCCCGTTCGGTTGAAATTCCGGGCTGACATCCGCGGGTGTCAGGGTGGTCAATTTGTACATCGGTACGCCATACAGACGGCAGGCGTGCTCGTTGCCAAAGAGAAAGTGACCCGTGTTTCCATCAAAAACGACGATGGCTTCCGGCGCGTGTTCCACCATGGCGCGAAAGCGCGCCTCGCTGGTGGTGAGAGCCGCGGTGCGTTCGACCACTCGGCGCTCCAACAGGTGGTTGGACTCGCGCGATTCCTGCTCGGCTTTTTTCCGCTCCGAAATATCACGCGCTATAATCACATTAAGGCGACGTCCATTTTTGATAATCGCCGTGCCCGACACCTCCAGCGGAATTTCGTGGCCGTCCATGCGCCGGGCGACCCACTCGAATCGATGTCCTTTGTGTTTCTCGATCAGGGCAACGATCGCCGTGCTCGTTTCAAGGCTCGACGCGCCGGAGGGTTGGGTTGCAGGCGATAGATCCTCAGGCGTCTTGCCCAGCAATTGGTCCTTACTGTTCGCGCCGAGAAGTCGGATCGCCGCCTGATTGCAATCTACGAACACGTAATCCTCCGGATCAAACAGCCATACGGCATCAAAGGTTCGCTCAAAAAAGCTCTCGAACACCCCATCATCCTGCTTGAGACGCGGTTCCGGCGCACTAGTCCTTTCGTCCCAGTGAGGGTCAATCAGTGGCGTTTTCATAAAAATAGCACCAGACGGTTTTATGGCGCGAAAGCGCAAAGCCGTCTGGTAAATCCCTACCAGATTAGCCCCCCTGTCTATTCCCGCAATCTTCAATTTACTTCAGTTATGGGTCTTTAGTCCCACTCGTTCTTCGGAACTATTTCTTCGCCCGCCGCTCAGACCAGTGTGTTGATTGTGAAATTTGTTTATCGGTTACTGGTTTTGACGGCCGTCATTAGTTCGGCTCTGGGGCAGGAAATTTCCATTCCCGACGCGGGGCTTAACGCCGCCGTCCGCGACGCGCTTCAAAAACCCACCGGTCCATTAAATGAACGAGACTTGTTAAGCCTGATCGTGCTGGACGCAAGCCAGCGGAACGTAAAAGACATTGCCGGTCTGGAAGCGGCTCACAACCTAGTCTCGCTTGACCTCCACATTAACCAGCTCACCAATTTTGCGCTCCCGGTGGAACTCGCGAACATGGCGTCACTGGATGTCAGCCAGAATCCGCTGACCAATTTTTTCATTCCGAATGGAATGACGAACCTGGCCAAGCTCATCATTGAAGGGAGCGGGCTTACCAACCTTAATCTGCCCGCGGACCAGACCGGTTTGGAATCGCTCGACCTGGCCAACAACCAATTCACCAGCGTTAATCTTTCCAACCTGACCGCTCTGGCTGATTTGGACCTTGGCTTCAATCAGTTTACGGATTTCTTATTGCCGCCCGGGTTGACAAATCTGGAAGCACTTGTTCTCAGGGGCAACCTGTTCACGAATTTCACCGTGCCTGGCGATTTGGCCGGGTTGGCTCAAATCGACCTGTCTGAAAATCAACTCGCCGGCTTCGCGCTGCCCGCCGGGCTGACGAATCTGATTTCGCTCAATCTTTTCTTCAATCAATTGACGAATGTGACGTTACCTTCGGATCAGAAAAATTTGACCAGGCTGGACCTCGATGTGAATCGGCTCAGCGTTCTCAATCTAGCGACAAACCTGACGAGTCTTTCCAACCTCCATCTGCGCCAGAACCAGTTCACGAATTTCACTTTGCCCGCGGGTTTAACAGCGTTGACGCTGCTCGACCTCAGCGCCAATCCACTGAGCAGCATCACGCTGCCCGCGGGCTTGAATCACTTGACGTTGCTTCGTCTTTCCAACAACAAGCTCACCAGTCTCGTGCTGCCGCCGGGGATGACGAATCTGATCTCTTTGAATTTGAGCGTGAATCAATTGACCAACCTCGTGCTGCCGTCGGACCTCCATCAGTTGCAGACGCTCAACCTTGGTGGAAACCAATTCGCCAGCCTTACGTTGCCTTCGGGCCTGACGAATCTGACCGGTTTTTTTGTGATCGCCAATAATCTGACCAATCTCACCTTGCCGCCAGATATGACACAGTTGGGCTCGCTCGGATTTCTCGGCAATCCATTAACGACCCTCGTCCTGCCCGAGCCATTGGCCGAGACGGCTTTGGCAGGTGCGGTTGCGTCGCTGCGCGACGAGGGCGTGTTGGTGATCACTTACCCGTTGACAGTCGAGTTGGCTGCGCCGCAATTGGCGGCGGGCGGTGCGTTCGATTTTTCCGTCACCGGGCCGCCGGGCATTTATACCGTGTTCAGATCCGCAGATCTCTCGGTTTGGAACGAGCAGGGTTTTGCGACGAACACCATTGGCGCGGTGCAATTCCTTGACGCGACAGTTCCCACGCCGGCGCGAAGATTTTATCGCGCCCGGCTGCAAAACCAGGTTGCCGCCCCCACGAACATGGTTTTTATACCGGCGAACACATTCACGCTGGGCAGTCCCACCAATGAAATCGGCCACCTGCCCGATGAAAGTCCGCAGACCGTCGTGACCTTCAGCCGCGGATTCTGGATGGCGAAATTTTTGGTGACGCAGCGCGATTATCTCGCGGTGATGGGCTCGAATCCCAGCGGTTTCCCCGGCGAGTTGGATCGCCCGGTAGAAAGCGTGTCGTGGTTCGATGCCACGAATTATTGCGCAAAGCTTACGCAACAGGATTTGGCGGCTGGACGAATTCCGCCCGGGACTCATTACTGTCTGCCCACGGAAGCGGAATGGGAATGCGCGGCCCGCGCCGGAACAACGACTCGCTTCAGTTATGGCGATGATCCCGATGCCTCGAGCTTGACCAATCACGCGTGGTATTCGGCCAATAGCGGTTTTGTGCCGCGCCCGGTGGGTTTGAAGGAGCCGAATGCGTGGGGCCTCTATGATACGGAGGGAAATATTTGGGAATGGTGCCAGGATTGGTACGGCCCTTACCCGGGCGGCTCCGTGACCGATCCGCAGGGGCCTGATTCGAATGCGATTGGATTCAAAGTTGTGCGTGGAGGCGCGTGGGAATCTGCCGATACCGGCTGCCGCTCCGCGCGCCGTTCCATCGAAGGCGCCAGCCCGTTCATCAGCGATTTCATCATCGGTTTTCGGGTGGCACTCGAGTTCGATCGCTAATCTAGGCCGCGAATCATTTCACTGAATGCCGGTTCTTCCGTCCCATCATCGCGACCCAGGCCCGTTCCTTAGTCCCATTGTGGCGATTTGCCAGTTGTGGGAAAAAATGGCTTCAATATGAATTCGAATTCAACCCAGCATTTTCAGGCGATCGTAAGCGAGCATTACCAACCGCTCTTCCGGTTCGCCTTGAGCCTCACGCGCGCCGAACCCGACGCGCTCGATTTAACCCAGCACACATTTTACATCTGGGCCACCAAAGGCCATCAACTGCGCGACATATCCAAAATCAAAACGTGGTTGTACACGACGCTGCATCGCGCGTTCCTTCAAGGGCGGCGCCGAGAGGCCCGGTTTCCGCATCATGATTTGGAGACCGTCTCGCAGCAGTTGCCCGTGATCAACGCGGAGTTTGTGAACGGGGTGGACAGTTCAGAAGTGCTGAACGCGCTCGCAAAAGTGGACGAGGTTTTTCAGGCGGCCGTCGCTCTGTTTTATCTCGAGGATTGCTCGTACAAAGAAATCGCGGTCATTCTCGAAGTGCCCATCGGCACGGTCAAATCCCGCATATCGCGAGGCCTCGCGCAACTCAGGGAAATTTTGTTGTCCGATGGCAGGGCTGCGCCGGTGCCGCCCAAAATTTCAGCGCCTTCCTACCTCCGGCGTGAAATCAAACCGCCGCAATGCAACTACGATGAATGGGACTTTAGTTCCACACCCATGACGGAACATTTCGGTGCCGCCTGAATCATAGATCGTCCAACGGCGCAATCAACCGCGCCTTCAATTCGAAAAAACAAAACCATGAATACTAGAAAAAAATCGTTACTAACCACGCACGAAAAATATTTTCAGCGACGAACGCTGCACGGCCTGCGAACTCTGGCTGCGTCCCTCGCCCTGGGTCTTGGCCTCGGAACTTCGGCCTGGGCCGATCAGTGCAATGACTCGCATGATTCGCACGGATCACACGATCCGCATGACTCGATTACCGTTTCTCCGGATCCGCTGGTCGCCGGCCAGACGTTTACCGTCGCGATCCCGGCCTCGAAGGATTTCACGCAGGCCGTGGCGACGGTTGATTTTAATCCCGGGCCATCGCTAGTGATTCCGTTGACCCGGCAAGGTGCGGTGTTTAGCGGCACCGGGTCGGTGCCAGCCGACATTTCGTCCGGTCACGACGATAGAGGCGGCTATTCGTTTAATTACAATAATGGGAGGGACTGTTCGTTTGGTCACGACGACAAGGCTGAGGCCGATATAAAGATTGTTTTGTCCGGGCCGGGCCACCGTCGCGATGAAGAAGAGACTCAGGTGCGAATTGAGACACCGAAAATCTCCGCTGTGTTCAGCGGCGGCGTTTTGACGGTCACCGGTGATGCTCACGACAACACTCTTATCGTCGGTCGCGATGTTGCCGGGACGCTCCTGGTCAACGGCGGTGCTGTGAAAATAACCGGCGGTCCGGCTACCATCACCAACACCACGCTTGTCAAAATCCTTGGCCTCGCAGGCAACGATACATTGAGCATCGACGAGGCGAATGGTCTCATGCCCTCGGCGAACCTGAGTGGCGGCGATGGCAATGACATCCTCACCGGCGGATCCAGCGATGACGTGCTCGACGGCGGCGCCGGGAACGACACTCTTAACGGTCGCGATGGCAGCGACACGCTGCTTGGCGGCGCGGGCAACGATATTTTGAACGGAGGCCGTGGAACCGATCAACTCTTTGGCGGCGATGGCGACGACCAGTTCGTTTGGAATCCTGGCGATGGCAGCGATGTCATTGAAGGCGAAAACGGCAACGACACGCTGGTCTTCAACGGTGCAAATGTGAATGAGATCATTGATCTCTCGGCCAACGGATCTCGCTTCCGCTTCTTCCGGAACGTGGCCAACATCACCATGGATTGTAACGGCCTCGAGCAAGTGGTCTTTCATGCGTTGGGCGGCGCGGACCAGGTGACCGTCAATGACTTGACCGGCACCCAGGTGACGAATGTTCTCGTCGACCTGACGGCCACCACCGGTACGCCCGACGGCGAGGTGGACTCAGTCATTGTCAATGGCACCCAGACGAATGACACCGTCATCGTCACCGGTTCCACCAATGGCGTGCATGTCGCCGGCCTTAGTGCCGCCGTGACCGTTGTCGGCGCCGATTCGAATCTGGACAACCTGATTATTAACGCGCTTGGCGGTGACGACATCGCGGATGCATCCGCGCTCCCGGCCGGGTTGATCCAATTGACGCTGAATGGCGGCGATGGAAACGATCAGTTGACCGGCAGCAAGGGGAATGACGTGATTAACGGCGGACGGGGAGTCGATCTCTTGTTCGGTGGACCCGGCGACGACACCTTTCCGTGGAATCCCGGCGATGGCAGCGATGTCATCGAAGGCCAGGCTGGCAAGGACACGTTGCTCTTCAACGGAGCGAATGTTGTTGAAAACATCGATCTTTCGGCTAATGGCCAGCGCCTGCGTTTCTTCCGCGACGTCGCCAACATCACCATGGACTGCGACGGCATCGAAGAAGTCCGCTTCAATGCCTTTGGTTCCGCCGACAGGATAACGGTCAATGATTTGACCGGCACCAGCGTCACCAATGTGGACCTCGACCTCGCCGCGACACCAGGCACCGGTATCGGCGATAACGCGTCGGATTCCGTCATCATCAATGGCACCGCCAACAGCGACGTGATCACCGTGGCCGGCACACCGGCAACCGGTGTCAAAGTTAGTGGGCTTCAAGCGACGGTAAATATCACCGGCAGTGAGCCGGCTTTGGACAGCCTGTTTATTAATGCACTCGACGGTGACGATGCCGTGGTTGCTTCGGACCTTCAAGCCGGTGTCATCCTCCTGACCGAGGACGGCGGTGCCGGAAACGATGTGCTCATTGGCAGCCAGGGAGCCGATGTAATCCTCGGCGGCTTGGGCGACGACGTCCTGAACGGCGGCGCGGGACAGGATGTTCTGGATGGCGGTCCGGGAAACAATGTTGTCATTCAATAAACAGAAATAGTTCACGCCGGGGCGGTGGTACTGTCCCCGCCCCGGCATTCGCAAAATACCAAATACCAGAGTTCGCGCGCGCTGGAGAGTTGCGGCGCCTGCGGAACAATCCGGGCAACTCGAAAAAACTTTAAAAATTATGCCACTAATAAATGTAAAATTGATGGAAGGCGTTTTTACGCCAGTTCAAAAACAGGAAATGATTCGCAAGCTCACCGACGCCATGGTTTCGATCGAAGGCGAAAACCTGCGCCAGGTGACGGTCGTTCTTATCGAAGAAGCCAAGAGTGGGGATTGGGGATTCGGAGGGGTTCCGCTGAGCGTGGCGGATGTCAGAGCCATGGCCGCTGGAAAGGCCAAAGGCTGAGTGAACCATGCCCGGTCGTTCCGGGCCGATGCGGTGATGATTATTTCACCCGTCGGTCCGGGCGACGTACCGGGCGCTGCCAATTAATACATTGAAGATTCACGCAAAAATTTCCCCCTCCGGTCCCGAGGCGCCCAAGCGGACATTCACCACCACGGACAATTCTACGGCGTCGAGATCGCTCGGCTTGAATGGCGTCCCCCCGCGACTCGAGCGCAGCCCTGGTTCGCGAGTTTCTGAAGCTGCCTTAATCTATGTCGTGGATGATCTGCCTTGCCTGGTCGAACTATACGCGGTCGTGCTGGAAGCGGACGGTCACCGGGTGAGAACTTTTGGCGATCGCAACACAGCCCTCGCGGCTTTGAAAACGGACGAAGAAAAACCGGCCCTGCTGATCACGGATTACCGCAATTCTTCGATGCCCACGGACCATTTTCTGCGCGACTGCCGCGCGTTACATCCGTCACTGCGGATACTGATGGCCACCGGCTTCGACCACCAGGGTGCGCAGCCGGCTGGAGTGGTGCCCAATGGGTTCCTTCAGAAGCCATTCACTTTTGAAGAATTGCGGGATGAAGTTCGCGGTCTTGTTGCCGAAAGCTTGATGGCACGCGCGTCGCACTCGTGAGAACCGGAACACACACGGACCGAGACTCCCGTGCCCTACGAATTATTTCACGAGAATTGCAGCAGGAACGTAAATGGTAAATGTGGTCCCTTCGCCTACTCGCGTTTGCACGCGCAATGCTCCCCTGGCTTCCTTGATGAGGCGCTGGACAATGTTCAACCCCAGGCCGGTGCCTTGCCGAGCGGCTTTGGTCGTGAAATACGGCTGAAAAATCTTCGGCAACACTTCCGGCGGTATGCCGGGGCCATCGTCGCGAATGGAAAGCTGCAGCACCGGCGCGATGTTATCAAAATTTTCAACGTTGAGGAATCGCGTCTCGGAGCAGTCCTTGAACGACGCGAGATCGAGCGGTTCGTGCAGGACGTGGCCTTCGATTTCCACGGTATGGCTGTGGGGAGCGCATTGAAATGCGTTCACGCTCAGGTTCAGCAGAATTTGTATCAAATCGGTGCCGTTGATGTTGACGCCGATTTCTTCGAAGAGCGGATGAATGATGAACTCGTTGTTTCCCAGGCTGGGATGGACATTGATGAGCTGGTGCAGATCGGTCAGGAGCTGATTTACAGGCACGCGCGGCGCTTCGTCCGCCTGCTTGCGCAGAAAACCAAGATAGCGCCGCGAAATTTCGATGCAGTTGGTGACCTGGCGGGTGATGATTTTCAACCGGTCCTTGATGAATTCCAGGTCCTGCATCTCCATCCGTGTGGCGTTGCCGAAACGTTGGTTCATCAATTGCACAAATCCGGAAATCACCGTCAACGGGCCGTTGATGTCATGAATGATGCTGGCGTAAATCTCGCCGCGTGTGTTGGCAATCTGCTCCTCGATCTTCTGGTTCTGCAGTTCGACCAGCATTCCTTGAAGCTGCTCCGCGTTGTCGTGGATTTCGCTTTCCAGGGTGCGCCGCTGCATCGCGTTGGACACCGCCGCGCGCATCGTTGAAATATCGAAGGGCTTGTTGATGTAATCGCACGCGCGCAATCGCAACGCCTGCCGCATGGTGTCCGTGGTTTCGAACGCCGTCATCATCACGACCTCAATGGCCGGGTTGACGAATTTCAATCGCTCGAGGACTTCGATGCCCGACATGCCCGCCATGCGAATATCGCAGACCGCGACGTCGATTTTATTTTTTTGGGCAAGGTCGATGGCCGAGGCGCCATCACTGGCCAGGAAGAGTTCGTAGTCGTCTTTGAAGATGACGCGCAAAGACAGACGAGGGCCTTCCTCGTCGTCAATAATCAACATGGTACCTTTGCGGCGAGAAGGAGCCGGACTTGGTTCAGCATCCATCGCTTCCGTAGAGGCCGTCGTTGTCGAATTATTTTCGGCTATCACGGTCGTCTTAAGGCTACGCCACGAACACTCTGACTGGCGGCAGCTTACAGAAAGTCCGTAATTTCACAAGCACAAACTCCGTACAACACCCTAGAGTCAATTATAAATTCAGAAAGGCAGATTTTAATGCCCGTTTGCAAGGGAGATTTCGACTCGACTTTGCGCTCGGGAATTCCGACTCTGGCCCGGATTTGTGAGCCATGAGTGAGTTCAAATTTGCCTGCCCGATTTGCGGTCAGCATATCACTGCTGATTCCAAGGATACTGGCTCGCAAATATCCTGTCCCACCTGTTACCGGAAAATTGTCGTGCCCCAGGCACCGGCCACCAACGACCCCAAATTTGTCCTGTCGGCCAGCGAGGCCAATAAACCGCGTCCGCCATCCACCACCCCGCCGTTCGAAGGTTTTCAAAAGGCGCCGGAAAAACCGGGCTTTCCCACCGCGTTGATTATTCTGCTGGTGCTCGCCTGCGGCGCGGGCGCCACATTGTTTGCCTTGCGCGGAAAGATCTTCCGTCCAAAACATCCCGCAGGCGAAGTTGCTGATGGCGGCGCAGAGAACAAATCCGACGGACAGCCGGAATACACGGGCACCAATCTTTGGACGCTGGATCTTTCCGATGTTAAATTTCCGGAGGACGCGGTCGGCGGCTCGATTCATCACCGGGCGTTCACATTGGAACGCGCGAGCATTACCAGCAGCAATTTGACTTTGCGTCTGGGCCGGACTGGACCGATGGAGCTGGGGGTCAACATTTACTTTTTCAATCACTTGCCTGAGGAGTTGAGCGGAAAAACCGCGGAGGTGAAACCGGGGGATTCTCCCGCGCCACGCGTGGTTCTTCATTGGAAGGACGCCGACCGCGTATCAGAAACATTTCGCGGCGGCTACGCCATGAAGGTCGAATTTGGCCCCGCGGTCAACGGTGCGCTTCCGGGGAAAATTTTTCTTTGCCTGCCGGACGATTCCAAAAGTTGGATCGCCGGGAATTTTCGGGCCGAAATCCACAAGCCCGGCCCGCCCAGACCGCGCCCGGCGGCTCCGCGCCAATTTCAAACCCAGTGATTGGGACCGAAGTTATTTTGCGATGTCCGAGGAACTGGAAACTAAAATTGTCCGCCTGCTGACCGAGCGAAAGCAAACCCTTGCGCTCGCGGAATCCTGCACGGGCGGATACATCTCCCATCGACTGACAAATGTTCCGGGCGCATCGGCGGTTTTTTCCTGTGGCCTGGTGACCTACAGCAACGAGGCGAAGCAAACTTTTCTCAGTGTTCGCGCCGAAACGCTGGCGCAGTTTGGCGCGGTGAGCGAGCCGGTGGCGCGGGAAATGGCCGAAGGCGCGCGCCGCGCCGGCCGGACTGATTACGCCATCGCTGTCACGGGAATTGCCGGACCGGGCGGCGGCACGCCGGAGAAACCGGTGGGGACGGTTTTCATTGCCCTGGCAACCGCCCGCGAGACGCGCGTGTCACGCTGCTTTAATCCTGGCGAACGGCTTGCGTTCAAACAGGCCACCTCGCAACAGGCCCTGGAGCAACTCGAAGCTGTTCTCGATGCCGGTGGTTGATCGGGGTGTCAGAGCTTTTCCGACTCGGACAGAGTGTAGGAAAACGAGACAGGCGGTTCCCGCCCGTATGGTGAAATCCTTTAGACGCTGGGGCTTGGCGTTCCTTGGCGCGGTGATTCTGTGGGCAAATTCTTCTTAGGGGCATAGTAGCTGCTCATCTTTTATGCCCGGCAGTCTTCCATGACGCGGGACACGAAGCCGGGCGGATGGCGCCGGCTCTTTCGGCGGGGATCGGCTCTCGGGAAATGGCGCAAGCCGTTATGATTTTGAAGCGAACCACAAGTATCTTCGCGTTGGGGTGGGCGACTGTTGGCTGCCTGAATGTTTTTGGGCAACCGGCATCGTCTTCTTCTGTCTCCGCGGTTCCGGAGCAGCAGGCTTCGTTGTGGACCTTTGAGCAAATCATTGTTGTGGGCGTGTTGGCGGTCGTGGCTGCCATGGCGTTGCTTTGGGTGTTCCTCTTGCGGCGAAAGCTAGTCGATCAAACGGCAATTCTGCGGCAGAATGAAACGAGGTTTCGTTCGCTCATTGAACAATCGTTGATCCTTGAGGCCCTTCTGGACGCCAGCCCTGATTTCATTTACTTCAAAGATCGCGACTCCCATTTTGTTCGCTACAGCAAGGCGTTTGAAAAATTATTCAACCTTCCCTCCACGGCGAGCCTGAAGGGGAAGACGGATTTCGATTTCTTTCTGCCCGAACACGCACGGCCGGCGTTTGAGGATGAGCAGGAAATCATGCGCACAGGCAAGCCGCTCATCGGCAAGTTCGAAACCGAACATCACACGGACGGCAGGATGACTTACGCGTTGACGACCAAGGTGCCGTGGCGGGATCCGGCCGGGAACATCGTGGGCACGTTCGGCATTTCCAAGGACGTGACTCCGCTTAAGGAAGCCGAAGCCAAACTCGCCTACGAACGCGACCTGTTCCACGCGCTGTTGCAGAATTTTCCCGACGCCATCTATTTCAAGGACCTCGACTCCCGTTTTGTGCGCATTAGCCGGTCGAAGGCGGAAACCGCCATAGATATCGTGCGGGCGAGTTACCGTGCCGAACATCCCGGCGAGCAATTGCCGGCGCACCTTCAGACTATTGAGAAATTTGGCGAATGGCTCGTGGGCAAAACCGACTTCGACACTTACGCCGCGGACCGCGCCCGCGCCGCGTACGAAGACGAGCGGGAAATCATTCGCACCGGCGAGCCCAAAGTCGCCAAAATCGAACAGACGCCGCAGTCCGACGGTAGAACGACCTGGTGCATCTCCACAAAACTGCCCTGGCGTGACACGGATGGCAAAATCATCGGTACCTTTGGCGTGTCCAAGGACATCACCGCCCTGAAAGAGGCGGAGGCCGAACTGCGAGCCGCGCATCAGCGCCTGATTGAAACGTCGCGCCTCGCCGGCATGGCTGAGGTCGCCACCGATGTGCTGCATAACGTCGGCAACGTGCTGAACAGCGTTAATGTTTCGTGCTCGCTGACGATTGACCGGGTGAAGTCATCGAAAGTTTCCAGCCTGGCCCGGACCGCTGCGTTGCTTCAGGAACACCGCGCGCGCCTGGGAGAATTTTTTACGAACGATCCGCGGGCCCGTCATATTCCCGGCTATCTCGCGGCGCTTGCCGAGCATTTCACGGCGGAACAATCCGGGCTGATGCAGGAACTGGAGCAGCTCCTGAAACACGTGGAGCACATCAAGCAAATCGTCGCGATGCAGCAGAGCTATGCCAAGGTTGCCGGAGTGATCGAGACCATCAATCCCACCCAGTTGGTGGACGATGCCGTTCATATCAATGGCGCGGCCCTCACCCGGCATGAGGTGCAGGTGCGTTGTGAATTTGAGCCGGTGCCGTTGATCCACACCGAGAAACATCGTGTGCTGCAAATCCTGGTGAACCTGATCCGCAACGCCAAATACGCCCTGGACGAATCCAAGCGCCGGGACAAAATCATCACCATCCGGCTGGGGCGGAACGGCGGGGATCATGTCAAAATTGAAGTGGTTGATAACGGCGTCGGCATTCCGCCGGAAAATCTCACGCGGATATTTGGACATGGCTTCACCACGCGCAGCAACGGCCATGGTTTCGGCCTTCACAGCAGTGCGCTCGCCATCAAGGAACTTGGCGGTTCTTTGAGCGCTCACAGCGAAGGCATCGGCCAAGGCGCCACTTTTACCTTGCTTCTTCCTGAAAAACCACCCATTCAGACCTGAACTTTCAATGATCGATCCAGAACAAGAATTACCCCCGCGAATCCTCGTAGTCGACGACAACCCGTCGATCCACGAAGACTTTCGCAAAATCCTCGGCGCGAAGACGGCCGCCCAATCCCATCTCGAAAGCGTCGAGACGGCCCTTTTTGGCGACGGCGAAGCGTCGGCCGAGCGGCAGGGTTTCCGAATTGATTCGGCTTACCAGGGTCAGGAGGCGTTTGAGTTGGTAAAGAAAGCCGCGGCAGCCGGCGATCCTTACGTGGTTGCCTTCGTGGACGTGCGGATGCCGCCCGGCTGGGATGGAATTGAAACCTTGGACAACATCTGGAAATGCGCGCCGGAAACGCAGGCGGTCGTCTGCACTGCCTTCTCTGATTATTCGTGGGATGAAATGACCAACCGGCTCGGCCAATCGGATAATTTGCTGATCCTCAAAAAACCTTTTGAAACGGTTGAAGTGCTGCAAATGGCCCATGCGCTTTCGCAAAAGTGGAGACTGGGCCGCCAGGCAAAATTACGGCTGGAAGACTTGGATAAAATGGTCCGCCAGCGCACGGCGGAACTCCACGCCAGCGAGGAGCGGTTCTCCAAGGCGTTCCAGGCCAGCCCCATTCCCCTGGTCATTTTGAAATGCGACGATGGCGGAGTCATCGATTCCAACGAGAGTTTCAGCGCCCTCACCGGTCATTCGCGCGAAGAGCTGCTCAAAAAAACCGCCGCCGATTTACAATTATGGGGTTCGATTTCAGATGCCCAACCGCTGGCTTCACCCGCTGCCCGATTGCGCGATAAGTCGTGCGCGCTTCGCCGCGGCGACGGCTCGATGCGCCAGGTGGTGCTGTCCACTGAGCCTCTTTTGCTTGGCTCGATTCCGTGCCTGCTCGCCATCGTCGAGGACATCACGGAGCAATTGAAAATCGAAGCCCAGCTTCGCCAGGCGCAGAAAATGGAAGTCATCGGCCGCATGGCCGCCGGCATCGCGCACGAGTTCAATAATTTGCTGACCGTGATCCAGGGCGACGTCGGCCTGCTGCAATCGGCCAACCCGGGAACCATCGACCGCCACGCATTGCTTGATCAAATCATGCAGGCGAGCCAGCGGGCCGCGACCTTCACCCGGCAATTGCTCGCCTTCAGCCGCAAGCAGGTGTTGCAGCCGCGCGTCCTCAACGTCTGCGAGTTGATGTCGCGGATGAAAAAAATGTTGGGCCGTCTCATCGGGGAGAAATTTGATTTGCAGGTCCGTTCCGAGGGCGGTTCGCTTTCGGTGTGTGCGGATGAAGGCGGTCTCGAACAGGTCCTGATGAACCTTGTGCTCAACGCGCGTGACGCCATGCCGGACGGCGGTATCGTGGAAATCAGCGCCGAAATCGTGACTTTGGATGAAGCCGCCGTCGCGAAGAACTCCGAATCCCGCGCCGGCGAGTTCGTCTGGCTCCAGGTCACCGATCACGGCTCCGGCATGTCGCCGCAGATTCTTTCGCGCATCTTCGATCCGTTTTTTACAACCAAAGACGTCGGCAAAGGCACCGGGTTGGGACTTTCGACCATCCACGGAATCGTCAAGCAGCACGAAGGATGGGTGGAAGTCATCAGTGAACTCGGCAAAGGATCCACTTTTAAAGTGTTCCTGCCCTTGAGCAACACTTTGCCGGCGCATCCAATTCCGGTAATTAAACCGCCGGCCCCCGAGGCTGGAAAAGGCGAGACGATTTTGGTGGTGGAAGACGATCTGTCCGTTCGCGAACTGGCTTGCATGGCCCTGCGGAAGCGGGGTTACGAGGTGCTGCAAGCGGCCCACGGCCCGGAAGCGATTGAAGTCTGGAAGAAAAGTTCCGTCCAGGTGGACCTGCTCCTGACCGACATGGTCATGCCCAATGGGATGAGCGGCAGTGAACTCGCCAAGGACCTTGTGGCCCGCAATTCCAAGCTCAAAATTATTTACACCAGCGGTTACAGCGCCGAAATCCTGAAACAGGATTCCATTCTGGCGCAGGGAATTAATTTTCTCCCGAAACCCTACGATCTGGCGGCGCTTCTCAAGGCCGTCCGGCTCTGCCTGGACGGCGGCAAGTTGCCGCAATACGAAGTCCGCGCCGGCCTGACCCAGACTACCACGACGGTCTAGTCTAGTGGCACGGGCATCTTGCCCGTGCGTTTTCAAGAGGGTGAGGTGAATCGCACGCACGAAGACGCCAATCGCGTTTCGTAACATTTTTGCGGGCGGCTTTTTTAGCTACTATGGAACTGTGGCCTTTCGCGTCAGCTTTTTTAGCGAACGCAACCGGCAAGGATGTCTGTGCCAGAAAAAAAGCCGCAGGCAACGCCTGCGGCTGAATCCGTCGAAATGACCGGCTACAATGTTCCGAAAATGCTCTACGAGCCGTTGTCGCCAATGGCTTCGACGGGGCAACCTTCCTTGGCTTCCTTGCAGCGGGCTTCTTCGTCCGGGTTTTCCGGCTGCTTATAGACGAACGAATAACCGCCGTCGTCGTTTCGTTTGAAATTGTCGGGGGCAGTTTCGCGGCACAAATCACAGTCGATGCACTGGTTGTCCACGTAGTATTTTCCGCCGGTATTTTCGGGATATTTATTTGCTACATCAGCCATAAATTTAACCTTTTTAGGTGACGCAATATGACGGCGGCTCCGTTTATTGGCAAGCCTCATTTCCCGCGAAAAAATCGGCGACACTGGGAAAACGCGAATCGGGTAGTGGCACGGGCGTCTCGCCCGTGCGATTCAAATTTGGGGGGAAAGATACGCACGGGCGAGACGCCCGTGCCACTACTTAATTCAGTTCACGCCGCGGGCGCGGGCGGCGGAGTGTGCTTGACCAGCAGGGGAATGCTGGCTTGCGGTTTGCCATCCAGGGAAATATCGATGGAATACAGCCCGGGCAGGTCAAACTTCAATTGCTGAAAGGTCACGATGAAATTGCGCGTGCCGAAGTGGGAATCGCCCGGCAACACCACTTCCGCCGGCAAATCGATTCCGGGCATGATGAACCGCCCGTCGGCATCCACGAAATTCAGCCGTATTTTGTGAGAGCCTTCGTCCTCGTTGCCGAAGGTCACGCGCAGGGCAATGGAGCATTGGGGATGCGTGGCCGGGATTTGCGTGGCGATAATCGTGTCAAACGCGCCGAGCAGGCTCAGCTTTCCGTTTTCATCTGTCGCGGCATCGCACAAAACAGCAACTTGAATGTTCATCTGCCGCAGATTAAGCACGAATCCCGCCAATTGGCACGATTTTCTTTGTCCGTAGGGTTCTTTAGGCCTGACGACGCGACGACCGGAAACTCAACGCAAAAGCGCCAGGATGCAAAGGCGCAAAGATTTTGAAGATTGTCTGGCACTTAGATCGCCATTTTTGGGGACGGATTTTGTTTAGCGTGTTAGAAGCGGGTTGCTCTTTCAACTGGCGTCTTGGCGCTAAAAGCCTTCTGAATAATTGCTGCCCAGGACAAACCGCATTTGCTTCAGGCGCAGAATCGGCGTATGAATCTTGAATCGCCATGCCCAGGTATCCGACAGCGCGGCTGATGGTTCGTTTGACGCCGATTTCTTTTTGGCTGTTTTGCGGCATCGTTTTTTTTTGTGGCCTTTCCGCTCCGGCTCAAACATTCGAGGAAGCCCGGCAACAATACCTGCGCGGCAACTACGAGGACGTCATCAAGACCGCTCAGAAACAAATCGAGGACGGTTCTTCCGGCGACTGGCGCATTCTCCTCGTTCAATCGCTCCTGACCACCGGCCGATATGGCGAGGCCTATACCAATTCGCAAAATGGCATCACCAGTTACCCGGTTCGGTTGCGCCTGTTTCTACTCGCACGCGAGGCTGCGCTGTATCAGAACGACTCGGCCGGCGCGAATCAGCGGTTGTCTGAAGCGCAAGATTTCATCGAGCAACGACGCGGGATCAATTCCAGCGGCGAAAATCTCGTGGCGCTGGGTGAAACGATGCTTTTGTTGGGAGTGGAACCGCAGTTGGTGCTGCAAAATTGTTTCCAGCAAGCCGAAAAAATGGATCCGCCGCCGCGCGAAGCATTCCTGGCCAGCGGGCGGTTGGCCTTGGATAAGCACGATTTCGCCCTGGCCGCTGACGCTTTCCGAGCCGGCCTAAAAAAATTTCCCGATGATCCGGACATGGAATCCGGTCTGGCGAAGGCATTCGAAACGAGCGACCGCAAGCAAATGATGCAGCACATCGATGCCGCATTGAAAATAAACCCGCATCACATTCCCACGTTGCTCTTGCTGGCGGATCACTTGATTGATGCCGAACAATATGACGACGCGGAAAAGCAGCTCGCTCTCGCGCTTCAGGTGAACCCGAACCAGCCCGAGGCCCTCGCGTATCGCTCCGTGCTGGCGCATTTGCGGAATAACGCCGCGCAGGAAAAGGAATTTCGCGCCGCCGCCTTGAAGTTTTACCAAACTAACCCCGGGGTGGATTATCTTATCGGGCGTAAATTATCGGAGAAATACCTTTTTACCGAAGGCGCGGCGGCACAGCGGCGCGCGCTCGATTTCGAGCCGGATTTTTTGCCCGCCCAACGTGAACTCGCGGAAGATTTATTGCGGCTCGGCCAAAATGACGAGGGCTGGCAGCTTGCCGAAAGCGCGCACAAAAAAGACGCTTACGACGTCACGTCCTACAACCTCTCGACGTTGCATGATCGCATGGTGAAATTTCAAACGCTCACCAACGCGCATTTCATCGTCCACATGTCGCCGCTCGAAGCGCAGTTGTACGGCGACCGTGTGTTGGATTTGTTGGATCGTGCGCGCGCAACGCTTAGCCCCAAGTACGGCGTGGAATTGACGCAGCCGACGGTGGTGGAGATTTTTCCAGAGCAAAAGGATTTCGCCGTGCGGACGTTCGGGATGCCGGGCAATCCGGGTTATCTCGGCGTGTGTTTTGGTTCGGTCATCACCGCGAATAGTCCCGCTTCCCAGGCGCCGAATCCCGCGAATTGGGAGGACGTCCTCTGGCACGAGTTTTGTCACGTGGTCACACTCACGGCCACGCGGAACCGTATGCCGCGCTGGCTCAGCGAGGGAATTTCCGTTTACGAAGAGCGTCAGGCCAATCCGTTATGGGGAGAAAAAATGAATCTCGCCTATCGTGACATGGTCCTGAACGGCGAACTGACGCCGCTGGGCAAATTGAGCGGTGTTTTTCTTGCGCCCAAAACTTCCGAGCACCTATTGTTCGGTTATTATGAATCCTCGCTGGTCGTTGAATTCATTGTGAACCAATTCGGCCTGGAGGCGTTGAAAAAAATCCTCGGCGATTTGCACGACGGCGCGGAAATCAACACGGCCATTGCCTCGCACACCGCCCCGTTGCCGGAGTTGGAGAAACAATTCGCGGCTTTCGTTCGCGACCGCGCCGGAAAACTTGCGCCGGGCGCCGACCTCGCGAAACCGCCGGAAGGCGCTTCGGAATCGGAACTCGCCGCGTGGAATTTGTTGCATCCGGAAAACTATTATGTGCGCCTGCAAAGCGCCGAGGGAATGATGCGTCTCAAAGACTGGGCGAAAGCGAAACCGGCCCTGGAATCACTCATCCGGATTTATCACGGGGAAAGCAAGGCGGACAACCCACTGTGGATGCTCGCGGTCACTGAACGCAATCTTCGTGATACCAATGCCGAACTCGCGACGCTTCAAACATTCGCGCAACAGGAATCCGATTTCGCGGATCTGTTTGTCCGCTTGACCGAATTGTGCCGCGAACGGAAGGACTGGCTGTCCGTCACGAATTACGCCGAGCGCCTGCTGGCGATAAATCCGCTGACTGCGACGCCATATCGCGCGCTGGCTGAAGCGGGCGCCGCGTTGGGAAATAACGGGCAAGCTATTACGGCGTATGACAAATTGCTCATGCTCGACCCGCCCGACGTCTCGGAAACGCATTTCCGGCTGGCGAACTTATTGCACGGACGCGGGGATTCGGAAGGCGACGCCAAACGGCACGTTTTGCAGGCGCTGGAGGAAGCGCCGCGATTCCGTGAAGCACAACGACTGCTGCTCGACCTCGAAAAAAACTCACCGCAACCTCAGGCGAACGCCGTAACGTCTAAAGAGTTGGCCCCATGAAAAAATCCTGGCTGCTTTTGCTCCTGTTCCTGCTGGCGTTCGCCGGCATTTGCAGCGCTCAATACTGGGGTCGGCGCTATCGCCCGGGTGCCGAAAATATGATCCGCACCGAAGGCGGTGAGTGGGTGGATGAAACCAAGGTGCGCACCGCGCGCGAAATTGCCTCGCACAGCACCGGCACGCCCATTTGGACCAACAAGCCGGGTTTTGAAAAGGACGTTTTCACGTTCGTCCGCGTCATTCGCGACCGCGATCCGGAAGCCTCGCCGTCGGCGGGCAGTTGGATCACCGATTTTCCCGACAGCGACCTCAATCTTTCCTTCCGTATCCAGCAAATGACTTCCATGAAAGTCGATCCCGATGGCCGCACGCTTCGCCTGACCGATCCTGACCTGTTTAATTATCCCTGGATTTATACAGTCGAACCCGGCGGCCTGCTTCTGCGCGACGAGGAAGTTCCCATCCTGCGAAAATATCTTCTTAATGGTGGCGTCCTGATGGTGGATGACTTCTGGGGCCGCTGGCAATGGGAGTCGTTCGCCGCTGAGATGAAACGTGTTTTTCCCGATCGCGACTTTGTCGAACTGCCCATGGACCATCCTATTTTTCATTGTGTCTTCGACATCCAAGTGCCGAAAAATAAACTGCAAACGCCGGCCAGCCATTGGGCCATCATACGGCACTCCACCGATTTCACGTGGGAAACCAACCATCGCTACAAGGACGGCAGTCCTGAGGATTGCCGGGACGTGCATGTCCGCGCGATGCTCGACGAGAAGGGCCGTATCATGGTCATCGCCACTCACGACACCGACAATGGCGATGCCTGGGAACGCGAAGGCGAGGACGATTGGTTTTTCCACGAGTTCTCCGAGAAGCGCGGCTATCCGCTCGGCGTCAATATCATTTTTTACCTCATGACCCATTAACAACGAAAGACATTGTGGAAACCGCTATTGAACCGCCCGCACAGTCAACCGACGCACAAGCCGTCGAAAAACTCATCTCCGGACGCGCTCGCGTCGAGACCGAACTCGCCAAGGTCATCGTTGGGCAAAAAGAAGTCGTCGAGCAAATCCTGCTGGCGCTATTCGCCGGCGGACATTGCCTGATCACGGGCGCGCCTGGCCTGGCCAAGACGCTGCTCGTCAAATCCATCGCGCAGATTTTTCATCTCCAATTCCAGCGCATTCAATTCACGCCCGATCTCATGCCTGCGGACATCACCGGCACCGAGATTCTTTCCGAAACGGACGCGGGCCGCCGGTTGACGTTTGTGAAAGGTCCCGTTTTCGCGAACATGATTCTCGCCGATGAAATCAACCGCACACCGCCCAAGACGCAATCCGCATTGCTCGAAGCGATGCAGGAGCATCAGGTTACGGCGGCGGGTGTGCGGCATCCGTTGCCGGAGCCGTTCTTCGTGCTCGCGACGCAGAACCCGATTGAAATGGAGGGCACCTATCCATTGCCCGAGGCGCAACTCGACCGTTTCATGTTCAATGTCGTCATTAATTATTTGCCTGAGGACGACGAGGTCGCGGTGGTCCAGCAAACGACTGCCCGCCGCGCGCCGAAGATTGAACCTTTGTTTACCGGAGAGGACGTGCTGCGATTTCACGAACTGGTCCGCCAGGTGCCGATTGCGAACAATCTCATTCGCTACGCAGTACGGTTGGCGGCAGCCTCGCGCCCGCAGCAAAACGGTTCGCCAGCATTCGTGAACGATTGGGTCAGTTGGGGCGCCGGCACCCGCGCCTCGCAATTTCTCGTGGTTGGCGGGAAGGCTCGCGCTCTGATGCAAGGGCGCACGCATGTCACGGCTGAGGATATTCGCGCTCTCGCAGCGCCCACCCTGCGTCATCGCATCCTCGTCAATTATCGCGCGGAAGCTGAAGGCGCCAGTGTCGAAACGATCATTCAACGGTTGCTGGAAACGGTGAAAGAGGGGTAACTGATTAACCGCTCATGCCTGTCTCGCCTTTCACAAGTTCCTCGCTTCGTCGCGGCCAGACGTCTGTTGACCCGAAGGCCCTGATGGCCATCCGCAATCTCGAGCTCCGCGCGCGCGTGGTTATGGAAGGCTTCTGGACCGGCTTGCATCGCAGTCCGTATCACGGCTTCTCCGTCGAGTTCACCGAATACCGTCAATACTCGCCGGGCGATGATACGCGTTATTTCGACTGGCGTTTGTTCGCTCGTTCGGACCGTTATTACCTGAAAAAATTTGAGGACGAGACCAACCTGCGCTGTCACTTGATCGTGGACCAAAGCCGCTCAATGGAATACGGCTCGCAGGGTTATTCCAAATCCGATTACGCCCGCACTCTCGCCGCGACGTTTGGTTGGTTTTTGGATGGCCAGGGCGATGCCGTCGGGCTGTTCACGTTCGATGCGCAAGTGCGCGATTATTTGCCGGCGCGGCATCGTCACGGCCATTTGCGCCAGATCATGTTGGCATTGGAAAAGCGCGGAGGCGGCCACGAGACGAATTTGAATTCTCCGCTGCGCCGCGTCTCAGAACTGGTCCGCAAACGCGGCCTGGTAGTGCTCATTTCCGATTTGCTCGCGCCCGTGGACGAACTCGAGCCGAACCTCGGCCGGCTCACCGCCGCAGGGCATGAGGTCATCCTTTTCCAGGTACTCGATCCGCAGGAACTGGCCTTCGATTTTCACAACGCGATGTTGTTCCAGGACGTCGAAAGCGGGCGCGATCTTTATTTGGATCCGGAAGCCGTGCGGCCCGAATACCAGCGCAAGCTGGCGGAACACAGCGATGCCGTGGAAAAAATCTGTCGGCGGCTGGGCATTTCGTTTCATCGCGTGACCACGGATCGACCGTTGGAACTTAGCCTCTCGGATTTTCTCCGCAGCCGGAGGGGGCGGGGGAAATTGGTGCGTCGGCGCGGCCAGTCGGGAGCAGTTCCACGATGAAGATCGCTCCGACCGAAATGAACCGGAGAATGAAGATGAATGACGAATTCCGAATAACGAATGGAATGACGGCGCGAAAAGGCCCATTCGTTATTTGTCATTCGTCATTTCGCCACCCGACATGAATTTCCTCACTCCATGGTTCCTGCTCGGCGGTATCGCCATCGCTGGACCGATCCTGTTTCACCTCATCCGCCGCGCCACACAAGAGCGCGTGCCGTTCAGTTCGTTGATGTTCCTGCGGTCGACCTTGCCGCGTATCACGCGCCGGCGGAAGCTCGAGCATCTTTGGCTGCTGTTGTTGCGCTGCCTCGCGTTGGTGTTGCTCGCCGCCGCATTCGCGCGACCATTCCTTGCCAAAGACATCGCGTTGCCCGCATCTCCTTCTGAAGCGCACCAAATCGTCTTGCTCGTGGATACCAGCGCAAGCATGCGGCGCGAGGGGCTGTGGAACAAGGCGCGTTCGCTGGCGGAATCTTACCTTGAAAAAGCCACGCCCGCCGACCAATTCGCCGTGATGACCTTCGACCGCCAGCCGCGCGTGCTCGTCAGTTTCGCCGAATGGGCTTCGTGGGCGGCGGATCAACGCGGCAGCCTCGCTGGGCAAAGATTGGCCGCGGTGAACCCCGGATGGATGAACACGCAACTCGGTCTGGCTTTGACGAGTGCGGCGGAACAATTGCTGAACGATTCCGCCGCCAATCAAACGTTTTCCCGGCGCGAGGTGGTTTTAATCAGCGATTTGCAGGAGGGTGCGAAGCTCGATGGCCTCCAGGGTCATGATTGGCCGACGGGTGTGAAAGTCAGCGTTGAACGCGTCGAACCCTCGCAAAAAGGAAATGCAGGACTCGAAATTCTCGCCGAGTCCAACATCAAGTCCGGCGATGAAGAGGCTGTTCATGTTCGCGTGGCCAATTCCCGCGATTCGCGGCAGGAAAAATTTCAATTGATCTGGAGGCTGGCGAACGGCAACTCCGCGCCCCTGGATATATATTTGCCGCCCGGCCAAAGCCGGACCTTCACCGCGCCTAAGCTTCCTTCCGGGGCAACTACGGCGGAACTGCGATTGAGCGGTGGTGAAACGTTCGACAATATTTCTTACTATGCCGCGCCGGAATTTGAGCGGGTCAACATCGCGTGGTTCGGAACGGAATCGGTCAACGATCCCAATAGGCTGCGCTATTATGTCGAGCGTGTTTTCCCTGAAGCGTCGCGCCAGCGGGTTCAGGTGATTCGGCCGTATACGAACTCCGCGTTTTCCCCCGCGTTGTTGGAACACGCCGCGTTCGCTGTCATCGCGGACAAGCTCGCATCCGAGGAAATTGTGCCCATGCACGACTGGCTGGCAGGCGGAAAGTCTGCACTGCTCGTTTTGACGGATGCGCAAATGGCCCCCACGCTTTCCGCGCTCGTTGGATTTCCTGAAATACCAATCACCGAGGCGGGCGGCGATTACGCGCTGCTCGGCGAAATTGATTTTTCCCATCCCATTTTCGCGCCATTCGCCGCCCCGCGCTTCAGCGATTTTGCCCACATTCATTTCTGGAAACATCGCCGCTGGGAAATTCCCGACGGCGCGCCCGCCCATGTGCTCGCGAAATTCGATGACGGCTCGCCGGCGCTGGCGCAATTGACCGTCGGCAAAGGCAATTTGCTCGTGCTCGCCTCCGGCTGGAACCCGTCCGACAGCCAGCTCGCTGTCTCCAGTAAATTTCCACCGCTGATGCAGCGAATGCTCGATTGGAGTGGCAGTGATTCGCCGGCGCGCATTCAATTTCTGACTGGCGACGCAATCCCTGGGAGCGCCGCCGTCCCGGCGGCGATTCGCTCGGCTTCATTCGCCGATGGGACGCCCGCGCTCCCAGAAATCGAGTGGCAAAAGCCCGATGGCAAAAAACTCTCGCTCCGCGCCGACGCTCCATTCACCGAAACCGACCTGCCGGGAATTTATATCGCCACTGTCGGTGGAAAGCAGCGCCACTACGCTGTCAATTTGCCTCTCGATGAAAGCCGCACTGCGGCGCTGGCACCCGATGAACTCGCGCGCCTCGGTGTTCCGTTGCAACTCACGCCCGAGACATCGATTGTCCAGGTCCAGGCACGGCAACGCCGCTTGCAGCAGTCGGAGTTGGAAAACCGGCAAAAGCTCTGGCGCTGGTTGATTGGCGCGGTCCTCGCCGTTACGTTGCTGGAAATCACGTTCAGCGGCCGGCTCGCGCGCCGCACCAAAACAGCAGAAGTTGTCGCATGATGGAACCGCGCCTCCAAAGGAAACTCGGCGAGCTCGAATCCGCTCTCCGCCGGGCGCGGTTGTGGCGACGGCTCGCGCTCTGCTGGCTCGCGGCCGCGGCGTTTTGCGTTTTGCTGGTTTTGTTTCACGAATTCACCGGCTGGAATTCGCGCCTCATTTGGGCGTTGCCGCTGGCGGCCGGAGTTGTCGCCGCACTCATGGTGTGGATTGCTGAGCGCGGTCGTCCTGCCGATTTTCCGGCGTTGGTGTCGGCTTTGGAACGCACGCATCCCGAATTACGCCATCTACTTTCTGCTGCTGCCGAGCAACAGCCCGATCCCGACTCCGGTGATTTTCATTTTTTGCAGCGACGAGCCATCAACGCGGTATTGACTCATCGCCGGCAACATCTTTGGGGTGAAAACATCCGGCGAAAATCATTCTCCGCATTCGCCCTGCAAACCGGCGCGCTGATTGTGTTGGCAGTTGTTCTTTTAATCAGTCGCGCTTTTATTGGCGGTCGTCCCACCTCGATGCCGCGTTTGGCATGGCTGGGCACGAAAGTGACTGTTTCACCGGGAGACACCAACGTGGAACGCGGCATCGGCCTGGTCATCTCGGCGAAATTTGACGGCCGTCCGCCCGCCGAGGCCGCGCTGGTGCTGGTTACCGCGTCCGGCAAAACGAAGCGCATTCCGCTCGAACGACACCTCGCCGATCCGATCTTTGGTGCGAGCCTGCCGGAGGTAACGGAGGAAGGTCTTTATCATGTTGAATACTCAAACCAAAAAACGCGCGATTATAAAATATCCGTTTTCGATTACCCGGCGCTGACGCGCGCGAACGCCTCGCTTCAGTTCCCGGCTTATACGGGTCTGACCAACAAAATCATTCCTGACACGCTCCGCCTCAGCGCCGTCGAGGGCACGCGCCTGACTTATACGCTCGAACTCAACAAGCCGGTGGTTCGGGCGCGTCTCATTCCGAAAAATGGCAACGCATCGCTGCCGTTGACCGTGCAAACGAATGCCCTCGCAACGCTCAACGAATTTCCGCTCACCAATAGCGCTCGTTACTTTTTAGAATTGGTGGATGCGGAAGGGCGCACAAACAAATCGCCCGCGGAATTCTCCCTTCAAGTGCTGACCAATCGCCGGTCGGAAGTGAAAGTGGCGTTTCCTCGTGGAGATCAACGCGTGTCGCCGCTCGAGGAATTGCAATTGCGCGCCGAAGCGATGGATGACTTCGGCGTGTTGAAATATGGCGTCGGCTTTGGAATCGCGGGACAGGAACCGCAATTTGTGGAACTGGGCGGCCCGGCCCGCGCGAATGAAAAACGGCAGTTCACCCAGTTGATCGCCATGGAAAAATTGGGAGTGAATGTTGGCCAATTAGTGTCTTATTTCGCGTGGGCGGATGATTACGGGCCGGACGGCCGGGTGCGGCGCACTTTCAGCGATATGTTTTTTGCCGAGGTGCGGCCCTTCGAGGAAATTTTTCGCCCGGACCAGTCCGGCGCTGAAAGTGGCGGCCAGGTTCAGGGCCAGGGTGGCAACCAGGCGACCAAGCTGGCGGAATTGCAAAAGCAAATTGTCATTGCCACCTGGAAGCTACAACGAGATAAAAACGGCCCGCAAAATGAAGTGAGGCAACCATGAAGAGGTACATGAATTTATTGATTGCGGCGATGATGCTCGCCGCTGCGGCGGCGCGAGCACAGGATTTGCCGCCGGTCGACGCGCCAAAAACCAGCGACGCCTATTCCTCGGACATTGTCGTTGTGATCGATTCCGAGAAACAGGCCGTGCAACAGGCCAAAGAGGCGTTGGAAAAAAGTGAGGAGCCCGGCACCAAGGCTTCGCTCCAAACTGCCATCACGGAAATGGAAAAGGCACGAACTGCGCTGGAAGCCGCGAAAGATTCTGCCGGAAAACTGGGCGCGGCGTTGGCGGCGGAACAAGCAGCGTATCAGGCATTGTTGAAGGCTACGCCGCATGAGTTTCGCATCTCTCGTTCGCGCAGCCAGAATGGCGGCAACAATTCCGGTCAGCCGAATCAGCGGCAACTCGATCAGCTTGAGATGAAGGCGGAGGAGAACCGTTACGAAACCGAGCGCCAGGCTTCTGCCGCGCCCACGCAGCAGCAACGCGAACAATCCGAGTTGGCGACCCGCTTGAAGGAATTGGCACAGCGTCAACAGGACCTGAACGACCGGCTGCGTGAATTGCAAACGGCGCTGCAAGCGGCCAAGACCAATCAGGAGCGCGAAGATCTTCAACGCCAGCTCAAACGCCTGCGTGACGAGGAGCGCCAGATGCTCGCGGAAGTGGATGATATGCGGCAGAAAATGGAGCAATCGCCGAATGCCGGGTCGACGGCCCAGCAGCGGCAGCAATTGGACCAGACCCGCTCCGACGTGCAACGCGCCGCGCAGGAGATGGAAAAAGATTCACCGTCGCAGGCTCTCGCCGCCGGTACGCGCGCGCAGCAGGCCATGCAAAACTTGCGCGAAGATTTGCGCCGGCAGACCTCCAGCCAGTTTACCGACCAGATGCGCCAAATGCGCAACCAGGCGCGGGACCTTGCGAAGCAGGAGTATGAAATCGCGAAGAAATTGGATTCATTGCAAAACGGCGGGCAGAAATCATTGGATACAACCGCCGACACCCAACAGCTTTCCGATCAATTGGCCAAACAGCAGAACGGGCTCACCAACCTGCTTTCGGAAATGCGCGCGGTGAGCGAGCAATCGGAAAATGTCGAGCCGTTGTTGTCGCAAAAACTGTATGACACCCTGCGCCGTGCCGATCAACGGCGTACGGACAACTTGTTGGAGATGGGCGCGCAACTCGCACAGCGGGGATTTTTGCCACAAACCAGCGAGGTGGAGCGCTCTGCGCGCACGAACCTCAATGAATTGCGGCAGGGCGTGGAATCCGCCGCGGAAAGCGTGCTCGGCAACGAGACCGATGCATTGCGTTACGCGCAAAAAGAGTTGGACGATTTAATTCACCAAACGGAGCGCGAGGCTGGCGCGCCCGGCACCAACGGAACGGCACAGGCTGGCCGAACGAATGCGTCTACGCAATCGAACCGGCTGGCAAGCACGTCGGGAGGTCTCGGGGAGCAAAATGCTTCAAGCGGCGAAGGAACCAATTCCAGCGCGACGGCGGAAAACGGTTCTGCAGGGAATCGTGGACGGCAGGAGGCGCAAAATAATTCGCGTGACGGGCAACGTGGTGAGCGAAACTCTCCCAATGCGAACGGCAGTCAACAAAATGGAAACCAAGGCGAACAAGCTTCCGCGCAGAACGAACAGAACGGGCAGAATGGCCAGGGTAACCATCCAGCCAATGGCGAAGCGCAAAATCGCAACGCGTCCAACCCAGGTCAGCAAGCGAATGGTCGATCATCCAGCGGGCAAAATGGTTCGCAATCGCGTGGCGGACAAACCGGTGGACAGTTGAGCGATCGGGACCGCTTGAGTCAGTTGGCCCGGCAACTCGGCAATGGTTCTTACACGTATAATAATAATGGGGGCGGGACGGGCGGGCCAATCACCAGCGGTGAGTATATGAATTGGTCGGATCGGTTGCGCGATGTGGAGCAGGTGTTGGACTCGCCGGATTTGCGATATCAATTGGCCACCGTTCGTGAGCGTGCAAGTGCGCTGCGGCAGGAATTTCGCCAGAGCGGCCGGCCTCCGAACGAAAAAGTCGTGCGCGAGCAACTCGTCGCGCCGATGACGCAGGTGCGCGTCTGGTTGCAACAGGAATTGGCCCGCCAGGAAAACGCGAACAGCCTCGTTCCGCTCGACCGCGATCCCGTTCCGGATAATTACTCGGAACTCGTGCGTAAGTATTACGAAAAACTCGGGAGCGCGCAGTGAGAGAGGCGCGATGATTTCGGCGGCCACATAATGAATTCAAGAAACATGAATCCCGCGCGCAAGCGTCTTGGAGTGCGGCGGCCCTTCGCCGCTTTCGGTCTTACGCTATTAAAAGCGGCGGAGGGCCGCCGCACTCCAAAACCTGGCGGAAAGTTTGGACGGCCCGTGCAATGACCAGCCTTGCCCTCATTCTTTTCTCCAATCGCGCCTGGGTATTTCCCGTCGTTGCGATCGTCGTCATCCTTGCGGGCGTAATCGCGTGGTCGTGGCGTCGCAGCCCGGTTGCGCCGTGGGTGAAATTTGTCTGCACACTTTTGAAACTCGCTGGCATCATCGCTCTCGCGTTGTGCCTTTTGGATCCGCAATGGATCGGCAAACGCGCGCGGCCCGGTGCGAATATTTTCGGTGTCATTGCCGACAATAGTCAAAGTTTGAACGTCAAGGACGCCTTCGAAACGCGTTCGCGCGGCGATGTTTTGCGCGAGCAATTGACCGGCGGCGCCAAAACCTGGCGCTCGGATTTGGAAAATAATTTTCAAGTGCGCCGTTACACCTTTGATTCACGATTGCAAACCACGCGCGATTTTTCGGAAATGAATTTCGATGGACGCGCCTCGGCCCTGGCCGGTGCGTTGCGCACGGCCACCGAATATTGGCGCGGCCAGCCTGTTGCCGGCGTGCTGTTGTTTACCGATGGCGATGCGACGGACATCGGTGCGGATTTGCCGGCGTTGGACGGTTGCCCGCCGATTTACCCGGTGGTCCTCGGCAGTGATTCGGCGATACAGGATGTCGCCCTGGATAAAGTCGGCGTGAGTCAGACCGCTTTTGAAGATGCGCCGGTCACGGTGCAGGCGGAAGTCAACGCAAACGGTTTCCCCGGCTCGCAAATCACCACGCGCTTGATCGAGGTCGCCGCGAGCGCGGCTGTCACGAACGGCAATGCCACCAATCACTCCCCCGGCGTCATCTCCGCAAGCAACGTCGTCGCGCAATCGACGCAGCGCGTGGACGGCGGCAGTGCCAATTTAAATTTTCGTTTTCAGATTCATCCCGAGACGCCGGGCCTTCATTTTTACGAAGTGGAAACGCGCGTAGCGGACGAACTGGCCGCGTCCGCCGGCCCGACGCGCGAGTCGACGCTTGCCAATAATCGCCGCATGATTGTCGTGGACCGTGGGCAGGAGCCGTTTCGCGTTTTGTACGTGAGCGGGCGTCCGAATTGGGAATACAAATTTCTGAATCGCGCGATTCAGGACGATCCGCAGGTGCAAATGGTGGCGCTGATTCGCGTAGCTGCGCGCGAGCCGAAATTTGTGTTCAAAGGCCGCGAGGGCGAATCGAGCAATCCGCTCTTTCGCGGCTTCGGCACCAACGACGAAGAGACCGCGCGTTACGATCAGCCCGTGTTGGTCCGGTTGAACACGAAGGACGAACTGGAGTTGCGTGGCGGATTTCCGAAGACCGCGGAAGAGTTGTATCGTTACCAGGCGGTGATCGTGGGCGACACTGAAGCCGCGTTTTTCACGCACGACCAGATGGCGTTGTTGCAGCGTTATGTTTCCGAGCGCGGCGGCGGCTTCCTGATGCTCGGGGGCGCGGAATCCTTTCGTGAAGGCGATTACCAGGGCACGCCAATCGCATCGCTGCTGCCGGTTTATCTGGATCGGCCGGTCGAAGCGAAGTTGCCCGGCGAATTCAAACTGACGCTCACGCGCGAAGGGTGGCTCCAACCCTGGACGCGGTTGCGCCCCGTCGAAAGCGAGGAGCAAACCCGCATGGAAGCGATGCCGAATTTTCAAGTGTTGAATCCCCTGCACGAAATCAAACCCGGCGCGAGCGTGCTCGCTACCGTTTCGGACGCGAGCGGGCAGACCTATCCGGCGCTGGCGGTGCAACGTTTCGGCCTCGGGCGCTCGGGGGCGTTGATGATTGGTGACATGTGGCGCTGGGGTCTGCGCGACGAACAAATGCAGAAGGACCTCGCCAAAGCCTGGCGGCAAATGGTTCGCTGGCTGGTCTCGGACGTGCCCCCGCGCATCTCGCTCACGGCGGAACCCGCGCCACAAGGTGACGCCTCCGAATTTCGTCTGACGGTGAAGGCGCACGACGAGGAATTCAAACCGTTGGACAATGCCTCAGTGCGCTTGACCGTTCGACCGATCAAGCCGGTTTCGAGTTCAGGTTTTGGGGTTTCGAATGCGCCGACTGAAAACTCGAAACTCGAAACCCAAGACTCGTTGCAATTGACTGCCGAACCATCGCTGGGCGACCCCGGCTCTTACACCGCCACGTTTGTTGCGCATGAAACCGGCGCGTATCTGGTGGAGGCCACCGTGACGCAGGCAGATGGAAAAATCGCCGGTCGTGCGGCCGCGGGTTGGGCTTCGGACTCGGCGGCAGAGGAATTTCGTTCGTTGAAACCGAATCGCGCGCTCCTGCAAAGCCTGGCGCAGCGCACCGGCGGCGAGATCGTGGCGCTGGCGGACTTGGATAAATTTGTTCGCAAGCTTCCCGAACGTCGCTCACCCGTCATGGAAACGTGGAGTTACCCGCTGTGGCATCAACCGGCGGTGCTGTTGTTCGCGCTCGGTTGTTTCGTGGCGGAATGGGGCATCCGGCGCTGGAAAGGAATGCCTTGAACCTTCAACAGGAGAAAACGAAGGAAACAGAGATTGAAAGGACGCGGACTCGATTTAGTCGTGTGCTTTCGTCTCATGTCCGTTTCCTCTGTTTCCTCCTGTTTAATTTTTCGCTTTTTGCATCTCTGTCCGTGCGCGCTGCCGATCAGCGCACGCTCGTGCTTGTCGTCGGCGCGGCGGGCGAGCCGGAATACGGCGAACAATTTTCCGCCTCGGCGGATTTGTGGAAGCGGGCCGCGACCAACGGCGGCTTTAATCTTTCCGTGATTGGCGAAAGCACAAATGGCGAAAATGACCGTGGTCAATTGCTGGCTGTTTTAACAAATGAAATTGCCCGCCCGGCGGATGAACTGTGGCTGGTGTTCATCGGCCACGGCACGTTTGACGGACGTGCGGCGAAATTCAATTTGCGCGGCCCGGACATAGCCGCCGATGAGCTTGCGGCGGCGTTGAAACCCTGTAAGCGGCCATTGGCGGTGGTTCAATGCGCATCGGCGAGCGGGCCGTTCCTGAGTGCGCTTTCCGCGCCTGGTCGCGTGATTATCACCGCGACCAAGAGTGGCTATGAAGCGAACGCGACGCGCTTTGGAAATTATTTTGCGCGGGCGGTGGCGGATCCGGCGGCGGATTTGGACAAGGACGGGCAGACGTCGTTGCTCGAGGCGTTCCTGATGGCATCGCGCCAAGTGGATGATTTTTATAAGGAAGCCGGCCGGATGGCGACGGAGCACGCGTTGCTGGATGACAACGGCGATGGCCTTGGCACGCCGGCGGATTGGTTCAAAGGCGTGCGCGCCGTCCGGAAAGCCGCGGATGGCAAGACCGTGGACGGCGTCCGCGCGCATCAAATGTTTCTCGTGCGCAGCGCCACGGAACAGGAACTCTCACCCGCGCTCCGCGCGCAACGTGATGAATTGGAATCCCAGTTGAGTGCGTTGCGTGATCGCAAGAACCAGATGAAGGAAGATGATTATTACAATCAGTTGGAAAAAATCCTCACGGAGATGGCGAAACTTTATGAAACGAAATAGCCTTTGCGGCAGCTGACGTAAGGAGGCTCGCCATTGAACTTTTGGCCGTAGGATAGAAAATTGGAGCCTCGTTACCTCGGCTGCTACGGCCTCATTGGGCAGGTTGTGCGACCGATCGCGCTTCTAAAAATGCCTTCAACTCTCCCGCCGCCTTTCCTCCAAACCCCGGCACTTCCGAAATCTGCTCTACGGTTGCCAGCCGCATCCGTTGCACCGAGCCGAATTTTTTGAGCAACGCCGCTTTGCGCCGCTCGCCGATGTTGGGGAATTCGTCGAGAATGCTTTCCGAAATGCGTTTCAGACGCAGTTGCGCGTTATAGGTGTTTGCGAAGCGATGCGATTCATCGCGGACGCGTTGCAGAAGTTTCAGTGCGCCGGATTCGTGCGAGAGCCGGAGCGGCGCGCTTTTTCCGGGCTGATAAATTTCCTCGAACTCCTTGGCCAGGCCAATGACAGGAATATTTTCAAGACCGAGTTTTTTTAATTCCGCCACCGCCATGCCCAGTTGGCCCTTGCCACCGTCGATGAGAATTAGGTCGGGCAGGTTGGATTTGCCCCCCGCCTTGAGCGCCACCCCACCCTGGCCATCTTCCCCACTTTGTGGTGGAGGGGGAGAAGTTGTTTCTGCGTCAGTTTCAAAATCGGGCTCAATCTCTGGCGCAGCATTATTCGTGCTTTCAGCCCCCGGCGCGCGGCCTGCGCGCACGTCCATGGCAGAGGCATCGGTTTCGGAATTCACGCGGCCCCGACGCTTTGCGGCCGCGCTGACATCATCGACCAATTCCTGCAACGCCTGCGGGATCGCTTCCCCGCCGTCTTCCGTGGGCTTTGAATTGCGAACCGTGGACTCTTTCAACAACCGTGTATATCGACGCTGCACCACTTCCGCCATGCTGGCGAAATCATCCTGGCCAACCACCGTTTTGATTTTGAACCGCCGATAGTTCGCGCGGTCGGGGCGGCCGTTTTTGAAACGCACCATCGAGGCCACTGCGAAGGTTCCACTGATGTTGGAGATATCAAACCCCTCGATCCGCTGCGGTGGCGCGGGCAAACCCAGCGCTTCAGCCAGTTCCGCCAAGTCACGCGCCGGGTCAATGGCGAGCGGCAGGCTGTAGGGGATGCGCTCGAATTTTTCCGTCTTGCGCGTCGTGCGTTTCAGGTCGGCGAGCATGTCGCGCAATTCGGCGGCGCGCTCGTATTCCTGGTTTGCCGCGGCTTTTTTCATTTCCGACTCAAGCGAGTCCTGCATCTCCTCGCATTGTCCGGCCAGAAAATCGCAGGCGGCATTGACCTGTTCGAGATATTGGTCGCGCGTGACGTTCGCGATGCACGGTGCGGTGCAGTATTTCAAGTGCGCGTAAAGGCAGTGACGATAATCACGCTCGGTCGGCGTGAGCGGGCGGCAGCCGCGCAGATGGTATTGGCGGCGCACCAACGCCAGCGTGCCGCGGAGCGCGCCCGAGTTGGGGAACGGGCCGAAATATTTCGCGCCATCGTCCTGCTTGAGCCGAGTGAGCGTGAAGCGCGGGATGGGATCGTTCAGGTTCACCTTGAGCATCAGGTACCGTTTGTCGTCGCGAAAACTGACGTTGTAGCGAGGGTGAAATTCCTTGATGAGTTTGCTTTCGAGCAATAGCGCTTCCGGTTCGCTGCGCACGATGTGGTAATCGAAATCGTGAATTCCCTCCACGAGCGCGCGGAACTTCAAGTCCCATCCCAGCCGCCGCGAGGGCTGGAAATAATGGCTCACGCGCTTGCGCAGATCGCGGGCCTTGCCGACGTAAATGACCGTTCCAAAACGGTCTTTCATCAGGTATATGCCCGGTTTATGCGGCAGGGAGCTGACTTTTTTGCGAATTGTTTCCGACACTGGCACGGGAGGAATTTCAACGCAAAGACGCGCGGGCGCAAAGAGAATTTTCCGCGATTGAACGTCTCATCGCGGTAGGGATGCCGCGCTGCGGCGTCCCGCCCGCGTTCAGCGGGCGGGACAAAGGAGGCGTGGCGCGTGTTAATTAGCCAACGTTGCGCCGCTGAACGCGGCGCGGACAGCGTGGCACACGGTCTCCGCCATGGCTGAACTTAGCTTAATTAAACGCGGTGCCGAACCACTTCTGGTACATCGGCCCAAGAATCGGCACGGGTTTCATCTCGCCTTTGATGGCGGACAGGAGTCCCATGATCCACAGGACAAACAGGCAAATGAATATCAGGATATTCAGCAGTGGAATGATCATCAGGATTCCGGTGAGAAAAAGGCCGAGCATCTGGCGCAAATGAAACGCGCCCAACTGGGTCTTTTTGCTGCTGTTCATCACAATCGCGACGATGAAGCCAAGCAAAGTCAGGTAACTCAGAATGGCAACAGTTTTATCTTCACTTGTGGATGCTATCGGCGGCGCGGCCGAAGCGGTGGTGGAGACGGGAGGAGGCGTGGTTTGATCCATAGAGTGCTCTCTTTCTTGATTAGGTTGATCGCACAGATGCCAGCAGCCTTACGGGTGATTGGGTGCTGGTAGCCAAAATCGTACGTTTTTGATAAGCCGCGTCAAGCGAACAATTCGCCAATTATTAAAATATCGAATTCAACGCAAAAGGGCAAAGAGGCGAAGACGCAAGGCCTCGGATGGTTTGCCCGGCATTTTGGAATCGCTGTTGGATGAACAGATTCTTCTGACCGGCAACCTTGCGCCTTCGCCTCTTTGCGCCTTCATTGTTACAATCGAGTGAAGCGCGTCTTTTGTGCGGTCATTTTCTCCATTTCCGCTTGTCACGTACGGACAGCAGTACTAAAGTGGATTCGTTCAGACAAAAATGACATGATTGAATTGGTTCAGTTTCCGTGGAGTCCATTTTGCGTGGTTCAACGCCGCATTCTGGAATACTCGGGAACGCCGTTCAAAATCGTCAATGTCCCCCCGCAAGATCGTTCGCTTGTCTGGAAACTTACCAAACAACGTTATTACGGCGTGCCCGTCCTCATGGACGGCAAAACCGACGTATTTGAAGTCGGCGAGGATTCCCAGGTCATCGGCAAATACCTGGATTCCAAGTTTGGTCTCGGCCTGTTTCCCGCCGCACTGGAAGGCGTCCAAAGTATTCTTTGGCGCTTCATTGAAAATGATATCGAAGGTGCGACCTTCCGTTTGAACGATATTTACTACAAGGAAAACGTGCCGGCGAAGGACCAATTGCAGTATCTCCGCTTCAAGGAGCGCAAGTTTGGCCGCGGCTGCATTGAGCAATGGCGCGCGCACCGGCGTGATTGGCTTCAAAAACTCGAGGACGGCCTTTTACCCTTCGAGGAAATGCTCATGCACCATTCCTTCTTGCTGGGGGAAACCCCCCGCTTTGTTGACTTTGACCTTTTCGGAATGCTGGAGAACTTTCTCTTCAGCGGCCATTACAAGATACCCGCTCGCCACAGGGAAGTCCGGAAGTGGCACGCACGGATGACGTCCTTGAAACCAATTGCTCGTGAAAAACTACATTCTCGACACCAACGTTCTTCTCCATGACCCCAACTCATTGCTCAGTTTCGAGGATAACTCGGTACTGATACCCATCGAAGTCATCGAGGAAATAGATCGCTTCAAACGCGAATCCACCGAGCTGGGGCAGAACGCCCGCGCGGTTTCGCGGATGCTCGATTCCTTTCGCGGTTCGGGGCGGCTGAGCGACGGTGTGAAATTGCCGACCGGCGGAAAGCTCAAAATCGTTTTCCAAAAAAATGGCCATGCGAACGGCGTGAATGGCGACGGTGGCGTGTTCAATCCGCACACTGTGGACAACCGCATACTCACGATGGCCGCCGGCATCCAAAAAGCCCAGCCGCGCAACGACACTATCCTCGTCAGCAAGGACATCAACCTCCGCATCAAGGCCGACGCGCTCGGCTTGCAGGCCGAGGATTACGAAACCGACCGGGTGTTCATCACGGACCTGTACACCGGCATGCTGGAACTAACGCTGCCGTCGGCTGATATCGCTTCCTTCCGTGCTAACGGCGAACTCGACATCACCGGCGGCAAAAAATATTTTCCGAACGAATACTGCGCGCTCATTGACGAAACCAATCCCAAAAAATCCGCGCTCGCCAAAGTGGACGCGTCCGGCAAAAAGCTCGTGCCGATCATTGATTGCCGCGAAGGCGTCTGGGGAATCAAGCCACGGAATCGCGAACAACATTTTGCCTTGGACGCGCTCCTGGATGACCGCATTAAACTCGTCACGCTCATGGGCAAAGCCGGCACTGGAAAAACGCTGCTCGCCATGGCTGCCGGCCTGAAGCGCACTGTGCACGACCGCGAATTCCGTCGCCTGGTGGTCGCGCGGCCGACCATTACGATGGGCAAGGAGCTTGGTTTTCTGCCCGGCTCACTCGAGGAAAAACTCGCGCCCTGGATGCAGCCGATTCATGACGCTCTCGAAATGTTGAGCGACTTGAACATGGGCCAGGAACATCGCCGCAGCGGCGACTTGATGCGTTCCGGCAGCATTGTTGTGGAGGCGCTGAGTTACATTCGCGGACGCAGCATCGCGAACCAGTTCATGATCATCGACGAGGCGCAAAACCTCACGCCGCTCGAAGCCAAGACGATCATCACGCGTGTCGGTCACGGCACGAAAATCATTTTCACCGGCGACCCCTATCAGATCGATAATCCCTATGTGGATTCATCGTCGAACGGTTTCAATTACATCGTGAGCCGTTTCCGCACCGAGGCTATCTCCGCGCATATCGAGTTGCAGAAGGGCGAGCGGTCCGAACTCGCGGAGCTCGCGGCGAATATTCTCTGAGTTGTGGTGCGTATTGCGTGAATTAGTCACAACGCGTGCTGCAATAATCACGCAACACATTTTCGGAGCTTGGCAGCCTTGCGCAAATTTCCTAATTTAGCGGCGTGATAGGCTTCTTGCGATTCATTGGAGTCATGAACGCCGCTGTGTGGCTGGGAACTGCGATTTTCTTCACCTTCGGAGCGGAGCCAGCCTGCTTTTCTTCGGACATGCATGCTGCGTTGGGGATTGCTGGCGACTCTTATTTTCCTGGCGCCGTCGCCAGCGTCGTCATGAGCCGTTATTACCACGTCGCCCTCGCCTGCGGGGTCGTGGCGTTGCTGCATTTACTGACGGAATGGATGTATATGGGCCGTCCGACGAGAAAATTTTCGTTCGCACTGGTGGCCGGGTTGTTTCTGTTGACGCTGGTTTGCGGCAACACCCTTCAACCCTCCCTGACGCGGTCCAACCAAAAACATTACACCGCCGCCGAACCGGCAGTGCGCGAATCCGCCGCAAAATCTTTCCGCCTCCTCCACATCACGAGCCGGTTGGCAAATGTTTTAGTCATCGGCGGATTGATCCTTTACGTTTGGCGCGTCGGAAGCCCCTCGGATACACTACGGTTTGTGCGCCCCGTACAATTCCGAAGTTGACAAATCCCTGTTATCATTAAGAATTATGAGTAACTGAGCGTTTTGTCGTTCAGCGGGAAAAAGTATGATCTCAAACGACCGACCATCACCTTACGGGCACCATCACCACAACCCACGTTCCTTCGGGCAGCCAAGACCTCCCGTCAATGAGGACACTCTCAAGACGGAAAAAGTCCAAATTGAACGCAAAACTTTTGTGTTCACCTTGAAAGAAAACGTTCGCGGTCGCTTCCTTCGCATCACTGAAGATGTCGGCGGACGACGCGATACGATCATCATTCCGGCCCCCGGCTTGGAAGATTTCAAGAAGCTGCTTGATGACATGGTAAAAACGGCGGCGGAAACCCCCGTTAAGACCAGCGAGCAGGAACAGGGTCAATAGCGGCGGATTCCCTTTCGCCACGGCGCGCTCGGTGCGCGCAAAGCCCTACTCTTGGTTCAACCGGCTTTTCGCGCGGACTTCTTTGGCTTCACTTGTGGCGCATCGCCCCACAATGTTTCCAAATCGTACCGCTCGCGAACGTCTCGCTTCATGACGTGAACGATAACGTCGAAGAAATCCAGCACTATCCACGCCGTGTGCAGCGTTCCATCCACCGCGCGCGGACGCAAATCGTAATCTTTGCGTAGCGTGTCCGTGATTTCATCCACGATTGCTCGCAGATGCGGTTCGCTCGTGCCGGAAGCGATGACAAAATAGTCCGTCACGGTTGACAGGTCGCGCACGTCGAGAATCGCGATGTCTTCCGCTTTTTTGTTGTCCGCCAATTCGCGGCAGAGCAAAGCCAGTTTTTTTGAATCCATAGTTGCCGGGCAAATTAAACCACGAATCGATGCACTTGGACATACGAATTATTTACCGCAAAGGAAGGTAACCATGCTCGATGAAATGACGAATGGCTGGGTATGGTCCATTCGTCATTCGTCATTCGTCATTGGGGAATACAATCGCGCTTCGCGTATTGCTTCGAGCACAGCGGCCGGCACCAGGTGTTCAATCGGTTGCCCCGCCCGTATCCGCGCGCGAATTTGCGATGATGAAACGCCCAGCGGAAAACCTTTCAACGCTCGCCCGCGAAATGGCGCGGGCAACGGTGTGTCTGTTTCTCCCGGGCGCGGCACAACTACGAATTCCACGAGCCTCGCCAATTCTGTCGCTTCACGCCATAAGGGCAATTTCGCCACGTTATCGCCGCCGATGAGGTAAAAAATTTGCGCCTGGGGAAATCGCCGGGCGTAATCGCGTACCGTATCGATCGTGTAAGACACGCCACCGCGATGAATCTCTTGCTCGTCGATTTCGCACCAGTCCTGTCCGGCCAGAGCGAGCCGCAGCAGGCGGAGTCGGTCAGCGCCTGAAATCGGTTTGCTGTCCGGCTTGAAGGGGGATTGCGCGGCGGGAATGAAAAATAACCGGTCCAAGCCCAGTTCCTCGCGCGCCGCCTGCGCCACGAGCAAATGGCCGAGATGCATCGGGTCAAACGAACCGCCAAATAAACCGATTTTCATTTTAAAGACAAAGGTAGGGCGGCGCTGCCGCGCCGTCCCTATATTCCATTAGTGACACAGTCACTAACGATCCGTGAAAATTATTCCCGCAACCCTTCTAACAACACCGCTTCACACCGTTAAACCGTTGCTCGGTGGTTTGCACGTAAATTTGCGCCTCATCATGTTGTTGCATATGAACGCAGGCCTGTGCGTGGGCGCGCTCAAGCTCCGCCTCGCCGGAAAGTTCTTTGACCAGCGCGAATGCCAAAGCAAGGAGCGCCACGGCATTCAGCGGCTTTGCTTTGGCGAGCGCATAGTCTGGCAGCCACGTTGGTGGCGTCTCGTGCAAATCCGCGGCTTTCTTTCGCGCCATCAGCAAAATCCATTCGCGAACGCTCAATAGAAAAATAGCACCGACGAGAACCAGGAACGTGCCGGCCACGACCGCATCCAGTTGATTATTAAAACGCAAAATACGGTTCGTTCGCATGATCTTGCTTATGTCCTCGACGGTCCGGTTTTCCACCATTTCGTGTTCTTTGATCGACTTGGCCTGGGCCAGAAATCCAATCTTCGGGTTCGCGCTCCAGATTTTTTGCACCCCCGCCGTCATCGTTACCGCGAGCAACCAGAGCAGTGGCACAAGCGCGACCAACGCGAGCGCTGGTCTTCCGACTTTGGACTTTGCTGCCAGCTGCATCTTAAGAATAATTGTGACGGCGAGACACAGCGCAATCGCCGCCAACATCTGATTGGCGATACCGAAGAGCGGCCATAGCGAATTGATACCGCCCAGCGGGTCGCGCACGCCTTGAATCAAAAACCATCCCCACGCCGCCACCATCAGCGTGCTCGCAAAAAAATTCGCGCTGAATTTCTTCGTGTCGCCGAGCGGCTTCCACACGTGCCCGAGAAAATCCTGCAATAGATACCTTCCCACGCGCGTCCCCGCGTCGAGCGTGGTGAGGATGAAGAGCGCTTCGAACATGATGGCGAAGTGATACCAAAGCCCCAGGCCCGCGCCGTTGAACACCTTTGAAAATATATTCGCCATGCCGACCGCCAGTGTTGGCGCGCCGCCCACACGGCCGAACAAAGTTTTCTCGCCGATTTGGTTTGCCAGTGCCGTCATGTGGTCGAGGGACACCGGAAATCCCAGCGCGGTCACTTTTGCGACGGTCGCGGCGGCGTCACCTTTGATATTCATGCTGAGATACACGCCCGGTTCGAGCGTGCAGGCCGCGATCAAGGCCATGATCGCCACAAATGATTCCAGGCACATTGCGCCGTAGCCAATCGTGCGCGCGTGTTGTTCGCGACCGATGATTTTCGGCGTCGTGCCGCTCGCGATGAGCGAATGAAAACCGGAAATCGCCCCGCATGCGATCGTGATGAAACAGAACGGAAAGAGTTTCCCGGCGAACACCGGTCCTTCACCGGAGGTCGCGAAGGGCGTGAGCGCGTGCATCTGGAGTTGCGGCAGCAAAAGCAGGACGCCGAGCGCCAGCAAGGTGATTGTGCCGAGCTTCATGAACGTGCTGAGGTAATCGCGCGGAGCGAGCAGCAGCCAGATCGGCAGCACGCTCGCCGCGAGGCCGTAGGCGAGAAGCACCCACGCGATCGGCTCCGCGCGGAAGGTAAATCGCTGCGCCCACTCGGCGTGGCCGTGCACGAATTGCCCGCCCCAAACCGCCAGCAGCAGCAGAAAGATCCCGATGACTGATGCCTCCAGGATTTTTCCCACGCGCCAGAACCGCATGTAGCCGCCCATGAACATCGCGATGGGAATGGTGGCGCCGACGGTGAAAATTCCCCACGGACTTTCCGCCAGCGCATTGACTATCACTAGCGCCAGCACCGCCAGCAGGATCACCATGATGGCGAGAATGGCTGCGAGCGCGATATATCCGGCGGGGGTATTCAATTCCTCTTTCACCATCTGACCCAGCGATTTTCCGCTGCGCCGGATGGAGGCAAAAAGTATGATGAAATCCTGCACCGCGCCGCCCAGCACAACTCCAATGAGAATCCAAAGCGTGCCAGGCAAATAACCAAATTGCGCCGCCAGCACCGGACCGACCAGCGGGCCCGGCCCGGAAATCGCGGCGAAATGATGGCCGAAGACGATCCATTTATTGGTTTTGCAAAAATCCTTTCCGTCGTCATGAACCTCGCAGGGTGTGGCGCGGCGGTCATTCAACATCAGCACGCGCGTGGCGATCCATTTCGAGTAAAACCGGTAGCCAATCGCGTACGTGCAGATTGCGGCGATAACGATGTAAGCGGAATTAATCGGTTCATCACGATGGAATGACAGCGTGACGTAAGCCCACCCGCCCGCGAGTGCGAGCAGGAACCAAAAGATTTTTGCGGCCAGACTTTTCATTTATAGCTTTTCAAAAATAACGTAGCCGCGGACGTGAGTCCGCGCTGACGGATGCTCAGCGCGCCAAAAGAAATATCCACGACCTTTATCCTAAGAGGCGGGCGGCTGGAATCAATTCTTTCCGTTTGGGAAAAGCGGAGTAATTTCAAATCATGGATGAACCCGTCCAACTTCCGATCGACGGCGTGCTCGATTTGCACACGTTCAAGGCGCGGGAGGTGAAGGATCTCGTGCCGGACTATCTGGCCGCGTGCCAGGAGCGGGGAATTTTCCAGGTGCGCCTCATCCACGGCAAGGGCATCGGGAATTTGCGCCGCACCGTCCATGCTCTACTCGAGAAGCATCCGGAAGTCATTACCTTCACGCTGGATCATCCGCAATACGGCGGCTGGGGCGCGACGATTGTTTTCCTGCGTAAATCTGTGGTGTGAACTCCAACGCAGCGGCTACAATTTTGTAATAAACTTCGCCTCATCCCCCGGTCGCGGAAAAATGAGCCGTTTCTTTCCATCCGGCAAGGGTGTTAGTTTTCCTGTTCACCCTGCATTAGCCCAAACCGACGCAAATGCCTCGAAATTTTTTACAGAAGGAAACAAAGAGAACAAAGCTCAACCGGTCGGGAAAAATGTCTCGTCTCTCTCCGCCTTCGTTCTCTTGGTTGCCTTCTGTAGGCTTTAGTGTTTCAACGGCTCCAGAAACATTTTCCGCACCTCAATCTCCCCGCCCTCGCTTTGAATGCCAATCGCGCCGGACGACGTGCTGCATCCGGAAATTTCATTCATGAGTTTGCCATTCGTCCAAAATTTGATTCCGTCGCCGTGACATTCCGCTTCGAAGACGTTCCAGTCGCCAATCGGTTTCTCATTCGAAGGCGCTTGCGCGTCGCAGTTTTTAGTCTCGGCGGTGTCGTGGCCTTTTGCGGTCGCGCCGCCGTTCATCCTTAAATCACCCTGGCGGCCGTGCTGGCCCTGGGCCTCCACGCAAGCCGGAAAGACTTTGTCTGGCGGATTGATATTGAGAAAAATGCCGCCGTTATCCGCTTTGGGCCCGATTTTCACAAACCGCCATTCGACCGTTAATCTGTAATCGCGATAGTTTTTTTCCGTTCGCGCATAACCAAACGGCTGTCCCGTGCTATGAATAACGCCATTCGTGACGGACCATGTTTTGTCCGGCTCCGCATTGCTGCGCATGGTAAAGGTCCAGCCCGCGAAATCCTTGCCGTCGAACAATTCGATATGGCTCGTGGGAACGATCGTTTCCGGCGCGTCTTGAGCGAAGCCTCTCGCAGCCAAAAAGGAACCACTGAGAACAATGGCAAAGACCAGGGGTGTAAGGGATTTCATTGTAGCGCGAGAATCGGGCATGGCAGTCGGCAAGTCAAGAATTGGGAACGTGTTACGTATTACGTATTACGTGAAACCAACCGGGCGCGTTCTGCAATAATCACGTAACACGCAACACGTTCCCTTATTTCAACGGCTCGATAAAAACCTTCCGCACTTCAAAAGGCGCGCCTTCGCATTGAAATCCAATTTTGCCGAACGTCACGGTGGAATCCGTTGTTTCGTTCATCAGCCTGCCATTGACGTAGACCTTTACTGAGTTGCTGCTGCAAATCAGTTCGCAAGTGTTCCACTCGCCCACGGGCTTCTCCGCGGATTCGCCGTGCTTGGCCAGGGGAGTATTGGCGTCCATGCCGCGATGCTCCTTGCTTTCAGCGCCACCCATCAAAAATAAATCTCCGACGGCATCGTGCATGCCCTGGCATTGAATGCACGGCGGCCAGAGTTTATCTGGCAATTGCATGTGAACCAGGATGCCGCCATTGTCGGCCTTGGGCCCGATTTTCCCAAACCGCCATTCCGCCGTGAGCTTGTAGTCGCGATAATCCTTCTCCGTGCGAAGGTAACTGGTCGGCTTGCCAGTGCATTTAATGAATCCTTCAGCGACGCTCCACGTATCGGTGGGATTCGCATTGTTGCGCATGAAAAATGTCCAGCCCGCCAGGTCCTTGCCGTTGAAAAGGTCTATGCGACTGGTCGGGACAATTGGCTGATTCATCTCATCCACCGCGAACGAACGAATGGATATAAACGTCAACGAGGCGAGCAGAATGGGCAGAAACCGGCAGGGGAATTTCATCGCGCCAGATTCAGAAGCTGTCGTTTGAAAGTCAAGCGTGTCCCCGCCGGTAAATTAACCGTGACGCGGCAAATCGGGTAATCGTCGTTATTTGTTCGCCAGCGTGAGCAACCTCCACTATACCGCTCCCCATGGCACCCCCACCCGAGACCAGCGCCGTAGTCGAAAAACCACCCGAGCGTAACCTGCGCATCACCTCCGTTGATGCCCTGCGCGGTTTTGTCATGTTCACGATGATCTTTGTGAACGACCTCGCTGGCGCGCCGAGAACTCTGGTGCCGGATTGGATGGTGCACTTCAGCGATCGGCATCACGGCGGCAGCGGGATGACGTTTGTGGACCTGGTGTTCCCCGGGTTTTTGTTCATTGTGGGCATGTCCATCCCGTTCGCGCTTGGTTCACGCTTGAACAAGGGCGAGCCAGCTTGGAAAACTTTTTTCCATGTCGCTATTCGAACCGTGTCGCTCCTCGCGCTTGGAATCATGATGGTCCACGAAACGCCGGATACAGAAAAGCTCGGTTGGTCCGGAACGCTTTGGGTGGCACTGATGTTTACCTCCGCGATTTTTGCGTTTTGTTCGATCTCGCCTCCGGGCAAAAGCGCCACGGAGCAGCGCGCGCGCGTTTTCAATATTGCTACGATTGCCCTGCGCTGCCTGGGGATCGTCGCGCTCATTTGGCTCGCGCTGGTTTTTCGCGGACAGAAAGATCAGCATATCCTCCGGTTGGAGCCGTTTTCCATCAGCACGAGCTGGTATGGAATTCTTGGCCTGATTGGATGGGCCTACCTGGCTGCTTCGATTCTTTACCTGGTCTTCCGAACCAACCGCACGGCGCTGCTGGGTTGCATTGCGCTGATGACCTGTTTTTTTGCGGCGGACCGAAACGGCTTTTTCGACAACTTTCCGCCGGCCCACATCGTTGATTTCGGCGGTACGCTCGGCTCGCAGGCAGCCATCACTGTCGCCGGGCTATTGCTGGGCTCCATCCTGGTGACACCGGAGACGCGTACGCATGGCGTGCGGATAAAATTTACATTGTGGTTCGCAATTGGCTTCGCGTTTGCCGCACTGCTCGTGAATGGCCTATACGGCATCAGCAAAAACAACGCGACGCCCTCGTGGTGTTTGTGGGCTTCGGCCATTACGGCCGTGCTGTGGCTTTTGTTTTATTTGTGGGTGGATGTTCGCCCGCAAAGCGCGCTCGCGAAAGGAGGCCGCCCGCTGGCGATCGCGGGGCAAAACGTGCTGCTGGCGTATCTTCTCTCCGAGACGATGGGATCCGTTTTGGATCTCGTTCGCCTGGGCGAATGGTATGGCGGCCTGGCAGAACACACGCTGGCGGGCGCGATTGCGCGCTCTGCCGGTTGCGGCGTTTTAGTGCTGGCGATCACCGCGGGTCTGAATCGCATTGGCTTCAGGCTGAAGCTTTAAAAAGTTCTTTCCACCCATGTCTCGCGGGAATATCGTGCGGCGCATGGGGAACATCAGCATCACCGACCCAATCGGGCTGGCAATCGAACGGGTGCGGGTGCTGTTATTTCGTCCCTTTGATTTGGGCAAATGGTTTACCATCGGTTTTTGCGCGTGGCTGGCAGGGTTGGGCGAACGCAGGTTCGGCGGCAACTTCAATGGCAGTTCTAATTCCAGCTCTCAACCGGGAGACTTTCACCAGCAATTCGAACATGCGCGTGGCTTCGTGATCCAAAACCTCTATTGGATTCTGCCACTGACGATTTTCGTGGTCGCCGTGTGCCTAGCGTTAGGGGTGCTTTTCCTTTGGCTGAACAGCCGGGGAAAATTCATGTTTTTATATTGTGTTGCCCTCAACCGCGCCGAGGTGCGCGAACCGTGGAACCGCTTTTCCGATGCGGCCAACAGCTTATTCTGGTTTCGCCTCGTATTGAGCCTTATTGGAATGGCAATAACGCTGCCGTTACTTCTGCTGGCGGGAATTGCTGCCTTTTCGATGTTTATCCATTCATCCTGGAATCCCGCGGGCATCCTGGCAATCATTGCAATCGTGATGGGGATGATGGTCATCGGCATTTTCTTCGCGTTGGTGCGCAAGCTGACGATGGAATTTGTGGTGCCGATTATGTTTTTGCGTGGCAGCCGCAGTCTCGATGCGTGGCGAGAATTTCTCCAATTGCTCCGGCCGAACGCCGGACAGTTCGTGCTTTATATCCTGTTTCAAATCGTCATCGCCCTTGCCACAGGTGCGATAGTCGTCGCAGTCGTGCTGGTGACCTGCTGCCTTGCGGGCTGCGTGATGATGATTCCGTATATCGGCACAGTCCTGCTGCTGCCTGTGCTGGTATTTAAACGCGCGTATTCGCTTTATTACTTCGCGCAATACGGGCCGGGCTGCAATGTGTTTCCGCCGGCGACCCCGTAAGCCATTATTTTTCCTTCATCAAAGCCGCGCGGGCGGCGGCGAATTCCTTGCGGATCTCGGGACTGACTTTGGGAAATTTGAGCTTGAGGGAATCCAGCGTTTCCACGATGACCGACGCCACGACCAATCGTGTGAACCATTTGTGATCGGCGGGGATTACATACCAGGGCGCATCTTCCGTGGCGGTGTGGCAGATGGTATCCTGATAGGCATCCATGTATTCCGGCCAGTGCTGGCGCTCGCGGACATCATCGGGAGAAAATTTCCAATTTCTGGCGGGATCATCGAGCCGCCTGAGAAAGCGTTCTTTCTGCTCCTTCTTCGAGACGTTCAGGAAAAATTTTCGGACGATGATTCCGTTGCGGCCGAGATAACGTTCGAAAGAGGCAATGTCTTCAAACCGTTCTTTCCAGAGATGCTTGGTGACGAGCGTCGAGGGCAGCTTTTGTTTTCCCAAAAATTCCTTGTGGATGCGCACGACGAGGGTTTCCTCGTAATAGGAGCGGTTAAAGATGCCGATGTGCCCGCGTTCCGGCAGTCGCCGGGCGCAGCGCCAGAGAAAATCATGATCGAGTTCCTCGGTGGACGGCGCCTTGAACGAGTACACCTCGCAGCCCTGCGGGTTGATGCCGGACATGACGTGTTTGATGGTGCCGTCCTTGCCGGCGGCATCGATGGCTTGAAAAATCAGGAGCAGCGCCCATTCATTTTGGGCGTAGAGCCGGCCCTGCATTTCCGCGAGGCGTTCGAGGCTGTGCTGGAGTAATTCGTTCGCGTGCTCCTTGGATTTCAATTTCCAGGTATCATGCGGATCAAAATCCTTGAGGCGAAATTTTTTGCCATCGCAAACGCGGTAGCGGTCCGAGAGGTCTTTGAGGGTGATTCCCATGCCAGAGTCTTAGCCCAATTCAATTGTTCTGGCAAATGGGTCTTACAAAAACTAAGGGGCTTCCAGGATACCCGGCGCTAAATCACCCGATGCCAATCAACACTTAATTCCCTGGCAAGGCATTGCAAGCCATCGACGCTCATGCTCTCGGGCGATTTTTCCGGCGCTTCGATGCACGGACTCAATCGCCAGCCGACCGCATCTTCGAACTGCTCCAATATGATTCCCCGCACACGGCACTGTTCGTGAATCAAGTTCGGCAATTCCTGAACTGAGATTGGCTGTTCTTTACTTTCGACTCCATAGAGTTCATTGGGCCGGATCTTAAGAACCTGACAAAATTTTCTGAGTTCGCTTGGTGAATAGCATCACGAAAGATCGCCCTCGATATTTTCAATGTCCCAAAGACATGACGGAGAAATACCCATCTGCCAGGAAGCTTCATCCTCTGAAAGACCCGCGCGTTCCCGAAACTTCCGGAATCGGGCGGCAACTGCCGAATTATTGGCCATGCGTGAATCTGCTCAAAAGATAAAGCTTTGTCCGGAAAGATATCCTTCAGCAAACAAAAGCCGAAATCACGTTGCTACAACTTCAACGCGAGGGACAAAACCAAGTTTGCGAAGAAGTTCTTCGCAATCTTCCCAGGTGAGGCCGAACGCGCGCACATCAGCCACACCGAGTCGGGCGACGACAGAGGAAAGCGCTTTTGCATCACGCTCGTCAAACTCGCCGTCCATCAGCGCTCGCTCGGACCAATCCACCAATTGCACGAGCGTGATCTCATGGTGAAGATACGCGGCAATCTTATCGGCGGCGGTTTGTCGGCTGATTGTCATAGCAATATCCTATACTTTCCGGTGGCCTTTATCCACCGGGAATTTCTCGTGGATTTCGGTCAATTTGGTGGTGTCATCGTAAATTTCCTGCCAGAAGTGGATGGTGACTTCGTTCGCGTCAACCTCTTTCAGGTAACGTGCGACCCAACCCAATCTGCCTGGCACATCGAGCCGATAGCGACGTCCTCCATTGGACAAATCTTCCCAACCATCAAATTTTTTCTCGTTCTGCGCACGCATGCTGATCACCGCGGCCGAGTTTATTCGTTTCTTTGAGATAAAGAAAAGCCGCAAAAATCGTCCGACTGCAAATCGCAAAAACTCACCTCTATTGCGACGCGATCAACTTTTCCCACAGCGTATCATTGAGCAGCACTTTGCGGAGAAATTCCGTGTCGCCAGCGTTGGAGGACGGCGTGGATTCGGGGTCGATCGGCAGGCGGATGGTGAAGAATGTTCCTTTGCCTTCGTCGCTGCGCGCTTCAATCTTACCGCCGTGATGGTGCACGATGAAATAAACCGCCATCAAATGAATGCCGTATTCCATCGGGCTGTCACTGCGGACGACAAACGGATCGAACACGAGTCGCAAAGCTTCTTGCGGCAGTCCCGGTCCATTGTCGCTGACCTGGATCAATACCCCCGGGCGCGCGGTGCCGTTGTATGGCTCGGCTTTGAGCGTGACTTCGCTGCCGGCCGGCAGCGTGGCCACTTCATCCTTAAGCAACAACTCAAACAGGCGATAAAACTTCGGTTTGTCCACCTTCATGGTGGGCAATGAGGTTGGGATTTCGTTTTTGACCTTGATGTTTTTCGCGGCCAGACCGGCTTTGACCGTTTCAATGCTGGCTTCGACCACTTCCCGGAGTTGCACCTCGTCGGTGAATTCGAACGACGGTTTTTCCGAGGCCGTCCATAGGTCTTTGAGCAAATTGTTGATGCGTTCGATCTGCCCCTGGACGCTCTGGTAATATTCTTTCCAGAAATCCGGGTTGCGCAGGCCGTCGAGATTCATTTTTTCTTCGGCCATTTTGGTGGGTGCCAGATCCAAAAACGTTTTCACGGCCACCAATGAATTGCGGATGTGATGACTCAGGCCCGCCGCAAGCAATCCGAGGCTCACAATGCGGTCGGCGATCATCATGTTGTGCAGCACGGACATTTTTTCGCGCAACAACTGGTCGCGTTCGTTTTGGACGAGGAAAAATTCCAGTGCACGTTTTAATGTTTCTTCCAATTGCTCCGGGTCCCAGGGTTTGGTGACGTATTTGTAGATTGCGCCGGTGTTTACCGCTGAAATGGCGGCTTCCATGTCGGAATAAGCAGTCGCTAGGATGCGGATGGTGCGCGGATGCATCTGGCGCGCTTTCTCGAGGAGCCAGACGCCCTTTTCGCCGGGCATCCGCTGATCGGTCATCAGCACGCCGATGTCCTCGCCGTGTTGTTCGATCAATTTCAGCCCGTCCTGCGCGTTCGCGGCGGTCAGAACGCGAAAATGATCCTCGAAGGCGCGCGCAAAGTATTTGAGTGACTTCTCTTCGTCATCCACGTAGAGGATGGCGTACTTTTTATAGTCGTAAAGGTTGTCCATATCAGACTGGCTGTGTTGTTATTCTCATCCTTTGGCCGGAAACTCCAGCGTAAACTCACAATACTTGCCCACTTCGGTTTTCACGGCAATCCGGCCCTCATTTTCCTGAACAATGCGGTAGCAAATGCTCAGTCCGAGCCCCATTCCTGCGCCCACGTCCTTGGTTGTGAAGAACGGGTCGAAGATTTTGTCCAGGTGTTGCGCGTCGATGCCCGGGCCATTGTCGCGCACGCGCACGATGCTGCGCCCGTTTTCGATGCCACCCCCAATGGTGATCGCGGGCTTCTCGCCGTTGTTGAATTCCTTGTCCTTCAAGGCGTCGAGCGAATTCTGCAACAGGTTCGTAAATACATGGATCAGCTTGTTTTTGTTTGCCCAGACGGTCTGGTGCGGATCCAGCGTCTGGTCAATTTGCACGCGGTCCTTCCATTCGTTGGCCAGGAAACGCAAGGCTGAGCTGACCACTTCGGCCACTTCCACCTGGTCGCGGCTCTCGGTATCCGGATGGGTGAACATTCGCAAATCAGACACAATGGTTTTCACCCGCTTGATGCCTTCTTCGACGTCTTTCAAAACTTCCGCATATTCCGCCTGCTGCTCGGTCGCGAGATATTTGCCTTTGTTGCGCAAGGTATACAGGCCGGTGGTCGCGAAGTTCAGCGGGTTGTTGATTTCGTGAATGATGCCCGCGCTCATGCGGCCCAATGACGCCAGCTTTTCGGTCTGCACCAGTTGCGATTCCGTTTCCTTGAGCTGCTCGATGGTGGATTCGAGGGCTTGGTTTTGTTTGGAGAGCTTGGTCTGGAAATGGTGCGATTCAACGAGATTTTTGATGCGCACGTGAAGTTCCGTCGTCGAAAACGGTTTCGGAAGGAAGTCGCTCGCGCCGGCGCTTAACGCTGCCAGCTTGGTTTCCTCGTCCGCGCGCGCCGTGAGCAAAATGATGGGGATGCTCTGCGTGGAAGTCCGTTCCCGCAACTCGCGACACGCCTGTAAGCCGTCTTTTTCCGGCATCATCATGTCCAGCAGGATGATGTCCGGCAGGAATTGGGAGGCTTTTTCAATCGCCTGCTGGCCGTCCACGGCTTCGATCACTTCGTAATGCCGGATGAGTTGCGATTTCAGGAATCGCAGCATATCCGGTTCGTCGTCCGCCACCAGCAACTTGGGCTGACGGCCGTTGCGCGCGGTCTCGACCGGTTTGAGCGTTTCCTGCACGGGCGTCATCGCCGGGAACAATTCCGCGCGCCGATATAAATTCGCGAGCCATTCCTCTGATGAAACTGTGCGTTGCTCGCGGAAATCGGTCGTTTCCGAGTCCTCCGTAGGCTCTGGTTTTGCGATTGCGTCCGCTTTTTGATAGGGCAGTTGCACGGTAAAAACGGTGCCTTTGCCTTCGGTGCTTTCCACGTTAACCTTGCCGCCCTGGACTTCCGTCAATTCCTTCACCAACGCCAGGCCGATGCCGACGCCCTGGTATTTGCGTTTGGACGTGCCATCCGCCTGCCAGAAACGATCGAATACAAACGGCAGGTTCTTCGCTGAGATTCCCATGCCGGTGTCGGACACGGTGATGACAAACAGGTCGTCTTTTTTCTGGGCGCGCAATTCCACGCGGCCGCCGGCAGGTGTGAATTTCAGCGCGTTGAAAACCAGGTTCAAAACAATTTTTTCGAGCTTGTCGCGGTCTGCCGCCACAGCCCCCAGTTCCGGGTCAATGATCGTTTCCAACCGGAGGCGTTTGTCGTCAGCCACTTGCCGGGCGGCGCTCGCGAGGCCTTTGACGAAATCGCTGACGTCGAGTGGCTCGTGTTTGACTTCCAAACGCCCGGATTCGAGCCGTACGAGGTCGAGCAGGTCGTTGATAAGTTTCAAAAGCCGCATGCCGTTGGAGTGCATGGTGTCGAGCACTTCGCGGGTTTCACCGTCGAAGGAGTGGTTGAATCGTTGCATCAAGGTTTCCAGCGGCGCGAGCAACAGCGTGAGCGGCGTGCGCAACTCGTGGCTGATGTTCGCGAAGAACCGGCTCTTGATCTGGTCCAATTCGACGAGTTTTTGATTGCTTTCCTCCAGCGCCTTTTTGTTTCGATCCAGCTCGAACCGCAGGGCGAACTCGCGAAAACTCAATCGGTTAAAAATATAATTTCCGCTGACGACGATGATCCCGGTGAGAGAAAGAAAATAGACGTCGTTGAAAAAGAACCGGAATTCCTGCGGGTCGGGCCGCCTGGCCACGTACGCGAAAAGATACATGACGATCACCGAACCCACCGCCAGGAGAGTCTCCAGCACGCTCCAATGCCCGACCGCGCTGACCGCGAGCATGATCAGGTTCAGGCCCGCATAATAAGGAGAAACAGCGTCCGTCTGGTAAACCATCAAGGTGATGAAAAAGGCGGGCAGCAGGACGATGGGCAGGCCGACCAGCGGATACTGTTTTCGCGCCACGGAAGTGAAATGGAGAGCCCAAACCACCGCGACCAGCAGGGAGCACAAAAGCCGGAGCCTAAAGAAAGCGGCGACATGATCAGGATAGACAAAAAAATCGAGCGTTACCCCGAAGGGCATCAGGAAAAACACCAGCGCGCAAGCGAGTTTGCCGGTCCGGATCCTGACCTGCTGCTCATGCGAGAGGAAGGCCTCACGGAACTCGGTCTGCTGCAATAATTGTTCGTCAGGTCCCATTGGGTTTGCGGGCTTCCAGAAACAGGTTCACGCCGGTTTCATCGCTTTGGACGCGGATGGTGTCCGCGGGGATTGCATCGGGACAAAGAAGCTTGAACCGAGGCGTATCGCGATAATTGAGATGCCAATCCAGAATCAACTCCAGGCTTCCCTGATTAGGACTCGAAGGGGTGACGTTGGTGACGAGCACCAGCCCGTTGGGATTGAGCCAGTCGTAGAAAAGACCGACCAATTGTTTGCAGGTTCGGTCGGAGAGGTAATCGAACAAACCGGCGCAATAAATGAAATCGAATTTCCCATTGCCGGAAAGGTTTTCGGACCGCACGGAATTTTTCAGCAACTGATGAACGGAACGCCGGACCAGATGGATCGCGGTGGTGCGGCCGAAACGCTGCTGCCGTTGCGAAAGCGCTTCCGAGGTGTGGCGGAGCGTTTCCTCGTCGAAATCCAGCAGGGTAAACTGCGTGCTGTTGCTCAGTTCGCTCTGCTCCATGAATTCGCGCACTTCCCAGGCCGGGCCGCAGCCCAGGCTCAAGATGCGGGCGATGCGGCCCTCCCGTTTCGCCGTGGCCGCTTCCTCGACCAATCGCTGTTTCAAAATCCGGATGCGATTGCGATGTGCCGCGGCGGAACCCTGGTGCAGCAGCCAAACGTTGAATATCTTGGCGAACAAGGAGCCGCCCTGGAGCGGATCGCCCACCATCATGTTCACCAACTCATAATCGCCCGCGTAACCCAGCGGTTTTTCGAAGCTTCGATACGCAAATGGTGCGCACAGAACGATGGGGTGAAGGTGGCGTTGGACGTAACTCCGATAAGCCGGACGGCTTTCGCCATCCAAAGCAACGCTAATGGTCTCAAATTTTTCGAAGAGCGTGTCCAGCGCGGAAATGATGGGATCGCGCAATTCGTCAATAGCCGCCCGCTCGAGTGCGGCGTGGTTTGGCGTCGGCGAGGAGCGGATGCCCAATTCGATTTGCTCCACCCACGCCCGCAAATCCATCAGGAACGATTGGATGTCGGCCACGGCGACTTTGAATTCCGCCGAAACCTTGTAATTTTTCTGCCAGCCCTGGACGAATTCCTCGAAGTCCGCCGACAATCCCTCGCGGTTCGCATCCGAACCAAACTGCACGTCCCGCCACGCGCTGACGCTGAGGGTCACTTCGCAAAGCGTGGCTGAGCCTGCGTTAATCACACTGCGCACGACCGCCTTGCCGAAATAAATCGTCCGCTCGCGCACGACGATTTTGAAATCCTCGATCACCTCCGAGGTGCGCAAAATCAAAGCCGGATTATAGATTTCAAATGTGGCAGCGTGGCGGTTCAGACGGACGAGCGTTCCGTGAAGGGCTATGCCCTGGATAGTCTGGCCTGCCACGTGAGCGTCTTTTACGTCACCGGCTCGGGAAACACCATTTGTTTGGTTGTTTTGTGTGCCCATCTTAATCTTTTATTGGCGCGCCGCCCCGCAAACTCCGTTTCGCAACGGAAACGCTGATTTGAACTTTAACTCGACAATTACCATTTTCCGAGCCAACGAACAAAGTAATTTACAGGTCTTTCCCCCTGCACGATATTTGCCGCCGAATATCAGGGAAGGGTGTCGGATTCGCCCGTCCGAGCGGTAATAAGTGTCCAATTTTTGGAGCCGCCGACGATCGGATACAGTGTTTTTTGCGTCGGCGACGCAATTACCGGTTGATCCTGGCACTGGCTGAGATCAATTGGCCGCGCGTTTTTATTTCAGGAAAATCAAAATCGCAATGTGGTTTGAACGATACATACCCAGGCGTCCGAAATGGAGCCGCCGACGCGTCCCCCGGGGTGGAACACCCGTTGAACGCTGGGTTGGACCGTCCACCAGGCGGTCATCTGGGCTTTGTAACTCAATTCAACGACGCCCTCGTAGTCAGCCAGTTTTGAAAATACCGCCGGACCACCGAGGCCTTCCGAAAAACGATTTACCATTTGCTGGCCTTGACGGATATCATCGCTGATTCGGAGATACGAACCGGCCAGGCCGAGCGTGTCCCAATCGCGGCTCGGGATCAGGCCTTTGTAAACGACGCCGCCATCGAACCCGTACTCCGCCAGGTTCCGGTCCGCGGGCGCTGCTGACGCGCGGAAAAAGCCGACCAATCCTTGTTGCGCCGGATCGTTTTTGCCAACCTCACGATAAAGCTGCTGTTCACCGAGGAAATAACCACCGTAGTTGAAATGATGCAGCCGGACGGGAAAGGCCGGTCCTCCACCCGCCTGCAACGCGGCATTAACTAAGCCGTCCCGGACATCATTAAAATCACCCGTATGCAGCCACGCGCCGATTTTGTAGTTGCCACCCAGGCCGGTGTCATTGGTTCCGTGATTGGGGCGGTAGCCCAATTCGTAATACGAAAGCGCGCCCTCTTGCTCGCTCATGTTGAAGCGGGTGCCGGACGAAGTGGTGTCGGGGTCGCCGGAGTAGACCGCCGCCTGGGCGTAAAATTTCGGCGAGGGATTCCAAAGAACAAGTGCGCCGGGCGCCGCAAACGGAGTGGAAGGCAAACCATGATTCCTCTTCGGGAAACCGGGAATGTCCCACACGTCAAAAGCCATGGTGGGATAGAAAAAGGTCTGGTTGAGGAAATTAATGGAGGCGAGCGAATTGTAATATTCCGGCACGATAAAATCATGGTCCACGACCATGTCGCCCAGCTTTACCGACAATTTATCATTGGCAAACTGCTGCTGGTAATACATTTCCCACAGGCGAAAACTATTCGGAAAATCCACGAGGTTTACCTTGTTCAAATCACCCACATAGTCATCGGAAAACGGCTTGGCTCCGTTCAACCATAAGGAGCCGACGTGGAATGTGCCGCCGTGATAGCCGAGCAGTTTGTCTGAATTCAAGTCGAGCGTCATCAAGAGCACGCCCTGGTAGAGGGAGCCGGTTTTAATGCCGCCGGAGACGTCGCTCGGCACGGACGCGCCGTAGAGAAATTCAAAGTCCACGCCGTGTTGGGAAAGTTTGGTGCGCCAGCCGCCCCAATCACCCAGCAGATAATCCTGTTCGGCGAAACGTTCCAATTTGGATTTCGGCTCGGAAGCGTCCGCCGGAGCGGTATTGTCCGCTCGGGCCGAAATCAAGGCAGCGAAGGCGGTTGCGCAAAGAAGTGCTTTGGTTTTTTTATTCATGAGTGGGAGTGTGACTCGTGTTGGTTCAGGGTTTTTTCCAGAAAGTTGCCATGCCCCAGAGCAATCGGCCGACGGTTTCGAAATAGCTGCGGGTGATATCCGCGGACAGGAACGCGAGATAAATCTCGTTGGTCGGCAGCAGGCTGCGGGAGGCGAAGTAGAGAAATTTTTCGCCGCCACGATATTTGGATTTGTGAAATGCCAGGCCGGTGAAGTTGTAAATGCTGTTGCCGTATTTGGCGCTGAGTTCGAAAAACTTTTTCGCCCCCCAATCGTCATTGTATTTTCCGCTGTCCAGCTTCACGAACGGGGCGAGGGCAAGGTTTAGCGTCTCGCGGCCCTCGGTTTTGAAAACATCCACGGCTTCCATGTGAATGGCTGTGATGAGGCGGCCAAAACGTTGTTCATCGCCGCGCGCGATGTTGGCGGCGTAGCCAAACACGGTGCCATCGCGATACATCGGATCATAAAACACAAATCCCGCCACGGCGCCGGCCCGGTCGTAGGCGACAAATTTGCGAACGTCCGGCTCGGCATGAAGGACGGGTCGCCGTGCGTAAATCCAGATTTCGCGGTCGTTGACTTTTTTGACCCCGATCCATTTTTTGGAAATGGCGGCCACCTGTGCGGGGTCGACATTCTCGATCCGCTCCTCGCGAATCACAATGCCCTCGCGCTTGGCTTCGTTGCGCGCGCGCTTGATCATGTCGAGTTCCTTCCAGTTCCCCTTGGTATTATAGGTCTGGATGGGCAGTTCGGCTTCGCAGCCGATGCAATTCACCTTGAATTTCATCCCGTGCAGGACCTCCGCGCATTGCTCGGAGATGCAACCGAACACGCCGGCGGGATAACGCGTCAGGAAATTGGAAATGATTTTCGGATAATCCTTTTGCGCGCAGACGGGATCGGAAAAGGCGATTTGTTTCGGCTTCCGCGCGAAGACCGGGTGCTGCACTGTTACGTAGGCGATGTAGCCGCAATCATCGATGAAGTATTCCATTCCCGATTGCAATGTGGGATAAGCCAGCGATTCTCGTCCGTGCTGTTTTAAAAAAGGCGAAAGCAATTCCCATTTCTCGTTTTGATCAAACGATTTCGCTTCCCTCCCCTCGATGATTCGCGGGCCGGTGGTGCGGGCGTTCATTTTGCGGGAGCGAGGGCTTTCTTTACCCACTCGGCCGTCAACTCGAAAACCTTGCTTTTATTCCGGTCCAGGTGTCCGACGTGGCCGTTGCCCGGAATGACATGCAATTGCTTTTCGCAGGTTAAAGCCGCAAGCAGCAAACGACCGGTTTCCGGCGGATCGAGTTTGTCATCCTCGCCCCACAAAATCATCGTGGGCGCCTTGATGGTGCCGACTCGTTCGATGGTATCGATGAAAAATGCCTCCTGGCTGGAAGGAAACGGAAAGTCCAGGAATGCCTCGATGGAACGGGGATCCGACAAAAGCCGGGTTTGGATTTCCGGGTCGGAAGCAAGGTTGGCTTTGCTCAACTTTGCCAGCGGCACGCGCAAATCTTTCCCAGTAATGGACTTTTTTGCCGCCCCAAGCCACACCAGCACCTTCAAAAAGGCCGCCAGTCCGAAGGGTAAAGAGTTGCGGACAGTCGCATCCAGAGGGACCAGTGCCTTGAGTCGGTTGTCGACAATGGCAGCTTCGAGAATGGCAGTTCCGCCGGAGGACAAACCAAAAGCGCCGACGGCACAATCGCGGGTCGTGGGATGCGCTGCCAAAAAATCGAGGGCCGCCCGAATATCCGGGACCCATTCCTTCATCCTGACAATAAAACGTTCGCCGCCACTGGCGCCATGTCCGTGCATATCCATGGCCAGCGAAGCGACGCCTTTGGCCTGAAGCCATTCGCACATCTCGAAGTAATTTTCCTTAAACTCGCCGGCGCCGTGGCAGATGATCAGCGTGGGCCAGGGACCGTCGCTTTCAGGGACGAACAACACGCCTTGGAGTTCGTCTCCAAGAGACCGGAATTTCACCTGTTCTCTGGACGTTTTCATAGACAATAGACTGGCGGACGTAGCATTCATGAACCCGAAGGGAACTTGCATTTGTCGTGCCAAGCACGATGAAAAGAACGATTTTGTGCGCGCAGCGCTGCGGTGACGCTCAATGTAAAAACATCGGCTGGCACTTACAATCGAAAAGCTGTCGCCACTGGTGGGAAAAAAACGGCTGTGCCTCGCCACCCTGTGCTTTGACTGTTGCCTAACGAGTACCTCTGGGTTTTACTAGGCGTCGATGTGCTATCGTGCGTACGGAATGATCATTGATGACAACCGCCGTGACCGACCTTGTCCGCTCCACTCTTTAAGGACGACGGCGCCATGCCGGGTTCATCCCACTTAAATCATGGCGCACCCGGGTTCCAACATGGGACGTCCTGGGTTGAGTTTCGAAGATTTGTTGCAAACTTCGTGCGCCTGCGGTGTCCTGTCCGTCGACGTCGGCGGGGCCGTGACTTTCATCAGTCCCGAGGCTGAAAAAATCCTGCACCTGGCCGGCGGGGAAAAATCTCTCCTGGTCGAAAAACTTCCGCCCGCTTTGCAGGCGCTGATTCACGAAACGCAGACCACCACCCAGACAATAACCGACCGGAAGATTGTTTTGGAACCCCAACGCGGACATTCCCCCACCGTTTCCGTGAGCGTTATGCCTGCGGCGTCGAAGGGAAAAAACGGGAATCTCATGGTGTTATTGAAGGATTTCTCCTCCACCCGCAAACTCGAGCACAGTCTGCGGCGGCTCGATCGGCTGGCCAGTGCCGGCACTCTTTCCGCCGGCATGGCACACGAAATCAGAAACGCGCTCGTGGCCATCAAGACTTTTGTCGAGTTGCTCCTGGAGAAAAATAAGGACGACGAACTCGCTGATATCGTGAGCCATGAAATGGCTCGCATGGTTTCCATGGTGAGCCAGATATTGAAATTTGCAGTACCGGCCCAGCCCGTCTTCGCGCCCATTTCCGTGCACAAAATCCTCGAGCGCACGCTGCTGCTCGCTGCGCACCGGGTGGAAGGCCGGCAGATTGCATTCGAGCGCAAGTTGCAGGCGGAAAAAGACGTGCTCGACGGGGACAATCACCAGATCGAACAGGCCTTCGTGAACCTGTTGCTTAACGCGGTGGAAGCCATCAACGGCACCGGCACCCTCACAGTCGCGACCGAATTGATGTCCGGCGATGACGACCGGTTGCGCGAAGGTGAACCGCGCCGATGGTTGCGCGTTCGCATTTCGGACACCGGCGCGGGCATCACGCCGGAAAACATGGAGCGATTGTTCGAGCCATTTTTCACGACCAAACAAAACGGCACCGGTCTCGGTCTCGCCGTCACGCGTCGGATCATTGAAGAGCACAATGGCAATATCCAGGTGGAAAGCCAATCCGGTCAGGGAACAACGTTTACAATTCTGCTGCCGATGAAGGGATAGGGACTGTCCACTTTGTTTCACTCGGAAAATAGCTGCTGGTGTGGAACATCACTCTCGGCAAATGAAGCGTCCGACCCTTTGATTTATGGGGTATCCTTAAAAGGCCTTTTGGGGAAATCGCCCTATTCTTTGCGGTGCCGGTCTGCGTAACAATAATCAAAAAGGAAATACCATGAATAACATTATAGGTTGGGCAATTCTCGCGCTCGGAATCGTGCTGCTGATCTTCGGCTTCAATGAATCGCATTCATTCAACTCCGACGTTTCGCGCACATTCACCGGCAGTCCCACTAATCATTCCATGTGGCTGATCATCGGTGGCGCCGTGGCGGTCGTCGCGGGACTTGGCCTCGCTTTCACCGGCCGTCGCCGCGGCTGATAACAGTCGTCCGCACTCTTTGCCATTTGTCACAGCGCCCGAGTCATCGGGCGCTGCTTTTTTTGTTCAGTCCGGACATAAGCCTCGGGTATTTCATCGCTCGTTTTGTGAAAAAGTTCTGATTGCGCAAAAACGGACCGTTTGCCAGCATCGTTCAACCACCACTGCACAGGACCAAAAATCAAAAGGATTGTCCTATGAACATGCTGCGATCATTTCGCGCGACCGCCCTTCCACGGCTCGGGCGTGTCAGCTTTCATCGCCAATGTCTGCCTTGGCGATTCCATTACCGGCACGCCTCTGAGCGTCACCCATAACGTCAATTCTTTTTGATTTTTATGAGAGAACGCGCCCATAAAAAACCGGTGTGGTTCCTTGCCATTGTTTTTTCATTTTTCATTTTAAATTTTTCATTCCATTCGGGCGCCTCCACCACCATCGATGCGGTCAATCACTTTGCGTACGGCGCGAATATCGGGTGGCTGGAGTCGCGCGGCGACGTCACCAGTGGCGCGGTGCTGGGCGAATACGTTTGCTCCGGTTTTATTTACGGCGCCAACGTGGGCTGGATTAATCTCGGCACCGGTTTTCCCACCAACGGAATTCAATATCGAAATCGCTCCACCAATGATTTTGGCGTGAATCTGGACGGAGCCGGGAATTTGAGCGGTTATGCCTGGGGCGCGAACATTGGCTGGATTGTTTTCACGAATGGCACAGCCGCAGGAGCTTTGGCAGCCGTCGATTCGCCGAAGGTGGATATGTTCAGCGGAAAACTTAGCGGATATGTTTACAGCGCCAATTGCGGATGGATTTCTTTGAGCAACACGGTTGCGAATGTGCAAACGGATCGGATTGACCCCGGCGCGGACCTGAATGGCGATGGAATTCCGGACGCCTGGGAAATTCAGAATTTCGGCACGACCAATATCAACGTCAATGCCGACGCGGATGGCGACGGAATTTCGAATATCCAAGAATACTATGCCGGCACCGGCCCCAATAACGTGACGGATTATCTGCGCATCACTTCCGTCGCGCGAGATTCTGCAGCCGTCAAAACTTCGCTTCAGTGGACCAGCGTCCCGACGCGCGCTTACACTATTCAATCGCGCCCCGATTTGATTTTAGGTTCGTGGGCGGACGTCGCCGATTTTGGTTTGGGCGTAAATCTGGCCACCTTCAATGACGGGACTACCAACGGAATGGATTTCTATCGCGTCCGTGCCTATCGCCCGCTGGGACCATGAGTGGAAGGGTTCCAGCAGCGTTGTGCATTACGGTTGTCCCGCTTCCGGGTTCTGCACCGTGTTGGTCGCGTCGTAGGTGTTTCCTGATCCCGCGCCTTGTTTGGGCGTGAAGGGTTGCGAACTGGTGCCGGAGTTCATTTCACTTTGATCGGAAGTTCCGCCGGCGTTTTGATTACTGGCACAACCGGCAACCAGGCCGGCCGCTGCCAGAACGAGCATTAGTTTTTTCATGCATCCTTTCAGTTGAGTTTTCGTTCCCAAATACTCTCACTTTCAGGGTGCATCTCCTCAATGGGCAGTCCTACCTAGAAGGTCCGACTAACATCGTAGCCGCAGGACGTTAGCCGGCGCCGTCTCAGTTGGCGCTGACTTACGTCCGCGGCTGCGTGTTTGAAAACCTGACGCTCGCGTCAGGCCTGCTGCACCAATTGCGCTTCGTCGCGCAACTGCGTTACCAGCGGACATTCACCAGCGACGGGCCGAACTTCGACGCGGATCCCGTAGGGCAGTCCCGGACATTCCTGAGCAATCGCCACGGCGTCGTCGAGCGTGGGCACCTTGAGCAGAAAATATCCGCCGATGGTTTCCTTGGACTCGGCAAACGGACCGTCGGAAACGACGCGCCCGTTTTTGCCGATGACTTTTCCCTCGCGCTCCAGCGGATTGCCCGCCACCGCTTTGCCGGCAGCCATCAATCCTTTGAACCAGGCCATCCACTTGTCGCCCACCTGCTGCATTTCCTCTGGCGAAAGACCCTTATACCAGTCCGTGCCGCGAAAGATCAGCATGTATCCGTTGTGTGTTGGTGTGCTCATAATTTTATTTTACCGGTTGAATCTAAAAATTCAATGACCGCCTCGTTCACGCCGCGGCTGGTTCCAATTCGGCCATGCGCGCGCGTTTGTACAGCGGGCAATTCTCCTCGCCTTGAAATGCGGGCCGGACATCAATGCTCGTTCCATAGGCGATCGTGGGATTGCCCTTCGCCATGGCAACTGCCTCCTCGAGGCTTTCCGCCTCCACAATCATATATCCGCCCACCACTTCCTTGGATTCCGGATACGGGCCGTCCGAAATGACACGCCCGGTCTTCGCCGTCAGGTGCGTGCCGGTGCGGGCCAGTCCGTGACCGCCTTTGACGCATCCGCGTTGCAGCAGACCCTCAAACCACGCCTTCGCCTGCTCGGAGATTTTTTTGGCTTCCGCGGGAGAGACTTCATTATACCACTCGGTGCCCGCGAACAGGAGCATGTATTCACTTTTTGCGTTCATAATATTAATTTTCCTTTGTTGTTTTGTGTTTTGGTTGTGCTTGTTTCAAATATAAGACGAATGAACCTGGCTGGGCAGGACAATTATTTAGCGTCCTGGTTGGGCTCCCAAATTCCGAAACCGTTGTTTTCCGTGTCTTGGCAAACTGCGAAATAACCCATTTTCGGGACCGCCATTTTGGGCACACAGATTTTTCCGCCCAGCTTCTCGATTTTGGCCGTGAATTTATCCACCGAATTCACGCTGATATAATTTACGATGGTTTGTCCGGCCCCTTTGCGCTGGCTCAACCCGCCGTTCGGGCTGGCATCTGGCCCCCCGGTATCGATTTCCATAAAGTCCTTCATCCCGTGAAACGGTTTGATTTTCCAGCCGAACAAGCTGTTATAAAATTTCTGTGCCCGTTTGATGTCATCTGCCGGGACATCGAACCAGACGACGTTTGCCGGGAGCTTTTTCTTTGTTTTTGCCATAATTTGCCTTTGTTAATGAATGTTTTTCCGTGTCTTCATAGATACAACGAACGGGCGGGGCCAATTTGGACAATCAGGTTAAGTTTTGTTTGATGGTTTCGCCTCCGTTATGATTTAGTAGCAGCCGACGTCAGGAGGCTCATGATATTTTCACGGAGAAAGTTAGAGCCTCCTGACGTCGGCTGCTACGGTTCAACCAGCTAAAGCTTGAAATCCAGCGATGCGCACGCTAGAAGCAGGCATGGATTCATTTCTCGAAGCTGCGATTGACGAGGCGAAAAAAGGCCTGGCGGCAGGCGGCATCCCCATCGGTTCCGTGCTGGTGTGCGATGGCAAAATTATTGGCCGCGGCCACAATCAACGCGTGCAACATGGCAGCGTGATTCATCATGCGGAAATGAATTGCCTGGAAAATGCCGGACGCCTCAAAGCCTCGGTTTACCAACGGTGCGTGCTTTACTCGACCCTTTCACCGTGCCCGATGTGCAGCGGTGCCGCTTTGCTCTACAAAATCCCGCACATCATCATCGGCGAGAATGTGACGTTCCAAGGGCCGGAAGAATACGTGCGTTCGCAAAGCGTAAAGGTGGAGGTGTTACAGGACCCGACCTGCATTCAATTGATGCGCGATTTCATCAAAGCCCGGCCGGAACTTTGGAATGAGGATATCGGGGTCTAAAAAAAGGGCGAAATTGTAATTGGAAATTCTCTGTTGCCAGTCAATGTAGCCACAACATTATGCGTGCACAAACAATCGCCAGGTTAATTGGAGTCGCCATCATCATTTTTGTGGTCGTCATCGCCGCCTCGACGAGCACCTATGTCGTGCAGCCCGGCTATCGGGGAATTGAAGTGACGCTGGGGAAAGTTTCGCCCGTTTTCAAGCCGGAAGGTTTCGGAGTTAAAACTCCGTTTATTACTACTATTGTTCCCATACTGATCCGGCAGCAGACGCGCGAAGTGGCGGCACCTTGTTACTCGGCCGACTTGCAGCAGGTAAATATGGACCTGCGCGTCCTGTATCGCATCCCGGAAGCTTCGGTGGTGAAGATTTATCAAGGCTACGCCGGCGATCCGTTTGATAGTCTTATCGCGCCCCGGGTTCAGGAGGCTCTGAAAGAGGTCAGCGCCATGCAAAGCGCGGAGCAAATCGTTAAGAACCGCGAAGAAATCAAAAGCAAAGCTCTCGCCGGAGCTCGACTGAAGGTGGGCGACCTGCTGGTCATCGAAGATTTGGTCATCCAGAATATTGACCTGACCAAGGATTTGGAAACCGCCATTGAGGCCAAAATGGTCCAGGAACAGGAAGCGGCCAAGGCGAAATTCACGCAACAGAAAGCGCAGATTGAAGCGGACACGGTCGTGATCAAAGCCAAGGGCGATGCAGAGTCTATTCGCATTCGCGGCGAAGCGCTCAAGCAAACTCCGGCGTTCATCGATTTGCAAATCGTGGAAAAATGGGACGGCAAGGCGCCGCTGGTGGTCAATGGAACCGGCGGCGGCAGTGCCAATATCCTGCTGCCACTTTCGGACCTTGAGAAAAAACGGAACGCCTCGACCTCCCCATGAGCGTGCGGACCATTGCCTTTCTAAAAATCACCATTCCACTTCTGGTAATAGGCGCTCTGGTTCTTATTTTTCCGAAAGCGCTGGGCTTTGTAGAAATGGGAGCGCGTGAAGTGCGCTATCTCTGGTGGATGATCCTGCTCGTGGCGCTCGCCGCGTGGCTGATTTGGGGCCTGGGCGGCAAAAAGAAATAATCGGCGGCAGAGCGATTCCGAAATGCCTACGCCGCCTTCTGATCCGCCTTGCGGCGGATGATCGGCTTGGCGTCTCCGGCGACCACCGGTTTCGTGATTTTCACGTGCAGAATGTCGTCGTTGCTGGGCACGTCGAACATCACATCGAGCATGAGTCTCTCGAGCAGGCTGCGCAAGGCGCGCGCGCCGGTGCCTTTTTTCACCGCTTGGGCCGCGAGCTCGCGGAGCGCGTCGGTCGTGAATTCCAACTCCACACCCTCCATCGCCATCAGCTTGGCATATTGCTTGGTGAGCGCGTTCTTGGTCTGGGTGAGAATGGAAACCAATTGGTCCTCGGACAATTCGCCGAGCACCGTTGCCATGGGCAGGCGGCCAATAAATTCCGGGATGAACCCAAAGCTCAATAAATCCTCCGGCTCCACGTATTGCAGGACTTTTTCGCGATTGATGGCCGCGGTCTTGTAATTCTCCTCCACCGCGCGAAAACCCATCACGTTCTTGCCCAAACGACGTTGAATGATTCGTTCCAGGCCCACAAACGCGCCGCCGCAAATGAACAAAATGTCCGATGTGTCCACGCGAATGTATTCCTGCTGCGGATGTTTGCGTCCGCCCTGGGGTGGCACGTTGCAGGTGGTTCCCTCGAGAATTTTCAGCAATGCCTGTTGCACACCCTCGCCGGAAACGTCGCGGGTGATGGAAACGTTTTCCGTCTTGCGCGCAATCTTGTCGATTTCGTCGATGTAAACGATGCCGCGCTGGGCGCGTTTGACGTCGTAATCCGCGTTTTGCAGCAGGCGCAAAATAATGTTCTCCACGTCTTCGCCCACGTAACCGGCTTCGGTCAGCGTGGTGGCGTCGGCAATGGCGAAGGGCACATCAAGGATTTGCGCCAGCGTGCGGGCGAGCAACGTCTTGCCGGAGCCGGTCGGCCCGATCATCAGGATATTGCTCTTCTCGATTTCTACTTCCGCGTGCGGATCTTCCGGCAGAGAAGCAGCGGCTTCGGCATCTTCAGGAGTTTCGCCTTTCGTGGGCATTTCCTGCAGGATGCGCTTGTAATGATTGTGCACCGCGACGGAAAGCGTCTTTTTGGCGTGCTCCTGGCCGATGCAATACTTATCGAGCTGTTGTTTGATCTCAACTGGCTTGGGGACCGTGACGCGCGGTTTTTGCTTCTTGGTCTGGGCGGCGAATTCCTTGTCCAGGACGTTCTTGCACAGCACGACGCAATTATCGCAGATGTAAACGCCAGGGCCGGCGATGAGTTTCTTCACTTCCGCGTGTGATTTTCCGCAGAAGCTGCAAAGCGTGATGTTCGTTGGACGAGCCACTATAAATTTTCGTTTTGCGATTTACGATTTCAGGTTGCGCCCAAAATTCGATCAGAGATTACTCTTTTTTATCGGCTAAACTCGTCGCGCGTTCAGCCAAATTTGGAATTTCTTTGCGGGACTGGACCACTTCATCCACCAATCCGTAAGCCTTCGCCTCATCCGGCGTCATGAAATTGTCCCGGTCCGTGTCCTTCTCCACCTGGTCGATGGATTTGCCCGTATGCTTGGAGATAATTCCATTCAGGCGTTGCTTCAATTTCAGCATATACCGTACCCGAATTTCCACATCCGTGGCCTGTCCTTCCGCCCCGCCCAGGATTTGGTGAATCATGATGTTCGCGTTCGGCAGCGAGTAACGCTTGCCCTTCGTGCCGCCGCAAAGCAGCACGGCGCCCATGCTCGCCGCCTGGCCGATGCAATACGTATTCACATCGCAGGTAAGGAATTGCATCGTGTCATAGATAGCGAGGCCGGCGGTGACGCTGCCCCCGGGCGAGTTGATGTAAAGATGGATGTCCTTCTTGGGATCGCTCATCTGGAGGAACAGCATCTGGGCGATAATCAGGTTCGCCACCATGTCATCCACCGGCGTGCCAAGAAACACGATGCGGTCCACGAGCAGGCGCGAGTAAATATCGTAACCTCGCTCGCCGCGCCCGGTTTGTTCGACAACCATCGGAACTAAAAAGTTTTGCATATCAGATTTCATCTCTAGTGCCGCAACGTAAAGGAGGGTTCGCAGGAGGTCAAGCGCGTGAAAAATGAGGCAGTGTCTTAGTTTGAGGAGCACGGCTCTGTGAGCCGCAGCAATGGTGAAAGTCCTAACTTCAGGGGCTAGGATTGTACTCACTGGCTGGTGGCCCGCCGCGGGTCGCCGACCCGCGTTCCATGCGATCAGTCGAATTAAGATACTACCAAAAATGATGAATAACGAATGACGAATGGAATCGGACCGGATCGTCGATTCAGCCCCATGGAATCATTTCGCACACGGCCGCCACACACGCATTTCTCAAACTGGATTGGTGTTTCGAAAAAAAAGCCCGTTGACAGTACGAGGGTTTGTGTGTATATGCACTACGTGAAGAAGCAATTGGACATGACGTTGGCGGAAAACTGCACGTGCTTTAATACCCGTCGAATATCGCGGGTGATAACGCAGTTCTTTGACGCGCAAGTACGCCGGGACGGCCTGCGGCCCACCCAAACCCCGATCTTGCGCGCATTGGATGCGAAAAACGGATGGAGCATGGCGGAATTGAGCGACTGGCTCGGAATGGACCGCACAACGCTGTTGCGAAATCTCCGCCCTCTGCAGCGGGACGGCTTGGCGCGAGCCAAAGGCGGCGGACGCGGCGGACTTGTGAAACTTGAGATTACTGAAAAAGGGCGCATCGCTTTGACCAAAATGCTTCCGTCATGGCGCTCCGCCCAGGACAAGGTGGTGGCGATTTTGGGAAAAGAACGGTGGGCGGCGATTATTAGTGATTTGGATGAGGTGGCGACAAAGTTGAAAGAACAATAGCTGAAATTTTTTTAGCAAATGAAGTGTATATACACTTCATTTGGATACACGAACAACCAACCAAAACTGAAAAGTATGAATGCAAAAAATGAAAACCTGGGAAGCATCAATGTAAACGTGACGGAATTAGACGATCGTCTCTCGGGCGTGAAGTCCGTCGTTGCCGTGGTGATGGCGTTGTGGCTGGGGCTTGTTTTATACCTTGGAGTTCAAGGCGGCTTTGTGGGCAACGCAGGCTCGCCACCATTGGGGATGTTCCTTGGCTTTGCAATTCCATTGGCCGTGTTTTTTGCGGCCTACTTTGGATGGAGTGCATTTAGGTCGTTCGTTCTCGGTCTCAATCTCCGGCTTGTGGCGGCGATGCAGGCATGGCGATGGGCCGGGTTTGGTTTCCTCGCACTCTATGCGCATGGCATTGTGCCGGGAGTATTCGCCTTCCCGGCGGCGTTCGGGGACATGGCAATCGGTTTCACCGCGCCGTGGATCGTGCTCGGCCTTATTCGCGACCCGCTGTTCGCGACCAGTCGTCGATTTGTGCTTTGGAATATCCTCGGGATTCTTGACCTCGTTACGGCCGTGTCCCTGGGCGCGATTTGTTCCGGCGTTTTCCCCGGACTCTCAGGAAACGTCACCACGAGCGCAATGGCATCATTGCCGCTGGTAATCATTCCAGCGTATCTGGTGCCCTTCTTTATTATGCTGCACTTCGCGGCTCTCTCCCAGGCGCGCCAATTGGCACACTCTGCAAATTCGCGCCGACAAGAAACTTGAACTTACTGAATGATCCGAGATTGAGAGCTCGAATCGGTCTTTAAAGAGGCGAAGTTAATGAAGTTTACCTAATTTTATTAGCTCGTCAGAAGGAGCTTGCGAAACTTCTATGCATAAATTTGACTAATCGCGTTCTATTTTGTCAAACTGTGTTATTCCGCACTCTCAAAATCAGAATTTATGCAAAAATTAACGCTGGTCGCATTTGCTGCCCTGACATTTTGTATTCCGTTGGCCACCCATGCCGCTGACGGCACGCCGTTGTGGACGAATGCAGTGACCACACTCCCCGCTTTGGCTCCTGCCTTGACCTCAGCTCGCAATATCCTGGTCGATACCAACGGCAATTCCTATGTGACCGGATATTATATCAATGCTCAAAGCAACGCCGATTTTTTAACCGTCAAGTATTTGCCCAATGGCGTTGCGGCCTGGGCGAGGCTTAGGGATGGCGGCGTGCAGGCGAATGACGTCATCAACGCCATGGCGTTAGATGGGGCTGGCGATATCTACGTCGCCGGCAACTCGCCGGGTGCGGGAACAGGCAACGATTTTCTCGTAGTCGAATATTCTCCGGCCGGCTCGCTTCAACATCAAATCCGCTACAACAGTGGAGGGAGTAACGATGATTTCGCCACCGCGCTGGCGATAGATGTGAGTGGCGAAGTGTTCGTGGGTGGGCAAACGGTTGTTTCCACCACCAACTCAACCTGGAAGATCGTCAAACTTTCCTCCACCTTGACGCCCTTATGGACCAACTCTTTCAGCGGCGCGGGCATCGGCTTCGACCAGGTTAAAGCGATCGCTGCTGACACCAGCGGCGGCGTTTACGTGACCGGTTACGCCATGGATGTGGCCAGCAATTTTGATTATGCCACCGTCAAGTATTCCAGCGCCGGCACGCTGCTATGGGTCAATAAATTCCATGGCGCATCCAATGGTGATAATCTGGTTCAATCCGTGGCCCTGGATAACGAGGGCAACACTTACGTGACCGGTATCGCGACAGGCACAGCCGGCAGTTTCGACTACGCGACCATCAAAATCTCCAGCACCGGTCAGGGCGTGTGGACGAATATTTACGACGGCCCAAACCACAGTGACGATGAAGCTGTAGCCGTGGCGTTGGATTCCGCTGAGAACGTTTATGTGACCGGCACTTCCATTGGCGCCGGGGGAAGTTATGGTTACACGACGATCAAATATTCCAATGCCGGTGTGCCCGCGTGGACAAATTTCTTTAACGGCATCGGTAATCGCGGCGGACAAGCCACCGGGTTCGCGGTGGATGGCAGCGGCAACGCCTACGTCACGGGAACTTCCTTTGGCGGCCTGCGACCGGATGAATTTGTGACCGTTAAGTATGCGACTGGCGGCGCGGCCGTCTGGACAAATTTATATAGCGGCGGAACCGCTGCCGGCGTCGTCGCGGATATCAATGGCAATGCCTATGTGACCGGTAACAGCAGCAGTGGCGTGATTGCGACCATTGAGTATTCTGCTGCAGTGGCTCCCTTAAGTTTCGTCACTACCAATGGCAACTTCGGACCGTTCAACAATCATTTTGTCCTGAGCCTGACCGGCCCGGCGGGGTCAAACGCCGTTGTCTCTGCCACGACCAACTTTCAAAACTGGGTTCCGATCGCCACGAATCAAATTCCCAGCGGCGCTCTTCAGGTTACCGACACTTTGGCCCCGAACAACCTGCGCTTCTACCGCGCTCAATTACAATAACCAGTCGGGTGACAACGCATCAGCATGTGTTCGGCGAGCGGTGGTCGATCCTCACCGCGTGTCATTGGTCCTTCGCGACCTTGGGCCAGAGATACAAGAGCGCGCTCGCAAATTCTTCGGGTCGCTCTTTCATCCACCGCGAAACCTCCTCCTGCGAAAACCAGCCGCCGCGGTCAATTTCCTCTCGATTCAATTCAAACGGCCCTTCGCTTTCGCAGCGATAGACCCACACGAATTCCTGGTCCGTCTCCGGCCGCGCCTCAATCTTGAATAATCGCTGTGGAGTCTTCGGCAAGCGCAACCCGATTTCCTCCATCACCTCGCGGACTGCCGTCGTGTCGTAATCCTCGCCGGAATCCACGTGACCGGAGGCGGACGAGTCCCACAAACCGGGCTGGCGATCTTTTTTCATCGAGCGTTTCTGAAAAAACACCTGCCCGCGCGTGTTGAACACCAGCACATGCACGGCGCGATGCAACAAGCCGAGGCGATGCACCTCGCTGCGCGGTTTGCGGTCAATCACCTCGTCGCGTTCGTTGACCACGTCGAATATGTCTTCAGCCATAAATTAATAATAAGGTAGAGCGGCGTTGCCGCGCCGCCCCATCTTTCCGTCGATGACGCATGTCATTGACGAGTTTTGAAAGTTTACACTGACCAGCACGAAAGATTTTTCGCCCTGCGCTAAACGCGCGCGACGGATTATAGGGCAGAGCCGCAGCTCTGCCCTACCCGTTAATGTTTACACCGGCTGCTGCTGCGTTAGACAATGCAGCGAACCAAAACCCAGCACCAAATCCACCGCGTGAATTCCAATCACCGGGCGATCCTTAAACAACTCACCCAGCGTTCCCAACGCGACGCGGTCGTTCACGTCGTTGAAAGTCGGGACGATAACGCAGGCGTTCGAAATGTAAAAATTCGCGTAGCTCGCGGGCAGTCGCCACTTCCCGTAATAGAGCGGCGCCGGCATCGGCAACGACACCACTTCGGGCTTGGAACCATCCTCCAGTCGCAAATCCTGGATGCGCTCCCAGTTTTCTGCGAGCGGCTGGTAATTGATATCGCGTCGGTTTGATTCCTTGATGAGTACCACCGTGTTCCGATTCACAAATCGGCAGATGTCATCGATGTGGCCGTGCGTGTCATCGCCGACCGGGCCGTTCAAAAGCCAAATGACATTTTTTACGCCGAGATATTTTTTGAAAGTCTCGTTGTATTGCTCGCGCGTCAGGCCGGGATTGCGCACCTGGATTTTGGGATGGAGATAACATTCCTCGGTGGTCAGCAGCGTGCCGCTGCCGTTTAATTCAATGCCGCCGCCTTCCACGACAAAATCCTTGCCGTCGCATTCCGCGTTGAACAGCCGCTTCTTGAGAAGACGCGCCGCCGTTTCAGGAACTTTACGGTCTTTCTGCCAGTCATTGTATTTCGCCCACGCGTTGAAATGGAAGTGAACGATGGCCGTTTCCTTTTTTCGCTTTACGAAGATAGGGCCGCTGTCGCGCGTCCAGCCGCGATTGGTGGGGTGCTGGATGAACTCAATATTTTTCAGATTAGCGCCGGCTCGTGCGAGATAGTTTCGCGCGAATTTCGCTTCTGCTCGATTGTGCACGAGAATGCGAACGATTTCGCCTTCCGAAATTTTCCTCACCATTTCACCGTAGACCCAGCGAATGGTATCGATTTTATCCGGCCAGTCGCTTTCGTTGTGGGGCCAGCCGAGCCAGGTGGCCTCGTGCTTCTCCCATTCCGCGGGCATGGCGAATCCGAGTTGGGCCGGTGATAACGTTTTGAGTTCTCGCGACATAATCTGTCGTGAAGATAAAATTTTTAGTATTGTTGTCCATCATGCATTACACTTTTGTATCAGCCAAAAGTAGTTAAAGTCACTCATAGTCTGTTGTTCCACCTGGGTTTATCGTGTGAAATCTGCGTCGCTTGTGGGAAAAAGTGATGTGAAGAAACAGTTTGGGGCCGCCGTACGGCTTCATCGGGATCGTCTCGGGATCTCGCAGGAAGAACTGGCCGGTCGGGCTGGTTTACATCGGACATATATTTCCGATGTCGAGCGAGGGGCGAGAAATGTCTCGCTGGAAAGCATCCTGCGGCTCGCTGGAGCGTTGGAGGTGACGCTGTCGATTCTTTTTTTGCGAATGGAAGAAGCCACCCAATCTCCGGGAAGTTCTCTGCAGCCGGAAGAAATGGTGGACATCCTAATCGTCGAAGATTCCGCCGACGATGCGGATTTGACAATCAAGGCGCTGAAGGACGCGCGTATCACCAACCGGATATATGTCGTCCGCGATGGTGGGGCCGCGCTGGATTTCCTGTTTTGCAAGGGTGCCTATTCACACCGGAAACTCAATGATCGTCCGCAAATCATCCTGCTGGATTTGGGCTTGCCAAAGATTGACGGATTAGAGGTATTGCGGCAGATTAAAGCTGATTCACGGACCCGCACGATACCAGTGATTGTGCTGACCGGCTCCAGCCGGGATCGGGACATTGCCGCCAGTCAGCGGCTCGGGGCAGAGGCTTATATCGTAAAGCCAGTGGATTTTCAGAATTTGAGCGGAGTGACTCCGCAGCTGAGCTTGCAGTGGGCGTTATTGAAACGGGCGCCTTTGGTGAACGTGTGATTCGCGAAACCAGCTTGAAGCACAGGGGAAGTTCGTACTTGCGTACGGCCGTCGGGAGGGGTGTTCTCCGGGGGCCAATTTTTACTGTTCCTTTTTCTTCGCAACGGATGTTTCCCGCAAAATCCTCATGAGCGCGGCGGGCCAAAAACTTCCAGCGTCCCATCTCTCGAGTTCGCTCGAGGCCAGATTTGGCGCCTTGCTGGAGTCGCTTTCTGACGCGATCGTCATAGTCAATTCCGAGGGTTGCATTGTGCTGGCCAACGCACCGGCCGAGAAACTGTTCGGTCGTGCGCACGGTGAATTGCTGGGGCGACCCGCTGAACAACTGCTGCCGGAGCGATTACGGAATCGCCCGGCTAAGTCCGGCAAGAATCATTCCGCGCAACGCTGGCAATTCACGGACGCAGACGCGGAGTTGTTTGGCTTGCGCAAAGATGGTTCTGAATTTCCGGCGGAAATCCGGTTCAGCACCTTGAAAACGGAAGACGGCACCTGGTTCGTCGGGACGATTCGTGACCTCACCGAACAGAAACGGCTCGAAACGCAACTCCTGGAAAAGGAGGCTGCTCTCGACGCGGCCAGCCAGGAACTGCAGGCGTTTTCCTATTCCGTCTCTCATGATCTGCGGGCGCCGTTGCGCGCCATGGATGGCTTTGCGTCCATTTTGAAAAAGTCTCTCGGCCCGGATATCCCCGAGGCGACCGGCCACGCGCTGAAACGAATCCAGGACAACGTCGGCAAAATGAGCAAGCTCATCGAAGGCCTGCTTGATTATTCCAGCCTCACCTGGATGGCGCTGACGAAGAAGAACGTCAACCCGGGTGAACTTGCGCAAAATGTTTTCAACGAACTCATCATCGCCGCGCCCGGTCGCCGGGTGGATTGCCAAATCAGCAAACTCCCCGCTTGCACGGCGGATGTCGCGCTGTTGCGCCGGGTGTTCGCCAATCTTTTTTCCAATGCGTTAAAATTTACCCGCGACAAGGACCTGGCGTTGATTCGAGTCGGGTCTCGTGAGGAAAATGGGGAGCAGGTCTACTTCGTCCGCGACAATGGTGTGGGGTTTGACATGGAATACTCGGGTAAATTATTCCATGTGTTCCAGCGTCTCCACAGCCCGAGCGAGTTCGAAGGCACCGGCGTGGGCCTCGCCATCGTGCACCGTATCATCCATCGGCACGGCGGGCGAGTTTGGGCTGAGGGACAGGTGGATGAAGGGGCGACCGTTTATTTCACTTTGGGAGAAGCGACTCATGGGAATTCCGTTAAATGTACTAATCGTTGAAGATTCCGCCGACGACGCCGAACTGTTGTTGAACGAATTGCAAAATGCCGGGTTTGCGGCCGCATGGAAACGCGTCGAAACCGAAGCCGGCTATCGGGGCAGTCTGAGCGAGCGCATCGACCTGATTTTTTCCGATTTCAGCCTGCCGCACTTCTCCACCTTCCACGCGCTTGAATTGCTTCAAAAAAGTAATCTCGATATTCCGTTCGTAGTCGTCTCGGGAACCCTGGGGGAAGAGCGCGCAGTGGATATCCTGAAGGCTGGTGCCACGGATTACGTTCTTAAGAATCATCTTTCGCGCCTGGGCCCGGTGGTGCGGCGTGCCTTGCGTGAAAGCGCCGAACGCGCCGAACGCCGGAAATTGCACGAGCAATTTCTCCAGGCCCAAAAAATGGAATCCATCGGCCAGCTTGCCGGGGGCGTGGCGCATGACTTCAACAATCTTCTCACCGTCATCCAGGGCCATGCCTCGATGTTGCGCTCGAAACCCGGGTTGCCCGAGGAAATCAAAGGGTCGGTCAACCAGATACTGCTCGCCGCCGAACGCGCCACTAATCTCACCCGCCAGTTGCTGACGTTCAGCCGCAAGCAGGTCACTCAGACGCGTGTGCTCGACTTGAACGAGGTGGTGGCCAACATGACCAAAATGTTGAAACACATTCTCCGCGCCGACGTTTCTCTGCGCGTTGATTACGGTTCAACGTCTTTTCTCGTCCGCGCGGATGCCGGCATGATGGAACAGGTGCTGATGAATCTCGCGATCAATGCGCGCGACGCCATGCCTCAGGGCGGCAAATTAATCATCGCCACGTCCGACGAATGCATTGGGCCTGAATACGTGCAATTGAACCCGCAAGGAAGCGTCGGTGATTTTGTCTGCCTGGCAGTCACTGACACTGGTGAAGGGATTCCACCGGAGAACCTGTCGCGAATTTTTGAACCATTCTTTACCACCAAACCGGTCGGCCAGGGCACCGGCCTCGGCCTCGCCACGGTGTATGGCATCGTCCGGCAGCACAACGGCTGGTTAACCGTTTACAGCGAAGTTGGCAAAGGGACGGTTTTTCGGATTTATCTCCCCGCCGCCAAAGAGCGCGAGGACAAAAAAGTGGAGCGCCCCATTCCCCGCGAGGTCCGTGGCGGGACTGAGACCATTTTGTTGATCGAAGACGAAGCCCCGCTGCGCGCCCTGGACCGCAGCATCCTTGAGGGTTACGGCTACGAAGTTGTGGAGGCTGATAGCGCCGGCGCCGCCCTCGATCGCTGGCGGGAGCATAGCGGCCGCATCTCGCTGGTCTTCACGGATATTGTGATTCCCGGCGGCGCGAACGGCCCCGACCTTGCAAAAAGATTCCACGCGGAAAAACCGTCGTTGAGGATTATTTTCTCCAGCGGCTACAGCGTGGACGTGGTGGAAAAAGATTTTGAATTGCGAGAGGGAATTAATTTCCTGCAAAAACCCTACTCACCGCATCGGCTTGCGCAGGCCGTGCGGGATGTGTTGGAACAGTGACTGGCAGGCATCTAAACGCAGAGCCAATCCGCCGCTGCGCCAACTCAGGCAATTTTCGGATCCACTTCCTCCGGTTGCCAAAGCCAGCGGCCTTCCATCCCGCCCGCCGCCAGGATCGTCTGCCCGGTAATGTGCCGCGCGAGTTGGTCTGAACTCAAAAACAATGTCAGATTCGCAATGTCGTCGGGGCGCGCCACTTGTGGCAAGGCCATGGTGGCCGTGATTCGGCGAACGGTGCGAGCGTCCTTTAATTTTCCGGCTGTGCGCGGGACGACCGTCCAACCTGGGCAAATGCAATTCACCCGGCCGCCGCAGTAATCTTTCGTGTGTGGGGCTAAACGCGAGATTTCATTCTTCAGCGTCCGGGTTAGCCCGTAGGCCATCGCCGCTTTGGCCGACGCGTAATCCGCATGACCAGCCTCGCCAAAAACCCCCGCGGTGGATGCGATCAATACTGCGTTGCCTTGTTTTTGCTTGGCGATGCATCGGAAAAATTCGCGCATGCACAGAAAGGTTGATGTCAGCACCGCATCCAGTGTGGCGCGCCATTGTCGTAGCGACATTTCCTGCAACGGGATATCGCGCGTCTCCCACGAACCGGCATTCGCCACCAATGTGTCCACTCGGCCAAACCGTTTCACGGTGGTTTGGAACAGGCGCCGCACGCCGGCTTCCTTCGTCAAATCAGCGCCCACGAGCAATGTTTGCCCCTTGGGCAACTCGAGCGCTTCGACTTGATCGCGCTGGCGTCGATAATGCAATACCACCTTCGCGCCTTCTTCGGCGAATCGCCGCGCAATGGCGGACCCAATGCCGCCGGACGCGCCGGTCACTACGACTACTTTTTCTGCCAATCCGGTTTCCATTGCCGGCCATTGATGCGCCATTTTTTTGCGATGGCAAGTGGTTTATTCGGTTGAGTTCCGCACCCGATGACGTTATGCAGCCCGTGAGTGTTTCGACGGCGTCCGGTCAAATATCTTCAGAACACAACGGCACGCGCGAAGGCACAGCATGGATTATTCTCAAATTCAGGTTGGAATTGACCGATACCGCGTTCTTCGTCGGTGCGCTGTCCTATTGGTTGTGGCTCTTTTGGTCGTCTCCTGTTTCGTCGCGAAAATGCAAACGGCGCGTACTGTTTTCGCGGTTCTCTCAATAGCCGTTGCGATGTTGGCAGTCGAACTCACCGCGGATGTCGGAAACCGGCTTTCGAGACGTGAACGCTGGCGCATTCGTCCACAATCGATAACGAAAGCCCAGGTCTTACGCGAAATCGTGAATATCCTCATCCATGCGATTGTCGTTTGGATCGCTCTTCAAATTCTTTTGCACCCGCGAAACTTCGGGAATTTCACGAACGAACTGTTGCGCCTGGGTGCTGGGGTAGCGCTGCTTTATGCTTCGGCGGCGATTATCTTCGGTGTGATCAGTTTGTTATTCGAGGCTGCTGGATATTCGTCGCCGCAGTTGCATCGTCATCCCATAGCGGCCCGCAGTGTGGGGGAGTTTTGGGGGCGGCGTTGGAATATCATTGTGAGTGCCTGGCTTCGCACCTTCGTTTTTCTGCCAATTGCCCGCCGTAATCATATTGGCCTGGGGATCATCCTCGCTTTTTTAGCGAGCGGGATTTTGCACGGCTGGCTGATTCTGTTTTCAGTCGGCCTGTGGGGGGCCTTATCACAGGTCCTGTTCTTCGTCATTCAAGGTGTGGTGGTCCTGGCCGAGAACCGACTCCGCATTGACGAATGGCCCGTTGCGATCGCGCGGGCATGGACGCTGATAATCCTACTGGCAACGTCGCCTTTGTTCATTGATCCCGGCCTGCGCTTTTTTGGATTGTAATGGTGGTGATAGCATTGGCCTCCGGATATTGCCATGGCCGGTTACCCAAACTTTTCCTGCGATGACAATTCGTAGCGTCACCACCCCTAATTTAATTATTGGCATCCGCCGCAACCCGCGTATCGTGGGCGGACAAAATTTTTATTTTATGGCCAGAACTGAAAGAACCGGAATTAAAAATCGCGAAGCCGTCTCCGAAATGCCGGAGTGGATGAAAGATAAGGCGTGCCCCCACAAAAAGAAATACATGGCGGGCAAACGCATCATGCCGAAAAACATCACCGGCAAGGAGAAACTTTCCTACATCATCGACGAGTGTTTCCTCGCCTATAATTCCGCGCGCCTCAAGGAAGCGTGCCAGCTTTACACCGACCGCATGCTCGATCCCGATGTCACCATCGGCATGAGCATCTCCGGCGCGCTCACTCCCGCTGGCCTCGGTTGTTCGAGCATCATTCCGCTCATCAAGGCTGGTTTCGTGGACTGGATCGTTTCCACCGGAGCGAACCTGTATCACGACATGCATTTCGCGCTGAATTACCCGGTGCACAGCGGCAGCTTTAAATTTGACGACACCGACCTGCGCGACAACGACCTCGTCCGTATTTACGACGTGGTGATCCCTTATTCCGACGGCCTGATGGCCACCGACGAATTGCTGCGCGAATTGCTCATTCAACCGGAGTTCCAGAAGGAAATGGGCACCGCCGAATTGCATTATCTCATCGGCAAGTTCTGCGCCGAATACGAGCGCAAGCACAAGCTCAAGGATGTCTCCGTGCTCGCCGCCGCGTATCGTGCGGGCGTGCCGTGTTACACCAGTTCGCCGGGTGATTCGACCATCGGCATGAACTTTGCGGGCGTGGAATTGCGCGGGAACAAATTGCGCGTGAATCCTTCCATCGACGTGAACGAAACCACCGCGTTCGTGCTCGGCGCCAAACGCTCTGGCGGTCGTAGCGGCGTGGTGTTGTGGGGCGGCGGCAGCCCGAAGAATTTCATGCTGCAAACCGAGCCGCAAATCCAGGAAGTGTTGCGCATTAAGGAAGTCGGCCAGGACTTTTTCATCCAGGTCACCGATGCCCGTCCCGACACGGGCGGTTTGAGCGGCGCCACGCCGAGCGAAGCCGTGAGTTGGGGCAAAGTGGACCCCACCAAGCTCCCCGACGCAATCGTTTGCTACACGGATACGACCATCGCGATGCCGCTGCTCACGCATTACGCGCTCTCGAAACACAAACCGCGCAAATTAAAGCGCCTCTACGACCAGCGCGGCAAATTGATGAAAGCCCTGACCAAAGAATACTTCACGCATAACAAAGTGAAGATGATCGACGGGTCAGATCCGGTGCTGGATTAAGACTGAGTTGAAACTGCAGCCTTGGCGTGGCTGCTGGTACGTCGCCGGTGAGGACGTTGACTAGGCAAAGACTCTGGTCCTGGAGATAATAGCCTGGCGTTTCAACGCCGGGTGCGATCCACTACAGCACAAGTCCGAAGGGACCGCTGAGCCCAATCGTTCCTTCGGAACTAAGAGCGGCGGATCGGTCCCCTCAAGATTTGAACCTCGTCCCAGCGCGTTACCGTAAGAAAAGGTTTGTCTCTTTTAACACGAGCGGCTTTATACTGGGAGCATGGCGCGCAATATCGTCTATTTTGATTTGGAAACGCAGAAGTCCGCCGACGACGTGGGTGGCTGGGACAAAATCAGCGACATGAAGCTGAGCGTGGGCGTGACTTACAACACCGCCACCAGCGCCTATCAAATTTACGGCGAAAAACAGGTCGACGACCTGATCAAAGAATTGCAACGGGCCGACCTCGTCGTCGGGTTCAACAATCTGCGGTTCGATTACGAAGTGCTGCACGGGTACACGGCGTTCGATTTGCGCCAGTTGCCAACGCTCGACATGCTGGTGGAACTGCAAAACAAGCTTCAGCATCGCCTCTCACTGGACTCCATCGCTACGGCGACATTCGGCGTAGAGAAAACCGCGGAAGGCATGCAGGCCATCGAATGGTTTCGGCAGGGGAAGATGCTGGATATCGCGGAATACTGTTGTTACGACGTGAAGATCACGAAGCTGGTGCATGAGCATGGCGTAAACCACAGGCAATTGCACTATCACAATCGGTTTGGGAAGAAGCTGACGGTGCCGGTGGAGTGGTGAATCTGGCTTGACTGGCCAGATTTTTAGATTCACATTGACACCGTGAAAACTTGGCCATTGCAAGATGCAAAAAATCAGTTCAGTCGGGTAGTTGAGCTTGCAAGAAAAAAAGGGCCTCAAACCGTCACGCGACACGGCGAGGCAGTGGCAGTCGTTGTTTCCTTTGATGAATTTAAAGCAATGGCTCGACCAAAAGAGACTGTGGCGCAATTTTTTTCTCCGTTACGGCAGTCCGGTATCCGCCTTGAACGTTGCCGCGATCTTCCTCGTAAATCTGAATTTTAATGTTCCTGCTGGATACCGATGCTCTCTCTGAGTTAGAGAAGCCGAAACCCGACTCGGGCTTTGTCGACTGGTTGGAAACAGTTGATTGGCTTGATTTGCATTTAAGCGTCATTACGGTAGGCGAGATTTGGAGGGGAATCACCAGACTTCAGCAAGGGCCAAAACGCCGCGCTCTCGAAGCAATGTTCGATCTACTGCCCGATCGTTTCTATAACCGTATTTTGCCAGTGGATTACGCGATAGCAGTTAAATTTGGGGAAATCCAAGCGAGCGCTGGGCCTTTGCCTAGTCTCGACACCTTAATTGCTTCAACAGCGATCATTCGACGACTTACGCTGGTAACACATAATAGCAAGGATATGGCGCGTACGGGTGCAGCCGTTTTCGACCCTTGGACCACGAAATAATCTCACACCACCCGCATCTGCACCGCATCCACGATTTGTTCGCCGACGAGAATTGAACCGATGACAACCACGGTCGTGCCTTTGTGCAGGCGGCCCTGTTCGGTTAGGCTTTTCAGCGCGGCTTCAATCGTGTTTTCGGGATTAATCATGTCAAACGGCACCACGAACGGCGTGACGCCCCAGCTCAGCGCGAGTCCGCGCGCGATGTCGTCAAGGGCGCACAGGGCGTAAACCGGAGAGTAACGCGGACGCAGCCAACCGGCGTGCCGCGCCATGTTGCCGTGCCGTGTAAAAACAAGAATCGCCTCGGCCTTGAGTTCGTTGGCCATCACGACCGCGCTCTTCACCAGCTTCTGGCGCGGGGTGGTCATCACGGCATCTTCAAAAAAATTCGCGCCGCCGCTACGTTCGATGCGTGTGGCGATGCGATCAAAAACTTCAATGCATCGCAACGGATGTTTGCCCACGGTGGTTTCGCCGCTGAGCATGATGGCATCGGCTTGTTCGTAAATGGCATTGGCTACATCGGTCACTTCAGCGCGCGTGGGCATTGGCGATTCAATCATGCTCTCGAGCATGTGAGTGGCCACGATGACCGGTTTGCCCTGGCGCAGGCAGGTCTTGACGATGCGCCGCTGGACGATGGGCAATTCTTCGTACGGAATTTCAATCCCCAAATCGCCGCGCGCGACCATCACAGCATCGGCTTCGCGGACGATTTCCTCGAGGTTTGCCACGGCCTGCTGATCTTCGATCTTGGCAACGACGAGCGGATGCTTTTTGCTTTCCCTGAAAAGCTCTCGCAATTGGAGCAAATCTCGGGCTTCGCGCACGAACGAGAGAGCGAGGAAATCCACTTCGAGCTCGAGGCCGAGTTTCGTGTCCGTGATATCCTTGGCAGTGAGTGCGGGCAGGCTGACTTTGACGCCGGGCAGATTAATGTGGCGGCGGCTGCCGAGTTTGCCTTCGGTGAGGACTTCGCACTCGACTTTGTTGCCGGCCTTCGCGAGCACCTTCATTTCAATCGCGCCATTATCAATGAGCACCACGTCGCCGATATTGATGTCATTGACGAAGTCGGCGTAATTAACATCCACCGAGCGTTCTTCCTCGCTGCGTTCGCCGCGGACGGTGAGGGTGAATTTCTGGCCGGGCTGCAAATCAAGCGGGACGCCCAGCTCGCCGGTGCGGATGGCCGGGCCTTGCGTGTCCATCATGATGCCCGCGTGGAGGTGGGCGGCGGCGCTGGCGGCGCGGATGTCCTTGACGACGCGGCGGACCCACTCGTGGGGCGCATGCGACATATTCAACCGGAAGACGTTCACGCCCGCCTTGAGTAATTTGGCAATCATCTCGGCCGAATCGGTCGCCGGTCCGAGCGTGGCAATAATCTTTGTTTTGCGCAGAGCGCTGGGTTGCATCACGAGAGAATAGTTGCGCGACTGCGGATGAAAAGAATTTTTGTTTGCTGCAATGGAATCTTCAGGCAGGGGAATAAGGATTCAAATAATCCGGCAATGTCTAATTTAATGAAATGTCGGACACACGGGAAAGGCGCCAGAGGCCTGGCGCAGTCCAAGACGCTATCGCGAGTCATGGTGCAAAAGGATTTCCGCCAGGTTTTGGACTGCGGCGGCCCTCCGCCGCTTTCTGAGGCGTGAAAATCCGCGTTGCCGTAAAATTTTCAAATCAGGACTCGGCCAATAATTTCTTTGCCTTTGTTTACTTCGTTACCTTCTGTTCACGCTTTCAGCGTTTCACCGTTTCTTCACTGAAATTCACGCCATTCCGGTTCGTGGGCAAAAATCCAGCGGTAATATTCCTTTTGCGTCAATTCGCCGGCGGCCGCTTCGTCGAGAACGATGGCACAACGCGGATGCAACTGCAGCGCCGTGGCGGTGATCATGCTGGTCACCGGCCCTTCGACAGCTTTGGCGACGACTTCTGCTTTGTCTTTCCCGAGCGCGAGCAGGATACAGCGGCGGCTCTCCAGAATGGTGCCCACGCCCATCGTGATCGCGCGCGGCGGCACTTTGTCCGCGCCGCCAAAATATTTTCCATTCTGCTCCAGCGTGAGCGGCGAGAGCGCTTTGACCCGCGTCCGGGAACGCAGTGATGAAAGAGGTTCGTTGAAGGCAATGTGCCCGGCGCGGCCAATGCCGAGTAATTGAAGATCAATGCCGCCAGCCTGTTGAATCAAATCCTCGTAACGACGGCATTCGGCATCGAGATCCGCGGCAATGCCGTTGGGCAAATGCGTCCGCGCGGGGTCGACGTTCAAATGACGAAAAAGATGCTCCTTCATGTAATAATGATAGGAGTTGGAATTGTCCGGCGACAGGCCGACGTATTCATCCAGGTTAAACGTGCGGCAGCGTGAAAAATCCAGTACGTCCTCTTGGTGCCGGCGGGTCAGGCAGCGGTAGACGAGGTCCATTGTCCGGCCAGTAGCCAGACCCAGAACAAGTTGTGGATTGCGACGCAGGTCGGCAGCGATGATTCGCGCGACCAATGAGGCGGCGGCCTGTTCATCCGGTTGAATGATAATTTCCATTATTTCCGTGCCGATTTCCGAGGGGGCCTGTCCAATTGATAGAAATTATTCGCAGTTCGCCGCAATGTTAATTAAAATGTGGCTATGAGGGAAAACTTAAATCCCGCCGCTGTCGAAACTTCCGCCGCTTCCGCGGGTTTAATCTCCAGACCGATGACCGCCACGCGCCAGGAAACCGCCCGCAAGATCTATCAAAAAATCGCGGATAATATCGCTAAAATCATCCAGGGCCAGGCTATCCCGACGCGCAAACTGCTGGCTGCACTCGCCAGCGGCGGGCACGTGCTGCTGGAGGATTTTCCGGGCACCGGCAAAACCACGCTCGCCAAGGCATTGGCACGGTCGCTCGCCGCGCAGTTCAAGCGCGTGCAATTCACGCCCGACCTGCTCCCGACGGATATTCTCGGCGTATCGGTGTTCAGCCAGCGCGACCAGCAGTTTCATTTCCACGAGGGGCCGATTTTCACGAATATCCTCCTGGCAGACGAAATTAATCGCGCCTCGCCTCGCACTCAATCCGCCCTGTTGGAAGCCATGGGTGAATCGCAGGTAAGTGTCGATGGTGAGCGGCGCGATTTATCAGAATTATTTTTCGTGATCGCCACGCAAAACCCGGTGGAGTTTCGCGGGACCTATCCCTTGCCGGAAGCGCAGATGGACCGGTTCGCGATGCAATTCACGCTGGGCTACGTGCAGCCGGAAGATGAAGTGGCGGTCCTGACCGCGCAGGAACACAATCATCCGCTCGAATCGCTTGAGCCTTGCGCGACGCTGGCGGACGTGCTTGAACTCAAGCGCGCGACGGAAAGCATTCGCATGAGCGATGAATTGAAACATTACGTCGTGGCCCTCGTGGGCGCAACGCGCACCGCCAGTGGCGTGCAATTGGGCGCGAGCCCGCGCGCGTCCCTCGCGCTGATGAAAGGCGCGCAGGCTTTGGCGCTGTTTGATGGAATGGGTTTTGTGGCGCCGGAACAAATTCAGGAATTGGCCGTGCCAGTCATTGCGCATCGCCTGGTGATGGAGCCGCAGGCGCGGTTTTCCGGATTGACCGCGCGTGGCGTCGTGGAAGACGTGTTGAAGAAATTGAAAGTGCCGGCTTAAAGGTTCGGCCAAAAAATGGTCACGATCGTCAAACAGGCTAGATTTTCGATCTGGCGATTTCGAGAGATTTACCAATTTCCGCTTCCGCCGGGGCGCGGCGATCCCATCGAACGAATCCTGGCTTTCTTCCGAACGCGCCCGCTTGAGAAGCTCATGGTGGAACCACGCAGCCTGCGGTTCACGCGCGGCACGATTTTGTTCGGTCTCTGGTTTGCGAATCATCCGCGCGCTAAACAAAATGTTTCCATTCAAATCGTGGATGGCATGGTGCGCTGTGAATTCAATTGCCTGGCGGGGCTTTGCCATGTTCGAGTCCGCAAGTCGCGCCTTTACCGGGAAGTTCAGCAGTTGGCGGAATCTCTGGGCGGGCCGGCGGTTGAACTTGTCCGGCGACGGGGAATACGAATTCCCAACCCGGCTTATCGCGTCCTCTATTGGCTCTACCGCTTCGCTTCCGGGATGCGCTACCGGGCGCGACGGCGGTTGACGCGGGCGGGTTGGATGGTCTTCATCGGATTGATTGCCACGACGCTGATGGGTTCGGACACGGAAAACACCGTGGTTTACCAGGGACTGCCGATCCTGTTGTTCATGTTATTGAGCGCCGCGGCGTTCAGCTTCTTTTTTCGGGCGCGTTTTTCGGCCACGCGATTGTTGCCGCGATTCGGTACTGTGGGCCAGCCATTTTATTATCGCGTGATGATCAAGAACCTGACTTCCAAAACGCAAAGCGATCTGGTTCTCCTGGAAAACATGTCTGACCCGCGCCCGTCCTATCGTGAATGGCGGGACTCCGTGCAGGCCGATAATAGAAAGATTCGCCCATTCAGAAACAGCGCGCGGCGCAACCGGACGCATCGCTACGCCTCGGTGAAAGAAGCGGAGGTTCCCACGCTGGCGTCAAAGGGAGAAGTGGAAGTGCGCGTGGAACTCGAGCCGCTGCGGCGCGGCATTCTTCGGTTTGGCGGCGTGACCCTGGCGCGGCCGGACCCATTTGGATTATTTCGCGGGTTTGCCAAAGTGCCGCTGGCGCAAACGGCGCTTATCCTCCCCAAGCGCTATCCCCTGCCTCCGATCGCACTACCGGGATTGATGAAATACCAGGAGGGCGGCGTGGCGATGGCCTCGAACATCGGACGAAGCGAGGAGTTTGTATCGCTGCGCGAATACCGGCGGGGCGATCCTTACCGGCATATTCATTGGCCGAGTTGGGCGAAAACCGGCAAGCCCATCGTGAAAGAATTCGAAGACGAATTTTTTGTGCGACACGCCTTAATCCTCGACACGTTCACGGACGATCCCCACAGCGAGGCATTCGAGGAAGCGGTGTCGGTCGCGGCTTCGTTCGCATGTACCTTGATAACGCAAGAGTCGCTGCTCGATCTTTTGTTCGTGGGGCCGCAGGCCTTTTGTTTCACGGCCGGGCGCGGACTCGGGCACGCGGACCAAATGTTGGAAGTCCTTGCCTCGGTGCGCGTGTGTTTGGACGAACCATTTGCGAAACTCGATCATCTGGTGGTGCAACATGCGGGCTCGGTGAGCGGCTGCATCTGCGTGCTGCTGGCGTGGGACGAGGAGCGCCGCCGGTTGTTGCAAAAGATCGGCGCGCTGGGCATTCCGACCCTGGTGCTGCTGGTGGTCGAGCCGGGCGTCAAACCGGATTTGGGTTCGGATCAGTTTGGGGAAATCCATGTGCTGGAAGCGGGGAGGGTTGAGGAGGGATTGGCGAAGCTATGAAAACGCCACCATTCGTTCTGGGTGTGACCCTGCTCTTTTGGGGCTGGCAGACCGGCTTTCTTATTCCGGGCGCCATCATGGGCGTCGTGCTGGAAAGCTCGCGTTTTATCAAAGCGCGCTGGGATATTTCGGACGACGACTTCAAGCGCATCTGGAGCTTTTGCGCGCTGCTGTTCCTGGCAGCCGCGGTTTACGCTTTTGCGGACAGCGGCGGGCCGGAAGGCGTGGGAAATCTTTTTCGCGGAGCGAGTGTAGGCTCCGAACGACAGGCTGGCCTGGCCACCGCTCGCACAGCGGCATCGTTGATTCGCTGGGTGCCGATGATTTTTTTCCTGTTCATGTGCGCGCAAGTCTTCAGTTCGCGTCAGGAAATTCCCCTGCACACCATTTCGCTGATTCTTCAATACCGCTGGAAACAGGCAAAGAAACTCGGCAAATCACCTCCCAAAGCCCATGGAGTGGATGTCGCGTTCCCTTATTTCGCGCTCTGCCTGTTCGCGGCGAGTGTGCATCGGAGCGAGAATAATGATTTTTTCTGGGGCCTCTGCCTGCTGCTGGCCTGGGTGTTGTGGGTGCGGCGGCCGCGACGGTTTGGCCTGGTGCTTTGGTTGAGTGCGCTGATGCTGGCGGTGGCTTTCGGATATTCCGGCGCGCGCGGCATCGTTTTGGTCCAGCGATATGTGACCAGTTTTAACGTCCAGTTGATCGCGCAATTATTCGGACGGAATCGCACCGATCCGACGAGAAGCGAAACCCAGCTCGGACAAATTGGCCGGATCAAGACCTCGACGAGAATTGTGCTGCGCCTGAAACCGGAATCCGGTGAGCCGCCGGCTTATTTGCGCGAGGCAAGTTATCGCGCCTTTCGATCACCGGCCTGGCTGGCGGGCCGTGCGCGAACTGGTTTCGTTCCCGTCGATCACTCCGCCACCAACGAAAATACCTGGCTGCTGGAGGGGGAAAAAGCGAACGCGTCGCGCATTGGCATCGCGGGCTATCTCCAGGGCTCGGATCGAAACAGCGGAAATGCGATGGGCCTCCTGCCGTTGCCATCCGGCAGCACGCGGCTGGAAAATCTGCCCATCTACAACCTCCAAACAAACAGCATGGGCGCGGTGCTTGCAGAAGGACCAGGCCTGGTGCAATTCGATGTCCTTTACGGGCCGGGGGCCACGATTGATTCGCTGCCGGAAACAAATTTTCTGTCGCGCACAAACTTCGAATTTTTCTCCCGCTACAACGACCGCAGATGGGACACGAACTCCCGATCGGAGACGCGTACGAATTGGGGCGAATTTCGCGGCCGGTGGGGCGGTCGCTTTATGGCGCCTGATTTGCAGGTGCCCACGAACGAGGCGCCCGCGCTGGATAAAATCGTGGCCGAACTCAATTTGAAAGGCCAGGGCCACGATGAGATTTTGAAAAGTGTGGCGCAATATTTTGCCACCCAGTTCACGTACCGCTCCTGGCAGGATGCCGATAATGGACGGGACAAGTTCGAGACGCCGCTGAGCCGGTTCCTGCTCAAGACGCACGCGGGGCATTGCGAGTATTTCGCGACCGCCACCGTTTTGCTTCTGCGCGAAGCGGGCATCCCCGCGCGTTACGCCGTGGGTTATTCGGTTCACGAAGCCGGGATGGGCGGCTACGTGGTCCGCCTGCGCGATGCCCACGCCTGGTGCATTGTCTGGAACGAGCAGAAGGGATATTGGGAAGACTTTGATACGACGCCGGGCACGTGGTTTGAGGTGGAATCCAGCCAAAGCGGCTCCCCCTGGCTGACTGACGCCTGGTGGTGGCTGCATTTTCAATTCTCGAAAATGCGCTGGGGCCAGACTCATCTCCGGCAATATATCCTGATGGGCCTGGTGCCGGTGCTGGCGTTGCTCTTGTTCCAAATCGTGCGCCAGCGGCGGCGGCGCGGCGCGATCGCCGGGCCCGGCATGGCAACGGTCTGGCCGGGATTGGACTCTGAATTCTACGAAGTCGAAAAACAACTCGCACAACGCGGTGTTGAGCGTGGGCGAAATGAATCGTTGGTGGCTTGGTTCGAGCGGGCGGCGAAGGAGCCTGGATTGTCGGAGTTGAAAAGTCCGTTGCGCGCCTTGCTGCGATTGCACTATCGGTATCGGTTTGATCCCGACGGTTTGAGCGACGCAGATCGGGAGGAATTGCGCCGGGATGCGCGGGAGTGCGTGGAAAAATTGTCGCAGGTGGAAAGACCGGTCGCGACCCAATAGTGGCACGGGCGTCTCGCCCGTGCGTTTCTTTCCCCGGAAAAATCTTTTTTGAAACCCACGGGCGAGACGCCCGTGCCACCATGGGACAGCGCCAGAACCAATTGCGCTCGGGCGGGCGGAGAAATACAATGCCGCATGGCATTGACGCGACATTGCTGGAAATGCGGCGCGGAATACACGCTCGCGGGCACCCCGGGCCGCTCGGAAACGTGCATTTGTGGCGCGGACTTGAAGGTGTGTTTGAACTGCGTGAGTTACGATTTGCGTGCGGCCTACCAATGCCGCGATCGGCGCGCGGAACCGGTCTTCGACAAACCAATGGCAAATTATTGCGAATATTTTGAAATGGCGCGTCGCGAATTTGTTGCCAAGTCCGGGGAAAACTCGCGGGAATCCAAGGCTCGCGACACGCTGAAAAAATTGTTCGGAGATTGAAGTATGCTCAGTGTCTGTTTCATCACCCGGAACGAGGAAAAAAATATTGCCCGCGCGCTTGCCTCGGTGCGCGGCGTCGCGGATGAAATCATCGTTGCCGATACGGGCTCGACGGATCGGACGATAGAGATAGCGAAGGCGGCCGGCGCAGTGGTCTGCCATTTTCCGTGGTGCGACGACTTTTCCGCCGCCCGCAATTTTTCCATCAGCCATGCCCGCGGCGATTGGATCCTTTGGATGGATGCGGATGAAGAATTACTTCCCGAATCCGTCAACGAACTTCGCGCCTGCCTTGAGCGCAGTGATGCGCTCGCTTTTTTTCTGCGCTTCCAGGATCTCAAACAGGCAGACCGGTTGGATTACTTCTCGCTGATGTGGCATTTGCGCTTGTTTCGCCGACGCGATGACCTGCGTTTCCAGGGGCGGTGCCATCCCGATTTTCGACCGGGGATTCGAGAGATTGAAGCCAGGACGGGGCTGCAGGTCCTTTTATCGAACATCACGATCCGGCACTATGGATACCTCGGCACGCTGACGGAGGCGAAGCTTCGCCGCGCCGTGCGATTGCTGGAGTTGGAACTGCGTGAACGTCCGGGACAGCTTTATTACCTGATCGAATACGCGCGAACGCTGGCGCAACTCGGAGATCCACGCTGGGAGAAAGTGCTTCGCGAAGCGGCTACGAATCTTCTGCCGCACATCCGTCAGGACGAACCGCCGGGGCCGATCGTCAGCCTGTTGCTGGAGCACCTGATGCAATTGCCGCCGGAGCAACTGCCGCCCGGTTTCAATCCGGAACTGCTCGAAAGCCTTGCGTGGCGCTGGTTTCCCTCGAACGCTCCGTTGTTATGGTTGCTCGCGCGACGGGCGGCGGAAGAGGGAAAGTTTGACGAAGCGGAACGACTGCTTCGGCGGTTGGTCGAGATGGGCAAAGACCACAGTTACGACCAATGGGTGAGTTTTGACCCGCGCCTGGTGGGCGACGACGCCAAAGCAAACCTCGGGGCATGTTTGGTCCGGCAGGGAAAATTGGATGAAGCCCTTGCTCTCTTTCGCGAGCTGCTGGCCAGCCCGGTTCACGCGGACCAGGCACGCGGAAATATTGAGGCTATCGAGCAGTATATGCAGCAGGCGGGAGTTCGGGGGAATTGAAGACGGATGAAAGATGAAAAGGGCTGAGGCTCAATTTGTCCTTCATCCTTCTTCAGGCGTACAAAAAACAACCCTCCCGGTTTCCCGGGAGGGTTGTTGAGAAGCTCCAATAGAATTAGAACTTGTAGATGACTTGCGCTGCGAGCAGGTACGCATTCTTGCGGCTCGGGCCTCCGGTTCCGGGTCCCGCTGAGGTATTCGAGTTCGCGCCGAATTGTTTGCTGCCGTCGCTGTGATCCCAGCGGAATTCAACGCGAGTGATCACGTTTTTCCACAGGTCATATTGCGCCGTCGCCGTGGCCGCCCAGATTTTGGCGCGGTTTTGGCCGAAGGCGGTGTTGTCCGCGATGACTCCAGCGGAGTCATCAAGGAATTCTCCACGCAGGTTCAAGCTGAGCTTTTCAGTCGCTTGATATGAGGCGTAGAGCGCACCGGCCCAGGCAGAGCCGTCGCCACTGAACCCGGGATCAGCGCCGGCGCCGAAGGCCCGGCTTTTGTCCCACTGATTCAAGTAGTCCAGCGAAGCGCCGAGTTTCAACGCCGTCAAGGGCGTATTCACCGTGGCGCCAGCATAGAAGCTCGTTTGCGCGCCGCCGCCGCCTTCGCCGGCTCCACTATTGAAGCCGTTTACGACACCAGCCGACAACGTGGAACCGCCGACCCAACCCCAGCTCGAGGGAGCGGTGAAGGCCACGGATGCCATGTAGGTCTTGTAAGACTCGGCATGATTATTCTCGCCGCTGCTGGCGTTCGGGCCCTGGGCTTTTTCGTTGATCGTCGGCCCGAAGGTATTTGCGATACCTGCCGAGACGTTGAGCATGTCGTTGATCTTATAGGTGCCGAGGATGCCGGTGTGGGTCGTCGGTTCGATTGTGAATCCGTACGAATGTGTATAGTTCGGATTGTTTGGCGAAGCCAGGGATTCATAACCGATGACGGTGTCGAACACGCCGATTTTCCAGTCGAGGCCATTGCCGACCGGGGTGCGGAGCGTGACGTAGGCCTGGCGAATCGCGAAGTCGCTTCCGCCGGACTCACCAAACCCGCTGGATTGGGTGCCGAGGCCACCCGCATCGGGTCCCAACCATAGGTCGACATGATAGCCAGACGCCCATTCGCTTTCGTCAAGCGGTTTATCGAGCGAGAGCTGAACGACATTCAGATTGAAGCCGTCCGCTTTGCCCGCGCCGCCGAACGTGGTGCGGGGGGTATTGGCATTTCCCGTGCCCAGGTTCCATTGGGCCGACGTATCGACGTACCCGCTGAGCGTAGTTGAAGAAAGGGCCGTCAACACGGTCGATGCAGGTGCTGCATCGTCCGCATTAGCGGCGGAGTTCAAACTGACCAGACCGACTGCTGCTAACCCTAATGTCCATTTATTAAACTTCATTTGGTTCCTCCAGTTTAGTTTATTAATTTTGGTACATGTTTCGTGTACATATAGAACGGGGTAAAAACAGTTTACCCCGGGCACCAACCCGGTGCATTTGCACGAGTTAATAAGGAAAATCGTGGCCGTTGACAACAAGTTTTTTCGGCCCCGTCCCGTCTTGCTTCGGGCCAAAGCCCAAAAACGAGGCACCGCCGAGGGCGGCGGATCTGCCGAATTGGTCTCGAATCCGCCCATTAATGCTCAATTTGCGACAGCTTGCCGGATACTTCCGGACTTTCAATCACGTGCTGGAAATTGGAACAGCGACTGCTTTCAAGAGCGAGCGAGCTTTTTTGATATAACAAGCAATCACGAATTTATGGCCTCATTCTTATACGTCGCGCGCGAAACCGGCTCTGGCCGCGAGATCCGCAGTTCGGTCGAAGCCGGCACCGAGCAGGCCGCCATTGCCGCCCTCCTGAACCGCAACCTCTTGGTCGTCTCTATCCAGGAAAAAGTCGGCAAGAAAGGCAAAACCGCGGGCGGCAAAGTCGGCCTGGCCGACCTCGTCATTTTTACCCGTCAATTGGCGACGATGGTCGACGCCGGTCTGGCGATGGTCCAGTCCCTGCAGGCGCTTGCCGAACAGACCAACAACAAGGTGATGCGTGACACCATCAAGGATGTCACCACGCGGGTGGAAAGCGGTGACAGCTTCTCCGAAGCGCTGCAAAAGCACCCCAAAGCCTTTAGCCGCCTTTATGTGGCGATGGTTTCCGCGGGCGAAAAAGGCGGTTTGCTGGCGGAAATTCTCGCCCGCCTGGCCACCTACCTGGAAAACACCGCCCGTCTCCGCAAGAAGGTCAAATCCGCGCTCATGTATCCCACCGTGGTCAGCGTGGTGGCCGTGCTCATCACAGTTTTCCTGCTGGTTAAAGTCGTGCCGGTTTTCGGCGAAGTCTATTCCGGCTTCGGCGCGAAGCTGCCCGCTCCCACCCAGGTGTTGATCGATTTCAGTAATTTCGTCAAAAGCTACATCCTGTTCTTCCTCCTCGGCGGCGGCGGAATTGTTTACGGCTGGTTTTATTTCATCAAGACGCCCCCGGGCCGCGAATTCTGGGACCGTAATCGCATTCGGCTGCCGGTTTTCGGTGGCATCGCCCATAAAATCTGCCTGGCGCGTTTCACCCGCACCCTGGCGTCCCTCATCCGCAGCGGTGTGCCGATTCTGGAAGTCCTTCAAATTGTTTCCCAAACCGTGGGCAATGTCGTCATGGAAAAAGCCATCAGAGTCGCGGCTTCCGACATCGAACGCGGACAAAGTATTTCTGCCGCTTTGGGCAAACATCCTGTTTTCCCGAGCATGGTCATCCGCATGATTACCGCCGGTGAACAAACCGGCAAAATCGACAACATGCTCGAACGCATTTCGGACTTCCTTGATGAAGAAATCGAAACCGTGCTTTCCGGTTTGACGGCGATGATCGAGCCTATCTTGATTGTTTTCCTCGGCGTCGTGATCGGCGGCATGGTCATTTGTATGTTCCTGCCGATCTTCAAGCTCAGCGAAATCGTGAGCAAGTAATCCGGTTTTCGTCCAACCAATTGCAGGGTGAGAGACATCTCACCCTGCAATTTTTATTTCCATTCCGCATCCGGGTTCCTATTATCCCCCGCTAATCGCGCTGCCTTGCTCCGGCGGGCGGCCACTGAACTCGAAATCGAAACTTTATGCCATTGACTCATACCCGCGATCTTTTCGCGAAGGCCTTGAAGGGCAAATATGCCCTGGGCGCTTTCAACGTGAACAACATGGAACTCTTGCAGGCCATCATCGAGGCCTGTGAAGAGGAGAAAGCACCGGTGATGCTCCAGATCTCCAAGGGCGCGCGCCAGTACGCCAACCCGGTTTACCTCAAGAAGCTCATCGAAGCCGCCGTCAGCCTCTCGAATATCCCCATTGCCGTCCATCTGGACCACGGCGATTCCTTCGAGCTTTGCAAAGAATGCATCGATGAAGGTTTCACCAGCGTCATGATCGACGCCAGCCATGAACCGTTCGAAAAGAACGTCGAAATCTGCAAAAAAGTTGTCGATTACGCGCATAAACACGATTGCGTGGTGGAAGGCGAACTGGGAATGCTCGTCGGCGCGCAACATGATGACGGCGAGGAAGGCGGCGGTTATTCCAAGGGCGGCTGTTACACGCATCCTGATGAGGCGGTGCAATTCGTGAAGGCGTCCGGCGTGGACTCACTCGCCGTGGCCATCGGCAATTCGCACGGCGCTTATAAATTCAAGGGCGAGCAGCACCTCGACCTCGAGCGTCTCACGGCCATCAAGAAAGCTTTGATGGATGCGGGCCTTGGAGATTATCCGCTCGTGTTGCACGGAGCTTCGAGCGTGCCCAAGGATTTGGCTGAGGAAATCAACAAATACGGCGGCAAACTCGGCACCGACACCGCCGGCGTGCCGGAAGGTGATATTGAAGTGGCCCGCCGCACCGGCTGCACGAAGGTGAACATTGATACGGACCTGCGCCTGGCGATGACCGCGGCCATCCGTAAGGTGTTTGCTGAAAACCCGAAAGAATTCGATCCGCGCAAATATCTCGCCCCCGCGCGCACCAAAGTCAAAGAGTTGGTCCGTCACAAAATCAAGAACGTGCTCTGCTGTGCAGGTCACGCGTTTGACTAACCAATGTGGCCAATGTAGCGGCGGTCTATGACCGCCGGAAGATTTGAAAGCGCGGTCTTGCCCCAGCAAGACCGCGCTTTCGTTTTTGGAGCTAAAAATACTGTAGCCGTAGACGTCAGTCTGCGCTGACTGGTGTGGGCGGCTATTTCCGATTACGGAACCCGCTGGCCGTTGTAGGTCCAGTTGATGTCGTAAACTCCCGGGTCGGCGGCTTTGGTCAGCGCATTTGAGCAAACATAGGAGTATTTGAAATACGCCGCGTGGCCATCGCTGAAATTGAGGTTGGCGCCCGCCGCGTGCCGCGAAGACAACTGCGCCACCCAACAATGCGAGCAGCCGAGTTCATTCCCGGGTTGCGACCCGTAAAAAGGCGTTTCGCTTGAGTGCACCCTGACGTCCGAGAGGAAGACAAATGCGGAAGGATTGAGAATCGACGCCGAGTTGAAGTTCGTGCCATAGGCGATTCCCGCCAGCCCCGTCGCCCCTTTGTAATTCATTCCGTAGTTGAAAACAACCCGGGTCAACAAGTCAAAGTCGGAAGGTTGAGCAGCGGCTGTGGGGCAGCTGAAAACGGATTTGTTCTGAACGAAGCCTCCGGGGTCGGCGGCATATTCCCAAAGCGCCTTGCTGCCGACATAGGAAGGAAGCGCGTTGTACCAAACGCTGTCACCCTGCCCCGCGGCATGAAAGGCCGCCAGGTCGCTCCAACGGGGGGAATCTTCATCGTAACCCGTTGGCGAATTCGCAGTGCCGTTCGGAATTTTTGCCAGGGGAAAAATTCCGTGGTTGTCGTTAAGATACATCGTCATGGCCAACCCCCATTGTCGCGCGTTGTTGAGGCAAGAAATGCGCAAAGCCTTTTCCTTGGCCTTGGCCAGGGCCGGCAAAAGCAAAGCCGCGAGAATGGCGATGACGGCAATTACCACCAGAAGTTCAATCAGCGTAAATCCTCTGCGCTTTTTATTCATAACAATCTTTTCTTCATCGCCTCTGAATCCGGCTTCTACATCAGTCAAGAATCCGGCTAGTGTAGGCGACCATGCTCTCGCGGCAAGTGAGAGGTCCATTGTTTTCAGAATCGTAACATCGGCGAGTTGAACCTCGCCTTCAATTCGTGATGGGTGTGGTCGGTGGAGAATTTGTGTCGGGCGCGGGTTTGGCTGCCGGGGTGGAATCGGCCGGGATTAATTCTTCGGGAAGGATGGTGATTGCGATCCGGCGGTTTTTGGCGCGGCCTTCGGCGGTGGCGTTGTCCGCTACCGGCCGAAATTCACCGTAGCCGACTGCGCCCAGGCGCCGCGGATCCACTCCCGCTCGTTCGGTGAGGAAATGCACCGCGGCCAGCGCTCGAGCGGCTGAAAGTTCCCAGTTACTCGCGAAACGGCTCTGCGCGTTCGGGCGGATGGGCACATTGTCCGTGTGGCCGATGACGTGGATGGCGAGTTGCGGATGCTCCTGCAGGATGGCCGCGATTTTGCGCATGACGACCTCACCTTCCGGCTTCAGCACCGCTTCGCCGGAATCGAACATTACGCGGTCCACGATATTGACCGTCAGCTTGCCCTGAAGCTTGGAAATCGTGACATCCTTGGATTCCAAATCCGCGCGCATCTCGTCTTCCAACGACTTGGAGGTCTTGGTGGCGAGTTCTTTTTCCTTCTGCAAATTGACGATCTGGTTCGTTAGCGAAGCAAGTAGGTCGCGGTTGGTCTGATTTTCCGCGCGCGCATTAGCCAGGTCTGATTTCGTTCCCTCCAACTCAGTCTGCAACGCCGCCTGCGCTTGCTGATGACGTGTGTTGGCGTTATTCCAAAGGCCCAGGAACACCGCCGCCAGCACGACCGCAAGGGCGGCGATACTCCATCCAATCCACGCGCTCGTTGAAGATTTGTTCTTCCGCGTGACGTGGTCAGTGAATGGCTGCTGGCTGTTACTCATAACAGTCAGCAGTTGTCCGCCTTGTCCGCGATTCAATAAAGAAAAAAATGAAAAAAAGCGTCAGGTAGGGACGGCGCGCTTCCGCCAACCTCGCCGCATGGCAGCGCAATAGTGGCACGGGCGTCCTCGCCCGTGAGTATCAAAGGACATATTTCAAAAATAAAAACGCACGGGCGAGACGCCCGTGCCACTATACCCTCCGCTTCACTTATGCATGACGCTGACCATCCAACCGATGCCAAATTTATCGGTCAGCATCCCGAATTTGGGTGACCAAAAGGTTTTCGAGAGGGGCATTTTGATTTGACCCCCTGCCGCCAGCCCGTTAAACGCGCGGTCGGCTTCGGCTTCCGTTGAAACCGTTAGAGCCAGCGAAAAGCCTTCATATGCCGCCTTTCCTTCGTCGCAACCGTCGGAGGCCATGACTACTGTTTGACCCACCAGGAAGCTGGTATGCATGATTTTCTCACCGTAATTAGGCGGCACCATGCCCGGCTTGGGCGGTTCGGGGCTTTCCTTGTAGCGCATCGTCATTTGGACTTCGGCACCGAGGGCTTTTTTGTAGAACTCGACGGCCTCTTCGCAATTGCCGTTGAAAAAGAGATACGGTTGGACGGTTGCATTCATATATGTATTTATCGTTGGTTTTGTTTGTGTTTCAACATTACGACGAACGAAACTGTCGCCCAAGGACAGTCTGGTGTCATTTTAGTTAAGATTTTTTCTCGCTAAAACTAGCGGCTTTTAATTACACCACTTTACCCCAGCCTATGGAATTCGCTACCGGTGTCAGTTGCGCTTTTCGCGCGAGTGAGACCATTGCGCACTTGGCTTTTGAGGCCGCCTGCATTAAAAACTCCAAATCCATGCGCTCCGTGCCGCTGATCGCAGCTCTGCTGGTCATGTTTACCGGGTTCACCAGCCAGGCTGCGCCCCGGCGAGCTGCTGCCGCCCGTAAGGCCCCCATCGACATCAGTCAAAATATCCAAAACGATTTTCAAAATTGGGACAGCAATCACGATGGGCAATTGGATTTGAGGGAGTTGAATGCCGCCATTGAAAAACCCACCGTGGCCGGCGTGGATGCAGCCATCGCCGTTGCCTTTCGCCGCAAGTTGAACGCCGACATCAAGCGGGATGAAGAGGTGGGAAGTTTGACGGCCGCAGAAGCGGCCGCGGCAGCGAACGAAGTTCCGTTCCAGCGACAGGTCAAGTCGATTGAGGCGCACATCCACAAAGTCAGCCGCGTCCTTTTTTTACCCACCGACCCCAATCTCTATACGTTTCATCAAGGACCGGTTGGCGATTGTTATTTGATGAGCGTGATCGGCGCCGTGGTTTTTCGCGACGCAAAAACGATTCGTTCAATGATCGAACCGCAATCGAATGGCGGGTTTATTGTGCATTTCGCGAGCGGAAGGAATATCACCCTCCCGCCATTGACCGATGGTGAATTGGTCATCGGCTCGCCGGAAGGCAGCAGCCACGGTATTTGGATGGGCGTTCTGGAACAGACCTGGGCGCAATTGACGCGTGAAGTCCGCGAGAAAAAAACCGGCAAAACCATCGAAGACGATGAAGCGTTGGATACGGATCTGATTGGCCACGGCGGTTATGCCGGTCCGGTCATCGGTCAGTTCACTGGACATAAAGCATCCAGCGCCTCGGTTGGGAGATGGACCAAGCAGGATCCCAACTCTGTGACCAACCGCATGGAAAAATTGCTGACGAGCCTCACGGCGGATCATCGTGTCATCGTGGCGCTCACCCATGCCGCGAATAAGAAATTGCCGGTGCCTAATCACCATTTCTTTGCCGTGCTGTCGTATGACGCGAGTCGGCGCGTGGTGCGGATGTTTAATCCGTGGGGAAACAAACACCAGCCGGCTGGTCCGCCAGGATTGGAAAACGGTTATGTGACTGAGCACGGATTCTTTGAGGTCCCCATCGGCGAATTCCTGCAAATCTTTGGCGGCGTGGAATACGAAACCCAAACACCGTTCAAGAATTGAAGTGCTCAATGAGTCTCGGAACTTCGCCGCCGGACATGGGTAAAAGACCTACCTTTCTTCGCTCCGACTTTGGATGACAGTAAAACAACCTTTCGCCCGCCACTGGCGGAAGGCATTAATGTTGGATCACCATGACGACAACGGATAGCTGCGTTCTTTTGCTGGTCGAGGACAACCCGGACGACATTTTTTTGATGCGTCGAGCTTTGAAAAAAACCGGGCTTGAAGTCCTGATGCACATTGTCACCGACGGCCGGCAGGCGATTGAATATTTAAGTGGCACGTCTCAATATGAAGACCGCGTGCAGTTTCCACTGCCTTCCATGATTTTTCTCGATCTCAAGCTGCCCTATCTGAATGGCTTTGAAGTTTTGGAATGGATTCGAGATACGCCGGGCTTGAGCGAACTGGACGTGTCCATTTTGACTTCTTCGCCCGAAGATCGGGACAAGGAAACCGCCTCGCGCCTGGGCGCAAGAGCTTACCTGGTGAAGCCACCAACGAGCGCGTCGTTATTGGAAGTCCTGGGGAATCTTCAGCCCCAGGCCATGACAGCAATGGCCGGCCGTTGATCGGCTTTAGGGTCATCAGAGCATTTATGTAGCGCTGTGCACCGCTACATCTTTTCCGTCAATGCTCTAACGGTGGGGAGTCACCCTATGTTCGATTAGATTCAAGATTTATTACCTTCTGGGCCGTTGACCTGTGAAAACATTAAAACGGTCTCTGGCCGCTAAACCCGCAAAAAAAATCGTTGGAATCGGCGCCTCTGCCGGCGGTTTGGAGGCATTCACCGAACTGCTTCGCAGCCTTCCCCTGGATGCGGACGTCGCTTACGTTTTGGTGCAGCACCTGGATCCCAGCCATCGGAGCCTGCTGTCCGAACTGCTCGCCAAAACCACCCTGTTGCGCGTGCGCGAAATCACCGACAATACGCCGATCGAAGCCAACCAGATTTATGTCATCCCGCCGAACTGCGATCTTACGCTGATGCGTGGCGTTCTGAAATTATCGCCGCGGGAAAAAACCGGCGGCGCGGCCCGATCGATTGATAGCTTCCTGACCTCGCTGGCAGCGGACCAAAAAAACAACGCGATTGCGGTAATCCTTTCCGGCGCGGGCTCGGACGGCGCGCAGGGATTGAAGGCGGTGAAGGCGGCGGGCGGAATCACTTTTGCGCAGGATGATCGCACGGCGAAATACGACAGCATGCCGCGCGCGGCTGTGGGCACGGGCTGTGTGGATTTCGTGCTTCCGCCGCCGGAAATCGCCAAGGAGCTTTCCCGGATCATACTGACGCCGGGCGGCATTCGCAGCCGCGCGGCGGCGAACGCCAAACGCCGGCGCACGCTGGTCGGCAGCCGGGTAAGGCTGGGACGCCGGTCGGCGGGGGCGACGCACATGCAGGGAACTGGCCCGCTGCGCCGGAAGATGAAAACCTGCGGAGGGTTTTTCAACTGTTGCGCGCCAAGACCGGGATCGATTTTACATTCTACAAAACCAACACCATTCAGCGGCGGTTGAATCGGCGTTTGTCCATCACCCGGACGAAGAGGTTGGAGGATTACGTGAAAATTCTCCGGCAACAGCCTTTGGAATTGGAGGCGTTGCACCAGGATTTACTCATCAACGTCACCAGCTTTTTTCGCAACCCATCGGTGTTTGAAAACTTGAAGCGCAAGATTTTTCCGAAGATGGTGAAAAATCTTTCCGGCGCGGACACATTGCGGATCTGGGTGGCAGGTTGTTCCCGTGGCCAGGAGGCGTACTCCATCGCGATGGCCTATACCGAATTTGCTGAAAAGCAGGACGCGCGCGTGCCACTGCAAATTTTTGCCAGTGACGTGAATGGCTCGATCCTGGAATTCGCGCGGGCCGGATTTTACAACAAGGCCGACGTCGGCACGGTGGGCGCGGGGCGCCTGGAAAGTTTTTTTACGCCGGAAGAAGGCGGTTACCGCGTGCAGAAATCCATTCGCGACCCGGTTGTTTTCGCGCAACACAATCTGTTGCAGGACCCGCCTTTCACGCGAGTGGATTTGATCACTTGCCGGAACATGCTGATTTATTTCGAGCCGGAGTTGCAGCAGAAGATCATTCCTTCATTTCACTACGCATTGAAACCGGACGGCCATTTGGTGCTGGGCTCATCGGAATCCGTGGGGCAGTTTCACAATCTTTTCAACACAGTTGAAAAGACGCACCGGATTTATTCCAAAAAACAAGCGGCGAACTGGGCGCGCTTCGATCGTCCGCCGGTTGTTCCCTCAGGCAGAATGTCTCGCCCGTCGTCGCCCCCGCCGATGGAATTGAATTCGGTGGAAGTGCAGAAGGAAGCAGACCGGCTGGTTTTGCAAAAATATGCCCCGCCGGGCGTCCTGATCAATGGCGACGGCGACGTGCTGCAATTTCGCGGAGAAGTGGAACGCTACCTCAAGCTGCCGTCCGGCAAGGCGACTTTCCAGATATTAAAAATGGCCCAGGACGGCCTGGTCGTGGCCCTGGAACGCGCGATTGCGCGGGCCAAAAAGGAGAGACGAGTGGTCCGCGAGAAAGGCGTGCGCGCGGAAAATCGCCGCGGGCTGGTCGACATCGAAGTGGTTCCCCTGAAATTACGGGCGCAATGCTACCTGGTTTTATTCGAAAAGCGCGAGCCGCGCCCGGCGCCCATTGCGGTTGCCGGTTCCCGGAATAATGTGGGCCGTGCCGCCAATGAATCCCGGCAGTTGGCGGACGCGAAGGTTGAACTGGCTGCGCTCCGCGAGCACTTGAATTCCCTTCAGGAAGAGCACGATACTTCCATTGAGGAATTGCAGGCCTCGAATGAGGAAGTCCAGTCCGCGAACGAAGAGTTGCAAAGCCTCAACGAGGAACTCGAAACCTCGAATGAAGAGTTGGAATCGGCGAACGAGGAGTTGACGACGCTCAACGAGGAGTTAGCCACGCGCAACTCGGAATTGCGCGAGAGCGAATTGCGGTTGCGCGATCAGGCGCGGCTGCTGGAGATGGCGCCGCTACTGGTGCGTTCAGCCAAGGATCGAATCATCCTTTGGAGCCGGGGCGCCGAGCAAATGTACGGTTACAGTTCGGAGGAAGCGGTGGGCCAGACCTCGCATATTCTGCTGGATATGCAAACTGCCGAGCCTTTGTCGAAGATACAGGCAAAACTGCACAAGGACGGCCATTGGAAAGGCGAGGTCACGCATCGGCGCAAGGACGGAAAGGTCCTTCATGTGACGACCCAGTGGGTGGTGCACTACGACGACCAGAAAAAAATTCACGCGATCCTGGAAGTGAACGCCGACATCACCGAACGCCGGTTGGCGGAGAAGGCCCTGACCGAGAGTGAGGAATTCAACCGGACCATTTTGGACAGCAGTCCGGATTGCATCAAGGTGCTGGACCTGGATGGCCGGGTCGTGTTTGTGAATCCGGCGGGTCGCAAATTATTAGAGACAGGCGATTCGGAAGTGCGCGCCAAATCTTACTGGCCGGGATTGTGGGAGGGAGACGCGCGCGAATCGGCAGAAAAGGCGTATCGCTCGGCATTGCTGGGCAAGAACGGCCACTTCATCGGCTTTCGAACGACCCCAAAGGGGACGCAAAAATGGTGGGATGTGGTGTTGCGGCCTATTCACGGCACGGATGGCCGCGTGGAGAGGCTGCTGACCGTGCTGCGGGATGTGACTGAACACCGCCAAGAGCAGGCAACCATCGCTGAGCGGGCGCGCATGGCTGTGTTGCGGGCGGAAGTGGCCATGGAGACGGCCACGGACGCCTCCGGGCACGTTGTTTTGCAACAGGTTTCCGAAGCGTTGCTCAAGCGTCTCGAACTGGCGCTGGTGCGGATTTGGTCGCTGGAGGAAGGCGCGGAAACCCTCAAGCTTCGTTCGAGCGCGGGCCTTTATACGGACATGGATGCCTTCGACTCAACCATAGCAGTTGGCTCGTCAACGATTGGCCGCGTCGCGGGCCGGCGGAAAATTTACATCGTCAATAAAATCGATGAAGACAGTGATGGCGGCGATAATGACTGGTTGCGCCGCGAGGGAATCGTGAGTCTGGGCGCCTACCCGCTGATGGTCGCCGAAAGAGTCGTGGGCGTGCTGTGTGTTTATGGCAAACATCAAATTTCGGAAACCGTCGCCAGCGAACTCGCGTTGGCCGCCAAAGGACTGGCGCAATTCATCCAACGCAAACAGGGCGAGGAAAAACTTCGCCTCGCGCAGGAGGAATTGAGCCGCTACACCGGCAGCCTGGAAAAACTGACGGCGGAACGGACCGCGTCGCTGCGCGAGATGGTGCAGCAAATGGAGGAGTTTTCTTACACGATCTCGCACGATTTGCGGGCGCCGGTGCGCGCGATGCAGGGTTATGCCAACGCGCTGCTGGAAGATTACGGCGAACAATTGGATAAAACGGGTCGCGAATATCTGGAGCGCATTTCCCGCAGCGGCGACCGCATGGACCGGATGATTCGCGAAATCCTTACTTACAGCCGGCTGACGCGCTCCGAGGTTGCCGTGCAACCGGTCGCGCTCGATTCGCTGGTGCGGGAGATCGTCCAGCAATATCCCGGGATACAGGCATCGGGCGGCGAGATTGAAATTGCCGAGCGGTTGGAAAGTGTGATTGGCCATGAGCCTTCCCTGACGCAGGTGATTTCCAACCTGCTGGCCAATGCGTGCAAGTTTGTGCCGCCCAATACCACGCCGCAGTGCAAGGTTTGGACGGAGCGAGGCAACGGCCATGTGCGGATGTTCGTGCGGGACAATGGAATTGGCATCAAGCCCGAGCATCAACATCGCTTGTTTGGCATGTTCGAACGCATTCATCCGGAAAGCCAATACGAGGGCACGGGCATCGGCCTCGCGATCGTGCGCAAAGCGATGGAGCGCATGGGTGGGCAGGTCGGGGTGGAGTCCGACGGCGTGAACGGGAGCCAGTTCTGGATTGAATTGCCCGCGGCGGAGGACCATTTAACGGGGATGCGAATTGGGAATGGAAATGGGAACGGAGTGGAACTGGTGGATCATTAGATCGCATCTTCTCACGGCATCAAAAGCACCCAGCCGATCAGCCCGGCCAGCGCCGCCAACGTAACCGGAACGCCGAGCCGCGCGAACTGGCGAAACGAAATAGGGATATCCATGTCGCGCGCCTGTTGGACGACGATGATATTGGCGACGCTGCCGATGATGAACAACCCGCCGCCGAAGCTGTTGGCCAAGGCAAGAACATACGCGGTGGACGTGTGGGAAAAACTGACCACTTTCAGGAGGAGCATCACCGTGGCCGAATTGCCGATTAAATTCGAAAGCGTCGCCGTGGCGAGCGCGAGAATGGCGGGAGCACCGAGATTGACGCCGCTGTGCGCAAGCCATTCCACCGCGCGGTCGCCGTAGCCGGTGGTTTGAAATGCGCCAGTCACGACGAATAATCCCATAAAGAGCACGAGGATGGGCCAGTCCACCAGTTTGAGGAGGTCATCCGTGCGAAACTTCGGGCTGGCGAGATGAATCCCCGCTGCGGCAAGCGCAATAATTTCCTTGGGCAACGACGTGAAGAACAATCCCACCACCACGATGAGAATGACGATTCCTTTGATGGCGTGCGGGCGATTCAAGGCGCACGGTTCACCGGTGGGGGCGTTCTGAGCCGCCAGTTCCGACTGAAGATCGTCGCGGGACATGAACCAGATAATGGCGCAAGCGGAGCCCATCGCGAAAACGACCGGGACGGCGCTCCAAAGCATGTAAGGGCCAAAGCTGAGTTTGGCGACCTCGCCGATCATCATGTTCTGCGGGTTGCCGATCAATGTTGCCGCCGCGCCGATGTCGCTCGCGATCGCCAGGGCCACGAGGAATGGAACCGGATTGATCCGTTTGCGAAGAAGCGCGGAGCCAACGATGGGAGTGAAAACGAAACAGACTATATCGTGATTGAGGAACGCCGACAGACCGCCGGTCACGGCCATCAGGACAATGAGAAATCGTCCCGGATGATTGAGGCGCGCGGAGATGGCGTTGGCGACCTGGTCGTAAAAACCACAGAGCCGGAGTTGCGCGGATATGACGAAAAAACCAAACAGTAAAAGAACGGTCGGCCAGTTAACGAACGAAATGACCTGGTCGGTGGAGAATCCGCCAAAGATCATGACTGCAATGGCGCCCAATAAAACAATGCCGACGCGATTGATTTTTAGTCCCGGAATGCGTCCGATGGCAATGCCGAAATAAGTGACGGCAAAGATGGAGAGAATGGTGGGGCCGGGGTTGCTCATGCGGCGTTGTTCAATCCAAAAGCCTTCACAGCCGGGAGTCTGAAAGTTTTTTCCGCGCGGAGCAACGATGAATCAGCGCAGGGTCATAAGGTGTGAATTTTGAAGATGTGTCCGGCGCAGTCTGGTGTTTGTAGTTCCGCGTTTACGCGGTCTGCCTCGGAGTTTCGCCCGGCCGCATAAATGCGGAACTACAAACGCGGGGCGCCAAGGTTATTCGTTCAGCCCGCCCTCGCTAGGGACTGAAAATACGTTCCAGGCGCGACCGGGTGTAACGAGCAATGAATCGTCGTCGTGCGATTCGTGTTTCCACGAGGACGCCGGTTTCGCCGACGAAGCAGGCATGAATCCGACGAACAACCGCACCTGGCTTGAACGCGTGATGTCCTGCAAGCGGAACAAGGTTTGCGCAACCGAATCGAGTCGCTGCATGTCGCAATCAATCAGCACTGCCAGGGCGCATTCGTCGTCACCGCGCCGATGGATCCATTGCGCGAGCCAGTTTTCGGTGGCGGCTTCCAATCCGATGTCGCCGCGCACGGACAGGAGCACGAGCGCGGCGCTGCAGGCGGCGATGACGGCTTGTTCGCAAATTTCCGGGAGGTGAAACAAATCTAATTTCCAGAGCGTGAGACTGAACTCAGCGGCGAGTTGGCAATGATCGAGCACATGATTGAGAAATTGACGGGCGTGCATTCCCGTTGGGAGATCCTGGTAGACCAGCGAGACTTCGAAGCGCGATGATTGCACCAGGGAGGAATTCCCGTCTGAACAACCTATGCTAGCTACGCTCATAGATTCTTTCTGTTCCCGCGTCCATCAGGCTGCCTTCGGATTCAATAATTCTCAAGGTTGACTTACTCACCGGTTCTTCACTCGTTATGCACAAATGAAATGAATGCGTGGCATTGCAAATCGTTGAGGACATCCTCCTCCGGACACGGGAATACGAAGGCATCCATTCTGACCCGCTCGCGACCGCCATCAATGGGATTTTGATCGCGTCGACCTCGGTTTGACGCTGACCTTCCAGTATTCGTGGGCCAGCTTCACTATGTTGGCGAGGTCATCGAACGAAGTAGGTTTAATCATGTAAGTGTTCGCCCCGAGGCTGTAGGCTTTTTCCACGTCGGAATCCAATTGCGAGGCGGACATGATAATGGTGGGAATCACGCGAAATTCGGGATGGTCGCGGATCCAGGCGAGCAGTTCCAATCCGTTCATGCGAGGCATTTTTAAATCCAGAATCAAAACTTCGGGAAACGGATAATGCTTCCGGTCGGCAAATTCCCCTTCGCCATTCAGGTAGGCAATGGCTTCCAGGCCGTCCTTCACCCATTGGACGGGGTTGGCGATGCTATTCTTCTTGAATGCCATCCGGACTAGGAGCGCGTCATTCTCCTCGTCCTCAACCAGCAAAATAGTATAACTGGAATCATCCATAACGGAGCTTGCCTCTACCTCCGGCAATCTAGCACCTTTTGGGAAAATTTCCGTGCGGAGTATTGTGCGCCGGACGGGGTGGGGCTCACCGGTTCCGTATAAATAGTTTTCCCGGCAATTGCTTCACCAGGCGTTTCATTTCCAAACTCAACAATGCGACGGAAACAGTGGAACTCGGCAGGCCGGATTTGCGGATGACATCGTCGATGGTCAATTCCTCGCTGTCGAGTGTGCCGAAAACTCTCTGTTCGTGATCGGAAAGTTCCAGCGCGGGCAGGACGCCGGTTTCATTCGGCGACGGCGGGCGATTGCTGGCGGGAAAGAGATATTCGAACTCGCTGAGAATGTCCTCCGCGCTTTCGCAAAGTTTCGCGCCTTTTTTAATCAATTCATGACAGCCTTTGCTGCGCGGTGAATCAATGCGACCGGGCACGGCGAAGACCTGCCGGCCGTATTCGATGGCGAAATTCGCGGTGATGAGCGCGCCGCTGGTGAGATTGGCTTCCACCACCACCGTGCCCAGGGTCATGCCGGCCACAATGCGATTGCGGATGGCGAAGGATGATTTGTCCGCTTTGCGGTTGAAGGGATATTGCGAAATGATCGCGCCGTTCGCTGCAATGCGTTCGAACAATTCCCCATTCTCCGGCGGGAACACAATATTGATTCCGGTACCGAGAACGCACAGGGTGCGGCCTCTGCCGGAAAGCGCGCCTTGATGCGCGGCAGTATCAATACCGCGCGCGCCGCCGCTCACGACCGTGACCCCGATGTAAGCGAGTTGATAGGCGAGTTTCCGCGCGACTTCGATTCCGTAATGCGTCGTCATGCGCGAGCCGACCATGGACACAGCGTTTTTGTCCTTCGCGGTCAAACTGCCTTTGATGTAGAGCACGACGGGCGGGTCGTAGATCTCGCGGAGCATCGCGGGATAATGTTCATCCGACTGAATGACGATTTCGCAGCCGGAGTCGGCGATGCGTTTCATTTCGGCGGCGAGGTCGATGGATTTTTCCCAACTCGCGATGGATTGAGCGGTTTCCTCGCCGATGCCGCGCACATGGAGGAGTTGTTGTTTGGAGGCGCTGAGGATTTTGGGGGCTTCGCCGAAGTGTTCGAGCAATTGCCGGACGCGCACGGGTCCGACGTGCTCGATCATGTTCAAGGCCACCAACGCTTCGCGGGAATCCATGGTGCGTGCATAGCGGGTTTGGCGCGCTGGGGCAAGGGGAAGTTGTCAGGGACGGCGCAAAATCGATTTCACGGCCCGCACCAAAGCCCTCGCTTCCGCCGGGGTGCCAATGGTGATGCGGAGAAAATCTCTCACTTCCGGTTGATTAAACCAGCGAACCAGGATTTTTTTCTCGCGTAATTTTTGAAGCCAATCTTTCGCTGGATTAACGGGCGGCTTCGCCAGGATGAAATTCGTTTGGCTCGGCAGAACGCGAAAACCCAGCAATGTCAATGCGCGGCTTAATTCTTCGCGCGTTGCGATAATCCTGCGAAAGTTCGCGCGATAATGCGGCAGGTCGTCCAGCGTGGCCATCGCGGCAATCTGCCCGAGGCCATTGACGTTGTAGCTGTCGCGAATTTTGTCCAGCGCGGCAATGAGTTCTTTGTCCCCGACAAAATAACCGACGCGTTGGAAGCAAAGCGAATAGGCCTTTGAAAACGTACGCGAAACAATCACGTGAGGATGTTTCAGCGCGAGTTTCATCGCATTTCCTTCTGCAAAATCCACGTAAGCTTCATCGAGCACCACGACTCCGTTCATGATACGGCAAAGTTTTTCCAACTCGGCATTTGAATGGCCCCGGCCGCTTGGGGCGTTTGGCGTGGTGACGAATGTCAGCGCGGCGTCGAAGTCCCAAACTCCGCCGCGTCTCACTTCCGGCACTTCCGGCAAACTGAAATTTGCATTCAGCGGGACGGGATTTTTCGCCGCGCCATGAATATCCGCCAGGACTGGGTAGAGCGAATAGCTGGGCTGGAAATATTGCACCGTTGATTCCGCCTTCCGCCTTCCGCCTTCTGCCTTTCGGCTGGGTTCCACAAAAGCGCGCACCGCCAGCGCAAGCAATTCGTCCGAGCCGTTGCCTATGATGATGTTCTCGGCCTTGCATCCATGCAGCTTGGCCAATTTTTCGCGCAACGCCTGCGCCGTGGGATTGGGATACAGCCGCAGTCGCCCATCCACCGCTGCTTTGACCGCTTTCACTACGCGCGGTGAAGGCGGATACGGATTTTCGTTGGTGTTGAGCTTGATGAGGCCCTTAATCTTCGGTTGCTCGCCGGGAACATAGGCATGCAAGTCGTGAACCAGCGGGCGGATGAGTGAGCGCGGGATTTTCATTTTTAACGAATTTCCGCGCTGCGTCCGTGCGCTCCGAGTCCCTCAATCTCGGCAAACTTTTTCACCGCTGGCAACGCCTTCTTGAGTGCGCCGCGATTGTATTCCACCACGCTGGTGCGGCGCTGAAATTGATCCACGGTCAGGCCTGCGAATGACGTGCCCGCGCCGCCGGTCGGCAGCGTATGGCTCGGGCCGGCCACGTAATCGCCCAGCACCGTCGGCGACCAGGGCCCGAGGAAAATCGCGCCGGCGGTCAAAACGCCTTCGGACAATTTTCGCGGATTACGCGTCAGTACTTCGCAGTGTTCGGGCGCGAGTTGGTTCGTTAGCGCCACACCGTCGTCGATTGTTTTTACCTGGATGAGCCAGGTGTTGTGATCGAGCACGCGTTGGATGAAATCACGGCGGGCAAGTTTCGGCAGTTGCTTCGCGATTTCCTTTTCAACCGCTTTCAAAATTTTCGCCGAATCCGTAATCAGCCAGACGCGCTCGTGGCCGGAGCCGTGCTCGGCCTGCGCCAGCAAATCGGCGGCGGCGAATTTCGGGTCCGCGGTCTCGTCCGCCAGCACCAGCACTTCGCTCGGGCCGGGCAGCAAATCAATCGCGACGTAACCAACCAACAATCGCTTCGCTGTGACGACATAGGCGTTGCCGGGCCCGAAAATCTTCTGCACGCGGCGAATCGTTTTGGTGCCGTAAGCCATCGCGGCAATCGCTTGCGCGCCCCCGGCGCGATAAATCTCCGTGGCGCCCGCCGCTCTCGCCGCAAACAGAAGCGCGGAATTGATACTGCCGTCTTTCCTGCACGGCGTGCAGACGACGATTTCCTTGCAGCCGGCAACTTTGGCAAGCGTGATGGTCATCAGCGCTGTAGAAACGAGCGGCGCCGTCCCGCCGGGAATGTAAATGCCAACACGTTGGAAAGGATCAAACTTCTCGCCAACCCTTGCGCCGTACGAATTTTTCGCCTCCCAATTGCGCCGTTTCGATTTCTTCGCAAACATCGCAATGTTGCGTTCTGCTTCCGCGACGGCGGCGCGCAAGGATTCGTCCGCTTTGAGCGAGACATTCATCAACTCGGCCTGGGTCACGGCGAGTTGTTCCGCGCCGAGTTTTGCGCCGTCGAAACGTTCGGTCAATTCCAGCAAGGCGTCATCACCACGCGAATGCACGGCGTCGAGGATGGCGCGTGTGCGCTGCTCAATTTCGACATCAAACAAACTCGACGGCGCGGTGACTTCGCGCAGACGATCGGGAAAATTCGCGTCGGTGTGACGGATCACTTTCATACGCGTAGAGGCTAAAGCATGATGCCTGTGCGGGCAAGTTGGAGTTCCAGCCGCGCGAGTTTCACGCCTTCCGCGTGGAATTCACGCGCGCAGGCGTGACGTTTTTGCGGGAGACCCATCTAAATCTTCAGAAAGCGTTATTTCTGTGCGGTAAGACGCACGTTCTTTGGTTGGCCCGTGCTGTGCTAAAAGGGAATTGTCGGTTGCAGAAAACTGAAATCGAAAATCGCTCGGAGGCTTTATGAATGAGCATGACGAATCAGAAAACACCGCACCGCCCATTATTTCCACGCCGGCTGAGCCCGCGCGTCCGGAACAAAAACCGTTCTCCTACTGGGCCAAACATTTTCTCGTCTGCAACCCGTTTTATCTCGTCAGCGCCGCGCTGTTGCTCTTCGGCATGTATCGCATTTCCGTGGACCGAAATTTGTTCACCGAAGAGATTTCGCAGCTCGCTTTCAATTTGGGTTCGCTGGAGTTCTACGAGATCCTGCTCGTTTTCACCGCGATCTTTTTGGCCGCGCGGCGGATTTGGTATGACTCCACGTTATTGGTGGCCCTCGAAAACCTGCTCATTTTTGTTCCATTTATTTTGGTGAGCCAGGTCGCGCTCATCAGCACACGCGCCGTGTGGGTGGTTTGTGGCGTCACTGCGGTAATTGCCATGCTTCGGTTCGCCGGGCTCAAACGATATTTTCGCGAACTCAATCTGCCGACCGGTTCCCTGGCGCTGGGCCTGATCTTGCTCGCGGTCAACATCGGTCTGCTCGCCACATATCGGATCGTGGGCGAAACCAAAATGGGATGGATGCCGGACAGCGGCCGGGATTTTGTCATCAATCAATTCACGTGGCTGGCAATTTTGCCGGCGGCGTTGGCTTTGGCTAACTTCCTTCCGCACGCCAGGGAGACGGGAAGTCTGGAGCCGCAACGCCGCTGGCTTCCCGCCGGCTTTTTCTCGCTGTGGATTATTGCGACGGGTATGCATTTGTATTGCCTGAATTACGTTTACAACTTCGCCTTCCGCCTGGAAATGATCGTGCCCGCATTGTGGATGCTGGGTTGGACGGCGTATCGGCGCGCACCGGAATTTTTAGGTGTCGAACCCCGTGCGCTGCGGCAGTTGCTTGCGGCCGCATCGCTGGTAACGCCGCTGATTGCGGTTTCGGAGAACAGCACAGACATCTTCTTCGCACTCACCATGCTGAATGCCGCGATTTACGGCGCGATGTGCTTGCATGAGCGCGACCGATATTTCGCGAGGAATCTGCTGTTCGCATCCGTTGTGATGTCGATCTGCGGACTGCCGGAGGAATGGATGCGTATGCTCACGCCGAATTTGGATCGCGCGCATTATGTTTGGGCTGGCATCGCGATTTACCTGATGTTCTACATCGCATTATCGCGAAGTCCAAAGACGGGAATTTTAGGTTCGGTGCTCGTGGCGATTCTTGTCGCAACTGCTTTCCAACGGCACGGCGCAGCTGTTTATTGGGCCGTGCAAAGCGGCCTGGTCTTTCTGCTCCTGCACAGCCTGCGCTGGGTCGATGGCGAACACGAAGGCGCGCGCACGCTGCGCATCCTGGCGGCCAGCCTCTGGGTGATGCACACAATCATTTGGGTGCGTGGCGACACGGCCATGTGGATGCCCTGCATTCCGGGCGGAATCGTTTTGGGAGCGTATTTAATCACACAACTTCTCCGGGGCCGATGGGACCTGTTCATCCTGCCTGCTGCCTCCATACTGACGGTCCTGTCCGGCCCCGGCTACGCTTTCATTCTATTCCTTGAACGCGCACCTGCCGGACTGCTGGCGGTGATTGGAAGCTTTCTCCTGTTCGCGTTTGGAACAGCCGCGGCGTTGACGAAGCATCGCTGGCACCGGTCGGATGGGACAAGTGCGTGAAATGTTTTCTGTTATGAAAAATCATCAATCATTCTCATCGCAATCGGAGTCGGAAGAACTGGCATTCGGCGCGGGAGCAATTTCGGAAGCTCTTGAGGCGAATAAGTCGAAGCTAAAAAAACAAACGATCAAAATCAAATTGCCGCGAAAGCCCGCAGCGCCGAGAAGTTCGGTCTTGGTGAAAAATCCGTCGCCTCGTGTGGCTTTGAATCAATAATGAGTGTTGCTCCTCAAAGCAAAGCGCTTGGTGGGTTGATCCTCTTCCCTTTCAAGGTTTACATGTTTCTCGGACCGATCAGCTTGATCATATTTCGAGGGGCCACAGCGGATATGCGGTTTCGAGGCGTGCTGGCCGAAGCTACGGGGCGAGTGGTATTGGGGTGTGCCGTTTGTGTTATCGTCTTTGTGTTGGCGGCGGCGGCTTGTTTCGTCTCCGGGCGAAGATGCGTGGTGGCCGAGAATCTCATTTTTGCTGGCGTTGCCTTTATTGTATATTTTTTGTAATCCCTCTGGCCGCCTTTTCTTAATTCCATTCGCAGTCGATGGAAGTTCTCGTCCGAAAAGCGGTGGAGAAACCGCAGGGCAAGATGCTGACGCGAGATATTCGCCCAATTATGTGTGAAAATTAAAGGCGCGAGAATTTGTCTTGTTCTATCAATCATTTTGTTCGTTTCGGGGATGATGGTGCTGTGTGATTGCACGGGAATGTTTGTCCTCGCCGGGATTTTTTCTTTGCTCGCCGTCGTGTTCGCCACGAGCAAACGTGTCCGAATCACTGCTGGGGTTATGCTGTTACTTTCTTTAATTGCCGCATTGCTGATGCGGGGGGAATGATTGGGTGCCGGACCATGTGCACCGTTTGATATTGAGTTCTCGCGTCAGGGCCAACGCATCTAAATTTTCAACGTGATCGTTCTTAATTTTTTCTCTCGACAGCAAAATCCTTCCGATTAAAATTCATCTATGCCAATTGCAGCCTAATCAATTGGCATAGATGTCATTTTTTGAATGGCATGTTAACGAGTCGTTTGTTTCATCCAAAATCATCCCTTCAACGATCCTGATTGCCGTCGAGTTTACTTTTCGCGAATTCAAACCGACATAGTCAATTCGAACCCTCGTGTTCTCCGAAAATTTATATGCGTCGGCCCTGGTCCTCGCGTCCGCCTTCGTTGACACCCCCTTTTTCCGCTGTTACTTTGCGCACTCTTTGCGATGGATTACAAAGATACATTGAATCTGCCCCGGACCGATTTCCCGATGAAGGCCGACCTCATCACGCGGGAACCGGAGCGCCTTGCGAAATGGTACGCGGCGAAGCTTTACGAAAAAATCCAGGACCAGCGCGCTGACAAAACGAAATTTGTGCTGCACGACGGGCCGCCCTTCGCGAACGGCGACGTCCACATCGGCACCGCGCTGAACAAAATTCTCAAGGACATCATCGTCAAATACCAAACACTGCGCGGGTTGAACGTGCCGTACGTGCCGGGTTGGGATTGCCATGGGTTGCCGATTGAATTCAAGGTCACGCAAGACATGCGCAAGGCCGGCGATACGAGCGCCGATGCCGCCACCATCCGCAAGGCTTGCGATGCCTACGCTCGCAAATACATCGATATCCAACGCGAGCAATTCAAGCGCCTCGGCGTGCTGGGCGATTGGGACAATCCGTATCTCACGCTCAATAAGGAATACGAGGCGGATGAACTGCGTTTGTTCGCGGACATCGTGGAGCAGGGATTTGTTTATCGCGGAAAGAAGCCCGTTTATTGGTGCATCCCGTGTCGCACGGCTCTGGCGGACGCGGAAGTGGAATATCACGACCACGTCAGCCCCAGTATCTTTGTAAAATTCCCGGTGGTGGGACAGCCCGGCACTTTCGTGGTGATCTGGACGACCACGCCGTGGACGCTGCCCGCCAACCTCGCGGTTGCATACAACAAAGGCCTGCAGTACGTGCAGGTGGAAGTTGCGGGTGAGAAATACATTTTGTTTCGCGGCCTGTTGCCTACCGTCGCGGAAAAATGCGGTTGGAGCAATTACACGGAAATGCCCATCAGCGTCGAAGACCTGGCGAAGTTGCAATACCAGCATCCGTTCTGCAATCGCACTGGCAAATTGTTCGCGGCAGAATTTGTGACCAGCGATACCGGCACGGGATTCGTGCATATTGCGCCCGGGCACGGCCTTGAGGATTACGGCCTCGGCTCGCAAAACGGCTTGCCGATTTATTCGCCGATCGATGACAGCGGGAAATTTGCGTATACAAATGATTTGCCGGTGGAGCAACAAATGCCTGCCGAGATGATCGGCAAATCCATTTTGGAGAAACACGGCAAGAGCGATGCGAATGAGGCCGTATTGCACGAATTGCGATTGCGCCACGCGTTGTTGCACCAGGAAAATTATCATCATAGCTACCCGCATTGCTGGCGGAGCAAGAACCCGGTGATTTTCCGCGCGATGGACCAATGGTTTGTTGAGATTGATCACGTGGTGAGTGGAAAGGCCGCATTTCGTCAACGAGCCGTTGCGGAGATCGATCGCGTAAAATGGATTCCCGAGTGGGGCGTGAACCGCATCAAGGGCGCGGTGGAATCGCGGCCCGACTGGTGCATCTCGCGCCAGCGCACCTGGGGCGTGCCGATTCCTGCGTTTTACGATGCCCAAGGCGATCCGATGCTTGATGCTCAAATCGTCCGCAACGCGGCGGATTTGATTGAGAAACACGGCTCGAACGTGTGGTTTGAAAAATCCGCGGCGGAATTGTGGTCGCTGTTGAAGCCCAAAGATTGGAAAGGCGCGGAGGCCGTCGCCAAATCCAGTGACACGCTGGATGTGTGGATTGATTCAGGCTCGTCTTCGCGTGCGGTCATCGCCCGTCGCCCGGAGATTCGTGGGAAAGAAAAACCTTTCCAGGCGGACATGTACCTCGAAGGCAGCGACCAGCATCGCGGCTGGTTCCAATCGTCGTTGCTGCTTTCGCTGGCGGGCAATGGCGCGGCGCCGTTCAAGACCGTGCTGACGCACGGCTTCATGGTGGACGCCGACCGCGAAAAAATTTCCAAGAGCAAGCAAGGCCAGGGCGGTTACGAAAAACCTCAGACCGCCGAAGCGTACGTGAAGCGATACGGCGCGGACATCGTGCGGTTGTGGGTGTCCTCGCAGGATTTCCGCAGCGACATCGTGGTGAGCGAGGAACGCATCAATAAAGTCGCCGAGACGTATCGTGGCATCCGTAATGCGCTGCGTTATCAAATCTCGAACCTTTACGATTTCGATCCCGCGAAACATTCGGTGCCCGATGACAAACTTACCGGTCTCGACCGGTGGATTTTGGGTGAGTTTTCAAAAGTGGAAAACGAAGTCGCCGAGGCTTACAACAAATACGAGTTTCACGTCGTTTACCAAAAGCTGAGCCAATTTATCGCGGTCGAGTTGTCCTCCATTTACCACGATGTCATCAAGGACCGGCTTTACACCGACGCGGCCAATTCGCATCGCCGGCGTTCGACGCAAACGGCATTGCATCGGCTGGTGGCGGGGCTTTGCAAAATGCTCGCGCCGGTGCTGGTGTTCACGGCGGACGAGGCGTGGGAATTTGTGCCAGGGAAAACGGCGGGGTCGGTTCATGAGACGGAATGGGAACCAACGTCGTTCTCCGTTTCACCTGACGAAGCAAATTTGTGGAGGGCATGGTTCGAAGAACGTGATCTCGTTCTTTTAGACCTGGAAAAAGCCCGGCAAAGCAAAACCATTGGAAAGTCGCTCGACGCCAAAGTGATCTTAAAACGCAGCAAGGAATCGATCCCGATGATCGAAGCCGCCAAGAATCCTGAAAGCCTGCGTGAGTTGCTGAACGTTTCTCAATTGGTTGTTGAACTCGTAGAGCCCAAAGAGACAGGCGTCTATGATATTTCAACGACGGTGCTTAAAGCCGATGGCCAGAAATGCGAACGCTGCTGGCATTGGGAAACCGACGTCGGTTCAACTCCGGAGCATCCGACCATTTGCGCGCGATGTGTTGAGGCGGTGAAACAGGCGAAAACCTGATTTAATAGACGGGCACGAGATAGGTCTCTTTAAAATCCGGGCCGGGCAAACTCAAGTTCACCTCGAATTCCCAAAAAAACGTTTCCGATCCGCTCAGGCTCGTAGCGGGGAGGGCCGGGGTTGGCTTAAACTCCAAATCGATATTTTTTCCCGGCGGAAAATCTTCCGGCTGGTCCAGCGACCACGCCCCGCTCCATTGTTGTTCGTGAACGATTGTCGTCGTTCGATTTTTGCCACTGCCGGTCGTCTCGGTCCATTCCTTGACGCAACGGAGTGTGAACGCGCCTTTGTTTGCGCGGGTGATTCCCGGCGGCGTCAGCCAGCGCACCACGATTAATTCATTCGTGCGATAGGGAAAATGGACAAACTCGATCCGCGAATTACCGAATCGGATCGCGCGGCTGAGAGTCAGCAGGGCCTGCCAGCCGACGAAAACCAGAATCAAATCAAACAAGCTTACGATGGCTTTAACCATCAGCGGCCCTTTCGCAAACCATGCCCACCAATTGAACATCGAGAGAAAGAGCGCCATTAAGCCGGCAAAGGCAATCGCCTTGGCGGTCCTGGTCCAACAATGAGAGCCAAACCCGCGCGGGTCCCATTCATAATCTTCCAGGGCCGGTTCGCTGACGTGATGCGCGAGTGCCAGGGTGCGATGCCGATTGGAGCGGAATTGCCGCCAGGCCATGCTCCAAAGCAACAAGCCCGCGCCGGCAAAGACCAAGCCGAACGCAGTCAAAACAAAATACGGCGCGTGCACGGAAGTGGGATTCACGGGCACGATTTTTAATCCGATAAAGGTAACGAAAACGCCGATGCCCGCGAACGGTAGGCCGAAGAGGATCATGCTGATGGTCGAAAGTCCCGTTTGCACGCCACGCTTCTCGATGACTCCGTTCAGGCGGCGTTTTTCTTCAGATTGCGTGTAATTGCCAAGGCTCATCGCGAGCACGATAAGCAGAGAACGTGCCGTGGCAACTCGAGTTTTATCCCTTTACTACTATCCAGACACCCCAAGCAACGAACAATACGCCCGCGATTTTTCCCAGAATTAATCCGCGCCGGGCAACTTTCTCGATGAGTACCAGCACGGTGATAAGGGCGATCCACCAGAGGTTCATCACGCCGGCGACGAACAGCAACAGCATCAGAAACCAACAGCAACCCAGGCACTGCGCGCCGTGTTTTAATCCCATGACGAACGCGCCGCGGCCGTCTTCGCGCCAGCCGGTCGTTAGAAAATTCAGCGGCGAGCAACAGTTGGAGAGGCATTTATTTTTTAGCGGCGTCCATTGAAAAATCCCTGCGGCGATGAGCAACGCACCGCCGAGCACCGGACTGGTGCCGACCATCATCGGCGAGAGCAGGGCTTTGGCGTGCAAGGCCCATTGCATGACCGCCGCCAGCGCACTGAAGGCGGTCCAAACCGTCAAATAGCCGAGGAGAAAAATTCCGGTGGCGACGAAGGGGCGTTCCTGCTCGCGCCGATTGCGTTGGACTTTGGCAAACGTCAGAATCATCGGCGTCGCGGAAGGGAGCATCATTGCGACCATCATCTCAGCCCACATGAGAAACAGCGGAACGAGGGCGGCAGTGGACCACGGATGAACGTCCGGGCCAGACATGGCCATGCCGGCGCAACAGCACGCGCCGGTGAGATTCATGGCGCGCGCTTCGCGCACCATGTAACCCCAGGCGAGTAACGTGGTGGCGGCGAGCGCCGCAAACACGATCAGCCGGTCACGTTTAAGAACGATTTCCATTAACCTCGTAATCCTGTAGCGGCGGTCTGTGACCGCCGAAAAATTCGGTCGCGACGGCAGCCTATGCTGTAGATTCGTGTTGAATTTAACATCTCGTAAAGCCGGGGCAACTTGAAATAGGAAATGGGAGCGCCAGCCGTGTTCCCGTTTCGGGATAAGCTTGCTCCCGGCGAAACTTTGCTGCTAAACGAAATCGTGCCTGAAGCCAGCGCTACACCTCCCGCCACGCGAAACGCGTGGAAGTGGATTCCCACGCTTTACTTCGCGGAAGGGCTTCCGAATGCGATCGTCACGACGATTTCCATTGTGCTTTACAAAGCGGTGGGAGTCTCAAACGCGCGCATCGCTGTTTACACGAGTCTCTTTTATCTGCCGTGGGTCATCAAACCGTTATGGAGTCCCGTGGTGGACATCCTGAAGACGCGGCGGATTTGGATCTGGCGAATGCAATGTGTGCTCGGCCTCGCGTTTGCCGGCCTGGCGGTGGTGCTGCCCGGCGCGCATTTTGTGCCGCTTTCGCTGATTCTCTTCTGGCTCATCGCGCTCAGTTCCGCGACGCACGACATCGCGGCGGACGGTTTTTACATCCTCGCGCTTTCGGAAGGGGAACAATCTTTTTTTGTCGGTGTGCGCAACACGCTGTATCGCGTGGCGACTTTGTTCCTGAAGGGTCCATTCATTTTTATCGCCGCGGAAATCAAGGATCACACCGGAAACGAAACCGGCGCGTGGGCGATTGCGTTTGCGGGAATGGCGGCGTTGTTTGGATTGCTTGGCGCCTATCACGGATTCATCCTGCCCCGACCGGCCGGCGATAAACCGGGCGAGGCAGGTTCTTTGCCGCGTTTTTTCAGCGAATTTCTGCGGACGTTTGCCGCGTTTTTCAAAAAACCAAAAATCGTTGCGCTCCTGTTGTTTCTGGTTTTCTATCGCTTTGGCGAGGCGCAATTGCTCCCGATGGTGCAACCGTTCCTGCTGGACCCGCACGACGCTGGTGGCCTGGCGCTCAGCGAAAAAGAATTCAGCGTGGTTTATGGAACCGTGGGTGTAATCGCGCTTCTGGCGGGAGGGATACTTGGGGGCATTTTGGTTTCGCGCAGCGGATTGCGCGCGTGGATTTGGCCCATGGTGCTCGTCATGCATCTCCCCGACGCAGTTTTCATTTATCTCTCCCATGCGCAACCGACGGATCGGACGCTCATCAGCAGTTGCGTGGCGCTGGAGCAATTCGGTTACGGCTTCGGATTCACCGCGTACATGCTTTACATGATTTATATAGCGCGCGGGCAGCATTCGACGGCCCATTATGCCATCTGCACTGGCTTCATGGCGCTTGGTTTGATGTTGCCCGGATTGTGGAGTGGAAAGCTTCAGGAATTGCTGGGCTACCAGCATTTTTTTGTCTGGGTGATGCTGGCGACGGTTCCGGGATTCATCGTGACAGCGCTGATTCCGCTGGATGCAGAGTTCGGAAAGAGGAGCGCCGGCATTTCGCCCGCCCGGCGATAGATTGTTGCCAAATCCGGCGAGACGTCGCGTTAACCGTCTGTCCGTTCCGCGATCTTATAACGGAACATCCGTTTTTTCATCCAACGGACGGCCAGCAAATCGTAGAATGAAGCGAACAGGCGATTGCCAATGCCGTAATTGCTCTTTCCCGCCACGCGCGGGTTCGTCCGCACCTGCACCTCAGTCACGGTGAAGCCTTCAATCTTGAATAACGTGGGCATGAACCGATGCATGCCCTTGAAAAACTTCAAGTTCTCGATGCACTCGCGTTTGAAGGCGCGATAACAGCAGCCGGCGTCGCTGATACTTTCGCCCGAAAGTTTGTTGCGCACCCAATTCGCAATGCGCGAGGAAACGACGCGCACGAAATTATCGCCTTTGCCGCGCGCCTCCACGCGGCTGCCGCAGGCGCAATCGAAAGTCTTCACGCCGTCCAGCAGTTTGGCTAGGTCCTGGGGATCGTTTTGCAAATCGGCGTCCAGCGTGACGATGATTTGGCCGCGCGCGGCTTTCATGCCTGCCCACATCGCGGCGGATTGTCCGCAGTTAAACGCGAACCGCAGCGCCCGGATGCGCGGATCGGCTGCGGCCAGTTCTTTCAGGACCTGCCACGAGTTATCGCGGCTGCAATCGTCGGTGATGACGATTTCATAAGAGCGCCGGAGCGGGGCCACGGAATCGGCAATGGCCTTGACGAGGGCGCGCAAATTATCCTGCTCGTTGTAGCAGGGGATGACAAAACTGAGTTCCGGCGTTTCCGTCATAGTGGTTTGCAAACCCCGTAAGGCTCGCAAATCCGCAGGGGAGCGTCGAGGCAGATTCGACACCAACCGGCCTGCTGCCCATCTCTAAATCTTTAGCGCGGCGTTTAAAATGGAGACAGGCAGAAGCCCGTCCCATAGGACCTTAAAATCGAACCGTCAGGTTCACACCGCCGCCTGCGTCCAGTTTGCGGTATTCCTGCACGTTGCGGTTGCCGGAGACGAGGAGGTCGTAATTTATAAAGGTCCGGATGCTGAAATGCGGGCACACGATCCAGTAAAGTCCTGCGCCGAGCGAGTTCAGGTAGTCATTGCGCGGCCCTAGCGGGTAAGCGGTGTAGTGAGTGTATTGCATCCGATAATAGGGTTGGAAAACGAACCGCTTGCAGAACACTTCGGTATAAGTCAACAAGGCGCTGTGATCCGTGCGATCGCTCGCGTCACTCGTGGCAAACTCCGAGAATTGCCGGCGAATACTGGTCGCGCGATAGTCGCCCTCGTAACTGGCGGCGACCGCAATTTGGTCGTTGATCGGAAGAGAAAAGCGCGCCGTCCAATTCGGAACCAACTCATCGTAAAAAGGATGGTAATTATTAATGCTCATCAATCGCGTGGCATCCAGGCCGCCGCCAAACGACCAGTTGCCGTGCGACCACAAGGCCTCGGCAAAAACACTTTGCGCGCTGAAATCGAGATCGCGCAGGCGAAACGGCAAAGATTTCGCCCGCGTGCCATCAAGGCCGAAATCGAACCATTGCGCGCGGTATCCCACTTCCGTTGACAGCGTGCCATTGCCGAGGGCGAATGGCCCGGGCGTCAGCGCAAATTGGGCGGTGCTGAGCAGCACGCCGGTGCTTTGCGTGCGCTTTTCGACCTGCAAAACATTGTCCGTGTAGAAAAACTGTTCGTCCGCCTGCGCCGCAAACAATGTGCGCCGCTGCCGGGCCTGCACGACCGATTGCGGGCCGACGTCGCTGGATTCGCCGTCGTAAAGATCCGGCACGGCATTGGTCGCCATCGCCTCGGCGGATTGGTTCAAGCCGGCGCGGGTCCGCGAATTGTCAACCTGGTTCACCAGGCCGCCGATCTGCGCGCGAGCACTCACCGCCGCGCCGCTCACTATCGCCAAAGCGTAAAAGAGGATTTTTTTCATGGGAATAGGATGTCAGCCTTGTTTAATCCTGAACTTTGGAAGAATTAATTGATGATACGTATTGTTATCAATTGTATCCGAGCCGTTGCCGGGACCGGGATTGAAATTGTCCGGCGAGGTGCCGGTGTCCTGCAACCCGCCATTCTTCAATTTCTTGTTTTGGTCATCAATCGCGTCCTGGATAAGCGACAGGGACGACAGCGGATGGGAAAATCCGTTGACTAGGGTTGAACCGCCTACCAGCTTGCCGAGGTTGATTTCCAGTATCGGTCCGAAATTGCCCTGGCCGGGGAGGATGAAAACCAATTGCCCGGCTTTGAGCGTCACGCTTTTTCCGTTGGGCAAAGTCACTGTGCCTTTGCCTTCCAGCAGGATCACTTTGAAACCGCCGTTGCCGGTGGATGAAACAATGAGCGTCGTGCCGAGCACCGCCGCGGCCGCGCCGCCGCTGCGGATGGAGCCGCCGCCTTTGCCGGCCGGCGAATGAAACAACACATTGCCGTGCTCGAGATCGATGTTCCGCCCCGACGGCTCAAATGAGAACACCGTGTTCGCGCCCACGCGTGTGATGGTCTGGTCGGCCGCGGTCAATTCAGCGCGCGAGGCCGGCCCGGTGCGGACAAGGTCCGGCGCTTTGACGATTTCATTGACGCCGGCGGGCGCTGCCGCCTTGGTGCTGGCTTGGACGACATTCACGTCCTTGACCACCTCGGTGAAGGTGCTTTCAGTGAGCGGCGCGGCCCGCAAGGCAAGACCGCTGCCTAAGACAACCGCCGCAAGAAGAAAACTCGTTTTCATATTAGCTTTGGATTATTACGAGTGACGAAGTCATTTTTGACAGATATGAGTAAATGTCAATGCCGCGCACCGCTTCCATGACGAAACCTTTTGCCGGGCGGACGCCCATCGTCCTCATGATTTGCGCGGCGTGTACGTGTCTGTTTGCCTTTCTTTGGTTTCGGGGATTTACACCTCTCAGGCATCTGGAATCGTATGCCGAGGATTTGCAGGTCCGCGCGGGCCGGAAAACGCCATTCGATGATCGTCTGGTTCTGATTGGAATTGATCAACAAGTTTACGACCCGGCAGATTTTAGTGAGAAGGAGGTTCAACAGGAACCTGCGCTGGGCCTGATCCAACAAAACTTTCCGTGGTCCCGTGCGGTTTGGGCCCGTCTCATCCAAAAGTTGGGTGACGCGGGAGCGAAGGTCATTGTGTTCGATTTGGTTTTCGCCGCGCCGGGGCAGGGGGATGAAGAATTAAAACAAGCTTTGGAAAAATACGGTGATCGCGTCGTCATCGGTTACAACTTCAACGAGACCAAAACGGAACAACGTAATTTTTTAGAGCTTCAGTTGCCGAATCAGGATGTTCTTAGTTCGCGGGGGACGAATTCCGTCGTGGAAGATCCGCGCGTGGGTTATGTGAATATCTGGCCTGACACGGACGGGACGCTGCGTCGCGCCTATTATCGGCAGACAGGAGCACAGATCGGCGATGTTCTTCCTCGGCAGACCATCCTTGAGTCCATGGATGCACGCGTGATTCGGGCGTTCGGGCGGCCGGATTTGATTCCGCCCAGTTTCGACGGCGTGCGCTTTCGGTACACGGGACCGCCGGGCACGTTCAAGCCCATCCGCATTGGCGATGTTCTGTCGCCGAAGATGTGGGCAGCCAATTTTCATGATGGTGCCGATTTTAAGGACAAGATTGTGTTCATCGGGCCGACGAGCATTCTCTTTAATGATCTGCACGATACACCGTTCGCCGATCCGAAGGAGATGCCCGGGCCGGAGATTCACTTGAACATCATTAACGCGGCGTTGCATGGCGAATTCCTGGGTGAGCCTTCGGAGTTGGTGGAAATCTGGGTGATCATTCTGGCGGGGATCGTTGCTCTCACTCTGGCGTATTTGGTGCGGCAACCGCTGAAACGATTTATTGCGCTGCTCATCTTGGTGGCGGGTTACGCGGAACTGAGCCGGATGGTGTTTGCCCGCGCCGGCGCTTCCGCGCAGGTCATGCTGATCGCGACACCCATTCTCGTCCTGCTGCTCAGTGGTGTCGTTGGCCTCGCGTACGAGTACATGCTCGAACGTTTTGAAAAACGCCGCGTGCGCCGGACATTGGAACGCTACGTCTCGCGCGACGTCGTCAAGGAGTTGCTCGATAATCCGCAGACCTACGTCAACGCCGTAGGTGGTGTGCGCCGCTCGATTGCCATCCTGTTCTCCGATGTGCGGAATTTTACGACCATGACCGAAAGTGCCGATTCGCAGGCGCTGGTGAAACAACTCAATGAATACTTTCAGGAAATGGTCAAACTTGTGTTCGCCCACAATGGTTCCCTGGATAAGTTCATTGGCGACGCGGTAATGGCGGTTTGGGGGAATATCAAAAGCAATGGCGCCGCTCAAGATGCTCGCAACGCCGTGGCCACGGCGCTCGCCATGCACCAGGCGCTGGCCAAATTGAACGCGGACTGGAAGGCGCGCGGCATCCAGGAACTTGCCATCGGCATCGGCATCAATTACGGCGAAGTCATCGTTGGTGAAATGGGCTCGTCGGAAAAAGTGGAGTTCACCGCAATTGGCGATGCGGTCAATCTCGCCTCGCGGCTGGAGAGCCTCACGAAACAATACCACTTGGATTTGTTGCTGGGTGAAAGCGTGGCGGCGTTGGTGCGGGATACCTATGTTTTGCGCACGGTGGATTACGTGCAGGTGAAAGGAAAAACCAGGCCGGTGGATGTGTTTACCGTCATGATTGAAGGGGCGGCCCGGACCGTGTCCATGCCTGTGTGGCTGGCGCGTTATGAAGATGGCGTCCGGCTCTATCGCCAGCGAAAATTTTCCGAGGCGGCGACGATTTTTGAAGAGTCCTTGCGGCAGATGTCTGGCGATTTTCTCAGCTCCATGTATCTCGAACGCTGCCAGGACTTCATGAAAAATCCACCGGATTCATCCTGGGACGGCGTCGTCGTGATGACGAAGAAGTGACGGCCTGGGAGCGCCGGCGTCCCGCCGGCGAGACGGTGACATTTCCAGACAGCGATGAGATCGCTTGAATCGCTCCAAGCCGGCGAGACGCCGGCGCTCCCAGGAAATTGCCGCGCTCAATTGAGCAGCCGATACCAATTATCCCGCTGGTGCGGTTCGTAGCCGAGTTCCTTGATGAGTCGTTGCATGTCGGCCACCGTCATGCGGAAAGTCGTGCCGGCTTGTGACACGACATTCTCCTCAATCATGATGCTGCCCAGGTCGTTCGCGCCGAACTTCAGGGCGACCTGGCCGATTTCCTGGCCCTGCGTGACCCATGAGCTTTGCACGTTGGGAAAATTATCGAGGTAAATCCGCCCCAGCGCCTGCGTGCGCAAATATTCCTGCGCGCCAACCGTCGGCGCTTTTAAATTCGTGTGCTCGGCCTGGAACGTCCAACAGATAAAGGCGGTGAATCCCTTCGACTTGTCCTGTTGCGCGCGCAAGCGTTCCAAATGCTCAATGCGGTCCTCCACGGTTTCCACGTGCCCAAACATCATCGTAGCCGAAGAGTTCAGTCCAAGCCGATGCGCCACATCCATCACTTCGAGCCAATCGTTGCTCATCGCCTTCAACGGCGAAATGCGCTGGCGCACGCGGTCCACCAGGATTTCCCCGCCGCCACCGGGAATCGAGCCGAGGCCGGCCGATTTAAAATCGCCGATGATTTTTTCCAACGGCTCATTAAACACTTCGCGAAAATGGATGAACTCGCTCGGGCTGAATCCGTGAATGTTTATTTGCGGAAACTTATCTTTGATGTGGGAGAGCAAATCGAGATACCACTGCTTGGTGAGCTTTGGGTGATGGCCGCCCTGCATGAGGATTTGGGTGCCATTCAGCCCGATGGTCTCCTCAATTTTTTTGTCCATCTCGTCGAGAGTGATGACGTAAGAGTCATCATCCTTTTCCGTCCGATAAAACGCACAGAACTTGCAATAGACATTGCAGACATTCGTGTAATTGACGTTGCGATCGACGATGTAGGTGACGATGTCATTCCCGTGTCCATCGTAAGCGGGTTTTTTGGCAAGCTGCCGTCGGCGGTCGGCGAGCGCGCCGAGTTCTTCGAGCGGGAGGCGATACAACCGCAGGGCTTCAGCCTGATTGATACGCTGGCCGTCCCAGACTTTTTGCAGCAGGTCATCCAATGACGCGTCGTAAATCACCTGGATAAAGTAGCGGAAAATCGTCTAAAATCCAAGGCTCAAAGTCTGGCGAAGCGCGCTGCGGAATTTGTGTAGTCGCGGACATTAGTCCGCCGTGGATTTTCGTCGATCAGACGGCCGATTTGACATCTCTTCATTCTCGTTTACTGGTGTTTAACCCCGAATTTAACCGGGGCCGATTGCTTATGAAGATTGTTGGACTTGATTCAAATGTGACGCCGGTCGTGAACGAGAGCGGCGTATTGAATGACCAATTCCCGGCGCAAGGCGCGCCTGCTTCAGACGGGCCTTTGCTGGACGCCTATTCCAATGCCGTCGTGACTGCGGCGGATGAAGTCAGCCCGTCGGTGGTGAAGATTGATGTCCGCAAGAACAGCCCGGGCGGCGGGCGCGAAGCGGGCGGCAGCGGTTCGGGATTCATCATTACGCCGGATGGTTTTATCCTCACGAATAGCCATGTGGTCCACGGCGCGGACAAGGTGGAAGTGACGCTGGCGGATGGGCGCCGGCCTGATGCGCATGTCATTGGTACCGATCCGGACACGGATTTGGCGGTGTTGCGTATTTATGCTCCGAATCTCAAGCCGGTGCGGTTGGCAGATTCGAACCAGTTGCGCGTAGGGCAGCTCGCGATTGCCATCGGCAATCCTTATGGCTTCCAATACACCGTCACAGCAGGCGTGGTGAGCGCGCTGGGCCGGTCGTTTCGCTCGAACTCCGGGCGGTTGATGGACAGCATCGTCCAGACTGATGCCGCGTTGAATCCGGGCAACTCCGGCGGGCCGCTGGTGAATTCGCGCGGCGAAGTCATCGGCGTGAACACGGCCGTGATTTTGCCGGCGCAGAGGCTTTGCTTTGCCATCGCGATCAACACGGCCAAACACATCGCCGGCTGGCTCATCAAGGATGGCGTAATTCATCGCGCATTTCTCGGGATCGGCGGGCAGACGACGAAAATTCACCGGCGCATAGTGCGGCATTTCAATTTGTCGATTGAAACGGCCATGCTGGTGGTGGGCCTCGAACCGGGCAGTCCGGCGAGCCGCGCCGGTTTGCAGGAAGGCGATTTGATCGTGGATTTCAACGGTCACGCGATCGCGAGCGTGGATGATTTGCACAAGCAACTCACCGGCCCGTTGGTGGGCGTGCGTTCGCCGCTGACGATCATTCGGCACACGGAGAAATTGCGACTGGAAGTGGTGCCGGAAGAATCTGCCAAGGTGAAGAGCAACTGAGGTAAATTAAGTAATCCAATCGCCGCCGGTATATTGTCGGCGGCTTTTTTTGTCGCGGGACCGGAACCTCTCCGACTGGGCAAGACCGGAATTTGCAAAGACCAAAATCAACGTGGAGACAGACAGGATGCCGGTCCCGCGAATGCGGAATTTTGCTTGGCAAACGGGTGGGATGGCCCACTTTCTAAGCCGATGATTCATCCAACAGCCATCATTCATCCAAAAGCGAAACTGGATGGCACCGTGCGCGTGGGGCCTTATGTCGTCATCGATGAAAATGTAGAGATCGGGCCGGAGTGCGTCATTGGGCCGCACGTTTACATCACGGGCGTGACCACGATTGGCGCGAAGAACGAGTTTCACGCGGGTTGCGTGATTGGCGATGCGCCGCAGGATTTAAAGTATGACGGGAAGCCAACGGCGCTGCGCATCGGGGACAAAAATGTTTTCCGCGAGCATTTCACGGTGCATCGCTCCACGAAGCCGGGCGAGGAAACGCTGATCGGCTCAAATAATTTTATCATGCAACATGCGCACGTGGCGCATAATTGTGTGGTCGGCAATCACGTAATAATGGGTGGTGGCGCGCTGCTCGCGGGCCACGCGGAGGTGCAGGACCGGGCGTTTGTTTCGGGGAATTGCCTGGTGCACCAGTTTATACGCGTGGGCACACTGGCGATGATGCAAGGGGGCGCGGCGATCAGCAGGGACCTGCCGCCGTTCACGGTGGCGTTGCACGTAAATGAAATCTGCGGACTGAATGTGATCGGTCTTCGGCGCGCCGGCTTTACCGCGGAACAACGGCTGGAATTGAAGGCGGCTTATCGGGCGCTCTTTCGCAGTGGACGAAACCTGCGCGCCGCGGTGGCGGAAGCGCAGGCGCGTTATGTGGGCGAACCCGCGCGGACGCTGGTAGAATTTGTGGCGGCGGCAAAAAAGGGTGTCTGCGCGGACGTGAGCAACGGTAAACTGATGCCTGACGATGGCTCGGGAGATACTAAATAACAAGCGCCACTTCCGATTCGCATTTTCCACCGCTTTTGGAGCTTTGAGCTTGTTACACCCACGCTGTTCAAACGAAATCGACTCAGGTAAAGTCTGATTCGCATGGGTTCGGAAGCCGAATTGCTGGAGCGCTGCCGTCGCGGAGAGGCCAGGGCGTGGGACGAATTGTTCGACCTGCACTATGCCGCCGCGGGTCGGTTCGTTTTTCAACTCGCCTCGGATTTCACGCGCGAAGACGCGGAGGAAATCTGCCAGGAAGCCTTTCTTGCCGCAATTCGGAACCTCGATTCGTTTCACGGTGAAAGCCAGTTTCAGACGTGGTTGTTTCGCATCGCAGCAAATAAAGCGCGCGATTTTCGCGAGCGCCGAAATGCGGCCAAACGTGGCAGCGGACGCGCGCCGATCTCCTTGCAGGCCGAAGACCCAGAAAGCGGCTTGACGCTGGATCCCCCCGCCGACCTCCCCGCGCCGGACGAGGTGATCATGACGGCGGAGAAAATGGCGCTGGTGCGGGAGGCGCTGGACACGTTGGGCGAGCCGTGCCGCGAGATCGTGGAACTGCGCTATTTCGGTGATTTGAGCTACGAGGAATTGAGCCGCACCTTAAAATTGAATCCCAAGACGGTCAGTTCGCGCCTCAGCAAATGCCTGGACCGCCTCGAAGGGCTGGCGCGGCGCATTTTTTCACGGGAAAAATCGGGGGCATTCCCGTCCAACCCATAGCGACCAATGGAACCGGAACGCAAAATCGAGAAATGGCTGCGAGCCTTCGCGAAGAAACGCCGCGAACAAGCGGGCGACGCCATGGAATTGCCCGCCAGCGCGCGGGAGCGATTGCATCGGGAAATTTCGCGTCGCGAAGCAACCGGCGGCGGATTTTTCTCGAGTTTCTTCGCGGGATTGCGGCCACGGCTTGCATTTGCTGTTTGTTTCATCGCGGTCGCCGCTGTTAGCGCCTGGTTATTGCTGCCAAATCTGAACCGCCCCAAACCGGCGTCGCTCGCTGCGATCAGTTCCACGCCGGCGAATGCCCCGCTGGCGAACCAACCCGCGCCGGAGGCTGCGCCGCCGCTGGCTGTGATGCCGTCCCCGGCAGCCCGCAGTGAAGTGGCTCGCGACGTGGAGAAAAAACCAACGACGTTTGCAGGCACCCCGACCAAGCGAGTGCAATCGGCAGGCGCGGTGGGCAATCCGGGCGCCAGTGTTGTGTTTAATGAAACACCAGCTCCAGTGCGAGTTTTGGACGGCCAGATGGAGCAAACCAACTTGTTGGCGGGAATGAATGCGCTATCCACGACTTCGCTCAATCAGGGGATTTTGGCTGACAAAGCGGGTGATACTCCGGCGGATTCATTTGCGAACTCGGGAGCGTTAAACAAAGATTCGACGGACTGGGCGATGACTTCGGCAGCGCAGCAAATAAACACCAATGCAACCATGGGCGTATTGACCCTGGCTGTGGCAGAACCGGAGGCGCGGAAAAAACCGGGCCTCGCAGGAGCGCCTGCCAGCGCGACGGCGGGTGGCGTGGTTTTTGACAGCCTCGCAAAACGAGAAACCTCCCCGGCGGACACGGTTGCATCCCAGCGTTTTTACCGGGTGGATATAGCAGCGAGACGGAGCGCGAAGGAAACCCCGAACATGACTGCACCGTTGCTCACATCGTTTCGAATAGAGCAAAACGGCGGCGAAATGCGCGTCGTTGATGCGGACGGTTCCGTTTACACGGGCACGGTGCAAATGGCAAACGACCAGCCGGAATCGCACGCAGTTGTTGCTTCTGCTTTTAAAAGCGCGCCGGCAAGTTCGATGACCAGAACACCCCTGCAAAACCCGGCCGCGCAGAATTACTTCTTCCGAGTGACGGGAACGAACCGCAACCTGCGGCAGAACGTTGTGTTTTCTGGAAATTTGATCCCACTGACCAATGCTGTCCTCACCCGCACGAATATGAGCGCTGTGAGTGGTTTGTCTGGCGGTGGTGGTGGTGGAGCAATGCCTGCGCTTACGCCGTCGCTATTGTTGAATTCTCGGATTTCCGGCAAGGCGGTCATCGGGAATCAAACGACGATCGATGTGAATGCGACGCCTTCGCGTTGAATTCCCGACCCTCCCTTCTTTAAAAAGCGTTTAAACGGTTCTCCAGGGGGCGCTTTTTTCATGCATGCATGCAAATTTATCACTGTCATAAGTCAGCTTTTTCTCACGCTTATAAATAGAACCCGTGACGTACTGACATCGCCGTGAAGGTGTGCGGACAAACACACACCCGTTTTCAGTGCTCTCACGATTGAATTAATGTCCGCTCAAGCCATAATTTATGCGCAGGTGACCGCGATCCCCTTAATTGCGGGTCATCCACGCAACGCGAAGCCGGTCACTGAAGTTCAATTCCACGGGAGCCGGGAGGCCCGTCATGGGAGGAAAACTTCGAAGCGGTACAGGATTTTCGGCCGAAACGCCGTTTTGAAAAACCTGCACCATAAGAGATTCTGTCGCACATTTTTCAATGCTGTGTGCGGGAATCGTATTTTGAGCTTAGGCACCCCTGAACCTAGTATAGTGACCGGCTCTCGCGTTGTCTTATCTCCACGTTCCGCGCCAGGCAGTCCCGCCATCCGCGGAAACCGACTGAAGAGCGTCATAATAAAAACGCTATTCAAAACGGAGCCTCCCGTCCTCGCGAATTTACTCTGACCGAAACCTTTCCATGAAAAACATGATACTTCCCCATCCCGAGATTAAGACGCGCAAAGGGTTTACGCTGATTGAACTTCTGGTCGTGATTGCGATCATTGCGATCCTGGCCGCGATGTTACTGCCCGCGCTGGCGAACGCGAAAGTAAAGGCCCAGCAGATTTCTTGCGTGAACCAGGTCAAGCAACTGACGCTGTCGTTCATCATGTATAACAACGACTTCTCTCGTGCGATGCCAGACGAGGCGCCGTCGGGATCAACCGGTTCCTGGTTTATCAACATGCTGGATTATTATGCGAAGGCTACGAACATGCTGGTTTGTCCCACGTGTTTTAAACCCCAGCAACCGGTGAATAATTCGGCCGGGGATGCGGTCACGCCTTATTGCAAAACGGATTATAAGGGAAATAATCAGGCTTATTTTGGCAGTTACATGCTCAATGGCTGGTTTGACACCTCATATACGGATTCCAGCAAACCTGCTGGCGACGGTTCTGGTGGCAACGTGACTTTGCCCAACGGAAAGCCTGGCACGTCGGGCTATTATATGAGTGCTGCCTCGGTTCGAAACCCAAGCCTGACGCCCGTTTTTTCGGACGGAATCTGGGTGGATGGATGGCCAATGGAACAGGACGCTCCCCCTCAGAACCTATTCGCAGGTGCGGAGGCCGGGATGGGAAGAGAAATGGGCCGCACCTGTGTGGCCCGTCACTCCGTGAAACCGGGGCTCAAGATTTCCTGGACCAGCGCAGCGCAGCTTCCCAAGGGGGGCGTGAATGTGGGATTATTTGACGGTCACGTGGAGCTTTCCCGGCTGCCGAACCTGTGGAATTACACCTGGCATTATAATTGGGACCAATCGAAGGTCCTGATTGGGACTCCCCAATAACAAGATGGTATCGGACGGTTCAATACCACTCCTGCGACAGGAATTTAGTCTTATCGATGATCCATAAAAAGCGGCGCTCAACAGGCGCTGCTCTTTTTTTGCGCCGGAGCATGCAAGCGACGTAGGCAAAAAAGGAGTGCTGAGTTTCAGTGCAAGGCAGGCCTCGCCCAAAATGAATACAGCGGAAAATCGATCCGGCGATTTCGGCTACCCCACGCCCGAACTGCGGGCCTGTCCGAGGTCAAAAACTGGACAGAAGTGTACGACAAACGGGCCGTAAAAAAAATCGAGCCGTTTGCGTTCTGAAAGCACGCGTCTTATTATAGGATGGCGGATATTTTGCTACAAACGCAACCGATAATGGCGAGTACAACGTTAACACCAGGCGAAGAAGCACAACTGGCGCAGACGATCGAGATGTTTGAAGTCATCACGGAGTCGCAGCCGAGTGACTATCAATCGCTCGAAATCCTCAAAGAGGCCTACTCGAAGCTGGGTCGCGAGCAGGATGTCGTGAAGACATCCAAACGCATCGCCCAGGCGTATGTGCAAATGGGACAGCTTTCCTCAGCGATTCTCGAATATGAGACGATCCTGCAACGGTTCCCGGATGATCCGGACGTGCAGAAGGCGCTGAAGCAAATCGAGAGCAAGGCCAACAATATTTCGGAACAGTTTCCCGCCGCGGAAGCTCCCGCTGCCAAGCCGGCCCCTGCCACCAACGGCAAGGCCCAAAAATCCTCCGGCAAGGCTGTCCCCGATAAGGTGGATGACGGTCGCCAGGCGATGTACAAAATTTTCGTCGACGGCAAAATCATCACCTCCGGCGATTTCGATTTGTGCTGGGTCGCGCCGGATCTGTCCCGCCCGCCCGAAGGGGTCTGCGATCCATTCGTGCAGTTGCTGGCGCAAAGGGGAATTGTCCCGGTCGAAAAGGCATTGAAGATTCTTTCAGACAAATCGCGCGTGGGCTTTTTGCCGTTGGAAAAATACGAGATGGACATCGATCTCGCGCGGAGTTTCCCGGCGGATGTCTGCCGCCGCTGGTGCGTGCTGCCGTTTGACCGGATGAGCAAATCGATTCTGGTCGCGACGGCCAATCCGTTCAACCAGCAAGCCGCCAAGGAATTATCCGAAGCAACGCCGAACCGGCTGCTGTGGTATCTGACGGATCCGTCCGAGTTGATAAAAAATCTTCGCAAAGTATTTCGCTGAGCCATGCCTCCCGTAAAATCATTCGGTGAACGAATTGCTGACGCCCTGGTCGAGGACGGCCTGCTGAGCGCACGGCAGATCGAGGAATTGGTGGAGCAGCAAAAGCAGGGCGGCACCCGGTTGCTCAAGCTCATCCTGGAAAAGGCCTACGTCAGCGAGCAGGACATGGCGGTTTGCATGGGTCGCGTGCTCAACACTCCGCCCATTAATCTTTCCCGCGTCACGATTTCACTGGAACTGGCTGAATTGCTGCCGCGCGAAGTCGCCCATAACCATAAGGTCGTGCCGGTGTCGCGTCTGGACAACAAGTTGTTCCTGGCCATGGCCGACCCGCTTAACGTCCTCGCGCTGGATGACGTCAAGCGCATCACGCGCCTCGAAGTCGCGCCGCTTATCGCCTCGGAAAAGGCGATCATCGAAAAGCTCAATCAGATCGATGCCGCCAAAAGCGGGAGCATGGAAGACATCATCGAGGACGCGAAGAAGAAGCAGACCGCCGAAAATTCCCAGGACGGCGATGATAACATCGAGATTTCGAAGGAATCGCTGGAAGAAGTCAACCTGGACCAATTGGCGGCTTCGAGCGAGGAAGCGCCGGTCATCAAGCTGGCGAACCTGATTTTGGTGCAGGCCATCAAGGACCGCGCGAGCGATATTCACATCGAGCCTTTCGATAAAGGAATGAAGTTGCGTTACCGCGTGGACGGCGTATTGGCCGAAGCCACGCCGCCGCCCAAGCAGATGCAGCTCGCCCTGGCGTCGCGTTTCAAAATCATGAGCAGCCTGGACATCGCCGAGCGGCGTCTGCCGCAGGACGGCCGCATGAGGTTGCGCGTCGGCGGCAAGGACTACGATTTGCGCGTGTCCATTCTCCCAACGGTCCACGGCGAAAAAATCGTGTTGCGCGTGCTCGATAAGGGAAATCTTTCCGCGAGCCTCGACAAACTCGGCCTGGACCCGGACACGTTCCAGCAGGTGAAATCGGCCGTGGACGCGCCGCACGGGTTGATCCTCGTGACCGGGCCGACCGGTTCCGGCAAGACCACAACTCTTTATTCCGCGCTTAACGAACTGAACAGTCCGACTTACAACATCGTCACGGTTGAAGACCCGGTCGAATTCCAGATTCCCGGCATCAACCAGGTGCCTGTCAAAAAAGAAATCGGCCTCTCGTTTGCAGCCGCGCTCCGTTCGATTCTGCGCCAGGACCCGGACATCGTGATGATCGGCGAAATTCGCGATACGGAGACTGCGGAAATCGCGGTCGAAGCCGCGCTTACAGGTCACCAGGTGCTGAGCACCATGCACTGTAATGACGCCCCGGGCGCCGTAGCGCGTATGGACGACATGGGCATTGCGCCATTTTTGATTTCGTCGTCCGTCATTCTCGCGTGCGCGCAACGCCTCATGCGTAAGGTTTGTTCCCATTGCAAGGAACCCGTGGATTACCCGGAAAAAATGTATCGCGATTTGAATATCGATCCCGCGGTGTTTGAGGGCGTGACCTTCTATCGCGGCCGCGGCTGCGAACGCTGCAAGAATTCCGGATACTCGGGTCGTCTGGCGATTATTGAAGCGATGACCATCACCGATGAAATCCGCAAGCTCATCATTGGCCGCGCGAACACCCGGGAATTGAGCAAGGTCGCCATCGGCCAGGGAATGAAGACCCTGCGCATGGTTGCCCTCGATCGCGTGCGCGATGGCGTCTCAACGCTCGAGCAAGTGCTCATGCTGACCGCAGCGCATTAAGCGGATTGTAGTGGCACGGGCGTCTCGCCCGTGCGTTTCGATTCGCGCAGGCGAAACACCCGCGCCACCAGCTTCTCTCTCGACACCCGTCACGAGTCGCCCGACACTTCCGTCATGCTCGAACTCGAACAGGCGCTCGCAACCATTCTCGCCTCGGTTCCAGCGCCCAAAAGCGAACTTGTCTCGCTGGCCGCGGCGCATCGGCGTGTGATGGCGGAAAAAATCCTGATGCAGACCGATCTGCCGCCTTTCGACAATTCCTCAATGGATGGCTACGCCGTTCGCGCGCGGGACATTTCCTCCGCCAGCCCGCAGAATCCGATTTCACTCGCGCTGGCGGGAAAAATAGCCACTGGAGAGACGTTCCACGGAGAGATCTCTGCCGGCCAATGCATTCGCATTTTCACTGGTTCGATTTTGCCTTCCGGAGCAGATGCCGTGGTCATGCAGGAAGACACCCAGTTGGAAGCAACCCGCCCGCGCGAGGTTTTATTTCTCGACGCAATCAAGCCCTGGGAAAACATCAGGTTCCACGGTGAGGATGTTAAACGCGGTGCCGCAATTGCCGCGGCGGGCGAAATTTTGGGCGCGGCGCAAATGGCGCTGCTGGCGGGGGGCGGTGTGACGGAGGTAAAGGTGGGCCGCCGCCCAACCGTAACGCTGCTCGCGACTGGTTCTGAATTGAAAGAAGCCGGGTCGGCGCTCGCACCTGGCCAGATTTACGAAAGCAACCGGGCCGCGCTGGCGCCATTGATCGCCCTCGCCGGTGGCGTGCCGAAAATTTTCCCCATCATTCCTGACAGCACGGAGGCGACCCGCGCGGCGCTCTCGCGTGCGTCGTCTGAGTGCGATGTCGTCATCACTTGCGGTGGCGTGTCGGTCGGCGAGATGGATTTTGTGAAAAGCGCCTTTGAAGAACAGGGAGGGCAATTGCAATTTTGGAAAGTAGCGATCAAGCCCGGAAAGCCGTTTGTCTTTGGCCGTCACGGTGAAAAACTTCTGTTTGGTTTGCCGGGCAATCCAGTTTCGGCATTCGTCACGTTTCTTTTGTTGGCCCGGCCGGCTTTGCTGCGGTGGCAGGGAGCGGCGCGAGTGGATCTTTCAGCATCGTCCGGCGTGCTGACGGAACCGTTTTCCAATCCGGACAAGCGGCGGCATTTCATGCGTGTGGCAGTGGACGAAAAAGGCGGCGTCCGCTCCGCCGGGACTCAGGCGTCGCACGTTCTCAGTTCACTGGCTCTGGCTAATGGATTGGTCGATGTGCCGCCGGAAACCACACTTTCTGCGGGAATGACTGTTCAAGTGTTGCGCTGGGAATGAGCCGCTTCGCGAACCGCTCAGCTCGCTCAAAACTCTCTTTGCGGCGGGGCGAAAGTGGCGCGGGGCGGCTGGATGTTGCGGCTCGAAGTGATCGTCGGGATGATGGGTGAGGCGGGCGCTTGTCCGGAGAGACCCCCGAGCGAGGAATTGAAAGCGTTAATGGCCGGCTGATCGCCCGCGGCAGATCCAAATGCGGGAGTTGGGCTGCTCACCTTGGGGAGGCCTTCGGAGGCAACGGCAGGAGGAGTCGCAGGTTGATCGATATCCCATAATTGCTTAAAGCTTTCCATGTGCTCCTTTTGTGCCTCTTGCAACCGGATTGTTTCCGCGCTGGACTGCGCCGTGTTCGCACTGGAACCGAAGACGTCTGAAAATGTGGTCGCGCGAGGCGATTGAAAAACCCCGGTGTCCGGCGTTGTGCCGAACAAGCCGTCATTGGGCCGCGCGCTGTCTCCCACGACCGAATTCGTCGCCCCGGTCCAGGAATCAGAATCAAGTTTGGTGCCCTGGTTCGTGGCGGCGGAGTGGTCGGAATCGTATAGATGCTGGTAATACCGCTCCATTGCGGTGGTTGCTTTTTTGTTCAAACCGTCCTTGTCTTTGTCGAAGCCGCTTAAATCCGATTCCGCCTGTCCCACCATATCGTCCGGCGTCATGAAGACCCAGTTTTTCCGAAGGTCTTGCAATTCCTTCTCACGCTCGCTCAGTGGGATCGCCTGTTGCTGGGGAAACGGCAGCGGCAATGTCTGGGAGGGCGCGGCTAAGTGAAATGAACGTGGCGCGTGCGGCCCCATGCTCTCAAAATTTTTTGTTCCGGTCGCCTGCGATTGTTCAATGTTTGTTTGAACTTCCGTGCCGCGCGGCGGCACGACTTGGACGGGTTCGCCTCCGCGCGAAACGGCCACGGACACCACGCAAACCAATCCGGCAATGGTAGCGCGGCAGAAATCCAAAATGGAGGGCCTGAATCTCATTTTCGCCCTGCAAGCATACCTGAAATAGCTGGCCCGTCAAAGCGCATTTAGTGCAATTCGAGATCATCTTTTTTGCAGAGAATAGATGATTGGAATTAGGCGCTGCGCTCTGTCGCGTGACCTTTGCCGCAATTTGCTTCAAGGCATTCTTATTCCGGTCGCTTGCAAATTCTTGAACCGAATGCACTTTGTGGAGCCGCGGCTCCGAGTGGCGCCAGATGCGGTATAAACCGGACAACTACAACAAACTACAACGTTCCCAGACATTTATGGCTATCCAACCGATCGATTTGACGAAACAAGCTCCCCGTAGCGCCCGCGTCCGTCTCGGCGGCTATGCGATCCTCGCCCGTTGCCTCGATAAAGGCCGCGCCACTATCAACGGCAAAAACGGCGAATATCATTTTGCCTGCCCGCTCGACCAGCATTTCCTTGAATTTGCCGGTGTTGACCCGGAAGCGCTCAAAAAAGAACTCGCCGCCGGAAAAGGTGACGGGGAAATTCTCGAATGGATTCAGGCCAACTCCAAAAACAAACGGACTCCCTCCGAAATTTATGCCTGGTCTGCCTATCATGACCAGCGCGCGCCATCGGACCCTGAAGGCCGCGAGTATTTAAACGGATTGCATTCCAAGGTCGCGCCCAAACGCGAAGACATTTCGACCTGGTTCGATATGCTCGATGTTGATGACTACGTGAGCTACGGCGGAAAAGCCTGAGCTGGCAATAGTGGCACGGGCGTCCCGCCCGTGCGTTTCTCTCTTCCAAAACAAGCTTGGGGCCACACGGGCGAGCCGCCCGTGCCGCTTCCAACTGTTATTGCGCCTGCGGCTCAGGCGTCGCCCGTTCCGGCGACGGTTGGGCTGGGGCAATACGGGCAGTCTCGATGTTCTCGATGCGATGCCGATGGCGCGCACCGTGAATTTCAAATTCCACTTCGTCGCCAACTTTGCGGTTCAACAATGCCTGTGCAACGGGTGATAAATAACTCACGATTCCCTTGTCCGGATCGGAATCCCACGCGCCCAGGATGGTAAACGACTCGGGTTGGCTGCTGCCGATGTTCGTCGTGCGGACCATGGTGCCGATGCTGGCGATATCCGTCCGCACGTTGGAAAAATCCGTTCCTCGCGCGCGCACCAGTTGCGATTCCATTTCGTCCTTGGTGCGCACCAATTGCTTCTGCATTTCCTTCGCGGCCTTGTATTCGTGGTTCTCGCGCAAATCGCCGTAACTTCTTGCGATGGCGATTTCCTCTCGGTTCGCCGGCATTTTTTTGTGCACGAGTTCGGCGTATTCCTCGCGCTTCCGCTCGAGGCTATCCCAGGAAACCACCAGCGTCGTGTCCTGCTTGGTTTCGCCGCCGCTGATGAGCGATTGCACGGCGGGATGGCTCTTCACGATGCGCGCTAGCAACGAGCGCTTGTCCATGTCGTCAAACACGGGCGAAAGCTGCAAGGCGCGGGTCAAATCCTTGATGACTTCCAGTTCCGCCGCCGCCGTCAATTCCGGCAGCAACTCCTGGTCGTCCAAAATATATTCGCGCAAACGGTTCGAGCGCTTCTCGTTGAATTGATCGCGCTCCATCGCGGTCAGCATCGCGCGGAAAACTTCGGGCCCGAGGATGTCCGCAAAGGCATCGGCGCGCTCCTTGGCCAGCCAAAGCAGCAATTCGCTGCTGGCCAGATGCTGGCTGATCAGGCGCGCGAGGGTCTCCTTCAATTCGTTTACTTTGCCGTCCTCCAGTAGCACGGCCACGAATTCCTTGCACAACTTTGCATTTACAGAATTCAACGTGGTCCGCAAGACCTCAGCCCAACGGTCGGGGTTGGCCTCCTTGAAGGATTCCACGGCGCGGCGATGTTTCACCGCTGGCAACGCTTCCATCAGCGGTCCGAGCTTGTTGTCCTGCGCCCAAATGGCCTTGGCCGTCACTTCGCCTTCGCCCGGCGGCAGGTCCGCCATCGCGCGAATGTCGTCGCGGATAAAAATGCCTTCCAGCGCCACGGGCGTCTGGGTGCGTTGATAGCTGGCAATTTCATTGTTCAACGCGGAAATAATTTCCTTGGCGGCAGCTTGTTTGTCGGAAAGATCGTGGGCGTTCTTTAAAATTTCGCTGGCCACGGTCACGTGCGCTTTCAAACCTTTCGCCGCGCGAAAATCGCCAATCAGTCGTTCCTGTAATGAAACTTCCTTGGCCTGGTAGATGACCGGTTCGGTTTTCTTGAGCGGCACCTGGAAATGCCCGTCCTTTTTCAACTCGCGTTTGGCGGCTTCCCACCATTTTTTCCAATCGTCGCGAATCACGTCCGGCACCAGCGCCTGCTGGATTTGGTCCACAGTCGCCTGGCCGCCGAAGCTGTTGAGGACGACCTTGACCAGCTCGAGGTGGTTGGTGGCTGCCAGTTGCCGCAGGCCATCGATGTCGGCCGCTTTGCGCGCGAGGATGTGATCCTTGGGAATGGGCTTCAATGAATCCGCCGCGAACGACAGGTCCATGGTATGGCCGGGCTTGTTCGGGAAATCAATCGTGAAGCGGGCGAACACGGTGTCCACCGTTTTGATTTTGCCAAAGCCCCAGCTCCGGTGCATGCAAAAGCCGCTGGTGGTGAGCTGCACCAGTGGCTCGATATGGCGGCCTTCGATTTTTCCCGCCGCTGCCAATTTCTCAAATTCCTCTCGCATAGTTAGTCTTAGCGCTCGCGTCTTTTGAATGAACTGCCATTATTAAATGGATTGACCGACCAAAAACCAAGACAAATTGCGTCCCAGATTTTGCAGCGCCGCGGCGCCGGGTCCGATTACGTGGAAGATCTGCTGGAATCCGCTCTCGCCCGCGCCCGCCTTTCCCCCGCCGATCGCGGCCTTTGCCAGGAGCTGGTTTATGGCGTAGTCCGCTGGCAAATCACGCTGGATTGGCTCATTGCCCGCAAAACGCCAGGACGTACGCAAAAACCCGGATTGCAGAATCTTCTACGGCTGGGATTGTATCAGATCTTCTGGCTGGACCGCATCCCAAATCACGCCGCCGTGAATGAAACAGTCGAGCAGGCCAAACAAAGCGGTTTCGGCCCGCAAGCCGGCTTTGTGAATGCCATCTTGCGCGGTTACTTGCGCGAGTTCGACGCCACCAAGGCGCTGTTGGCCGAGTTGAAAGCCAGCCAGCCGCACGTGGGTTATTCCCATCCGGAATGGCTCGTCGCCCGCTGGCAAAAGCGTTGGGGCGTGGAAAAGGCTGCGCGGCTGATGGAATGGAACAACACTCCGCCCGCAACCTTCGCCCGGATAAATGCGCTGAAGTTTCGGAAAGACGATCCCGGCGATTCTTCAATCCCCAAGGATGCCGGCGATCTCCTTACCCAATGGCGTGATGAAAACGTCGAATACGATTTCGTCCGGCACGATTGGTTCGAGGAAAATCTCGTGTTCGAGCTGAAGTCACATCCGCCGCTGGCGAAACTCGTCAGTTTCCAACAGGGTTTTTTTTATCTCCAGGACCCCAGCACATTGCTGGCCGTGCGCGAACTCGATCCGCAACCCGGCGAAACCATCCTGGATCTTTGCGCCGCTCCGGGTGGCAAACTGACTTATATGGCGCAGCTCATGCGCAACGAGGGTCGCCTGGTCGCCCACGATACCTTTCCCGATCGGTTGAAAATGATCGAAGAGAACTGTGCCCGCCTCGGCGTGACCATCGCCGAGACCGTTTTGCCTCCAGCCCTCGACCCTTCGCCCTCCGCAGCTTTAGCGAAGGAGGGTCGACCCGCCGTCTTCGACCGCATCCTGCTCGACGCCCCCTGTTCAAACACCGGTGTCATGCGCCGCCGCGTGGATCTCCGGTGGCGGATTCGGCCGGAAGAAATCGACCGTTTGCGCGCCACGCAACTCGACCTGCTGCGCCAGGCTGTCGCGCTGCTTAAACCCGGCGGCGCGCTGGTCTATAGCACCTGCAGTCTCGAACCCGAGGAAAACGAAAACGTCATCCAGGAATTTCTTGAGACCGAACCAGCCCTTGAATTAAAAACCCGGCGCGAACTTCTTCCCTTTGCCGATGCCACCGACGGCGCGTTTGTGGCGCGGCTCGCGAAAAAATTATAGGGGCACGGGCGTCCCCGCCCGTGCGACTCAAAGGATGTCTTTTTCAGAAGGAGAAACGCACGGGCGGGACGCCCGTGCCACCATCTCCAATTTTGAATCATTGCATTCCGCGGCAAACTCGCCAATTTTAGCGCGGGTTCCGCGATGGAAAACATTAACCCAATCATGTTGCCTGCGCCCGGCGAACGCCTATTGCGTTTCGTTGGTGATCGCGTCCGTTTCACTTTAAAAAATGGGACCGGTCGGCCGCGTCCCAAAGGCTGGACCGCAAAACTGCGCACAAATCTCGGCCGTGCCGATGTTCTTCGTCGCGAGATCATCCATGCCCACGCCGAAGGTGTCCCGCTGGCGGGCGCTTCGTGGTGCGATTTGCCGATGCGTGAAGACGGCGATTGTTGGTGGCTCGAATTGCCGCTCGCGGAAGTCGGTTTTTTCAAGGCCAAGGCGTATTTGGTCGATGAAAAAGGCTGGCAACACTGGCCCGAGAACGGAAATGTCGGGATTTCCGTTCATCCGAACCTCTATCGCACCGCCAATACAATCTACTGCGCTTTCCCGCGCTTGTTCGGCCCCACGAAAAACGCCCTCAACGCCCGGAACGAAAAGCTCGAGGGTCAAATCGTTCAGATTGAGCAATTCGGCTATGCCATTATTCCGCCCTCGGGCAAGCTGCGCGATCTCGTCCAATGCCTGCCGCACGTCATCGATGTCCTCGGTTGTCGCATTTTGCATCTGCTGCCGATTCATCCGACGCCCACAACTTACGCACGGTTCGGCCGTTTCGGCAGCCCTTACGCCGCACTGGATTTTACGGCGGTGGATCCCTCGCTCGTCGTTTTTGACAAGCGCACCACTGGCATCGATCAGTTTCGCGAGCTGACCTACGCGACGCATTTGCGCGGAGGGCGCGTCATCATCGACATCGTAATCAATCACACCGGCTGGGGTTCCAAATTGCAGGAGGAACATCCGGAATGGTTTCTGCGCAAGCCGGACGGCGACTTCGCCAGTCCCGGCGCGTGGGGTGTCGTGTGGGAGGATTTGGTTGAGTTCAATCACCTCAATGCCGCCCTATGGGATGAATTGGCGGAAATGTTTTTGGTCTGGTGCCGCCGCGGCGTGGATGGATTTCGCTGCGATGCGGGTTACAAAGTACCGACGCCCGCCTGGCAATATATTATTGCGCGCGTCCAGCAGGAATTTCCTGAAACCGTTTTTCTGCTCGAAGGCCTGGGCGGCCCGTGGGAAACCACCGAGGCGTTGCTCACCGACGGCGGCATGCAATGGGCCTATTCGGAATTGTTTCAAAATTATTCCGGCCGCGAAGTCGCCACGTATCTCGATTATGCTCTGCGCCAGGACGAGCGCGTGGGTCTCTATGTCAATTACAGCGAAACCCACGATAACGACCGGCTCGCGAAGAAAGGCCGCGCGTGGTCGTTGCTCCGCAATTCCTTTTGCGCGCTGACCAGCGCGTGCGGCGGATTTGGATTCACCTGCGGCGTCGAATGGCTCGCCACGGAAAAAATCCTTGTTCACGGCAGCACCGGTCTCGCGTGGAGCAACCCCGAAAACCTGCTTCCCGAACTCGCGCAGCTCAATCGCCTGTTGAGTGAGCACCCCGCCTTTTTCGATGGCGCGAAGCTGACCCGGTTGAGCGCCATCGATTCGCCGGTTTATGCGCTCCTGCGTGAATCTGCCGAAGGCAAGGATACCGCGCTGGTGCTGGTTAATAATGATGTCGAGCGCGAGCAAATCCTCGCACTGGAGCGTCCGTCGCCCATTGATTGGAAATTCGACCTGCTGGGGCAATCGCTACCACAAATCAAACCGAACCCAACCGCCGGCCTTGAAATCAAACTGCCGCCCGGCGCGGCATTCTGCCTTTCGCCCGCCGCCCAGCCAATCGGCTTGAGCGGGGACGCCTATCGCCGCGAACGCGCGCAGGCGGCGTGGGCCATTCAAGCGCTCAGTGCCAATTTTGCCATTAACCAGCTCGGCGCGGGCGATTGGCGCAAGCTCGCGGAAATCGCAGGCCGTTCACCTTTTGATTTCCTCGCGGCCCTTCCACATCTCGATGTGCAACTCGCCGAAACGGATCTGCTCGCCGCCCTCGACGCCGCAATTCGTCATGACGGTTTTCCGCAAGTCGTCCGTTGGAACTTGATCGACCGCCGACGCGTGACGCTCGTGCCGCCGCTTCACTGGCTGTTGATTGAAGATGACGTGCCGTTTCGGGCGGCTTTGGAGTTGAGCGGTGAAAAGGCAGAGGGGCGAATCGTGCGGAGGGTGGAGTCTGTGGCATTTGGAAACCGGCACATCGCCTGTTTCGCTCCGGGAGGAATCGTTGATGACGCGAGTTTATCTTTGGAGAGATATGCGGGGAATGATCAGCAGGTCGAAGCCTCGATTCTATTCCTGGCGCCCACGCCCGAAAACTCGAAACTCGAAACCCTAAACCCAAAACCCGAAGACCTCGTCCTCCTGACCAACGGACGCGGAGGCATGGCGCGACTGTGCGTGGACCTCGGCCGGGTGAATTCCAAATACGATTGCGTGCTGGGCGCGAACCTGCATCCGACGGTGCCCGTCGACCGCCACATTTTCGCCAAGCGAATCCGCGTTTGGGTGAATGCCGACGGCTTCATAACGCCACTCGATTTTCAGAATCTGGTTTCGTTTGAGGCCGGGCCGCCCGCCGTCTGGAATTTTGTCGCCAACGCCGGCGATGGCCGGACGGTCGAAATCGAGTTGCGAGCCGAAATGGTGGAGGACCGGAACACGACCTTGTTTCAATTCAGCCGCCCGCCCGCCGACCGCGCCACCGGAAAACAATTGCCGCCCCACGCCGACGTCCGCCTCACCATCCGTGTCGACATCGAAGACCGAAGTTTTCATGCCGAGACCAAACGCAACGGCGGCGCGGAATATCATTTCTCGACGAATACCCATCCGCTGGAAACTCAAAACTCGAAACTCAAAACTCAAAACCCGGCGGGTTTCACCTTCACCCCGGCTCCCGACCGCCAACTTCGCGTTTTCGCCGATACTGGCGAATATCATCCGCAACCGGAGTGGTGCGATAATATCCCGCACCCCGTCGAACAAAGCCGCGGCCAGATCGGCAGCGGCGATGCCTACAGCCCCGGTTGGTTTGAAGTGCCCTTGCCCAAGGGCGCGGGAGCGACCTTGACCGTTACCGCGGAAACGGACCAAACGTTTGACTCGCATTGGAGGCTCGAAAATCCCCGCGCGGATGAAAGTTTCGAAACCCAATTGCTCCATGCCGCTCGCGCCTTTGTGGTGCGCCGCGACAGCGGCAAAACTGTCATCGCGGGCTATCCCTGGTTTCTCGATTGGGGCCGCGATACCTTCATTGCCGCGCGCGGTTTGTTGGCGGCAGGAATGATCGAGGACGTAAAACAAATTCTCGTCATTTTTGCGCGCTTTGAACAAAACGGCACGCTGCCAAATATCATTTTCGGCAACGACGCTTCGAATCGGGATACGTCCGATGCGCCCTTATGGTTTGGGGTTGTCTGTGAGGAACTTTTCAAAATGCAGAATCCGGGCAGGATACCCGACGGACTTTATGCCACGCCCGTTGATACCAGCGGTCGCACGATTCGACAAGTCCTCGAGAGCATTGCCGAGAATTACATCCGCGGCACGCCCAATGGCATTCACATGGACAGCGATTCCGCGCTCATCTGGAGCCCCAGCCATTTTACGTGGATGGACACGAATTATCCCGCCGCGACTCCACGCGAGGGTTACCCTGTGGAAATCCAGGCGCTTTGGATTCGCCTCTTGCGCCAGCTTGCCAACATCAGCGATTCCGCCGGGCAAAAAAAATGGAACGACCTCGCCGATCGCGCCCTGAGATCCGTGGAGAAACTTTTCTGGCTGGAAGACAAAGGCTGGTATGCCGACGTGTTGACGGCTGGTCCGCGAGTCATCGCTCGTGATGCGACTCTCAGCGACGCTTTACGCAGCAACGGCCTTTTCCTGGTGAGCCTCGGCCTTATCCTAGGCGAACGTGCCAAGCGTTGCGTTGATGCCGCCATGCGTTACCTCGTCGTCCCCGGCGCTTTGCGTTCGCTGGCGCCGTTGCCTGTTTCCGTGCCGCAGCCGGTTTATGCCAATAGCGGCGGCGTGTTGAATGATCCCCGGAATCCCTACTGGCCCCGTTACGAAGGCGATGAAGACACGTGCCGCAAACCCGCGTATCACAACGGCACCGCCTGGACGTGGACCTTCCCGGTTTTTTGCGAAGCCCTGGCGCGCGCATGGGATTTCTCGCCCGAGGCGGTGGCAGCCGCGCGGGCTTATCTCGGCAGCGCCGAGCGATTGATGGACGAAGGTTGCCTCGGCCAAATCCCCGAAATTCTCGATGGCGATGCCCCTCATACCCAGCGCGGTTGTGACGCTCAAGCGTGGGGAGTGGCGGAGACCCTTCGCGTCTGGAAACTACTTGGGTGAATTGCGATTTACGATCTACGATTTACGAGTTGTTCGACCTCAGAACGTCCACGACGTGGATTACGCCCGTAAGCTCGTAAATCGAAAATCGCAAATTCCGCTCAGGGTTGGCTGGTGACCTTGCCCCATTCGATGTCCTGCGTGGCGGCGTAAATCGCAAAAGCCTTTTCATTTTGGATGAGAACTCCCCGGACCACACTGGAGTCATCGGCCCGCCCGAGATTCAGCACCGCGTCTGGAATGATTCCCACCTTCTTGTGCGCATAGAGCAGCGCAAAGGTGGCCTGGGCCACCGCGTAAAACGGTAATTCTTTGTAAGCTCCTTCTATGGAGTCCTCTACGGCGTTCGCCAAAAAGTCAAGCTGGCCGCTTAGATGTGGAAACAGAGGCTCATAAATCTGGGTGAATTCCAGCTTCCATTGCGGTAAGGTACGCACCACTTTGTCCGCGATGGCTGGTGTAATGGACGCGGCGCCGCGGTTCAGAAAATCAACAATCTCAGACATGGCGGCACTTTATCGAAAACCGGGGAAGAAGCAAAAACATTCCTCGGGGTAAAATCCCCGGTTGCAATGCCCCCAAATTGAAGCAAAATGAGGCGTTGACATCAGAAACTAATTTTGGTCTTATTTCCGACCCATTTTGTGGGGAATGATTTTATGTACGCTGTATTAGAAACTGGAAGCAAACAATATCGGGTCACCGCCGGCGACACGCTGGAAATCGAACGCCTCACCATCGAGGCCGGTAAGCCTGTCACTTTTGATCGAGTTTTAATGGTCAATAACGACGGCAAAGTCACCGTGGGCGCGCCCGCTGTGGCCGGCGCCACCGTGCTGGCGGACGTCGTCGAGCACATTCGCGGCGAGAAGAAACTGACGTTCAAAATGAAACGTCGCAAAGGTTATCATAAGAGCATCGGCCATCGTCAGGAACTGACCATCGTCAAAATCAAAGAAATCAAAGCCTAAAGGCTCGCATCTCTCAATTTTCAATCATCAACTTAGTATATGGCACATAAAAAAGGTCAAGGCAGCGTCCGGAACGGGCGTGACAGCGTCAGCAAACGACTGGGCGTGAAACGATTTGGTGGTCAGTTTGTCACTGCGGGCAGCATCCTCGTCCGTCAGCGCGGTTCGAAATTCGTCGCCGGTCAAAATGTCGGCACTGGACGTGATTGGACCCTGTTCGCGCTTACCGACGGCAAGGTCATGTTTGACAAGAGCAGTCACCGCGTCAACGTCGTGGCCGACGGCGCGAGCCAGAACTAAGGTTCAGGAAAACTTTCACGGCGAGGTCGCGTGACCTCGCCTTTTTTATTTTGTAGCAGCCGAGGTAACGAGGCTCTGACCTGAGAACGCACAAGGAAAGTTAGAGCCTCCTCACGTCGGCTCCTACCTTTAAGAATGTTCATCGACGAAATAAAAATTTACGCGCGGGCCGGTCATGGCGGCAAAGGCTGCGTGGCGTTCACCCGTGAAAAATATGTCCCCAAGGGCGGCCCCAGCGGCGGCAATGGCGGGCGCGGTGGCGATGTCATCATCGAAGCCGATCACGATTTGAACAATCTTATCGGGCAATATTACCAGCCGAAACTCATCGCGCAGGACGGCCAGATGGGACTGGGCAAGGGCATGGACGGCCATGCGGGAAAAGATATCATTGTCAAAGTGCCGTGCGGAACGCTGATTTGGAAATTGCCTTCCGCTCCACCTCCGCCCGATGAGGATTCAGAGGATTCGGAAGAGGAGACGCCAAAGTTTCAGACCAGCACGAGCAAGCGACAGCTCATCCGCCAGTCCAGCGCCGGCGCGGCGGTGGAGATCGATTTATCGAAAGAGGATTCCGGCACGGCTTTGCCGGGCGAAAATCCAAAGGGAGAACTGGTTGCCGACCTCACCCAAAACGGCCAGCGATTCATCCTGTGCAAAGGCGGGCGCGGCGGGTTGGGCAATCGCAATTTCGCCACCTCCGTCAGGCAGGCGCCGCGCTTCGCGCAACCCGGCGAAGCGGGCGGCGAAGGCGATTATCTTTTCGAGTTGCGCATCGTGGCCGAGGTGGGCCTGGTCGGCTATCCCAACGCCGGCAAATCCACCCTGCTCACCGCCATTTCCAAGGCACGCCCGAAAATTGCGCCCTACCCGTTTACCACGCTGCACCCGCAAATCGGCATCGTGGAATATTCCGATTTTTTCCGGCTCACTGTTTGCGACGTGCCGGGCCTGATTGAAGGCGCGCACAAAAACGTGGGCCTGGGCCATTCGTTCCTGCGGCATATCGAACGCTGCAAATTTATCGTGCTGCTCCTCGATATGGCGGGCACGGACAATCGCGCACCTTGGGATGATTACAAAAGTCTGCTCGCGGAATTGGAACTCTACGATCCCACGCTGCTGGACAAACCGCGCCTGGTGGTCGCCAACAAAATGGACGAGGCCGTGGCCGAGGAGAACTTGAAGAAATTCAAACGCAAGGTGCGCAAAACGCCGGTGTTGCCGATTTCCGCAGCCTTTGATGAAGGCGTCGAGAAATTCAAAAAAACGATCCGTGAAGCCATCGAGAGTTGATGGCGCTGGAGCGCGGCGTTCCTGCCCGCAAAAAACCTTCTCTCTAAAAAGCAAGGCCGCCGATTGGCGGCCCTTGCGTCGAAAAATTGAAAGCTAGATTGATGGAGATGCTCTAATTTACTTCTCCACTGGAAACTTCCCGGCAATGGCGGAAATGAAATCTCCCAAATCCAGCGTCAGGCTGCGAATGTCGCCAAGTTGAATGTCCGTGTCCTTCATGTAGCCGCCGAAGACACGCGATGAACCTGACACTCCGCTCCGCCGCATGTCGTACTCAAACACCGTTTTGTCGCCATCCGTCATTTTGCCCAGTACCCGCACAACCGGCTGGCCCGCGCCGTAAAGTCCCGCCCAATACCGCGCCGCGCCGCCACCCTTCTTGTACTCCACGATCGTGTTTTCCAGCTTTAACACGTGCGCACCCGACGGAACCTCCGCCTCGGTCGTGACAACTTTCGGAAACATCCCGCGCGATTCCAACTCTCGCCGTGATTCCAGCACAATGGCTTGTTTCGCCAATTCGTGGGGCGTCACTTCGTCGTCATGGAATTTGGCCGTGGACAATGTCGGCTCGATATAAAGCACGTCGTATCCGTTGAAGTTGAAATTCGTCGCCAGTCAGCACCGGTCCATGTGCGGCTCCTTGAACACCAATCCATCGTTTCCCGGCGTGCTTGGGCCGATATCTACGTGCCGCCCATCGGTCGATCGGTAGTGAGTGGCGAAACCAGGCGCTTGTCCGGTTGTCCCGTTCTGGTCCGTTGTGGCGCATCCGGCCATCAGCAAAACAACAGCACCCAGACCCCACGCGAAACCTTTCCCTAGAGATGATAGAAATGCCTTCATGATAATTATTATAGTTCTTGCGGCCAAAGCTTTAGCGCAACCTAAATCGTTTGCAAACGAATTTTGCCGCGCAGACTCGGAGGGTCGGGCGAAGTGTGCGCTCATTTTATCGCTTGTTTTGTCCGCGCAGACCGCGCAGTTTACCGGACTCGTGTCGTCTCTCGGCGCGAGGTCATTGCTATGTTACGAGCTGGAATCGTCGGTTTGCCGAACGTCGGCAAATCCACATTGTTTAACGCTGTCACCCGCACTCGAAAAGCGGAGGCGGCGAATTACCCCTTTTGCACCATCGACCCCAACATCGGCATCGTCACCGTGCCCGATGCGCGGCTTGAGCCGCTTTCCAAAATCGCAAAGACCTCCGTCATCATTCCCGCCGCCGTGGAATTCGTGGACATCGCGGGCCTGGTGAAAGGCGCGTCGCAAGGCGAAGGGCTCGGCAATAAATTTCTCAGTCACATCCGCGAAGTAGACGCCATCGTGCAGGTGGTCCGTTGCTTTGATGACCCGGACATTCATCACGTCGCCGGCGCAATCGATCCCATTCGCGATATCGAGACGATCATAACGGAATTGGTGCTGTCGGATTTGGACGCTGTGAAAAAACGGCTTGATAAAGTCGCCAAAGACGCCAAGCGCGGTGACAAGGTCGCGCTCGCTGAAGAGGCGGTCCTGAAAAAACTCGAGCCGCACTTGAACACCGGCAAACCCGCCATCACGCTCGAACTCACGCCGGAAGAAAAGGCCGTGTCGCGCCTGTTCTGGTTGATGACCGACAAGCCCACGATTTTTGCGTGCAACGTGAAGGAGGGCGATCTTGCCGGCGCCGATACGAATCCTTACGTCGTAAAAGTTCGCGAGTTCGCGCAGCAACATTTCGCCTGCGAAGCGGTGGTCATCAGCGCGCAGATTGAGAGTGATTTGATTGACCTTTCAGCTGAAGAAGCTCGCGACTTTTTGAAAGAGTTGGGGGTGCAGGAGAGTGGTGTCGGGCAGCTTATTCGCGCCACCTATCATTTGCTCGGCCTGCGCACGTATTTCACGGCGGGGGAAAAAGAAGTGCGCGCGTGGACCATTCACGTTGGCGATACCGCGCCGAAAGCGGCGGGAGTCATCCACTCGGATTTTGAGCGCGGATTCATCAAGGCCGAAACCGTCGCCTACGATGACCTGCTAAAATGCGGTTCCGTGGGCGCCGCCCGCGAAAAAGGCCTTTACCGCATGGAAGGCAAGGAATACGTGGTTAAGGATGGCGACGTGATGCTCTTCAAGTTCAACGTCTAGGCGGGTGGTTCATTCTGTAGCAGCCGACGTAAGGAGGCTCTGACTTTTCCCGCATAAACGGTCTGAGCCTCCCAAGGTCGGCGGCTACGGTTTTCAGCGTCATTCCCAACGTCCCGCCGTCCAGATCCAGCCTTTGCCGTCGGAATTTTTGTCCCAGTGACCTGGCACCCAGACAGCGTTCACGCGCGGGCGCAGTTCCCAATGGCCCGGCATCCAAACCCAGTTGCCATTCACGTTAGTCCAATAACCGGGCGTCCATACTTGCGCTTCGCTCGGCGCAGTCCCCTCAATCTCCGTCCGCGGCGGCGGCGGTTCTTCCGTCACCACCACCGTGCGCGTCGTCGTTGTCACCGGCTCGGTGGTAAAGACCGCCTCGCGATGATGGGAAACGCACCCGCTCAGCAGGACGCTTCCGGCTGTAATTGTAATCAATGGCAAAATGCCCAACCTCATTATCTTTTTCTTCATAAGTTTCTTCAGCTTGGCTGGAGTGGACAGCCCTGGTTCTCCAAAATCCCTGCCGATGGTTGCATCAATATATCCTCGATGGTTGGTGAGGGCGGATGGGGAAATTTGCTACTCGTGGGCGGGGTGAGCCCGGGGAGCGCCGGCGTCTCGCTGGCGAGTTTCCATCTTGAGGTTTTCGCGGGCCGCGCTATTTTTCTTTTATGCCGTTATACGAGTTTCATTGTGAAAAATGTGGGAAAGACAGCGAAATACTCGTCCGTTCCAGCAATTGGGAAGGTGCCACATGCCCTCAATGCGGCTCCACGCAGCTTGAGAAAAAATTCTCCACCTTCGCCTCAGCGAATGCGGAGGGCGTCCCCGGTTCATCGCCAAAACGGAGTGGCGGAAGTTGCGGGCCCGGCTGCGGGTGTCATTGAAGGGTTAAATAGTTAAATGAGTTAAACCGTTAAATAGGCTGAACGCATTCCTGCCTATTTAACCATGTAACTTATTTAACCTGCTTAACGGTTTCACAATTCCCTCACATCCACTCGCCGTAAATCCTCCACCGCCCAATCCGGTTGGTGCCGTTTCAGTTCATCCAATGTTGCGCCGCCGGTTGCCACGGCCAGGACTTTGGCGTTAATCGCGCGTCCGCATCGGATATCGAACGGCGTATCGCCGATCACCAGAATTTCATCATCGCGCAGGCTTTTGCCGAGGATGCGCCGCCCTCGTTCGCGCGCGGCAACGGCGATCAAGTCGCGGTCTTCATTGTCATCGGCGAACGCGCCCATCTCGAACTCCTTCCATAAATCGAAATGGCGCAGCTTGATTTCCGCGCCGAGCCGGATGTTGCCGGTGAGTAATCCCATCAAGGGCGGGTTCGGCAGTCTTTTTAAGGCGCCCATGAATTCCCAAACGCCCGGGCACGCCTCGGTTTTGCTGTGGTCGAGAATGTAATCCAGCCAGAAAACGTATCGCTCAAAAAAGCGTTCAAAGTTTTCCGGCGTCGGCGCGACTTTGTGATAAACAAAAAATTCCCGCACCAGGCTGACGTCCGTGCGCCCGGCGAACTTCAATTTCTCAAAGCCGTCGTGCGCGTCGAATTCCGTTTGGAACACCTTGGCAAATGCCTTGATGCCTGCGCCGCCGGTATGAACCAGCGTCCCATCGATATCGAATAAAACCAGCCGAATCATCGCGCCGAGAAGATAAGGGGGAATTTACGATTTGCGATATACGATTTACAATTTTAAGGCGGAATACGTCAAAACGCTCCCTCCTGCCTCCCTCGCTCGTAAATCGCAAATCGTCAATTGGTGATATTTGGTGAAATGGTGAGAAAAACCTCAAATTTCCCGCTTGTAATCCACTGCGCCGGTGGTATTTTGTGCGGCCTTTTATGAAAGCAGACATTCATCCGAAATATGTGGAAGCCGAAATCCGTTGCGCCTGCGGCAACGTGATCAAGACCCGCTCCACCAAGCCGACCATTATCGTCGGCATTTGTAACGTGTGCCATCCGTTTTACACCGGTCAGCAGAAATTCGTGGATACCGCCGGACGCGTGGATAAGTTCCAGCAGCGCGCCGCCAAGACGCAAGCCGCCCAGGCCGCGTTCGCCACGAAGAAAAAGAAGAAATAGCGTTTTTCGAAACCACGCCCGCAGCCTCCTTTTATCGGACTGCGGGCGTTGTCTTTTTACGTGGTCCGTGACGTCAATTTTGTATTTGCGGTGTTCATGTAAAATCACGGAACACGCAATACGAAACACGTTTTCAAATGGATCTAAAACCACACATAGAAAAATTCGCCCGTCGCTTCGCCGAGGTCGAAACCGCTTTGAGCGATCCCAAGGCGTTCGACAACCAGCAGCGCGCGCAGGAATTGTCCAAGGAATACGCCCGGCTCAAGGAGTTGGTGGCGGCCGGTCAGTCCTATCAAAAAACGGTCACGGACCTGGTGGAAAATCGCGCACTGCTCAAGACCGAACCCACGGAATCTGAATTGGCGCAAATGGCCAAGGAAGAAGTCGCGCGCCTCGAGATCGATGAGAAGCGGTTCGCGCAACAGATTCAATTCGGCATCCTCCCCCCGCATCCAACGGATTCACGCAATACGATTGTGGAAATCCGCGCCGGCGCAGGCGGCCAGGAATCCGCGCTGTTCGCCGCCGACCTCTATAGGATGTATACGCGCTACGCCGAAACGCGCGGTTGGAAAATTGAAAACCTCGATTCCAGCCCCTCCGATCTCGGCGGCTACAAGGAAATCGTTTTTCAAATCAACGGCGCCGATGTTTTCAAGCGTCTTAAATACGAGAGCGGCGTGCATCGCGTCCAGCGCGTTCCCGCCACCGAGGCGCAGGGGCGCATCCACACCAGCACCATCACGGTTGCCGTGTTGCCGGAAGCGCAGGAAGTGGATGTTGAAATCAAGCCGGACGACATCGATGTCACCGTCTGCCGCGCGTCTGGCAAGGGTGGGCAGGGCGTGAACACCACTGACTCCGCCGTGCAAATTCAGCACAAGCCCAGCGGCCTGACCGTCCGCATCGCCGACGAGCGGTCGCAGATAAAAAACCGCGCCAAGGCAATGACCGTCCTGCGCTCGCGATTGCTCGAGAGAAAAATCGCCGAAGAAAACGCGAAATACGCCGCGCAGCGCAAGGAACAGGTCGGCACCGGCGAACGCAGTGAAAAAATCCGCACCTACAATTTCCCGCAAAATCGCGTCACCGATCACCGCATCGATGTGACGCTCTACAACCTCGCCAATTTCATCGAAGGCGACCTTGATCCATTGATCGAGCCGTTGATTGTGAATGATCTCGAGGAAAAATTTGCGGCACTGACACTTTAAATGACACCTAAAGGCTTAGTTTTCGATTGTGATGGCACGTTGGCCGACACCATGCCGCTGCATTGGCGCGCATGGAAGATGATTACCGAGCGCCATAATCTGCATTTTCCCCAGGACCGTTTTTACGCGTTCGGCGGCGTGCCCTCGCGCGACATTTTGAAATTGCTCGCGCAGGAACAGGGCCGCGCCCTCGACCACATTGCAGTCGCGCACGAAAAAGAAGAAGCGTTTCTGCCAATGCTCGCCGAAGTGGAACCCATTCACGTCGTCGTTGAAGTGGCCCGGGCCAATTACGGAAAAATTCCTATGGCAGTCGCGTCCGGCGGTACGGAGCGGATCATCGGCATGGTGCTCGATCGGCTAAAAATTCGTGAGTTGTTCGACGCGGTCGTGACCAGCGAAATGGTGAAGAACCAAAAACCCGCGCCTGATATTTTCCTGGAAGCGGCGCGTCGCATTGGTGTGGACCCAAAATTGTGCCGAGGATACGAGGATACGGATTTGGGAATGCAGGCGATTCGTTCAGCGGGAATGGAAGCGGTGGATGTGCGGGATTTGATCGGCAGGTAATATCAGCGGCTTCTTTTGGTTAGTTCTTCGCGTATCCAACTTGGATTGCGACGCAGATCCAATACCGCGAACACCTGTGTTTCCGTTTTTGTTTCGCGATAATAGATGCCGAAAGGGAAACGATGGGCAAGCATTCGGAAAAAGCCAAACTGTCGAAAATGGATTCCGTGATAAAGAGCCAGGCTTTCGATGTCGGCTAGAAGTGAATCAGCAAAGTAACTTCCTATGCCGGGCTCTTGCGCGTCGTAAAAGTCGCTGGCGTTCTCGATGTCTTCAGCTGCTTCAACGAGAACGAAAACGTTTCTCATTTTGACCGTTTCGCCAGCCGCTTCTTGAGCTGCGCCACAGTTAGAAATTTGCCCTTTCCGGCTTCTACTTTCGCTAACCGGCTTTCAAGAATGGTTTTGTGCCAGCGTGGCGACTGCAATCGTTCGGCGTCCGCAGCCAGGGATTTCCAGATGAGTTCCATGGCTTCAAGCTTTTGTGGGAGGCTCATCCGTTCGATTTCGACTGCGGCTATCATGGACAAAAAATAACGCCATCTTTAACCTGGGGCAAGCTCTCAGCCGCCTCTATGATCCAATTGCCCGTAATACACGACCGTGTCGTAAAGGAATTGGACATGGCCGCCTTCCTGATGCTTGTTGAAGAGTGTTTCGAGATCGCGAAGCATTTCTGAGTGGCCGCGCTGGCCTTTTTCCGGAGCATAGGAGGAGGAAAGCAAGCGGCCTTTCAAGCCTTCAAAATCAAATTCCTGCCTGCTGGGAAATAATTTTTTGGCCGGTGCCTGGCCAAAAAATTTCCGCACCACCTCATCGTCAATTTGTTTGTGATCCACCTTGGAGTAATCCGTGGCGTAGGTTTTGAGCAGTTTTTCGTATTCGGCCAGAAATGCAGTGGCGTCCGTCTGCCGATCATTCCAAATGAGCACAATCCAGCCGCTTGATTTTAAAATGCGCGCGAATTCCTTTCGACAACGTTCGCGATCAAACCAATGAAAGGCCTGGCCGGCCGTCACGAAATCAACGCTGGCGCGGGGGAAGCCTGTATCCTCGGCGGTTGCCGCAATGCTCCCGAAGTTTGGAAAGCCACTTAGCAATCGGTCGCCCGCCTCGCGCATTTCACGATTCGGCTCTACACCGTACACGCGATAACCGTTCGCGAGGAACAGTTCCGCCAATTTCCCCGTGCCGGAACCGATGTCCGCGATGATTGAGTTTTTGGCCAGCCCGCATTCTGTTTCCAGCAAGCCGAGAATTTCCCTGGGATAGCCGGGCCGAAAACGCACGTAATTCTCCACGCGAGAAGAAAAACGATTGGTCGGGTCACGTTCAGAAGATGACGGAGGGACACTCACGAGGTTTCTTTGGGTAAAGGACGTTTCCACACGTAGCGCGCCATCAGCACGCGTAAGACTGCCGTGAGCGGAATGGCCAGCACACCGCCTAGCAATCCGCCGAGGAGCGTGGTTCCCGCCATGACCGCAACGATGATGGTGAGCGGATGCAAACCGACGCGACCCCGCATGATGCGCGGTGAAATCACCACGCCTTCCAGCGTCTGCACGATTCCGAATACCAGCAGCACTAGCAACGGATGCTTCCAATCGCCGAACTGGACCAGCGCAATGATCATGGCGACGACGAAAATAATAATCGCGCCAATGAAAGGGACAATCGTGAGGACAATCGCTGCCGCCCCGAGCAGAATTGCGTAAGGCAGTCCGATGAGAAGAAAACCGATCCCGTACAAGATGCCGTCGCAGATGGCCACCAACACCTGCCCGCGAAAGAAAGCGATCATGTAATCATTGATGGACTGAAGAATAAAAACGAGTTCGTCTTTGAAGGTGGAATCTTTCAGCGGAAGATAATTGGTCCACTTGGACTGGATGCCGCGCTTTTCCAGCAACAGGTAAAACGCGTATATCGGCACCAGCGCCAGGCCGGCGATTAACGCAAACGACGCCGCGACCCAGGAGCCCGCCCTGGGCAGCAGGTCCTTCAGCCACTGGGTAATCGAATCCAATGCTTTTTCGCCGAGGGCGGTTCCACTTAACCCCGGATGATTCGCGGTCGCGGTCGTGGCCGGGGCATTGGTATCGCTCAGAGAAGAGGGCTCATTTGTCACCGACCCTTCGGACGCGGGCGTTTCAGTCGGGGTGGACTCGGACTTAAGCCATTTTTGCGCCCACGTGGGCGGGTTCTCTGCCCACTTCTCCACCGCGTCCTCTGTTTTTTTAATAATTTTCGGCGCGTTGGCGGCAAACTCCCGGGTCTGATGCACAATTGGGGGAGCAATATTCGCCAGCACACCGAGGACAATGACCAGCGCGAGCGCGAACACGCTGACGATGGCGCGCGAGCGGGAAAGGCCCTTGCGCTCGAAATAGTCCACGACCGGATCCAGCAGGTAAGCGATGACTCCCGCCACTGCCAATGGCCAGAGCACCGGCGACAACACGTCCAGCGCATGACCCAATCCCCAAATCAACAAAAACAAAAGTCCACCGATGACCCCGACCGCCAGCGCGCTCAACGCGGCCCAGAAAAGATGCGCTTGCCGTGCAGTAGGTGTCGGGAAACTCATATTTAAATTAAAAGTTCAAATTTGAGATTTGAAATTCCGGATTTTAATATTTTTCAAATTTCAGACTCATCACGATTTCGACGCAACGGATGGTTCTCGGGTAAATTCTCCAACAACTTCTTTTGAACCGCAATCGCCTTTCTTTTCTGTTCCCCCTACGCGCGGACGCGATTGTTCAAATGTCGCTGGCCCTTGATGTCAGAGTTTTGCAATGAATTGGCCCAGCCGCGCAATTGCCGCGAGCAGTTTTCCGCGATGGATTTCAAATGCCCGGCCCAGGAGCGCCGAAGAAGCAAACAAAGCATCGAGCGAACTTCACCCGCCGAACCGCGAGCAATATAAATGAATTGCAGCAGTTCATTCGTTGTGCCTCGTTCAAAGCCCTCGGCTATGTTGTTGGAAACGGATAAGACCGCGCGTTCAAATTGATCACGAAAGGAGTGGCGCATTCGCGGTGGAACGTTTTCAAGGAAATCGTCAGCAAGTTCATAAAGCCTCGCAGCCTCCTGCCACACCGGCAAGTCTTCGAAGCGCTGGTAGGTCATATGGAATTCCTTTGTTGTTCACCGGATTACGCCAGAGAATCGGCTAATTTCAAATCTCAAATTTGAAATTTAAAAGTCGCTGACTTCATCCTCACGTTCTTGTGAGAGTCGCCGACAGAAATTCCTCGTTTGAAATTTCAAATTTGAGGTTTGAAATCGGAAATTATGGCGGGGCTGAAGGCAGCTTATGCCCTTCGCTACCCTTGCCCCAGTTTCTTCGACTTATCCGTCGCGGCGCGCACGGCGCTCATGACTGTTCCGCGCATTTTACCTTTTTCGAGTTCGTGCAAACCTTCGATCGTGGTGCCGCCGGGGCTCGTGACCATGTCTTTGAGCGCGCCGGGATGCTGGCCGGTTTCCAAAACCATTTTAGCCGCACCCAGTACCGTTTGCGCAGCCAATTTCGTGGCCACGTCGCGCGGCAAACCGGCAGCCACACCGCCATCGCTCAGGCTCTCGATGAACAAATAAACATACGCCGGCCCGCTGCCACTCAGGCCGGTGACGGCGTCGAGCAGTGATTCCTTCACCTGGAACGCCACGCCGACCGATGAGAAAAGCTTCGCCGCGATTTCCGCGTCTGCCGCCATTGCGGATTTGCCGAGCGCAAATCCTGTCGCGGACGAACCCACGAGCGCGGGCGTATTCGGCATCACGCGGATGACCCGTGCGCCCGTGCCCAATCCCGCCTCGAGTTTTGCGAGCGTGACGCCGGCAGCGATGGAGACAAGCAAATGCTTTTCCGAAAAATGATCGCGAATTTCTGACAACGCGCCCGCGACCTGGTCGGGCTTTACAGCCAGGATCAGCACTTCCGCAAATTTCGCGACTTCCGGGTTGGATGCCGCCGTTTTTGAGCCGGTTTCCTTGGCAAACGCCGCGCGTGCCGCTTCGCTTACGTCACTGGCGATGACTTGTTTGGGCGTTACCAATCCCGCGCGAATGAATCCTTTGGCCAGCGCCGTAGCCATTTTACCCGCGCCGAGAAAACCGATTGTCAATTTGGAAGCCATGTGAGGGTTTCTATCAAGAGCCCGCCGCGCTGTCACTGCCCAAATTGCTCAGAGTCATTGAAATCACAATTACCAGCGCGTCCGAAAATGCGGACTCTCGAACACGTCCGGATTTAAAACATTCTGCGGCTTTTTTCCGTTCATCAAATCCACGATGCTTTGCGCCGCCGCCAGACTCACGCGCTCGCCCGTGCCGCGCGCGTAGGAGGATTGATGCGGGATCAGCAGAAGATTCGGCGCGGTGCGAAGCGCGCTTTCGGCCGGCAGGGGCTCGGTCGAGTAGACATCCAACGCCGCACCCGCGATTCGATTCTCGCGTAACGCTTGCACCAGCGCGGCTTCATCCACCAACGCCCCGCGCGCGGTATTGATGAGATACGCGCCGCGTTTCATTTGCCGCAATTGCGATTCGCCAATCATCCCGCGAGTGGACGACGTCAGCGCCGCGTGCAGGGAAACGAAATCGCTTTCCGTCAGCAAGCGTTCCAGCGGGACAAATTCTATTCCCTGGCTTTCCAGTGAAGGATGAGTGGTGTGCGCCAATATGCGCATGCCGAATCCGGCTGCCCGCCGCGCGACCGCTTTCCCGATGCGTCCGAGACCGATAATTCCCAACGTTTTGCCGCCCACGTCGTCGCCCCAAACAGGTTTCCACTCGCCCCGTTGCATGGCCGTCTGTGCCTCGTGCGTATGGCGCGCCAGGGAGAGCAACAATGCAAACGTGTAATCCGCGACCGCATCATCCAGCAAACCCGGCGTGTAGGTGACGACGATTCCGCTCTGCGTCGCCGCTGCCACATCCACCGAATCGTAACCCACACCCCAACGGGCGATGATTTTCAATTTCCCGGCAGCGGAGGAAGGCATCAACGGTGCGGAATATTCATCCAGGCTGGCCAGCACGGCATCCATGCCGGGCAGCGCGCTGGTCAGCTCATCGGCCTTGAGCGGTCCGAATTTGGGAGGGAAAATAATTTCACAACCCGCCGTTCGCAAAAGATTCAGCGCCTGCTCGCCCGCCGATTGGACGCCGCGCGCTGTGATGAGGACTTTCCAGGACATGCAGGAAGATAATCCGCGGCGGCATTATTTCAAAAATGGTAATTCCACAATTAACACCTTCGTCTCGCCACTGGCAGATCGTAAAATAAGTTCCGTTCCCGCCGCATTCGCCTCGCGCCGCACGTATCCCAGCGCGATGTTCGCGTCAAGCGCCTCCGATTTGAGGGCACTCGTCACGTAGCCAACCTCCTTGCCGTCATGAAATAGTTTGTCCCCTTTCGCGGGCAAAGCGCTTGAATCATCTGCCAGCCGCAAGCCGCGCAATTCCTTGTTCACGTGCCCGATGCTGTGAATGCGATTGATGACTTCCTGGCCGATATAGCAGCCCTTGTTGTAGCTCACCGCGCGCGCCTCAATCCCGCATTCGAGCGGAATATTGCTTTCATCCATGTCCGCGCCGAAGCGCGGCACACCCGCTTCGATGCGCGCCATTTCGAAAGCATCCCATCCGCACGCGCGTCCATCCGCCAATTTCGCCGCCGCGATCAATTTGTCCGCCACAGCGCCGAGCGAGCCGATGGGAACAAATAAATCAAAACCGTTCATGCCGTTGCCAACCAACCGCGGTTGATTCACCAAATAAATCTCGCCGAGCGTCTCATCGGAAATTTTCACTGATTGAAAAGGTTTTGCCGGCAATTCGCCGAAAATTTTCAACGCCTCCACCACGGTTGCGGCCTCCGGTCCTTGCACGCTCAAAAGCCCGTAATGCGGCGCCACGTCCACCACCTGGACGTCATCAGCGACGATATATCTCTCCAATCGTTGCGAGATTGCCACCGTCAACCCCGGCTCAAAATCCAGCAACAATTCATCCTGCAGCGCGTAGATATTCAGGTCGCTCTCCATTTTGCCCTTGGCCGTAACGACCGCGGCATAACAGCCTTCACCGGCGCGCAAGCGTTTGATGTCGTTGGTCACCTGGCCGTGCAGAAAACGCACGCGGTCCGCGCCGGTCAGGCAAATGCGGCTGCGAAAGCTCAGGTCAAGCACGCCCGCCGTCTCGCGCAACGCCGCGTGCTCAGCGCGGACATCGCCATAGCTGGCCACCACTTCGGTTTGGCCGATTTGTCGGAATTGCGCGGCGAGGCTGTGATGCAATTCGTGCAATGAAAGGGAACTCATTGAGAAACATTCTCCGGATTAAGATCCGAGCTTTGGCGTGTTGACGCGCGCGACATCCACCTTGAATTTATCCGCGCAATCCGGGCAGATGCCATGGGAGAAGGTCGCATCCGTCCGTGACCGTATGTATTGTTCCACATTCTGCCAAAATCCTGTATCGGAACGGACCTTTTTGCACCAGCCGCAAATAGGAATGAGTCCGGACAGCGTTTTCACTTCGACCAGGGCTTGTTGCAGTTCCGCGATCAAATTTTCCCGTTCAGTTTCATGACGCCGTCGTTCACTGATGTCCGCAAAGGTAACCACCGCCCCCTTGATGACACTTTCTTCCACAATGGGAAAAGACGTGTATTCAACCATGAAAGACGAGCCGTCCTTGCGCCAAAACACTTCCGAGTCCACGCGGCAACTCAGGTCGGACTTGAAGGAGAGGAAAATGGGGCATTCCTCGACTGGATAACGCGAACCATCAGCCCGGGAATGATGTGTCAAATCGTGCATGTTTTTGCCAAGAACTTCATAAAGATCGTAACCGATCGCCCGCGCACCGGCCGCGTTGATGAAGGTGCAGCAGCCTCGGACATCGATGCCGTAAATTCCTTCTCCCGAGGATTCGATCAGGCCTTTCAGTTCCATCGCGAGCCGCGCCTGCATTTGTTCGGCGCGGCGGCGGCGGCGCATTTCGCGGTTTACCATCCAGTTCGCAAACACGAGCAACCCCGCCGCCAGCACGCTGCCAAATACCAGCAGCACCGCAGTGTTTCTAAAATTCGCCTCGGCGGAGGTGTTTCGTTCTTCCGACAATTTCTTTTCTTCGTCGGTGAACAGCTGCAGATCGCGGACCGTTCGGTTGATAACTTCGAAGCCCTGGCCGTTCGCCTCCGTTTGTATTGCCGTTTCGAGTCCGGCCGTGTTTCGGATTTCAATCAGCTCCTTCGAGTAGCCTGACAATTCGTCGAGGTCGGTCTTGAGGGTCTTCAAACGGGATTGTTGGCTCGGATTATCGCGAGTCAGCGTGACGAGTTCCGCGAGATGCGCGGGAGCGTTGGAAATCCCGGATTCGTAGGCATCACGCGCGACCGGTTGGCTGGTCAGCACGAAGTTGCGCATTCCGCGCTGGGAGGAAAAGAGATCGGCCAGAAACGTTTGGGCCGTCGTCAGTACCTCGTAACTGTGTTTTCGCCAGCCGAGAGCGATTTTCAACTGCGCAAAACTGATGACCGAAACGAACGCGATCATTATCATGAGCGTGAGTGAACCCGTGACCGGCAGCCAGCGAAGGAAATTAAAACCGGTTTTTTTCGCGGCCTCATAGCTCCACGCAAGCAGCCCGGTGCTGAGTGCCAGAAAGCAAATTGCCGTGTGCAACGCCATCCGCGTATAGGCGCCCCAACCATACGCGGCTTCGATGCCCATTAAATATCCAAACAATCCCACAGTCGCGATGACGCCGACAATACACGACAGCAACCCCGCCGCGGTGAGGGCCTGGTTTTTGCGCCATTCCCGGCTGGCCAGTATCAATGCGATGCTCAGCAGCAGAAAACATGTTGCCGCCAGGGGAGACATGCGCCCCGGAAATGCCGTGGCCGTGCGGACGTAGTCCTTGATCAATAATTGGTCGATTCCGAGATGTTCACCGGTGAGATATTCCAACCATGTCAACAGGCTGATCGCTGCTGGAACCGCCGCTGAACACAGCACAAAAAGTCTTCGCTCAAAATACAGAAACATCAGGCTCGCGCCGCAACAGGTCAGACACAACGCCGTGTTGAACTTCATGGGCGGAAGGCTTGGCAGCACTTGGATCACCGTCGTCCAATGCGCGAACCAGCCGATGATAACCAGTGTGCCCAGCGCCATGACGGCAATTGCGAGGCTCAGGGGTAATCGGCGGAAGAGGAGTCTCCCAGAAATCCCTTCGCCAGATGATGGTGTTTCAATGCTCATCTGCGGTGAAAACATAGCAAACTCCGGGCGCACGGCAAATTGGAACTTCCGGCGCGGCGGAATCGCAATTCCCATTGCGCCCCCGCTCGCTTCTTCGCAAACTTAGGCTAACGTGTAGCGGCATCGCGCCGCCGCGCGCGTGAACCAACATTGGAAACTGAAAATGAACCTGGACGCTCTCTATTCTGAACTGACGCTGAAAATGAACGCGAAAGTCGTGCTCATCGTTCTCGATGGGCTCGGTGATATCGCGACGCGTGAACAAAATTACCTCACACCACTCGAAGCCGCCAAAACGCCGAACCTCGATGCGCTCGCCAAGGATTCCGCGCAGGGACGCATGATTCCCGTCGCGCCCGGCATCACGCCGGGCAGCGGCCCGGGTCACCTGGGACTCTTCGGCTACGATCCGCTCGAATTTCAAGTGGGCCGCGGCGTCATCGAAGCGCTCGGCCTCGGTGTGGAATTGAAACCCGGCGATGTCTGTGCCCGCGCAAACTTTGCCACGATCGATGCGAAGGGAATCGTCACGGATCGCCGCGCCGGACGTATCCCGACCGAGACGTGTGAGAAACTCTGCGCCATGCTCTCCGCAAAAATCAAAAAGATCGGCGACACCGAGGTCATCATCAAGGCCGGCAAGGAACACCGCTTCGTCGTCGTGTTTCGCGGCAAGGACCTGGAAGGTCCGTTGACCGATGCCGATCCCAATCGCGAAGGTTTCGCCGTTCCCATCGTCAAGCCGCGCGACCTGGAAAATCCCAAACAAAAAAAGATGGCGGCGCTCATCGCTGATTTTTACAAGCAGGCGCTGCCGATTATTGCGAAGGAAAAACCGGCCAACGGGTTTCTCATGCGCGGCATTGCCCATCAGCCGGACATTCCGCTGTTCGAAGACCGGTATAAACTCAAGCCCGCCGCGATTGCCGTGTATCCGATGTACAAAGGCCTCTCGCAACTTGTGGGCATGAAAAAAATCGAAGGCCCGCAAACCATCTCGGAACAGTTCGAGCGTTACCTTGCCGAATACGACAATTTCGATTTCTTTTTCATCCACTACAAATACACCGACAAAGCGGGTGAAGACGGCAACTGCGCCGCGAAGAGAAAGGCGATTGAGGATTTTGATGCCGCGCTGCCGATCTTGTTGCGCAAAAAACCGGACGTGCTCGCCATTACCGGCGACCACTCCACGCCGTGCGCGGCTCACGGTCATTCGTGGCATCCGCAGCCCGTGTTGTTGAATTCCGCATTGAGCGGATCAGACAAGCTGGAGCGCTTCACTGAAACCGGTGCGAACCTCGGCTCGCTGGGCGTGTTCGAGGCTAAATATCTCATCCGCCTCATGCAGGCGAACGCGAAGATGTTCGATAAATTTGGCGCGTAAGAGTCGCATGCGGATGAACTGGGGGCTGGGAAGTCCTCGGAATCCGTCAGGGCGGGACTGGAAAGCCCGCGCTACGTAGCGCAGACATTCTAGTCTGCGGGTTCGGGCGGCTTTCCAGCCGCCCGTTGTTGAATATGGCCGTGCACGTGAACTAATTGTATTTTTCCACCCATGAAGGCTCTCGTCCTCAAAGAATATAAGCAGTTCGTCATCGAGGATTTTCCCGTGCCGAAGTTGCAGCCCGATGAGGTGCTCGTTCGCGTGCGCGCCTGCGGCATTTGCGGCAGCGATGTGCACGGCATGGATGGAAGTTCCGGCCGCCGCATTCCTCCCATCGTCATGGGACACGAGGCCGCCGGAGTCATCGCCGCAACCGGCGGGTTGGTAACCGGTTGGAAAAAAGGCGACCGCGTCACGTTCGACTCCACCGTTTCGTGTGGCGAATGCTGGTACTGCCGTCGCGGCGAAATCAATTTGTGCGAGAACCGTCGCGTGCTCGGTGTTTCCTGCGGCGAATATCGCCGCCACGGCGCCTTCGCGGAGTACGTGGCCGTGCCGCAACTCATTCTTTATCGCCTGCCTGATAATCTGAGCTTCGAGCAGGCGGCCATGGTCGAAGCTGTTTCGGTCGCGGTTCATGCCGTCGAGCGGACGCCCCTCTCGTTGAACGCCGCGGTCGCAGTGGTCGGCACTGGCATGATTGGCCTGCTCATCGTGCAAGTCCTGCGCGCGCGAGGTTGCGGGCAAATCATCGCGATTGATTTGGACGAAGGAAAACTCAAGCTCGCACAGCAATTCGGCGCCACGCACATTCTTCCAGCCGCGGAAACTGATTTGCAGGGAAAAATTCGTTTGCTCACGAGCGGGCGCGGCGTGGACGCGGCGTTCGAAGTGGTCGGTCTGCCGGCCACGGTCAAAACGGCCGTCGAATCCGTCCGCAAAGGCGGCAGCATCACGCTCGTGGGAAATCTCAAACCGCAGGTTGATCTGCCGTTGCAAGCCGTCGTCACGCGCGAACTCACACTGATCGGCACCTGCGCTTCCGCCGGCGAATATCCCGCGTGCCTGGACCTCATCGCCAGCGGCAAAGTCAATGTGACTGATTTTATCAGCGCCACGCCGCCGCTCGAGGAAGGCGCGCAATGGTTCGAGCGCCTTTACGCAGGCGAAAAAGGCTTGATGAAAGTGTTGTTGAAACCATGAACCAACGAGGCGGACAATTTCTCCGACAGGTTTTGGACTGCGCCAGCCCTCTGGCGCTTTTTCGATGCCTCCCTTTGCTATATCCTACAAAGCGGCAGAGGGCTGCCGCACTTCGAAACGCTATCGCGCTTTTTTCACCCTTGATTCTTCTTTGCGCCTTTGCTTCTTCGCGCCTTTGCGTTAATTCCCCATGTCAAAACTCAAAACAGCTTTAGTCGGTTGCGGAAAAGTCGGTCATCTGCACGCGGCCGCTTTGCGGAGCCTGCCGGAATCGGAATTTGTCGCGGTGTGTGGGCGCACGGCTGAAAAAGCGAACGCTTTCGCGGAAAAATATCGCGTCGCTGCCTTCACCGACATGCAGGAAATGCTCGCGAAAAGCGGTGCCGAAGCGATTTGCATCTGCACGCCGCATCCTGAGCACGCTGCGCCCGTCATTGCCGCGGCACAGGCGGGAGTCCATTCTCTCGTCGAAAAACCGCTCGCGTCGTCGTTGGCGGATTGCGACGCCATGCTCGCCGCCGCGCGCGCGAACAAGACAATCCTCAGCACCATCTGCCAGCGCCGATTTTATCCGCCCTGCCAGCGCATCCGCCGCGCGATTGATGACGGCAAAATCGGCCAGCCCGTTCTTGGCACCGCCACGATTTTTGGCTGGCGCGACGAGGCGTATTACAAGAGCGATCCCTGGCGCGGCAGTTGGAAACATGAAGGGGGAGGTGTGCTGGTGAACCAATCGCCGCATCAACTCGACATGCTGATCTGGTATCTTGGCGAGATCGACGAGGTCTTCGGCTACTGGGCGAACGTGAATCACCCTTACATCGAAGTGGAGGACACTGCCGTGGCGGTTGTGCGATTCAAAAGCGGCGCGCTCGGAAATATCGTGGTGAGCAACAGTCAAAATCCCGCCATCAACGCGCGCGTTTCCGTGCACGGCGCGAACGGCGCTTCCGTGGGCGTGCAAACGGACGGCGGTGCGATGTTTGTGCCCGGCGTGTCGGCCATCACCGAAGCGCCGTTCAACGACATCTGGACCATTCGCGGCGAGGAAAAATTTCTGCCGCAGTGGAAGGAAGAAGACGCGCGCTTGTTCAACTCGGTAAATCCGATGGAACATTTCCATCGCCTGCAAATCCAGGATTTTCTTCGCGCCATCATCGAGAAACGCCCGCCCTCCATCACCGGCGAGGATGGCCGTCGCACGGTGGAATTATTCACGGCCATTTACCAGGCGACCAAGGAGAGGAAAGCGGTGAAGTTTCCTTTGACCTCGTAGCAGCCGACGTAAGGAGGCTCTGATCTTGTCGATATGAAAATTAGAGCCTCCTTACGTCGGCTGCTACCGGGGTAATTTAAACGGCAGCACCGTCGACAGAATCAAGGTCTCGATCAATCCCATCGTGCACATGAAAAACGCCACCGCCGTCCAGGTGCGCAACGTTTCGCGTTCGTTCATGCCGCTCAACCGGCCGATGACCCAAAAACCGCTGTCGTTCATCCACGAAATTCCGAGCGCGCCAAAACCTATCGCCACAAAAATATACATCGGATGATACGGCAGGTCTGCGCCCTGGATCATTCCCACCATCATCGCCGCCGTCGTGAGCACCGACACCGTGGCGGATCCCTGCGCGAATTTCAGCACCACCGCCACCGTCCACGCGAGCAGCACGAGGTTGATATTGTGGCCGCTGGCGGCGGTGCGGATGGCGTCGCCAACGCCGGCATTTCGGAGCATCCCGCCAAACGCGCCGCCCGCGCTGGTGATCAAGATCATTGCGCCGGCAAGCTCCAACGCGGGCCCGATCAGCCCGCCCAATGCCGCGAGCGTCAATCGGCGTTGGCGCACCAGGACGACCATTGAGAGGACCGCGCCGATCAGCAGCGCGATATTTCGATTGCCGATGAATTCAATTGTTTTGAAAAATGGCGTCGCGCGCATCGAACCGCCGAATGCGCCCAGGAACGAAGCGGCGGAAATTAAAAATATCGGCAGCAACACGGGCAGAATGGAGGCGGCAAAAGACGGAAGGGAGCTTTCCGGTTTGTTCATGATGCGCTCCAAGTCGGCCAACGGCGTCCCGGGCGTTTCGCGCAGCGGAACATTCGTCCGGCGGTTCAGCCATTTCGCGAATTGCCAGCCCAGCGCCACCGGCAAAATTGAAACCAACGCCCCCACGATGATCGACCAGCCTAAATCCACCTTGAGAATTTCCGCCATCGCGATCGGGCCGGGATGCGGCGCAACCTGTGAATGCGTGACCGCGCCCGCACAACAGATCGCCAGCATGTAGAGCGTGTAATTTTTTCCCGTGCGCAACGCCAGCGCCCGCGCGATGGGAATGAGCAGCATGAAAAACGTGTCGAAGAAAATCGGCAGTCCGAGCAAAAATCCCGCGACGACAATGGCCAACCCTGCGCGTTCCTCGCCAAACACCGCCAGGAAGCGGCGCACGATTTTGTCCGCCGCGCCGCTTTCCATCACGCACATGCCGATGATGGACGCGAGCGCGATGACGACGCCGATTTTCCCCGCGACAACCCCGAATTCCGTGGTGGTGTCTTCAACCGCCTGCACCCAATGGCTCGCCTGCGGTTCACCCGGAAGACTGCCGATGGGCGCGAGCATTCCGGCGAGCACCGCGGCCAGGATCAACGCGAGAAACGCATGCGCCCGCAGCACGCTGATGAGCACAATGAGCGTGGCAACGCAGATACCGAGAATGGCGAATGGTCGAAGGATGGAGGTGTCCGCAAGCGCGAGGCAACACATGGGCGATTAGGTTGCCGGGAAATAAACAGAAAGCTCTCTCACCTGCAAGCGGCAAAGGAAAGACAGGTAGCGATCCTGAAGCGTCGGAATGAGCGCCGCAGTTTTCGGGAATGCGGAATTCATTCCGCGGGTGGTCCGTACGGTGGAGGAAACACGCGGACTGAAGTCTGCGCTCCTATTTCTTCGCCTCGTCCGAATTTTTTGATTCGGCGATCACCCAGAAGATTAACGCCGGTCCAAAACAAATCAAAAGACCGATCGGCATCGCGCAAATACTGATGAACTTATCCATAGAATGAATCGAGTATTCCCGTTCTGAGGCTTCCGCGCAACTTTTAATCCGGGCGCAAATCAGTGCTTCGGAGGCAGGCCGTTCTGGTCTTGATTGGTGCCGGCGGGCGCTTCAAGGCGTTGAAGACGTTCCACCGTCCGCGCCTGGCCGGGTTGATTGTTTTTGATCTTTTCGATTTGTTCAGCCGATAGCGGAGGCTGCACCTGGGAAAACGCCCTCGCGCGAATCACCGCCAACTCCGCTTCTATCCGCGCCGCCGCAAAGGCTTTCTCGCGGACGGCATTCTCGTCGAATTTCCCCGTGAGCGACGTGTTCAGGACCTCCTGGCGCGCGAGGCGCAATTTGGCGTCCAATTCCATAACTTCCCCATGTGCCGCCCTTAACGCAGCCTGGTACGATGCCCGTTGCTCCTCGTTCAACACCCCGCCCGGGCCGCCGAGAGAAACACCGCCCACCGCCGGGTTTTGCGCGGCACTCACGCCGGTAGAAGCCGGCGGCCGCTGGACATTCGCCCCATTGGCGGATTGAGCGCGCAGAGTGGAGGTCCAGGCGCAGGCAAGAAAGCCGCAGGTGAAAAGAATTCGTCTCATACAGTTTTATTCAGACGGGACGCAACAGCGGAAGTTACAGGCAACCACGGGCTTACTGCTTAAGTCCGAGCACTTTCTCAAACTCGGCGGAAAATTTTCCCAGGGACTCCGCGATTTTGGGCGGCTGCTCGGTCACCGTCGCCATCATGCGTTCGGCGAGATGGGGTTTGTATTGGATGACTTCCAAACCGGCCATAATGAGTGCGAGGTTATTGTTGATGTCGTGACGGAGGGTGCCCAGCTTTTTATTAAGCTCGGCTATCTGTTCGACCGTGAGGGTCACGGGCTGCCCGGGTAATTCCATGACCAAACGATGCTGGAATAAGTTCCAATTGCAAGCCGCTTTGGAGCAAAAGGCCTTTTTTGCCCGTTGACTTTTTTTTGCGCAAAAATACCCTCTAACACCCTGACTCAAAAGGGCGGCGGCCATAAAGGCCCCCGGCCCGGGTCTTCTGGAGAGGAAGTGAATAGTTTTGACAGAAATTAAGTTAAAAAAAGGCGAGGCTGTGGACAAAGCCCTGCGGCGATTGAAAAAGAAAATCGACCGTGAAGGCACGCTCCAAGCCGTGCGCGACAAGCGGCGCTTTGAAAAACCGAGCGCGCGTCGTCGCCGCAAGGAAAAAGTGGCGCGGTTCTCCGCCATGTTGTCCGCCCGCTATGCGGACCAGTGATTGTTTATCAACGGCCGGCGCGGGTATTCCTGCGCCGGCCTTTTTGTCCGTTGAAGGGGCCAAATCCGTTAAATGGTTAAATAAGTTGAATGAGTTAAACCGGTTAAATCAGTAACGAACGTCTTCCCCCATTTAACCAACTCATTTAACGGTTCTCACCGCCCCATGTTCTCCTTTTCCACCTGTTGGAATTCCCATCGGCACCAGGATGGGCGCGCGATGTTGCGCGAGATACGAGACCTTGGATTCGAATACGCGGAGTTGAGCCACGGCACCCGCATCAGCTTGATGCCGGGAATTCTCGAGGCAGTGGACGCCGGCGAGATGCGCATTTCCACCCTGCACAATTTCTGCCCCCTGCCGATGGGCGTGAATCATTCCGCGCCGAATCTTTACCAGTATTCCGACGAACGCCCTCGCGAACGCGAGCTTGCGCACAAGCACACGCTCAAAACGCTCGATTTCGCCGTGCGTGTGAAAGCGCCGCTCGTCGTGCTGCACGTTGGCAGCATCGAAATGAAAGGCTACACGGATAAACTGCTGGAAATGCTGGCCGCCGGTGGGAAGGAATCGCCGAAATACAAAAAGCTCAGCGAAGAACTCGTGGAAAAGCGTAACAAGAAGAAAAAAGATTTTTGGGCGCGCACGATTGAGTCGTTAAAGAAACTCGCGCTGGAAGCCGAATCGCGAGGCATCAAACTCGGCGTGGAAAACCGGCAATCCCTCGAGGAATTACCGATCGAAAACGACTACGATTCCTTGTTCAAGGAAATCCCGAGCGCCAGTCTCGTTTACTGGCACGACACCGGGCACGCGCAGATCAAGGAAAACCTGGGATTCATTAATCACCGCGCGCATTTGGAATCGCGAAGCGACCGGTTGGCGGGCTTTCACATTCACGACGTGCAATTTCCGGGCAAGGATCATTGCCCGCCGGGCACGGGAATGATCGATTTCGCCGCGTTGAAACCGTCAGTCAAACCAGAGCACATCAAAGTGTTTGAATTCAGCCCTTCCATGACATTGGAAGACGCGAAGCGCGGTATCGCGCACGTGAAAAAGATTTGGGGGGCGTAACGTTTTCGTAGCCGCCGACGTCAGTCGGCGCGATTTCCCTCAACACGGTGGTTACCATCCATCAGCGCGGACACACGTCCGCGTCTGCGCTATTTTGAAATTCCCTCAACCCTTCTTCCGCAACTCGACCTGCATCTGCCAGAAGCGCACCACGAAGGTATTGATCAAACTATAAACGCCGGCCACCCACAGGCTGTGCCAGAATTCGTGGTTCATATGGGCATGTTGCGTCAGCGTGATCCGGGCCCCGCCGAAATCCAGCTCTTGAGTGTCGTGCCTCATGGCCAGCCACATCAACAGGGTGGTCGCTGTGACCCACGTCGCAAGAAAACAAGCCACGGTTTTCATAAGTCCGATTTAACGGCCTACGGCCCGAAGAACACACGACCGCTCTGGCTGGTGCCGAGGAAAAATCCGCCGCCGAAATTCTGCTTCTGCAACACGACGCCGTTGAACGTAATCGCTTTGCCGCCTTCCGGGTTCGCGATGCTGCCTTTGAACAGGCCGCTGGTAGTCGTGATCGTCATTTTCAACGTGGAATTGGTGCTGGTCACTTTGCTCGCGGAATCGAGCGCGATTTGAGAGGTGAAACTGTTGGCGAGGTTTCCGTTCGACAGAGTGAATGGGCCGCCGCCGGGAAAATTGAGGACTGGCGTGCCCTTCGTGAACACATACGAGGACCCGGCGGTATTGTCGGTCTCATTGGTGAATCCGGCGGGATAAAATTTCGCGGACGCCTGCGAGAGCTTGAACCAATCCACCCTGCCGGTGATATCACTGCTCACTCCGTTGCTGAAAGTCAGCCAGCCGAAAATCGAGCCATTGCCGGAATAGAGCGAGACGTAAAACGGCCATTGGCCATTCGCCAGCACATTCGCCTTTTGCGAGACCTTGGTGCCATCTGCCAGGACGCCGGCGAACGTTATCCCCGCCTTGGTGCTCACGGTCACGGTCCCGTAGCTATCGCCGCCCGGGTGTCCGACTCCGTTGTCAGCACCGGGAATCAGCAGCGTGTACTTGCCGACTTGCGCCACCGGGCTGGAAGCGGGCCGATCGGCGAACAATTGCGCGGTCCAAAGGCCATTGCTGAGAACGCCGCTAATGCCTCCACCCTGCAAATCCAGTTGAAGTTGCACCGAAACCGGGGCCGCACCTTTAATAATGATGTTATTGGATGCAAATCCGGCGGCGGAGAATTGGCCGGACAGCGAAACGCTCTTGCCCGCCAGCAACATTTTAGCGCTGAACGAACCGGAGCTGGCGACGGTCGCACTGAAGAATCCGGAGCTTTGGTGCTCGGGACTATTAGTATCATAAAACAAGCCCTGGTAGGCACCGACGACTGGAGTGAACGGGTTCGGCACAAAGTTCGCCTGCAGGACCATATTGCTCTGCATGATGAAAGTGAGCGCCGCGCTCGTGTTGGTGATGGTGCCCGTCCAATTCGCGAACACCTGGCCGGCGCCCGGTTTGGCGGTGATCTTGTACGTCGCGCCCACATCCAGCAATTGGCCATTCAAATTGGGTGAGAATGTCCCGGTGCCGGTGCTGGTCACGCTGATCGGGCTGACGACCACATATGTGACCGTGCTGCTGGCCGTGGATTCGTTGCCGCTGATATCCACTGCGCGCACCCGAATGGTGTTCGGCCCCGGAATCAAACCGGTCACCGTGCCGGTCCAGCTATTGGTTCCGGTGGCATTCTGGTAATCGTTCGTGCCCTGCGCATTTTCCAATCGGAACTGCACCAGAGCGACGTTAAGATTATCGCTCGCCTTGCCTTGGATGTTGACCGTCGAATTGGTGAGCTTCGCGCCCGATTTGGGCGATGTAATCGAGACCGTCGGCGCTTTGATGTCCGGCGAGAAAGACAGATTGAGTTGAATGACGCCGGTCGCGCTGTTTTTTCCGTCCACGGCAATCTCATATTCCGTCCCGGCCAGCACCGAGATGTGCACCTGGCTTGAGCCGTCGCCCCGGCTCGAATTATCATCATTAGCCGCGACCTGCGTGAGATTGCTGACGGAACCGCCGGTATACACGCCCAGCAGGGTGTTGAAGGTGCTGTTGATGGTATTAATGGTCACGACGCCGTTGCCGGGAGCCGTCCATTTCCACCAGACGGAATGTCCGCCGTTGTTTCCGGCATGCTTCGGTTCGCCGGGTTCCTTGGTGGCGAGAATATTGGTCGAGAGCACACTGATATTCGTCGATGTCGTCAGCACGATGGCATTGGTGAAATTATCATTGGCGGGAATATCGTCTGCCGTGAAGACCAGCAGGCTGACATCATCAATCCGGAAGGAGCTTTGAACACCGATGCCCGCATTCAACGCGTCCACTTGATAGGCAATTTCCACGGTCTGACCGGCCAGGCCGGTCAGATTCAGAGACGCCTGCTGGTAGGCGCTGTTTCCATTAAAGGCCGTCCCCGGATTGATCAAGACCACTTGATTCGTGTTGAGAATATAGGGCGTGAACGCGACCGTGTTGGCGGGATCGGAAGAAGTGGAGGCCCAAAAAAAAGTGTATTGAGCGAGCAACGTATTGGTGGGGATCGTCACGGTCTGAAAGACCCGTTCGCTGACGATGCCGCCGACATTTCCCAAATTAAGATAATTATTTCCCGTGTTCGCGTTGGTTGGGATATTGACGATCGGAATTGTGGAAAGGGCCAGCCCCGGCTGCCATGGCGCGCTGGATACACCCTCAAATCCTCCGTTGGTAATCAACTGCGTTGCCGCAAACGTTTCCCGACCAAGTAAAAACCCGATCGCCACTACCATCCAAACAGCTATACGTCTCATGCAATCTCCATTATTCTTCGGTTTGACCCAGCTTGGCAAGCACGCTCAAGTCTTCCAATGTTGTTGTGTCACCTTTTATTTCACCGCCGGCGGCGACTTGTTTCAATAATCGCCGCATGATTTTTCCCGAACGCGTTTTGGGCAGCATTTCGGCGAAGCGAATATCGTCGGGCTTGGCCACGGGGCCGATTTCCTTCGCGACATGGTTGCGAATTTCATCGCGCAAACCCGGGTCGGCCTTCACGCCACTCTTGAGCGTGACGAACGCCACCAGCGCCTGCCCCTTCAAATCATCTGGCCGCCCCACCACCGCCGCCTCCGCGACCTTCGGGTTGCTCACAATCGCGCTCTCGACTTCCGCCGTGCCGATGCGATGCCCGGCCACGTTCAATACGTCGTCAATGCGGCCCACGATCCAGAAATAACCGTCCTTGTCCTGGCGGGCGCCGTCGCCAGTGAAATAGCTGCCGGGCACTTCGGTCCAATAAACCTCCTGGTAGCGAACCGGGTCGCCCCAAAGGCCGCGGAGCATTGAGGGCCAGGGTTTGCGGATCACGAGTTTGCCGCCGGAATTTCGCGGCACGGCGTCTCCTTTTTCATCCACGACCTCCGGCACGATTCCGAAAAACGGCAGCGTCGCGGAACCGGGCTTCGCCGGAATGGCTCCCGGCAGCGGCGTGATCATGATGCCGCCGGTTTCCGTCTGCCACCACGTATCCACGATGGGACAGCGTTTGCCGCCGATATTTTCGTGATACCAAATCCACGCTTCGGGATTGATCGGCTCGCCGACCGTGCCGAGCAGGCGCAACGACTTCAAATCGTGTTTCTTCGGCCATTCCACGCCCCATTTCATAAAAGCCCGAATCGCGGTCGGGGCGGTGTAAAGGATCGTAACGCCATATTTGGCTACGATGCGCCAGAACCGATCAGGTTCCGGGAAATTCGGGGCGCCTTCGTACATCAGGCTGGTCGCGCCGTTGGCCAACGGACCGTAGACGACATAGCTGTGGCCGGTGACCCAGCCGACGTCCGCCGTGCACCAATAGATATCGTCGTCGCGCAGGTCGAAAATATATTTGGTGGTCATTTTCGCCCCGAGCAAATAACCGCCGGTGGTGTGCAGAATGCCCTTGGGCTTTCCGGTCGAACCGCTGGTATAAAGAATGAAGAGCGGGGCTTCGCTGTCCATTTTTTCCGCCGGACAATTCGCGTCCACAGTGGCGATTTCCTCGTGCCACCACACATCGCGTCCGGCCTCAAAGTTGATTTCGTTGCCGGCACGGCGAAGAACGATCACGTGCTCGATCGTTTTGGTGAGTGACTTGCCTTGCGCATCTTTCAACGCGAGCGCATCGTCCACATTTTTCTTCAAGGGAACAACCGCTCCCCGGCGAAAACCACCGTCGGACGTGATGACCATTTTGGCCTGCGAATCGAAAACTCGGTCGGCGACGGATTGCGCGCTGAACCCGCCAAACACTACGGAATGCACCGCGCCGATGCGCGTGCACGCCAGCATGGCGATGGCCGCCTCCGGGATCATGGGCAGGTAAATGATGATGCGCTCGCCTTTTTTGATGCCGTTGCGTTTGAGGACGTTGGCGAACAGGCAGACTTCGCGGTGCAATTGTTTGTATGTAAGCGTGCGCTCTTCCCCCGGTTTGCCGGGGGCCGCGGGTTCGCCTTCCCAAATCAACGCAGCCTTGTTGGCGTGCGGCGTGCCGAGCCATTTATCGAGGCAATTGTAGCTGACGTTAAGCTGGCCGCCGATGAACCACTTGGCGAACGGCGGCTTCCATTCGAGGACTTTTCGCCACCGCTTGAACCAGACGAGTTCGGCCTTGGCTTGTTTGTCCCAAAATTTCTGCGGTGAACGGACGGATTCGCGGTAGAGCTTGAGATATTGGGCAAGCGAACGGACCCGGGCGCGTTCGGAAAAACTTTTGGCGGGCTTAAAGACACGCTTCTCGGTCGAGACGGAAGTAATCCCCACGGGTTTATCGTTCGCTGGCATAATGTTCGCATTCTAAAATCAGTCGGCGCGCCGTCAATGAACTAATTGGTTACAAGTGAACTCCATTTTTCTCGCATAGGCGAGACGGCTGGACGGAAACTCTGGCCAAAGGTGGTTCAATAAAAACAAGAATGAAAAAAATAAACCACCCCCAATTAAAGGGGGGGGGGATGCAGGTGGTTTAAATTTCCATTAGCCAGGAGCGTCAAAAACGTCCCCGTCCTCCTCCCGGCAAATGGATCTAAATTTTCGAAAAACGCGAAGAGTTGGAGAAAATGAAGATTGGAGAAAACGGGAAGAGTAAGAATTGATTTTGCCGGTTTGAGTTTGTCAACAGGCAGCTCGACCGCAATCCGGATCGTTGAAGAGACGGTTTTGGATGGAACGAACCCCTTATTAAAATGTCTTGGGCCGACGCATCTGAATTTCCAACGCGATCGTTTTTAATTTTTCTCTCGACAGAAAAATCCTTCTTATTAAAATTCATCTGTGCCAATTGACGCTCATTCAATTGGCACAGATGTTTGTTTGAAGATGCCCTCCTCATCATTGGCTAACTTAAAAGCGGATTGAAGCGAGAATGCCGGGCCCGACTGGCATTTGAACCTTTTCTCGCCTTTGGCATTCCACTGGTTGTAAATGCTGGGCGTGGCCGAGATTGAACAACTGCCCGTTGCGCAGGCCCGTGCCGGAGATGCCGCGGCCTGGGAGGCGCTTTTCCGGCGCTACCAGCTTCCCTTGTATGTTTACATTTTTGAATTGGTCCATGACGAACAATCGAGCCTGGACCTTGTGCAGGAAACGTTCGTCAACGCCGCGCGCCACCTCGGCAGCCTGCGTGAGGACGCCAAATTCGGAAGCTGGCTGTTTGGCATTGCGCACCAGAAATGCATCCAACGCTGGCGCAAACAGGCGCGCGAAGAAATGTTACGGGACGAGTTTGCTGTCGCGCCCGCCGAATTCGAGAGCGGTCCGGATGATTTGCTTATACGCGAGGAACAGGAGGCCGGGTTTATGAATTTATTGAACCAATTGCCGCTGCCGCAGCGCTCGGTTTTGCTGCTCCATTTTGTGGAGGATTTTTCGTTGGAAGAAATTGCAGGCATCACCGGCGTCTCCCTCGGCACGGTGAAATCGCGGATGCATTACGCCAAAAAATCCCTAAGAAAACTGTGGGAGGAAAAACCATGAAAACGCCGCGCGAAATTTTGCTGGGACGCCATGGCAATGCAGAGCACAAGCTGAATGCCGTGCGCCGGGCAGCGCTCGCAACCATCACGATTAGGCCGGAACGCGCGCCCGCACCCGTGCGCGACTGGCTGCGGTCGTTCCGCTGGCACGCAGTGGGGTTGGGCGCCGCCTGGATGTTTATCCTTTTGTTGCACGTGAATGCGCGCAACGGGTTGGAAATGATGGCCGCTATTCCGTCGGCAAAAATTCCGCCACCACGGGTCATCATGACTTCACTGCGGGAAAATCGTCGGCAGCTATCGGAGATGATCGGGGTCGAAATGCCCGCCGCCAAATCCCTGGAATTATTTCCAGCCCGCCCGCGAAGTGAACGGCGCGAAGAACTGCTCGTTGCCTGATATTTTATGGACCAAATCGACAACACGAAAAAAACCACGAAACTGGCATGGCCGGGCCGCGCGGCAGCGTTGCGACGACTGGCGTTGATTGCGGCGGTTTTGTTTCCTTGCACCTGGATAGTTACCGCATTGCTGATTCGCGACTGGAATTTGTTGGGGGATCGAAACGCCGAAGCGTTCCGGCATTTGCGGGAGGCGGCGACGGTTTTTGTGGCGGTGGTTTGTATAGTATTCCTGCTAAGCATGCTCCCTACCGTGCAGCGACTGTTCCGATGTCTGTTCAATCGGCGCGTGGTGCGGCGGACGCTGATCGCGCTGGCGTGGATGGTCACCGCCGTCGCGCTCTTTTATGGTGAACAAAATTGGCACGGGCGGCGGGCCTGGAATAAATACAGCGAGGCATTGGCGCAGCAAGGCGAGGAGTTGGATTTCAAAGCGTTTATCCCCAGGGCAGTGCCGGAGGCGGAGAATTTTGCGGCCGCGCCGGAAATCCAGTCATGGTTTATCCGGCACACCAACAAAGACGGCTCGGGAATTGAATATCACTGGAATACCGACATTTATGCGCAAGCAAAGATAAAGCAAAGTTCCGAGCCGGACAGAATGCCGCACCGTATGACAGACCTGGTCGCGTGGCAAAGGGCTTTCGAAGCCATCGCCGCGGGCCGCACCAGTGAGTTGCGCGAGGATTTCAATTCGGATCAGTTCGATTGGGAATCGCGGACCAAGGCAGCGCCCGCGATTTTGAACGCGCTCAAGCCCATGGACGAGCGGTTTGATGAACTTCGCGCGGCGGCGAGCCGTCCGCAATCGCGATACCCGGTCGTCTACAATTTGGAAAACCCATGGGGCATCCTGTTGCCGCACCTGTCTGACATACGGTCGGTGTGCGTGCGTCTCCAACTGCGGGCCTGCGCGGAACTCGCCGCCGGCAAAACCGATCAGGCCCTGGGCGACGTGAAATTAATTCTGCGCATGAGCGATTCGTTGAACGAGGAACCGTTTTTGATTTCGTATCTCGTGCGGATCCAGGCCTTTCATATCGCGACGCAGTCGATTTGGGAAGGGTTGGCGGAGCGACGCTGGTCTGATGCGCAATTGAAAGAGCTGCAGGGATTGCTGGAGCAATATGATTTTATCGCCGACATGAAGCGGCCTTTGGATGGCGAACGCGATGCGGGCATTCTCACTGCCGACCTTCTTGGGCGGGGAAAATACCGGCTCAATGATTTGACCAGCGATTCCGATTCGTCGGGGTCCGAATTCATGGGGCTGATGCCTCGCGGCTGGTACGATCTGGAGAAACTGAATTATTGCCGGTTATTTGATCTGCAATTAAAGGGCGCCTTCCAGACGAACGACAAAAGGGTTTTTCCACACCAGGTCGAAGCGAATTCAACGGCTTTGCAGCAGGCGTTAAGCCGCGCCAACAGATTTACCCGCCACCAGCTTCTCGCGGCTCTCCTGCTGCCTTCACTGGGGAATGTGCCACCGAAGAGCGCGCTGGCGCAGACAGTCGCAGAGGAAGCTTTAATCGCCTGCGGGCTGGAACGCTATCGCCTCGCGCATGGGCAATTCCCCGACGCGTTGGACGCCCTTTCGCCGGATTTTATTTCCAGGTTGCCGCACGATGTCATCAGCGGCGCAGCTTACAAATATCGACGGATTGGCGGACAGTTTGTGCTCTATTCCGTGGGATGGAACGAAACCGACGATGGCGGCCAGGTCACGACGAAAGGGACTTCCGGGGTGCCTCTCACCGGCGATTGGGTCTGGCAGTATCCAATGCCGTGAGCCGGGTCACAAATTAACATGCACCACCTTCGCCGGTGGGAACCCGTTAAACCACGTTGCCGAGGCATTGCTGTAGGCGCCAATATTTTCGGAGTAAACCAAATCTTCGATGTCCAGCGTGGGCAATTCTTCGGATTGCGAAATTGTATCGAGACCGTCGCACGTCTGGCCGAACACCGCGCAAATTTCCGTCTTCCCCTTCTTGAACGCCTTCAAGTGATACTGGCAATGGTCGAAAATAATTCCGCTGAAAGTATGGTAAACACTGTCATCGATGTAATAACACCGTTTACTTTCGCGGACGGCTTTGCCGATGACGCGCGCGATGGATGTGGCCGCGGTGGCCACCAGGAAACGGCCCGGCTCCGCCAGTATCTGGATGTCTTCCGGAAACAAGCGCTCGATTTCAGCGTTAATTTTTTTCGCAAGCTGGCTGAACGGTTTTACGTGCTCGTCATAGTGCGCAGGAAAACCGCCGCCGATGTCGAGAATCTTGATTTCGTGGCCGCGGGATTTGGATTCCTTCATGACGGCAGCGGCGACATTCAGCGCCTGGACAAAATTCTCAAAGTTCGTGCACTGGCTGCCCACGTGGAAGCTCAACCCTTCCACCACGAGTCCCAATTTGAACGCAGCCAACACCAAATCCACCGCCTCGCCCGGATGACAACCGAACTTGTTGGATAATTCGCATTGCGAACCGGTATTGGCGACCGCGAGCCGCAGCACCACGCCCGCGTGAGGCGCGTACTTCTGGATTTTTTCGATCTCGGTCAAATTATCGTAAGTGACGAGCGGCTTGTATTTGTCGAGCGCGAGCAGCGTCTCCTTCGGTTTGGTTGGATTGGCGTAAATGATTTTGTCCCAGATGAAATCCTGCTGCGCTTTCGGCGAAAGGCCCTTGATGTTCTTGTAAACCGTCATGAACTCCGGCAGCGACGCGACATCGAAACTGGCGCCGGCCTTGTAAAGGGTGCGGACAATCTCCGGCGCGGGATTTGCCTTCACGGCATAATAAGCCTGCACCTTGGGGAGGTGCTTTTTGAACTCGGCATAATTTTTCCGAATCACGTCGTGGTCGATGATGACCACGGGCGTGCCATGTTTCTTCGCGATACGTTGCAGCTCTTTTGCCGTCATAAAATTGCGTGCTTCGGCTTAGGGGGTTTTGCGCGAGGGCACAAGATTAATTTGAATGGTAAACGGTTAAATCGTCAAATCATGAAGAAACTTTCCGCGCGGTTGGAAGAAGAAGTGAGCCGGGCTTGAAACTTCTCGCGAACGCTAATTTTAAAAACGGCGCCGGGCGAACAGAGTAGCTCACCCGGCGCCCCACCTCCTGGGCGTCTCGATTCATGGCCGGCATTCGTCGAGTAAAAGTATCAGTTGTTCGACGGCGACAACCGGTTATTGCTCCCGCAAAGGGGATCTTTCTGGTGAAGGCTACATGGGGGGCGCAAAATGGCGTTTAAGCCACCGTGCGATACGGGTCTGTTCCCCAAAACAGCACCTTAGCCCCTTTGACCACCTGGGATGCAATTGGTTCGATATTTTTTTGTGACTTCACGCCTCCGCCTTCGTCGCGACCATCGCTTGTCAATCCGCCTGCGCTGCCATAGGTTGAGCGAATGTTCGATTCGTTAAGCAGTAAGCTCCAGAACGCCTTCCGCAATTTGCGCGGCCTGGGGAAAATTTCCGAAGACAATGTCGGCGAGTCCCTGCGCGAAGTCCGCCTTGCGCTGCTCGAAGCCGACGTCAATTTCAAGGTCGCCCGCGACTTCATCGAACGCGTCAAAGCCAAATCCATCGGCGCGGAAGTCGTCCAAAGTATTCATCCCGGGCAGCAAATCATCAAAATCATTCACGACGAACTGGTCGACCTGCTCGGTTCGCAAAATGCCGCGTTGAGCCTGAACGGAAGCCCCAGCGCCATCCTGATGGTCGGCTTGCACGGCTCCGGCAAAACCACTTCGAGCGGCAAACTTGCCCGGTTGCTGCACAAGCAAGGCCGCGCGCCGTTGCTGGTCGCGGCGGACGTCTATCGCCCGGCCGCCATGGACCAATTGGAAACCCTCGGCAAGCAGCTTGAAGTGCCGGTATTCGTCATGCGCGGTGAAACCGATGTTTTGAAAATCGCCCGCGGCGCATTGGATTTTGCCCGCGAGAACAACCGCAGCGTGCTCATCTTCGATACCGCGGGCCGGTTGCAGATTGATGAGCCGTTGGTGCAGGAACTGGTGCGCTTGCGCGACCTGGTCACGCCCCAGGAAATTCTGCTCGTGCTCGATGCCGCCACCGGCCAGGAAGCCGTGAACGTCGCCACGCACTTCGACCAGGCGTTGAACATCACCGGCTCCATCCTGACCAAGCTCGATGGCGACGCCCGCGGCGGCGCGGCCCTCAGCATGAAGGCCGTTACCGGCAAGCCCATCAAATTTGCCGGCGTCGGTGAAAAGCTCGAGGACTTCGAACCCTTTCATCCCGAGCGCATGGCCTCCCGCATCCTCGGCATGGGCGACGTGATCAGCCTCGTGGAAAAAGCCGCCGAAGCGGTCGACCTCGAGGACGCCAAAAAGCTCGAGGAAAAAATGCGCAAAGGCCAGTTTACGCTCGAGGATTTCCTCGACCAACTGCGCCAGATGAAAAAGCTCGGTTCGTTGGAAAGCATCGTGGGCATGTTGCCGGGCGGCACCGAGATGCTGAAGCAACAAGGCGACTTGTCGAAGCAGGAACGCGAATTTCGCCGGATGGAAGGAATGGTCTGCGCGATGACCTTGCAGGAGCGGCGCAGCCCGCAGATTTTGAATGCCAAACGCCGTCAACGCATCGCCAAAGGCAGCGGCGTGAGCGTGGCGGAAGTGAATACCATGCTCAACAAATTCTCCCAAATGCAGCAGATGATGAAGAAGATGGGCAAGTTTCAAAAAATGATGTCAAAAATGGGCGGCGGCATGCCGGGTATGTTGCGGAAGTAAACTAAAATTCGCCACAGAGACACAGAGCGCGCAGAGAAACAAAACAAGCAGGTCGTGACTTTTCCTCGAATCGAGCGTCAGCCAATATTGAAGTAAACCCGATAGAAACGGATTTCCCCTCTGCGCTCTATGCCTCTGTGGCGAAAAAGAATTTAGCCAAAAACAGAGCTTGCAATCCGGTGGGTTTCCCGTAGTTTTTTCGAGCTTTTGGAAGCGAGCGTAGCTCAGCCTGGTAGAGCATCACGTTGCCAACGTGAGTGTCGAGGGTTCGAATCCCTTCGCTCGCTCCATTTTCTTCAACCCCTTCAGCTTTCCACCACCAAATGAACCTGATACGCTGATCTTTCCGGATGGCTGATCAACGAATCGAAGAACTGAAGACGCTCCTGCCGAAGTGCATGTTGCCGGATTGGGTGCGTTTGGGGCGGCGACTGGCGCGCGTTTTGCGCGATCACCATCACCCTGAGCAACGCGATGCGTTGTTGGAACGATTGCACCAGCAGGTTTGTGTTTCGATCGCGCTGCGCGAAGAGCGGCGCGCCAACATTCCCCGAATCACTTACCCTCCGGAACTTCCCATCACCGCGCGCAAGGATGAAATCGTTGCCGCTATCCGCGGTCACCAAGTCGTCGTCATCGCCGGGGAAACAGGATCAGGCAAAACGACGCAAATACCCAAAATGTGCCTCGAGGCCGGCCTTGGAATCGAAGCCAAGATCGGCTGCACCCAGCCCCGCCGGGTGGCGGCGCTTTCAATTTCGCGCCGTATCGCTGAGGAATTAAACGTCCCCTGGAGCCGCGAGGTGGGTTGCAAGATTCGGTTCGACGACCGGTCCAGCGCACAGACTTACATTAAGCTGATGACCGACGGAATTCTGCTGGCCGAAACGCAGGGCGATCCGGACCTCGCGGAATATAACGCCATCATTCTCGACGAAGCCCACGAACGCAGTCTTAACATCGATTTTCTGCTCGGGCATTTGAAGGGTTTGCTGGCGCGGCGCAAAGACCTGAAATTGATTGTCACGTCCGCCACCATTGATACCGAGGCTTTCTCGCGGCATTTCGATAACGCGCCAATCATTGAAGTCTCCGGCCGCGTTTATCCGGTCGAGGTTCAATATCAGCCCTTCAATGAAGCCTCCGAGGAGCGCGGTGAAATCAGCTATGTGGACGCGGCGGTGCAGGCGGCGGAGCGGATTCTTTACGAAACGGGTTCGGGCGATTTGTTGATTTTCATGCCGGGCGAACGGGACATTCGCGAGACGAGCGATCAATTGGAAGGGCGATTTTCCGGTGAGGCGGAAATCATTCCGTTATTTGGCCGGCTCAGCGCGGGAGATCAGCAGCGCGTTTTCGCATCCTCGCCGCGGCGCAAGATTGTCATCGCGACGAACATCGCCGAGACGTCGCTTACCATTCCGGGCATTCGCTATGTGATCGATGCCGGGCTGGCTCGCATCAGCCGTTATAACCCGCGGACCCGCGTCAGGCGTTTGCCGATCGAACCCGTTTCACAGAGCAGCGCCAACCAGCGCAAAGGCCGGGCCGGTCGTGTGCAGGCGGGCGTTTGCATCCGCCTCTATTCCGAGGAGGATTTCAATGCGCGATCGCCCTTCACGCAGCCGGAAATTCAACGCGCCAATCTCGCGGAAGTCATCCTGCGGATGAAAGCGTTTCATTTGGGCGACATCGAAACATTTCCGTTTGTTCAGCCGCCCACTCCCCGCGCGATTGCGAACGGCTACGCGCTGCTTCAGGAACTGGGCGCGATTGACGAAAAGCGCACTCTCACGCCCCTCGGCCAGGACCTTGCGCGTCTGCCGATTGATCCCACGCTCGGGCGCATGTTGCTGCAATCGCAGCGTGAACACGCCACGCAGGAATTGTTGATCATCGCCGCCGGATTAAGCATTCAAGATCCGCGCGAGCGCCCGCTGGATCAAAAGGACGCGGCCGCCGCGGCCCACAAACAGTTTACCGATCCGCAATCGGATTTCCTGTCATTGCTCAATATTTGGAACGCCGTGCATGAAGAATGGGACCGGCTCCGGACGCAAGGCCAGCGGCGGAGGTTCTGCAAGCAGCGCTTTCTTTCCTATTTGCGGATGCGCGAGTGGCAGGATGTCTATTCACAACTGCACGACGCGCTGGAAGATCTCGGCACGCTCAAACTCAACGAGAGCAACGCCGCTTATGAGGCCATCCATCGCTCGATCCTGGCGGGACTGATCGGCCACGTCGCGCGTTTCGAAGAACGGAATTCCTATAAGGCGGCTGGGAATCGGATCGTTGCCATGTTTCCCGGGTCCGCCCTTTACTCCCGCGGTGAACCGCAAATAAAAACGCAGCGCAAAGGCAGTAAGCCGCCTCCCAAACCAAAATCGAACCAGCCGCAATGGATCGTGGCCGGCGAAATTGTCGAGACGTCGCAGCTCTTTGCGCGCACCGTCGCGGGAATCGATCCGCAATGGATTTTTCAACTCGCGCCGCATTGTTGCAAGGTCACGCATCAAAACCCGCACTGGAATCCCACCGCTGGGAATGTGTTGGTGGAGGAGATTGTTACGTTGCACGGCCTGGAAGTTCAGCGCCGCAAAGTGGCTTATGGAAACATCAACGCGAAGGACGCAACCGCCATTTTCATTCGCTCCGCGCTGATTGAGGAGAATCTGTTGCCGTCGCGAAAATCCGGCGAGGAAGGGGATGATCGCGATGATGTGCGCGTGCTGACGGCAGTCGCGGAGAAGAAGCCCGAATTGCCCGCGCAATATCGGTTCCTCGCGCACAATCGGAGCATTCGCGAAAAAATTGAGAACTGGCGCACGCGAGTTCGGCATTATTCTTTGGGTGATTTGGACCAGGCCTTGGCGGCGTTCTATGCCCGGCACGTCACCGACGTTTCGTCCCTGCACGAATTAAACCGGCTGTTACGCGAGCCGGGAGCGCAGGAGCGCCTATGTATCACTGAAGAAGAATTGGCCGGAGGCCAGTTGTTGAACTACGACGCTGAAGCTTTTCCCGACGCCGTGCAGGTCGCGGGGCAACCGGTCTCCGTGGCCTACGCGTACGCTCCGGGCGAGGAACACGATGGTGTGACCATCGAACTGCCATTCTCGCTCGCGCAAACAGCCTCACCGGGATTTGTCGAATGGGCCGTGCCTGGATTGCGTGAAGAAATGATCAGCGAGTTGCTGCGCGCTCTGCCCAAATCCATTCGCCGCGAACTGATGCCGTTTCCGCCGAAGGTGATCGAGATTGTCCGGGAATTTCAACCGGCCGGTAAATCTTTTTTGCAGGATTTGGGAGTCTTTCTGCATCGTAAATTCGGCGTCGCCGTCAAGGCAACCGATTGGCCGGCCAATGCCCTGCCGGCGCATTTGCGGCCCCGGATCGAGATCGTGGATCACGATAAAAAATCGCTCGGTGTCGGACGCGACCTTGCCGGATTGCAGCAACAATTGAAGCAGACCAAAATCGAACCCTCGCTCAAATCCGACTCTGCGGAATGGACTCGCGCGGCGCAACAGTGGGAGCGTTTTGGCCTTTCCGATTGGACCTTCGGTGACTTGCCTGAACGCATCACGGTGAGCGAAGGCCCGGCTCTGCCGGTGTATGCGTGGCCGGGAATCGAATTTACCGAAGGCGTGGTGAATGTCCGACTGTTTCGCACCGCCGATCAGGCGCGCGCTGCGTCATTAACCGGTGTCCAACGCCTCGTGGAGCTGGCCATTCAAAAAGACCTGGCGTGGCTGGAAAAAGATTTGCGCGCCTTGAGTCGTTTCGATGCCCTCTACGCGCCCTTGGGTGACGGCGCCGAATTGCGCGAGACAGCCCTCGATCATCTCAAACGATATCTCCTGCCCGCGGAATCTTTATCCGCATTGACGCCTGCGGCCTTTGCAAGCGCCGTGGCGGAAGCACGGCAACGGCTGCCTGGATTGGCGATGCAATTCATGGATCGACTTGGGCCGTTGCTGCAACTGCGCCAACAGGTCCAGCAACGCGCCGGAGCCCCTGCAACCGCGGCGCCTTCCCGCAATCGCTCCCTCTCTTCCTTGAGTCAACTGGGAGCGCCCGCCGTCGTGCGAACTTCTAATCCGCTCGCTCGGGAGCTCGACCGTTTGATGCCGGGACGTTTTTTGGAGCGAATTGAATATGTGCGGCTGCCACATCTTGCGCGTTACCTGAAAGCCCTGCTCATCCGCAGCGAGCGCGCTGCGTTGAATCCGGTCAAGGACCAGGAGCGGCTCCGTCAAGTTGCGCCCTATGAGGAAGCGTTGAGCAAACTGCGAGCCGAATCGTCGCTTTCACCAGCAGCGCAGCGCGAGATTGAAACGTTTCGCTGGATGATTGAAGAATTCAAAGTTTCGCTTTTCGCCCAGGAACTCGGCACGGCAATGCCGGTCTCTGCCAAGCGGCTCGATCAGCAATTGGAGATCGTGCAAAAGACAGCCTAACAACAATAATCTTATGACGAACCTCACCCACTTGCGCGACCGATGACTGCGCATTCATCATTGCTCAGCCACCGCGCGGAATAAAACCCGGGACGCCGGTCGTTGTCACCGAATTAAGCCTTTGTCTGGTTTGAATTCGGCTGATCTCCTCCACCGCCGCTTCCGGGATTTCAGAGATATTATAATTCTCGCGAGCTCGCTCCAAAGTTTTCGCGGTCGTGAGAATTGCCGTCCCACGTTGAATTCCCCAGGCGAGCAGCACTTGGGCTGGCGTCAGTGATGTTTGCTGCGCGATGGCCAGAACCGTCGGGTCTTCCAGCGGGCCCGGTCGCATTCCGTGACCCAAAGGCGCGAACGCCAAAAGCACGATTCCTCTTTGCTTGCAGAATTCCAACAGTTCCGTCTGGGGAAGATACGGATGCGATTCCACTTGAACCACGGCGGGTTTGATTCTTGCCGCTTCGTATACCGGCACCAGATTTTCAAGCACCACGTCGGATAATCCAATCGCTCCGCATTTGCCCTGGTCAACGAGGCTTTCCATCGCCCTCCAGGTCTCGATCAAGGTCACGCCGTTGTCATAGATGATGTTCCCGCTTTGATCGCGCGGTTCCATGTTATCCCCGGGTTGAAACGCATAGGGAGTATGCGAGAGATAAAGATCCACGTAACGAATTCCGAGGCGCTCGCAACTCCCATCGAACGCCGGGCCGACCCGTTTCGGGCGATGATTGGTATTCCACAACTTTGTAGTGATGAAAACGTCCTCACGCGCGATTGCTCCACTGGCCAGCTCCGCCTGCAATGATTCACCCACCTCCCGCTCGTTCCGATAGCGTTCTGCGCAATCGAAGTGTCGAAATCCAACCTTCAATGCATTCGTGACGGCACTCCTCGTTTCGGCAGGGTCCGGGATCAGCGTGCCGAAACCCAGGGCCGGTATGGCGCCGGACCCGGACTTGAGGGGTAATTTCGTAAGGCGAAGCCCCGCGGAATTGGACGTTGTCATATATCTTCAGCAGTTGCCGAAAGTTTGGCTGAGGCATCGGTGGCGCGCGGATAAATTAAGCGCGAGGCAATCAATGGTAATGAGAGAGCGTATCATATCTTTCGCATTTTGTTGCCCAGGTCAAAGCCGCCGCACCCGTGACGATTCATTCACCTTCCTTTTTTACGCCGTTGATTCGAAAGCTGAAAATTGCCTGCGGTAGTTGAGGAAATGGATTCGGCCACTAGAGCGGTTTAAAAAATACTGTAGCCAATTCGGAGCGAGGATTTTTGGTTTTTGGCAAGGCTTCGGCGAAGGAGCATTGAAAAACCCTGTGACTGAGCCGAAACGACGCCAAAACACCAAAAAGACCGCTTCCCGGCAGTTTCCTTCCGAATGGCTACAGTATTTTTTAAACCGCTCTAGACGAAGACATTTTTAATAAGCCGTCATTTATTTTACCAATCACTTTAACCGAAGCTCTGTTTATGGTTTCAGATCGATTGAATTTGCGCCGCCGTTCAACTTCTGTTCCTGGCCATGCCAGACAAAAATTCCGGTGATGCCGGGCGGCAAATCGACAGTTCCCCGGCAACCTCCATTTGAAAAGGCGAGATTCTGAGAAATGAAACCGTCCGGATGCGGAGTCGTGCTGGCAATCTTCGGCAAGTCGCCCGGTTCAGGCGCGATTCGCACCGTGCGAAAGCCCGGCGAGGCGGGACGAACCCCCGCCACGCTCGCTTGCAGGTGGAAAAGGGGATGACTGCCCCACGCGTGGCAATCGGAACGCGTATCGCCCGGTTGCTCGACCGGTGTCTTGAGTCCCTGCTTCACCAAATCCTTCCAAAAATCCAGCCGCTGCAGGACCAGATCGCCGCGCCCGAATTTCTGCCATGTTTCCATCAGGTAAAAACTGAAATAGATCGTGGTGCGCTTAAGGTCCGGCGCTTTCAGTAATTGGTCAAAGCACCGCTGCGCCTGGTCGCCGGTGAGCGTGTCCGTGAGCAGAGCGAGGCACTGGCCATGCTCGCTGAACTCAGTGTGCGCGAGGTTGTCGGCCATCAGTCCGCGTGATTCGTCCCAGAATATTGCACGCACAGCCGCTGCAGTGCGGGTCGACTTCGCCAACAACCGCTGCGCCAGCAAAGGTTCGCCCGCATACTCTTCGATTTGAGCGGACTTCTGCAGCGCATAAACGTAAAGCAGGTTGTTGAGAGCAGAAACGCCGCGGTCACCATCCGGAGCGTCACCGTTTTTCCATCCTGGCACCCAATCCATGAACGACCAGCCGGGCAAATCTTCGAGCAAGCCATCCTTGTTTACGTAAGGCTCAAACTGTTCGAGCATCGCGCGCAAACCGATCACCCGCGCTTTGACAAAGGCGGGATCGTTCCGCCAGAAAGCGTAGTCGTTGAGCATAAGTGCCCAAATCAAGGAATAGGTCGAAGACTGTTGCGGCAAATAGGAGGGGTAACGTTCGTTGACCAGCCCGCCGTTGAAACGCGAAAAATCAAACAGCTCAATCGCGCGCCGCGCCAGCCGGTCATCCCGGGTTATGGCGTAAGCCGTGAGCAATTCCAACCGCGTATCGCCGACATAATTGAGCTGTTCGTAATACGGGCAATCCATCGGAGTTTCGTGCGAGCACATCTGGATTCCCCGGGTCGTCAGCGCCAGCACCCCGGGAAGCTGCATGTCGCCGTCGTCAAAACGGCTTTCGTTTTCATAGGGATAACGGCTTTCGTCCAGGGCGAGCCGATGAATGGTCAAAGGTTCCGTTCCCGTCTTGACCGAAAGCAGGCACCAACGCCCGGCGCGCCACCAAAGCGTGGTAAATTTTTGGTGGGCCGCTCCGCCCGGCAGAAAAGTGTCGGTCATCCCATGAAAAGTTTTTCCAATGAATTCATCGCGCTGCCCTTTGGCGTTAGACTTGGGCAGGTAAAGCGATTCAGCCCAGCTCCAGGCCAGTTTTGCGCCCGCTCCGCCGCTCACTTCACATTCCGGATAAGCGCAGTAATAATTGCCGAGATCCCACAGCAGAAATTTTTCGGTGTTCGCTGGAATGACCACCTGATCATAGCCCTCGATGAGCACCTGCCACTTGGGCAAATCCGCATTTTGCGCCTGTTCTTTGCTTAAAATGGTATCGTGTTCCACCGCGCCATCGCCGAGGGCCACGGCATGGCCGGCGTTGATTTCGCGATCGAGTTGGTCCGGCAGTCCCGTGGGAAACAGTTTCCAGCCGGCAACGCTCTCGCCCCAAAGGTTCCCGCTCGAAAGAGGGCCGCGAATGATTTGCGCTTTGACGTATGCGGCCTCCTTCCATTGCGGTCCGCAATCGTGGGCGGTGAAATCCGCAGCCACTCCGAATACCGGTTTTCCAAATTCATATCCGTCCAGTTTGCCAACTTCCCACGCCGCCTTGCCCGTGGTGAGTTGCGCATCGTAATCACCTTCCGCTTTCAGGATGAACCCCAGCCGCCAGGACAACTGCGCGGTGGGCTCGTAAGGGCCGATGCTCCATACCAACGCTTCAACGCGATGGCTGCCAGGCTTCAGTTGCAAATCATAGGTGGCGTAACACCAGTGCTGGACATCCGACCTGTCGGGGCCGCGCGCGATGCGCTGACCGTCCAGGAATAGTTCAAAGCGTTCGTCAGCGCTGACGTGAATGCGAACCGGGGAGGCGCCCGCGTCGAACTGTTTGCGAAAGCGTAATAGGATCGGTTCACGCCATCCTCCGCCAAACACATCGGCGTGGAGTGGAAGCCGAACATCCGTCGGATACGAAATCCAGGCGGCGGAATCAATCGGTTGAACCGGTAGTATACCGGTGTTTCCCAGATGGAAGCGCGGCGTCAGAAAGACTTTTTGGATGGTGAAATCTTCCGCAGCGTTGGCCGAAAGAACAAACGTAGTGATTACCAATGCGAAAATGACTCTCGTCGCCGAGAATTTCCAAATGGCTGGCACACTGAGACGTGGTTGAGCGTGATTTCGCATATTTTTCCTGTCCGGTTGCTGCATTGAGAATGCCGGCTTGTCCCCACAAGCCCGTCTCAGAAAATAATGACGATAAAGAGAGAAAGACAACGGTTATTTCTTCACGTATTCAAAAAGGCGCGCATTGCAAATCGTGAGACGCGGACCAGAGGGCGTTCGGTTCCGAAGGAACCATGAATTAGCCGGGTCGTGAGCGAAGGTAGCCAAAGTCCCGAAAGGACGAACTGAAAAAGTTTGGTGGCGCCATGCCTGCGAGCTCGTTTAGCTGCGGCCCGGCTCGCTCTCTTCCAGCGTTTTCAAAAACGACTTCCCGTTCTCCTGCAACCGTTCCTCCAGCCGCCGCGTGCAATCGCAATTCGAGCACGCCCATGGCTCGCTGCCATTCTCATGCCGGCAGTTTTTGCGGCTGTGCGCGTCCTGCACCTTCAGCAATTCAAAATATTTTTCCCAGTAAGGGCGTTCTTCATCCAGCGGCGTGGCGCAGAAACACGTTTCCACCCAATGCGCGACGCCATCTTCCCCGCGACGCGCCTGTTGCATGTCGTAAACATATTCGTCGCCGGCAATGGAGCCGCGACCGAGCGAGCCGTCATGAATCGCGCGAAGCAGCGCTTTTTCCTTGCCCGGCTTGATGCGGGCTTTGACCAGGTAACGCATGGGAAAAGGTAACGCAACCCGTGCCGCGTGCAAACGCGCCGCCATCGATTATCGAAAATTATTTGCGGTATTGCTCGTCGCTCACCTTTTCCATCCAATCAACCACTTTGCCTTCGAGATTTTCCTGGATGGCGATGTGCGACATGGCAGTGGTCGGCGTTGCGCCGTGCCAGTGTTTTTCGCCCGGCGCAAACCAAACCACGTCCCCGGGATGAATTTCTTGAATCGGCCCGCCCTCACGTTGCGCCCAGCCGCAGCCGGCGGTCACGATCAAAGTCTGGCCCAACGGATGCGTGTGCCACGCCGTTCGCGCGCCCGGCTCGAACGTGACACCCGCTCCTGCCACACGTGCCGGGGCATTTGCCTGAAACAAAGGGTCAATGCGCACCGTGCCGGTGAACCAATCTGCCGGTCCTTTATTCGAAGGCTGCGACCCTGTTCTTTTAATTTCCATTTTTCATCCTTTCACCAAGCTTTCACTTTTTAGAGTTAACTTCCGCCTTCCGCCAAAATTCAATGCAAACTCGAACTCAATCTACTCCATCATCGGGCTCGCGCGCATATTCTTTATGAGTCCAAATTACGAATCGCCCCCTTTTTAAAATATTTCTGTTGTCTTTGGCCGCGGGCGGACATTTATAGGGTAAATGCTGGCGTCGGACGACACGGAACTGCTGCGGGAATATGCGTTGCGAAATTCAGAAACGGCCTTTGCCACGCTGGTGTCGCGGCATCTCGACATGGTGTATGCCACGGCGTTGCGCCATGCCGGCAATCACCATCAAGCCCAGGAAATTGCCCAGGCGGTATTCGTAATCCTGGCACGCAAAGCGCGAAGCTTGGGCCCGAAAACAGTCCTGGCGGGCTGGTTGTTTCAGACGGCGCGGTTGACGGCTGCAAATCATATGCGGGCAGAGATTCGGCGCGCTCGCCGAGAGCAGGAGGCCTATATCCAATCCCATTCCAGCGATGATTCCAGCGACGCCTGGCAGCAGATGATTCCGCTGCTCAATGAACTTGTGGGCAGTCTGAGAGAGAAAGAGCGCGATGCAATCGTCCTGCGTTTTTTGCAGGGTAAAGAATACCAGGAGGTGGCGGCCGCGATGGGTGGAAGCGAGGCAGCGGCGCAGATGCGAGTAAGCCGGGCGTTGGAAAAGCTGCGGGGAATGTTTGCGAAGCGAGGCGTGACGGTCACGGCTGTGGTGATGGTCGGAATGATGAGCGCTTGCGGAACGCAGGCTGCGCCGTTCGGGTTGGCAGCCAGGGTGGCAGCCACCGCGGTGCAGGGCGCATCGCTGACGGCGTCAACTCTGTCCCTGGTAAAAGGAACGATGAACATTATGGCATGGACCAAGGCAAGGTTGGCGGTAGGCGCGGGCGTGGTTGCATTGCTCGCGGTGCAATATCATGAGAATTCGGTTCAGGCGCGGAACCTTGCCGCGGCTCAAGAGATTTTGAGCGCGGGGCAGAGCGAATTCGCGGCGCAGGAAGCCAGGATTACGGACCTGGACCAGGATACCGCTTCCATTCTCAAGACCCGAATCAGCCAGCAGGAGGAATTGAAAAAGCTCCGGTCGAGGCGAACGGCAGAGCGCTCCACGCCGGCCACCAGCCCCGCCGTCACACTGCTGTCCGCGAAGTTGCAGGATCCCGCCGCCAGGGAGGTCCTCCGCAAAGGTTTGGCGGACGCGGCTCGTTTTCGCCTGGCTCCGCTGCTTGAGTCGTTGAAGCTCGAACCAGCGGACAGCGATAAATTAATACAGCTCGACGCTGATTGGGGCCTCAACAATCTCGAAACGGTGGCGGCGGTAGCCGAAGGCAGGATGACGGCTGAGGCCGCCGCGCAGTCCGAAGCTCAATCCGGACGAGACGGCACGAACCAGATCCAGTTGCTGTTGGGAGAAGCGGGACTTGCGAAATTCGAGGAGTGCCAACAAACTTTTCCCGCCCGGGCACTGGTCCAGCAGTTCGACAAGCAACTGGGAGTCTTCCCGCTCAACGCCTTTCAGCAAAGCGCATTGTCTCAGCTGATCCTGGCGGAGCCGCTCAACCTCACCTCTGGCCTGACCGGGGACCTCACTGTCCGGTCGTTGGTTTTCCCCGAAGAGCTGAGCCAACAGTTTAACCAGGAGGCCGACATGAACGCCAGGCTCCTTCAGGAGGCGGGTGCCTTTCTCACGCCCGAACAGGTGGAATCGCTGAAGTTGATGCAGACCGTCAACCTCAGCCTCCAAAAACGAAACGCTTTACAGATGCTCCGCAGACTATGAACCATCGGCCGATTCGCAGGCCAAAAATAAAATGAGACGCTCAATTCAAATTGTCTTGCTGGCCGTGACCGGACTACTCATCGCCTGGCAGTTTCACCAGCATCTCGCTCAGAGCCGGGAGTTGGCCTCTGCTGAAGCACAGGCGGCGGCCCAGAGAAATGAACTGGAATCCCGGCGCGCGGCGCTCGCAGCGGCCGAGGAAACGAACGCGGCGACGCTCGAAGCCGAGCGACGCGCGGGAAATGAAACGCTCCTGCCATTGATGCGGGAACGGGCCGCGGCGACGCAAGCCGCCCTGGACGCGGCCGCCAAATCGCAGGGCATGGGGAACGCTGTGGCGAAAGCCCTCGACTCTGACCCATCGCAGGCGGAGCGGGATTACCAACGCAACCAAACGCGAGCCAATCTCGACCTGTTTTTCAAACTGACCAAGCTGTCGCCCGAAAAGACCGGTCAATATGTCGATCTGGAGGTTGAAATGAAGCGGCGCCAGGACGAGCGCATGGCCGGGCTATCAAGCGGCACTTTGTCCGTGGCCGATGCCGTGAGCCAGCGTGACCAGGCCTACCAGGAGCAGCAAGATCAGCGGCGCGAACTCCTGGGCCCCGATGGCTGGGCCACCTTGCAGGGTATTGCAGATGGCATGCGCGACGGCGCGGCGAAAAGTTTGACCAGCGCCATCCAGGCCAACATGGGAGACAATCCCTTGACCCAGGAACAAAGCGATCGGCTACAGAGTGTCATCAAAGCCGAAGTTGCCGCCAACACCATGGATGATACCGACCTGTTCCGTCCGGTGGCTGAATGGACGCAGATGGTGACCGACCATGAGCAGCACGTCTTGCAGGTCGCCTCCCAGTTCCTCACGCCGGCACAACAGCAGCTGCTTCAATTTCTTGAGGGAGAAAATCTCAAACAATTGCTTCAGCAGCGTGAACAAAGAATCAAGGCGCTGGGGATAAAACAATAGGAAACCATATCAAAAGCAGATCAAGGGTTAGAGTGGTTAAAAAAATACTGTGGCCGTTTCGGAGCGAGGATTTTTGGCTTTTGGCGAGGCTTCGGCAAAGGAGCAGGTTTGAAAAACCCCGTAACTAAGCCGAAACGACGCCAAAAACCAAAAAGACCGCTTCCTCAATCCTTCTATCCGAATGGCTACAGTATTTTTTAACCGCTCTAAGGTCATTCACCAATGATTTTAACGAGGACGCGCTTTCGCCGGCGACCGTCGAATTCGCCGTAGAAAATCTGTTCCCACGGCCCGAGATCCAATTTGCCCTTGGTAATCGCCACCACGACTTCGCGCCCCATGATCTGTCGTTTCATGTGCGCGTCGGCGTTATCCTCACCCGTGCGGTTATGCTGATATTGAGAGGTGGGCTCGTGCGGCGCGAGTTTCTCGAGCCAGGCATCATAGTCATGAAGCAGCCCGTCTTCAGCGTCGTTGATGTAAACGCTGGCGGTGATGTGCATCGCATTCACCAGGCACAGCCCTTCCTGCACGCCGCTTTTGCGGACGAGTTTTTCGACCGTGTCCGTGATGTTCAGATAATCGCGCCGGTGCGGCGTTTCAAACCAGAGATGCTCGGTTAGAGATTTCATTCGCGCACAGATCGCCGGTCATTTCTATTTTCCATTGGCCATCTGTAGCAACGTTGCGTCGGACGGAAATCTTTGCAATCCGAGTTTTAAGGTTGCGGCGGCTTCGTCGATCTTGCCTATCTTTTGATACTCCTTCGCCAGCACGGCATAGGTCTGCGCGAATTGCGGTTGCGCGGACATTCCGTCCTGCTGATCGATCAGGCTCGAGAGCTGCTGGACCACCCCGGCGTCCCTATCCGCGTTGGCGGGCCAGTAATACATCGAGGAAGCCTTCACGAACTGCGCCTCCCAATTCTTCGGATCGATTTTCAACGCGGCGTTGAAATTCTGGTCGGCTTGCATCGCCAATATTCCCATTTCGTTGACATCAGCGTTGCCCGAATCGTGCAAGCCTTTCACCTTGTTCAATTGCGCCTCGCCGAGCGTGGTCGGGATCTCGGCATCGTTCGGATTGGCGGCGGCGCGCTGCTGCAACTCCGCAATCACCGCGTCCAATTGCCCGTTCTTCCGCAATTGCTCGAACATCGCGTGCTTATCTCCCCGGGCGGTCAACAACGCGTCAATGGCTTTGCTGATAGGATTTTCGGGCGCGCTCGCATTCGTTTCGACTCCGGCCGCTGCGGCCACCGCAATGGGCGCGGGCACGGTGTTGGTGGCCGGTGTCGGCGGCAATTCCGGTTGTGCCGCACGGGTTGTTTCCGCGGATGGCGCAACCGCTGCTGGCGTCGCTTCGGCAATGGGCGCAGGAGCGGGCGCTGTTTTAGCCCGGTTCAAATAAACAACCGTGCCGGCAATCACGCCGCACGCGACAATTAATAATATAACGGATGTTTTCATGTTGATACCTTTCAGATTAAGGGTTTAAGCGTTGACCAGTTCCCGGCGGCGGCGCGCCCGGGCGATCACGCGTGATTGCAACAAAACCGGAATCACCCACAACAGCGTCAGCCAGAAGCCGTGATTGGCGATTGCTTGCGCGATTCGGAAATACGAACTTTGCCGGCAAAACTCCCGGGCGATTTCAGTATTAGCCTGTGCCGCATGCGCGATGCCGCCAATGGCAAAATCCCGCGCCGCCACCACTCCGCCCATCGCCGCGTTTAATGCGAAGCCGCAGCCGGAGAAGACCTGCCAGCCCACCGCCGCCGCGCCGTAAGCCCAGATGCCGGCCGAAATGGCGCCCAGCGAAAACATTCCCAGTGCAATCGCGCCGAACGGCACCAGACCGATCGCGATGCCTCCAAAGCTGATCGGCGCCACGGCCAATCCGCCCGAAGCGAACAGCACGCCGATCGCATGACTGCTCCCTACGGCAAACCACGCCTTCACCGGTCCGCGCAGCACATCGAATCGATCCCCAATGCGCACGTGGACCAGCGGCAGCCCCAACAGGCTCGCCCCGCTGCGGTATTCAAACGCCGCGTCCGGAAAATTTCCGCCGTGTCGTTTCGCCAAAACCCTGGCGAGATACCGGCGGCGTCGAGGCAGCGAGCTCAACACAAAGCCCGCGATGACGAGAAAATAAATCACGATGGTTTGGGCGAATAACAGAACCAAAACATCCGGGTGACGCCCATACCACCACAATAACGGCAATGCGGACACCGCTGATAACCCCAAAGCCGTCAGGAGCGAATTCCGGAAAATCCTTTTGATCCTCCCGCGTTCTTCATCCGTATGAGCTTCGTCCACGCTCATGCGGTAGCTGGCGTAATTTCCGAAAATGAGGAGCAGCGGGCTGAAGACCGCGCCCAGCACACCCAAAAGCCCGGCGCTCTTGGCCGCGGCGCTGCCCTTGGCGGCGACCGCGCCGAGCGCGGCAGCCTTGGTCGAAAGCGTCATCGCCGGCAATGCCGAAAGAACCGACAGCGTGAATGTCTTGCCCGGCGCCGTCTGCGCCAGCGCGCCTTCGACGAACGCGAGAAATTGTTCCTGCAATAATTTTCTGCCGCGCGAAAGCCGTTGCTTCACCGCATCCTCGGCCAGCCCCAGGTTCGCCGCCACCGCCTCGACCGATTGATGCTCGCGATAAAACAGGATCAGCGGCTCGCGATAAATTCCCGGAATTCTTTCGAGCGAACGCCACAGGATTTCCGCTTCCTCCCGGCTGATGGTGGTTTCCACCGGCAACGGCTCCGGCGAAGGCCCTTCCGGCATTTCATCCAGCGGTTCGGCGCGATGACTCGGTTCGCGCCCTTGTTTGCGTAGCGAACTATTGATGAGATTCCGCGCGATGCCGCAAAGCCACGCGCGCAATTTTTCCGGCTCGCGCAACTCGCGCAATTGTTTCCAGGCCGTGACGAACGTGTCCTGGGCCAGGTCCTCGCTCTGGCTCAAACTGCCCGTCGCGCTGTAGGCGAGAGAGCAAACCAGGCTCTGGTAGCGCGAGACAATTAATCCGAAAGCGTCGCGATTGCCGGAAAGGCTCTCGCTGACCAGGTCGGAATCATTGTGCGCCGCCGGGGAAATCATGCTTTGCTTTATCATAACGCCGCATACGTGGCTGAAAAGCCGGAAAAGGTGACAAACAATCGAAACTAACCGTAGCTTTGCGGTTGGAAACGGGAGCCTGCGGACTATATGCGAGAGGAATTCAACGCAAAGGCGCAAAGAAGCGAAGACGCAAAGTGCCTCCGGCAAAATCCAAAACGCACCCATCCAATAATCGGCTCACTGTGCGATGATCCTTAAAAAACAATTTGAAATCTTTGCGCCTTAACACCTTTGCGCCTTTGCGTTAAAGATTCCCTTGCCGTTCATTCCCCTGCTTTCCCCCTCACTTCTTATAAAGCTGCGGCGGGAAATCAGCCGGCCGCGATCCGCCTTTGCGCCGCAGATTACTCTGCCCGCCAATGTCGCGTCCCAGCGGGATATACATGCCCTCAGTTTGCTGAAGCAGAACAAACATCTCGCGATTCAGTTTGTTCGCAATCTGTTTATGCGCGGGATCGAAAATCAAATTCTTCATTTCGCCCGGGTCATTCCTCAAATCGTAAAGCTCATCAATGTCCCAGATCCCGTAATAGTGAATATATTTGTAATCGTCCGTGCGTAGCGCATGAATCGTCGGCGTCTGCGGATAATTCCGCTCCCAATAATATTCGTAGAGCAATTTGTCCCGCCACGGCACCATTTTCTGTTCCGCGATCGGGACGAAACTTTTGCCATCCATATATGCCGGCGCTTTCAGGCCCGCGGCCTCCAGGATCGTCGGCGCGATGTCAATGTTCGCCACCATCTGGTTTACCACTGTGCCCGGTTTGAAAAGTTCCGGGCACTGCATCAACATCGGCACCCGCATTGAAGCCTCGTACGCCGTGCGCTTATCAATCAAACCGTGCTCGCCAAATTGGAACCCGTTATCTCCCATGTAAATGATCAGCGTCGAATCGAGCATTTTCCGCTCACGCAAATAATTCAGAATCCGCCCCAGGCTTTCATCCACCGCCAGCAGCGTTTCGCAATAACGCTCATAATACTCCGGGATGCTCAAATCACTGTGATACGGAAAATCCACCCCGTGCCAGCTATTGCGCTGATTTTTCAGCCACATCGGTTTGTCCGCGTAATCTTCCGGCGTGTTGGCCATGATGGGCAGGTCGATCCGCGTGTTTTTGTAAACACCCTTGTAACGATCCGCCGGGATGAAATCCGCGTGCACCGCCTTGTGCGACAAATAAAGCATGAACGGCTTGTCCCCCTTGCGCGCTTTCAACCAATCCAGCGCGTAATCGGTCAGCTCATCCGTGATGTAGCCTTTCTGCGGAACATTTTTGCCGTCAATATCCAACCCGAATTGATCCGGCCAATAACTTCCCTGGCCGTGCAGACAAATCCATCGGTCCCAACCCGGCTGCGGCGTCTCCTGGCTGCCCATGTGCCATTTGCCCATGAACGCCGTCTCGTAACCGGCCGCCTTCAGGTATTGCGAAAAGAAAACCGTCTCCGGCGGAATCGGATTATTGTTGTCCACCACCTGATGGCGATGCGCATAAACGCCCGTCAAAATCGAAGCCCGGCTCGGCGAACAAAGCGACGTCGTCACAAACGCGTTTTTCAGAAACACCCCGCTCTTTGCGAGCGAATCCATATTGGGCGTTTTCAAAAACGGATGCATGAATCCCAGCGCGTCATACCGCTGATCATCCGTGAGAATGAAAATGATATTACGCGGCTTGCCCCCCGCAATTTTCGGCAACGCAAAATCCGCCGGCGCTCCGGCGAAAGGTGAAGCGGCAGGCGCAGCTCCCGCCGTGAAAGCCAACCCAAGGATCAAAAGAAGTCCCAATGCAAAACAGCGCAGGGTGCGACCGGGGCAGCCGCATCTCAATTTCACTAACACCGCGGCTTCAGCCCGGTGTAACGGGCATGAAATGATTTCTTCAGCCGTTTTAACGGCTTTGGGCGGCCCGATCAACAACCGTTGATCCGGCTGAAGCCGCTTTCGCGCGGCTCCAGACGCGGTTGCCCAGCTGGCGCGATGCTTTAAGTGATCACCATTGAACGAATCAGGCATGTCCCCAATTTTGAATTTTCCCGAATTCCCTTACAAGCGATTTGCGCCATATAATTATATGGGTCCGGCGATAATACATGAATTGAAGCGATTGATTATCAACAAACCGCTCCCAACTAAAACCTTACCGTAAGCTTTTCCTCGCATGTTAAGCTGGTTGCGTGAATGCAAAAACTGCATCCAGGCTGGGGCCGGATTGCTCTGGAAGAGCAACGGAAATTAGCCGGGGGCAAGCCCGCCAAGGCGGGAGCCGCCCCCGGAACTCAGCCCTAAAAACTAGAGCGCCCCGGCAGGGGCGCCGGAACTGGAGATGCGAAAAGCGAAACCGTTTCGCAGTTCGGCCTGCGCCGCACCCCTATTCCCTTGCCCTTCATTCCCCTGCCTTTCCCTCTGGTCTGCCCTATCTTCAAAAACCCCGGGTAAATCTGGGTAAATCCGACTAAATACCGGTTAAAAAAATGATTATTAACTCCGCAAACGTTAAAGTGAATGCTGTAGGGCTAAACCCACACCATTCAAAGCCATCCATCCCACTCAAACCGAATCACACTGAATCAAAGTGAATCAAACCGATCCGGCCGGGGGGGGTAGGGACGCCGTGCCACGGCGTCCCCGCCCGCGCAGTAGCGGGCGGAACGAGTTACGCCCGCGATGTTATCCATGCCTTACGTTGCGCCGCTAATCCGCGCTCCGCATTTCGTCACCCATTTTTCACTTGCTTACCGCCTCTCGGGGACTATCTTTTACCCCGCCAGAACGCCGCGTGTGCGGACGTTCATTTAGGCTGAGAAAAGAAGTTAACGAATAACCTAACCCTTAACCTCTGTTGCCATCGCAACGCCGTCCCGGCGAAGCGTGCAAAACGGTGGTCGTTAGGCAATGGAGCTTCGAGAGCCATTCGCTCCCCAAGTCTCCCTCAGTTCAATCGGTAGTATTATTATGCTCACAATGGAAGAAGCCATGAAGCAAAGCCAAATGCGCTTTGCGGCAGGCGAAATTGTCAAAGGTCACGTCATCGAAGTCCGCCCCAAAGAAGTCCTGGTGGACATCGGCTACAAAAGCGAAGGCGTCATCGCCGGAAATGAATTCGACGACATCAAGACGGTCAAGGTCGGCGACGAAATCGACGTCCTGATCGAAAAGCTCGAAGACAAAGAAGGCATGGTCGTCCTCTCCCGCGAGAAGGCCGAATTCAAGAAAAACTGGGAACGCATCCTCACCATCTGCAATGAAGGCGGCGTCATCAACGGCAAAGTCAAAGCCGTGGTCAAAGGCGGCTTGCTGGTCAATATCGGCGTGGAGGCCTTTTTGCCCGCGTCACAGATTGACATCACCACCCCCAAGAATCTCCAGCAATACGTGGGGAACAATTACGATTTCAAGGTCGTCAAAATCAACCAGGAGCGGCAGAACATCGTTCTCTCACGCCGCGAGTTGATCGAGCAAGAGCGCACGGAGCGCCGCCAGAAGTTGCTCTCGGAGATGACCCCCGGCGATATCCGCAAGGGCACCGTCAAGAACATCACCGATTTCGGCGCGTTCATCGACCTCAACGGCATCGATGGCTTGCTGCACATCACCGACATGAGCTGGGGACGCATCGGGCATCCTTCCGAAGTGCTCAAGGTCGGCCAGGACATCGACGTGGTCGTGCTCGACATCAATCGCGAGAAAGAACGCGTCAGCCTCGGCCTCAAGCAAAAGATGGCCAATCCGTGGGACAATATCGAAGGCAAATTCCCCATCGGCGCCAAAGTCAAAGGCAAAGTCGTCAACCTCGTGCCTTACGGCGCGTTTGTGGAATTGGAACCCGGCGTGGAAGGCCTCGTGCACGTCACGGAGCTTTCATGGACGAAGCGCATCGCCAAGCCGGCCGATGTGCTCAAGCAGGACCAGGAAATCGAAGCGGTGGTGCTCGGCATCAATCGCGAAGAGCAGAAGATTTCCCTCGGCGTGCGCCAGTTGGAAACCAATCCGTGGGACAAAGCCCAGGAGAAGTATCCGCCGGGCACCAAGGTCAAAGGCAAGATTCGCAACCTCACCAGCTACGGCGCCTTCATCGAATTGGAAGAAGGCCTCGACGGCATGATCCACGTCTCGGACATTTCCTGGACGCGCAAAATCAATCATCCGTCCGAAGTGTTCAAGAAGGGCGACGAAGTCGAAGCCGTTGTGTTGGAAGTCGACAAGACGAACCAACGCATCGCGGTTGGCGTGAAACAACTCTCCACGGATCCGTGGGCGAACATCGACCAGCTTTACAAGGTGGGCGATCTCGTGACGGGCAACGTGACGAAGCTCGCGAGCTTCGGTGCGTTCGTGGGCTTGCAGCATGATATCGACGGCCTCGTGCACATCTCGCAAATCAGCGAGGACCGGGTGGACAAGATCAAGAACGTGCTCAAGGTGGGCCAGGAAGTCACCGCGCGCGTCATCAAGATCGACAAGTCCGACCGCCGCATTGGCCTGTCCATCAAGGCCGCGAACTACTCGCAAGAGCAGTTGAAAGCCGAGCAGGCCGCACTGGATGCCTTGAAGCCGGGCGAAGACCTGGTCGCGCTCCAACACGCCTTCGACGCCGCCGACGAAGCGGTGAAGGACGACAAATCCGAGTAAGCCTTTCGGAAAATTAATTGACGTAAACAGGCGAGCCTAACGGCCCGCCTGTTTTTTTTATTAGTGGCACGGGCGTCCTCGCCCGTGTGTTTCAAAAGACGGCAACTCACGGGCAAGGACGCCCGTGCCACTAACGTTTCCTGCTTTCCTGCTTTCCTGCTTTCGTAATTCGTTTCATCCTCGTCGTCGATTGAACTGGAAATATATTCGCCCGGTGCCGTGGTTGGACACTCGCGCGCAATTCGTGGCTGGCACCCCGCGTGGCGGCGCGCTCCTTGACCTCGGCTCGTCTGATGGGGAAACGCTCGGTCACATGGCGGAATTACGCCCAGACCTCCACCTCTTTGCCGCCGACAAAATGGGATCTCCGGAAAAATATCCCGCCGGCTGCCAGTTCGCCCGAGTGGATTTTGAGCGTGAAAAACTTCCCTGGCCCGGCCACTCCATGAACGCCATCACCTGCATGCACCTGGTGGAGCACTTGGGAAACATCGATCCGTTGATGCGGGAAGTGGCGCGATTGCTGATGCCGGGTGGGCGAGTCTATTTTGAAACTCCGCATCCCAAATCACTCGACCTGGCCAGCCCCACGGGAAAAGCCGCGGGAACCTTCACGCTGAATTTTTTTGATGACCCCACGCATGTCGGAGTGGTGCCGGTGGACACACTGGCGGCGGCGGCGCGACTTGAAGGGCTCGAGGTAGTCGCGAGCGGAATTTCGCGCAATTGGTTGTTTGCGGCGGCCTGCCCGGCGTTTCGTTTTTTGCCGCCTAGCCGGAAAAGATTTACTTCATATATCCATTGGCTGGGGTGGTCGGCATATTTGATTGCGCGCGCCTCGTAAATCGGCTTGTTCACGCCGATTGCAAAATCATGTTCGCGTATTGGATTGTATCGCCGGTGCGAATCAGGCCGATGGCAACTGGCACGCGCTGTTTGAATTCCTCGTGCGGCTCGTAGGCCATGGTTATTCCCTTAAGTGCCTCGTTGAAGGTCGCCTGCGTTTTCTGACCGTTCACTTTCAGGAATTCTCGCGCCATCCAGCCTTTGCCCGCTTTGAAATTGGGACGAATCGCGCGCACGACGTCGAGCACGGTGGGAATGTCGTCGCACAGGGAAATGTCCACGGTTTCGATCATGGGCCAGAAAGGAAAACCGCGGTCGGAAATCACTATGGTGTTGGTATGACGTACGCTGGCAAGCAGCGAGAGTATGTGAGGGTTCAAAATTCCAGTTTTGAGCATAGCGATGGGGAATTTAATAGCCGATCGCGGGAAAAGTGAAAGTGAAAATTCGATGACCGGAGGCGGTCCCTCCAGGCCACTATTTGCTTCACAGCGTTTCAAAGGGGGCGTAAAGTTGCGTCACTGTGAAACTCAGCGCGGGATTGCATCTTGCTTACTGCACGAATGTCCACCGCGGCGAGACCTGGGCGGAGACATTTCAGTCGCTTAATAATTACGCGTTGCGCGTGCGCGACCGTGTTTCCCCAAAACAGCCGTTCGCCATCGGCCTGCGCCTGAGCAATCAAGCGGCGCACGAACTGGCCAACCGCACCGCGCTGCTCGAGTTCCAGCGGTGGCTCGGAAAAAACCACTGTTATGTTTTTACGATCAACGGTTTTCCGTTCGGGCGTTTTCACGGCGCGAAAGTGAAGGAGCACGTTTATACCCCTGATTGGACTTCTCCTGACCGGTTGAAATACACGAACTTGCTTTTCGATTTGCTCGCGCAACTTACACCGGAGGGCGTGGAAGCCAGCGTCAGCACGCTACCCGGTTCGTTCAAGGGGTTTCCGCTCCGGTGCGAAGACCTGAAAAAAATCCGCGATAACTTGTGGCATTGTGTCGAACACATCGCGCGCGTCAGTGAACAGACGGGACGCAAGATGCACCTTGGCTTGGAACCCGAACCGTTGTGCCTGCTCGAGAGCAGTGGGGAGACAATCCAGTTTTTCGACCGGATGCGCGCGGAGCATCCGCATGACCCGCGGTTGATGGAACATCTGGGTGTGAATTACGACACCTGCCATTTCGCGGTGGAATTCGAGGAACCGCAAAACGCGCTCGGATGCCTGCTTCAGCGCGGCATTAAAATCAGTAAGATTCATCTCAGTTCCGCGCTCAAGGTCCGTCCGACACTTGAAACCCGCGCGGCGCTGGCGGCGTTTGCGGAGGATGTTTATTTGCACCAGGTGGTGGTTTGTCGCGGGGATGGGCAACGGTTTATTTACCGCGATCTGGACGAAGCGCTTGCGGGTGAGCCGAAGGAAGAGGGAGACAACGCATCGGAAAACGGAGAGGCTTCAGAATGGCGGATTCATTTTCATGTTCCGTTGCACAGCCCGCCCACGGAGATTTTTGATACGACTGCGGATCATATTGACGGCACGCTGGATTTGCTCGCGGCGAACCCTGGTATCTGCACGCATCTGGAAATGGAAACCTACACTTGGGAAGTGCTGCCGGATGGATTGAAAGATCGCGACGTGGTGGACCAGATCGCGGCGGAATATGATTGGACGTTGGCGAACCTCAAGGAACGCGGGCTGGCGTAGTGGCACGGGCGTCTCGCCCGTGAGATTCAAACTGAGTTAATTTTTATTACAGAAACGCACAGGCGGGACGCCCGTGCCACTATCAAAGGTTGAACCCGCCGCCGTTTCCGGCTACAAGCTAGCGCGCAATGCCTCGTTTGCGAACCTTGCTTGTTTTGGGCCGCGTCTCAAACCTGCCGACAGTCTGGTCAAATTGTCTGGCGGGCTGGTGGCTGGGCGGCCACGCGAGCACGGCCAAGCTTCCTTTTCTTCTCGCCGGAGCCACATTTCTTTATGTGGGCGGGATGTATTTAAACGACGCGTTCGATGTCAATTTCGACCGGCAACGCCGCAAGGAACGGCCCATCCCATCCGGCGCCGTCTCGCTGGGAACAGTTTGGAAACTGGCGTTGCTTTGGTTTGCGCTGGGATTGGCGTGCCTGTTTTGGGCCGGCATCGCAACTGGTGAATTGGGCATCATGCTCTTAATTTGCATCGTGCTTTACGATGCCATTCACAAAGTAATTACCTTTTCGCCGCTGCTTATGGGCGCGTGCCGATTTTTTGTTTATATCGTGGCGGCTTCCATTGGTGGCGGTAATGGCGGTTGGGCCATCTGGTGCGGATTCGCGCTCGCGTCTTACATTGTAGGGTTGAGTTTTCTCGCACGACGCGAGAGTGCGCGCGGCCCGGTTGAATATTGGCCCCTGATATTTCTTGCGATGCCGATTGCGCTGGCCTTCCTGATGAATACCCACGAATACCGCAAGGGCGCTGCGTTGCTTTCGCTCGTGCTGGGGCTGTGGGTACTTCGGTGCTTGCGCCCGGTGTTATGGTCGGCGGATCGGCAGATTGGCCGGGCGGTTTCTGGGTTGCTTGCCGGGATCGTGTTCGTCGACTGGCTGGCGGTGGCCGATGCGCCGCGGAATTTCGGCTTCGTTTTTATCGGCCTGTTTGGAGTGGCGATAGTGTTTCAGCGATTTGTTCCGGCGACGTGAATTGGTCAAATGACGGTGGTTTTTTGGCGCAATTTCTTTTCCGGATGCGAATGCGACCGCAATTTTGAAACTATCGAGGGCAAATGCTTCAGTAGAAAATCGACTTCGGCTTCGGTGTTGTAAACGCCCAGGCTGAACCGGACGCTGCCCCGCGCACGGGCTGGACTGCAACCCATTGCGAGCAACACGTGTGAAGGGTCCAATGAACCGGAAGTGCATACGGAACCGCTCGATGCGCAAATGCCCAATTCATCGAGCAACAGCAAGATGCCTTCTGCTTCGATGCCTTCAAAGGACAAGTTCGAGGTGTTTGGCAAACGATTGTTCTGTGCGCCATTTCGCACGACGCCGGAAGTGCTTTTCAAGATCCCGTTTTCCAATTTGTCCCGCAGCGCGCGTGTGTTTTCATTTTTCGAATTTGCCAGCGCGAGTTCCGCAGCGCGGCCGAAACCGACAATGCCGGCGACATTCTCCGTTCCGCCGCGGCGGCCTTGCTCCTGCCCGCCGCCAATGACGTAAGATTGATACTTAACGCCGCGTTTCACATACAAGAGACCGATTCCTTTGGGCCCATGAAGCTTGTGCGCGGACAGCGAGAGAAAATCCACGCCAAGGTCTGCGACATCAATTTTCAATCTGCCCGCCATCTGCACGGCGTCGGTATGAAACAAAACCTGTTTGTCGCGGCAAATCGTTGCGATTTCGCTCATCGGAAACAAGACGCCGGTTTCATTGTTCGCCCACATCACGGAAACAACGGCAGTATCCGGTCGGATGGATTTTTCCAGCAGATGGATTTCGAGGATGCCGTCGGAATCAACCGGCAGCAGAGTGACGTCGAAGCCCATTTTTTTCAGATGGGCACAGAATTTAATATTGGCAGAGTGCTCAACGGCGGTGATGACCAGGTGCCGTTTTTGTGGATGCGTGACGAGCGCGCTATGAATTGCCGAGTTGTTACTCTCCGTGCCGCAGCTTGTGAAAATGATTTCGCGCGGTTCGGCATTGATGAGTGCGGCCACTTTCTCGCGGGCGGCGTCGAGCGGTTTGGCCAATTGTTTGCCGAAACCATAAACACTCGACGGATTTCCCCAGAATTCGCGCAAAAAGGGGAGCATGGCATCCACGACTTCTAGCGCAACCCGGGTCGTGGCATTGTTATCGAAATAATAAATCGGCTGCCGGCTCATTTTCCGCGTCATCCGTCTGTAAATTCCCGCCCGCTTAATCGAAATTCTAATACTGGAATTTATTCCGGCCTTTTGCTAGGCTAAAGCCTTTCGTCTCCGATTCAAAAGAGATTTGACAAGGTGACGTGGTTAACTGACAATCATTACTAACATTAGTAAATAACTTGTGATTAACGAAACGCCAGTTAAATTGACGCATAACGAGGAGATTAAGGAAGCCATTCCGACTCTCGCGGGCACCATCGCGGCCACGATTGCTGATGATAACACCGATCATTTCACCGATGACGACCGGGAATTCCTGAAATTCCACGGCTGCTATCAACAGGATGACCGTGACCTGCGCAAGACCGGCAAGAAGTTTATCATGATGGTCCGCGGGCGTATCCCGGGCGGCGTGATGACCGCCAATCAGTGGCATGTTTTTGATGATATTTCGGCCCGTTATGGCAATAACACGCTGCGAATCACCACGCGGCAAAGCATCCAATTTCATGGCATCCTGAAATCCAATCTGCGCCTGCTCATCAAGGGGATCAATGAGTCGCTGCTGTCGACTCTGTCTGCGTGCGGCGACGTGAACCGTAACGTGCTCGCGCCGCCGACCCCCGCGTACACCAAGGCGCGCGACCAGGTGTTCGCCGATTGCCACCGGATCGCGATGGCGCTCGCACCCAGGACTAAGGCGTATCATTCCATCTGGGTGGATGGCGTTCAGTTGAATTTGGAGGAGGAGCAGAACAAAGACTTCGTGGATCCGCTCTACGGCAAGCAATATTTGCCGCGGAAATTTAAAACTGCTTTCGCAATTCCGCCGGTCAACGACATCGACATTTTTACCAATGACCTGGGTTACATCGCCGTCATCGAAAACGATCAATTGATCGGCTACAATGTGGTCGTGGGCGGCGGCATGGGGCGCAGTCACGGCAACGACGCGACCTACCCGCGGTTGGCGGATGTGATGGGCTTCATCACGCCGGACAAGTTGATTGACGTCGCCAAAGCCGTGTTGACGATTCACCGCGATTTTGGCGATCGCACCGACCGCAAGCACGCGCGGTTAAAATATGTGATTGCCGAACGCGGCGCGGATTGGGCCCGAGCGGAGATTGAACAGCGCGCGAACCTGAAGCTCGCGCCGGCCAAGCCTTTCAAGTTTACGAGCATGGGGGATTTCTACGGCTGGAACAAACAAACGGATGGCCGCTGGTTCCTGACGTTGTACGTCGAGAATGGTCGGGTAAAGGATGCGGATGGCCTGCAGCTCAAAAGTGCGTTGCGCAAGGTTTCGGAAAAATTCCCGCATCTTGAATTCCGGCTCACGACGAATCAAAACATCATCCTGGCGAACGTGCCGGAGAACGATCGTGCCGCAGTCAACGCGCTGCTCCTGGAGCACGGCGTGAAAACCGAGAAACAGGCTGGCGTGCTTCATCTGGCCGCCCTTGCCTGCCCGGCGCTGCCCACTTGCGGCCTGGCGCTCGCGGAATCCGAACGGATGTTGCCGGGGTTGATTGATCGCCTGGAAAAGCTCTGCGGCGACCTTGGCCTGGGCGGCGAGGAAATCATCATCCGCTCGACGGGTTGCCCGAACGGTTGCGCGCGGCCTTACATGGCGGAAATTGCTTTTGTGGGCAAGGCGCCTGGCCGATATCAGGTCTGGCTCGGCGGAGATGTTGCCGGCACGCGCCTCAACCGGATCTGGAAAGACATGGTCAAGGATCCGGAAATTGAAAACGAACTTCGCCCTCTGCTCGCGCGCTTCGCGAAAGAACGGAGTGGCGGCGAACGCTTCGGGGATTGGTGCGACCGGGTTCTTTTGAAGGAAGAACCGGCTGCGGCCAACTAAGCGGCCTCAATCTCAACAATTTTCATTATGACTGCTGCTCAAATTTCCCAAATCAACGCCGAATTGCGTGATAAATCGCCGCTGGAAATTGTTCGCTGGGCCACCGCGCAAGCGAACGGTCGTGCGATTGTTTCCACGAATTTTCGCCCGTACGAAGCCGTGGTTTTGCATCTGGCCGTGCAGGCGCAATCGGACATTCCGGTGCTTTGGGTGGACCATGGTTACAATCGCCCGGCAACGTATCAGCACGCTGAGGAGTTGAAAAAATTGCTCAAGCTGAATCTCAAGGCATACCTGCCCAAATTGACAGTCGCACATCGCGAGGCGGTTTATGGACCAGTGCCTACCACCGATGACGAGGCAGGGTTGAAGCAATTCAGCGCGCAAATGAAACTCGAACCGTTTCAGCGCGGCATGAAGGAGTTCGCGCCGACGGTGTGGATCACGGCGCTGCGCAAGGTGCAAAACCCGAACCGCGCCGAACTTGACATCGTCAGCGAGGACAAAAATTTTGGCGCGTTGAAAATCAGCCCGGTGTTTTATTGGAGTGATGCCCAGATGGAAGCCTACCTGGCGCAGCATCAGTTGCCGAATGAATGGGATTATTTTGATCCAGCCAAAGCCGATGAAAAACGCGAGTGCGGCCTGCATGCCGCCTGGGGCAAGGAAGTCGTTACCTCCGGTGCCGGTATTTAGGCGCGCCTTTTACGAATGACACGAACGAGCGCTTGTGAAATTTCCCGCTAAATGACCTCATACCATCTCGACCACCTCGATCACCTCGAAACCGAAGCGATTCACATCATGCGTGAAGTTGCGGGCGAGTTTGAGCGGCCGGCAATTCTTTTCTCCGGCGGCAAAGACTCTATCTGCCTGCTGCGCCTCGCGGAGAAAGCCTTTCGTCCGGCGGATATTCCCATGCCGCTGCTCAACGTGGAAACGGGCCACGAGTTTCCCGAACTGATCGATTTCCGTGACCGTCGCGCGAAACAACTCGGCGCAAAACTCATTGTAAGCACAGTCGATAACGCCATCGCCAACGGCACAGCGGTAGTCAACAAAACCGACATCAGCCGCAATCGTCTGCAAATCCCGGCGTTGTTGGGCGCGATTGAGGAATACCGTTTTGATTGCTGCATCGGCGGAGCGCGGCGCGACGAGGAAAAGGCGCGCGCGAAGGAGCGGTTTTTCAGCTTCCGCGACGGCTTCGGCCAGTGGGACCCGAAAAATCAGCGGCCGGAAATCTGGAACCTCTACAACGCGCGTTTGAATCCTGGTGAAAACATGCGCGTGTTTCCATTGTCGAACTGGACGGAGGTGGACGTGTGGGAATACATCCACCGGGAAAAGCTGGAGGTGCCGAACATTTATTTTAGTCACGAGCGCGAATGTTTTCGCCGCGGTGGCCAATGGGTGCCGGTTCCCCCGCCTCATGTGGTCAATGGCAAGCCCGACCCGTTCGAGGGTGGGCGTCCCAAGCCGAATGAACCGATCAAACGGCTCGTGGTGCGCGTGCGCACCATTGCGGACATGATCAGCACCGGCATGATTGAATCGCGCGCCGACAGTGTGGATGACATCGTGGCCGAGATCGCCGCTGCCCGCGTGACCGAACGCGGCTCCCGCGCGGACGACAAAGCGAGTGAAGCGGCGATGGAAGACCGCAAAAAAGCCGGGTATTTCTAACCGCTTATAAACTCGGATGAACACAGATTTTAGTCATCAATTATCTCTTAATTGCGGAAACGTCTTTTCTCCATCTGCGTTTATCCGCGTTCATTTGCGGTAAAATCTTCAATCTCATGGCCCTCTCCCAACATCCAATCGAAATCCTTCGCTTCAACACCTGCGGCTCGGTGGACGACGGCAAGTCCACGCTGATCGGCCGGTTGCTTTACGACTCCAAAAACTTGATGGAGGATCAGATTGAAGCGCTCGAACGCAGCGCCGATATCACCGGTGGCGGCCAGATCAATCTCGCAAACCTGACTGACGGCCTCCGCGCGGAGCGCGAGCAAGGCATTACGATCGATGTCGCTTATCGTTATTTCGCGACCCCGAAACGCAGGTTCATCGTGGCGGACACGCCCGGCCATGTGCAATACACCCGCAACATGGTAACGGGCGCCTCGACGGCAAATCTCTCGATCGTGCTTGTCGATGCTCGGCAGGGAGTCATCGAGCAAACCCGCCGGCACACGTATATCGCGGCGCTGCTTGGGATTCCGCACATCGTCATCGCGGTCAATAAAATGGACCTGGTGGATTGGAGCGAAGACCGGTTTTTAGAAATCCGCGATGAGATCGAAAGTTTTCTGCCGCGGCTGGATGTTTTTCGCGACGTGAAATTCATCCCCATCAGTGCGTTGAACGGCGATAACGTGGTGGACACTTCGAAATTTACGCCCTGGTATCAAGGCCCGAATTTGCTGGGTCACCTGGAAACGGTTCACATCGCCAGCGATTGGAACTTGAACGCGTTTCGCTTTCCGGTCCAATGGGTGAATCGCCCGAACGATCCCACCGACCATTCACTGCACGATTTTCGCGGACTGAGCGGGCAAATCGCGGGCGGGATTGTTCGCAAAGGCCAAAGCGTTCTCGCGTTACCCGGCGGGTTGAAGAGCAAGATTAAAGACATTTGGACGCTCAACGGCTCCATTGAAGAAGCGTTTTCTCCGCAGTCGGTGACGATTTGCCTGGAAGATGATATCGACATCAGCCGCGGAGACATGCTGGTGGGTTTTGAAAATCTGCCGGGTATGAATTCAGATCTGCACGCCAAGATTTGTTGGATGCATCCGAAGCCGCTTCAGCAGGGAAAAAAATATTTCGTCAAACACACCACCCAGACCGTGCAAGCGGTCGTCACAAGTCTGGAAAGCCGTATAAAGCTATCCACGTTCGAATCCGTGCCAAACCCCGCTGAACTCGCCGTGAACGACATCGGGGTGATTCGGCTGAAGACTTCCAAGCCGCTGGTGTTCGACGGCTACACTACGAACCGTTTGACCGGTTCGTTCATTTTGATCGAGCAAGGCACGAACGCGACCGTTGGCGCGGGAATGTTTATGCCACCAACCGAGACGGTGAAACCGGACGACGTGGATTTCACGATTTAGTTAGTGGCACGGGCATCTTGCCCGTGCAAATCTACCCCGAAGAGATTGAATTGAAACGCGCGGGCGAGACGCCCGTGCCGCATGGCGCTTTCGAGTGGATTTTTCACCGGCTCTAGCATTAAAATGCGGTCATGGCAGAAAAGAGCGTGAATGAGATTTCCCGGGACGTCCGAGTGATTTTCCAGAAAGGCAACGACGCCTTGATCCGTGAAAACTACGATTACGCCGTCGATCTTCTGATGCAGGTTTTGGAAAAGGAGCCTACTTTCTACGAGGGTCGAAAGGCATTACGCCAGGCGCAGGCGCGAAAAGCGGGCAGCGGCGGCGGATTTTTCAAGAAGGCATGGAGCAGCGCGAGTTCTTCGCCCCTGGTCGCAAAAGGACAAATCGCCTTGCGTAGAAACGACCCCGCGGAGGCTTTGCAGGTTGGTGAGCAAATTCTTAATAGCGACCCCGCGAGTTCATCCGGGCATCGGCTAATTGCGGAAGCAGCCATCGCGATGGAAATGCCGCGCACTGCGGTGATGTCGCTGGACATCTTGTTTAAAAATTCTCCGAAGGATAAAAACATTGCGATCCAATACGCGAACATGCTGGCCGAAACCGGCGAGGCCCAGCGCGCGGAAAGGCTTCTGATGGAGTTGGCGCGCCTGACTCCTGGCGACGCCGAACTGCACCAGGCCTTGAAAGATTTGTCCGCGCGGAAAACGTTGAGTGAGGGCTACGAAGCACTGGCGGATGGGAAGGGATCGTATCGCGATATTTTGCGGAATGAAAAAGAGGCAGTCTCGCTCGAACAACAGAATCGCGTCCAGAAAACCGAGGACCAGGCGCAAAACCTCATCGCGGAGTACGAAGCTCGGTTAAAAACTGAGCCTAATAATGTGAGGTTGCTCCGGAACATCGCGGAACTCTATACCCAAAAGAAGAAATTCGACCTGGCGCTGCAATATTACGAAAAAATTACTGCCACCGATGCTGGCGCCAATGATGCCTCCATTGCCGCTGCTATTGCGTCGACCAAAGCGCGGCGCTTTGATTACCAGATTGAGCAACTGGACGCGACCGCTCCCGATTATACCGACCGGGTTGCTCAAATCAATGCCGAGAAACAGGCTTATCGGATTGCGGAATGCCAAAAACGCGTGGAGAAAAATCCGACGGACCTCTCCATTCGTTACGAGATGGGCGTGTTGTATTTTGAAGCCGGAAAGATCACCGAGGCGATGGGCGAATTCCAGAAGTCGAAGAACAACCCGAACAAAAAAATCGCTTCCATGAATTACCTGGCGCAATGTTTTGCCAAACGGAAGATGTATCCGCTGGCTGCCAGCACTCTCCAGGAGGCCATCAAGGACAAGCAGACCTTCGACGAAGAAAAGAAGGATTTGGTTTACAATCTTGGCACTGTCTTCGAAGCGATGGAGAAGAAAAAGGAATCAGTCGAACAGTTCGAGCAGATTTACGCGATCGATATCGGTTACAAAGACGTCGCAGCCAAGGTGGAAAATTTTTACTCGGAGCAGTAGACAGTTTTTTTGCCAAGACACAAATTTGTGAAGTCTGCAGCGGTCGTTCCGAACGATAGGCCTGATTATCGATCCCGTTTCAAAAGAAATTCCGCCAGAGCCTCCAGTGCGTCGGCTTTTCCCTTGAAAATCTTCAGCGCCGCAAATGCCTTGTTCGTCAGTTCCGTTGCAATCTTGCGCGATTTCTCCAGACCCACAATTGAGGGATAGGTCGCCTTTTGCGCCTTGGTGTCTTTGCCTGCGGTTTTACCGAGTTGCTCGCTCGTCTGCGTCACGTCGAGAATGTCATCGATGACCTGGAACGCGAGGCCGACGTGGTAACCAAAATCCGTGAGCCCCTTGAGCTGCGCGGGCGAGCAATTCGCGCTCATGCCGCCGAGACGGACCGAGCAACAGAGTAGCGCGGAAGTTTTGCGCTCGTGAATGTAACGTAATTGCTCGGCGGAGGTTTTTTTGCCTTCGCCTTCCAAATCGGCAACCTGCCCGGCGATGAGTTGCAAGGAGCCGGAGGCATTGGCGAGTTCCAGGATAATTTGTTGGTGGGAATAGCGCGGCCAACCTTTGGACTTCGCGGCAATTTCAAACGCCTGCGTCAGCAAGGCGTCTCCGGCGAGCACGGCGATGCCTTCGCCGAAGACTTTATGGTTCGTTAATTTGCCGCGCCGGTAGTCGTCGTTGTCCATCGCGGGCAAATCGTCGTGCACGAGCGAATACGTGTGAATGCACTCGACGGCGCAGGCGAGCGGCATGGCGTCAGCTTCGCGCCCTCCGCACGCAGCAGCGGCGGCCAGGCACAGGGCCGGTCGCATGCGTTTGCCGCCTGCGAAGATCGAGTAGCGCATCGCCTTGTGGATGGTCGCGGGCTTGGTTTTCTCCGAGGGCAGGAATTTGTTAAGGGCGTCATTTACGGACGCGGTGCTGGAAGCGAGGAATTTCTCCAGATCGAAGCGACTTTGAACTTTATTCGACACAGACATGCGGCTGGTGTTGTAGGAAAAGGGCTTGCGCGGCGCAAGCGGATTCCGAAGTTTTCTATTGCTTTCGAGTGAATACCAGCTATTTTACTGCGCTGGTCTCGAAACGGGAAAGAAAATCTTGAACGCTGAATTAACGAAAAAAGCTTTGGAGAAGGTTGGAAATCCCAACGTTCTGGTGAATTTGGTTTCACGCCGCGTGCGCCAGCTCAATGCGGGCGCTGGCGCCATGAGCCGTCCGCTCATCGATGCGCCTCCGAGCATGGGCGTGGCGGACATCGCGCTCAGCGAAATCATTGAAGACAAGATCGGTTTTGAAATGCCCGAACTGGTGGAATTGACGCGGCCAACCGCGAAGAAACGCGCCAAGAAACGCTGATTATCATCCGCAGATTTGGCGGATTGACGCAGATACTTTAGCCCGCCTGACGGCGGGCTTTTTGTTTAGCTTTGCGTTTTTAATTTGTGAAATCTGTGGATAAACTGAAACAGATGGCCGACATCGTCACCAATTCAAAAGCGCGGCGAGATTATCACATCCTCGAGACGTTCGAGGCGGGCATTGTGCTCCACGGCACGGAGGTGAAGGCGTTGCGCGCGGGCAAGGGGCAGATCGGCGACGCTTTTGCGCGCGTGGAGAATAACCAGGTTTTTCTCCACAACGCGCATATCGACGAATATGCGCAGGGCAATCTCCAGAACCATGAGCCGAAGGCGGTGCGAAAGCTCCTGCTGCACAAATCTGAGATTCGAAAACTTTTCAGCCTCGCGTCCGTGAAGGGCAATGCGTTGGTGCCGCTTTCACTTTATTGGAAGAACGGGAAGGTGAAGGTCGCTTTGGGTGTTGGCAAAGGCAAGGTGCAATACGACAAGCGGGAGGACTTGAAAAAGCGCGAGTCCGATCGCGAACTCAAACGCGTGCAGATGCAGCGGACCAAGGGAAAATAAGGCGGTTCACACGCAGAAAATCGTAAGCTTCTTCGGGCCGTGCGCGCCGAGTACGAGGATGCGCTCGATGTCGCCGGTGCGGCTCGGGCCGGTGATGAACGAAATCATGCTGGGGTAGTTCGCGGCGTATTTTTTCTTCAACAACTCAAACGCCGCCGGCAAATCGCGCAGCAATTGTTCCCGGCGTGCCAGCACCACATGATGCGGCGGCAGGACTGACAGTGCGCGGCCGCCGGCACTGCGGTTGGTGACCAGCACACTACCGGTTTGCGCGACGAGGGCATCGCATTCCGTGATTCCGGCGTCGCAGGCCTCGAGCTCGCTGGCGTTGAATGGCTGATCGGTGCGGCAGACGGGAAGTGCGAGAGTTTGGCAGGCTGCGTCCGTCAATTCACCACTGTGCGACGCAACTTTTTTCCAGCCTTCCACGTCACGCAATTCGGTCAGTAACTTCGTGAACTCGTCGCGGCTGTTACAGAAATAAAATGTGGCTTTCAGGTCGGTGGCATTGGCGCGAAAGCGAGCGAGTTGGTCTTCAAAGGAATCGCTGACGGGCGGAAGCCATTCACGGGCGTGCGCGGAGGGCGCGCCGGTTGCGGGCGCATGACGGCCGGTATCTTGGTGACCGGGCAACGGCGCTTTGACGGAAAGTGCTTCGCGGATGCGCGCAAAGATTTTTTCGCGTTCGGTCATCTCCGTTCCCTCCAATATTCCTTGAACGTCCGCGGCGCGATTTTTGGGGCTTCGCGAGTTTTCGTCCACGCGTAGGCAGGGTCTAATTTTGTGCCTTTGATTAGCGGGTGCAATTTTTGACCAATGCGTCCGAGCGGGCCAATTAATTTGTAAAGCGCGGGGCGATTGAAGATGAACGAGAAAATCTTGAAACCCGTTTTCCAAAGGAACGACGGTTTTTCGTACGATGCATTGCGGCGGTTTTGGAGAAGGTGATGCGCGAGGTCAATTTTGACGGGGCATGTCTCGCTGCACGCGCCGCAGAGCGAACTGGAAAACGAAAGATGCTTCCAATCCTGTAGCCCGCGCAGATGCGGCGTGATGACCGAGCCGATGGGCCCGGAATAGGTGGTGCCGTAGGTGTGGCCACCGACGTTGCGAAAGATGGGACAGACATTCAGGCACGCCCCGCAACGAATGCAATGCAGCGCATCACGTTGCTCTGGGTCGGCAAGTAATTCAGTGCGGCGATTGTCGAGCAGGATGACGTGATATTCCTCCGGACCATCAAATTCGCCGGGTTGGCGCGGACCGCCGTACATCGTGTTGTAACAAGTGAGCGCCTGGCCAGTGCCGGAGGTGGCCAACAGCGGGAGAAACAACGCCAGGTCTTCGAGGCGCGGCAAGACTTTCTCGATGCCTAGCAGCGTGATCATGGTTTTCGGCAGCGCGGCGGTCAGACGGGCGTTGCCCTCATTTTCCGTGATGGAAATCATCCCGGTTTCGGCGATGGCGAAATTCGCGCCGGTGAAACCAATGTCGGCATGAATATATTTCTGCCGCAGGACGCGGCGCGCGACCATGGTCAATTCCTCGGGATTGTCGGTTGAATTGGCGTTCAGTTCGCGATTGAATAATTCCTTAATGTCGCCGCGCGTGAGATGCATCGCCGGAAACACGATATGATACGGCGTTTCTTTGCGAAGTTGGACGATGAATTCGCCCAGGTCGGATTCCACAACTTCAAATCCCTCGTGTTCGAGGGCGTGATTGAGATGGATTTCCTCCGAGGTCATCGCCTTGGACTTGACGATGGAGCGCGCCTTTTTTTCACGAATGATGCCGAGGATGATGTCGCGCGCCTGTTCACCGGTGGTGGCCCAATGAACTTTCGTGCCGCGCGCTTCGAGTTTGGCGGCGAATTGCTCGAGATATTTATCGAGATGATTGAGGGCTTCCCATTTGGTCTCGGCCGCCGCCTGTCGTGCAGAGGGGTAATCCTGGAATGCGCCGCGCGATTTGTCGCGCACGATCTCGTATTTGCGTAACGCGGTCTGGACGATATCGCGATGCCGCAAATCATGCGTGAGGATTTCCGCCTGCGCTTTGAATTGTTGGAAGGGCGAGATCATCAAATTTCAACCGCACATGAACGTAAATAAACGCAGATGCGAAAAGTTTTTGTGTTATCCGTAATGCGCCCCTTTCCCAATCTGTGTGCATTTGCGTTCATCTGCGGTTTTGATGGTTATTTGCTCGCGAGCACTTCGGCCAGGTGAATGGTTTTAAGTTTACGGCCTTGTTTATCGAGCAGGCCCTGGACGTGCATGAGACAGCTGGAATCGTTCGAGACGATATACTCCGCGCCGGTTTCAGAGGCGGATGCGCATTTCACTTCGCCCATGGCAGTGGAGATCATCGGAAACTTTGCCGCAAATGTTCCGCCGAAGCCGCAGCAGGTCTCGGCATCGCGCATTTCCACGAGTTCAAGACCGCGCACTTTGGCGAGCAAATCGCGCGCGGGTTTTTTGTTGCCGAGTTCGCGCAAACCGTGGCAGCCGTCGTGAAAGGTGACCTTCGCGGGAAAACGCGCGCCGAGATCGGTAACACCCAATTTAGTGACGAGAAAATCAGAAAATTCATAGCACTTTGCCGAGAGCTCCTGCGCCGCTTTCTCGTGTTCGGTCCCGGCGAAGAGTTGCGGATAAAAAACCTTCAGCATGGCACCGCAGGAACCGGAGGCAATTACAACGACTTCGGTGTTCCGCAGGCGTTTCAAAACCGGCAATGCGACTTCGCGCGCTTCCGGCCAATAACCGGAGTTGAAAGCCGGCTGTCCGCAGCAAGTGAGGTCTTCCGGATACTCGATTTTATGTCCGAGCTTTTCAAAAATCTCGACGATGCTGATACCGACGCGCGGAAACATCAGGTCCACAAAGCAAGGGATGAAAAGCGTGACGGTCATGGTGAGCGGTCAGTTAAACGAATTAAATAAGTTAAATCGGTTCAATGGGTGGGGACTCTGCGATTCGCTGCTCATTCACTAATTTAACCCATTTAACTTATTTAACTGATTTGACCAACCTCAATGCGCCGCGATAGCCTTTTGTCCGCGCCGGACGCGTTTGAATAATAAAATCAGGGGAAGGCAAACCAAGCACAAAATTCCGAAGAGTCGGAAGTTCTCGACGAACGCCCATAAAGTGCTTTGTTGAAGCAAGGAATTGTAAAGCAACCCGAGCGCCTGTTCATGCGCGAGCCACGAACCGACGCTTGGGGTGAGGGCGTGTTGTGCAGCGGCGAGTTGCTGGGTGTAGGCGGGGTCGTAAGGCGTCAGGTGGCCGACCATTAGGGCCTGATGGATCTGGGAGCGGCGGGCGATGATCGTCGTGACTGAGGCGATGCCGAAACTGCCGCCAAGATTTCGCATTAAGTTATAGATGCCGGCGGCGTTGCCCATCTGTTCCTGGCGGAGATGCCCCATGGCCGAGGTCGTGAGCGCGACAAAGATGAAACTAATTGCAATTCCGTTCAGTACGCTCGGCCAGATGATGTTCCAAACGGAAATCTGGAGATTAATCATTCCAAGCCAGAAGGAGGACATGGCGAGCAGGATGAATCCAACCGTGATGAGGAGCCGGTTGGGCACTTTTCCAATGAGCCGTCCCACGATGAAAGTGGTGATTAGCGCGCCGATGCCGCGCGGGCTGAGGGCGTATCCACTTTGCAACGCCGGGTAACCCATCAATGTCTGCAGAAAAATAGGCAAGGCCGCGGTAGTGCCGTAAAGCACGCCACCGAGGCACGTAATCAGCACCACACCGGCAACGAAATTCCGATTCTTGAGGACGCGCAAGTTCACGATGGGATGATCGGTACGCAGCTCACGCATGACGAACGCGATAAAGCACACCGTTGAAATCACGGAAAACCACACGATCCAATCGGAGGCAAACCAGTCCTCCTGCTGGCCTTTGTCGAGCACGACTTGCAATGTTCCCAGCCACACGGCCAGAAAAGCGAAACCATAAAAGTCTACACTTTCGACCTTTGCATTCTTAATGTAGGGAGGATCTTCAATGAACGCCTGCGCCATAAGCACGGCGAAAATCCCGACCGGCACGTTGATGTAAAAAATCCAGCGCCAGGAATAATTGTCGGTGATCCAACCGCCCAGCGTTGGCCCCAGAATTGGCGCGACAATGACACCCATGCCGTACGTGGCCATGGCCACGCCCCGTTTTTCCGGTGGAAAACTTTCCAGCAACACCGCCTGCGCAATCGGTTGCATGGCGCCGCCTCCGACACCTTGAAGGACGCGCGCGACGATGAGAAATGGCAGGCTCGGCGCCATGCCGCAAAGGATCGAAGCGATCGTAAAAATGATGACGCAGATAACGAGCAGCCGTTTCCGTCCAAAATAAATTCCCAGCCAGCCGGTGATCGGCAGCACGATGGCGTTGGAGACGAGATAGCTGGTCAGGACCCAGGTGGCTTCGTCGGTGGTGACGGACAGATTGCCGGCGATGTGCGGAAGCGAAACATTCGCGACCGAGGTGTCGAGCACTTCCATGAACGTGGCGGCCATGACCGCAACGGCGATGAGCCACGGGTTGTGGTTGGGCTGCCACGGCTGCTGAATCTTACTGGCGGATGCAGCGGGCATTTTTCTACGCGGCAGGCCGTTTAGTCGCGGCGCGCCACCAGAAAACTCCGATTCCGAGCGCGACCAGGATTGCGATCACGATGACGACCGCTTTGGAAACTGGCGCTCCCACTTGAACGCTCGGCACTGCCGACATGCCCGGCCCAAGCACGTGCCCGGCATCGAGCGGGTCATCAAAAACAATTTTCACCGGAACGCGCTGAACGACTTTCACGTAATTGCCCACCGCGTTTTCCGGAGGCAACAAACTGAAAGCTGCGCCGCTGCCGGCCTGGATGCTTTCGACATGCCCCGTAAAGGTGCGTCCATGGATTGCGTCCACGGAAATTTCAACTGGCTGGTTGGTTCGAATTTTTGTTAATTGCGTCTCTTTGAAATTGGCGACGATCCAGATGTTGGTGGGCACAACCGCCATCAACCGCTGACCGACCTGGACGTAATCGCCAGGTTCGACCGCCTTGCGCGTGATGCGACCGTCCGCTGGCGCCACGATGTGGGCGTAAGACAGGCTCAAATCGGCCTGGGAAACATCGACGTCCGCCTGTGTGGCCTGGGCGAGGGCGCGATAATAAGCGCTGCGCCCAGCTTCGAATTCGGCCCTGGCTTCGTCAATTTTAGAGCGATCACTGGCGGCCTTGGCCTCGCTGGCTTTCAAAGTATTAGTGGCCGCGTCGGCGATGGCTTTGGCGGAATCGAATTCCTGCGGGGCAATGATTTTTCGCTCAAATAAATCCTGGGCGCGTTTCTGGTCTGAGGCAGCCTTCTCGGCGGTGGCCTGGTCGGCGGCGGCCTGTGCGGCGGATTGCTGTGCGGTGGCTTCGGCGGTGGTGATTTGCACGCCCAGCATCTGGAAGCTGGAAGCAATGACATTAGTATTGGCATTTGCCGCCGCCAGTGCGGCTTTTTTCTCCGCGAGCGCGGTTGCGTAATCGCGCGGGTCAATTTCCACGAGCGGATCTCCCGCCTTAACCGTCTGATTGTCCTTTACGAAAACCTGTTTTACTTCGCCCGAAATCTTAGGAGAAATGGACACGATGTCCGCAGCTAGGAAGGCATCATCAGTGCTTTCGTGGGAGAAACTTTTCGCGACCTCCGCGAGACTCCAAATAAGAATCAGCGCAAGAACAATGGTTCCCAAAATGACAACCGGCGGACGTTTCCAGATGGAACGCCCGGCGTTTTTTGCGGGGGCATTTTCCCCGCCGTTTGTTTTCGGAGGAGTGGCGCCCTGAGGCTGTGATTCATCCATACCCTTTAAAGCTAGATCCGGTAACTAACCACCAATGTTTTCATTGTAACTGCAAAGGCACGATTTACAAATCGCCTTTAGCGATAAGAGTTATAACTAATCGGTTACTTCAGCGTAAATGTCCAACTGAAAGTGACTCTTTAATGGTGAATGACAAATGGAGTCAAGTGCCCGCCAGGCCATTCTTCATTCGTCATTTGCGTTGAAACCGTTGCCACGCAGGAGAGCGGTGCCCCGGGTCACAGCCAGGGCTTCCACTTGTCCATCATGCCGCGCAGCGTTTCGATTTCATCAGGTTTCAAATCGACCAACGGTGGACGCACCGGACCACCAACCAGTCCAGCCATCTCCATCATCGATTTCATGACGGAGACTTCGTAGCCCTTTCGACGCGCCCGCAAGGCGTAGAGTGGAACGATCAATTCGTTCATCAATTTTGTCAGTTCGTCCGAGTAACCGGCCGAAGCCAATTCATGCAGGCGCAGAGAGAGTTTCGGCGCCACGTTGGCAATGCTGGATGTGTAGGTGCGAACTCCGATGGTGTAATAAGCGGGCACCGCGTCGTCGCCCGCGCCGCCGATCCAGTGCAGGCGATCACCGACGCGCTGGCGGATCATTTGATAACGGCGCATGTCGGCCTGACCGTCTTTCCACGCAATCAGGTTGGGAATTGTCCGCGCGAGTTTTTCGACGAGAGCCGGTGAGGGATTGAACCAATCGCGGCTATAAATCAACAACCCGAGCGGAGTGGCTTCCGCGATGCCCTTGTAATAGGCCACAATACCTTCTTCGTCAGGACTTGGATAATATGGCGGGAAAGCGAGAATTCCGCTGACGCCTGCGGTTGCGGCTTGCCGGGCCATATCGGCCGCCATGGCGAGGTTAAACCCCACACCGGTCAGCACCGGCACACGCCCGTTGACTTCTTCGACTGTCGCCTTGACGACCGCTAAATGTTCAGCCGGTGAGAGGCAATGAATTTCTCCTGTGCCCGCCGGGGCTACCACGGCGCAAACTGGATGTTTCAGCAGAGAACGGAGATTTTTTCGCAATCCGTCGAGATCTAGCGAGAGATCGCTTTTAAAGGGTGTGCAGGGAAAGGAAATGACTCCCTCCAATTTCAGTTCGTAGGGTTGCATGAGGAGATGGAATAACGGATGGGGGCCGGCTTATCAAGTGAACACCTCATTGGCGTCCGCTGGCGCTGGCAAGATGGTGGAAAATGACATTTGACAGGAATCTCAGCGGTTTTCTCGTGCCATTTGGTTTGTTTCGTGCTTAAACAAGCTTGGTCAAAATGGACTTAAATTCGACAAACTTTCCGTTGCGCCCGGCCTGGACTGAGATTGACCTCGGCCGCCTGCGCCGCAACCTGCAACTCATCCGCCGCGATCTTCCGGCCAAGGTCAAAATGATGGCAGTGGTTAAAGACGAAGCCTACGGCCACGGCGCTTTGGATGTGGCGCGAATCGCTCTGGACGAAGGCGCCAACTGCCTCGGCTTGAGCACGCTGGAAGAGGCCATGACGCTTCGCGACGCTGGCATCACCGCCTCGCTGCTCTTGCTTGGGGAACGGCAGGAAGCCGAACTGCCGTGGTGCGTTGCCCATGATTTGACCGTCTGTGTCAACGAACCGAACACTTTGCGTAAACTCGCCCACATCGCTGCCGAGGCGGGTAAACGCGTGCCGGTCCATGTAAAAATTCATACCGGAATGAGCCGTTACGGGGTTCGTTGGGACGAGGCGCTTTCGCTGATCGAATTGATTTGCTCCGAGAAATCCCTGCTGCTCGAAGGGGCCATGACTCACTTCGCACAGTCCGATGAAACGGACAAAACATTCGCGAACCTCCAGATTTCACGCTTCGATGAAGTCATGGCCGGCTTGGCTGAAAAGGGCATCCGCGTGAAGTGCCAGCATCTGTGTAACAGCGGCGGATTTTTGGACCTTGCGCACGCGCATCGCGATATGATTCGCACGGGTATTTTGATGTTTGGCATTTTTCCATCGACGGTGTGCCGCCGCATCGCGGGCATCGAGCCGGTCATGTCAGTAAAGGCGCGCATTGCCGCGATCCAAAAACTCGAGCCGGGCGAGGTGGTCGGCTACGGCATGCGTTACACCGCGTCTTCACCCCGCCGCGTCGCCGTGCTGCCGATTGGCTACGGCGACGGTTTTCCGCGCGTGCGCAACCAGGGCGGGGCGCTGATTCACGGCAAGCGCGCGCCGCTCGTCGGCGGCATCGCGATGGACGCGTTGATGGTGGACATCACGGATATTCCCGAGGCGCAAATGTGGGATGAAGCGGTCCTCATGGGCCGGCAGGGCGCGGAGGAAATCACCGTGCACGACATGGCGAAGCTCAAGGGTTCGGTGAGCTACGAAGTGCTCACCAGCTGGCGCCTGCGCCTGCGCCGCAAATGCGTGAACGACTCAAGCAAACACCAACACACGAGGGAAACGGTTTCGGTGTGATGCTCGCCGCGTCCATTCCGGGTTCACTATGAAACTTTTATTCTCTGAACAAAACTCCGATTACGATCATTATCAATTTCCCTACGCCATTTGGGCCGTGCCGGAGTCGGGCGAAGCTCCCTCGGACATTTTCAACGCCGGCTTTCTTCCGTCGTCGCGCAACTTGGACCGTTTTTATCTTTGCCGCCAGGTGCGGATAAACCTCGCGAAGTTCAAGCCGTCGTCTGAGAACCGCCGCATCCTGCGTAAGGGCGAAGGCATCGAGGTCAAACTTGTCCCGCGCGACAAATACGATTATACCGCGGAACGCCGCCAATTTTTCAAGACCTACGCGGACATTAAATTCGGCAAAGACGTGATGACGTTCGAGCGGCTCGACGGGTTGTTCGCTTCGCCGATTATTTCACACCTTCTTTTGTTCATCGACGTGAAGACGGGCACGGAAGTGGGCGCTGCGACAGTATATCTCGAAGGCAGGGAACTGGCGTTTTATTATTACGCGTTCTACGACTTGAATTACTACGCGCGCAATCTGGGCATGTTCATGATGACTTACGCGGCGGCATTATTCGCCGAGCGGGGCTTGAAACATCTTTACCTGGGCACCTGTTACTCGCACAACGCGCTCTATAAAACGCAATTTGCCGGCTCGCAATTCTTCAACGGCTTTCGCTGGTCGGACGACATGGACGAGCTCAAATTCATCCTTAAACGCGATAAGAAAGATTTGGAGCAGCACCTGTTGGAAACCGAGAATTATCGCGCGGCATTCTACGGCGGTGATTTGGCGAAGATCACGAATGCGAGCGAATTTCGGGTAAAGGTGAAGTAGGTCGCCTTTCGTCCCGGCAGGCTTTCGTTAACTTACCCGAGGTCCACTGGATCAATATCCACCGCCAGCATTATGTCTTCCGGCAACACCAGTGCCTGAATAATTTTTGCGAGCTCGCGGCTGAGCGCGCTCATGCGATGTGTGCGCAGCATAATTTGATAACGGTAAAACGTCTCCGCCCGCAGTAAAGGCGCAGGAGCGGGGCCGGCGATTACCAAGTCCGAAGTCCAAGGCCCATGGTCCGAGGTCGCGCCCGCCGCGGTTTCTTTGGACATTGGACTTTGGGCTTTGGATTTTTGGACAACTGACTCAAGCACCTTCTTCAAATGTTCAGCGGAAAATTTCACCTTCTCTTCGTTCCGGCCTTTCAAGGTCAGTAACGCCACCCGGCTGAACGGTGGATATTTCAGTTGTTCGCGAAATTCCAGTTCCTGCTCGTAGAAGCCGCCGAAATCATGGCGCCGCGCGAATTGAATGGCTGGATGAAATGGCGTGAATGCCTGCACCACAACTTGGCCCTCAATATCACCGCGCCCGGCCCGGCCGGCGACCTGCGTGAGCAATTGAAAAGTACGCTCGCCGGCGCGGAAGTCCGGTTGATGCAACGCAAGGTCCGCAAAAATAATTCCCACCAGCGTGACATTCGGGAAATGCAGGCCTTTTGCGATCATTTGCGTGCCGACGAGGATGTCGATTTTACCCACGCGAAAATCTCCGAGAATCGTACGGTAATCATCCTTGCGCTTCATGGTGTCGGCATCCATGCGTTTGGTGCGGGCATTGGGAAATAATTTCGCCAGTGTTTCTTCCACCTTCTGCGTGCCTGTGCCGGCAAAGCGGATCGCAGGATTTTTACAGCTTTCATTGGGGCAAACCGAGGGGACCTTTTCGCTATGACCGCAGATGTGGCACGAAAGCTTTTGTTCCAGGCGATGATAGGTGAGCGAAATACTGCAATTCGGACAGCCGCAAACGTGACCGCACTTGGGGCATTGCAGTGAAGTCGAGTAGCCTCGCCGGTTCAAAAACAAAATAGTTTGCTCGCCGCGTTCCAGCCGCTGCGTGATGGCCTCCTTGAGTTGCGGCGAAAAAATGGGTGTGCCCTTTTCTTTGCGGGCGGCCTGCCGCATGTCCACGACCCGCACCTGCGGCATTTTTTGGTCGTCCACGCGCTCAGGCAATTCCAGCAGCGTGTATTTTCCCTTGCGGCAATTGAAATACGTCTCCAGCGATGGCGTTGCCGAACCGAGCACGACCGGCGCGCCTTCCATTTGGCCGCGCATGATCGCCACGTCGCGCGCGTGGTAACGCGGCGATTCCTCCTGCTTGTAAGTGTGCTCGTGTTCCTCATCCACGATAATCAGTCCCAGCGGATCCACAGGAGCGAAGATCGCCGATCGCGCGCCGATGACAATGCGCGCGCGGCCCTGGCGTATCTTGTGCCATTCATCATGCCGTTCGCCCGATGAAAGATGCGAATGCAGCACCGCCACGAGTGTCTGCAAGTTGCCGGAACTGAAGCGGGCTTTGAATCGCTCCACTGTTTGAGGCGTCAGGGAAATTTCGGGCACAAGCACAATCGCGCCTTTGCCTTGCTCAAGAGCGTGGGCAATGGCTTGAAGATAGACCTCCGTTTTTCCCGAACCGGTGACGCCGTGCAAAAGAAATGTCTTAGAAGACGGATGTGCTGTGGTTGATAGCTGCACATCTGAATTTTGCATGGCGCCGGCATTCATGGCGCTTTTTATTTTTTCCAATGCCTCTGCCTGCGCGGCGTTGAGCGGTAGCGGTTGCGACGGCAAAATATGTTCGCGCGCGTAGGGATCCCGCTCGGAAATTTGATTTGCGATTTCGACGAGGCCGCGGTCTTCCAGCCGCCGAATGGTGGATGCCGTGGTCTCGGCAAGCTCAAGCAATTCCTGCAAAGGCAACTCGCGGCGTTCCTCGATGATGTTCCAGATTTCGCGCTGACGTTTCGGCAGTTTTGGCAACTCGCCCGCCACCGGAAGCGCGCGCACGAAGAGTCGCTCGCGCCATCCGCTTTGTTCCTTCCGGACCACTTCGGGAAGGACGCTTTTGAGCGCAATCTCCGACGCGCAGCAATAATAATCTGCGATCCACCGCGCGAGCTTGAGGACTTTTGGCGTCACCAGCGTTTGCGCGCCGATGACTTTGATGATCGGCTTCAGTTTTGTATGCGCCGATTCCTCAGCGAGCGCGGTCACGCAGCCGAGGACTTTGCGCGGGCCAAAGGGCACCTGCACGCGACTGCCCACATCCACCTGGCCGGTGAGGCCGGGCGGAATCATGTAATCGAACTCCTTGCGGAGGGCGATTTCGAGGCTGACGCGCGCGATCATTCTGGAATGGAGAGTTGAGGCATACGCAATGACTGTCAAGCGCGAGGGTCTCAAATGTGAGGCGATGCCGAGACGTCAGCGCTCCCGGAATGATTGGAGCACATCAGAAATTTGGAATGCGACGCCCGCGGAGCACCGCTACAATGACGCCGTGAAATGGCGCCGGATAATTTTGCTGCTGGTTGCGTTGTGCTCGGCGGCACTCATAAGCGGCGGCGTTTATTTGTGGTTTGCTGCCACCCAGGGCAGAAAATTCCAACCACAAATCAATGCCGCCGCGAAACGTTACAATGTCGATCCGCTCCTGGTGAAGGCAGTGATCTGGCGGGAGACGCGGTTTCATCCCGATCGGCGCGGTCGTGCCGGTGAAATCGGCCTGATGCAAATCCAGGAGGCGGCGGCGCTTGATTGGGCCGTGGCTGAGCACGTCCAAAATTTCTCGCACGAACAATGTTTCGATCCCGGCACCAACGTTCTGGCGGGGACATTTTACCTGGGCAAATTAATGAAGCGTTACGCGCGTACGGATGACCCGCTGCCATTCGCGTTGGCCGATTACAACGCCGGCCGCGGCCATTTACTGAAATGGAACGGCGGCGCGGCGGCGACCAACAGCGCAGTATTCATCGGTCAAATCGGGTTTCCGAATACGAGGGCTTACGTGAGGTCGATCATGCGGCGATATGCGTTTTATAAATTTCTCGCGCGCCTTGGGTGAGAATTTCCCGAGAAAGCTAATCCCGCGAAATGTTGATCAGCGTTCGTTCCAGTTGTTTGCGGATCTCTTCTCGTTCAATGTCAGTCGCCTCGCGTGGAACATAGATCGGTTTTCCCAGGCTCAGGTCGCACCGCGAAAATGGCAGCGGAATCTGAAATCCATCCCAGCTTTTCAGGCAAATTTTCCGGTGCGCGTGAAACGCGAAGGGCACGATCGGCAAGCCGGTAATTTGCGCCAGCGACATCACGCCTTCCTGTACGACGTAGCGCGGGCCGCGCGGGCCGTCGGGTGTAATCGCCAGATCATAGCCGCATTCCGCCCACGACGTTAGTTCGAGCAACGCTTGTGGGCCGCGGCGGCTCGAGGACCCGCGCACCGGCTGGACCCGGAAACGCTCCAGGACGGCGGCTAGAAAGGCTCCGTCTTTGCTCGCGCTAATGAGTGCGGCGAGGCCTTTGCCCAGGCTGCGCTGTTGCGTCTGTTCCAGGTACGCCTCCATGCAAAGAAATAGCCGGTTGTGCCACAGGCAATAGATTGCCGGGCCGCCCAGTTTATCCAGGAAATAACCTGAGCGATTGTCCCACTGGGTGCGCAGCGTCATCGTGTACGCGCGCGCGAGAAAATAAATCAGCGAAGCGCCGAGCCGTTGATACCACCGTGGCGAGTGCGGCACGACCACTCCCGATTTTCGCTGGCGGCCTGTTGGTCTCACTTCGACCATTATGCCCCCTTTTTCAAACAGGCGCGAACCAGTTCTTCCACCGTGGCCTGCATCCCGAGCATCGCCTGCGCGGCGCGGACGGAATCGTGCGCATCGATTTGCTTGAACCCGAGGGCCACCAGCGCCAGCACGGCGTCATTGATGCGTTGTTCGTCCGCGGACAGGCGGTGTTTTGCGCTGGCGGCTTCCCACGCGCCGGCCATGCCGATTTTGTCCTTCAATTCCACGATGATTCGCTCGGCGGTTTTTTTTCCGACGCCGGAAATTTTCGAGAGTGACTTGATGTCGCCGTTCGCCACCGCGCCGCGAAAAGTTGTCACGCTGATTCCGCTCAGCACATTCAGCGCGGTCTTGGGTCCGATCCCGCTCACAGTGTGAACGAGCATTCGAAATAAATCGCGCTCCTCCGAAGTCATGAAGCCGTAAAGCGTGTGCGCGTCCTCGCGAACCACCAATTGAGTGAGCAGTTTTATCGCCTGGCCCGGTAGCGGCAATTTGTCGAATGACGATAGCGGAATCAGCGCTTCGTAACCGACGCCGTTGACATCCACCGTGACCTGGGTGGGGAGCGCTTCGACAAGTTTGCCGTGAAGGAACGTGATCATGAATGCTTCAGATCTTCTTCGGCGGGGAAAATGAATATCGTCCGTTTTCCTGCGCGTGAGCAAGCGCGAGCGCGAGCGCGTCGGCAGCGTCCGGCGCGGGAATCACGGCCAGGCGCAACATTCGCTGGACCATTTTGGCGACCGCGATTTTTTGCGCGGCGCCGTAGCCGACGATGGCCTGCTTCACTTTGCGCGGCGCCATTTCATAAATTTCCAGCCCGGCCTCGCCAATCGCCGAAAGGGCTGCGCCGCGCGCTTCGCCCATGATCATCGCCGTTTGCAAATTTTGCGCGTAAAAAATACCTTCCACGGCGCAGACGGTCGGTTGGAATTGTTTTATCACATCGCGCAGGGTCTGCACGATTCTCACGAGACAACGCGAGCGTTCCCAGCTTTGCGCGCACGAAATGGTGCCGTGCGCGAGCGTCTCGGGACATGGTTTGGCGAGTCGTATCACACCAAAGCCGGTGCCGCGCAATGACGGATCGAGGCCAAGAATGATGCGGTGTGAGTTCGGGATAAGACGAACGGTTGGTTCGAACGCGACAGCCGCCACCCGCGTAGAACGGCTGAGGCGCTCTTCCATGCGTTTAAATTGCTGCGGCGTGATGCCCATCACGACGATAATGCCAACGGGAAAGCTATTTCAAAAGCAGAAAAGAAATTTCCGGAGCGCGGAGCAATGCTCCGCGCTCCAGGTTAAGCTGATGCGAACTTAACGATTGCGACCGCCCCCGCCGCCATTGCCCCCACCGTTATTCCCACCACGGCCCCCGCCTCCGCCGCCATTATTGTTACCGTTTCCATTGCCGTTCCCGCCTCCGCCCCCAATGCTTCTGCCCGAGTTATTCTCCTGGCGGGCTGGCGCGCTGAATTGCGGTGGCGCTGAATGCACTTCCGGCGCCTGTCGTGGTTCAAAATTTCGTTGAGGCGGCGTGGGGGCGATCGGCTCAGAGTGGAATCCCGGATTGGCATTCTGGTCGCGCGCACGAGGTGATTCGAAAGCGCGTGGCGGCCCGTCTTGCCGCGGCGTCGGCGTCACTGGCTGCTGCTGTTGTGGTTGTTGAAACTGTCTCTGCTGGAATTCTCGTTGCTGTAGTTCTCGCTGCTGCTGTTGCTGCTGCTGCTGTTGCTGCTGCTGCTGTTGCTGCTGCTGCTGTAGCAAGTCCGGTCCGTTATTGATGGGACGATTAAATGTAGGCGGCGGCAGTTGATTCTGCTGCCGTGGTGTGGGCTGAATTGGTTGACCTGATTGTTGTTGCCCTTGCGGAATAACCACGCGGTGATTGTTTTCCTGTCCCGGTTGCGCGGGAGTTTGAGGTTGGAATACGGGCCCGTGCCCCAGATTTTGCGGCGCGGTCTGTGCGGGATTTCCGCGTAATGAATTCCCGTTGTTGGGTCCGTGCATAATGATGGAATTCGGCCGTTCGTTGCCCGCTTGAGGCAGGTGATTGTCACGTCCCGGAGTTCCTGCCGGATTGGAAATAATCGGCTGGCGTCCGGGACCGGCAGTAACCGCCCGATTATGCTGCACGGGAGCCTGCTGGATACGGGAATGCAGATTAAATTGCGGGTTCGGCTGCACACCTTCGCCCACCAACCGCGCGTTGTTATTCGGCTTCGGAACCGGCAACGCAGGACGAAACACCGACAAGGACCGGCCGTCCCGATCCAGTTGGCCGGATCTTGGCGCGTTGGCCTCCGCGCGAATACGGACGGGGTGGATTTGAGTGTGGCTGGCGGCTGCCACGCGATCCACCGGAACTCCACGGTTGATGAGATTGTTATGGTTACCGCGGATGATCTGGTTGTGAATGGTTGTGTTGGCGTAAATTTTAGTGACTTCGCGATGCGGCATCCGGTGATGGTAAAAATCCCGATCGTGAAAATGGCCTAGCGGGACGAACACAAACCAATTCGCCGAAAGCCCAAAACCGAAATCGAAACCGACCGAACGTCCAAAATAAGTGAAACCGAATCCCGGACGATAACAAGCCGCCGGCGGCAGCGGAGCCCAGCCGCAATAAGAGTTGTCATAGCGCCAGCTTACCCATGCGGGACCCCACACGGTATCCGGCGCCCAGCACCAGCCGAAACGGCCATGACGGAACCAACGGCCATAGTGAAACGGTGCCCAGCCCCACGAATAATCCGAGACCCAACACCAACCGCTGTCGGTGTATGCCCAATGCCCGTGATCGCCATACGGCTGCCAGCCGGGATTTGCGACCACGGCAGTCGGTTGCCAGCAAGGTCCATAACCCTCGATATCAACCCAGCTTCCGTAGGGCGACAATGAATCGCAAAAGTAGGAATAGGAACCGTTGGGCGCCTGTTGCACGTCCTCCTCGGTAGCCGGCGTGGGTGTCAACGGCGGCACAGCCACGTCGGTTTGCGCGGTCATGTTCGGGTCCGCATAAGTTCCGTCGGCGGGCGGCGGCGGTTGCCCGGGCCCGGGATTGGCATAGGGAAGGTAAGGGGATTGTGGCTGAGTGGGTGCCGGAGCAGGTGTGGCCGCGACCGGAGCAGCCGCGGGATTGGCCTGCTGATCACGCTGGAGCATCGCGGTCACCACCGTTTCCGGGGTCCCCAAGTCGTTGAGATAGAGAATATCGTCGGAGGAAATATTGAAAGCCATTGGGGAATTGGTGACGTAGGCAATCAGCACGTTTTCTCCAAGTCCTGCCTCGACCAGTTTGACGAGTTCGGTCAGGCGGGGGTTATTGCTTACGTTAGTGGAACCTATATCCGGTGTGGAAATGATCTTCCCAGGGGCATTCTCCAATTCCTGCTCGGTTTCCTGCGGCGTCGCGGCCGGCGCTACGGCTTGGTTCGTGTCGGCAAGGGCGGGTGCCGGGGCTGCGGTTGAGTCAACCGGCGGTTGGCTGGTGACAACATTGGGAACGGTCGCAGAATTGGCGGTTTCCTGGTCGCATCCGCCTAAAAGGGGGATGAGCGCCAGAAAGAGGGCCAACCCGCACCTTTGGAAAAGCTTTGCCTTCATATCTCACAATTAACTTACGCGATTTCTACGGCGTGTCATATAAGTTAGACTCTCACGCACCGACCCCTATTCATTCGGTTTGGCACCCTTCAACCGATATGCCCGCCTTTGTAAGAGAGGGCGGATCGTAATCTGGTTCCGCGAAATTCACAAATCCACAATACAATAACTTCACTTGACATACATAGCGTCACTATGTATTGTCGCATTCCATGTCTGATGAGAATAAAACGCGCATGAACGCACCTGACTTGGAGATAGTCATTGCGCAATGGCGAGAGCAGTTGCAGGGAGGCGGAATTAAATGTTCGCGGACTCTGGACGAATTGGAGATGCATTTACGCGAGGAGGTCGAGCAGTTGACGAGTTTGGGAACATCCGAACAACGCGCACTTGCACAGGCCTTTCAACGTCTGGGAGAACCCGAGCGTCTTATTGCGGAATTCAAGAAAGTAGACCGTTTCAAACCAACACACACCATGCAAACACCAATCCGTTTTTTTTCACTGACCGGTTGGCTGATCCCGACGGCGACGGCGGGAATCTATTTCAGCCGCTGGATAATCGAAATCGTTATCCCAACCCTGAAGGGCGGCGACTTTGATCGACTCTATGACTCCTACAATGTGCCTTACTTGCACGCGACGCTGTGGTCGGTCCTGATCGCCTTTGGATGGATCGCGACGATTGCCTTGTGGTTTGCGAAGAAGCAAAGCCTGGCCAAACATTGACGGCCGGCCCGCCCGCCGCGGTGGTTCGAATCGTTAGCTTTTGCGCAAATCATCAAGCTTTGCTTTGGTCTGTTGCAGGAGGGAATAAAGTTGAGCGATCTGGTCGGACGTGAGGAAAATTCTTTTGTCCATGTAGTTATTTCGCATCAAAAACTGAATTCTACTTTCACGGTTGTCGCTAAACACTGAAAATCTCAATCCCGCTTTTGTGGTGTAGACCAAATCGAAAGAGGGGAGCGGCGTCACTGACCAGGTGACGTTTTTCATATACTCAACCGCTTTCAGCAGCGAATCCATTTCGTCGTAATCAATGAGGGTTCTTCCCAGGGTCTGATTATTGACTTTAATTCCAAACGAGCAGCCATACCATTTTACACGCGTATTGTCGCTTGGATTGATGATGGCATCCTCTTTGCACACCAGCGTAATAGTGGCTTGTTGAACCGCGACTGAACCCATCAGGAACGAGCCTTTCAACACTAATTGATTCGGCGAAGTTTCGACCGCTTCCAACGTGGTCGCGGGCGGCAGGTTTGTAGTCTGCGCGGGAGATCGAGTCGCGACAAATAACGCGCCTATGACCAGAAGAAGGATGAAAGGGGGCTTTGCCATAAATCGTGAAGAGCTTAATATTGTCATTGTTAATTCGACGAAAGCGTCGTTCCGGAAATTCACCAGACGCCGGGGTTTTAATCAAGGACGGACTCGCCTGAATTGGAGCATTGACGGCTAAACTAACTTAGTTGCTTTCTCACTAATTGTCCCAGAGTTCGCACTGCGCGTTCCATTGCTGGATTCCACGGATAACCGCAATTGACGCGGATAAAATTTTGAAAATCGTCCGCCGCTGAAAACAACGGTCCGGGCGCAATACTGATTCCCGCCTCGCGAGCCTGCTTGGACAATTTAAAAGCATCGACCGACTTAGGAAGTTCGCACCACAGCAGGTAACCTCCTTTGGGACGTGATAGGCCAACGCCCTTCGGAAAATGTTCGGCGATTGCCTCCCGCATTTTGGCAACCTGGTTATGATAGGCCTGCCGGACGGAACGCAGGTAACGATCATAGCCGCCGTTCTTCAGAAACTCTGCCACGGTCAGGGTTGGCAGCAATGCGCCGTTTAACGTGCTCGCCTGTTTTTGCGCGAGCACGCGAGTCTGCCATTTTCCCGCGGCGATGTATCCAACGCGATAGCCTGGCGCGAGTCTCTTGGAATAGGAGCCACACAGCAGCACGAAGCCTTCGGGATCGAATGCTTTCAAACAGCGCGGGCGGGCACCTTCATGCTGCAAGTCTCCGTAAGTGTCGTCTTCAATGACCGGAATTTTCCGCTCCGCGCAAATTTCAATCAATTGTCGTTTGCGTTCGTCTGGCATGATGAAGCCGATGGGGTTATGGATGTTCGGAATTAAAACGCAGGCGCCGACACGCGTCTTGCGCAACGATTTCTGCAAAAGATCTAAATCAATTCCTTCCGAACCGTGCACCGGGATCGGCAGCGCCTTGAGCTGCAACTCGCGCAACATGCCGGGAAGTCCGAAATAAGTGGGGGATTCCACGACGACGGTGTCGCCGGGCTTGCAGGTGGCTCGCAAAGCAAGCGAGAGTGCTTCTGTGCCGCCCACGGTCACAATAAAATCGTCCGCCTTCAAAGCGCAGCCCCACTCCAATGAACGGCGGGCCAGTTCGCGGCGTAATGTCTCATGTCCCGGGGCCATATCGTAATCGATGCTATTGGCGCCGAGCCTCCGGCCAATCATTGCCATCGTCCGCGTCAACTTGACTCCCGGCAGCAATTCCGCGCTCGGCAACGCGGCGCCCAAAGGCACCAGCTTTGAATTGGCATGATCGGACAACAAAGCTCTCACGGGATCGAAATTTCCTACGGCAATCACTTTCGGCATGGTGGGTGACGGCATTGGTTCGGGCGTCAAGTCGATCCGCCGCGCTCGAACGTAAAATCCGGATTTGGGGCGCGCCTCAATCAAGCCGCGCGTTTCCAACGTCACATACGCCTTCAAAGCCGTGGGTACACTGACTCGCTGTTGAACGCTGAATTTCCGGACCGACGGCATCCGGTCACCGGCCCGCAACGACCGGGTTTGGATCATCTCGCCCAATTGGCCGGCGAGTTGTTCATAAATCGGGAGATTTGCGCGCATAAGGGTACTGTGCGCTTTTCGCGCACTTTTAACAGATACAGTTTATTTCAAAATCAGGTTGTACAGTTTACCAATTCTCATCTGTGAAAGCAAAGAAAGCGTTCCACTGTATCTGTTAAAGCCCGGGCTTCCGTGTCAGCTTGCTTCAGAACAGATTATGACATCGACTGCACATATCGGCACGCTGGATTCTTCGCAATCAGCCAGCCCTGAAACGCTTTCCTCGCGGAGTGGCATTCGCACCCTGGCTCGCGATAAAGTCATTCGACTGGAGCAGCGCTCGGGAATCAAACGGATTGAAATCAAAACCGGTGTTGTCTGGCTGACAAGCACGCCGGCGAAGGGCGATATCTTACTGAGAGTGGGTGATGTTTTTGAATGCCAAAAAAACTGGCCTTACGTCATCGAGGCCCTGGAACACTCCGAGCTTTCGTGTTCCTGTGCGTAAATACCGCGACGGGCAAAATGCACTGCTTGCTGCGGAGTCAGTGAAATTGGAGAGTTTACGATGGTACCCCCATTCGGAATTGAACCGAAATCAACGGTTTAGGAAACCGCTGCTCTATCCATTTGAGCTATAGGGGCAGCCCCGGTGAGGATAAGGGAGAATCTTTGCCGCGCCAACCTCTTTGACCGGTCCGCGCTCTTGTTTTTTCGCCGCAACATGGAATGCTATGCCCGCTCCATGAGTGTCAAAGTCAAAATCTGTGGCATTACCAACGCGCCCGACGCGCTCGCCGCCGTCGAAGCGGGCGCGGATGCGCTCGGCTTCATGTTCTACGAGCCAAGCCCGCGCCACGTGTCGATTCGCGATGCCGCGGAGGTCGTCCGCCAATTACCGCCCCTCGTCATCAAAGTAGGAGTGTTCGTGGACGCCGGCGAAGACCTCGTGATGCGTGCGATTGGCGATTGCGGGTTGAACATGCTTCAGTTCCACGGCCACGAGACGCCCGAGTATTGTGCGCAATTTGGCCTGATGAGCATGAAGGCCTTTCGCATTCGCGACGCGGAATCGCTCAAAGCCCTGCCGGAATATCCGACCGAGGCGTGGTTGCTCGATGCTTTTGTCGCCGACAAACCTGGCGGCACCGGAGAAAAGTTTAATTGGGACCTTGCCGTCGAAGCGAAAAAACTGGGCCGCCCGATTTTTCTCGCCGGCGGATTGACGCCGGCAAACGTGGCTGAGGCGGTTCAAAAAGTTCAGCCATACGGCGTGGATGTCTCCAGCGGCGTCGAAGCCGCGCCCGGAAAAAAGGACCACGAAAAAGTTCGTGAGTTCATTCGCGCGGCAAAGAGCATCGAGATTGCATGAGGTCAGCAGAGTGCTGATCTCCAAACCGACCCGTTTGTAAGGCAATTTTGATGTTGGCCCGCGGGACACCGGCGCTCCGGACAGGTCAAATCCTTCATAGACATTTCTCCCCTTAAACCACAGATTATGCCTATGCCATTTGCCAAACTCGGTTTGTCTGCTCCCGTTCTGGAAGGCGTGAAAGCCATGGGGTACACGGACCCGACGCCCATCCAGCTCCGCGCCATTCCACTGGTTCTGGAAGGAAAGGATGTCATCGGCAGCGCACAAACCGGCACTGGCAAGACCGCCGCATTCGCTTTGCCGGTTCTTACGAAGATGGGCCATCACGATCCGCGCACCCGTTTTCTCGTGCTGGAGCCTACGCGCGAACTCGCGGCGCAGGTGGAAACCGCCATTCACGATTTTGCGCGCTTCACCGATTTGAAAATCGCCGTCGTGTTCGGCGGCGTCGGTTACGGCCGCCAAAATGAAATGCTCAAAGCCGGCGCGGATATCATCGTCGCCACGCCTGGCCGTTTGCTCGATCATTTGGAACAAGGCACGTGTCATTTGGACCACGTCCAGCATCTCGTGCTCGATGAAGCCGACCGGATGCTCGACATGGGTTTCCTGCCGGACGTGCGCCGCATCGTTCAGAAATGCCCGCGCGAGCGCCAGACGATGCTGTTCTCGGCGACCATCCCGGTGCAGATCGAGACGCTCATCAAATGGGCGATGCGCAATCCGGAGACGATTGAAATCGGCGCGCGGCGGACCCCGGCGGAAACGGTCAAGCACGTGATTTATCCAGTGGCCGACGCTCAAAAAACTGATTTGCTCCTCGCGTTGCTGGATCGCGTGCATTACGAGTCAGTGATCGTGTTTTGCCGGACGAAACATGGCGCGGATCGCATCGCCCAATTGCTTAAGCGCAACAATCACGCCGTGGCCGTGCTGCACTCCAACCGTACGCAACGCGAACGCGAGCAAGCGCTCAAAGGCTTCCGCGATGGCCGTTTCGAAGTGCTCGTGGCGACGGACATTGCCGCGCGCGGCCTGGATATCGCGGACGTCAGCCACGTGATCAACTATGATGTGCCGCATCATCCAGAGGATTACATTCATCGCATAGGCCGCACGGGCCGCGCGGAAGCCACCGGGGACGCGTTCACGCTCATGGTGGCCGAGGATTCTTCCCACGTGGCGGCCATCGAACGGTTCATCGGCCAGAAAGTTGAACGGGTGAGGCTGGAGAATTTTGAATACCGCTATACTGCGTTGTTCGAGGAGGGCAAACCTGGCCAACCGACCGGCCACGATCGCCGGGTGCAGGCGGTGCGTGTGCGCGGCGGATATTTCTTCGGGCCGGCTAAGCGGAGAAAACGGTAACTCAATTTCCATAGCGCCAACGTTTGAAGGTTCTGATTTGAAAACCCGAATCTCCAATTCGTGCTTGCGACGGCGGCGCATCCTGTTTAGGAACGGGCGGTGATTTTAAGCATAATCTTTGGCTCCCTTGCCCTCCTCAGTTTTGCCTTGTTGATTTGGCAATGGGTGGCGGCACGCCGATTTCCACTGCACCACCACGCCAGCGACGAATCGTTCGCGCCCGCAGTCACGCTGCTCAAATCACTCAAAGGAGCCGACGCAGCCACTGAAGATTGCCTGCGAAGCTGGTTCGCGCAGAATTACACGGGAGAAGTGCAGATTCTTTTCGGCGTGGTTTCCGCCGAAGATCCCGTTTGCGAAATTGTGCGCAAACTGATGCAGGAATTTCCGCAGCGGGACGCTCAACTCGTCATGGTGCCTCAACTCATCGGCGCCAGCGCCAAAGTTTCCAAACTGGCGGAAATTGAGAAGCTTGCGAAGCATGACATCTTTGTGGTCAGTGATGCCGACGTGCGTGTGCAATCGGATTTTATGGCGAGTGCGGTTGTGCCGCTGCGCGAGCCGGGAGTGGGCCTGATCAATTGCTTCTATCGTCTGGCCAATCCGTCGACGCTCGCGATGCAATGGGAAGCCATCGCCATCAATGCCGATTTTTGGAGCCATGTCTTGCAGTCGCAAACGCTCAACCCGCTGGATTTCGCGCTCGGCGCGGTCATGTTTGTCCGCCGCCGGCCCCTGGAGGAAATCGGTGGATTCAAGTCGCTCGTGAATTGTCTGGCGGACGATTATCAACTCGGCAATCGGATTTCGCGCAACGGCTATCGCATCATGCTTAGTCCGATTGTGGTGGAATGCTGGGACCCGCCGATGGGCTGGCGTGCCGTGTGGAGGCATCAATTGCGCTGGGCCAGAACGATTCGCGTGTGTCAGCCGCTTCCTTATTTTTTCAGCATTTTGAACAATGCGGGATTTTGGGCTTTGGTGTTGTTGATTTTTGGCCTCGTGATGACTGTCCGCGCCTCGCACCTGCATTTTTCCACCACGCGCCATGTTTTCGACGTTTGGAATCTCAATCTACATATTGGTCTGCTCTGTGGCGGGCTGTTCGTTATCGCTCGAATAATCGTCGCGTCCAATTTACAGCGCCGTCTCACGCAATCTTCAGGTCATCGACGCTATTTGTGGCTGGCGCCCGTCAAGGACGTGCTCCACACCGCTATCTGGCTGTACGCGTTCGTGGGCAACCGCATCGAGTGGCGCGGACAGATGTATCACTTGCGGCGCGATGGGACGTTGGTGAAGAAGGATTAGGTCCTTCTGCCGAACGTTATGTCAAAGAACGGAAAAAGAATTTTTTTTGACGGCGACTCGGGGCGATTGACGGCGACTTGGTGTTTTGCCGCAGAGGCTCATCGGACGCAGACATCGGTGCAGCAGACTTATCGCAATTGCCATCGGAGCGGCGGTTTTGCTCCGCGCTATGGGCGCGGGACGGAATATGGGGCCGCGCGGCAGCGCGAGCCCTACCAGTCGCCCAGAGTCCATTCGCCTTCGCCCGGCTCCGGCGCAACGAGCGGTCCGAGGTCCGGCCGGCAGACTCATATATCCCCCCCCCGAATAGAGTGGAATGGGTCGGAATGGTTGGAGCACGGTTGAAGGATAACGATTTGCGCCGAGACGGCGTCGGGTGATGAAGTTCCAAATTCCACGATCCAAAACCTTGGGAGGGGACGGTGAGTTTTCCATTAACCCCGAATTGCTTCACCCGCTTTTTCATTTGCCCTTTCTGTCCTCCTTCTGCGGCTATTATAGCATGGCTGTCAAATAAAGTTCCAAATTCCAAGTTCCAATTGCGCTGCGCCGTGCCCATTCGAACTGCGGGGTTACGGGGGCGCATATCAAAAATTGCATATCGCAAAAAATCGAGGAACTAGCTGCGGAGCAGCGAAAGAACGCGGCACGGCATTTTTCTTTCGCCCCATCCGGGGCTTAACAATTTCCACGTTCGGTTCCCACGGCTCGCGCCATGGGCTACCATCTACCGCCACTCCGTGGCTGAAATACCATTCAAATTTTGATATGCGCCCGGATTATGGGATTCAGTGGAAAACAGATTGCCGAGGGCGGGCGCATGGCCTATTTTCGGCAAGTTGCGCGAGTAGCTCAATTGGATAGAGCGTCGGCCTCCGAAGCCGAAGGTTGAGAGTTCGACCCTCTCCTCGCGCACCAGTCTTCGCTCGCAACGCAGTGGAGCGCGAAGACTGCCGCGCCGAAGTAAAACGAAGGCGGGCGTTTGGTTCACTGCGGTAGGCGAGCTACGACTCGGCAAGCCATCAAGAGCCAATGTAGTTCTTCTACGTTTACATTCTTCAAAGCGAAACCATCTCGGAACGTTTTTATGTTGGTTTCACCGAGGACTTACAAGACCGTCTGAAAACCCATAATTCCGGACGGGTCCCGCACACGGCCAAGTTTTGTCCGTGGAGGATAAAGACAGCGGTTGCATTCATTGAGTCAACGGGCGATTGAATTTGAACGGTATCTGAAATCTGCCTCCGGCCGCGCATTTGCTAAAAAAAGGATGTAGGACCAGCCTTCGCTCTCCGCTGCGCTTCGAGCTACGGCTCGGCACGCCAGTCTTCGCGCAGATCCCTCCGGTTCCACCAATTTTACCCGACGGACTTAGGGATGTGATCCGTTGGGGCTGGCCACGGCGCGATAGAAGCGTTTGGCGGTGCCCAAAGTGTCAGGTTGTTGAATGACTCCATTCGACGGAGACACGGTCGAATACCATGTGTTCCAATTGAGGAGGTTGGTGGATTGTTGCAAGGTGTAAGAGGCGTTTGGATCGCCGAAATAAGTTACCGTGACTTGCGTGCTTCCGAAAGGCGCGATGGTTAATTGATTTGATCCAATGAAGGGAGGAATAATTGCCCATGAACGTGTAGCCGGCGCCGGGTCAACATTTCCCGCCGGATCGATGGCGCGCACCTGAAACGTATGACTGCCGCCGGTCAGGTTCGTCCAAATGTACGGGGAGGCGGCGGAAAAATAGGCTTCGCCGTCCAATCTCACCTGAAACGTTGAGCCTGATTCGCTGCTTTGGAATCCAAAAATGGCCGTGTTGGTCGTTGCGATGCCCGGTGGGGAGCTGAAGATGGTGGTGATGGGCGGAATCGTATCCACTGTAAAGGTTCGGCTGGGCGGCGCTGGATCGATATTTCCGGCTGGGTCAAGGGCCCGCACCCGGAAGGTATGGGAGCCGTCGCCGAGGCCGGGATAACTTTTTGGAGAAGTCACCGTGGCGTATGCGCCACCGTCCATTTGGGCTTGAAAAGTTGCAGTGGAATCAGGGCTGATGAAGCTAAACGAGGGGCTTGCATTGCTCGTGAATCCCGAAGGGCCGGCGGTGATGGAGGTGTTGGGCGGGATGGTGTCCACCGTGAAAGTCACACTCGCCGGAGAAGCATCGGTATTTCCTGCGGCATCGATGGCACGCACTTGAAACGTATGCGATCCGTCGGAGAGCCCGTTGTAAGTTATGGGAGAGGATGTCAAAGTATATGCCGCGCCATCCAATTGGGCCTGGAAGGTTGAATTAACCTCGGAGCTGATGAAATCAAAGGTCGCAGTCGGACTGCCGGTAATGCCTGGCGGTCCTTGAGTGATGGTTGTATCTGGTGAAACGGTATCCACAGTAATACTGCGGCTGGCGGGAGAGCCGATATTTCCCGCGGGATCGACGGCGCGGACCTGAAAGGTATGAGTTCCATTAGAAAGGCCGGAGTAATTCTTTGGCGAAGTCGCCGCAGTGTAACCGCCTCCATCCATCTGCACCTGAAAAGTTGCCGTTCCGTCAGGACTGGTGAAACTGAACGAAGGGTTTGAATTGTTGATCAACCCCGAAGGCCCGGCGGTGATGGAGGTGCTCGGCGCAATGGTGTCCACAAGGAAGGTGAGAGAGGCCGGCGTCGGATCCGTGTTATTGGAAGGGTCGGTAGCGCGCACTTGAAATGTGTGTTTGCCGTCGGCGAGGCCGCTGTAAGTCTTTGGCGAAGTGACGGCAACATACCCGCCGCCATCCATTTGAGCGGTGAAAGTGCAATCAGGCTCGGGACTGGTGAACGTGAACGACGGATTGGGATTATTGATGGTGCCTGAGGGGCCGCTGGTGATTGTCGTCTCCGGCGGGGTTTGGGCGCGGAGCAAAATCGGCCACAACATGACCATCAGGGCAAAACACGTCCAACGGGCTGAAAATTGAGCGCGCATGTTGGGTGTTTAGATAGCAGGAATAGCGAAGGATTCAATGTTTGACTGTAGTGGTCTCATTCCGTGACCGTGGTCGAGCGATTGAATTTGAGCAGGGTCTTCTAAGAATCTTCAAAATAATCTGTTCGCTTTTTCGCTTTCGCGGGCATGTATTAGGAAAATGGCGACGAATGACATGGCGTTGGTTCAGGAATATGCCCAAAGGAATTCCGAGCAGGCTTTTGCCGCACTGGTATCGCGATACGTTAATTTAGTCTATTCAGTTGCCCTGCGCCAAGTACACGACTCTCATCTGGCCGAAGACGTCACTCAAGGCGTTTTCATCATTTTGGCTAGAAAGGCAAAATCACTTGCACCAAATACGATACTCAGCAGTTGGCTCTGCCGGACGGCGCGAAATGTTTCGGCCCATGCCTTGAGACAGCAACGCCGCCGCCAAGTCCGTGAACAGGAGGCGCACATGGAATCCATTACGAATGAATCGGATGCCAACGCATGGGACCAAATCGCCCCGATGCTGGATGAAGCACTGAGTTGCCTGGGCAAAAAAGAGCATGACGCTGTCATCCTCCGATTCTTCGAAGGAAAGGAATTCACCCAGGTCGGGGCGGAGATGGGAACGACCGAAGACGGCGCACGCATGAGAGTCAATCGTGGGCTGGAGAGATTACGGGGCTTCTTCACCAAACGAGGAGTGATTCTTTCCGGAGCGGCGATTGCCGCGGCGGTATCAGTTAATTCGGTTCAAGCTGCGCCAACGGCACTTGCCGTGGCCGTCACGACGGCGGCCGCAAAAGGGGGAACCGTATCCGGCGCGTTAATGGAACTTGTGAAAGGAACTATGAAAACCATGACTTGGGTGAAAATGAAATTCGCGATTGGCATGACCTCGGCGATACTGCTCGGAGGCAGCGGTGTGATAATTGTATTATCCGCGGAATCGGTGAAGCAGGGTGCTCAGACTGGGCAACAAGCGCCCATCCTGATTGTGCCGGGTGCAAGGGTGGGCAACGTTGTGAAGGGCATGACGACAAATGAAGTGGAAGCGGTGCTGGGCAAGCCGGAAAAATGGCAGGGCAAAATAATGGTCTACGATCAACGCCTCGGTATGTCCGTCGCTGCAAACAAACGGGGAGTGACGGCTGTCTTTTGCGGAGACAGCCTCCTGAAATACCCTGGCGTAAAGGCATTCAAAGGACACACCAAGGAAGGTATCGGCATGGAATCCAGCCGTGAGGATGTCATCAAAGCTTTCGGTCAGCCAACGACAGCAAAACCGTGGGACGCTGGAGTTGTGATGCAGGAACAACTGGAATACAAAGACCTTGGCCTAACATTCACACTTGAATCACATAAGGTTATCAACATCCTGGTGGACTTCCGCACGGCGGCAGACTCCGCGGGTCCCCAGTAGCGTCGAAGCTATAGTCCGAATTCTTTTCTGGTCGGACATCCTCAATCGCTGGTCTCCGTTTGACATTCGTCGACGATGGACCAAGAGAAACATTCGCCGTAATTGTTTGACGCCCGCCTGCAAAAAGGAGAAAAGAAACTGCCATGAAGAACATTTTACCCTGGATCGTTGCGGTGGCGTGCGCCGTCGGCGCGGGTGCGCTTTATTTTTCCAAAGCTTCCACCGACGCCGAGTTGGCCAAGGCGCGCACGCAGGTCCAGCAAGCTGAGGCGTTGCAATCGCAGTTGGACGAGGCGCAGAAACAGGTGGCGTCGCAGAATGAGCAGATCGCGTCAATGCAAGAGGGCAACGCGGAATTGCTGCGCTTGCGCAACCAGGTCCGCCAGTTGACGGATGAGAAGCAGCAAATGGTGAAGCAAGCGCAGTCCGCGCAAGCGCAGACGGAGCGTGTCCAGGCCCAAATGCAGCAGCAGGCGGATCGCACGGCGGAAAAAGCGAAGGCCATGGCCGAGCAGCAAATCCTGCAGATGAAGCAAAACCAGGCAGCGACGATGACTTGCATCAATAATTTGCGGATGTTGCAGGCGGCGAAGCAGCAGTGGGCCGTTCAGAATAACAAGCCGCAGGATGCCACGCCAACACCAGTGGATATTGCGCCCTTTTTGCCCGGGCAATCGATGCCTCAGTGTCCCAGCGGGGGGAATTACAGCTTAAATGTGGTGGGGGTCGCGCCGACGTGCTCGATGCCGGGGCATGTGATGCAGTGAGATTCGTACGGGCAAGATGCCCGTGCCACTATCTCAGTGCTTCGGTCTAAGCAGGATCGCCTTCTTGTCGGTGCCTTCGACTTCCACACTGGCGGTTTCGACGCCGGGGTCATCTTTCAAGGCCTGATGGATGATGCGGCGATCGAAGGCGGTCATCGGTTCGAGTTCAACCACATCGCCCCAGCGGCGGACTTTTTCGGCGGCGTCTTTGGCTTTCTTGACGAGCGCTTCGCGAGCCTGGGCGCGATAACCACCCACGTCGACCATGATTTTCGGCGCGGCAGGGTCCTGCTGGAACAACAAGCGGTTGGCGATGTATTGCAGGTCCGCCAGCGTTTGGCCCTGGCGGCCGATGAGGCGGCCGGAGTCCTCGGTCTTTACATCGAGCAGGATGCCGTCTTCCATGGCGTGATCTTCCACCGTGGCGGTGAAACCGAGCAACTCCATGATTTTCTCCAGCGTGGCTTTAGGTTGGGCGGACATCTGAAAGTTGAGAGTTAAGAGTTGAGCGTTGAGAGTTGCGTTGGCGTTATTTCTTCTTTTTTGGCGGCGACGTCAAGGCGGGAGTGGCAGCCGGGGCGGGCTGGGTTTTGGTCAATTTCGTCTGGATGATGCCTAACAGCGTGCTGACGAACATGTAAAGCGCCATGCCGGAGGAATAATTGTAAAGAAACACCAGGAACAGCGCGGGCATGTAACGCATCATCTTTTGCTGTCCCGGGTCCATGCCGGGCGATGGCGGGGTGAGGTGCGCCTGCCAGACCATGACGCCTACCATGAGCAGCGGGAGCAGGTTGAACGGAAAATTAATCCCGGGAACGAGGAACAGCGTGTCCGGCTTGGACAAGTCGGTGACCCAAAGGAAATGCGCGCCGCGCAATTCGATGGCGGTGCGGATCATCGTGTAAAAACCGATGAACACGGGCATCTGGATCAACGCGGGAAGGCATCCGCCCATGGGATTCACTTTGTTTTCTTTCCAAAGCTCCATTTGCTTTTTCTGCGCCTTCACCGGGTCGTCTTTATACTTTTCCTGGATGGCCTTGACCTGCGGTTGGAGGGCCTGCATGCGTTTCATCGAGCGCGTGCCAGCGGCGGTGAGCGGCCAGAAGACTGCTCTCAACAGGACCGTGATCAGCACGATCACCCAGCCGTAGGGGACGCTGATCGCGGCGTGAAGGAAATTCATCGTCAACAGCAATGCCTTGGAGAAAAACCCGAGAATGCGGCCGAAGTTCATGATCGCATCGAGGTTGTTATTCAACTCGGTGGCGACCCGGGCGAGGGTCTTGTATTCTTTCGGGCCGATGTACAAAGCAAATTGGCGCTGCACGATTTGATTGGTCGAGAGCGTGATGGCCGGGTAAACCAGCGCCGCAGTGTAGCCGTTGGAGGAATACATCGGGAATTCCTCGCCGACAGGCCGGGGCAAATCCACCTTGCGCATCACCACGCCGGTGGGGCTGTCGTGTGGAACCACCGCGAGCGCGAAATACTGATTATGCACGGCCGCCCAGGCGATGTTTGTCTGGCTGAGGCGATATTCCGCCGGCGGCGTGCGCGGCATGCAGGCGATTCCGCGCGATGAAAAATAGGTCGCTCCCGCTGTGTCGGACATTTTGTCGCCGTCCGACCACATCATACCGATGTAAGGTGTGCCGCGGTCGTCTGGATTCATCGGCGTGGCGGTGCCTACGGTCCATTCCTGCTCGGGCAATGATAGTGATTGTGTGGAGTGGTTCTCGAGCCATACGGAGGCGTTGACCAAAAAATTAGTGGTGGGTGAGAAATCTTTCACGATGGTCAAGCCGTTCGTGAGTGTTTTTTCGGCACGAATACCGGTGGCCGTGCGCATCAAAGTAAAAACGCCGTCGCCCTGCACTGCGGATCCATCCAGCACGGCGAGGGTTGGTGAAGGAGTGTAAGTGTTCAGCGAAGCGAGGCCGCCAGCCTGGGCCTTTTTATTGCGCCAGGACGGAATGGTTTCGGGATAGGCCAGCAATTCCACGAGTTTCAACCCGCCGCCGTAGGAGGTGAAGGTGTAACGGGCGTTTTCGTTGGACACGACCAGCAATTGTTCGGGTGTCTCGGCGGTGATTTCCAATTGCGACCCGGGGTGAGTCATTGAGGCCGCCGTTTGAGGGGCCTGCTCCAATTGCTGGTGAACATTGCTTCCGTTGGTGAGGGTGCCTTGAACAACGCCATTGGTGACGGTGTGGGCCGAGGGCTGCGGTGGTTTGTAGGGCCAGTATTTCGGCACGATGACAAACTGCCAGACAACCAACATGACAACACACCCGGCGATAATTGCTATTGATTTGCGATCCATGAAAATTAGATTCGCGATCCAAAGTTCGAAACCTGGAACGTGGGATGCGGAGCGTTGGACTTTAGATTTTGGACTTTGGGCTTAACTGCCGGCACCGGGTCTTCGCCGCATTCGCCCCAGGGATGGCAGCGGCAAACGCGTTTGGCCGCGAGCCAGCCGCCGCTTATGGCGCCGTGGGTTTTGAGGGCCTCGATGGCGTATTGTGAGCAGCTCGGCTCGAAGCGGCATTGCGCGGACGGACCGAAGAGAAACGCTTTGGCCGGCGAGAGCGTGATGCGATAGAGACGGACGAAGAGAATTAAGAAGGAAGAAGGAAGAAGGAAGAATGCAAAAGCCCGACGCACACGCGCCGGGATCAGTTTCTTCATTCTGCCTTCTGCCTTGTTCATTTGCTTAACAGTCCCGCTTTGCGCAACGTTGTCAAAAAGTCCTTTTCCACGAAGGCAAAAGTTTTGCCTACAATCGAAGCCCGCGCCACCAGGACTAAATCCACCGGTTGCGTCAAATCGTATTGATGGGTGCGAAAGGCCTCCCTTAACAGCCGGCGCGCCCGGTTGCGAACCACAGCATTGCCGAGCTTGCCACTCGTCACGACGCCGAGGCGATGGCTTGATTCCACCGGCAGCTTGCGCCAATTGGCGATCATGCAGCCGTGCACCAACCGCTGGCCGTCCTGCCGCACGCGGGAAAAATCCCGGCCCTGCTTGATGCGCATCGCGCGGCCAAACTTCAGCCTGGGCGGCTCGGCGGGCATGGCCGATTAAACCGGCGTCAGGCGCTTGCGGCCCTGGCGGCGGCGATTGGCCAAAGTGGCGCGCCCGCTCTTGGTGCTGTTGCGTGCCAGAAAACCATGCTGCCGGACCCGGCGGCGTTTGGACGGTTGATACTGTCGTTTCATAAATTCTAATCAGCTAATGGGCGCGACAATTCGCGCCACCAACGAGTTCGGGAAACATCCCTAAAATCGGAACGCGGGAGCATATCAGCGAACTTTTGGGTGTCAAGGATGGCCGACGGATGTCCTAATTTGAATTTAAACTTCTCCGTGTGGCCTAAAGCTCCAAATTCCAAGCCCCAAGCTCCAAAGAATCGCCAAACTCCAAATACCAAAGAAGATAGTGACGAATTGGGGCTTGGAATTTGAAGCTTTTCTGTGGTTGAAAACGTCAGCCCTGAAATGTGCCGATACCGCAGCCAGACAATTTAAGCGTCGATCTTCTTCGGTTCCACGGCGGCTTGGGGCGGGGCATTCGTGGAAGCGGGCTTGTGCGAATGCTGCTGGGCTTTCATGAGCGCGTCGAAACGCTTCTTCTGGTCCGGCGTCAATTCACTGCACAGCTTTTTCTGGAAGTCGTCGTATTCGTCGTGAATGTCCGGGGCGACCTGGTCCCACAAATCGCGAATGCGTTCCTGGGCGTCGCCAATGATTTTTTCAATGCGGGCGTGTTGCTCGGGCGTGAGGTCGAGGTCTTTTTGGACGCGTCCCATCAATTCGACTTTGCGAAGTTGCTCGAGAGAAAGCGGCTGGGAGGAGGAACGAGTTCCAGCATGGGGAGCCACGGCTGAAAGGGGCGTCTTTGAAGTGATGCGATTCAGGACGTTACCGGTCACGAAGCCGGCGCCGAAAATCACCAGCGCAGCAAAGATGGCTTTCCACGTGTTCACCAGGAGGAATCACTATTTTGATCCACCGCGGCGAGCAAGGTGTTATCGAGTTGCTGGGCGAGATCGATGGAGGGATTGCTTGGTTGCGGCGCATGGAAAAATGCCATGGCGCTGAACAGGAGCATGACGGCCACGCACGGCGCGGCAGCAACCCAGAGACCCCGAGCCCATGCGGCCCAGACGTCAGAAACGGGGCGGGCAGTAATCAATGCCATGATCCGTTTTTCAAATGATGGCGGGACGCGGTCGCTCGGCGGATTCGCGCGGGCGGCGGCAATCAACTTCTTTTGCAGCTCAACAAGGTTCATACTTCTATTTTACTAGACGCCTGATATTTTCGTTCAGTTACAGATACTTCTCTTGGGTAATTTTTGCCAATATCTTTCGCATCTCAGCCCGGGCGCGAAAGGCGCGCACTTTCACCAACGGAACGGACCATCCGGTCAGTTTGGAGATTTCCTTCACCGACCGGTCCTCGATTTCCAGCAGCGTGATGACCAGGCGCGCCGGTGGTGAAAGGGATTGCAGGACGCGCTGGACGAGCTGGCGGGCCGCATCAGCATCCTCCCGCGCGGCGCCCGGCGTGTGGACGAAGCGCTCCAGCCAATCATCCTCCGGCTCACTCAAATCCGAGAAGGCGGATTCGCGGTTGCGCTGATGGCTGCGTAAAAAATCGTAGCAGGTGCGCACGGCCAGGCGCATCAGCCAATGCTCGAAGGGGGCTTCGCCGCGAAAGCTTTGCAGCTTTTGATAGGCTTTAAGCCACACTTCCTGGACGATGTCCTCGATCTCGCTTTCGCGGCGGGCATAGCGCCGGGCGGTGGCAAAAACGCGGGGAGAATACTTCTCAATCAACGGCTCGAAACTGGCGGCATCGCCCTTCAAAACTGCGGCTATCAATTCCGCTTCAGTCCGTTCCATTGTCCGCGAACTATGCCAGACAGCGGGCGAAATCCAATAGCGGTTTTTCGATGGGAGCGCGGCGGGCGTGAGCGGTTAAGTCCCGAGGGCATCGTCGAAAACGCGATTCCCAGATCAGCCGTCCGTTCGGGCCTTGTGTGGGAGCGAGCCAGTTCCTGGCGTTGAAACGCCGTGGTATTTTCCCTAATCGTCCCGCGGTTCAAGGTGGTGCAAAGATTCTTTCTGCCAGGCAAAACGGTTTCGCGTTTTGGAAGCCAGTTCAGGTTGGTGAGGAGCGGCCGTTTTCCTTCGTCGCTCCGCGACGAAGTTATTTTTACACCCGTAACCGGGGACGTTGTCCCCGGCTAATATCCATAACCGCTCCGCGGTTCAAATCGGAAGCTCCTTTGGGACTGAAACATTTTGAAGATCGTACGCGAAAAACGAGATGTGTCGATCACGGCTGATATTCTGTGCTGATGTCGCTGGGCCGCGCTATTTGGGAGAGCGCCTGGCGCGTTTTTTTTCGGTGTTTGTTTTTGGGCGGGTTTTATTTTTGGATTTGGCGGAGGCGGGTTCCTTTGCTTTGGCACCGCCCGTTTTCGGCGCTGTCCGCTCGTGGACGGTTTGCCGAACCTGATCCAGGCCCTTGTCCATCGCGCCCTTTGCCCGCACCAATGCCCGCTGGCTGAGGTTCACGGTATCGGTGAGGATTTCGCAGCCCTTGCGAATTCCGGCGGCGTAGGAGCCGTCCTGGATTTCGATGCCTTTCGATTTCAAGAAACTCTTCAGGTTGCTAAAAACTTCTTCTTTATTGATGTCATTCATAATTGCCTCGTTGCGCATTACTTTCTCAAATCCCGGACGCGATGACAATTACACGAGAAGAGTTATTTTGTATGGGGTGGGGTGCGTATGTGCGTATTGCGTCAATTTATAAGAACGCGTTCAGGTTAATTCGTGTTTTACGCTTCACGGCCTATCGTGGTTTAATTCACTGAAGTGAAGCTCTTCTATACCGGCCCGGTCATTAATACTGAAATGCTCGTCGTGATGCTGGAAAAACACGGCATCATGGCCACGCAGGAATTCGTAGATCCGACGCTGCCGGAAGATGGCGATTTAAATCGCCCCGCCAAAGTGTTCGTTCCTGAAGCCGATTACGATCGCGCCCACCAGTTATTCTACGCCGAGCGGGAAGATGAGTTGTAGCAGCCGACATCAGGAGGCTCATTCCTTTTTTGGAAAATCTGATTGGAGCCTCCTGACGTCGGCTGCTACGAATGTTGGGTGCGCTTCCGTTCGTGCTTCGCGTTATTATTTGCGCGCCATCAATTGCCTGGCTAACTCCTCCGGCTCATCTGTTCCCAGACAGAACTGTTTGCCATTCCGCAAGGTGATGGTGACTGCGCCTCGACCGGCCACGTTGTAAAGCCAGCCGCGCGACGTGTAATGAATCCCCCAGCCGTTCCAAAATGTGGTCGTGACCGGCTCTGCCGATGCCACTTCGCTCAGCGGCACACGTTTCCGCAGAAAACCGGAGCCGAAATACCAAATCAATTCCGTCTCGGAGATTTCAATGGTCATCGAGCGAAAGACCCAGCCGGTGATTGCGATTATTATTGTCCCGATTATAAATTGATGCAGGAAGACGCTGCCGACGGCGAAAAACACGAACATCACCCGCATGCAATTGACGATGGCCGTGCCTGGTTGAGTGTGCTGGTAAGTATTCATATCGAATTTCGGTTGGCTTATTTTCCAGAGAAAAGGGAGCGCGCCATTGCTGGCGCGCTCCGTGCCTCCCTGGCGCTCAGTTTTTCTGAGTTGGGCCGGTATTTTGATTGCGCAGCATCACGCCGAGTAATCCATCCACCAGGCCCGGGTTTGCCGTGGCGCCGCTTACCGCGACGTCCGGCACAATTCGCACGTTGCGGTCGCCCACGATTTGCATCAACTGCATCACCGTGTAGCCCTGTGTGCCGAGCGATTCCACGCCCGCGCGATAAGCTTCGGCCTTCGCCTGGCCGGTTGCGCGAATCGCTTCCGCTTCGCCGATGGCGCGCAACCGCGTCGATTCGGCTTCACCGGCCGCCTGCTTGACGTTGGCGTTCGCGTGCAATTCCGCGATGCTCACGCCCTGTTCCGCGCCGACGACCTGTTGCTGGATGTCCGCGAGCGAAGTCTGTCGCACCAATTGTTGGCGCTGCTTCTGCGCGGCTTCCTGCACTTCGTAGGTCTTCTTCTGCTCTTCGGCGATCTTCCGGTCCGTCTGCGTCTGCATCAACTGGGCCGGTGGATTGATATCGCCAATCAGCGTGTCGATCGCCTGCACGTCATAAGCGCCGATGGCCGTGCGGATATGTTCCGCCGCTTCCGTCTGGCGATGGCTGCGCGCGCTCAGGAAGTCGAGCACCGTGTAATCCTGCGCCGAGTTGCGGAAGTAATTTCCGACAATCGGCTGCAACACGTGATCGACCAGGTTCTGCATCGATCCGACGCGCGAGATGACCTTCGGCGCGTCGAGCGCGCCGACGTGGATGATCTGCGACACGTCGAGATTGAACGCGAACCCGTCCTTCGAGCGCACGGTTATCGACGAAAGCTTCTCGTCGTAATGATGCGCCTCGGTGCGCGTGGCCCAGTTCAATACGATGTTCGTGGTCGGGACCAATTCAACTTTCATCACGCGGGTGTTGAGCGGGTGTTTGCCGGGATAAAGCGGCGTCACCCACACACCTTTGTGACCGACCATGACCAGGTCGCCATGTTTGAACTCGACTCCGCTGACGTCCTCGTGCGCCTTTCCAACGAACGAGATCACGACGCCAATGTGGCCAATCGGTATATGCACCATCGGGACCTGCTCCACCTGGGCGAACCAGGGATTCAGGTTCCACGTGCCGGACAACAGGACTTGTTCCTGCAATCCGCGACTGCCGCCGCCGTCCAGGAATGCCTGTGCATTCTGGAAGTTGTCGTGACCGGCAATGGTCGGCCCGGCAATTTCCCCGGCCTCAATCGGCCGGCCGTCCAGTGTCGTCACGATGCCCACCATGTCGGTGTTCACACGGGTGAGTTCCAGTTGCAACGGCGCCATGGCGTGATTTTCCGCCGTGTGCGACGTGATGACCGTGAACAACGCGGAATTGATGCGATACGTGCCGCCAGTCAGCATCCCGAGCTGACGGCCCTTTTCGCCGCCGTTCACCAGGAACTTCCGCGCGTCCTGGAAATTGTCGCAATCGACGATTTTTCCCAGGATTCGCTCGGCGGGAATCGCGGCGCCATCTGCCGCGAGCACCAGGGCGATTTCACCCTGGGGCACGACGGTGACCGAGCCTTTGATGATTCGATATTGCCAGCGCCAGAACCCGAAATGCAGTCCCGGCGCGAGCGTATCGGCCTGATACCCCGCTTCGCCGGCAAGGGCAATCAAGCGGCCCGGTTCCAAACCGCGCCCGCCGAATCGCTTCACGACGATGCCGACCTGCCGTTCCGAGATGAGCGCCGCTCCAGTAAACAATTGCGCGAACATTGCAAACAAGACGATGAACGCCACGCCGGTAAGCACCCAGTGATTTGCCAAAAACGTGAATACATTTGTCATAACCCAATCTCCGATATGGCTGCGCTGTAGCTCGTGTAGCAGCGGTCTATGACCGCCGCAGTTCTACAAGGTCAGTCCGGCGCTCAGGGAGCGCCGCTGCATATCTTGGCGACGGGCATAGACCGCCGCTACAACACGCAACGCGTTTTGAGTGGGGAGACCGCGGGTGCCCGCACACGCGGGTCCTGGAGGATCGCCCTTCCAGATGCCGACGAGGTTAGCTGACGGGCTAGGTCCTGAAAGTGACCTCGACGATGGTTCGCCATCGCCGTTCGCCCCGCCCCGTTCCGCAATTGCGGAATCCGGGTTTGGGTCCCCCGCGACGGCCTGCAGGAAGGCAGGCCGACTTAGGCTGCTACAAGGCGAGTGTGCGCCTGAGGATTGGAGGTGTCAATGAGTCGCCGTATAAGTATCTGATTAAGAGGAAAATATATTTAATCCCAGCCAACAAATGGAGCTGACCCTTAAATGATGAGGCCATGCGTTAAAGGGGGCGATGGCAGGAAGTTGCGAATTGAAAATGTGCTGCCTTGCCACGGTCTGCGCGAATTGCGTCCCCGGTTGACGCTCGCTTACAAGCGTCTCGCGATTTTTAGAGGGAAATCGATTTATTCCCGCTCCGATTCCACGCCCAATTTTTTCTCCAGCTCGGCGACGCGCTTCAACAAATCCGGTAAATGCGTAGCGGCAATCATCTGCCGCTTGGCTTGGCGATCGGGTTGCGCGGGCGAGCCCAGCCACTTTTCGCCGTCGGGAATATTGTTCATTACTCCGGCCTGCGCAGTCACCGTCACGCGATTGCCGATTTTCAAATGTCCCGCCAGTCCCGCCTGCCCCGCCAGAATCACATAATTTCCCAGCTTCGTGCTGCCGGCCACGCCCACTTGCGAAATGACCAGGCAATGTTCGCCGATGGAAACGTTGTGCGCGATTTGTACGAGGTTGTCGATCTTGGTGCCTTTGCCGATGATCGTCGGTCCGAGCGCTCCGCGATCGATGCAGACGTTCGAGCCGATTTCCACGTCGTCGCGAATAATCACGTTGCCGATTTGTGGCACCTTGCGGTGAATGCCGTTATCCTGCACGTAACCAAATCCGTCGGAGCCGACAACCGTCCCGGCGTGAATGCGGACGCGATTGCCGATTTCGCTGCGCGCGTAAACTGTGACGTTCGGAAATAAATTCACGTCCTCGCCCAGATGACAGTGCGCGCCCAGATGATTGCCGCCTTGCAAAATCGATCGCGCGCCGATGTGGGCTTTTTCCGCGACCACACAATACGGTCCCACGTGCGCCGTGGGATCGATTTGCGCTGAAGCAGCCACGATGGCGGTGGGATGCACACCCGGCGCAAAAGCCGGTTCGGGAAAAAATAATTCCAGCGCTTTTGCAAAACCGATGCGCGCGTTCGGCACGCGAATGAGGATTTTTTTCGAGGTGAAATCGCCATCCACGATGATCGCGGAGGCAGCGCTTTGTTCGGCGCGTGAGAAATAATCCGCGTTTTCAGCGAAGGTAAGATCACCAACCTGGGCGCGGTCGGCGGGAGCGAACGTGTTCAGGACAGCGGCGACATCGCCCAAAACCTCGCCTTTCAGATATTTCGCGATTTCAGCAGTGGTAAACGGCATAAGTCTTTGTTAAACAGTGACTTTTGAATTTAAACGGCTTTACTTTGACGAACGATTCAAGCCGGATTTATGCCAAAGCCCCAGTCGCCGATTGACTTGAAAATCGTAGGTCACTATAAAGACGGCGGACGCTAATTCAACCACCAACTTTATGGCGAAAACTCTCCGCGTCGGAATGGTCGGTTATCGGTTCATGGGGAAAGCCCACTCGAATGCCTGGCGTCAGGCCCCTCGATTTTTCCCGCTGAAAGCTCATGTCGAAATGCACACCATCTGCGGACGCGATTCCGCAGGCGTGCAGGCGGCGCGTTTGCAATTCGGCTGGCAAAATTCCTCAACTGATTGGCGCGAGCTTATCAATGACCCGCTCATCGATATCATCGACATCAACACGCCGAACGACAGCCATTGCGAAATTGCCGTGGCGGCCGCGCAAAACGGCAAGCATGTGCTGTGTGAGAAACCACTGGCGATGACGGTGAAGCAGGCGCAGACGATGTTCAACGCGGCGCAGAAATCCAAGATTGTCCACATGGTCTGCCATAATTATCGCCGTATCCCGGCGATTGCGCTCGCCAAAAAAATGATTTCCGAAGGCGCTATTGGGCAGATTTATCACTACCGCGCGCGTTATGCCCAGGACTGGATTGTGGACCCGGATTTTCCGATGACCTGGCGTCTCGACAAAAAAGTTTCCGGCAGCGGCGCTCATGGTGACATCAACGCGCACATCATCGACCTCGGCCGCTATCTCGTCGGTGAGTTCACCAAAGTGTGCGGGATGATGCACACGTTTATTCCGGAGCGCCCGATTGAATCGCCCGTCAAAAGCGCCGCGCTCGTGCCCAAGTCACAGCGCAAAATGGGGAAGGTGACGGTGGATGACGCTGCGATTTTCCTGGGCACGTTTGAAAACGGTGCCTTGGCCAATCTCGAAGCCACGCGTTTTGCATTGGGCCGTAAAAACCACATTCAAATTGAAATCAACGGCAGCAAAGGGTCGCTCTGCTTTGATTTCGAGGACATGAATCGGCTGAAATTTTTCGATAACACCAATCCGCCGGACCGGCAGGGTTTCCGCGATATCATCGTCACGCAACAAAACGGGATTCATCCTTACGTGGGCCAGTGGTGGCCGCCGGGGCACATTATCGGCTATGAACATACATTCGTGCACACGGTTGCGGATTTCGTGAATGCGTGTGTCGACCGCAAGTCGGTTCAGCCGACGTTTGAGGATGGGTTAAAAAATCAGCGCGTGTTGGAAGCGGTGGAAGAATCGGCGAAGTCGGGCAAGTGGGTGAGGGTGTAGGTCAAACACAAAGCAGGTCCGTAATTTTGGACAATGGGTCGGACAAATAGTGTCTATCTGAATAAGTCCAATAACTTTGCAATATGAATGCACATCAACGAATTCTCTTTGCGACGATATTTAGCTTTGGAATCGAAATCGCAATAGGTGGAGGGCAATTTGTTGGGCAGTATTCTGGCGGGACAACGATCGATGCTATGGTGACTGCCGAACAGGTCGAACAAGCAAAACACGCACAAGAGCTTCGCACCCAAGAAATGATAGCGGCATATAATCGTCACCCGTGGAGAATTTTTAATGGAGGAACAAACTTTGTCGCCGGATGCGACATGGTGCAATTTTGCGGAAAAGTGGTAGAGGTTCAGCCCGAGGGAATTCGGATAATGGGAGATTTCGGAGAAAGCCCGCATTATTACGGAAGCGATGCTTATCATGACGACAATCGAGAATTCTTTGTGAAAAACTTTCCGTTTTCCGTTGCTGAGAACGAGGTTATTTCGATTCAAGAGCATTTTCTCGGGCGGTACATCGGCACCTATAGTTACACCGCGGTTTCTGGAGGATCGAGGACAATCCGTGCTATCGACTACGGAACACCGTGCTTGCCTCCCCCCGAATGGGTGTCGAAATATAATGAGGCGGTATCCAAGGCCAACGCAGCGGCAAAAGCCCGATCCCAATTAGCGCAATTCATCGCACAATCAAATGCGGTGATCTGGCTCGCGCCCGAGGCCACAAACGGAAGCGTTTCCGCACAATACGGCTTGGCACTTCACTATTTGAAGGGGCAGGGGTGTGAAACAAACCGCGACCTCGCAATATACTGGCTTAAGAAATGTTCGCAGCAGGGCAACGAAGATGCGGTGGCGAAATTGAACAGCCTGATTTATTCGCATGATCCGAAGTCTACAAACAATGTATACCCTGCAAATTAATAGCAACGGTTTTGAGCTTTGGAATTTTTTCGCGACGTGTTCTGCAAATATTCCGCGCCTACGGCGCTCGAACCCCCGCCATTCAGGCAATCAATTCCTTCACTTTCGCCCGAATATCCCCGCCCTTCATTAACGATTCGCCAACCAGAATTGCCGCCGCGCCGCATTTGGTCAACCGCTCGACGTCCGCTCGCGTGTGAATGCCGCTTTCGGCGACGAGCATAGTGGCACGGGCATCTTGCCCGTGCGTTTCTTTCTGCAATCGCACGGGCAAGATGCCCGTGCCACTATAAAGTTTAGCCGCCAGCCGTTCCGTCGTTCCTAAATCCACTTTGAAAGTTTTCAAATCGCGATTGTTCACGCCAATGAGATCGGCGCCAATCGCCAGCGCGCGTTCCAATTCAGCTTCGTCGTGCACTTCCACCAGCACAGACAAGCCAGCGCCTTTCGCCAGTGAATGGAAGCGTTTCAAGCGCTCGTCGTCGAGAATCGCCACGATCAACAAAATCGCATCCGCGCCCCACTCGATGGCTTCCAGAATCTGCCGCTCGTCGATGATGAAATCCTTGCGCAACAGCGGCAGCTTCACGGCTGCGCGAATTTGCCGCAGGTAATCCAGCGAGCCTTGGAAAAACTTTTCGTCCGTTAGCACTGACAAACAACTCGCGCCTGCCGCTTCGTATTCCCTGGCAATCTTAACGGGATCAAAATCTTTGCAAATAATGCCCGCCGATGGGGAGGCCTTCTTCACTTCCGCAATCAGCGCAATTGAATTGTAGCCGCCGACGTTAGGAGGCTCCGGTTTGATTTGAGCCTCGTTACCTCGGCTGCTACGTGATCTTAGCGCAGCCATGAAATCGCGCCGTTCGCCGTGTTCCAGCATGGCATCGCGTAAATCGCCCGCGGCCAGCACGCGCTCCGGTAGCCGCGCGACCTCGCGTTTCTTTTCTTCAACGATGGTATCTAAAATATTTGCCATGGAATTCAACGCAAAGGCGCAAAGAAGCAAAGTCGCAGAGCCGTTCTTTTCTTTGCGTCTTTGCGTCTTTGCGTTAATCTTCTTCATCCTTCACGCCCTGCATGCGCTTCGCCGGGCAGCCGGCGCGTAGCCAGCCGTTAACGTATGGATCAAGGTTGCCATCCATTACGCCTTGCACGTCGCTCGTCTCAACGCCGGTGCGCAGGTCTTTGACCATTCGGTAAGGTTGAAAAACGTAGCTGCGAATCTGGTTGCCCCAGGAGACGCTGCCTTTTTCGCCATAAAATTTTTCCATGTCCGCCTTGGCGGCATCGAGCCGTTGCGCGAAAATGCGGGACAGCAGGAGCTTCATCGCGGTGGCGCGGTTCTGATGCTGCGAACGTTGCGCTTGCGAAGCCACGACCAGGCCGGTGGGAATGTGCGTAATACGCACTGCAGTTTCCACCTTGTTCACGTTCTGGCCGCCTTTGCCGCCGGAACGAAAGGTGTCCACCGAAAATTCATTCGGCGGAATGACGATTTCCGTGGTGTCCTCCTCGAGTTCCGCAATCGTGTCCACGCTCGCGAAACTGGTATGGCGACGTTTGTTGGAATCAAACGGCGAGATGCGCACGAGCCGATGAACGCCACGCTCCGCTTTGCAAAAGCCGTAGGCATTCTCCCCCGTGATCAGCATGGTGGCGCTTTTGATGCCCGCGCCTTCACCGGGCAACGCGTCGGTGACCTCAATCTCCCAGCCGCGCGATTCCGCCCAGCGTTGATACATCCGCAGGAGCATATTCGCCCAATCGCAGGCCTCGGTGCCACCCGCGCCGGAGTTGATGCTCAGGATGCAATTATTCTTGTCGTGCGGGCCGTTGAGAAAAACCCGCAGTTCCGTCGCCTCAAGTTGTTTGAAAAACTTGGCGAGGTCGGCTTCGAGTTCTTTTTGGATTTTAGCCTGGGCCTCTGGCGGCTCGGCTTCACCCAACTCGACCATCACCTGGAAATCTTCGAGTTGCTTTTCCGCCTTGAGCAATGGCTCGATCTTATTGCGGAGCGAATTGGATTCGTCGATGACCTTTTGGGCGTGTTCGCGACTGTTCCAGAAGGTCTCACCCGCCATCAAAGCAGTCAGTTCCGTTATCCGTTTTTGCGCGCCCGGGACGTCAAAGAAACCTCCGCAGATGCGCGAGTTTCTCCGCCGCCGTCGAAATTTCCGCCGTGATGGTGTCAAACATAGTCGCGGAACGTTACATGAGTTCAATCGGGGAATCCAGTGAGGAATGTTCAAGAGCGAATCACTGCTGCGCGACAGGTTCGTTTAACCTAACTCAATCACGGTGATACCTGCTTCATTTGCGACAGCAAACCTCTGGTGAACCGGATCCAAAGCCACTGCAGGTTGCGGTTCCAGATGGTGGATGATACTCGAATATCGGGTGCCAGATTTCAATTCCGGCCAACTCCGGATTATTTTGCCTGAAGAAATCTCGAATAGTTTGGGATACTCATGAAATCCTACGAAGTGATCTGAGCCAACTGCCATTATATTGCCGGGCGCCGTTTCCAGTGCGGATTTTGTTTCGATGGTTGCCTCCTTGAGATTATACCGTCCAATAAACGCTTTTGAATCGCCGGATTCCGAACTCCCGGCCAGAAGCAATGCATCGTTTCCTTGAAAAGTGGCGGAGTTCACCTCGGAGAACTCATCAGGCAATTCAAAATCGATCGGATTATCCAAGTGTGCAGGGTCTCTGAATGCCTTTTCAATCGAAAACAGGCATGCGTGGTCTATCGGATGCCATACCCATCCCGCACTGAGAAGGTATTTGCCATCCAGACTTGTCTGGAGACGGGAATGAAAAAAATCCGGAGATTTTCCCGAACGCCATGTCAATGGCTTGCCTGATTCAACGTCCTCGATTTCGAGCCTGCAATACTCCGCTGGACAATGGGCAATTCCCACTCCGCGTCCTGGACAACATACGAATGCAATTGGATATTCGTAGACATCGGCATGGTAAAAACTGCGATTGATTTCCCGGATCAGTTTGTTCCCTTGGATAATCAGGCCTTTTGTTCCCAGTGTTTGATAGATGATTTGGTAATTTCCGTTGCGACTGCAAATGGCTCTGTCGAAAGGATATGCCCAGAGAACATTGGGCCGCGTAATGGAGCCGTCAAGGGAGAACCGACGTCCACCACCTGCCCAGTCAACTAAATCGTCGCCATCCCAACATAGCGAAAGAATCGGCCCCCCCTTCTCCAAGCAAATTTGAAATCGACGTTTCTCCCCAAAACTCATTTCCAAAAAGTAGGAGATTTTACGCCGCAAAAACAAGAAGCTTCTGAGCGACCGACTCTCCGGTGGGGTTGATAGTCATAGGAGTGCTTTTGATTCAATCGACGAGTCTTTGGTGTTCGGGGGTAGGGGCTGAATTGAGTAAAACAGGCATCAAAATTTCATTTAGCGCATGGCGAAGAAAAAGGAATTACCGTCATTTTTAGCTACTTTTTGCAATATTTCTGCTGAATTCAGCCCGGTTTCTTTCCGAAATCTTCCGGACAACTTCCTTGTCACAATCAAGATTTTTGCGCTTTCTGATTGACCGGAATGGCCAATCTATGTCGAGATGATAGGCCGCTAGTTGTTTTATGGGTTTTCCTTCGCGCCAGGAGCGGTCGCGATGGAAGTGCCGCCACCGGCTTCGGCCGTTTAGGCGGGTTGCTTTTAATCAGAATGGCAAAGGCTCTATCGAAAAATAAAAACGGCTCGCGCTCAGGAAGCACGAAATACGACGCGCACCAGAAAGTTCTCTCTCAGACTTACGGTGCGCTGGCAGATCTGCGCCGCGAATTGTCCGATTCAAAATCGGCTGTCGCTGAGCGCGAAGAACTCCTGAACAGCTTTTCCACCTGCGCCGACTCGCAGCGGGCCTGGTTGCTGCTCGAAGATTACTTCGAGAAACTGTCGCTTTCGCGCCGGGATTTTCCCGCCACGGATTGGTGGCCACGTTTGCTGGCCGCCCAAGGCAAGGGGCGTCTGGAGGAACTCGCATTTCTCTTTTTACGCGCCCGCCGGCCCCCACCGACTGAATTGTCCGCCCACGCCAATCTCGGCCGTTTTGCGCAGGTCGAGGAGGCCGAACTGGAACAAAAGCTCATCCGCGAACTGGAACATTGGCTTTTCCCGCCCAAGCCGGTGCACCTGGATTCACCGCGCGCGACGTTACGGGTCATTTGCCAGCCGCAATCGGATCCCGACAACGCGTCGCGTTTCCGTCTGACCGTCCAATTTCATCTGATGCGCCCGCGGACCGGCGAGAAATTGCGGTCATTGCAGGACATGGTCGAATTGACGACCCGCGCGGCGCACGAGCAGGAACTTTTTCCGCCGCACGATTGGGAATTCATCCAGTGGCTCGCCCAAACGCATTCCAATCGGCAGGACGGCGATGATACGCTGGTGTTATCGAACGCTGAACTGATGCACTGGCTGGCGCACTGGGGCCACACCGCGCGGCTGGAATCTGCAACGGATCAAAAGGCGCTGCACTTTCACGGGCAGGTTGCTGAATTAACGCCGCACCTGGAAAACGGCGAAGGCCGCGATCTGTCCTTTACCCACCGGCTTAAACTGCCGGACGGGCAGGTGCACGCGCTGCCGGATGTTTATTTCTTCTCCAGCCAACCGCCGCTTGCGCTGGCGGGAAATACTTTTTACCTGCTCCGCAACGCACCGCCTTCCTCCGTGCTCGAATTGTGGAAGGACCGGCCGGCCGTGCCGGTGCGCAAGTTGAGTCATCGATTGCTCACGCATTTGCGGCGCACGCAGGCGAGCCACGGTTTGGATTGGGAGGAACTATGCGTGGCGCATCCGGCCAAGCCACAGTTCATTTTCGAGCTGCTCGATGAAACCGTCCGGCTGCGTCTCCTGGCGAAAAGCCAGCGCGACGACAGCGTGTGGTTTTGGAACGGTCACGATTGGCTGACCAATGAGCCGCGCAGACGCGCCAACGACAAACCGGAAATCCTCGACGACCCCCGCCTCGAACCAGCTACACAGTGGTTGCGCCAATTGGATTGGTTCACGCCCGAACCGGGCCTGTGGGTCGGCGATGCGAACGAAAATTTCCTCGGGCTGCTCGCCCGCGCGTGGGCCAATCGCCCGCCGGAAGTTGAGTGCCTCGGGAACCCGGCGTTTCATCGCTTGTTCCTGCAACCGCGCCAACTTAAGCCGCGGTTGATCGTGAAAGGCAGCGGCATTGATTGGCTTTCGGTTTCGGCGGAATGGGAGCAGGAAGGACTCAAACTCTCAGCCGCCGATTTGCAACGGTTGGCCGCAGCCACCAGCCGTTTCGTGAAGTTGCCAGATTCCGGCTGGGTGGAATTGGATACGAACGCCGTCCAATCGGCGCATGAAACGATGGCGGACATCGGCGTGGATGGACTGGTGCCGATTGCGCATCGCATTGGTCTCGAGCAGGCGGCGCATTTGGACGATGAAACGTTGAAACGTTTCGCGGATTCTCCGCAGGCGGCCGTGTTGCGCGAGAATCTGAAGAATTTCAAAGGTGTTCCCTCAACGGAAATTCCCTCCACTGTGCAGGCGGGACTGCGTCCGTATCAGAAAGACGGTTTCGATTTCCTCTGTCACCTCACGCAAATCAGGCTTGGTGGAATTCTGGCCGACGACATGGGCCTCGGCAAAACCCTGCAAACGCTCACGTGGCTGGCGTGGTTGCAGGCGCAGAATAAGAAGAATCACAAGCCGTCGCTGGTTATTTGCCCGGCATCCGTGTTGCACAACTGGCGGCGCGAAGCGGAGCGCTTCACCCCGCATTTGAAGGTGCTCGTGCTGGAAAGCGGCGCAGCGCGGCACGGTTTGCGCAAGAAAATCCCGCAGCACGATATCATCGTCACGAACTACGCGCTCCTGCGCCGCGACTTGGAGGAACTGCAGAAGTTCGCGTTCCGCACCGTCATTTTGGACGAAGCGCAATTTATCAAAAACCCCGGCGCGCAGGTCACGCAATCGGTGAAGCAATTGAAGTCCGAACATCGGCTGGCGCTCACCGGCACGCCGCTGGAGAACCGGTTGCTCGATTTGTGGAGCATCGTAGATTTTGTGCAGCCGACCTACCTGGGCACGCAGGAACATTTTCTGGAGACTTACGAGCCGCGCGGCATCGAGAACGCGGAATCCGCGCAGCGCATCGCTCGTCGACGGCTCTCGGCCAAACTGCGGCCGTTGTTGTTGCGCCGCTTGAAAAAGCATGTCGCGAAGGATTTGCCGGATCGTATTGAGCAACGCCGCGACTGCGAACTTGGCGAGGAGCAGCGGAAACTTTACCTGGCTGAATTGCGCCGCAGCCGCGACCAGGTCATGCAGGTCGTCGCGACGCAAGGTATCAACAAGAGCAAGATGCACGTCCTGGCCGCGCTGACTCGTTTACGCCAGATTTGCTGTCATCCCAGACTCGTGGGCAACGATTCGGCTTCCGGCAAAACCGAGACGCTATTCGAATTGCTCGATTCATTGGTGGCCGAAGGACAGAAGGTGCTCGTCTTCAGCCAATTTGTGCAGATGCTTGAGTTGCTGGAAAAGGAATGCAAAACGCACAATATCAACACGCACATTCTTACCGGCCAGACCAAGGACCGTCAGGAAGTCGTCAGCGCGTTCCAGAGCGATCCGAATGCCGCGGTGTTCCTGCTTAGCCTGCGCGCGGCCGGCACCGGCTTGAACCTGACCACTGCGAGCTACGTGGTGCTTTACGATCCGTGGTGGAATCCAGCTGTCGAGGCGCAAGCCATCGACCGCTCTCATCGCATCGGTCAGACGCAAACCGTGAATGCGTACCGGCTGATTTCGCCCGGGACGGTCGAGGAAAAAATCTGGGAACTGCAACAGAGCAAGGCGCAAACAATTTCCGATGTGCTCGGCGAAGAAGGTTTTGCTCGCAGCCTGTCGAAGACAGATTTGGAATATTTGTTTTCGGAAGATTGATTACGCGACATGGAGCGCGGACTTCAGTCCGCGAGTTATTAATTGTATGGAGACACGCGGACTGAAGTCCGCGCTCTGTTTCAATCGTCGTCCACCACTTTGACCGCCCAACTCGGATAGGGCGATTGCATGCCTTTCACCGAACGCCAGAGGATCTCATTCAGCACGCCTTCCGGACATTGATCCGCCAGTGTCAGCGGCAACCGCGCTGAAACGTAAGCGTCTTTGCGTAACTGTGCGTCGGAGACTTTTCTCGCCGGCGGATTCATGTCGTCTAATTGCACATTGTTCGCGACGGAATCGAAGGGCGCGAAGTCCGGCGCATCCGTAAAACAATCAAACATTGGCGTGGCAGTGGCATCGAATTGATTCATGGGCGGCAGGCCGAGGATGAGTTCCATCGTGCGCAGCAAGCTGGTCTGATTGTATTGCGTGCTCACCACCGCGTGGCGTTTGGTGTAGGGGCTGATGACGTAGGCCGTCGTGCGATAGCCGCTCACATGGTCCCAGCCGTTTTGCGGGTCGTCTTCGATGCAAAAAATGCAGGTGTCCTTCCAAAACGCACTGTGGCTCACGGCGGCGACGATCTTGCCGACGGCGAGGTCGTTGTCCGCCACTTGCGCCTCGGGTTTTGGCGAACCGGGTTTGGTTCCGCTCGTGTGATCGTTCGGCATCCAGACAATGGTGAAATCGGGAAACGTCCCGGCCTCGTCGTGCTTTTTCAGGTCTTCAATAAATTTTGCCGCGCGCAACTGGTCCGGCACATCCAGGTTCCAACTGGGATAATCCTCGCGAATGTAAGGGCGCAGGGTTTCGACTTCCGGCTCGCAGATGTAGGTGATCGCATTCGAGCCGCTCATGGAATCGCGGTAGGAATCGAGGAACCGAAAGGGTTTCTTGCGGGTGAGATCCGTCCAATGGCTGCGACCGGTGGTGAATTCACCATAATCGCGGAATGTTTTCCCGTGGGCGAGCGCGTCGTCCCAAATAAAACCGGCGGGCGAATAAGCAAGGGCATCGACGCTTTCCTCGTCGCCACCGGAGGGATAACTCCGCGGCCAACCGGCGAAGGAACGTTCGAGATAATCGGTCGCGAGTCCGGTATCGGTCCAATTGTGGCCGTCTGCGCTCAGGATGCTGGAGCAGTAAGTGTTGTCCAGCAGCGTGAATTCCCGCACCAGTTTGTGTTCATTTGGCGTGACGTGCTCGCCAAAAATGCACAGGTCGGCGTCGCCGTTGCCATTCGTCACGTCGCCGAGTACCTGGTCGTAGGAGCGGTTTTCCTTGATGATGTAAATAACATGCTTGAACACGCTCGGCTCACCCACGCGTTCAGGCACGGGCCGCGCCTGAACGCCTTCGCGCGGGGGCAGTTTGGCCTGAGCCAGCAGGGGGTAACGCAGATTCGCCAGGGCTTTCTGTGTGAAAGCCGCCAATTCTTTGCCGGACGGCAAAGGGACGAACGAAAGTGAGCCGTAATATTGATGGGTATTGAAACCGAGACCTGCTCCCATTCCGCGCCCGGGCTTTTGTTTGGTCTCGGCAATGCTCTTGATGTTCGCGACGTAAAGCGTGTTACGGTGGGCGTCGCAGCAAATCGCGCCCGGAAACCAGCCCACGGGAATCAACCCGAGCAATTTTGACTCGCCGGGGTTGAATTGGAAAACGGCCACGGCGTTCTGCGAGCCGTTGCAGGCATAGAGTGTTTTTCCGCGTTTATCGAAGGCGAGCGCGTTCGGTTGTGCGCCGAACAAATCCCCGGGGTCCTGCCGCGCGCAAATGGTTTCGATGATTTTATCTTCGCGCGTGTCGATGACGGTCAAAGAATCGCTGCCCGCATTGGCGACGACGAGATACCGGCCATTGGGCGAAACCGCGAGGGCGCACGCGCGGACGCCAGTGAGAATTTCCTGTTCCCAGCCGGCAGTCTCGGGTCCCGCGTCCAGATCAATCACCGTCACCGAGCCTTCATCCGCAATGTAGCGGTTATCCACGCGCACAAACGTGCCGCGGCCGGCAGGGCCGGTGAAACTGTGCGCGTCCGTCCGGCGGCCGCCCCAGTTGCTCACGTAAGCCTTGTGTCCCACGAGTGCGACATCAAACGGCGCCACGCCCACGTCCCAAATCCGCAACACTTTACCAGTCGCTGTGTCCATTTCCGCCAGGCGATTGGAGAGATTGAGCGCGACATAAATTTTTTTGCCATCGCGCGAAACCGCGATGCCTGCCGGAATTTCCTCCTTGCGATGCGGCGCATTGGCCAGCGGCAGCGGAAAGGAAAATAACGGCGAGACGTGCAGATTTTTCGCGACTCCAAAAACTTTGATGTCGCCGTTCACATTTGCCAAATAGATACGCGAACCGTCTGGCGAGAAAACGAGCCCGGTGAAACTAAGCTTCGCCTTGTCTTGCGGATCGAGAATTGGGGCGTCGAGCAGGTTTTCCGGCGAGGCTTTGTCAGAGGGTAAATCAACGTGCTGAAGTATTTTAGTTGTGGCCGGGTCAAGGACAAGTAACTCGCGCGTGAGACCGGAGGTTAAGAGCAGTGTTCCATCGGGGCTGAGCGCGAGCGCGTTCGGCCTCATGCCCGGCAGATCGATCTGTGTGCCCGCGGGCGTGACCAGCTGGTTTACCGGTGTTACCAATGCATTTCCCACATGTCCCACCGTGGCGGTGGTGGTATCAAAATCATCGGCTGCAGCCGTTAAAACAAGAGAGGCGCAGAGCAAGTTCACCAGGAATTTCATGGCTCAAGAATCTCCCGCACTAAGTCATTCAGCAATTCCAAATTTTTGGCGATTCCGAAACTTGTTTGTGACAACCGGATGACGTACAAGTGATACGATGTTTTCGTTCACGCGCACAATTTATTTTCCGTTCCTCGCGGCCTTGTCGCTGGCGCTGGTGGGTGGCTGCAAAATTTCCGGGCAAAAACCGGAGCGGCCTGTGCCGGCAACTCCGATCACTCCGATAATTCCATCACCAAGCGAAACCAATAAACCCTCACAACCTCCGGTCACACTGCCGCCGGATTCGGGTGACAGCATGGTGCCGAATATCCTGGTGTGGGATACAGTTTCGAAGGAATACCGCGCAAAAACCGGTGAGTTGAAAGCGCCGTTCACGTTCAACCTGACGAATGTCTCTTCCGGCCCGGTGGTAATTTACGACACGAGCACCACTTGTGATTGCACGGTGGCGAGCCTGCCATCGAAACCGTGGACTCTTACCGCCGGCGCCTCTGGAAAAATCGAAGCCACGATCGATTTAACCAAAAAAACCAGTAACGTCGTGACGAACGAGATCATTGTTTTTACCTCGCAAGGAAATCGGCGGCTGAAGGTGAAAGCGATTGTTTCGGATTCGAAATAACGTCCGAGAACGGCTTTCAATCCTGGGAGCGCTGACGTCCCGCCGGCGGGACGTCAGCGTTCGCAGGAAAACGTTCATTCGTATCGCAATGACTCAATCGGATCCAGATTCGCCGCTTTAAACGCCGGATAAGTCCCGAACACAACTCCCACCACCGAGCAAATCAACAGGCCCAGCACCACCCAATCCACCGGGATCACCGGCGGCAATTTCAAGACCAGTGCCAGGACATTTCCTCCGAGTATACCCAACCCCACGCCGATCACGCCGCCCACCTCGCACAACACGATCGCTTCCATGATGAATTGTGCCATGATGTTGCGCTTCTTCGCACCCACGGCGCGGCGGATGCCGATTTCGCGCGTTCGCTCCGTGACGGAGACGAGCATGATGTTCATGATGCCGATCCCGGCGGCGAGCAGCGCGATCGAACTGACCAGTGCCACGCCGATGCGGACTGCGCGCGTGAAATCGTTGAACTGCGAGATCATCGAATCGTTGGAAAAAAGCTCGAAGTCGTCCTCCTCTCCCGGCGGCACCTTGCGGATGACCCGCAACGCGCCGCGCACTTCCTCCTCCGTGGCGTTGTAACTCGCCGCATCGCGCGCCTCCACAAGCACATTCAAGCTGCGTCCATAGCGTCCGTAACGGTTCAAGCCGGTGGTGATGGGCATCACGACAAAATTATCCTGGTTGCCGCCGAGCGTGCCGCCGCGGGATTCAAGAACGCCGATGATCAAATAATTGATGCCGTCGATCTTTAACCATTCGCCGAGCGCCGGGCTGTGCGGGAAAAGAGTTTCGGCAAGCTTGTTGCCCAGCACGCAAACATCGCGTATGCCGTCCACATCCATTTCCAATAAGGCGCGCCCGTCCTGCACGATCCAGTTATGCGCGGGAAAACTGCCGGGGGTTTCGCCGAAGACGGGCACATCGGGGGCGCTTTTTCCGTAGCGGGTCTGCATTTCACCCGCCCAAAACGACGTTTCCATTCCGATGCTCGCCGGCAAGGTTGTTTTATCGTCGAGCCGTTTTACCTGGGCCATGGTGATATTTTTCCGCCGCCGGAATTTTTCAAATCCGTCCGGGCTGTCGAAAAAAATCATTGGAGCCTTGCGGACCATGAAAGTCTGGGCGCCCATCTGGCTGAGGTTCTCCTCGACATTGTGCTGCAAGACGCGCATGGCGGTCATCACCACGATGATGGAAAACACGCCGATGAGCACGCCCAGCAGCGTGAGCGCCGAACGCAACTTGTGCGCCGCCAAAGCGCCCATGCCCATGCGAAAGCTTTCGTTTAGCTCGGCGAGAAGGAGTGCCCCCCTACGGTGGGGCGAGACTCCGTCGAGCCCTGATCTTTTGTTGCGAGTTACCATCTGATGTAATGAATTGATCCCTTGTACAGCCAATCCTCGATTCTGTTCGCAAGTCCTTTACGAACCGGATTTTCCTGAATGTAAAGCCACTTGGTGGAGTGGTCTTCGCCATGGCGAAGGCGATGATGCCAGCCACGAGATTGAAAGCGCCAATCCTCCCGGCCATGTCGTCGCCGAAAATCGCGCTTCCAAAAAGTCATCCATTGCTCAATTGAAAATGAAAAGTCTTGGGGTGCGCAAAAGGCATGAAGGTGATCGGGCATTAACAGGTAGTCGCCAACCAGCCACGCTCTCGCGTCTTGCCAGGTTTCTCGCAGAAGCCGGTCGGCAAGCGGATTCGCCAGCCAAGGCATCCTGTTTTCAGTGGTCACAGTCAACAACACTATCGTTGATTCTCCAAAATGAACGTGGACGCCCGTTGATGGATTTTTTCTGCCGACTTCAATATTTGAATCGTTCGGATTCATAATTAGATAGGGCTCGACGGAGTCTCGCCCCACCATGATTGTTCATTCGTTCCTAAGTGCATCCACCGGGTTCATCCTTGCCGCCCGCCACGCGGGAAAAAATCCCGCCAGCACACCCGTCACCAGCGCCACGCCGAGCGCGACACCAGCCACATTCAACGACAACTCCGCCGGCATCATCCGTTGCATCAACAACGTCATCGGCCACGCGATGGCCAATGCGATGAATCCGCCCATAAGGCAAATGCTCGCGGCTTCAATTAAAAATTGGAGGAGGATTGTTCGCCGTTTCGCGCCGATGGCTTTGCGAATGCCGATTTCACGCGTTCGTTCGGCCACGGACACAAACATGATATTCATGATGCCGATGCCGCCCACGAACAGCGAAAGTCCGGTGACAAAAAGCCCGATGGCTCCAATAGTCCCGGCGACCGCGTGGAACATGGTGAGGATCTGGTCCTGCTGATTGATGGCGAAATTGTCCGGGTCATTTGGCGCGAGTCGACGCAGGCGGCGCATGATCAGCCGCAATTCATCCTTGGCTTCATCCACCTGCGCCATGTCTTTCACTTTCACCTGAATTTGCAGGTCGGGGCTATCGTCGAAATGCGAAATATATTGAGGCATGGGAATCATCACCTGGTTATCGACATTCTTATCGACGAACCCGCCCTGTTTATCGAGCACGCCCACAACTTGAAACGGCAAATTGCCGATGAGCACCTTGTTCCCGACCGGTGGTTCGTGCGGAAACAAATTGGTGGCCACGGTGGCTCCGATGACACAGACGGGTCGGCCGAAATCGCATTCCGGGCCGGAGAGAAAACGGCCTTCAGCAATCGAAAAGCCCATGGTGAACATGAAATTCTCGGTGGTGCCAACAATCGAAACCCCTCCTGAGCTATGCTTTTTGTATTTCACCGGCTCATCGGTGGAGGCCACGGAAGTCACGGCGCTCGAAAGTGTGAGTTGTTCCGCCAAACCATCCGCTTCCGAAAGTGAGAGCGCCGGGCGCTTTTGCGAGTCCCGCCATTCCTGGTAGGATTGCATGAACCACGAGCCTCGATCCACATACAGGACGTCGCCGCCGATGAACGAAATGCTTTTCTCGAAGGAGCGATTCAGCGCCTGGATAGCGGTGCCCATCAGTGTGACGGTCACAATCCCAATGACGATGCCAAGGGTGGCAAGCACGGAGCGCAACCGGTTCGCGCGAATGGCGCTCCAGGAAATCGCCAGGCCTTCGCGTAACTCGGTCAGGAAGTTCATCGGGAAGGATAAATGGATGGCTGGATTTTTGGATTGCTGGATGGCAATGTGTCGCGCCAGTCATTCCTCTCGCGCTTGGATTCAAGTGATTCGATGAGGCGTAAAAGCTTATTTTCCACTTCGTAATGGAGCTTATCAAATTCTTCGAAGTCGTCGCTGGACAGGGTCTCGACGCTACGGAACCCTATCGCGCGAGTGAGCGTTTCGGCAAGTGAACCTTTGGCGATGTAGAGAAATTGCAGGTACTCGGGCAGTGAACGACGGCCATAGCCTTCCCCAATGTTTGCAGAAACTGACTGAGCGGAGTCCCTGGATTGCGATTTGAGTTTGAAGTCAGAAACATGCCCAGACATGCGATATGCCATGGCAAATAAATCCATACCGCGTTGCCACGCTTCGAGTTTCATATATCCTCGATTCAAATTCCTTCGTTTTGTATACTCCATAAGAACAAACAGTTTTGAGAGCTGTCGCCCAACCGTTCATCCAAAAATCCACCAATCCATTTATCCATCCATCCGCTCATCGCTGGCAATCAATCCATCGCGTATGCGAATGACCCGCTTGGCATGCCGGGCGATGTCCTCTTCGTGAGTGACCAGGATGATTGTGTTTCCCTTGCTCCAAAGCTGCTCGAACAAGGCCATCATTTCTTCGCCCGTTTTTGAATCGAGGTTTCCGGTCGGTTCATCCGCGAGCAGAATCGAAGGCCGATTCACCAGCGCGCGCGCCACGGCCACCCGCTGCCGTTGGCCGCCGGAAAGTTCGTTGGGCCGATGATGAATGCGATCGCCCAAACCAACGCTTGCCAGCGCTTCGAGCGCGATGCGGCGGCGTTCTTCGCTGGGCATGCCGGAATAAATCAGCGGCAATTCCACATTGCGCAATGCATCGGAACGCGGCAGGAGGTTGAAGGTTTGAAAAACAAACCCGATTTCCTTGTTCCGCACTTCGGCGAGCCGGTTGTCATCCATTTCGCTGACCTGGATGCCGTTGAGTTCGTATTGCCCAGCCGTGGGTGTATCAAGGCAACCGAGCAGATTCATCAAAGTAGATTTGCCGGAGCCGGACGGCCCCATGATGGCGACGTATTCGCCGCGCTGGATTTCCAGCGAAACTTCGCGCAACGCGTGGACTGTTTCCGTGCCCATTTGGTAGCGGCGCGAAATATTGTGAAGTCGAATGAGGCTCATGTTTGGTAGCGGCGATTTGTGGCCGCCGCTATTTTCGGCGTTGGCGGGCTCTACATTTCTTTCTTCTCACCGCCCATCGGGGCCGGGCCCTTGGTGATTTTTTTGCCGTCCTCCAAATCGTGACTGATGGCGTGATAACCGCCCGAAACCACGTCCTGTCCCTCCTGCAAACCATCGGTTACCTCCCAGTAATTGTCGTCGCTGATGCCGATTTTCACGGGGACCATCTTCACATGATCGCCTTCCACCACAAACACGACATCGATTTGCTTGGGTCCTTCTTTCGCTTTCTTGTCCGTCTTCACCGCGTTTGTGGTGGTCGACGACGATGCCACGCTGGCATTCGTGCCCGCTGCTGGTGAATTCGTTTTTGCCAGATCCTTCGCGGGCTTGGGCAACCGCGCCGTCACGCTCGCGATGGGCACTACCATTACGTTGGTGCGCGAACGCGTTTCAATCTCCGCCGTCACTGACATGCCCGGGCGGAACAGTTCCTTTTCCTTGATTCGAATATGCACCTCAAACTTGGTGGCGTCTCCGGTCGCGCTGCTGCCTCCGCCCAACGCGGTGGCGCTCGAGCTGAAACCCTTCGCTGAATTCGCCACTTCGGTTACGGTGCCGTTGAATTTCTGGTCTTTGAACGCATCCACTTCCAGGCGCGCATTCTGATCGGGATGCATCAGCACCACATCCATTTCGCCGACGTCCACCTGCGCCTCCATTTCGTTCAAGTCGGCCACCGTCATGATTTCGGTGCCCATGTTGAACGACGTGCCCAGCACGCGCTCGCCGAGTTGTGATTTTAACTGGACGACAGTGCCGGTAATCGGGGAAAGAATGGTCGTCTTGCTCAAATCGGCGTTGGCGTTGTCGAGCCCGAACTTGGCCTGGTCGACCTGGTGCGATGCGGTTTCAAGCTGCAGTTTGGCCACTTCGTAGGTGGTTTTGATGTCCAGAAAAACCGAATCCGAAACGAGCTTGTGCTGGAACAATTCGAGGTTGCGTTTGTATTCCGCCTCGGCCTTGTCCAATTGCGCCTGTGCCAGGCTTTTGTTGGCCAGCGCCGAACGATAATTGGCATCCGCGGAGTCGCGAGTGGCCTGATAATTGTCCGGCTTGATTTGCACCAACAAGTCGCCTTTCTTCACGTGGTCGCCTTCCTTGACCGGCAACGCGACGATTTCGCCGGCGACTTCCGGACTGATCATCACTTCCGTGACCGGCTGGATTTTGCCGTTCGCAACGACAACTTCCGTGATGTTACGCCGCGCCACTTTTTCGGTCTGAACGATAATGGGCGGTTTTCTTCCCCGCAAAATGACCACTACCACCACTATCACCACAAGCAGCAGGCCGCCGATGATGAAGAAAAGTGTCTTGCGACTTTTTTTGGTTTTTTTGGGAACGGACGCAATAATCGGCGGCGGAGCCGAGGATGGCGGGGGAGTGGGTGCGGTTTCCATAATATTGTCGCGTTACAAAAGGAATGGACAGTCGCCGGCGAACTGTGTCACGAAGACTGTGCCTCTTTTGGTCACGCGACAAGAATGTCGAAATGCGCCGATGGTGTCCAGTCATCAACGTGGCGCGGCGCGCTAATTCGCCGGGCGCGTCCCACCAGCTGCCGAGCGTTCGGCTTGGAGTCGTTGCGCTTCCGTGCGCTCGTGTTCTGCCTCCGAGGCATTGCCTTGCTTCGCCAACGCCACGGATAAATTGAAGTGGATTACGGGGCTGTTGGGATCCAATTGCAACGCCTCGTGATAGCGCGTGACCGCCTCGTCCAACTGCCCTTTGGAAACCAGCGCGTTGGCGAGATTCACGAGCGCTTCCAAAGAATTCGGATCGCTCTCCAACGCGGCCTGGTAATGCTCGATCGCTCCCTCAACATTTCCGCGCGAAGCCATGATTCGGCCCAGCGTAGCGTGCGCCGGTGCGTAGTCCGGATCTTTTTCCAACGTCCGCTTATATTCTTCGACAGCATCCTCCAGCTTCCCCTGCCGGGCCAGCGCGTTGGCGAGATTAAAATGAGCCAACACGAGACCGGGAATCGCCTTGAGCGTCTCTTTGTATTCGTGAATTGCTTCATCCAGGTTACCCTCACGCGTGAAGACATTGCCCATTTCGTAATGCGCCGTGGCGAAGGTCGGGCAAAGTTCGAGGGTTTTTGTGAAATCCTGTTTCGCCTCGTCGAGGTTCCCCAACATGGCGGCTTCCAATCCCAGATCATAATAGGCCACGTGATCGTTCGTCCGAATCTCGATGGCCTTGTGATATTCAACCTTCGCTTCGTCAAAACGCCGCGCCCCAGTCAGGTAGCGGCCTAGATTATCATGCGCCATCCATGCGCCCGGATTGCGCGCGAGCGTATCGCGCCAGAGGACTTCGAGATTGCGATAAATTCCCGTTTGCCGCCAGGTCAGCACCGCCATTACTAATAAAAGCGCACCTGCCAGCGACCGTTTTACCGTGGCATTTTTTTCAGGTAATCGCGTCAGCAGAGCGCTGATGCCTGCTGCCGCCAACGCCAGTGGTCCGATTGTGGCGAGATATTGAAAATGATCTGCCACAAAAGAATAGCGGAAGGGAAAGATGTTCACGAACCCCAACGCCGGGAAGAGCACAATGACGAAATAACCCGCCGCCGCCAACGGCGCTCGACCCCACGCGCGGCGCTTGAACCACAACAATGCAAATCCGGCAACCGCAGCCGCCAGTGGTAGATAATTTACTACTCGCAGACTCTCGATGTTCCAGCGCGGGTAAATGAAAATCAGCGGATACGGCCAGCATAATTTTCCCAGATAAAACCAGAACGCCCGTCCCGCGATGAAAAACTTCGCCGGTAACGACAGCTTCCATTCATCGAGATTTGCGGCGTCGACAATTGATTTGTGCTCAATGGAAACCGTGAGTAATCCGATTCCGATTCCGAGCGCCAAAAACGGCAGGACTAAAAGTGCGTCCTTCCATCGCAGTCGCCCGCGCTTCCACCAGGCCAGCACCAGGATGACGCCTGGCAAGCCGGCGGTGACGGTTTTGCACCACAGCGCGCATAGGTAGAGGAATAGGGTGAGCCAGTAAAACTTCCATGGCCCAAAAATGAATTCAGTGTCTTTGAGGCTGTTGGTCTTTTTGATTTCGTTTCGTCGAGGCAGCCAGAATTCAATGGCCGCGAATAAGGACATCAGAAAAAAGAATCCCGAAAGCGTGTTTTTCCGTTCGCTGACCCACGCCACCGATTCAACGCAAACCGGGTGCAACGCAAACAGCGCCGCGCCGAGCCACGCGCCGGGCACGCTCAATCGCCGCAAGAGTTGCCAGACCAGCAGCGCATTGAGCGCATGAAGGAAAATATTTTCAGCGTGATAGGGCGGGGGATTCATTCCCCATAAGTGGTAATCGATCCAAAAGCTCGAGTAGGTGATCGGGTAATATTGTTGCGTCGCGCCCGGTTCAAACCAGATACGCCACAACCCGCTTAGCGAACGCAAAGAGGCGTTTTTGAGGACGTGAAAATCGTCATCCCAAATGAACTGCCCGTGCAACGCGGGCAGGTAGGCAACCACGACCAGCAGGACTATCGCCAATCCCGGCAAGATGGCTTGCCACCGATCCGTTCGGTTCGGCGGCGTGAATGTGGCGGACTTCGCAGGCATTCTTCCAAAAGTATCCCGTCATCATGCGCCAGGAGGAGAAACTTGTCGAACGGTAAGGATAGCTTGGGACCACAAGCGTCCCGCCGACCAGTCTTAAAGTCCAGCAGCCCGATTTTTTATCGTCAATGGAAAGCTGGAGAGATAAATTCGCCCCGTTGATGAACTCGAAATGTTTGCCGTTTGCTTTGCTTTCGCTGCTTCTGGTTTTTGGCGCGCCGCTCCCGGCGATTTGCCAAAACGCACACCGCGAATTTAAAAATCCCGTGGTCGCACACGGACAAGACCCGTGGGTTATTCGCGAGGGAACCAATTATTTCCTTTGCCAATCGCGGGGAAGCGGCGTCTGGGTGAATCGTGCGACGCGGTTGGAGGACATCGGCGTCGACCATTGGCGATGCGTCTGGCAGGCTCCAACCAACACGCCTTACTCACGCGAGATTTGGGCGCCCGAACTGCATTTCCTTCAAGGCAAATGGTACATTTACGTCGCCGCGGACGACGGCGCCAACCCGCATCATCGCATGTACGTTCTCGAAGGCACGGCGAACGATCCGCAAGCGCCTTTCGCGTTCAAGGGCAAAATTGCGGCACCAATCGACTGTTGGGCCATCGATGGCACCGTGCTCGAAATGCTGGAGGGAAAACTTTATTTTATCTGGGCCGGTTGGCCGGAGGCAACGGATGGCGTGCAAAATCTTTACATCGCGCCCATGAGCAATCCCTGGACGATCAGCGGTGAACGAGTCTGCATTTCGCAACCGGATCGAAGCTGGGAGCAACACGATTTTCCACATATCAACGAGGGCCCGGAAACGCTCTGGCACAATGGTCGGTTGTTCATTATCTATTCTGCGAGCGGGTTTTGGGATGTGAATTATTGCCTCGGCGAACTGAATTGGATGGGCGGTGACGTGATGAATCCGAAGTCGTGGACCAAAACAGCGCAACCCGTTTTTGCGCGGACCGAGGATGTCTTTGGGCCCGGGCATTGCTCCTTCACAAAATCGCCGGACGGTAAGGAAGATTGGATTGTTTATCACGCGCTCGTCGCAAAGGACAGCAAGCGCCGCGATGTCCGCATCCAGCCGTTCACCTGGAACGCGGACGGAACGCCGAATTTTGGAAAACCAGTGTCGTCAACGGTGAGCCTTCCGCCGCCGTCGGGAGAAAATTAAGCCGCGAAAATCACGAGCCGAAAACAGAAGAAGATTTCAATGAACTCCGACGAAAAAGAAAATACGCGCGGGCCCGACAGCACGGGAAAAAGCGAACCGATGGTCGTTTCGCAAGTGCTGTCCACGTTCACGGAGAATTTTGGGATGACGCGGACAGCCGCGGCGGGCACGGTTCTTTTTATCGTGGCGGTAATAGTCGCGGCGATTTTTTGGTCGATTCATTCAGCGCCTCCCCGGACCTTGATTATCACGAGCGGGCCGGCCGGCAGTTCCTATGAGCGCATTGCCGAACGGTATCGTGACATCCTTTCGAGCAATGGAGTGGTATTGAAAATTCTCCCTTCGGAAGGTTCCGTGGAAAACCTCCGCCGGCTCTCCAATCCGAAATTTCGCGTGGACATCGGTTTCGTTCAAACCGGCGAGCCGGAATCCGATCAAAATTCCAGCCTGCTTTCCCTCGGCAGCATTTCTTATCAGCCCCTGTTGATATTTTATCGGAGTTCAGCGCCGGTAAATCTCTTGTCCGACTTCGCTGGCAAAAAACTTGCCGTCGGCGCTCCTGGCAGTGGGGCGCGCACGCTCGCACTGACTTTGCTCGGGACCAATGGCGTTCGTGCTGACGGAACAACGACATTTCTTGATTTGGATGCGGAAGATGCCGCGAAAGGTTTGTTGGATGGCAAAGTCGACGCCGTTTTTCTGATGGGCGATTCCGCTTCGCCTCAAACCATGCGCACTTTGCTCCGCGCGCCGGGCGTCCAGATGTACGATTTCAAGCAGGCGGATGGCTACACGCGGCGATTTTCCTATTTGAACAGACTCGACCTGCCACGAGGTTCGATCGACCTCGGCAAGGATCTGCCGCCCTACGACGTGCACCTGATTGGCCCCACGGTGGAATTGGTGGGACGCGCGCGATTGCATCCGGCCCTCTGCGATTTGTTGCTCGAAGCCGCGCGGGAGGTGCACGGCAACGCCACACTGCTTCAACGGCGTGGTGAATTTCCGGCGCCCCTCAAACAGGAATTGAAAATCAATCCCGAAGCCACGCGCTATTACGAATCCGGAAAAACGTTTCTTTATCGGTCTTTGCCTTTTTGGCTCGCCAGCCTGGTGAATAGATTGCTGGTGGCGATTGTGCCGATGGTGTTGCTGTTGATTCCCGGATTGAAGCTGGTTCCCACGGCTTACAAATTGCGAACCCAACTGCGAATTTATCGCTGGTATCGCAACTTGCTGAAAGTCGAACGGGAATTGTTCGGTGAAATCTCACCAGCCAAACGCGAAGAACTGCGGCGGCGACTGGATCAGATCGAAGAAACCGTGAACCGCATGAAAGTTCCGGCATCCTTTGCTGGACAGTTTTATGGGTTACGCGAGCACATCGGCTTTGTGCGTCAGCGCATTGGGAATGGATGATCGATGAGACGGCCACACGGTCGTAAATCAAAAATGGGTAAAAGGGGAAAGAAGTGGCTGGCCGACATGGATTCGAACCATGAATAATGCCTCCAAAGGGCACTGTGTTACCATTACACCATCGGCCAAGCCGAAAGGAAAATAGCTTTGCCGGTGGTTCCGCGCAAAACAAATTTCGGCGCGGAGAAGGACGTGTCCGGGGGAGGGTAATCAAGCCCGGCTCTTTTTCAGGCCTCGAATCGCCAAACCAAAGCTCGCCAGCGTGAGCAGGCTTCCGAGTAGAAACAACCACGGTTCGGCGTTCTTCATCACTCCTTCATGCTGATATTGCGCCACTGCCGGTGTTACAAACCCCATGCCTACCAAAATGCCAATGACTCCGGCGCCGATAATGAGACCTCGTTTCATAAGCTTCCTTTCGTTTGTTTCCGTTTTTTCAAATTCCGCCTTGAGCCGTTCCAGTTGGCCGATTTGTTGCGTTGCCTTTTGAAAGGTGTCTTGCGCTTCGCCATACAGAATTCTGTGCTCCATATCCTCGCGGAGGTGACTTTCCAACTCATCGAGCACGGCGGGATTTTTGATCCCCACGGAGATCATTTGCTGCCGCCATTCCGCGATTTCGTGTTCGAGGTTGAACATATTGGTTAAGCGAGGCGTGATTCCTTGAGAATTTCGTAGCGCGCAGCGCCGGGGTTCACGCCCAGGTTTTTGAGAGTCAGCGCCGCCACGCCGCTGCCTTCCAGCAGCAACCCCAGAAAAATGTGCTCCGCTTCCACACGGTCGCGTTTCAAATCCCGCGCCTCTTTCATTGCGAGGCGGATGGCCTTCTTCGCCCGTGGTGTGTAAATCGGTGCGTGTTTTGGGGTCGATTGCAATTGCGGCCCGAGGCCGACAATTTTTTCAATTTCTGCACGCACTGTTTCGCGGCTTACGTCCAACTTTCCCAAGACCTTTGAAACGATTCTGTCATCGGATTGCAGCAACCCGAGCAACACATGTTCGGTGCCGACAAAATCGTGGCGAAACCGAAATGCCTCCTCGGTGGCGGTTTCAAAGCACTGCTTGACCGCCGGGCTCCAAAGCCCGAGCAGATCCCAATCAGTTCCGTGCGCGATCACAAAAATCGTTGCGGTCCCGGCGCCGAGCAGTGACCAGCCCACTAGATCGAAAAGAATTCCATTCGGCAAACGAATCACGTTCAAAGCGCCAAGGAGGGCCAGCGACACCCATAACAATCCTCCGAAATTACAGACCGCGCCGAGCACATTTCTCAGCGCAGCGCCGCGCACGCCCGGAAACAGTCTTTGATTGAGATAGGGAAGGGCGCCTACGTAAGCCGCGATCAAACAAACAAACGTCATTCCTAAAATTCGCTCCACCGGTGTCACTTCAGACATGAGCAGCAGCCAGGTCTCAATGACGGCAATAAACACGGCCATGCCAGCACAACAAACGCGCAACAATTTCATGCCGGACAGTGCGGGAGGCGCAGCCACCTTGGCAAATTCGACTCGGACTTTGTCCGCGGGACCAATCCGCCGCACCGCTTCATGAAATGCCTTTTCGGCGGCGATGCCGGAGCGCATTTGTTGTTCTACATCGTCGCGCAGGTGGCTTTCCAACTCGGCGAGCACTTCGCGCGACTTGATTCCGCCAGCGGACATTTGCCGCCGCCATTCCGAAATTGCCAGATCGAGATCGAACATAACCGAAGTTTTTTAAACGTTGACCGTCCTCGCGTTCTCCCGTGCCGCCAGCGACCGGTCGTACCAGGCCGAAACGCAGCTTCCAAATCCAAGCGTCGGCGAAAGGCTCCAGAGCGCGATCACCTGGACCTGAACGAGATTGGCCGGCGATAGCTCATTGAAAAACGTTCTCAATACGGCCGCCCCGAGGAAGAGCGCAGAGAGCGCCATGACAATGACCCAGTTTTCGTGGACGAGCGGCAGGAATTTCGCCAGCGCTCGCCCGGCGCGACCCAGCAGGACCATTGGTGCCATCGCGCCCAACGCGAGAACGACTTCGATCCACGTGAGTTCGATTTTTCCCTGCCGCAAACCGATGAACCACGTAACCGCCATGGTGGAATAGACAAATGCAATTCCGACAATGAGCGACCATCGTTGCAAAAGCATTCGTGTCCGGTTTCTCCTGGCCTGGTCAAGTTCAAGCATATTGTTTTGACCCGCTTGAGGTTAATTGCTCACGCGGTAATTTGCCTCGCTCTCCCGGGCGCTGGTTCCGGCTCGCATTTGCTGTTCCACGTCTTCGTGCAGATGGCTTTCGAGTTCGTCCACCACGGCGGGGGATTTGATTCCACCGGCAGCCATTTTCCGCCGCCACTCGGTGATTGCTGGATCGAGGTTAAACACCATATTCCTTTCGTTGACGATTTAGCCCGCTCAATCGGCGCGAGAGTCCCATCGCGAAGACGACCAGATGCAAGCCAAGGAAAAGTTCGATAAACCAATAATCGCCGAGGTGGCGTGGCAGAGAGTCGCCGCTCAAAACCACGGCTCCGGACCATGCCAGACCAATAATTACATTCCCGCCGATGCACGCCTGCATACGCGCGTAAGCGTCCTTCCGAAAAAACTGTTGCACGCTCCACAAAACCACCAGCCAGACCGAAGCGCACAGTCCTCCGATCTCCCGCGGAGTGCCGCCCCAATAGGTGCCGCTATTTTGTATGCTCCACAAAACGCCGAGGATGAACCCCACGACGGCCAGTCCGGCAGCAGCCTGGCTGAACCAAAGAACCGCACGCTCCACGGATTGTCGCTGTGCGGTCGAGAAGTTCCCGAACCAATGGCGGTAAGCGTAATAGATGGCCAATCCGCCGGTGATAAAAGACGCCAGATATCCCACGCAGAGGCAAAAAATATGTGTCGCGACGAGTAAATGAAGCGTTCCGGAAAACATTAGCCCCGACAACACAATCGCCTCCCCGAGACTCAATACGGCCCACACCGTTGCGCCAATTTTCATTGGCAGACAACCTGTACGTTCCACCTTGTTGAACTCGGCTTGTATCGCACCCGGGGTTCCGATCCAAACAACCCCGCGTTCAAAAGCAGCGGATTCCGAGTCGCCGCAAGCCAGCCTGATATCAATCTCCTCTCTCAAATGGCTTTCCAATTCGTCGAGGATCGTGGGCGACTTGATTCCCCCCGCGGCCATTTGCTCGCGCCAATCGGCGATTTTTTCTTCGAGGTTACGCATATTGTTCTCCCCATAATTGAGTCAGAACGCTGTGGACTTTAAGCCATTGCGCGCGCTGTTCGTCGAGCGCGCGCGTCCCGTCCTTTTTCACCGAATAATATTTCCGCTTCCGGCCGTTCTCCATCTTCACCCAGCGCGACTTGATCCAGCCGTTGTTTTCCATCCGATGCAATACCGGGTACAACATGCCGTCGGTCCATTGC
>DATAZE010000048.1:0-11118 GCA_036272195.1 Verrucomicrobiia bacterium | reverse complement strand
AAGTTCCAGTGATCGAGTGTCGCGGCCAATATTGAATGTGACCGGGCAGCGGCGGCATCGTTTTGCAGCAATCGCCGGCAATGGATGGCTTCGAGAGAAATTGGGGCGGGCGAAAAATAGAGAATCACGGCGGCGACGGGCGTGAACTTCCAGCACAGGAGTGCCGCGTAGAATAGTGTATTGACGGCCGGGTGATGAATTAGCGATAGCGAGAAATTGGCGTAGGCGTAGCCAGTGAGAAGAACGGGTGTGAAATACGGCGCCAGCAAGAGAGCCCAGGCCAGTCGCCGGGCGGGCGCGCGGCGATCCGCGAGCAAGGCGCACAACGGCCCCGCGAGCACAACAGCGAGGCCCGCGATAATCAGGCTGCGGAGCAAGGTCATTCGAAATATACCGATTTAAGCCACGCCAGACAGGCGATGCTCGCACTATCAATTCCGCCGAGGGACACGCCATTGGCGGCCCATTGTTGCAATTGCCGCACCTCAGGAGGCAACCGCCCGGCGTCCACCGGTCCAACAGGTATTTGGCGCGATTTGCCGGAGGCGAGTTCCAATTCGCATTTTTCCGAAAGGAGAAAATCGACGAGCTTTTGCGCTTCGTTCAAATGTTTTGTGCCGCGCAGAATGGCAACGGTGTTGGGAATGCAAATGGTTTGTCCGTTGTCCAGGCGCACCGGCAACATCTGGACGGGCTTCCCATCGTCCCGGGCTTCGAAGAAATCATCCGTATCCGTCCAACCGAGGTCGCAAACGCCGGCGGCGACGAGGTCTTTGACGGTCGAATTACCATTCACCTCGCGCAGGTGTCGCGCTGCCCGGTCCTTATGCCAGGCGATGAGTTTGTCGCCGCCCCATAATTGCCAAAGGACGGTGTACTGGGTGCGTGTGGTGCCGTAAAGCGGCTTGGCCATGGCGACGCGATCGAGATCGCCGTTGAGCGCCTGGTGAATCGCCTCCTCAGTTGGCGCGAGATAGTTGGTGTTGACGATCCACAGGCGCAGCCGCGCAGCGAATCCGGCCCAGCGGGCCTCCGGATCTTTGAAGGCAGCGGGAATGCGTTCGTAGCCGGTTCCGCGATAAGGCAACAAAATGCCTTCATCCGCAAGTTGAAGCGTGCCCAACAGTTCGTTGTTCCAGAAGACATCACAACGGGGATGTGCTTTCTCCTGCAACAGTAATTCGACGAGACCGAGGGATTTGGTGGCTTCGGTGTCGTAACGGACCGAGACGTGAATTCCGGTTTGCTGCTCGAATTCGCGCAAGATTTGATCGGCGTAAATCGAATCGTGGGAGCAATAAACGACCAGTGATTCCCGGTGAGGCGACCAGATCAAATAATATCCCGCGAACAATGCCGCAATGATTGCGGCCAGGGCAACCAGCCGGAGGGGAAAGCCGCGATCAGGGCTGCGGGGTTGCGGGGGCGTCATTGTGTAACGTATCGAAATACTTCTTGATCGCGGCCTGGTAGCCGGGCGGGATTTGTTCCTGCACGACGGCTTCGCTGGCTTGCTGACGAACGTCCTGGACCGCCCGCAAGTATTCTTCACGCGCGGGGCCGGCCTCGGAGACTTCCCGCGTCTTCCATTCCATCAACATCTTGCCGGGTTGAAGCATGGAGGCCGATTTTTCGGGATGGAAACCGGTCGGGGAATTTTCGTCGCCATGCGGGCGCGGGCCCATTCCGTAACCCGCTCCCAATCCCATGCCGCCGGTCAGGGATTTGCCTCTACCTTCGCAAAAAGCCGCGTACATCGCAAGGTCTCCAAGCTGCGTGAAGTCCTTGCCGTCCAGTGGCTGCATATTGTGCAACGCCTTCGCCATCTGCAATGTCTTGAGCGCATCTTCGATGTTCTTCATGTCGGCCATGGCTTTGGCCAGTTGATCCAATTCTTCCCTGGTCAGCTTCATGGAGTCGCTCATGCCTTTCATAGCATCGCCGGAAAGGTTCGGCGTATTGGACATTGCGAGTTGTTCCAAGGCACGCTGCAGGTCGGAATCCAGAGCCTGCGAATTCATCTGCTGGTCGAGAGTGTCTTTGAGATTCTGGAGGCGATCCATGATTTCCTGGCGAAGTTTTTCGCGCGTTACGGGGTCTTTGGCGTCGGCGAGTTCCTGCGCCTTTTGCTGGATGTCATCGAGTTCTTTTTTGGCACTGGAAACATCGCCTTTCTCCAAATCGGTTTTCAGGCGTTCTGCTTTTGCCGGGTCCGCCGAACCAAAACTCTGGGAGGGCGGCGGGACGTTTAAGCCGTTCTTCAGTTTTTCCTCGCTGGTCTGTTTCCAAAGCTGGCCGAGAGTTTTTTGCTGTTCGTTGAGGCGTGCCAGAGTGCCGGCTTTGTCATTCGGCTTGGCGTCTTTGAAAGTTTTCTCAAGATTGGCGAGGGCCTGCTTTACCACATCGGACTGCTCACCGGAGGATTTTTGTGCGAGTAAGGCGGCGCGGAGCTCGGTGGCTTTGTTGATATCCTTAATTCGCTCGCGTTGTTCCGCGATTTTCTTCTGCTGTTGATGCATGCCGAACGGGTCCCATTGCGGCAGGAAATAAACGGCGAGCGTCAGCAGCCCAAGCGCGGCGCAAAGCCGGACGGCATCGCGCTGCCAGTGAAAAGGCACGACCTTCGCGGGGGCGGCTCCGTTCACGCGCTGTTCCGCGTCCTTCAGCACCAGTTCCTGATAACTGCCGAGGGAATTGCCGATCAGCGAAGCGGTCAAAAACAAATCGTGCGTGGCCATGTGCGTGTCGGTCACACGCGCCGCGTCGGTATCGCGCGGGCGGCGATAAGATATCCAGGCGAGGAGCAAAGTGGCGGCGGGCAGAATCGGAAGCGTTAGCGGGGTGAGCCAGGCGGAAAAAATTCCAAGCAATCGGGATAGCAATAGAGCCAGTGCGTAGATGCCGATGCCAATCAGGAGAAAAAATCGCCACTGCCGGGCAAGGCTGATGGCTTCATGGCGCCTGGCGACTCGCCGAAGGAATTGTTGCACGACAGATTCGGTCATTGCGCAAATCTCCAAATCGAACAACCTCACCCTTATCCCTTTGCCGCAAGGAATTCAATGACAAAACGTTTGGATCGATTCCCAGGACTTTTAGCCACAGATTGGCACGAACTAAAGCATCAAATCAGATGCCTTGGGAATAACAGAAAACATTGAGGAACCAGGCAATATTCGGTTCAACTCGTCACTATTTTTCACAACATCTGCGTGCTTTCACTGGCACTTTCACAGGAAGCATAATTTTTAAATGCGTCTAGGTTTCAAAACCATTTCCGCTTTGGCGGGCGAGACCGGGGGATTCAATGCGAACGCATGAACCTTGACAGGCGAGTTAAAAAAATTTCGCTGGTGGATTTCGCCACCGCAAGTGCAACGGACAGAATGGCCGCAGTCATCACACTATACAAATTATGAAATCAATCAGTGCATCCATTGTCATATTGGCTGGTGTCTTGCTCCTGCTTGGCGGCGGCGACGGATCAGCGGTTGGAGCGACATAGTGCCAGCCGATGCTGCGCCGCCGGCGCTATTCAGGACTGACCCTTTCATGGTGCTGTTTTTTATTTGCCGCCAGATTTTCCACCCACGATTTTGGCAGTCATGTTCAACCCCATGTTTTGCACCGCAAGCCGGTTGGAAAGATATTTTTGAAAAACGGTTTGCTGATCCGGCGTCAAAATGGTTTGCGCGCGCGCCAGATACAGTTGATGGAGTTGTTCCAATTCTTTTTGATACTGGCTGATGTTCTCGTCGGAATATAAGGTCGCCATTTCGCCCGAATACTTGCCGGGATCGGAATAATCCACTGTGAATTTGTATTGCTGACGCTCGTCGGACATCGCCTGCACCAACTGCTCGGTCTGGTCGGAAGTCAATTCCATGCTGCCGGTCAACTGGTCGGAAAATCCCATCGGCCCGACAATCTGTGAACGTTCGTTGTAAGTCTTCTCGTAAGCCTGATACGCCGCGAATCCATCCGCGCCGAGCGTCTGCTTGATCCGCTCGTCCACGCCGGCTTTCTCGGTGTTGATCTGGTCGTTCAACTGCTGGATCTGTTCCGGTGACATTTTGCGGATCATCATCGTGCCCTTTTCGGCCATGCCGGCGGTCAGCTTGTCGGACAATAATTGTTTCAGGCTAGAAACTTGGTCGGGCGACAGCTTCAAATCGGCAAAAAGTTTGCCATAAACTTTATCATATGAAGCCGCAACCGAAGACTTCAATATTTCCTGCATTTGTCGGGAACTCTTGGCAAAGTCAGCGATGGATGGCTCTCGTTCGAGTTTTGCCTGCTGACTGGCTTGCGCCCGCAATAGGCCGACTTGACCTCGCAATTTCAACAACTCGTTTTGGTTTGAACTTGATTTCAGATGCGAATTTTCCGCGAGCAAATCGGCCAGCTGGTTTGTCGAGTTGCCACGATCATTTTGCAACTGCCGGATTTGCTCGGCCAGCTGTGCTTGTTGTTGCTGGAGTTTTTGCAATGCGGCGCGGGCATCGTGCGCTTGCCTGGCTTCATAGATGTCAACTCCGGCGAGTGCGGCGATGGCGATAGTAACAATTGTTTTTTGGAGCGTAGTCATGGCAATGGCTTTCGTTGCGGCAATCACAGCCGCAGTGGTGATGGTTGTTCCCGACAGTGCGCCGGCGGCGACGGCTTCCGCCAGCGCCACGGGCGCGGCAGTCACGGCGTTGGCGGAGACCGCGCCGGCAATGGCCGTGGCGGACAGCGCCACGCCACGCTTGGTGAATATTTTCCGCAATTTTTCCAGCGCACGGCTTACCCGTTTTTGGGCGGTTCGTTCTTCGATGCCCAAAGCCACGCCGACCTCCGCGAGATTCCGGTTTTGAAAATATCTTAACACCAGCGCGTCACGGTCAGCTTTACCGAGACGCCCCATCGCATCGTCAAGCATTGGGGACAGTTCGCGCCAGAGCGCGTTGTCGGGCGCAGATTCATTGAAAGTGGATTGCATGAAGGCCTCCTGTTCACGGCGGAAGCGGCGGGTTTCAGATCGCTGCCAGTTCGCCGCTGTCAGACGTGCGGTGTGGTAAAGCCAGCCGGCCAGCACGGTCTTGCGCCCCAGCCCAGCCGCTTTGCGGGCAAGGATGATGAAGACGGCCTGCGTGATGTCTTGTGCTTGTGCTGGGTTGCTGGTGTGGCGCAGCGCCACTGAATGCACAAGTGCGATGTACCGATTTGCAATCTCTGCAAACGCCGCCTCGGATTCGTGGCGGACAAATTGTTCAAGTAATGCGGCGTCAGACGTTTCGGTCATTCACCAGTTATATGTGCGCCGCTGAAGAAATGAGACAAACTTTTAAGCGCCGCCGTCTGGCAGGCACGCCCCCCGCGTGATGGGGTGTCGGGGGCGATGCCCCTGACGCTGGTTCCAAGGATGCCATCCTTTGGTCGAGGTGCTATTCCAGTCCCGTATCCACGGTAGTTTTGAATGCTGGTGGTGGCAGAGTTTCAGCAAGTTTTAGCCAGTAGTGGCGAATAGTTCCGGGACTCTCCGCTTTACTGACAATTTAGCTGACAGTGGCCGCCCATCATTCAATAAAACCCAACAGACACAGGCCTTTCACCAAGTTAACCACGGATGGGCACGGATAAACACAGATGCTTCAAAAGAGAAACCTGGGGAAATGAAAATGGGACCGAATCCCAAGTTTTCTTTCGCCCCATCCGGGGCTTTTTCTTTATGACCGCCTTTCCCACGGCTCGCGCCGTGGGCTATCGTCTATCGCTACTCCGTAGCTAAAACATAGCTCGCACCGTGGGCTACCATCTGCCGCCACTCCCAGGCTAAAACAGGGCTCGCGTCGTCGGCTATCGTCTATCGCTACTCCGTAACTAAAACACGGCTCGCGCGGTGGGCCACAACCTGCGGCTACGCGTCAGCTAAAACACTCTTCGACTTGAAGTGAACCGGGAACGGACAACTGACCCCGACAGATCATAGTGCGATTCCAGCGATTACTTTTCCGCGGGAGACATTCGCGCCACGCGATTGTCGGGATTGCCTTCCCAGCCGCCGCCGACGGCTTTGATCAGGCCGACCTGGGCGTTCAATCGCTGGCCTTCGAGTTGAACAAACAGGCGTTCGTTGTCCAGTTCGGCGTTTTGTGCGGTGGCGACTTCCAGATAAGTGACCACGCCGGCTTTGTAACGGTTGTTGGCAATTTCCAATGTTCGCCGCGCGGCGGTAAGTGCGGCACTTTGCGCGTTCAGTTGCGTCGCGAGCAAATGCTGCGCGGCCAATTGATCCTCCACTTCCTGAAACGCGCTCAAAACGGTCTGGCGGTAATTCGCCACGATTTCGTCAAAAGTGGCGCGCGCGCCGGCGAGTTGGGAGCGGTTTCGTCCGCCGGTAAAGATGGGCAGCGTCACCGACGGTCCGAGCGACCATATCCGGCTGGGCCAATCGAACAAGGTGTCGATGCCCACGGATTGATAGCCGGCGAAGCCGCTCAGAAACACTTGCGGATAAAACGCGCTCACGGCCACGCCAATCTGAGCGTTGGCCGCGGCCATTCGGCGTTCGGCGGCGGCGATGTCCGGGCGGCGTTCCAGCAATTCGCTCGGCAGGCTGGCTGGGACGTTGGGGATGGCATTCGTCAACGGACCGATGGCGAGTTGAAAATCAATGGCTGACCGGCCGCACAACACCGCCAGTGCGTGCAGCACGCGAGCGCGTTGCAAATCGATGGCCGGCAATTCGGCCTCGGTGCTGCGCAACTGCGTTTCGGCCTGTGAGACATCGAGGTCGGACACGATGCCGCCTTTGCGGCGGTTCTGGGTCAATTCGAGTGAGCGGCGAAAAGTTTCAATGGTGTCCGCCACCACACGATGTTCTTCATCCAGTTCACGCAAGCTGAAATAATCAGACGCCACTTCCGCCTGCAATGCCAGGCGAGCAGATTCGAGGTCGTCGGCACTGGCGACAAAATTTGCGCGCGCCGCCTGTACCTGCCGCCGCACGCGGCCCCACAAATCCAGTTCCCAACTCAAATTGAGCGGCGTGGAAAATGTGTCGTAGGTGTGGGAGGTTCCATTGGGCGCCAGAAGGGGCGCATGGGCGCTGGAGCGCTGACGGCTCATTTCCGGCGTGGCGGAAAGTTGCGGATAAAAATCCGCCTTGGCGATGCCCAGGTTGGCCCTCGACTCTTCCAGTCGCGCCACCGCGGCCGCCAAATCCTGATTTTCAGTCGCGGCCAAGGTTTCCAACCGGTCCAGTTCCAATTCGTTGAAGATTTGCCACCAGGCGCCGCGCGGGAGATAGGCCGACGGCTCGGCGGTTTTCCATTCAGCAACGTTGTTGGTCGATACCGGCGTATTGAAGGCGGCGGGCACCGGCTCGGATTTCAGCGCAGCCGGCCGTTTGTAATCCGGGCCGACGGAACAACCGGCAATGACTGCAAGAGCCAGGCAAAGCGTCAGACCAATCGATCGCGTTCCGGGATTCATTCTCATTTCTCGGCTACGTTGGTCGGTGCAGCGACTCGGACAGTCGTGCCCGAAGCGAGGGAGTCGGGCGGGTTCACGATCACGCGATCTCCGGGTTTGACGCCGCCCACAATCTCCAGAGTCTCACCAAAATCACGCCCGATTTTCACTGTACGCATTTCCACTTTGCCGCTGGAATTCACAACACCCACCTGCATGCCTTCGGAGCGGAAGAGCATGGTGTTGGCGGGGAGGGTCAGGGACGGGTCGCCGAGGGTATCGTCGAACCGCACCTGCGCGTAACTGCCGGAGAGGATTTCATTTTTAGGATTGTTGACCTGGAGTTCGGTCAGCAAGGTGCGCGAACTCGGGTCCATGGCGCCCGCGGTTCGCACCACTTTCGCATCAAATTTCCGGCCCGGCAATTCGCTGATCAGCAGTTCAGCCCCCTGCCCGACTTCAATCGCACGCGACAGCGTCTGCGGCACGTGAACATAGACCCTCAGTGGATTTGTCTGTGCCAACCGGAACAAGGCGCGTGCGTTGCCGGCGGCGATGAGTTGCCCCAGGTCGGTATCGCGCGCGGTAATCGTACCTGCAAATGGCGCGGTGACACGCGCAAAACTTTTCAAGTCTTCCAATCGGTGCAAATTCGCATGAGCGGCTTCGAGATCCGCTTTCTTCAATGCGAAATCCGCCTGTTTCTCAGCGGTCTCCTGTTCGCTGACGCTGGAAGTCTTCAGCAAATCCGCCCAGCGCTCGGAGGTCGATTTGGCGAGCGCCAGATTGGCGTCGGCCTGGGCGACTTCGGCTTTAGCCTGCTCCAATTGCTCGTCCACTTCCGGCGTGTCGATTTCCGCCAGCAATTGCCCAGCCTCGACGTGTTCGCCGATATCGACGTCCCAGCGTTTCAGATAACCGTTCGCGCGCGCGTAAATCGGGGCTTCGACAAACGCCTGCACTTCCGCCGGCAGCGGCACGCCCATGTCACTCTTGCCGGGCGACGGCGAGACGACGGCGACGGATTGGGTCGCGTTTTCCACCGTTTCCCTGGCCAGCGCGCGGCGGGAGAACCAGCGCGGCACCAGGCCAGCGGCCAGTCCGATCACAATTAAAATAACCGCGACGATGGCAAATCGTCCGAGTTTAATCTGCGCCGGCGGCGGAGCGGCTGGTTTGGAGGTCGCCGGGCCGGGCACAGGCGTCGTGGTTTGGTTCGTGTTCATACTGGTTAAGTAACGGTTGGATGGGCAGTCGCGAGCGCGGCGGCGGCGGAAGAATCATCCGCCTTGCTGGGCGCCGTGGCGCGACGATGCATAAAGCTGAAAACAACGGGCACAAATAAAAGCGTAGCGATGGTGGCCATGAAAAGGCCGCCGATCACCGCGCGGCCCAGCGGGGCGTTCTGTTCGCCGCCTTCGCCGAGGCCGAGGCTCATCGGCAACATGCCGATCAACATTGCGGCCGCAGTCATCAATACGGGGCGGATGCGGCTTTCGCCGGCGTCCAGCGCCGCCGCGGTCGGTTCCATACCGCGCTGCAAATTATCACGCGCAAAGCTGACGACGAGGACAGAATTGGCCGTGGCCACACCGAGGCTCATGATCGCGCCCATCAGTGCGGGCACGCTCAGGGTAGTTTGCAACAGGAACAGCGCCCAGATCACGCCCGCCAGCGCGCCCGGCAACGCCGTGATGATGATGAACGGGTCCAGCCAGCTTTGGAAGTTAATGACCAGCAAGAAATAGATCAGCATGATGGCCATGAGCAACCCGAGCCCGAGGCCCAAATAGCTATCGTGCATGGTCTTCACCTGCCCACGGAGAACGATGTCGTTGCCGCGGGTCAGATTCTTTTGCGCGTTCGCGAGCAACGGTTGCAAATCATGAAGCACACCGCCGAGGTCACGGCCATCCACGTTGCCATATATATCAATTACCGGCTTCACATCATAATGCGTGAACACGGGAGGGACATTGCTGCGCGTGACGGTGGCGACGTTGGCAAGAATCTGGCCGTTGCCGCCGGCATTAATGGGTGTGGATTGGAAGGTCTCCACGGAGTTCATGTTGTATTCAGGGACGCGGACATTAATCAGGTATTGTATGCCCAATTTTGTATCGAGCCAATAGGTCGGTGTCACCTGGCCGCTGCCGCTCAAGCTTAACAAGACGGAGTTGGCGACGTTCTGTTCGGTCAGGCCCAGCTCAGCCGCTTTGGTCCGGTTTACGGTGACGTTCAATCGCGGCAAATCGTCCGGCTGATGCAGATGGGCATCCACGGCGCCGGGAATATGGCGGATCTGCTCGACGAGCTCGCCAGCCACACGGCGGTTGTTGTCCTGGTCGCGGCCAACGATTTGAATATCGAACGGCGCGGGCAAGCCAAAGTTCAAGGTTTGGCTGACGATATCCGCCGGAAGGAAATAAAAGATGTTCCCGGGAAATTTTTCGTTCAGGACTTTGCGCAAGCGGCGAACGTAGGTTTCTGTGGGACGATGGTCTTCGTTGAGCGAAACGAGGATGTCCGCATCGCCGGGTCCAATGACACCGCTAGTGTTATAGCTGAGATTCACGCTCGAATTCGGAATGCCTATGTTATCCATGATGCCGCGGATTTCCTTCGCAGGGATTTCCTTGCGAATGGCGGCGTCGATAGCGGAACACAAGGGAATGGTTTCCTCGATGCGGGTGCCGGTGCGGGCGCGGACGTGCAAAAGGAACTGGCCGGCGTCCACACTCGGGAAAAAATCCTGGCCGAGTGACGCAACCAGCACCCAGGATACGACGCAGAATCCCAGAAAGGTCAGGCCGAACACGCCGCGCCGCGCCAGGCAGGCGCTCAATAACGCGCGGTAGCCACCGCGAAACCGCTCGAACCCGCGCTCAAACCCGCGTTGAATGTAGACGAACGGCCGCATCCACACCGGCGCATGGCTGTCATCCTGGTGCTCACCATGCGATTGGACGTTCCGGTAAAACCACATCACCAACGTCGGCACCAGCGTTCGCGAAATCACGTAGCTGGCGAGCATCGCGAACACCACCGCTTCGGCAAGCGGGACGAACAAGTAATGCGCCACCCCGGTCAGGAAGAACATGGGCACGAAAACAATGCAGATGCACAGCGTGGAGACAAACGCGGGAAGGGCAATTTCCTGCGCGCCGTCCATGATAGCGTCCTCAAGCCCCTTACCGACGACCATATGACGATGAATGTTTTCGATGGCGACAGTGGCGTCGTCCACAAGAATGCCGACCGCCAGGGCCAGACCGCCGAGGGTCATGAGGTTGATGGTTTCGCCCAGCGCGCTCAGAATCGCAATCGAACAAAGAACCGACAGCGGAATGGAAAGCGCAATGATGAGCGTGCTGCGCCAGGAACCGAGGAAGAGGAGAATCATCAACGCCGTGAGTGCCGCGGCAATGATGCCTTCGCGCAAAACGCCATTGACGGCGGCTCGGACGAACAGAGATTGGTCGGCAAATTCCTTCTCATGAAGGTCGGACGTGACCGAACTCATGACATGAGGCACGACGGCCTTGACGTTTTGCACGACGTCCAGCGTCGAAGCGTTGCCGTTTTTCATGATGGTCAGCAATGCGCCGCGCTCTCCGTCCTGACGAACGGCATTCTGCTGCGGATTGTAGCCGCGGTGCACCT
>DATAZE010000047.1:0-56612 GCA_036272195.1 Verrucomicrobiia bacterium | reverse complement strand
CGTCGTGGACGACAATGGCGGTGATTCCGGGGTTATTAACGGCGGATGGAGCCTGACCATTACCACGACTCCGGTCCTGCTCTCAATTGCGCGGCAGCAAACCAATGCCGTCGTTTCCTGGACCAATACAGTGACCGGCTACACGCTCCAAGCCACCCCTTCGTTGAGGCCTCCTGCGTGGACCAACGTGCAAACTGCTCCAGTCGGGGTTTCTGGCCGGTTTGTCGTTACGAATAATATCGCCCCCGGAGCCGCGTTTTATCGATTAATCAAGTGATTTTGCGGCCTATCGGTGTCGTGCTGGCTTACACTTTAAGCGATTTGCTTCGATTTCCTGATTTTACTAATGTTTTTTGGTGCTTCACGTAAGATATCCCGAATAAAGTCGGTTTTCTTTACGGATAATGGTTACCGCCGGTGATGGAAGAGAAGGTAAAAATGTATGCGCAAAATGTTACTAATAAGCGATTTACGGGATATTGGTTTGGTGCGTTCGAAGCTTGGCATGGCATTCGCTAAATGAGTGGAAACCGAACGTTAACAAAACAACGAACTATCAGGTAAAAATATGAAACAAATTCTTAAAACATCTATCGCGGCGGGTGCTGCACTGGTTCTCGCGGCCTCGGCGAACGCAGCAGCGTTTAACCAAGGATTGACCATTTCCGACGGCAATGGCCATACCATCACTTTGTCCGGCACCACCGGCGCGCTGACTTATGACAGCTCGGTTTCCGGCGGTCTCGGCGACTGGGACATCGTTATTACGTCCGGCACTGCGAAACCCCCGCTCGGTAGCGGTGGAAGTGCGGCGAATCCTTTCCTGGATTTGGGCATTCTCGCGGAATATGTCGGCGCTGGCGCTCCTGGCAGCACCTTGACTGTGACCTTCTTCGGCACGGGCTATGGCCCGACCTCCGGTCATGCCAATGCTCAGTTGACCGGCCATATGGTGAACGGTGCTGGCGGCGCGATCACCTTCAACACGTATTACAGCGCGTTGAACACTGGTGCTACGACGACCGGAATCGCGGCGAGCGGCCCTCTGTCGCCCAGCAGCGGCGGACAGTACTCGTACACCGGTTCGGGCAATGTTAACGCAGCCCTGTATTCCGAAACCGAAGTTGTGACGCTCAGCGGTATCGCTGGTCGCAGCAATGCCGGTGAATACAGCATCGACGCTAGCCTCTCGACGGTTCCGGACGGCGGCACCACGCTGGTGTTGCTCGGTTCGGCTCTGTCCAGCTTGGCGTTCCTTCGCAAACGCTTTGCGAAAGTCGCCTGATTGGCTTGGCCAACGTTCGGTTTTTTAAATAACGGAGAGGGCGGGATTCAAATCCCGCCCTCAACGTTTTTATAGGGGGGCTTCGCATCGCGCATCAATTCCCGCTTCAATCAAGGCGCACGCTTAATTTCTTCTTGCACAAGCCCTTTTCCCCCCGAATCCTCAAAGAGGCTCTTAAAGCGCAAGCTGGCTGCCGCTACGCTGTGAACCGGGTTGCCTGGATATGATCAAAATCGCCATTCTCGATTTTGCCGCGGCATTGGCGGGCGGAGTCCTGGCCTCGACAGTGGTTTGGACTCGTCGCGGTTCTCTCGCTCATTGGATATTTTCCGGTGGAATGGTCCTGCTGGCGGTGGAAAGCCTTTTCCTCGGCCTGGCTTCGTGTTCTTCGTTGCCTGAGCAAATGATGCATTGGGAGCAATGGCGAATGATCGCCATGTCCACTCTGCCTGGAATCTGGCTCTCGTTCAGCATGACCTACGCGCGGGGGAGCTATTCGGAGTTTTTGAAAAAATGGCGGTTCGTTCTCCTCGCCTCCGGTCTGCTGCCCATCATCCTCGTCATCCTGTTCCGCGGTCAATTGATGACGCCGGTCGTAGATGCTGCAACCATCCGTCCAGGGACGTTCCGATTGGGAATGTCCGGGTTCCTGGTCAATCTGCTGGTCCTATTGGCCTCGGTGCTGGTGTTGATGAATCTGGAACGCACCTATCACGCCGCCACCGGCACGATGCGATGGCGGATTAAATTCATGATATTGGGCCTGGCCGTGATATTCGCCGTCCGCGCCTACAGCAGCAGCCAGGCGGTGTTGTTTCACGAGAGCGAACTTTCCTTGCAGGCGGTGAATTCAGTCGCGCTCTTGCTGGGGGGTGTTTTGATTCTCCGGTCCCTTTTGCGCGAGGGACATTTTGAGGTGGACGTCTACCCTTCTCATTCTCTGCTCCACAGTTCGATCACGGTGATCACCGCCGGGATTTACCTGTTCGTGGTCGGTGTGCTGTCAAAAATCGTTGCGTTTTTTGGAAGCGACGCTTCGTTCACGCTCAAGGCGTTCATTATCCTGATCGGCCTGGTGCTGTTGACCCTCGTCTTGTTGTCCGATCGCGTGCGATTGCGCACCCGGCGGTTTGTGAGCCGGCACTTTCAGCGGCCGTTTTATGATTACCGCATGGTATGGCGGAAATTCACGCAGGGAACCGCCCGGCAAATGGATCCCAAGGATCTGTCCGTGGAAATTGTGAAAATCGTTTCCGAAATTTTCCAGGCTCTTTCTGTCACGGTGTGGCTGATTGAAGAAGGTCAGGCAAAACTGGGTCTTGCCGCATCGACCTCCTTGACCACTGCCCGCGCGAGCGAACTCGAGTTCGACGCGTCTGAAACCTCCCAAACCATTGCCGTCCTCAGCGCCAAACCGGACCCGATAGACCTCGATGCGTCCTCAGAAAAGTGGGCCGCCACCCTCAGGCGGTTGCAGCCGGATGATTTTCAGAAAGGTGGAAATCGCATTTGTGTTCCGTTGGTTGCCGCCGGTGAATTGCTGGGCGTAATGATGTTGGGGGACCGTGTGAGCGGCGAACGTTTTTCGGTACAGGACATCGATTTGCTGAAGTCCATCGGCGACCAGGTGGCTGCGAATTTACTTAATCTGAAATTATCGCAGCGGCTCTCGCAGGCGAAACAATTGGAAGCCTTTCAGGCCATGTCCGCTTTTTTTGTTCACGACTTGAAAAACACAGCCTCGACGCTCTCGTTGATGCTGCAGAACCTGCCCATTCATTTCAACGACCCGCAGTTTCGCGAAGACGCGTTGCGCGGAATTTCCAAAACCGTCACCCACATCAATGATCTCATCAAACGTTTAAGCCTGTTGCGGGAGGAGATTTCCATCAAGCCCGTGGAAGCGGATTTGAATGCGATAGCCAACGAAGCGCTCAACTGCCTGCAGACCTCGCCCGCGGTGGAACTCGTGAAGGAATTTCGCCCGCTGCCGAAAGTCCGGCTCGACCCCGCGCAAATCCAGAACGTCGTGGTGAACCTGGCGCTAAACGCGCGGGACGCTGTCAACGCTCGCGGCCAGATTCGCGTCGAAACTGCCCAGCAATACGGCTGGGTGATATTGACCGTAACTGATAGCGGCTGCGGCATGGATCCCGAATTCGTCCAGCGGTCCCTGTTCCGGCCCTTTCAGACCACGAAAAAACAAGGTATTGGCATTGGAATGTTTCAGTGCAAAATGATTGTCGAAGCGCATCACGGAAAAATCGAAGTACACAGCGAACTGAACAAAGGCACGACCTTTCGCATCCTGTTGCCCGTGCCGGCATAAAATCGAATGAAACCACGATTGCTGATTGTAGATGACGACGAGGAAATCCGGACCCAGATGAAGTGGGGGTTGACCCAGGATTACGAAATCTTCCTGGCCGAAGACCGGCCGTCGGCGCTGGAGATTCTTTCCGAGCACCGGCCGCAAGTCGTATTGCTGGACTTGGGCCTGCCGCCCCGCCCTGCCGAACCGGTCGAAGGTTTGGCGGCGCTGTCGGAAATTTTGAGCCGCGACGACCAGGCCAAAGTCATCATTATCAGCGGCCAGGGGGAAAAGGCCAATGCATTGCAGGCGATCGGCGCGGGCGCGTACGATTTTTTACCCAAGCCGGCGGATCTCGAAATATTGAAGCTCCTGCTGAAGCGGGCGTTTCACATCGCCTCGCTGGAACGCGAATACCGCCAGATGCAGCAGCTTCAGGGAGAGACGTTCGAAGGCATGTTGGGCACCAGCCCGCAAATGCAACAAGTCTTCACCTCAATTCGCAAGGTGGCAACTTCCGATGCTCCCGTGCTGGTGCTGGGCGAAAGCGGCACCGGCAAGGAAATGGTGGCGCAGGGAATTCATCGCCGAAGCAATCGCAAGGACGGCCCGTTCGTGGCCATCAATTGCAGCGCCATTCCCGAGACCTTGCTCGAAAGCGAATTGTTCGGCCACGAGAAAGGCTCATTTACCGGCGCGCATGTCCAGCGCAAAGGCCGCATCGAAACCGCCAGCGGGGGCACGCTCTTCCTGGATGAAATCGGTGAATTGCCCGGGTTGCTTCAAGTAAAACTCCTGCGCTTCCTTCAGGAAGGAACCATTGAACGTGTCGGTGGAAGACAACCGCTTCAAGTGGACACCCGCGTGGTGGCCGCAACGAATGTGGATTTGAAAAAAGCCATCGCCGAGAGCCGCTTTCGGGAGGATTTATTTTATCGCCTCGCCGTGGTAGTCATCAATCTGCCGCCGTTGCGCGAACGGGAAACAGACGTCCGATTGCTCGCCCAGGAATTTTTGCGGCGCTCGGCGGCGAAAATCGGCAAGAACGGTTTAACCTTCGACCATGAAGCCTTCCGCGCCCTGAACGACCACGCCTGGCCCGGAAATGTTCGCGAGTTGGATAACCGGGTGAAACGCGCCGTCATTATGGCCGACGGCAAGCGATTAACTCCGGCCGACCTCGAGTTGGAGGCGATTTCGGAGCGTTCTCACGCCACGAATCTCAAGGAAGCGCGGGAAGCTGTGGAACGAGATATGATCCAAAAGGCCTTGCGCAAACACGGCGGAAAAATCGCCCCTGCTGCTAACGACCTAGGGATCAGTCGTCCAACACTTTACGAGTTGATGGATAAACTGGGTTTGAAGCGTGAATAGCGGCAAGTCACGTAAAGGTGACAGTGTAAGATATCCTGAATCGTATCGGAAAAATAGCTCGTATAGCCAAAGCAAAATTCGAACGTTAAGTACTTTCCATAAACATGTTACATATCTTCGACAATTCCTTTTCTGCTTTTATCGTCGGAACTCTTTACAGTTTTGTGCCAGCAAGCATAGCGTATAAATACTAAGCAAGCAGATATTTGCTCGGAGCTAATAGACGTAACACGTTCACATTCAACGAAGTGTAAGTGCGCTTTCGGGTCTCTCTTTTATAAGAATTTTACTTGGCCCGGTTCCTGCGAGGTATCCATCGAATGGAATCGTTTAATCATGGGCAAAGTCGTATGAAATCACATTTTAGGTTTCTATCAGGGGTGGCGGCCGTGCTGGCAGCGGGTATTTTGCCTGTGTGTGCTTCCACGGTTACGTACAATTTCGGCGAAGTATCGGGAGGCACAGCTCCCGCCGGCAGCCCTCCGTGGCTCCAGGCGGTTTTCAGCGATACTGCCACGCCCAACTCGGTCCAATTGACCCTCAGTGCCGGGAATCTCGCGGGTAGCGAATTTGTCAGCTGCTTGTATTTCAATTTGAATCCCACGTTGGATCCGACGGCTCTTAGTTTTTCCCTGTCAGGTTCCAACCCTTCCATCCAGACGGGAGCCAATGCTTTCAAGGCGGGTCCTGACGGCAAGTATGATCTCCTGCTCGGCTTTTCCACGGCCAGTGGCAGCCGGTTCGCCAACGGCGATTCGCTGACCTTTACAATTTCCGGCATCGGATTGACCGCGAATGATTTCGATTACCTCAGCACTGCTGCTGGTGGAAGCGGCGCTTATGCCTCAGCTGCACATATCCAATCGATTGATCCCGACGGTTTAAGCGGGTGGGTCAACCCGACGTCCACGGTTCTCTCGCCGGCTGACACGACGGGCGCTTCGGTGCCGGATGGTTCAGAGACCGTTATTCTGCTCGGTATTTCCCTGATTGGCATCGAATGCGTCAGGCGGGCCGCTAGCCATCGTTTCGCTGTGTCGCCGTCCGTTCGTTAATAATCGACGCGGCCATTTCGTGGGGCGACAAAGCGGTGCCGCCGCATTGAAAATTTCAACCGAGAGCACAATTTCGGTGCCTCGGTTGAACAAATGTTTCTCCGCTAGTTCCTTCTGCGAGCCGCTTTCTTCATTGGCTCCTTTTGTTGGCCTTCTCCTTCGTTCCACACTATTCCAGGATTGGATAACCGCTCCCCCGACCACTGTTTTGAAGACATCGTAATTTGCGCAATTGTAAATCGCGGTCGCAAAAGGCGGTCGAAGCGGCTGCGATGGGGCAGGAGTTTGGAGACGGGTTTCCCGCAAGAGTTTGCGGTGATCTTTCACGCGTGGAAAAACTTATTGGGCGCATCGTTTTGTCCTCGGAAACCACGACAAGCCGCCGGATTCACCCGACGAGTTTGAACCGCAAAAATGGCCCATTTAAAAACCACTGCAGCAGGGCAATCGTCGGTTTTCCTGAATTCTGTCGGAACTTTTAACAACTCCCCGGCAGTTGAAAACGGCGGCGAAAAAGACATCTTGCGTAAACCCTCGGGAATCAAAGGCTAACGTGATGGCAATGCTATTTTTTGCACGGTGGAACGGTCTCTGCTTAATAGGTATTTCAGTTGAAAAGAATTCCCAATTGCAGTGACTCGAGTGGGTCGGTAATTGCACGGAGGCGGCCTTGCATAAGGTTCGACCTTCTTCCGTGTCGTGAGAATTAATAATCCAACCACGTACTATGAAGAAACAGTTAATATCGAAAATGGCGCTCTTGAGCGCCATGATGATCGCGGGCTCCGCTGCTTTTGCAGACCCGGTTATCATCATCTCGGACGGTGTCACCAATACCGGCCCCATCGTCCTGACCGGCGGATCGGGTTCCTATGTCAACGGCAACTTCGACAACTCGTGGGACTTTGTCATCACGACCGGCCAGAGCAAGCCGGTGTCGGGATCGACTCAGAACCCCAATATCGAACTCGACATTACTGCCGATTCATTAGGTTCGGGGAACGATTTGACGATTACTATCTCCGATAATAACTTTGGCCCCACCACTGGCAACTTGACCGCCAGTTTTGTCGGCCATCCGTTTGGAGGAACGGGCGATGCGATTTCCTTCGATACGTATTATGATACGGGCAATGGTCTCGCGGCGCTAACCACTCAGTTGACGGCCGCCGATGGCCTGACACCGGATGCGAACAATTCGTATCTCAGCACCAAAACCAGCCCCGTTTCACTTCCGGCTGGCTATTCGCTGACCCAGGTCGTGACCATCAAGGGCGACCAGGCCGCTGAATACAGCCTCGCGGCCAACCTCCAGGGCACCAATCAAGCCCCTTCCTGTAACTGCACGCTCAAGTTCCTCTCGCCGCCCAGCATCACGCTTTGCGCGGCCAGTGTGATTCCTGACATCGTGGCAGCCCAGGTTTGTGACGGCGGATTGTCGAACGTTGTGCAGGTCTCTCTCGTTGGCGCAGTCACCAACAAGGGTTGCCCGACGATCATCACCCGCACCAACAGCGCGATGGATTCTTGCGGAACGGTGTATACCTTCGTTCAAACGGTCACGATCAATTGCCTCGGCAATATCTGCGGTCACGTCTTTGCTGATTGTGATGGCAGCGGTGATCTGACCAAGGGAGACGTTGGTCTCAACAAAGTCACGGTCTCGCTCCTGGATGCCTCGAATAAAGTCGTGAAGACCCTCACCACTGATTCGAACGGTGGCTATTGCTTCACCAATCTGATGGGTGGCAACTACACTGTGTTGGTTACTCCTCCGTCCGGTTACAGCCAGACTGCGGCGTCGACCAGCTATCACTGGAAAGACAGCTACGGCCGCGATTGCTGGAAAGAGAACGACGGCTACATTCATTGCAATAGCAGCGGGACGGAATGCTGGTGGGACAAGAACAATTGCTGCCACTGGAAAGACAGCTACGGCCGCGATTGCTGGAAAGACAACTGGGGTTCGACTCATTGCCAGCCTTGCGGTTACCAGAGCTGCAATGCCCAGACCAACAACAACAAGCTCTGCATCACCTTGACGAATTGCACCAGCCAGACGGACGTGGACTTCGCCTACACCGGCACCAAGGCCTGCGTAACGGTCAGCGTGTGCGCTCCGAGCTATGTTCGCTGCGGCCAGACCTGCACCTATACCTGCACCGTGTCGAACACCGGCAACGCGTGTTTCACCGGCGGCACGGTCTGCCACCAGATCGGTAACTGCGGTGGTTGGGGCGGCTGGAGTAATTGCCAGAATATCTATGACAATTGCCCGCCGTTGAGCCCCGGCCAGAGCTGCACGTTCACCCACAAGTGCACGTTTAGTTCCTGGAACTGTGGCACGGTCGGCTGCCAGTCGACGGTCAATTGCAATTCACACAATGGCAATTGCTCGGGCCAATCGTCCTGCTACAGCTCGTGCGGTTGGTAATAATTAAATAACTGGCGCCTGATTCAAGGCGGCCATCGGTTGTCAAGGCGCGGGGCATAAACACCCCGCGCCTTTTTTGTTTCCCAGCCCATGGAAAAGGCTTTTCAGCGGGCCATGATTCCGACAACATGCAGACAGAAATTTTGGAGAGGACCTATGAAAATTAAATCAGCCGCTCGCCACCTTGCTCGATTGTCATTTGTTTTTTCGATCATGGTTGTCGCATTCCTGGTGCTTTTGACCGGTTGCGCCGACACAAAACCCAAGTTTAACCAGTACTCCCCGCTTCCCTCGAAAGACACGAAAGACGCTCCCTTGCGCGAAGCGGACGTCGTGAAAGTAGCCTTCCCGGGCGCGCAGAACCTCGACACCGTCCAGACCATTCGCCGGGACGGCAAAATTACGCTTCCGGTAGTGGGAGAAGTCGTGGCGGCCGGTAAGACCCCCTCGGATCTGCAAAAAGATCTCGTCAAACTCTACGCCAACGAATTGGTGTCTTCCAAGGACATCAGCGTGACGGTCCAGGCATCGTCGTTTCCCGTCTATGTGACCGGGGCGGTCCTGAAACCGGGTAAGCTTCTTTCTGACGGTCCCTTAACGGCCCTTGACGCCATCATGGAATCTGGCGGCCCCGATTATTTGCGCGCCAACCTCAAGGCGGTAAGAATCATTCGCAGCCAGGATAACAGGACGAAAAATTTTACCATTAACTTGAAGGGCCTTACGAGCGGAGCTTCCATTGATGTTTTCTATCTTCAACCCAACGACATCATCTATATCCCGGAAAAAATCACCTGGTTCTGATCTCTATTTTTGCGGAAATCGCTAAAAGGGCAATTGAGTTTTCTGCCGGAACTTTGTCGGAGCATCTTACACTTTATAAAGGAATTGCGTAGAAGCCGTAATTGCCTTTATCGATATGTAACTGTCTAATTGGTAGCGCTTTGAGGTAGCCTGCCCTGCCTCTATTTAAATTCTGGCATGAATTCGGCTCAAGGGCCGGTTAACTCGTTGCCCGCGCATGGCTTGGGCTGGCGTTGACGCGCGATTTTAATGAAAGAAAGTTTATCAGGATCTCTTCGATTCCCACTCTTGTATGAAATCGAAAACGAAGGCAGGGCTGGATGCGGCCCTCTCCGGCTCATCGCCATATAACAATCAATTTCAAGAAGGCATTCAGGGAAAACGAACGGTTGGAGCCGAAAACACGCGCATCCTGCTGGTCGATGACCACCCAGTCCTGCGCAAGGGCTTGATCGCCTGTCTCTCAACCCGCGCCGGTTTCGTCGTGGTAGGAGAGGCTGCGGACGGCTTGGAAGCGATCCGAAAAGTGGGCGAGTTGCAGCCGGACCTTGTCCTGATGGATGTCGAAATGCCGCACTTGGACGGATTGGCGGCCACAGATTCCATTTGCAAGAAATACCCGGGGACCAGGGTGCTGGTTCTTTCCATGCACAACAACCCGGACTATATCGTGCGCGCGATTCAGAAAGGCGCTCGCGGTTTCGCCCTCAAGAGCCTGCCATCGGAGGAACTGATTAAAGCCATCGAAATCGTGCAACGTGGCGAGCCCTTCTTCAGCGCGCAATCCGTTTCCAACGCGCACAGCCAGGTTTCAAAGGGAGATGCGCTCACAAATCAAATAGAGCTTTTCGAGCGGGAGAAGGAAGTCCTTGTCCACCTCGCCGCCGGTTTCGGCAATCGGGAAATTGCCGAAATTTTGAGCATCTCCGTCCGCACGGTGGAATCGCATCGGGCGCGGCTGATGAGAAAACTGAACATCCACACCATCGCGGGGCTCACCCGCTACGCCCTGGCGCATGGTTACATTTCCCTGAACCCATCGTTCTCGATGCCGGAACTGGCTGATGTGACGGCGCAGATCCCCGTTACCGCAGCCCTCCGAAATTGAGTTGAGCGGGCCAGGTCCTAGTCCTGTTGGGAAAACGAATATTTATTTGCGAGGGACGTTTCGCCGCGAATCAGTTTTGTGCCGGCGCCTACCATCTTCAAATAAAAATCGCTCGGCAAACCTTCCCACGTCACGAACTTCGATTGTTGGCCAACGGGAACGTCGTTAACACATTTGAAAATCGCCGTGCCTTCGTCCACTTCGTCGAACATGGCCACATAAACCATCGAGACGTTCGCCTGTTTGACATCGCAAAACTGCGACCATAAAAATTTTCCGTGCGCCCGCGGGATTTGATTGGACGGACCGCCCTTCATGTTGTGCCAGCTGAACCCGGGGAAAACGACGGGCAGAAAATCAATCCCACGCTGGCTGCACCAGGCGAGGTCCGGCTTCACATTTTGCTCCGCATACCTGGCCGCGCCCGCGGGATCGACATAACGCCCCACGGTCCAGGGGCTGACGATATCGGCCATGGCGATGACGTTGAGCAGTTCGGGGTCGCTCACGGCGTCGTTGCGCAGTTCGCGCCAATTCGCCGGCACGCCCACCATCACCGTGCAGCCTCCCGCCTCCGGGTCATTTTTCAAAAACGCGATGAGCCGGCGGCAATCCGCCAGCGTGTAATCCCGGTGATCGTTGAAACCAATGCCCCAAACCGCCACGACAGGTTTACCCCGATGATTCAAATACGCGGGGTCTTCGCTGAGAGCCATTTCTTTTCTCAATGCACGCCAATCGTTAATCACATCGTCGATGCGCCCGCCGGGAAGCCCGCTTAAGTCATACATCACGGCATAGGCGCGGCCGTGGAGATTGGCGCCTTCGCGACAATTGGCCAGCACGGTATTGCAATGCTCCAGTGAATTGTGATCTTTAAGGCCGGTCGCGAACCGCTGCACGAAGACTCCGTCAATGCCGTAATCCTGCATCCACTCGAAATGCTTCAAGACCGTTGTCCTCCCGAAGGAACTAAAAACCGCCGCCGGTGATCCATCCGCCCGTTTAAACCCGGTGGCAAAGCGCTGGCTGGGATCCAGTTCGGAAACATCCGGCCACAAATCCACCTTTGCATTGCCGTCCTCCAGTGCTCCAGGAATTTTGGTCCAGTGCCGCCAATTTTTTTCCGTGCGCCCGTCTCCCGGCGCCCCGAACCATCCCTGGTAACCGCACATGACCTTGCCGGAAAGTGTTTTCGTGTCGATCCCTTTGACCACGGTTCCTTTGTACGGCTTGAGGACCGCAAAGGCAGATTCATTCGCTGCCAAAGCCGGACTGTCGCCGGCGCGAACGCTGAGAATCGTCGCGAGTACCGACGTTACAAGTGCGGAAAACCAAAGCGCTCTCGCCCTTTTTTTCGTGGCCATTAAAAACATAAGGACAATTTAAGAATTACGGTTTTCACGCTATTCCTCTGGCAATGTCCCTAGTATCCCCTAAAACGGGGATGATTTCCACCGGACGGAATTTTGACTCTCAGGGCTGCGCTGGTTCAAAGCTTTTTGGATCGGTGCTCATCGTGGAGGGTGGCAAATCGATCTGCTCCGAGCCTAATTTTTTGTTCGGAGTATCGCTCATTTGCAATTCCAGCGTGCCACCATTGCTGACGTCCGCGTGCCGGATCCAAACCCGCGACTGCGCATGGCCGTTGAGCGCGACGCTTTGGAGATATTTATTGTATCCGGAATTGTGGCGGCAAACGATGGAAAAAGTTTTGCCGTTGTGAAGGCGAATGGAAACGCGGTCAAAGACCGGGCTCGTCAGATCGTAGATGGGGACACCCGGCGTGACCGGGTACAAACCCATCATCGAGAACACGACAAACGCACTCATGCCGCCGCCGTCTTCATCGCCGGGCATTCCGAGCGTCGTGTCAGTAAACCAGGTATCGAGCAACATGCGGACGCGCTTTTGCGTCTTCCAGGGCGCGCCGAGATAATTATAGAGATACGGAATGTGCAGGCTCGGTTCGTTGCCCATGGAGAATTGTCCCACCAGGCCGCTGGCGTCTGGAAATTTGGCCCAGAATTCATATTTGCTCATGCCCAGTGACTCGCGGAAAAGCTGGTCCAATTTCGCCTCGGCCTGGGCGTGTCCGCCCATCAAATCAAACAGCCCCTGCAAGTCATGCTGCACGTCCCAATCGTAAGTATAGCCATTGTTTTCGGTGGTATAATCGCGTCCGCCCTGCCCGCCGGAAAATCCGGGAGTGTAAGCTTCAATCCAATTGCCCTCGGCATCTTTCGGCCAGGCGTGGCCTTTATCGCGGCGGAAAACATTTTGATAATCAGCGGCGCGTTTCAGGAAAAATTGATAATCGGAATCGTTGTTCAAATCACGGGCCAATTGCGCTGTGCACCAATCGTCGTAACTTTGCGCCATCGTCACCGAGATGGCCTGGCGGCGTTCGAACGGATGCGCCTGGGAAACGGTTTCCGTTTCACCGGGCTTAAGCGCCGGCATGTAGCCGTGTTCAGCGAGAAAATCATCGAGCGAACATTTCGGCCCGCGCCGCCACGGCAGCCAGGTGCCTTCGACGGAATTTTTCCGCACGCCGGCGTAGGCGGAAGGTAGATCGAAATTAGTCACGCCCTTGGCCCAGGCATCGGCCACCCACGGTGCCGCCGGATTGCCGGTCATGCATTCGTTATTGCCCCACAACACGGCAAAGGTCGGCATCCAACCGGATTGTTGATACATGCGGACATAGGATTGGAGTTTGTCGGCCTCCATTTCCGGGTTCAACAAGGTCTGGAGCGGTTCGAGCGCGCGGTAAGTGTCCCACAGCCAGTTGTCCACGTAGAACGGACGCGTGTCCTCGTGCACCTGATGGTCAAAGGCGCTGTAATATTTCCCGTCTTCCGTGATATTGATCATCCGCTCGTAGCAGCGGTAAAGGGAGGTGTAGAAAACGCGCTTTTGTTCTGGCGTGCCGCCTTCGACTTTGATCTGGCCCAACACTTCATTCCAACGGTTCTGCGCGTCGCGTTTGATTTTATTGAAATCCCACGCCGGAATTTCCTCGTGCAGATTTTTCTTCGCCTGTTGGACGCTGATGAAGGAAATGCCATAGCGAAATTCGACGGTCTTTTCGTTCTCCGGTGCTGAAATCGTCAACCGCTTCCCGTTGTCCGTGTCGGTCGCTTCCATCTTTACGGGCACGTTGAATTCTCCGTAAACGAACGCCTGCACGGCGCCGGGCGACATCCGGCCCTGGCCGATGACGCGCTCCATGCCGGAGACGGAATTGCTGCCAATATCGGACAGTTCGCCTTTCAAGCGATTGGCTAAAAACACCACCGGCTTGCCGGAGGGGAACGTGAAACGGAAATAACCGCATCGTGCCGTCGGCGTGAATTCGGTCCGGACCAACGAGTTATCGAACCGTGCCGAATAGTAATAAGGCGTTTCAATTTCCTGGTCGTAAGTGGCGGGGTGATTCCATGCCGCGCCATCGCTGGGCATCAGCCAAAACAATTCGCCCATGCGATGCGAAACCGTGCTGAGCGGAAAGGAATGGATTTGGTCATCCAACTGATCTTTCCGCACGGGATAAAAACGCACCATGCTGTTGGGCAAAGAAACCGTGGGGCGCGTGGGTTCAAGCATGAAGCCTTGCCCGCCCATCGAAGGGTCCACGTATTCCACCTGGGCGAATGCCGTAACGGCGAAACCCAGCGAGCTGGCGGCCAGAAGTTGGAGGAAATGTTTTTTCACAATCATGGTGTCAGCGGGTGATATTGATCTGTTCGCAGGTTTTTGCAGTCACAAAATTAGGTTCCGGACTCGGTCGCTGATGGATGGCGTTCCCGTCCAGTTGTGGCGGTGCATCCGCCGAAAGCTATCGGAGTCCTCCTTTGGTTTATATCCCCAAAAACGGGGATGGCTTGGATTGCCTGAGACCATCTACTCTATTGACGTCAGAAACAATCGCCCAACCATGCCGCGCTGTTCCTTTGGCCCCTTGAAAATGAGAAAATTATCCCCGCTGTTGTTAGCCGGCTTGAGCCTGGTGTTTTGTTTCTTCGCCACGGCTCAAGAGCAATTTCCCGCCTATCGTTCCGAATTAAATATCGTTTACGCACGTGTGGAGGGAAGCGATTTGAAGCTGAATGCATTTTTGCCGGCAAATGCGAAAACACCCGTGCCGGCCATCGTTGAAATCCACGGTGGTTGGTGGTTCGGCGGCGATTACGCTTCGACGGTTCAGGGCGTGGGCGGCTGGCAGATTTTCATGCGGCGGGGACTGGCGGTATTTTCCATTCAATATCGGCTGGGGCAAACCGGCGGATTTCCACAAAACATTCGCGACTGTCGCAATGCCATCCGATTCATTCGAAAGAACGCGGCGCGTTTTAATATCGATCCTGACAGGATCGATGTCACCGGCGGCTCCGCAGGCGGCCATTTGAGCCTGATGGTGGCAATGGTGCCGGAAAATTTCGATGACGGCGGGCCAGTGCCCGGGTTGGAAGGTATCAGTGCCCGTGTTTCCGGCAGCTTCAGTTATATTCCTCCGACGGATTTTGTGCGTTTCTGGAGCCAGGGACCGGATGATGCCGTCACCAATGCCGCCGGACAGGTGAGCTTTCGCGGGCCGGACGACAAAATTCCGTATGATTCGCATCCGCGCCTGCGCGTGCTATTTCATGGAATCACTCCCGATACCGAGGAACATAAAGCACTCTACCAGTCCATGTGCCCCGTGGGCCATGTTCGGCGGGACGTTCCGCCGCTGCTGATTTGCGACGGCGAAAAAGACCCTATCGTGCCCGGGTTGCACGGCAAAGCGCTTTATGAAAAATTGAAGACTGCCGGCGCGGACGCGACGTATTGGATGACGCCCGAAGGGGGTCACGCTTTTCCCGGTGGCCCAGGTTTTGACAAAGTGCTCGATGCCTTCGTTGTGCGGACACTGCGCCCCGGCACAAATCCATAAACCGGCACTTCAATGATTTCCATTTCAACTTTGACTGTTAGAATAATCGCATGAAATCGGACCTCCGTTCGACCAGCCTAAATGGCGCGTGGGCGGGAATTGCGAGAAGAGCGCGCGGGGCGTGGTTGGGGATTGCGCTGCTGGTGCCCGCCGTATTTCTCGCGCAAGCGGACGAGGTCACGAATACGCTGGAAATCCAATCCGTCCGCGTGGCTGGAAAACAATTGCCTTTCCACGACAAGGAGAGCATCAGCCTGGGTTCAACTCCGGAAAGCATCGTGTTTCATTTCGGTGCGCCCACGAACAATCGGCCACTTCGGATGGGTTACATGCTGGAGGGATTCGAAGGCACCTGGCACGAGGCCAGCAGCGAGATGTCCTTGAACGTGCGCTTTTACAACGGCTCGGGTGACCAGATCAGTCAGAACATTTACCACGTCAACGGCCAAAGCACCGGCTGGACCGGTTCGTTAAAGACTTCATCGTTGACGCATCGCCGCGAAACCCTGGTCGTGCCGCCGCAAGCGACGCGCTTATTGATCGTCATTTCCTCAGCCGGCCCGCCCGAAACGGTCGGCATATTGGTGGTGGCCAATCTGGTCGTTTCGAAATCCGACGGCAAGCTGGGCAATGTGGTATTGCTTCAATCGCCTTTTGAAAACGATCACGGCGAGCATCCTTATGACGATCCGCCCGCGGGCTGGATACACGATGGGACACGGCCCAGCATGGCCAGGGTCGTGGAATTCGGCCAGGACCCGCAGACGCGAGCGTTTGCCATCGTGGATACCGATCAGACCAGCCACGGCGAATGGCATAATCTCTTGGAAACCGCGCCCGCCGTCACGCCCGGCGACAGTCTGGTCGTGGAATGGAACGAAATGTACAGCATGGGCTCGGGCCTGGTGCATGACGCCTACTACGCTGCGCTGCCCGCGAATCATTACACTTTTCGCGTGCGTGGCATGGACGTGATGGGCACCTGGACGGGCGGGGAAGCATCAATCCACGTTTTTGTTCCGGAACCATTCTGGAAAACGCCGTGGTTTTGGGGTGTAGCATTGGTGGCCATAGTGGCGATGATCATGGGCGCGAGCCGTTATTTTGTCTGGCAACGGATGCGGCGCGAAATGGCCCGGTTGAAACAACAACGCGCGTTGGAGCAGGAGCGGCTGCGAATCGCGCATGATATTCATGATGACCTCGGCGCGCGCGTCACGCAAATTTCCCTGCTCAGCGCCATGGCGCAGGAAAATCCCACGTTTCCCGAAAAGGCCCGAGCGGATTTTGACAAGGTTTCCAAAATGTCCCGCGAATTGGTGTCCGCGCTTTATGAAACGGTCTGGGCGGTCAATCCGGAGAATGATAATCTCGAGGCGTTGGGAAATTATGTCTGTCAGATGGTGAAGCAATTGTGCGAGCAAACGCCGCTGCGCTGCCGTTTTCACGTGATGGATTTGCCGCATGAAGCCCAGGTTTCCAGCCAGACGCGCCACAACATCAGCATGGCTGTGAAGGAGGCCGTGCATAACATCATCAAGCACGCCAAGGCTTCCGAGGTGACGATTCGCATGGTGTTCAAGGACGGTTCGCTGGAGGTTTCCGTGCATGACGACGGCGTCGGCTTCCAGCCGTTCGATGGCATTTCCGGCCACGGCTTGTCCAACATGAAGCAGCGCCTGCAAAACATCGGCGGCAATTGCACCGTCGAAAGCAAGCCCGGCGGAGGCACGACGGTGCGTCTGCGTTTGCGGGTTGTCGCGCCCGTACCTGGTGCATAAATGGATGGCGCTCCCGGCATTTAACGGTTGTAATGGTATGGTAATAATTTCATGAAAAAATCAGTCGTCATTGTCGAGGACGACAGCGGACTGCGCGAGCAGCTCATCCAGATCCTTGAATCGGCGTCCGACATAAAATGTCTCGGCGCCTATACCTCGGCCGAGCAGGCGTTGCCGCAAATATTGGAGAAAAATCCGGACGTGGTGCTCATGGACATTAAGCTGCCGCACATGTCGGGAATTCAATGCGTCGCCGAGATCAAGAAGGTCGCGCCCGCCATGCAGATCATCATGGTCACTGTTTACGAGGACAGCGAACGCATTTTCCGGGCATTAAAAGCAGGGGCGAATGGTTACCTGGTCAAGTCGAGCCCGCCGGAGCAATTGCTGGCGGCGATTCGCGACGCCTACACAGGCGGCGCGCCCATGTCCAGCCACATTGCCAGCAAAGTGGTGAAGCATTTCCATCTGGTCGGCAATTCACCGCGCGAAGCGGAGAATCTCTCGCCCCGTGAACGTGAGGTTTTGGAATTGCTGGCGCAGGGTTTTATTTACAAGGAGATCAGCGATCAATTGAACATCAGCACCGAGACCGTGCGCACCTATGTCAAAAATATCTGCCTGAAAATGCACGTGCGCAGCCGCGTGGAAGCCGTGGCCAGGCATCGTGCGGAGTATTATTAGGAGCGGCGGATTTTTATGCCGGAGCATTCGTCCCCTGGGAGCGCCGGCGTCCCGCCAGCCAGACGCCATATTTCCGCCGCGATTTTATTTCAAGTTAAACTTCGCGGGCAAACCGCCAGAAGAATCCCCGCCCACGGTGATTGTGTATTCGCCCGGCTCAACGCGCCATTCCTGATTCGCATCCCAAACCGCAAGCTCGGATTGCGGCAGATGAAAGCTGATTTCTTTGGCTTCGCCCGGATTCAAATGGACACGCCAGAATCCCTTCAATGATTTAATCGGCGTCGCGACGCTGGCGGTTTCCTGTCGGACATACAACTGCGCCACTTCATCGCCGTCTCGTTTGCCCGTGTTGGCCAATCGGAACGAAACCAGCACGTCGTCCGCGCTGTGTGTTGACGGTGCCGTCACGGTGAGGTCGCTGTATTTAAAAGTCGCGTAGCTTAAGCCGTGGCCGAAAGTGAAGAGCGGAGAACCGTCGCCCTCGATGTACGGTTTGTTCTTCGAGGGAAAATGATTATAAAAATCCGGCAGTTGTCCGATGCTGCGCGGGAAGGAAATCGGCAAACGACCCGCTGGATTGTTGTCGCCAAAAAGCGTTTCCGCAATCGCCTGTCCACCGGATTCCCCGGCATACCAGGCTTCCAGAATTGCCGGAACGTGTTTGGCCGCCCACGGAATTGTCAGCGGCCGGCCGTTTTGTAGCACCAGCACAATCGGCTTGCCCGCGCCCGCAACCGCTTCCAGAAGGTCCTCTTGTTTGCCGGGAAGATTCAGGTCGGAGCGATCAAAGCCCTCGCCGGAAATTTTTGTCCATTCGCCGAGGCCGAGAATCACCACGTCCGCTTCGCGGGCAAGACTCACGACCTTTTCAATATCTTCGCCATCGGAAAAGGTGACTTCCGAATTCGGGGAAACCAGTTTCTTGATTTGCTCGAACATTCCTTGCTCTGAACTCTCCTTCGCGGATTCGGTGTAATCTCCGATGCGGCCAATATTCGCATTCGGACCGATCACTGCGATATGCTTGATATCTTTTTTCAACGGCAGAAGATCGCCCTGATTTTTCAGAAGACACATGGCCTGCCGCGCTGATGCCAGAGCCAGTTCGGCGTGCGCTTGCGAATGGCGCACCGTCGCATCGAGGTTTTCGTCCACCAACGGATGATCAAACAAGCCGAGCATGAATTTGACGCGCAGGATCCGCGCCACCGCCCGGTTCAAAGTATCCAGCGAGACTTCCCCGTTCTTCGTTCCGTTGATAATTGCGTTTTGGAATGTGGCGTGGTCGAAATCGTAGAATTGCATGTCCACCCCGGAATTGAGCGCCAGCACCGCCGCGCGCGCGGGTGAATCCGCCACGTGATGCGTGTCGTAAAGTTTGCGAATCGCGCCCAGGTCGGACAAAACGAATCCTTGAAATCCCCATTCTTCACGGAGGACTTTGTTGAGCAACCACGGGTTGGCAATGCAAGGAACGCCATCGATATCATGATACGCGGCCATGATGCCCATGGCTTTTCCTTCGCGAACGGCCGGCTCAAAAGATTTTAGCATGATCGAACGGACCTCGCGTTCTCCGGCATGGACGGGCGCGGTGTTAAGTCCGCCTTCCGGGCTGCCGTGGCCGGCGAAATGTTTCGGTTCCGCAATCACTGTATGATCTGTCGACAGCGAATCGCCTTGCATGCCTCGGACATACGCCAGGCCGAGCTGGCCGGTCAGGTAAGGGTCTTCGCCGAAATCCTCCTCCACACGTCCCCAGCGCGGATCACGCGCCACATCCAGCACCGGTCCGAGAATCATGTCCACGCCATTCGCGCGGGCCTGCGCAGCGATGGCTGCGCCGGTTCGTCGGGCCAATTCAGGGTTCCAAGTCGTGGCGAGCGCGATGCTTTGTGGAAAGACAGTTTCACCGTAATCCATATATCCGTGCAGGCCTTCTTCGATGAACAACGCCGGAATACCGAGACGATTGGAGCCAATAACCCATTGCTGAATGCGATTGGAAAGTTTTGCGTGCGGATAAAGATCGTGAATCGAACCGACCCCGAGATGGCCCACGAGCTTTTCCGCATATTGCGGATCAAAAACAACGTCCGGCTTTGCATGGGTATGATGGTCCACCGTCGGATCTGTGTTCTTGTCCAACAAATCTTCCGAACCGAGATACATATCCAGTTGCCGCACTTTTTCCTCCAGCGTCATGCGCCCAATCAAATCGGCGACGCGCGCGTCCACGGCCAGTTGTGGGTTTTTATAGTCTTGCGCGGGCAGCAGCAGCGGTGTTCCGCCGGTCAGTAACGCGAGGATGATTTTCAGCGCGATTAAACGCGTCCGGTTCGTACGGCAGGCATAATGAGTGGTCATGCGTCAGGGTGATAGGGTGCAATGTCGAATCATTCCGGCGTAAGTCCCCGATTTAGGGGATGGCAAAAGAAACATGCTCCGTTAGGTTCTGCTCGACCATCATAAAAATAAAAGTCATGCGGTTGTTTTCTGCCCCATCATTCCCCCAATCCGTTTGCCGGCTCGCCACCGCGCTGGTGGCCGCAACCCTTTTTTTGCGTGCTGGGACCAATGCTCATGCGGTCGGCGCGACGACTCCTTTTACCAGCTATGAGGCTGAGTCTGGCTTGCTGGGTGGGGGCGCAACGGTCGTCATGCTGACGTCCGCGCCGACTACACCGTATTCCAGTCCCATTCTCGAGGCGTCCGGCCACGCCTATGTGCAGTTGAACGCCATCGGCCAATTTGTCACCTGGACAAACACCACCGGCGGAGACCTGGCGGCCATTAATTTGCGTTCCTGTATTCCCGACGCCCCGGCGGGCGGCGGGATCACCAATACGATTGATTTATACGTCAACGGAATCTTCCGCCAGGCGCTCAGCGTTAACTCCGCGCAAAGTTACTGTTACGAAGGGACCAATTACAACGGTCAGGCCGACAAAAATCCTGCCGACGGCAACCCCCGCGGTTTCTGGAACGACACGCATACCTTCATCACGAACACACCCGTCGCGCCGGGAGACACGATTACCTTGCAGAAAGATGCGGCCAATTCCGCGACGTTTTATTACATCGACGTCGTGGATCTGGAGAAGCCTCCCGGGCCGCTCGCGCAGCCGGATAATTCTCTTTCTATCGCCGCTTATGGAGCGGTTTCAAATAGCCCCGCGATGGACAATACGACGGCGATCAACAAATGTTTCCTCGACGCACAATCGCAGGGAAAAAGCGCGTGGATTCCGCCGGGCATTTATTATTTCAGCGCCATTCACGGCGGGCTTCACGCCTCCGGGATAAAAATCCAGGGAGCGGGACCATGGTACAGCACGCTCTATCGCGTGACGCCTGCGAACAATTCACAAGGCGTGGCCAATATCATTACCACCACTTCGTGCACGCTCCAAAATGTGGCGCTGGATTGCAACGGCTCAAACCGCGCGGGCAACAATAATAACGGCGCCGTCAATTTCAGCGGCAACAACTGGCTGGTGGATAACGTATGGATTCAGCATGTGACTTCCGCGTTTTGGTGTGCGGGCATGGGCGGCGCGGCGCAGAATTGCCGGGTATTCAGCGTGTGGTCTGACGGTGGCAATTTCAACAATGTGCAAAGCGCCAACGGCATCGGCATGAACCTCACTTATTCGAACAACTTTGTTCGCGGCACCGGCGACGACGCCATGGCAATCAATTCCGTCGATTACAATGTTTCTGGTTCGACCACCTTTTACTACACGACGATGAGCAACATCACGTATATCAACAATACGGCCATCGATGCGTGGGGCGGCAAAGGCATCGGCATATACGGCGGCATCAACGACGTGGTGACGAACAATCTTTTCCGCGACACCGCACGTTACGTGGGGTTGGGTGTTGGCAAATTCGGCGTGAATGGCTCGGCGCTGTTGTCGGCGACCGTGATGGGAAACCTTGTCCTGCGTTGCGGTGGCAATGGCTACAGCCAGCAGCAACCCGCCATGATGATGGGCAACGGCGGCGATGGTCAAAGTGTGGGCACGGTTGCGAATGCCTATTGCGCATCCAATACAATTATTGATTCCCTCTATAGCGGGGCAGGTTTTTCGGCCGGCACGAACATCGTGTTTCAACACAACACTATTATCCATCCGGGCCTGGACGGAATCACCGTTGGCGGTGGCTATTTGGGAACGGGCATCACCGGGACGGCGATGATTTATTCTAACACCGTGACAAGCCTGAATGCGGGGCGCGTCGCTCTGGCCAACAACGCGCCGAATTTTTCCGCCATCATCCCGACCGCCGCGGCAAACTTTAGCGCGATGTCAGGGGTAACGACAGAGCCCTGCTCTGAAGGCGGACAGGACATCAGCGTAGCGGCATCTACTTGGTCGGCCTACGTAACTATCAATCTAAATAGCGCGAGCGCGTTCGTCGTTCGTGTAGCCAGCGCTGGAGCAGCTGGCGGCAACATTGAAATCCATCTCGACAGTATCGCTGGAACCCTGGTTGGAACTTGTGCGGTTCCGGGCACGGGCGGAAATCAGACTTACACGGATGCATTTTGCAAGATTTCCGGCGCGAGTGGAACGCACACGGTTTATCTGGTTTACAGCGGAGGTTCGTTTGCCGTGCAATGGTTCGGTTTCTACGCCGCGCCGCCGGGGCTGTCGCATCAATTGATTCCCGGCAATACCTACGCGCTGCAATCTTTGATTAACGACGAATACGTAACCGCGCCGAACGACGGCTCAAATTCCTTGATCGCGCAAAGCGTTTTGATTGGCACGCCCGAACAATTTCAAATCGTCGATGGCGGCGGCGGCAATATCGCGTTTCTCTCGCAAGTCAACACGCAGTATGTCACGGCGGAAAACAACGGTGCGAGTCCATTGATTGCCAATCGTTCCGGGGTGGGCAGCTGGGAGACATTCACGGAATACGATGCGGGCGGCGGCAATATCGCGTTGCGCGCCATGAACGATGGAAAATATGTGACGGTGCCTAATGGCGGCGCCGACCCGTTGATTGCGCAAAGCACCGCCATCGGAACGGCCGAGTCCTTCGCGGTGATTTTCGTCAACGGTCTTTCACCAACGGCTCCGGCCAACCTCCAGGCGACGCCCGGCAATACGCAGGCAACCTTGAGTTGGGTAGCTTCATCGGGAGCGAGTGGTTACAACGTGAAACGCTCCACGAGCAGTGGCGGTGGTTACACGGTGATTGCGACCAACTTCACCGGCACAGGCTACACCAACATCGGTCTGGCCAATGGCACGACCTATTATTATGTGGTTTCCGCGCTGAACGCCGCGGGCGAAAGCGCTAATTCCTCACAAGCCTACGCTATGCCGGGCACGTTGGACCGCACGTTGTGGGTGGCCAGTTCCAGCACGACGGGAAGCGACGACCCGGGCAATGCCTTGGACGGCAACCTCGTCACCCGCTGGTCCACGGGCGGCTCGCAAGCTCCCGGCCAATGGTTCCAGGTGGATTTGGGTTCGGTCGATGTTTTCAACAAAATTGTTTTGAACTATGTCAACTCGGCCAATGATTATCCGCGCGGTTACCAGGTGACTATTTCTTACGACGGCATTAATTGGAGCAGTCCCATTGCGAGCGGGGTCGGCTCTTCGTCCAGCACGACCATCACCTTTGCCACTCAGGCGGCGCGTTACCTCCGGATCACGCAGACCGGAAGCGCGGTGGGAACTTTTTGGAGCATTGATGAGTTCAACGTTTTTGGGACCGTCCCATCCACGACCGTGCCGCAGCTCGCTCTCGGAGCGACCGGCGGCCAAATGCAATTGAACTGGCCGCAGGATCATATGGGCTGGCATTTGGAAATGCAGACCAATGCCCTGAACGTCGACGGCTGGGTGACGGTTTCCAATTCCGCGACGACCAACCAGGTTTCCGTGCCCATCGATCCGGCCAAGAGCGGAGTTTTCTTTAGGCTCGTATATCCGTAAGAACATAAATAAATCCATGCACACCGGCTATTTTCAGCGGTTGATTTTATTTTTAGGCATCGTGGTCGTTTTCTCCGGCATATCGGCGCAGGCGGCGAGTCCTCCGGGAGATGTGGTGGGCACGGTGACGGTCGGCTATCAGGGATGGTTCGCATGTACGGGCGATGGCGCTCCGATCGGCACCTGGTGGCATTATAGCGGTGGAACGCAGCCGCCCACACCCATCACGCTTTCGAACAGCATCCATTGCTGGCCCGACATGCGGCAGTTCGCCAACGGCTATCAAACCGGTTTCACCAATTTCGGCAATGGCCAGCCGGCCACGCTATTTTCTTCCTACGACTCACAAACGGTGAACACCCACTTCCGATGGATGGCGGAGAACGGCCTCGATACCGCCGCCTTGCAGCGGTTCAATCCGACCGGCGGTGAAGGACCAACCCGCGATGTGATGGCGACAAAAGTCCGAACCGCAGCGGAAACTTATGGCCGAAAGTTTTACATCATGTACGACGTCAGTGGTTGGACCACGATGCAAACGGAAATAAAGGCGGACTGGACCAATAAAATGTCGGCGCTGACATCATCTTCCGCGTATGCGTTCCAAAACGGCAAGCCGGTCGTCTGCATTTGGGGGTTCGGCTTCGACGATCCCAACCATACCTGGGACGCCCCCACTTGCACGGATGTCATCAACTGGTTCAAAGGCCAGAATTGCTATGTGATCGGCGGGGTGCCTACTCACTGGCGCACAGAAAACAGCGACTCCCGATCCAATTTTTTGAGTGCCTATAGCGCGTTCAATATGATTTCTCCATGGATGGTCGGAAGAATCGGCAATTCGGGCGATTCGGATAATTATTACAACACTGTGAACCTACAGGACCAGGCATATTGCAATGCCAACGGGATAGATTATCAGCCGTGTGTTTTGCCCGGCGACACCGGGCAGAGAGCGCATGGGAATTTTATGTGGCGGCAATTCTACAACATGCAAAGGGCCGGGTGCCAGGGGATCTACATTTCCATGTTTGATGAATTCAACGAGGGAAACCAGATTGCCTGCACGGCGGAAAACGCCTCCATGAGCCCCATCGGCTCATCGGCGCTTTATTTTACACTGGACCAGGATGGCACAAATTGTTCGTCGGACTACTACTTGAGACTTACCGGAGACGGAGGCAGGATGCTGAAGGGACAAATGGCACTGACAACAACCCGGCCGACCGTTCCCATGTTGGCCGTTCAGCCACCGACCGCCCCGGCAGGATTGACCGCCAACGGCGGCAACACGCGGGTCGCTTTGACTTGGACGGCATCCGGCGGAGCCACCAGCTACAACATCAAGCGGGCCACCGCGAGTGGCGGGCCTTTTACAGCCATCGCCACGAACGTGGGCCTCGTCGGCTACACGGATACCAATTTGGTGAATGGCACGGCTTATTATTATGCGGTCAGCACCGTGAACCCGCTGGGAGAGAGTACAGATTCGACGTCTGTCAGCGCGACACCGGCAGCCTTCTACTCGGTGAACTCGGGCGGCAGCGCGGCCAGCCCATTTAGTACCGATGCGTATTTTTCCGGCGGCTCGGCCGGCTCGACTTCTTCGGCCATAGACACCAGCGGGGTGACCAATCCGGCGCCGCAAGCCGTTTATCAAACCGAACGTTGGAACAACAACACATACACTTTCCCCAACCTAAACTCCGGGACCAGCTACCGGGTGAGGCTGCATTTTGCGGAGATTTTCTACAGTGCCGCTGGCATCCGACGCTTTCATGTTTTCATCAATGGGACGCAGGTATTGACGAACTACGACATTTTTGCCGACGCCGGGGCCAAAAACAAAGCAACCATCAAGGATTACACGGCCGTGGCCAATGGCAGCGGGCAGATCATCATTCAATATGTCAATGGCGCGTCCGATAATGCAAAATCCAGCGGGGTGGAAATTTTGCCGCTTAATTCCCCGCCGCTTTCCGCGCCAACGGATTTCGCGGCCACCGCTGTTTCCAGCAGCGCGATCAGCCTGAGTTGGACGGCTCCCGCCTCAGCCGCCAGCTATAATGTCAAGCGGGCAACGGTCGATACCGGACCTTATACCACTATTGCCACGGGCGTAACGGCCACCGGTTATTGGGATACCGGTTTGACTCCCAACACAACCTATTATTATGTGGTCTCGGCAGTGAACACGAGCGGTGAAAGCGCTGACAGCATTCAGGCGAGTGCGACAACGCAAGCCCCTCCGCCGCCAAACATCCCGGTTGGGCTGGCAGCCGCGTCGGGCAACGGACAAGTGATATTGAGTTGGATGCCCGCTTCGGGCGCGGCCAGCTATTATGTCAAACGCTCCACCGTCAGTGGCGGGCCTTACACAACCATCACCAACCTGGCCGTGACCACTTACACCAATACCGGCCTGGCCAATAACACGACCTATTACTATGTGGTCAGCGCGACGAATGCGATTGGGGCAAGCACAAACTCCGTGGAAGTCTCCAGCGTGCCTTCGGCTGGCATTGCGTCGGCCAGTTCGGAGAACCCTCCCAGTGAAACGGCGGCCAAGGCGTTTGATGGTTCGGTCAGCACTAAATGGCTTGGCGCCGGCACTAACGGCTGGTTGCAATATTATTTCAGGAACGCGGCTGTTACGGTGATTCGCTATGATCTGTCGAGCGCTAACGATGTGCCGGGGCGCGATCCCAAAAACTGGCAATTTCAGGGTTCACAAGATGGAACAAACTGGATGACGCTCGATGCGCGAACCAACGAAATCTTTGCCACCCGTCTTCTGACCAAACAATACCCCATCACCAATACGATGGCTTACGGTTATTACCGGCTGAACATCACGGCCAATAATGGCGACGCCAACAATATGCAGCTATCCGAAATGGCATTCGCCTTTTTCCTTGGCGCGCCGGCAAATCTGACGGCCATCGCGGGCGACGGTCAGGCAGTGTTGAGTTGGACAGCCTCTTCGGGCGCAACCGGCTATAATTTGAAACGCTCCAGCGTCTCAAACGGACCTTATACTGTCATCGCCGCCAATTTGACCACGCTTGCCTACACCAATTCCGGATTGGCCAACGGGACGATTTATTATTTTGTCGTTTCGGCGACGAATGGATTCGGCGGGAGCGTCAATTCGGCGGAGGCCAGCGTACGCCCGGTGTCTACCACATCGCTGCCAATCACGTTCGCGGCGAACGGCAATCAAATGCAATTGAGCTGGCCGATGGATCATCTCGGCTGGCGTTTGGAAATGCAGACGAATTCACTGGATGCCGGCGGCTGGATGACCATTTCCAATTCCGCGATGACCAACCAGGTTTTCGTGCCCATCGATTCCACGGGCCCAAGCGCGTTTTTCCGGCTCGTTTACCCTTGAACCATGAATACCAACAGAACCAAGCAATTCGATCGTGCCTCGGCATTTTTAATCTTGTGGTGCGGCTTGCTGGCCGGTGTCCACAGCGCCAGGGCGGCCGCCTTGCCTGCCGATGTCCTCTCGCAATTGAACAGCTACAACGAAGTCTGGACTTCTCCGAGCACGAACGGTTCGCCGGGATCGATGCCCCTCGGCAACGGTGATATCACCGCCAATGTCTGGGTGGAAAACGGCGGCGACCTGATGATGTATATCGGCAAATCAGACAGTTGGAGCGAAGGCACGCGGCTTTTGAAAATCGGCCGGACGCGAATTCATTTTGCGCCCAATCCGTTTGCGGAGGGAGCGCCCTTTAACCAGAAGCTGGATTTTTATCACGGCGAACTGGACCTCACCGCCGGACCGGTTGGCTCGCAGGTTTCGGTGCGCATCTGGATTGATGCCAATCAGCCGGTCATTCGAGTGGAGGCAAATGGGCCGCAGCCATTCACCATGACCTGCTCGAACGAAGTCTGGCGCAGCGCTCCTTACACGGCGTCAAACGCCAACGACCCCCCGTCTGGCGGTTGGCGCGGCGTGAATAATGGCTGGACGGAAACGGCAGACGTGGTGCCGTCGCTGGCCGACCGTCTGGTTTCGTATCATCGCAACGGGAGTTCGTTATACTCGACAATTGCGGCCGGAGAAAACATGAACGCCAGCAACTTTCCCGACCCGTACCTCAACCGCACCTTCGGCATGACGATCAAGGCGGCAAATTTCAACAAGGTAAATAATTACACGCTGCAATCGCCGTCCGGCACGAACTTCATGGTGTCCCTGTATGCCTACACCGCACAGACCGCCACGGCGGCGGACTGGCAAAATCAGATGAGTAATGTCGTGACGCAGGTGGATGCGGCAGATTTGGAAACAGCGCGCAACAATCACTTCAGTTGGTGGGACGCCTTCTGGAACCGGAGCTGGATTTTTGTGAGCGGCGATGCGAATGCCACGATTGTCACGCGTGGATATTTGGAACAACGTTTCATGGAAGCCTGCCAGGGCCGCGGAAAATATCCGATGAAGTTCAATGGCGGCACCTTCACTTTCGATTACAACGGGCAAAACGGCGACTACCGCCGGTGGGGTCCGGGTTATTGGCACCAAAATACCCGACATATGTACTGGCCGCTGCTGGCTTCGGGTGATTTCGATTTAATGCAGCCGTGGTTCGCTTGTTATACCAACCTGCTGGGGCTGCAGACCGCGCAAACGGTCAAATATTACGGGCACGGCGGCGCGTTTTTTCCCGAGACTTATAATTTTTTCGGCCTGTATTTATTGACGGATTGGGGAAACAACAACACCGGCACCATTTCGGAAAATGAATACATCCGGTATCATTATCAGGGCGCGTTGGAAACGCTGGCCATGATGCTGGACTATTACGATTACACGCAGGACAATGCGTTTGCGACCAACGATATTGTTCCCTTCGCGACGCAGGTGATCCGCTTTTTTGACCAGCATTGGCCGCGAGTCAACGGGGTCATTAAATTTTATCCCGCCAATGCCATTGAAATGTATTGGGGTTGCACGAACTCCACGGATTATATCTCGGGCCTGATGAACGACATACCAAGGCTGACCTCGTTGCCCACGAATTTCACCACGCCCGCGTTGATCAATGAATGGAGCAATTGTTTAGCGTCGCTGCCGCCGCTGCCGATGAACGCGGCCGGCACTTATATTATTCCGGCCCAGACCTACGGCGCCTCGCACAACTCGGAGAACCCGGAATGTTATTGCGTTTTTCCGTACCGGATTTTTGGTATCGGCAAATCCAATTTCAACCTGGGTCTGGCCACGTTCACCAACCGCGTGGTCCGGAATAATAAGTATTGCTGGACCCAGGACGTTATTGAAGAGCCGCTCGTGGGATTGACCGGCGCCGCGCAGGCGGATGTCATCGGCAACTTTTCCCAGAAAGATCCGCAATGCCGGTTTCCCGCATTTTGGACTTCGCATAATGATTACCTGCCGGACCTCGATAACGGCGGCGCGGGCATGACCGGCCTGCAATTCATGTTGCTGCAATGCAATGGAAACGAAATTCGCGTTTTGCCGTCGTGGCCGCTCACGTGGGATGTGGACATGAAATTGTCCGCCCCCGGCAACACCACCGTGCGGCTTAAATATCAATCGGGTGCCGTCACCGAACTCGACGCTAATCCGCCGTCGCGTACGAACAATGTTGTTTTTCCGACGCCGCCCAGCGCCCCGCCATCCGCGCCTACCGGCTTGAGCGCAGCAGCGGGAAATGTGCGGGCGAACTTGAGTTGGTCAGGTTCAGGCGCGGCCGCGAGCTACAGTGTCAAACGGTCACTCGTGAACAACGGGTCGTACTCGACCATCGCCACCAACGTCCGCTCGACCAGTTACACGGACACAAACGTGGTGAACGGCACGAAATATTTTTACGTCGTGAGCGCCGTGAACTCGCTGGGACAAAGCGCCAATTCCGCGCAGGTTTCAGTCATACCTACGGCCACCATCGCCTCCGCCAGTTCTGATAATCCACCCGATGAAACCGCCGCCATGGCGTTCGACGGTTTCACCTCCACGAAATGGTTCAACGCGAGCGGCGGCAACACCGGCTGGTTGCAATTCTATTTTGGAGGGCCGCTCGAGCCGGTGGTTCGCTACGCCTTGTCCAGCGCGAACGATGTGCCCGGACGCGACCCAAAAAACTGGCAGTTTCAGGGTTCCATGGACGGCAAAAGCTGGATCACGCTGGACACGCGCAGCAACGAACTCTTCGCCAGTCGTTTTCTAACCAAACAATATGCCATCAGCAACGCCACCGCCTTTGCTTATTATCGATTGAGCATCACCGCCAACAACGGCGATGCCAGCGGCTTGCAACTTTCCGAAATGGCCTTTTCTTTCGGAGTCGCCGCTCCGACGATCATCAGTCTCGCCGCAAACGCCGCGCAAATGCAGGTAAGCTGGCCGACGGACCACGTCGGCTGGCATTTGGAAGTGCAGACCAATCCGTTCGATGCCGGTCTTGGCACCAATTGGGTCAGCATTTCAGGATCGGAAACCACCGCGCAGATGTCGTTGCCGGTGGCTGCCGCCATGGGCAGCGTTTTTTTTCGACTGGCTTATCCGTAAGAATCTTCAAAGGGCAGTTACTTCACGGGAAATACCTTCGTGGCTTTCGCAATTCCGCTGTCATTCACGGCATCAATACTCAGGTAATACGCCGTTCCCGCGTTCAGGTTGTTGATGTCGAAATGCGTGGCGTCATAAACCTGGTAGTTATTGAAAAGCCGGTCGGGCGCGAGGCCGCAACGAATGATGTAAAAATCCGCGTCCGCCGCCGGCTGCCATGAAATGTGAACCTGGCGCGGATCCAAAGGGTCGCGCACTGGTTCCACCGGGTTCACTGACGCTGGAGCATGCCCGAGTCCGTTGCCAAACACGCGCAAGCCGCTGATCGAAAACAGCCCGCCTCCCGGCGTGTGCTCATTGACCACGCGCACATAGCGGGCTGTCACGGATTTCTCCAGTTGCGCGTAATCGTGCGGGGAATCGCCCCGATTGTCTCTGCGGTCGAGCGCGCTTGTCCAATGCGCCCCGTCTTTGGAGACTTGAACCGAGTAACGGTATGAATCGTCAACCATGCGTCCGAGATTGGTCATGCCCTGATCGGCGAAATTAATTTGCATGGCCGCAATTTGGCACGGCTTCGTCAAATCGACCTGCAGCCATTCGCCAGCCTTGCCCGAAGCCGCCGACCACCAGGTTCGAATATTTTCATCGAAGGCATTTTCGACCTGGAATTGCGCCAGTGACGATGAAGCCGTGGCGGGCTTGCGATAGGACAGGAGCATCCAACCCGGCGAGTTATTTGCGGCCGGATTTTTCGCCGCGCCGGGAATGAATTGCGGATAGTCGCCGAGGTACGTGTCGCAAAACATCTGGCCATCGGGCGTGAAGCCGGCCGGGAATATGCCGAGCCGCCGTTCAAACATATGCCGCACGGAAATCGTCATGGTCGAGACATGCCAGAAATGGTGCTGGCCGTCTTCCACCACGCTGCTGTGGCCCGCGCCACCGATGAAGCCGGTGGGTTTTTGTGAAAACGGACTGTAGGGCGCATAGTTGAACGGTCCCATCGGATTGGTCGCGGTGTAGACGCCGTCGGCGTAAGTCTTGAACTGCGTGCCTGGCGCGGAGTACTGCAGATAATAAACTCCAGCGCGTTTCGTCATCCAGGCGCCTTCGACCCAGGGAGCCATTTGTTTGCTGCCATCGGCATTGGGATTGCCGAGATTATTTTCCCCGGCGACTTCCCAGCCGTGATGCGCATAATCCGCCTTCAAACAGGTCACGGGCTCGTGGACAACTTTGAAATTCTGCCGCGGATCCAGTTCCACCACCTGGATGCCACCGTTTGAATCGCAACCGTAATAGAGATAAACGCGCCCATCGTCATCGACAAAAATATCCGGATCGGGATACCCCTTCAGGTCCGCAGCCTTGGTCCACGTTCCTTTGAGTGGATCCTCCGTGGTGTAAATCGCGCGTGTGTTGAAGGCGGTAAAAATCATTCGTCCATTCAACACCGCGACGGTTGGTGCGTAATCCTCCAACGGCAGCCCGGTCGGTTCCACGAATATCCAGTGTGCCATGTCGGTGGAATGCCAGTACCCGCCGCTCTTGGACGCAAAAAGCCAATACTCGCCGTTGAACCGCACGAGCGTCGGGTCCGCGGCTTCACGGCGCGTGGGCGAGTCCAGTTGAAAGCGATAAGTCAGGTCGACCGGATTGCAAAACGTCTGCGGGCGTTCGGCAGCCGGCGACGCGAGCGTTCCACCGCCGATTGCGGCGATGAAAAAAGTGCCCGCGCACAATATTTCACGAAATGAATTCTTCATAAACCATGATTCGAATTCCATAAAACGCCCACCGCAACTGCACCAGCGTCCGGAAATGTCCACCCGCGTGGCACCCCCGAAAGTGGGGATGCCGCAGGATACTCTGGTTGAAGAAGAGTATCCAAAGTGAAAATTTCCCGCAAAAACGCAGGGGTTAAGGCCTGGGGGAGTTTCCAATGCGCGGTTGCAATTCCCCTCCCCGAAAGTGGGGATACCGACAGATTTTCACGTAACTCATGCTGCTAACGACCCATCAGAAACCCATGCAAATTATGAAAAAAAACCGTCGATCCCCCCTGAAAACCTTTTTGGCGCTGGGAGGGGCCGCCTGCCTCCTGGCGTGCGGCAGTCTGGTCCAGGCGCAATCCACCATCACTGCTCTTTATCCGAATGGAACGAACCTGTTCCAGCCGTCCACCACATTATCCTTTACCGCCGGCTCGCCCGCCGGGGTGACCAATGTCACCGTGGCCCTTACGGTTACCAGCCTGTATAAGGGAACGAGTTTCATCAAAAATCTCAGTTCCGGAAACGGGCTGGCGATCACGGGGCCGGACACTGCTGAAAGCGTGAGCACTCCCTTGGCGAGCAACACGCTCTACAGCGCGGTTATTCAAGTGAAGGATGCGAATGGCAATGTGACCAACCTCACAGTGGCTTTCAACACAATCACTCCTTCCTACACGTGGGAAGCGGAAGACTGGGACTACACCAGCAATGGCGTCAGTGGATTATACATTGATAATCCGCAAACCGGCGCCTACACGAACCAACTGACTACCGTTGAGGGCAGCAATAACAACGGTCCCGGCCAATATCGCCCGTCGGTTCCTGGTCCGTCGACTGAAGTGGCCAGCGACATACCGCGCCTGGCGTATATCGGAACCGGTTTCTCGGATTACGATCTCGGCTGGACTGATGGCGCCGAATACGCCCAGTACACGCGGCACTATCCCGCCGGCACTTACAATCTATTTGCTCGCGTCGCCAGCGGTGGCACCGCCCAAACGGAATCGGCTGACATCAGCATATTGAGCGGAGGCGCGACCGTCAGCAGTCCTGGCAGCGCTCCCTACCGGTATGCGGTTAACGTCAGGGGATGGCAAAGCTTTGATTTCATGCCGGTGACCGATAATGCCGGCGATCTGATTCAGATCACTTTCGACGGTAACCCCGCCACGCTGCAAGAGCTTCAAGTTGGGGCCAATGACAACATAAACTTTTTCATGTTGATGCCGTTGAACACGAATGAAGTGGGGAGCACGGTTACCCTCACCAATTTCTACCCGGATGGCTCCATTCAATTTCAATGGACCAATCTGTTTTCTTTCACGGCTCACTCATCCGCGGGAGGCATCACTCCTGAAAATGTCACCGTGCAGTTTGCCGTCACCAACCTGGCCGGCCAGGGCTACCTGACCAACCTGACGACCGCCAATGGGCTGACAGTCACTGGCAATGGAACGGATATCACCGTGACGGCTCCGTTGACCAGTAACATGGTTTATAACGTGTTGATCCAGGTCAATGATGGCAACGGAATCCCCGGCAGCGCCACGAAATCGTTTGATACCGTCATTCCGACGTATACCTTCGAAGCAGAAGATTGGGATTACAGCTCGGGAAATTACTTCGATAACCCACAAACCAACGCTTACTACGCGCTGGATGGCATCGCCAGCGTGGATTTCAACAATCCGGGCAACACCCACAAGGCTTATATCCGTGAAGGCCTCGGCAGCGAAGGCCTGAGCGAAGTGCCACGCCTGCAGTACATCAATACCACCAACCAATTTGGCATTCCCTACCAGGACTATGACGTTGGCTTTACCGCCGGCGGCCAATGGGCTAACTATACCCGCCATTATCCCGCGGGCGTCTATAACATTTACGTCCGTGCCTCCCGTGGCGACGGCGGTTCGGTGTCGGACGCGGGCAGTATTTCCCTCGTCACCAGCGGTCTCGGCACGACTACTCAGACCACGACGAGGCTGGGAACCTACAACATCAATTCCACGGGTAATTGGGGAAAATACTATTGGACCCCGGTCAAGGACACGGGCGGCAACCTGGTTCAGTTTACGGCCGATGGTTCCGTAAAGACCCTGCGGGTCTCGATTGACGGCGGTGGACATAACCTCAATTACATCCTGCTCGAGCCGGCGGACGTATCGGTGCCGATCCCGCCATTCGTCAGCGATTTCACGCCGGACAGTTCGGCATTGTTCCAATTCACGAATGCCTCGACGTTTGTGGTCAATTCCCAGGCGGGAATTCCCAATAGTGGCGTCACGGTGAATTTGGACGGTATAAATCTCGGCAACGGCAGCCTGACTTTCACCGGCACCTCTCACGCGCTGAGCGTCAGCTATCCTGCGAAAACGAATGCCTTCCACACCGCCATCATTACCGTGACCGACGGCGTGGGAACGACTCACTACACGAACAGCTTCGCCACTTACAGCGACGCGAACTATCAATGGGAAGCCGAAGACTACGACTACGACAGCGGTCAGTTCTTCGATAACCAGATCAACGCTTATGCCAACCGGGCCAGTGTCTCGGGGGTTGATATCGTTGAATCCGATCCCAATGGCGCTTACACCTATCGTCCGTCTCCGGGCATACCTACTGGCACTGGCGACTTAAGTGGCGAATTGCCGAGGGCGCAATTCACTTCCGGCGGAGGTGCGGGAACTGACTATAACCTTGGGTTCTTCGGTCCGAATTCGTGGGCGAATTTCACCCGCCATTATCCCGCAGGTTCTTATAACGTCGTGGCGCGAGTCGCTGAAGGAAATGGTCTCACAGAGGACATTCTCTATAAGGTGACGGGCGGCGCGGGCACCGCCAACCAAACCACCAACATGCTGGGCACGTTCCTCATCAAGGTGAGCGGCTGGACCAGTTGGAGATGGACTCCGCTGGTGGATGGCAGCGGCAATCCGGTGGTCGTCACGCTGGACGGTTCGCCGACGACGCTCCGTTTGGGCGGTTCGCTGCTCAACCACGATGAAGCGAACGTGAACTTCTTGATGCTCGTTCCGACGGTTGCGCCGGCGAACAGTGTCTTGATTACCCCGTCGATCAATGCTGGAGGCATCGTCCTCACGTTCCCGACGCAAAACGGGTTCAGCTATCAGGTCCTGTATAAGGACCACTTGAGCGATCCGTCATGGACGCCGTTGGGCAGTCCGATTCCCGGCAGTGGCGGCGTCAAGACCGCCAATGATTCGATGGCTACAAGCACGCGCTTCTATCGGATACAAATTCAGTAACGATTAAGAATAAAAATAGAAACAGACACTCCTCCAGCAGCCGAAAGGCTGCTGGAGGAATCGGAATCCCACAATAAGTTATGAAGGTGACGTATAATGCCAGTTTCAATCCTGCCCGCGGGCTTTCGCGGCGGCGCTCCGGTTTTACGTTGATTGAGCTATTGGTTGTCATTGCCATTATAGCCATCCTTGCCGCCATGCTCCTGCCGGCGTTGGCCAAGGCCAAGATGAGGGCGCAGAGCATTTCCTGCCTGAACAACATGCGGCAATTGCAGACCGCCGCCATCATTTATACGAGTGATGCCAGTGACACCCTGCCCGGCAATGAAGGTCACCCGGGCCGAATTGCGGGTGGCCTTCCATTTCCCAGCACCGCGCCGATTGGCGTCGACCCGAGCGACCCGGATTGGGTGGCCGGCTCCTTTGGCACATTGGGCAGCGGTGGTGGCGATAGCCCGGGAGGCGCTTCTACGAATCTTTTTCTGCTCGGAACGCAGGGAGATTCAGACGGCAACGGAACCGTTTTGGTCGGTTCCATCGGAAGTTATTCCAAGAGCCCGGGAGTTTACAAATGCCCCGCGGACCGGTTGGGCATAGACCCGGCGTCCAAATTACCCCGTGTGCGTTCCTGTTCGGCAAATGGCTACGTGGGGGGCACGCTTTGGGAGGAGAAAGCCTTCGGCAACGAAGTGAATTCCGCGTACAAGATTTACCGAAAAACTTCAGACTTCAACAGCTCCGTTTTGGGTATCTCCGATTGTATTGTCTATCTGGATGAAAACCCACTGAGCCTTAATGACGGATTTTTCCGTATCGATCCGACGAGCGTCGGCGACCGGCCCGCGGCGAACCACAATAATTCCACGGCGTTCACGTTCGCGGACGGACATGCCCAACTGGTTGCGTGGAGGAACACCTTCCTGACCATCAACGGCCCGCCCGGGTCCGACAGCCAGTGGTTGAATGCACATGCCACTTACAAGAAGTGATGATCTGCGCCGGATGCTGCGCGCAGCGGAACACGGCTGTGTCGCAAATTAGTCGTCGCCAGGAAAGTTGTGGTGATTTCCAGCATCTGCGGTTTGTTCCGTTTCGCGGCAGTTGATTCTGCCGCGCGGAACACAGCCACGTTTCGGAGCGAATGACTGGCAGAATATTCTTTCGCGGCCCGATGAGGCGTGTTATCCAAGACCACCCGAAAGAGACCGCATGGCAAAGTTATTTCTCGGACTCGATTCCAGCACCCAAAGCTTGAGCGCGGTGCTCATCGACTACGACCGCCGCAAAGTCGTATATGAGCAATCGCTGAATTTCGACCTGGCTCTGCCTCAATACGGCACCCGCAATGGCGTCCTGCCGCATCCCGATCCGCTCGTCAAACACAGCCCGCCCCTGATGTGGGTTGAGGCGTTGGATGTTCTGTTTGCGAAAATGAAACAAGACGGCGTCGCGCTCGGGCAAATCCTGGCCATCAGCGGCAGCGGCCAGCAACACGGCTCGGTTTATCTCAACGAGCGCGTGGGCGGAGCGTTGGAGAAATTGAATCCGCAAAAAACACTCGTGGAAAATCTGCGCGGTGTGTTTGCGCGCGCGACCTCGCCGATCTGGATGGATTCCTCAACCGCCATCGAATGCGCCGAAATCCGCAAAAAACTCGGCGGTCTCAAAGCAACCGCCCAGGCCACCGGCTCGGACATCTTTGAGCGATTTACCGGCCCGCAAATCCGCAAATTTTTCAAGACCGAACCGGACGCTTACGCAAAAGCGGAAAACATCGCGTTGGTGAGTTCATTTCTGGCATCGCTGCTCGCCGGAAAAATTGCGCCGATCGATCATGGCGACGGCGCAGGCATGAACTTGATGGATATTCGCAAAAAATCCTGGCACACAGGTGCGCTCACCGCCACTGCACCGGGATTGAAGCGAAAACTGCCCCCACTGGCCGAATCTGGGAAAATCATCGGCGCCGTCAGTTCGTATTTTGTCAAAAAATTCGGCCTGAATCCCGAGGCGCAGGTCATAGTTTGGTCGGGCGACAACCCGTGCAGCGTCGTTGGCCTGGGCTTGATTCGCGAAGGCACGGCTGCCATCAGCCTTGGCACCAGCGACACCTATTTTGGTCTGATGAAAAAGTGTCGCACGGACGCGCACGGAGAAGGGCATGTGTTCGGTTCGCCCACCGGCGATTACATGAGCCTGATCTGTTTCAAAAACGGTTCGCTGGCTCGCGAAAAAATCCGCGAACTCTATGGAATCAAAAATTGGAACGACTTTGGAAAACGGGTGGCGTCCATAAAGCCGGGCAATGGCGACGCCATTTTGCTGCCGTGGTTCGAGGCCGAAATTGTTCCACGCATGAACCGGCCGGGCGTTCGCCGGTTTGATCTCGATGAAAAAAATGTCGCGGCGAATTGCCGGGCGATTTTTGAAGCCCAGATGCTTTCGATGCGGTTGCACTCGCAGTGGATGAAAGTTTCGCCCGATCGCGTCTACGCTACCGGCGGGGCGTCCGCGGACGTGTCTTTGCTGCAAGTCATGGCCGACGTCATGAATTGCCCTGTCGAACGCATCGAGGTTTCTAAAAGTGCCGCGCTCGGCGCAGCCTTGCTGGCCGCGCACGGCTGGCTGGTCGGCGAAGGAAAGAAACCGAATTGGGAAAAAGTCGTCGCCGGGTTCACCGATCCGCTGCCGAACAGTAAAATCCGTCCCCATCCTCGCGCGGCGCGGATTTACGACCGATTGCTCGCAAAATACGCCGCGTGCGAACGGGAGGCGTTGGGTCTGTCCAATTAACGACGTAGCCGCCTGCGTTAGTCGGCGCAGACTCACGTCTGCGGCAATATTTTAGAAACGCCTCAGGGGAATCCGGTGGCTGACGGGGCGTGTTCGGATGATTTTAAAAACACTGAAAAATTATGAATGCCATTTTTAAAACCTTTTGCCTGCTCCTGTTAGCCACAACGGCAACGCTGGCCGATGAGACGTGCGGAACCTGTGGCCGCCCTCTCGATGTCGTTGGCCAGTTCACCCATTTCAAAATTGGCGATGATCAAACCATCCAGGGTGCCGCGCCCGGCGAGGACGCCTCTTTCCGCGAGGAAATTTATGGGTCCGCTTTCACCGTTTCCGTCCCCCATCTGCCGGCGGGCAAATACACGGTCATCATCGGCGAAGCGGAGGCTTATTTTACTGACTCTGGGAAACGTCTTTTTGATATCAGATCCGGCGATATCACTATCGCTTCGAATTTGGATGTTTTCGCGGCGGCCGGCGGGGCGAAAAAGGCGCTGTATCTTACCAACACAATCGACCATCCGGATGGGATGCCTTTTACGGTGAATTTCCGGGCGCGTGAGGATAATGCCAAACTTAACACCTTCGAAATCCGCGATGCTTCCGGCGCAACGGTTGTGTCCACGAAGGCGGCCGATTTAGCCGACGCCATCGCTGCCGCGGCCAGCAAGGTTCCCGTCGTGACCGGTCCCGAAATTTGGAAAGACCCCTCGCAGCCGATCGACGCGCGAGTGAAAGACCTCATCAGCCGGCTCTCGCTGTTTAAGAAAGTGCAGGAGATTCGCAACGAAACTCCGGAGATTCCGCGGCTCGGCGTCCCCTCTTATGATTTTTGGAGTGAAGCGCTGCACGGCGTTGCCCGCAATGGCGTCGCCACGGTGTTTCCGCAAGCGATCGGCATGGCGGCGACATGGGATACGAAGCTGATTCATGAGGAAGGCGATGTCATCTCCACGGAAGGCCGGGCCAAGTTCAACGAATATACTCGCACTCACAACGGCAACAGCGCGATTTACACCGGCCTCACTTTTTGGTCGCCGAACATCAATATCTTCCGCGACCCGCGCTGGGGCCGCGGCCAGGAAACCTATGGCGAGGACACCTTTTTGACCGGGCAGATTGGCGTGGCTTTCATTCGTGGATTGCAGGGCAACGATCCGAATTACATCAAGGTAATGGCGTGCGCCAAACACTTCGCCGTTCACAGCGGGCCGGAACCAAAACGGCACACCATCGATGTCGATCCCTCCGAGCGCGACTTTTACGAAACCTATCTTCCACATTTTGAAATGGCCGTGCGCGAAGGCCAGGTGGGTGGCTTTATGGGCGCCTACAATTCCCTTTATGGCAAACCCGCCTGCGCCAACCCGATGTTGCTGACCGATATTTTGCGCAAGCAATGGGGCTTTGATGGCTACATCGTTTCCGACTGTGGCGCGATCAATGACATCCATGCCAATCACCATTTTGTGGCCACGCCCGAGGAGGCCGCGGCGGCGGCGGTGAAAGCCGGCTGCGATATTTGTTGCGGCAGCGATTACAACGCGCTGCTCAAGGCCGTCCAACGTGGATTGATTACCGAAACCGAAATCGACGGCGCGCTGGCGTATGCCTTGAAAACACGGTTCCGGCTTGGCTTGTTTGATCCCCCGGACAAAGTGCCGTTCTCAAAAATTTCCATTGCCGAAAATGACACGCCCGAACATCAGCAAATGGCGCTTAAAGCCGCGCTGGAATCCATCGTGCTTCTGAAAAACAACGGCTTGCTGCCGCTCAACCGCGCCAAAATCAAACGCATCGCCGTCATCGGCGCGAATGCCGATTCAGTGCCGTTGCTGCTCGGCAATTACAACGGCGATCCCTCGCACCCCGTCACGATTCTCGCGGGCATCAAGAGCGTTGCCGGCGCGAAGGTCGAAGTGACTTATGATCAAGGCTGCCCGCTGGCGGTGCGCAAAGACGGAAAAAATAATCCATCGCAGCAAATGCTGGACACCGCGCTGGCTTCGGCCAAGGCGGCCGATGTCGTGATTTACGTCGGTGGCATCAGCCCCGAATTGGAAGGCGAGGAGTTTGGTGGAGTGAGCCGTTATGACGGTTTCGATGGCGGCGACCGGACGCGCATTGAATTGCCGCCCGTGCAGCAAAGTTTCATCGAGGCGTTGAACGCGACCGGCAAACCCATCGTGTTTGTCAATTGCAGCGGCAGCGCAATCGCCATGCCGTGGGCGGCGGAACATCTGCCGGCCATCGTGCAGGCCTGGTATCCGGGTGAACAAGGCGGACGCGCCGTGGCGGAAATTTTGTTTGGCGATGAAAATCCGGCGGGCCGTTTGCCCGTCACCTTTTACCGCGCCACGACGGACCTGCCGGACTTTGAAGATTACTCGATGAGCAACCGGACCTACCGTTATTTCACCGGCAAGGCGCTCTTCGCTTTCGGCCATGGCTTGAGCTTCACTCAATTTCGTTACGAAAAACCGCGTGTGAATGGGCCCAGTCTCGGGGCCGTCGACACGATCAAACTTTCGTTCACGGTTAAGAACACCGGCAAACGCGATGGCGATGAAGTGGCGCAGGTTTATTTCCAGCACGTTCATTCCGCCGTCCCACAACCCACGCTCGCCTTGTGTGGTTTTACGCGAGTGCACCTGGCGCACGGAGAAGAGACGCAAGTGAACGTGGAGATTCCTGCCGAACGCCTTCGCTATTGGGACACAGCGAAAAAACAATATACCGTTGAGCCGGGCGGCTACGAACTTCTCATCGGCTCAGCGTCAGACGACATCCGGCAGCGAGTGCCCTTTAAAATTCAGCCCTGATCAGGGCGAGCCGGTAGACGCTCGACATTAGTCGGTCCATTTGTCACCGCACCTGCGGCGATTCCGTCGTGTTTACGTAATGCACCTTGATCATATAAATCGAAGGCGCGTCGCTCGATGAAAGGATATTCAAGCGCAACCGGCTCGTAGTGACTGCCGGAAAATCCAGGCGCAGAGAGGCTCCAATGGTCGTGCCTTTCTTGATCGTTTTCCACGTAGTGCCATCCCATGCTTGCAACTGAAAGCTCTGCACGCGATTGGCGTATTCACGAATGATGACTTGGTTAAATTTCGTCGGTTTGGCGAAATCGACCGCCAGCCAGCCGTTGGTCGCGCCAACCGGACCGGAAGCCCAGCGCGAATTCGGGTCCCCGTCCACTGCAAACGCGGGGCCGTAATGACTGATGTCATTTTCCCAAACCGAACTGGCGGTGGCCGCGCATCCTTCGGCGAGATTAATCGGAAAAGGACGGCCAGGGACAAGTCCCAGTTGATAGGCCAATCGAACGAGCGCATTCGAATTGCTCGGCAACAAGACGCCGTTCCGGTCCGGCGGCGCATTCAGCACCAGCCGGTTGCTCTGAGCAGTGCATTGGTCCCACATCGGCTCAAGCGTTGCGACTGACTTCGCGCCATCATCGCCAATTTTATAGAACCAATTGTTGCTCGGGGACAGGGTGATCGTCGCTTCGAAGGGCAAATAGTAGGGATAGTGCAAGGGGGAATTTGTCGCGACGTTCGGGTTGCTGAAAAGTTTGGGGTCCGGAAAAACCGGCATCCTCGGATCGTCGAGTCGGAAATCGGACGGGAAATAACGAATGGGAAATCCATCCCGCTGTTGGTCCGGCGCAGCGCCGCTGTCCACGTTTGTGGGCCAGCCGATGGGCCAGTTGACACCCATCTGACAGTCCGGTTGGAGACGTTTGACGACGTCATACAACACCGGAAGTTGCCACGCAGTGTTGGGCTTGTCCCAGCTTCCATCCAGCCACAATTCGCAAACCGGCCCGTAGTTGCTCAACAATTCCGTCAATTGATTGGTCATGTAGCTGATGTAATCCGGATTGAAATTGGTCTGGTAACTCGGCTCATGCCGGTCCCATAGCGAGTAATAGATCGCGAACTTCAGTCCGTATTTGTCGCAGGCATTGGAGACGAGCCGAACGACGTCGTTCGTGTTGCCGGAATTTTTCACGCTGTAGCTCGTATAAGCGCTGGGCCACATGCAGAAGCCGTCATGATGCTTCGTGATGCAAATGATGTAACGCATCCCGGCCAGGTATGCCGTCCGCACCCACTGGTCAGCGTCCACGGTCGAGGGGCAATAATTTGTGGGCGACGCCGAGCCGTCGGACCATTCTTCGTTGAGGAAGGTATTGATCCCAAAATGGCAAAACATCCCGTACTGACTGGCGATTTGTGCTTGCTGACCCGCGTCCGGCGCATCGGACGGCACGGGGCTGCGATAACCGGAAGCGGTGAGCACGGCGGCGCGGCTGTTAGTGCAACTCATACCCAATGCGAACAGCACGCAAAGCAGAAACTGCCAGGAAGCAGTCGACGGCGAGATACGGTTTGCAGAAGAGCGCATTGTCATCACTTGAAATTAACTGGTTTCGCGACGGTGTCTTGCAATTTCATTCAATGAATAAGATTGAACAAATCGCTTCAAATGTCGCCTGCGATGCAAAAACTGTTGTGGCAAGTTTCTGCCTGACACCATTCATCACGCGGAATTTTTATAGATTAAAAATCTCCATCCTCGTTAATCTTCCCACATGATTTATCCGACCGCTCGCAAATCACCGGTTGGTTTTGATTCCCGATTTGATGATATCTCAATGACCAACCGCGTTTTTATCTTCTGCCTTTCCGTGTTTTTGCTTTTGACAAATTCGGCTGTCGCGATAGCCGGAACGGTGCGAGTTGATCCGATTGCCCACACGGTGATGATGTCCGATGCCGGCAGCAATTTGGTTCTGCGGTTGAACTACAACGGGTGTTGTTATCTTGACCGCGTTGAGGTGCGTGGTCGCGAAGTGGTCGCTCCCGCCATCGGTGTGTGTAGCGCGATTTTGGTGAACGGCCATTGGACAACCACCCGCGATGGCATCGCCACGCCGACCGTGCGCGTGAAAGGACGTGAAGTTCTCGTGGACGGCATCGCCTACACTGGCGGAGGCATTTCGGTGCGCGAACGATGGCATTTTACCGTTGGCGATGATCGCATTGATTGGCGCATCAGCCGGGACTATCTCACCAGTGGGGTAATGGACGATACTTATTTTCCCGGATGGGACTTCGCCGCCATGGATACCTGGACCGGTGGACTGTTGGACACGGGTGGAGTGGCGTGGTGCCGCTACCTTTCCTCGGGCAGTTCTTACGGCGCCCACGCGGGTCAGGTTGTTTTCTTTAATCCGACCAATGGCGCCTGTCTGCGCGTGGCGCCAACAGTTTCGAAAGGCGTCCAAACGGCGTCCCGGTTTTCTCATCAACCCTCCGGATTATTTTCCTTCGTCCAATCCGTCACCACCTCGGAATTAACCACTCGCCACGATCTGGATCGATTCACCCGAAGTCTCGACGTGTGGGCTCCCTTTCACGTCGAGCCTGGCACTGTGCAGGTTGACCTCACGCTCCAAGTCGTCGATGACCAAGCCGTTCGCGGCCGCGGCGACTTCGTGGGCCTCGACGGCAACGCCATCGGCAATCTGCTGGATACCATCGGCCGCTACGGTGTCATAGATCGCCACACCACGGGCGGCAACGGCTGGCTATCGGGATATGTCTGCCTGCACGAACCCTTTTTCGCCGAGATGGGCCTCGCCATCGACGATCCACTTTACACTTCAAACCTCGGCTCAGCGCTCGACGACTGGCGCGACCACGCGCAACAGCCCGATGGCCGGATGAAATCGCGTTGGAGCTATAATTCCGGCGATTCCATGCGCGGGACTTACGACCAGCGCGGCTTTTATGAAGCGCAATGGGGCTACCTTTTGGATTCGCAACCCGATTACGTGATCGATGTCTCCGAACAATTTGACCTCAACGGCGATCTTCCCTGGCTGCGCGCCCACAAAAAATCATGCGAACAGGCGCTCGACTGGTTGCTCGCCCGCGACACCAATGGCAATGGCCTCGTGGAAATGATGAATGATTCCCACACTCAAGGAAAATCCAGCGATTGGATCGATGTGGTCTGGGCCTCGTATGAAAATGCCCTCATCAATGCGGCCATGTATGAAGCGATGACCTTGTGGTCCGAACGCGAAAATATTCTGAGCGACGCGACGCAGGCCGCGCGATATCGTGCCGCGGCGGAAAAACTCAAGGCCGCTTTCCGTCGTCCTATTTCCGAAGGCGGATTTTGGAATCCCGACCAGGGCTGGTTTGTTTATTGGCGGGATCGCGACGGCTCCGTTCACGGCGATAATCTTGTTACTCCGGTCAATTTTTGCGCCATCGCCTATGGCCTGGCCGATGACACTCAGCGCAAGCGTATCCTCGACGGCATCGAGAAGCGCATGCGGCAGGAAAATTTGTTTCATTGGCCGTTGTGTTTTCTTTCCTACGACAAGGACGAAAGTAACAATTGGCCTTTTCCCACCTACGAAAATGGCGACATTTTTCTTTCCTGGGGAGAAGTCGCCGTGCGCGCCTATGCCGCCTACGATCCCACCATCGCGCTCGCCTATGTGCGCCGCGTCATCGATCGCTATCAGCAGGACGGGCTCTCTTTCCAGCGCTGCCTGCGCCGCGATCAAAAGGGCGCCGGGGACGACATTCTCGCCGGGAATTGCATGACCATTGTCGGTCTCTATCGCGACATCTATGGCATCCGCCCCCAATGGAATCGCCTGCGTTTGGACCCGCACCTGACGCCGGAGTTGGAGGGAACAAAATTAAATTACCGGCTGCGCGAGCAAAACTATGAACTCACGTTTGGCACGAACCAATCCATGATTGCCGTTGCTGACTTTGCGGTTCGGGCTGCCGGTTCTTTTGCAGTGAATGCCACGCGCGACCGGCTCGACTGTTTTTCCGGCGCTCAAGACCAGCCCGCCTTTACCGTCACACGAAAGACAACAGCCAATGTTGTCATGGACATTGATTCATGGCCTGATGCAAATGGCGGTGAATGCCGCTGGTCCCTCTCTTACCCCAGCGCACCGACGATCGTGCGAATAACCGTCTCCGGACTGCGTCCGCAAACGACCTATCGTCTCCAATCGAATGGATCCGAGTCCACGTTGCATTCGGATGCCGATGGCCGTCTCATAATAAATCGCGCCAGGGCGGGTATGAAAACGGTCACGTTTGTCCTGAGACAGCGCGCGGGGAATTGAGACGGGTCTTTTTTTGTACATGCATCAATACTTGCAACTGAGGCTTGTCAGGGGAAGACTCGTCAAAGTCTTGAGCTGCCCCGTCAACCGTCAGCTCTTCGCAATATTTTTATCGGCTGTCTGATCCAGGTTTTTATGAAAATGCTACGCTTGCTCCTCGGCATCGCCCTGGCGGGCTTTGCCTTCACCGCATCGGCTACGGATTCCTTGGAGACAGGATTCCTCAATCCGCCGGATTCCGCCAAACCCCAAACCTGGTGGCACTGGATGAACGGCAACATCACCAAGGAGGGCATCACCCTCGACCTCGAGGCGATGAAACAGATCGGCCTCGGCGGCGCGACCATCGTGAACGTCGACTGCGGCATACCGCGCGGGGATGTGCCCTTCATGAGTCCGGCCTGGCGGGAGGATTTTAAATTTGCGGTGTCGGAAGCGAACCGGTTGGGTCTCCAACTCTGTGTGGAAAATTGCGCGGGCTGGTCCAGCAGCGGCGGACCGTGGAACACCGTCACCAACGCCATGCAACGCCTCACGTCGAGCGAAGTGACTATTTCCGGTCCGACCAATTTTAACGCCCCGCTGCCGCAACCGCCGGTCACGCTCGGTTTTTATCGCGACATCGCCGTGCTCGCTTTTGCCGCACCCGCAACCGAGATCGAAACCGCATCGAACCCAGGCTCACCTTTGGGGAAATTGGAAATCAAACACGCCGTTTACAGTGCCGAAAACGGCGGCGGCTCGGCGGATGTGACCGCCAAAATCATCGCCCTCGTCAAGAGTGGTCGCAAATCAATCGTTGCCAGCAGCGATGAATTGGGCGGCGATCCCGCCCTCGGCTCGGTCAAACAATTGCGCATTGATTTTACGCTGGAGGGAAAACCTTCCACAGCCCTGGTTGGAGAAGGCGATACGTTCGTTTTTCCGGCCAGGGCCGGTTCCGGCAAAGCAAGCCGGTCCTTCGGTAAAACCTCGGCCGACCGCACGTTCGTTCGTCCGCCGCCCGTTGCCGACCCCGGCCAATCGGTCATTCCGCGTGCGGGCGTGCTGGATTTAACCGCGAAAATGGCGGCGAACGGACAGCTTCAATGGGAAGTTCCCGCTGGCAGATGGACCATCCTGCGCCTGGGCTACACACCAACCGGCGAGCCGAATCATCCCGCACCTGAAGAAGGTCGAGGTCTGGAATGCGACAAAATGAGCAAGGCCGCGCTCGATGTCCACTGGGACGGTTTCATGCAAAAAGTTCTCGATGACATCGGCCCGTTCGTCGGCAAGGGTCTCAATTGCTCGCTGATTGACAGTTACGAAGTTGGCGGTCAGGACTGGACGGCGGATTTCCGCGCAGAATTCCAAAAACGGCGCGGTTATGATCCGCTGCCGTTTTTGCCCACGTTCACTCGGCGCATCGTGGGCGATCCCGCGGTCACGGAACGTTTTCTCTGGGACATGCGCCGCACGATCGCCGATTTGTTCGCCGATAATTATTACGCTTATTTTTCTGAACTGTGCCGCCGTCACGGTTTGCTCTCCGCCGTTGAGCCGTACACCGGGCCGTTTGAATCACTGCAATGCGGTGCCCCCGCGGATATCGTGATGGGCGAATTTTGGACCGGCAGCCAGGGACATCCGTCAGTGAAAATGGCCGCATCCATCGCGCACATTTACGGCAAAACTTTCGTCGGCGCGGAATCATTCACGGCGTCGGGCAACGCCGGGCGCTGGATGAACGATCCCTATGCCCTCAAGACCCTGGGCGACTTGATGTATTGCCAGGGCTTGAACCGCTACATCTTTCACCGCTATGCCATGCAGCCGTGGACGAATCGCTGGCCTGGCATGACCATGGGCGAATACGGCCTGCAATTTGAGCGCACGCTGACCTGGTGGCAGCAGGGCAAGGCGTGGATTGATTACATCAGCCATTGCCAATATATGCTGCAACAAGGACGGGCGGTGGCGGACGCCGCGTATTTCACCGGCGAAAGCGCGCCCGTGGAAATGCGCGTTGGCAATCCTCCGCTGCCTGCCGGTTACGATTACGACGCCGTCGATGCCGGTGTTTTGTTGCATGGCGCAACCGTGCAGAATGGCCGCATCACCCTGGCCAGCGGCGCAAATTACGCCGTTCTCATCCTGCCTCCGGACGATTCAAATTTCACTCCGCAAATGTTGGCGTGCATTCACAAATTAGTGCGTGCCGGCGCTACGGTCGTTGGCGCGCGCCCGGAACATTCGCCAAGCCTTGCCAATTTTCCGAATTGCGATGCCCAGGTAAAAGCGCTTGCCGATGAACTGTGGGGCAAGTGCGATGGTTCCAATGTCCTGGAGAATGCCGACGGCCGCGGACGAATCGTCTGGGGCAAAACACTGACGAATGTTTTCGCCTCGCAAAACCTGAAACCGGATTTTGAATTCAAGGGTGCGACCGTTACCCCGCATCTGGCCTATACTCACCGCATCGATGGCGACGCGGATATTTATTTCATCTCGAACCAGCGACGCAAATTTGAAAACGCCGAATGCACTTTCCGCGTCAGCGGCAAAATCCCCGAGCTTTGGCATCCCGAAACGGGTCTGATTGAACCGGTGCCGATTTGGAACGCCGAGGATGGACGCACCCGCGTGCGCCTGAATTTTGAACCGGCTGGTTCGGTATTTGTCGTCTTCCGCCATGCCGCCGGCGATTCCGACCACGTTATCTCAATCACCGGTGCAGTGAAAAGCGAGCCCACTGCCGGCCCGAAGTTGGAAATCAAACACGCTGTTTATTCCGCGAATGACGGCGCGGGTGAAATGGACGTCACCGCGAAAGTTGCCGAGGCGGCGCACGAGGGCCAATACGATATTCCCGCCAACAACGATTTTTTTGATCGCGATCCCACGCCCAACCACGTCAAGGCGCTGCATGTCGATTACCTGCTCAACGGCCAGCCCGGCCATGCGACGGCGCAGGAAAACGAAATGCTTCTTTTGCCTGTGAATGTGAACACTGGCGCGCTGCCGCCGTGGCAGGTAAGCGTTGCCGCCGATGGCGCGCCCGTCGTGAAGGCCTGGGACAACGGCTCTATTGAATTGAAAACTGCCGCCGGCAACGTTTTTCACATGTCCGCGATGGGTTTGCCGACTCCCACGGAAATTGTCGGGTCGTGGAATTTGCAGTTTCCCCCGAACTGGGGAGCGCCGCCGGCGGTGACGCTGGACAAATTAATTTCCTGGACCGATCACACTAACTCCGGCGTGCGTTATTTTTCCGGAACCGCGATTTACGAAAAGGAACTCGAGATTTCGGCTGAGCGATTGACTAAGGGGCGCGAACTCTGGTTGGACCTTGGCGTGGTGAAAAACTTTGCCGAAGTTTCCCTGAACGGCCAGCCATTGGGCACCCTCTGGAAACCTCCTTTCATTGTAAACATCACTGCCGCCGCAAAATCGGGCGCGAACAAGCTCGTCGTCAAAGTGACCAATCTCTGGCCGAACCGGCTCATCGGCGATGAACAGTTGCCACCAGATCGCCAATGGGACGGCGACCAACTCAAAGGCTGGCCGCAATGGCTCCTCGAAGGCAAGCCCAGTCCGACCGGGCGGTTCACGTTCGAAACCTGGCGTTATTTTTCAAAAACATCGCCGTTGTTGGAGTCCGGCCTGATTGGTCCCGTGAAGCTGCGGACGGTCGAAATTATTTCCGCCAATCAGAGGTAGGGCAGGGATCCTGATAAATCGGGACGCTGTCCACGCCGCAATGCGGCATTGAGCCACTGCCTGAATTTTTCACCCAGGGCTGACGCATCTTAATCTCCAAAGATTCCAACGGAATTTATTGATTCAGGAAACGGATCCAGGGGTATGACCTGCCGAAGCTACGAAATCGCATAGATAAAAACTGTGCAGGTATTCAAGATGCCAGCGCTTAAAAAGCGCGTCTACCCATTTGAGTTAGTGGCAAATGGGTAGACGCATTGTAATTTTGATGATTCTAGTGTCAAACCAAAACTGCTCCACAAAATAGCGTGCTAAAAATTAAGCTGCGTCACCCCTGAATTTTTCACCGCGTTGGACTTTCAGTTAACCTCCCAGTCGCCGTAGTAAACGTATGATGGATGTGTAACAGTTCAGGAATACGCGTTATGAGCACGACAATAAAAACCGGTACGAGAGCAAACCCGCCCGCGCCCGCGGCGGAGACCGATGGCTTCGCGCGTTTGCTGGCGCAATACGGGTGCGCCCAGCTGCATTTCAGCAAGGCGGACGGGCTGTATCAGCGCCACCTTCTGTTTGATAATGTCAAAGACCCAGCGGCCACGGGTCCGCGCGAACATTTCGAAGCGGTCGCCCATTCGGTCCGCGATATCCTGTCGCAGCGTTGGGTCGCCACGGAAAAGACCTATCAGCGCGGGAACCCCAAGCGCGTCTATTATCTCTCGATTGAATTTCTCCTGGGCCGCTCGTTGGCGAACAATATCACGAACCTCCTGCTCGACGGATTCGTGAAACAGGAAGTCGCCGATAACAAAATCGATTGGTTGGGACTGCTTGAACGCGAGCCCGACGCCGGCCTGGGCAATGGCGGGTTGGGCCGCCTGGCTGCCTGTTTTCTCGATTCCATGGCCACAATGGAACTGCCGGCGATGGGTTATGGCCTCCGCTACGAGTACGGCATGTTCAAACAGATGATCAAGGATGGCTGGCAGGTTGAACAGCCCGACAACTGGCTCCGCCGGCTTGATCCATGGGAGGTCGCGCGACCCCGCGAAAAAGTGCAAGTGGCGTTCAATTGCTCCTTTGAAATATCCGGCGGCGCTCTGCGTGCAATCGTTGGCCGTCCTTCCCGCATGATTGGCATTCCCTTTGATCGTCCCGTGGTGGGTCACGGCGGTCGGACCATCAACACGCTTCGCCTTTGGTCGGCAGCCGCGTCGGATTACTTCGACTTCCAGGCATTCAGCCATGGCGATTTCATCGGTGCCGTGGCTGAAACGCTGACGGCGGAATCACTGACTCGCGTATTGTATCCGGACGATTCCACCGCGCGCGGCCAGGGCCTCCGTTTTGTGCAGGAATATTTTCTGGTGGCCTGCTCGCTGGCCGATCTTGTGCGGCGTTTTCAGATGAGCAACCCGGATTGGCGTCAGTTCCCCGAAAAAGTCGCGGTCCAACTGAACGACACGCATCCCACCATGGCCGTCTCTGAATTGATGCGCATCCTCCTGGATGAAGCCAAACTCGGCTGGGATGAAGCCTGGGATATCACTCAAAAAACACTGGCCTACACGAACCACACACTCCTGCCCGAAGCTCTGGAAAAATGGCCGGTCGCGTGGTTCGAGAGACTGATTCCGCGCCATTTGGAAATCATCTACGAGATTAATCGCCGGTTCCTCGACGATGTGCGCGCCCGTTTTCCTGGCGATGAAGGCCGCGTGGCTCGCGTGAGTCTCGTGGAGGAAGGTCCCGAACGCAAAATTCGCATGGCGAATCTTGCTATCGTCGGCTCGCACAGCACCAACGGCGTTTCCGCCATTCATTCCGAATTGCTGCGCAAGACGACCGTTAAAGATTTGGCTGAAATTTTTCCGGCGCGGTTCAACAACAAAACCAACGGCGTCACACCGCGTCGCTGGCTGTTGCTGGCAAATCCGCCGCTCGCTCGCACCATCACGGAGGCCATTGGCGATGGTTGGATCAAGGACCTCAAACAATTGGCGAAACTCAAACCGCTGGCGGCCGACTCAAATCTGCAGGACGCATTCCGCCGCGCCAAACGCGAGGCAAAAACGCAATTCGCCGGCTGGCTGAAATCCACCACCGGCCAGGTCGTGGATGCGGATACCATTTTTGATTGTCACATCAAGCGCATCCACGAGTATAAACGGCAATTGTTGAACGCCCTGCGCGTGGTCATCGTTTACAACCAGTTGCGAGCGAATCCTAAACTCGATATTCCGCCGCGAACCTTTTTCTTCGCCGGCAAAGCCGCGCCCGCCTATCATCTCGCGAAGGTCATCATTAAATTCATCAATAACCTGGCCGGCACCATCGATGGCGATCCGGCAGTGAAAGACCGCCTCAAGGTTGTCTTTCTCCCCGAGTATTGCGTCACGCTGGCCGAGCGATTGATTCCCGCGAGCGATGTTTCCAATCAGATCTCGACCGCCGGTTATGAAGCCAGCGGCACCAGCAACATGAAGTTCATGATGAATGGCGCGCTCACTGTCGGCACGCGTGACGGCGCTACCATCGAGATGGCGCAGGAGGCGGGTGAGGAAAATTTCTTTCTCTTCGGCCTCACGGCGCAACAAGTCGCCGACAGTCGCGGCTGGTACAACCCCTGGTGGCATTATGAAAATGAGCCGGAAACCCGCGCGGCGTTGGATCTGATCATTGCCAACCAATTCAGCCGTTACGAACTGGGGGTGTTCGCGCCGATTCTCCACACCTTGCTCTCGCAGGATTATTATATGCACCTGGCCGACCTGAAGTCTTACTGCGAGGCGCAACAGCGTTTGGGCAGCGTGTACGCGCAGCCGGGAGAATGGGCGCGCCGCGCCATCTTGAACGTTGCCAGTTCGGGAAAATTTTCCAGCGACCGCACCATCGCCGATTATTCGACCGATATCTGGAACACGAAACCCTGCCCGGTCTCGTGGCCCGACGGCCAATGCACCACCAAGATTTCGTAAGCACATTAGAACCAATCCATAAATCTCTTCATCCGACCATGAGCCTCTCGCCCCTTGCCGGTAAACCCGCGCCAAAAGAATTGCTAGTAGATCTGGCGCGACTCGAACGCGACTATTACGAACGGCGTCCCGATGTCAGTGATGCGAACCAAATGGTCAGCTTCGGCACGAGCGGCCATCGCGGATCGTCGTTGAACGGCACATTCACTGAGGCGCACATTCTCGCCATCAGCCAGGCCATTTGCGAATACCGGCGCAGCCAGGGCACCGATGGCCCGCTCTACATGGGCAAGGATACTCACGCACTCTCAAGCCCCGCCCAACGCACCGCCCTCGAAGTTCTTGCGGCAAATAACGTCGAAACCGTCATTCAAAAGGATGACGGAGTGACGCCGACGCCCGTCATTTCGCGGGCCATCCTGGTGCATAACCGCGGGCGCAAAAACCGGCTCGCCGATGGAATTGTCATCACGCCGTCGCATAACCCTCCTGAAGACGGCGGCTTCAAATATAACCCGACCAACGGTGGCCCCGCGGATACCGATGCGACGCGCTGGATCCAGAATCGAGCCAACGATTTGTTGCGCGAAAACAATGCGGGCGTGAAGCGCACGCCCTTCGCGCAGGCGCTCAAAGCGGCGACCACGCACGCGGAGGATTACGTTCTTCCGTACGTCCAGGATTTGCAAAACGTCGTCGATATGGAAGCCATCCGCGCCGCGCATCTCCACCTTGCCGTGGACCCGCTCGGTGGCGCCGCCTTGCCTTATTGGGAACCGATCAACTCCATTTACAATCTTGAAATCATGGTTGTGAATCCCAAACTCGACCCGACCTTCTCCTTCATGACCGTGGACCACGACGGCAAAATTCGCATGGATTGCTCCAGCCCCTACGCGATGGCAAGTCTGGTCGCTCTCAAGGATAAATATCGCCTCGCTTTTGCCAACGACCCGGACTCCGACCGGCACGGCATCGTCACACCCTCGGCTGGGTTGATGAATCCCAATCATTACCTCGCGGTGGCCATCGGCTATTTGCTGACCCATCGCCCGCAGTGGTCGGCGAAATCCGCCGTGGGCAAGACGCTCGTGAGCAGCAGCATGATTGATCGCGTGGTGCAGAAATTGGGCCGGACGCTCTGCGAGGTGCCGGTGGGTTTCAAATGGTTTGCGCCCGGCCTCTTCGATAGCTCATTTTGTTTCGGCGGCGAGGAAAGTGCCGGTGCCAGTTTTCTGCGCCTCGACGGCACGGTCTGGTCGACCGACAAGGACGGTCCCATCATGAACCTCCTCGCAGGCGAAATCACCGCCCGCACCGGCAAGGATCCCGGCCAACACTTTGCTGAACTCGCGACGGAATTTGGCATGCCCTATTACACGCGCATTGACGCCGCGGCCACTCCGGAAGAGAAAGCTCGCTTGCAAAAACTTTCACCGGAAGCAGTCAAGGAATCAAAACTGGCTGGCGACGAAATCACCGCCAAGCTGACTCGCGCTCCGGGAAATAATGCTGCCATCGGCGGATTGAAAGTAGTCACGGCCAGCGGTTGGTTCGCCGCGCGGCCGTCCGGGACCGAGAATATTTACAAAATTTACGCCGAGAGTTTCCGCGACGGGAAGCATCTGCAAGTCATCGTGGCCGAGGCGCAGCGGATCGTCAGCAACGCCCTCGCGGGGAAAAGTGGAGTGTGAACAGTGTTTGTAGTTCCGCCTTCAGGCGGTTCTGTGTGCCTGCCACGCCCGCCCGCGTAAACGCGGAATTACGAACAATCTTCGGCGGAAGTGTCCGGATACGGCGCGGTAGCTCCCTCAAGCGAGTCACCGTTGCTGACCCACAAATTCACTGGGCGACATTTTGAATTGCTTGCGAAAACAGGTCGCGAAGTATTGGCTGGAATTAAAGCCGTTGGAGAAACAGACGTCGGTGATGGAGACGCCGGGCCGTTCACGTAATTGCTTCGCCGCGTGATTCAGCCGGCATTGTTTTAGAAATTCCATGGGACCGACGTTCGCGAACTTGCGGGTGTGTTTTGCAAAAGCCGTGATGCCCATCCCGCACTGCTCCGCCATTTCGTCTAATGACTTAATTTCAGCGCAACTCGCCGGATTTTCCTGCAAGGTTTTAAGAAAGCCTTCAACCGTTTGTTGATGCAAACTGTTAAATGGTTTTTGAGCAGTCGTTGTTGAAGGAATTTCCAGGATGCTGATTAAAAGTTGGTTCAAGCATGAAATCATGCGCGAGATCCCGTGAGGTTTTTCCCACTGAGCCACACAACTTGCCATCTGCTGGAAAATCCCGGCAATTTCACGAGTTGATTTACACACGGGCATTTTGTTGCAGCGCAGCTTTTGCGTGAGTTCGGCCCGGTCCGCCGGAGTCAACATCACCCAATCGGGCCAACGCCACTGGTCATTCGGATTTCTGACCCGCACGTCGAGGGACACCCAATGGACGCGGCCCCGCCCGACAAACGGGTCGCCCAGTTGATGCAATTGCCACGGCCTGGTCACGACGAGATCGCCGACGCCAAGGTTGAATTGCCGTTCGTCCGCCAGGAACGCCAAGTTTCCGGTCTCTACGAGATATATCTCAATGCTTTTATTTCGTTGCGCGGCGATGCCCCAATCCTGCGGCCCGGCGCCGTCCCAAAAGCCGGCGCTATTCAAGCCGGGCAGGGTGTCATTTGAAATAGTCGCGCCCGGATAATGCCCGCGGCTAAGAGCCGTCAATTGAATCTTGCCTGCGCGTGCCGCCAAAACCTGAGCTTCGCAATTGCCGAGGTCCAGATTTGGCGAGCGGTCCAGCCACATCGAACTGAGGTGGTCTTCGATCATTTCCGACCGGTAATCGGTCAAACGTGCATTCGTTCCACGGCTAAAATCGCTGCTTTTGCTGCGTTTTTGTGGGCCACTGGCCTCTAATCCTGAATTCTCAGCTTTCATTCGGAATATTCGGCGGGTAATCCCGCTACTCACTAAGCGAGATTCCGGGTAAAATAGGCCAAATGAATTTTCGGAAACTGCCCGGTCCCGGCGTGATGGCTAAATAGCGACGGAGTTCTCCCCGCTTCCCACTCGCACACGCAGTCTTTCTCTCACTCACTGGAAAAACATTTTGAAGATTGATAACATATCGGCAGCATTGAGTGCTTTATGAAAACCCAACGGATGTGCAAGCGTGGCAGTTGGACAATTTTTGCATCTCTATTGTGCTTTTTAACCAGTCGGCATTCCCGCAGGCAACCACCTACTCCATCACGCCCAACCCGGCGACCGTAAGCGAGAGCGCAGGGACCCTTCTGTTTACGATCAGCCGTTAGGGAACGTTGACCGCGGAAACGCTCCGTGCCAGCACAACCATGACCGAAGGTTATTTGAACCATGCCGATTACACTGACGTTCGCAAACAGGTGGTCTCCTTTCTGGCTGGCCAACTGTCGCGAACGGTATCGGTAACAATCACTGACGATACAACAATCGAGACCAACGAGACATTCGGTTTTATTGTGCAGCGGAACTCGGTCGATCCAGACACCACGTATTTGGCAAAGTCCACGTTCACCATTACGGATGATGACCTGGACCAACCTACGTATTCCATCCTGCCCGACCCGGCCACGGTAAATGAGGGCGCCGAGAATCTTACCTTTACGATCGTTCGTTCGGGGCCGACGCCAGCGGCGGTTGTCGAGGTCAGAACGATTGCGAGCGAAGGTTACTCCAACGATGGTGATTATGTGAATCTCGACCAGACAGTCCCCTTTGCGACCGGGCAGATCGCGGCAATCGTTTCGGTAAATATCAATGACGACACGATCGCTGAGTATGACGAGACATTCGGAATTATTGTGGAGCGGACCGACAACGATTCAGGCACGAACTATCTGGCCAAGACCACCTTTACCATCATGGACGATGACAGGCCAGCCGTCCCCCTCATCACTAACCTCAGGCTGAGCGGAACAACCTTTACATTGAGTGTCGGTTCGCAAGCTGGCTTTAAAGACGTGCTGGAATACAAAAACACATTGAACGATGCGATTTGGATTCCGGTTCAGACGAACAGCGGAAATGGTGAAACGATTGGGCTGACAAATACGGGCGTTATCGGTTCAAGCCGCTTCTATCGCGTCCACGTTCAATAATAGAACCAAGAAATGTTTTTCCTGAAAAGAGTTCGCTGAGTTCGAGCCAGAGTTTCTCCGAGCGCCGAAGAGAGGAGCGCCACGACGGTGTGCTTCACGATAGTCATCGCGGATGTTTTGAGCCGTTAACGACCGGCACAACATGGCATTGAATTCCTGGTTGGACCGGAACAAGCCATCGGTTTTGCCGCAGGAAAACCACAGCAGTTTAAGTCGTTAGTTTGCGTCCTTCCGACATTGCGTCGAGCGAAGCTCCTGCTTCGACTGGCGATATCCATTTGGTGACCCTCACAACGGTATGGTTGGTGCTTCTCAATCCAGCACGGGAGTGGGCCTTTAGAGCCTGTACTTAAGTTTTCATGAAGAGGGCACCGAGCATGAGAGTTACAAAAGCCAGCCAATGGTATCCGGCAAAGGTAGCTGGCAAGCGTTCGTAGTCGCGGGCCAATCGGCGAAATCTCGCCGCCCAAGCAAACG
>DATAZE010000046.1:0-189675 GCA_036272195.1 Verrucomicrobiia bacterium | reverse complement strand
AAGGAAACGGCCACGGTGCGCGGAAAAATCGTTGCCGCCGGAATCAAACGTTTCAAAAAAGGCACGCGCTCGATGTTCGAGTGCGTTCTTGATGATGGCACCGCACTGTTGCACTGCCGCTGGTGGCAGGCGCAGCCGTGGATGGAGGATTACTTCGCGGTCGGACGCGAGTTCGTTGTATTCGGCAAAATAGATTCGCTGCGTCCGCGCACGATGGACCATCCTGAAAGCGAACTTGTCGAACCGGACGACGACGAATTCATTCACGTCCATCGCATCGCGCCGATCCACCCGTTGACGGAAGGGTTAACGGCGCGCGTGATGCGCACGTTGGTCTGGCGGGCGCTCGAGAAGTTTGAGAGAGACATTGCGGAACCGTTTGTAGTTCCACCTTTAGGCCGTAACGACGAACCGCCTAAAGGCGGAACTACCAACTTGCCTTCCCGCGCGAATGCGGTCCGAATGATTCAGTTTCCGGAGGAATTTTCCGATGTCGAAATCGCGCGACGACGCCTGGCGTTGGATGAATTTGTCGCCTTACAATTACAAATCCGCGAGCGCCGCAAAAAATTTGAAGCCAATGCCCAGGCACTGCCGTGCGGCGGGGACAACCGCCTCATCAAACCATTTCTGGCGGCCCTCGGTTTTAAATTGACCAATGCGCAAACACGCGTGTTGCGCGACATTCGCGCGGATATGCGTGGTGCGCATCCCATGCGGCGGCTCCTGCAAGGCGACGTTGGCTCCGGCAAGACCGCCGTGGCCGCGTGCACCGCATTGATGGCCATCGAGAGCGGGTTCAATGTGGCGCTGATGGCTCCCACCGAAATTTTGGCCGAACAACATTTCCGCAATTTTGAAAAATGGTTTGCGCCGCTCGGAGTACAGGTGGAATTACAGACCGGCAGCCGGAAGACGACCGAGGTTGGGGATCGGCCATCCTCGACCCTCAACCCTCGACCCTCAACCCTCTTCATCGGCACGCACGCGCTCCTCACCGGCGGCTTCGAAATTCCACGCCTCGGTCTGGTCGTCATCGATGAGCAACATAAATTCGGCGTCACGCAGCGCGAGCAACTCGTCCGCAAGGGGCGCTACCCCCATTTGCTCGTGATGACCGCCACGCCGATTCCACGCACGCTGGGGCTGACTCTTTACGGCGAGCTGGATATTTCAGCCATTGATGAATTGCCGCCCGGCCGCGGGCGCGTGAAAACACTCGTTCGCGCGGCGGAAAAGCTGCCGAAAGTTTGGTCATTCGTGCGCGAAAAACTCACCGCGGGCCGGCAGGCCTACGTCGTTTATCCGCGGGTCGAGGATACCGGCGACAGCGGAATCAAAGCGGTCACGAAGGAATTTGCGAACCTCACGAAACTCCTTGCGCCCTTTCGCGTCGGCCTGTTGCACGGACGTCTGAGCGGGCGTGAGAAGGAGCATGTCATGGCCGCCTTCCGCACTGGTAAAACACATGTGCTCCTGGCCACATCGTTGATCGAAGTGGGCGTGGACGTGCCGAACGCCACGGTCATGCTGGTGGAAAATGCCGAGATGTTCGGCCTCGCGCAATTGCACCAGTTACGCGGGCGGATTGGCCGTGGCGCGCACGAGTCGTTTTGCATTTTGATTTCCGACGCGTCCGACCCCGCGACTCGCACCCGGCTGAAAGTTTTGGAGGAAACGACTGATGGATTTAAAATTGCGGAGGCGGATTTGAAATTGCGCGGGCCGGGAGAATTGTTGGGGAAGGAGCAAAGTGGAGTGCCGAATTTCCGGTTTGGCGATCTTGTGGACGACCTGGATTTGATCCGGCAGGCGCGGGAAATCGTCACAAACATGGGGTGAATATTTACTTGTGCTTTTTCGTGAACCAGTAAAGGGTATGCGCCTATGAAGAAACTATCCTTGGTGGTACTATTGGGCATTGCGTTGAGCGCTGTGTTCACCGGCTGCAATAAAGAAGATTCGTCCGCGCCGGCGACAACTCCGCCTGCTGCCTCGACCAACGCGCCCGCGAGCACGAACGCCCCGTAAAACATTTCCAATCATTGGAAAGACACGCCGGACATAGCCTGTCCGGCTCTTTTTTTGGAGCGCGGAGCATCGCTCCGCGAGATTTTGGTGCCGAACGATGCTGCTCGTTCCGCTTGGAATTGCGCGCCACTGCGAGCTTGGAATTTCACGCCCGGCGGCTACATTGCAGTCATGAAAAGCATCGTGTTCCCAGCTCTCGTTGCCTTGTTGATTGCCACCGGTTGCAAGCCATCCGACAAGTCGCAACCGGTTAGTTCAACTGACACGAATAGCAGCGCCGGTGTTCTCCAGGCACCCGCCGATTACGTGGGGGCGCTCGGGCGCGCGAAGCAAAACGCCGGCAAGACCGTGGATGTGGCCTCGCTGAACCAGGCGATTGGGCTGTTCCAGGTGGACAAAAGTCGCTTCCCCAAAGACCTCGATGAGTTGGTGCAGGAGAAGTATCTCAAGAAATTGCCCGAGGTGCCTTACGGGATGAAACTTGATTACGATTCCACCACCGGCCAGGTGAAGGTCGTGAATCAATAACCATGGCAGCGCCCCAGCCGCAGGCCCGCGCGACTCCTCGGGGCGTTTGGTTCGAGTGGTTTGCGCAACACCCCGCCTGGCTGCTCGCGCTCGTGACCGTTGCCGTTCTTTTCCCTTTCGCGGGCAAACCTTTCAACATCGACGACCCGTTATTTGTCTGGATCGCGCGGCATATTCAATCACACCCCACGAACCCTTACGGGTTTAACGTAAATTGGTACGGTTACGACTGGCCGCTCTGGGACATCACCAAGAATCCTCCGCTCGCCTGCTATTATCTGGCCGCCGCGGGCAGTGTGTTCGGTTGGAGCGAAATGTCTTTGCACGCGGCCTTCCTGCTTTCGGCGATCGCGGTAGTTTTAGGCGCTCACCGACTCGCGGTTCGCTTCTGTCAACGACCTGTGCTGGCGGCCTTCCTCGCGCTGTTCACGCCAGTCTTTCTGGTTTCCAGCACCACGCTCATGTGCGATGTCCTGATGCTCACGTTTTGGGTTTGGGCGATCGTTTTCTGGGTGGAAGGAACCGAACGCAAACGCGCCGGATATTTGGCGGCGGCAGCGTTGCTAATGGCCCTGGCCGCGTTGACAAAATATTTTGGCGCGTGCCTCCTGCCACTGGTTGCAGTGTGGAGTCTGATGCGGAAACGTCCGCTCAAAGAATGGCTCGCGTGGCTGGCATTGCCGGTTATCGCGCTGGCGGCGTATCAACTCGCCACGCGCGCACTCTACGGCCACGGTTTGCTGGCTGATGCGGGCAAATACGCCACGACGATTCACGGATCCTCGCTCCTGCAATCATTGCTCACCGCGCTGACGTTCACCGGTGGTTGCCTCGCGCCGATCGTGTTTTGCGCGCCGTTATTGTGGCCACGTCGTGATTTCCTTATCGGCGCAATTGCTTCGCTTGCCATCACCGTCATTCTGTTCCTTGCCGCCCGGACTGCTTTTCCGACCGCCCCAGGCGCCGGAGAAATTCTGCAAATCCTGCTCTGGGCGGCGGGCGGAGTCGGCGTTCTCGCTTTGACGGTCGCTGATGTTTACCGCCGGCGCGATGCGGATTCGTTGCTGTTAGCGTGTTGGTTGCTGGGCACATTTATTTTCACCGCATTTTTTAACTGGATCGTCAACGGACGTTCGATTCTGCCAATGACCATTCCGGCCGCCATCCTGGTCGCGCGTCGGTTGGAACAACGCGCGGGCGTCGGAGTAAAATTTTCTTCAATGTCGCTATTTTTGCCGGCTGCCGCCGGGGCCGCGTTGGCAATTTGGGTCACCGTGGCAGATTATTTTTTTGCGACGGCGCAACGAGAGCTCGCGAATGCAGTGCATGGCTTTTACGGCCAGGGGAGTAATCCCAGCCACCGGCTTTGGTTCCAGGGTCATTGGGGATTTCAATATTACATGGAACAAGACGGCGCCACGGCGCTGGATTTGCAGCACCTGCAATTAGCGCAACGCGATCACATCGCGATGCCGTCCGGCAATTCCAATGTCTATCCGCTCAAGGAGCCGGTGACGGAACTGGAAACGTTTTCGGTGCCTTATAGCTTTCTGACGACCATGGACAAACAATCCGGCGCAGGTTTTTACGCGTCATTGTGGGGGCCGTTGCCGTTCGCATTCGGACCCGGCGCCGTGCAAAGTGTGACGGTTTTTGCTTATGATCCAACGGGAGAAGTGCAGAAAGCTCGTGATCAGGCGGTGAAATGAAAACTGCTTGGTAATCGCCCTACGGCGTTTCAACAAAACTCGCAGTTGCTACAGCCTCTTGGATCGGGCTGAAAGCCCGAAAGATGATAGCCCGGGGCAAATCCGCGAAGCGGAAGCCACCCTGGGTCAATGGATCAAAAAACTTCGTCCTGTAATGGCGAGACAGAAATCTGCAGCGCAGAGTCGCTATAAAATTTCTTGAAGCGTTCTAAAATCCCAAAGCCGCTGCGCCGCCCTGGGCGAGATGAAGTAAACACGCTGGAAACAACCCAAACCACAGCATTCCCACGATGCATAGGCAAATAGCGAAACGCAGTGGGCACGAAATTCGAATCGGGAGCGAGTCGTTGGGTTGACCCCAGTAGATGGCGCGGATGACTCCGAAATAATAGTAAATCGAAATCACGACACCCACCAAAGCCGTGAACGCCAGGCAATAATAGCCATGATTCACCGGGCCGAGATCGATGACTGATTTGAGCAGCAGAAATTTCCCAAAAAATCCAACCATCGGCGGCAGTCCCGCGAGCGAAACCATCGAGAGCGTCATTGTCGCTGCCAGCAACGGCGAGCGCTGGCCCAGGCCGGCCAAACCGGAAATTTCCTCGGTATCGAGATGCCGTAATACGAGAGTGATGACCATGAACGCGGCGAACAACGTGAACAGGTAGCCGCTCAGGTAATAGAGTATTGCCGCGCCGCCGTCCGAGCTTTTCGCGCCGGCCATTGCCGCCACGCCCAGTAGCAGATATCCCGCGTGAGCGATGCTTGAATAGCCCAGCAAACGTTTGATGTTATGCTGTGGAATGGCGCAGAGGTTGCCGTAAAGAATGGTGATGCCGGAAATTATGATGAGAATGTTGGCCTGTTGCGCCGTAATTGTCGGAACGGCCACAAACAAAACCCGCAACAATAGAACAAACCCCGCCGCTTTGGAACCGACGGCGAGAAACGCCGTGGTCGGCGTGGGCGCGCCTTGATAAACATCCGGCGCCCAAATTTGGAATGGGAACGCTGCGATTTTAAAGCCCAACCCAACCATCACGAACAGCAGTCCAAACAGGAAAAGTTTGTTTCCACCCATCTGCGCGGCCACGGTGGCGAGCTCGGCAAAATTGAATTTGCCGGAAGTGCCCCAAACCAGCGCGATGCCGAAAATGGTGAAGGACGTCGAGAGCGACCCAATAATGAGATACTTCACGCCTGCCTCGAGTGAAACCATGCGTCCGCGCTGAAAACTTGTGAGCACGTAAAACGAGACGGTGATCAGTTCGAGCGAGACGAATAGGAGCGCGAAATTATTCGCTGAGGCGGCGAACAGCATTCCCACCAGCGCAAAGAGTGTGAGTGAATAGTATTCGGAAATTCCCGCGGCGATCTGGTCCGAAAATTCCGCGATCAATAGCAGCACGAGGATGGCGGTGAGCAGGAAGAAGCGTTTGAAAAAGATCGAAAGTGCATCCTGCACAAACATGCCATTGAAGGCTTCGCCCGGAACAGTGCAATTGCCGAGGTGCGTGAAATTGATGACCAGCAAAAAGCCAAGTCCCGCCGCAGCGGCGTAACCGAGGAGCTTCTTGCGCTCCGGCGGCAGCCACAAGTCCGCCAGCAACACCACCAGGCCGAGCGTGATGACGCAAACTTCGAGACTGATTAAGGACAAGTTCATCGTTATTTCGTGGCGGTCGACGTCAGGATGCTCTGATTGATCCGGTCAACTTGAACGGTTGCGGTCGGTTGAGTCGGCGCCAATACTGGATTCGCCATCTGGACGATCGCCGAAACCGGGTCGCGCAGTTTTTCCGTCAATAATCTCGGGAAACATCCAAAGACCAACAGGCAGGCAATCAACAGTGCAAAAGGCAATTTGCGCCAGAGGTGCGCGTCGGTGACACCGGCCCATTTCGCCGGCAGATCGGCTTGAAGAATATTTCGCACCGCGCGCAGCATGTAAATCGCGCCGATGATGAGTGCCCCCCAGCAGGCGAGGACCGTAATCACGCGAAACGTCGGCACGCTCCACGCGCCGAACAGCACAGTGACTTCACCAACAAAATTTGCAAACCCCGGCAAGCCGCACCCGGCAAACGCCGCGATGACCAGTGCCGTCCCGATAAACGGTAGTTTGCGCAACAGTCCGCCGAGTTCTTTGATTTCAAGCGTGCCGGTCTGCTGATACAGATAGCCGCTCAGTGCGAAGGTCAGCGCCGCGAGAAAACCGTGTGCGATCATCACGAGTACGGCACCGGTGATGCCCACAAGCGAAAGGGTGGCGATGCCGAGAAACACAAAACCCATGTGTGCCACGCTGGAATAGCCGATGAGCCGGTTGAAGTTTTTTTGCCGCATGGCGACCCAGCCGCAATAAACGAGATTGCCGAGCGCGAGCCACGCGATGGCTTGCATCCAATGCTGCGCGGCCTGGGGCATCAGCGGCAGCGCCACGCGAATGAGTCCGTAAAGCCCAAATTTTTTCAACACGCCTGCGTGCAACATCGCCGTGGGTGTAGGTGCCGAGCCGTAGCCGAGTGGTGCCCAGGTGTGAAATGGCCACAGCGAAACGAGGATGCCAAAACCGAACAACAGCAGCGGGAAAATGAAATGCTGCGCGCTGACCGACAGCGGGTTCGCCCGCACGTATTCGGTGAGCTTCGGAATATCAAACGTATTTGCGCCCGATTGAGTGTAGAGCGCAATCAATCCAATCAAAGCGATCAATGCGCCGACGCTGAGGTAAAGGGTGATTTGAAACGTGGCGTAATTTTTCCGTTCGCCCCGGCCCCACAGGCCAATCATGATGAACGTCGGCACCAGCGCGAATTCGTGGAAGAAATAGAAAAAGAAAAGGTCGAGCGATGCGAATGCGCCCAGGATGCCGCCGGTCATGACGAGCAGCAGGATGTAAAATTCCTTTTCGCGCGAACGGATTTCCCACGAGCAGCACGCGGCGGCGAAACCCACAATCGCACCCATGAGCACCAAGCCGACGTTGATGCCGTCCACGCCGACGTGATAACTGATGCCGAGCGTCCGGACCCAATCAATTTGTTGTTCGAACTGGTAGCCCGCCGTGTTCGTCTGAAATCGCGCGAACATGACAATTGCCAGCACCGCGGAGATCAGCGTGGCGACAATGGCCACGAAGCGCATGATGACCGCAAAATTGCGCGGCACGAATGCCAGCACGATGGCTGCGAGCAGCGGCAAACCGACGATGTAGGTCAAGATGCTCATTGTTAACGCAAAGACACAAAGGCGCAGAGACGCGAAAAAGCGAAAGGAGCGCGGACTTTAGTCCGCCTCGCGTCTTTGCGGTAATCCAAATTCAAATTCATTTTCCTAAAACCAAATACAGCACCAGCGCCGCGCCCAGCGCGAACAGAAACGCGTAGGTCTGGAGATTGCCGGTTTGCACCAGTCGCAATCCGCGCCCGGCGAAATCCGTGCCGCCGCGAATGAAACCGATAAAAACATTCTCAATGCACCAATCAATGCCCCCGGCAATGGCCGCGAGCGTATTGTGCAGCCGAATCACCGTGGCATCGTAAAGCTCGTCGAAATAAAAACGATTGCGCATGGCGCGGGAGAGCCCGCCGAGTTTTTCCGGCAGCGGATCTTTGTCCGCCTTCGCGTAAAGCGCATAGGCGGCAATGAAACCGAGCGCGAGCGCCCCCAAACCCGAGAGCGCCGCTGCCGGCGCAGCGATGAACGGCTCGAAGAGATGATGTGCGAAACTCGCGGCTTCTTCGGTTGTTTCCGAGGGAAATTGTTTCAGGTAGATATTTTCCACCGCCACAAATCCGCCCGCGAAAATGCTGCAGATCGCCAAAATTCGCAGCGGCCATGTGATGACGCCCGGCGATTCGTGAGCATGGCCGGCGTCGTCCGATTTAGTTGATCCATAAAAAACGACTAACATCAACCGGAACATGTAAAACGAAGTCAGCATTGCCACGAAAACGCCCACGCCAAAAAGAATATAATTATGCTGTCCGAACGCCTGGCCGATGATGGCATCCTTGCTGAAGAAGCCGCTGAACGGCCACAACCCTGCGAGCGCGAGCGTGCCCACCATGAACGTCCAGAAGGTCACGGGCATTTTTTTGCGCAGCGCGCCCATGTTCCAGATGTCCTGTTCATGATGCATCCCAAGAATCACCGACCCTGCGCCGAGGAACAGCAGCGCCTTGAAAAACGCATGCGTGGTGAGGTGATACATCGCTGCCGGCGGCCCTTTCAAGCCGACGGCCATGACCATGTAGCCGAGTTGCGAAAGTGTTGAGTAAGCCAGGATGCGTTTGATGTCGTTTTGTTGAACCGCAATCAACGCCGCCAGTAACGCCGTAAATCCACCGATATAAGCAATCACTTGCAGCGCGTCATCGTTCAAAAGAAAGAACACGCGGCAGAGCATGTAAACACCCGCGGCGACCATCGTGGCCGCGTGGATGAGCGCGCTGACGGGCGTCGGGCCTTCCATCGCGTCCGGAAGCCAGACATGCAGTGGGAATTGCGCGGATTTACCGGCCGCGCCGCAGAAGATGAGCAGGCCCGCGATGGTTAATGTAGTCCCAAACGGAAGCGATCCCGGCGGAATAAAACCGCCATGCGTGTTTAGAATCTCGGGAAGACGTTGTTGGATTGAGACAAAATTGAGACTTTGGAATATCCCCCAAATCAGCAGGATTCCGAGGATGAATCCAAAATCCCCCAGCCGATTCGTAATAAACGCCTTCTTCGCCGCGTCCGCCGCCGAAGCTTTTCCGTACCAAAACCCGATCAGCAAATAAGACGACACACCAACCAGTTCCCAGAAGATGAACAGTTGCAGAAAATTGTTCGACAGCACGATGCCCAGCATCGAAAACGTGAACAAACTCAGGCACGCAAAGAAACGCGAATAGCTCGGGTCGTCGTGCATGTAGCCCATTGAGTAAATATGGATCAGGCTGGCCACACCGGTGACGATCAGCATCATCGCCAGGCTTAGCGCATCCAAGTGCAGGCCAAAATCAACCTGCAACGACCCGCCTCCAGCCTGCAACGGACCGACCGAAAGCCAGTTCACCGCCACCTCGGATACGGCTGGTTGCCAACCGGCGACTTTCACAAAAATGACTGACAGGATGAATCCGGCAACGACCGCGCCAACGGACAGCGTGGCGCTGACCTGGCGATTGCGCAGGGTGAAAAGCGTGATGACCGCCGCGGCGGCAAGCGGCAGGAACAGAATTATCCAGGGTAGAAAATTCAGGTGCATCACAGTTTCATCGTCGTCAGGTCTTCCACATGCGCCGTCTGGCGTTTGCGATACAAGGCCACAATCAATGCGAGCCCCACCGCGACTTCCGCCGCCGCGACCGTGATGGTGAAAAAGACGAAGACCTGCCCGTCGAGATTGTTATTAAACCGGGAGAACGCGACCAGTGCGAGGTTCGCCGCGTTGAGCATCAGCTCAAGCGACATATAAATCACCAGCACATTGCGCCGGATGATGACGCCAAAAAGCCCCAGCGCGAACAGCAGGAAGCTGACGGCGAGATAGTGTTCCAGGCCTACATGTTTCATTTCAGGTCCTTTTTGCTGAGGAGTATCACGCCGACCATGGCGACGAGCAGCAGCACGGAGACAATTTCAAATGGCAGCAGGTATTGCGAGAACAGCAGCTTGCCGAGATCAATCGTCCCAGCGTGGAAATCCGGGGCGCGAGTCGCATTCAATGGCGTGTTCGCCAGGCTTTTGAAAAAGATCGCGGCGATGGCGCCTACGGAAATCACGCCACCGGTGATGCCAAGAATTTTAATTTTGCGCCGTTCCTCAGCTTTCAGGTCCAGCAACATGATGACGAACAGGAACAGCACCATGACTGCGCCGGCGTAAACGAGAATTTGAATTGCCGCGAGAAAGAACGCCTCCAGCATCACAAACAAGCCCGCCAGTGACGCGATGGTCAGCACGAGGAACATCGCGCTGTTCACCGGGTTGCGGCTGACGAGAATCATCACGCCGCAAATCAGCGCCAGACCAGCAAAGATATAGAATAACGCGTCCGCCATTTTATAAATTCCAAATTCCAAATTCCAAGCTCCAGAGAAGCTTCATTTCAGGGTTTCACCGGAAAATTCTCCTGCTTCGTAGCCTCTTCCGCCTTGTGCTTCCACTTCTGAATGCCGGCGTGCTTGCCACCCAGCGCGAGCAATTTTTCTTTGTTGTAAATCAGTTCCTCACGCGAAGCGCCGGTGAGCGAATAATCCTTTTGCAGGAAAATCGCCTCTTCGGGACAAACTTCCTGGCAGAAACCGCAGAAGATGCACCGCAGCATGTTGATCTCAAATTCCAGTGGCATCTTTTCGGCGTTGGGACGGTCGGCAAGTTTCCAATCCTGCCCCGGCGGCGTGATCTTAATGGCCTTGGGCGGGCAGACAAATTCGCAAAGCTGGCACGAGACGCACTTCGTGTTGCCTTCCTGGTCCTTCACGAGATAAGGCGCGCCGCGATAACCCTCCGGCACGACCCATTTTTCCTCGGGATACTGCATCGTCACTTTCTTTTTGAAGAAGTGACGCAGCGTGACCTTGAACCCGCCGATGACCGCCGGCAGGTAAAGCCGTTCCCAAAGATTCATTTTTTTGCGTTTAACGATCATGGCGTAATCACGAATGATGAACAGTTATCGCCCATATTACTATTGCGGTCACGATGATGTTCGCCAGGGCGAGCGGCAAAAAGCGGCGCCAGCCCAAATCCATTAATTGATCGTAACGGAACCGCGGCCACATCCAGCGCACCCAGATAATCATGAACAATACGCAGCACGTTTTCGCCAAAAAAATGACGATGTGCAGGATGCCAATGCCGATGCTTGCAGCAGGTTGATCGAGTCCCGCAAACGGCAGCGTCCAACCGCCAAAAAACAACGTGACCATCATGGCGGAAGCAGCGGTGACATTCGCGTATTCACCCATGAAGAACAGCGCGAATTTCATCGAGCTGTATTCCACGTTGTAACCGCCGGCCAATTCCTGTTCCGCTTCGGGCAAATCGAAAGGTGTGCGATTGGTTTCCGCGAGCGAGGCGACGGCAAAAATGATGAACGCAATCGGCTGCTTAAAAATGAGCCAATGGAAAAGGCTGCCCGATTGATACAATACGACCTGGGTCAGGTTCAAATTACCAACGATTAGGAACACCGCGACCACCGACATGCCCATCGCGATTTCGTAGGAAATCAATTGCGCGCTCGAGCGGATGCCGCCCAGAAATGGAAATTTCGAGTTGCTCGCATAACCTGCCAGCACAATCCCATAAACACCCATCGAGACGATCCCGAATGTGTAGAGAATGCCGACGTCCAGGTCTGCGATCACCATTTTCTGATGGCCGAGATACGAGCCAAACGGAATCACGGCCACCACCACAATGCTGGGGATCATCACGATGGCGGGCGCGAGCCAGAAATAAATTTTGCGCACGTGCGCGGGAGTGAAATCCTCTTTTAGGAAGGATTTAACGGCATCGGCGGCCGGTTGCAACAGGCCGAAGGGGCCGAAGCGATTGGGCCCGCGCCGGTCCTGGATGGCCGCCGAGACCTTCCGCTCCACCCACACCGCATACGCGACAATGGTCATCAACACGGCGAAAACGCCGATGATCTTCACCACGCTAAATAGTATAAAGTTCCAGTCCATTCTGTGTTTCGCCGCGGCCCAATTAAATTTGCACCGTCACGCCCGTGTCACCCAAACCGGCCCAAGTAAGCCCGTTAAACGCCGGGACTTCCTTCGCCATCAAATTAAACAAACCTTCCATCGTCGCGTAACCATCCTGCCCGGTGACGTTGAAAACCAGTTCGTGTAGAAATTCCCATTCGGGCCGGGCATCACCGCGCGGCTCCAGCGCCTTCATGAATTTCTGTACCCGGCCCTTCGCGTTCGTGAACGTGCCGCGCTTCTCCACGTGCGCGCAGCCAGGCAAAAGATAATGCGCCAGTTTCGTTGTCTCGCTCGGGAGAATGTCGCTCACGATGAGCGTCTCCAGTTTGCCGAGCAACGCGGCGTTGACGCCGTGCTTCGTGACGTCCTCGCCGAATACAATCAAGGTCTTGATGGTTCCTTGCTCGATGCCTTTGGCAATGCGCGGGATTTGCGCGCCCATCTCCGCGGTGCAAATTCCCGTCAGGCGCGCGCCGTTGGAATTCGGATTGCGATCCGCGTTCAACAATAGCTTATCACTTTCGCCCGTGCGTGGAACGGAGTCCGTGACCGCACCGAGTTTGGTCGCGAGTTTTTTCAGCAGGAACAATTCTTCATTCGTCTGCCGTGCGGAGGCGATGATCGCCACCGAGCCTTGCGACGCCTTATTCAAAAGCTCGGCAATTTCCCTTAACGCTCCATTCCAACCTCGCCCCTCGCCCTTCGCCCCTTTCACTTCAGCGAGCCTGTCCGCGCGATTGATCCACTTGTAATTTAAGCGGCCGTAATCGCACATCCAGGTGGAATTGACCGCATCGTTTTCGCGCGGCTCGTAGCGGTACATGACTTCTTCGCGCGAGCCGACGATCGTGTTGCAACCGGTCGCGCAACTGGTGCACAGGCTCTTGGTTTCTTTCAGGAACCAAACCCGCATCTTGAAACGAAAATCTTTCGAGGTGAGCGCGCCGACGGGGCAGATGTCCACCGTGTTCAGCGTGTAATTGTTATCGAATGCCTTGCCGGGAAAGGCGGTGAGCGTGTTGTAGCTGCCGCGATTCACGATGCCGAGAGCGTCATCTCCCACAATGTCTTTCGTGAAACGGATGCATCGCGTGCAGAGAATGCAGCGTTCGTCATCGAGCGCGATGCGCGGTCCAAGGTCAACGCGCTTGGGTTTGTGGACCTTTGGCTCCACAAAGCGGCTCTCGGATTTGCCGTAGTCGACGGAATATTCCTGCAGCTTGCATTCGCCGGCCTGGTCGCAAATGGGGCAATCGAGCGGGTGATTGATGAGCAGAAATTCGAGCACGCCTTCGCGCATTTGCTTTACCGCGGGCGTGTTCGTGTAAATTTCCATGCCGGGCGAAATCGGCGTGGCGCACGCGATGGCCGGGCGCGGGGACTTCGCGATTTTCGGCGTGCCGTCGGGATTCATTACCGGCTTGCGGTCCGGCCCCATGGCGGGCGTGCCGAACTCCACGAGGCACATGCGGCAGTTGCCCACCACCGGCAGCTTGGGATGATAGCAATAATGCGGCACATCCACTTTGTTGGCGGTGCATGCCTGGATCATCGTGGTGGGAATCGGTTTGCCGGTGATGGGATCCGGCATCATCTTCGGCACCTCGACTTCACGGCCGTCCACCTTCACCTTGATCTTCTCGACCGGCGGCGGTGCGGGTTTCGTTTCAGTTGTCGTTGTCGCTGACATTTTAATCAGCCATAGAGGCCCAGAGAGCACAGAGTTTTTCTCTCTCTGTGTGCTCTGTGACTCTGTGGCAATATTTCATTAATGGGCGCCGGCTAATTCGCTTCGTTCCGCGGGCGTTGCGGTTTTGGGCGCGGCCTTTTCCCTGGCCCGCCGTTCCTCGTCCGCTTTGCCTTTCGCCACAAATTCATCTTTGAACTTCGCCACGAAACTTTGCACCGGCCACGAGCAGGCTTCACCAAAGGCGCAAATCGTGCGCCCGCCGGGAATATTGTCGGCGATTTTCACCAGGTAATCAGCGTCGTTGGCGCGGCCTTCGCCGTGCGCCATGCGATGCAGCGCCTTGCTCATCCAGAGCGAACCCTCGCGGCAAGGCGTGCATTGGCCGCAACTTTCGTGCGCGTAAAATTCGCTGATGTTCGCCAGCGCCTCGACAATGTCCACGCTGTCATCCATCACGATAATCGCGCTGGAGCCGCTCATGGAACCCGCGGCGATCAGCGAATCGAAATCGTACGGCAAATCGAGCATGTCCACTTCCACCTCGGTGTCTTTGCCATCCACCTTGCGCTTCAGTTTGAACTTCTCGCCCGCCTTGAAAACTTTCGCGCTCGAGCCGCCGGGAATGACCGCTTTTAACTTTCGCCCATCGCGAAGGCCGCCGCCGAATTCGGGGTCGTTGATGAGTTGTCCGATGGTCACCTTGCCGACTTCGATTTCAAAATACCCAGGTTTCTTGACCTGCCCACTTAGGCTGACAATGCGCGTGCCGGTATTGTTCGGCGTGCCAAGCTTCGCGAATTCCGCCGGGCCCATCGCCACAATGTGTTTCACGTTGCACAGCGTCTCCACGTTATTGACGATCGTCGGGCACATATAAAGCCCGAGCACCGCGGGGAAATACGGCGGTTTGATACGCGGATAAGGCCGTTTGCCTTCGAGCGATTCGATGAGTCCCGTTTCCTCGCCGCAGATGTAAGCGCCTGCGCCGCGATGAACGTGAATCTCAAGATCGTAACCGCTGCCGAGAATGTTTTTTCCGAGGAAATTTTTCGCGCGCGCTTCCGCCAGCGCTTTATTGAGCAGCTTCGCGCCCTCGGGCATTTCTCCGCGAATATAAATATACGCCAGCCGCACGTCGTTCGCGTAACACGAGATGATCATGCCTTCGATCAACTGATGCGGGTCTTTGTGAAGGATCTGGCGGTCCTTGAACGTGCCCGGCTCGGATTCGTCCGCGTTGCAAATCAGATAAATCGGCTTGCCGCTCTTGCGATCGACGAAGCTCCACTTCAGCCCACAGGAAAAACCCGCGCCACCGCGCCCACGCAGGCCGGAGGTTTTCACGTCGTCGCGAATCTGCTCCGGAGCGGACATTTTTTTGCCATCGGGCAGGTCCTTGAGCTGGATGGCCAGTGCCTTCTTGAGCGATTCATAACCGCCATGGCGCAAATAACAATCGATGTCCGGCGTGTAACCGGCTTGATCGGCGTATTTGAGAATCAATTTGAATTCTTGCGGCATGGTTAAATTGTAGCCCCGCAGGGGCGACCGATAATAGCCCACGGCTTTAGCCATGGGTAAACGTTGAAAACAAAACGAGTCCCGAAGGGACGGCAGACTATTTCGCCGAAATTTCTGCCGCCTCTGCGGGTTTGACGCCTTGACTGAGGCGCGAAACTCTTTAGTTTACCGGACGCTCCGGGTTGCCCGATGGTGTAACGGTAGCACAAGTGACTCTGAATCACTTTGTCATGGTTCAAATCCATGTCGGGCAGCCAATTCACATTTTCGATTCGCGATTTACGATTTACGATGTGCATTGGCTTATTTACACCCTCCCAGGATTTCATCCGCCTTGGCATTACTCACGCCTTCGTGAAACGCATCGTTGCACATCATCACCGGCGCGGAGCCGCAACCGGCGAGACATTCAACGAATTCGACCGTGAACTTTCCATCCTTCGTCGTTTGCGGGCCGTGTGCGTGCGTATCCAGGCCCAGCTTCTCGCAAAAATGTTTGTGCAGTTGATGCGAACCACCCAGCGCGCAGGGCAGGGTGCGGCAAATCTTGATTTGAAATTTGCCCATCGGCTGCGCGCGGAACATCGGGTAGAACGTCACCAACTCGTAAATATTGATCGGCTGCAACCCCAGCTTCTTCGCCGCCCATTCCACCGCGTCCTGGGAAATCCAGCCAAACTTTTCCTGGATGGCGTGCAGCACCATGAGCGATGCGCTTCGTTTAACCGGATAATGCGTGACCAATTCATCAATCTCGGCCTCGAGCGCCGCCGACACGGCAAAGCCCTCCTGCCGTTTAAGCGAGTCCGGAATGGATTCGGTAACGGTCGCGTTCATCGATCACATTCTCCCATCACGAAATCGAACGACCCCAGCACGGCCGTGATATCGCTCACCATATGCCCAGGCAACAGGTGCGACAAAATGCTCAGGTTCACGAACGATGGCGCGCGAATCTTCATGCGATACGGCGTGCCGCCGCCCTTGCTATTGATGTAAAAACCCAGTTCGCCCTTGGGATTTTCCGCGGCGAAATAAACTTCACCGGGCGGCGCGTTCACACCCTGGGTCACATTGATGAAATGATGAATCAACTCTTCCATCTTCGTCAGCACGCGCTCCTTCGGCGGCAAAACAATTTTCATGTCCGGCACATTCACCGGGCCGCCGGGAATTTTGTCCAGGCATTGGCGTACGATCTTGACGCTCTGGCGCATTTCCTCCATGCGAATCAAATAACGATCATAGGCATCACCAGCCGAGCCATAAGGGACCTCGAATTCGAGTTGGTCGTAAACGAGATACGGATGCGCCTTGCGCAAATCGTAATCCACGCCGCTGCCGCGCAGGTTCGGGCCAGTGAGACCGTAATCAATCGCTTCCTCGCGCGAAACGACGCCAACGCCCTGCGTGCGGTCGGTGAAAATTTTGTTGCGCGTGAAGAAAGTCTCCGTTTCGTCGAAGTTCACGACCACCTCATCGAGAAACTTGCGGCATTGCTCAATCCAGCCAGGCGGCAAATCGCGTGAGAGCCCGCCAATGCGCGTATAGCTGGTAGTGAAACGCGCGCCCGTGAGCGACTCGAAAAGATTATAAAGTTTCTCCCGCTCGGTGAACGTGTGCAGGAAGACTGTGATGGCGCCGATATCCAGCGCGAAGGCGCCCATGCCGAGCAGGTGCGACGAAATGCGCGCGAGTTCGCAGCAGATCACGCGGATAAACTGGCAGCGCGGCGGCAATTGCTTGTCGATGCCCATCAGTTTCTCGACCGCGAGGGCATAAGCGACGTTGTTGGCGAGCGGCGCGAGATAATCCAGTCGATCCGTGTACGGGATGAACTGGGTGTAGGTCATGTTCTCGGCGATTTTTTCATCGCCGCGATGCAAATAACCGATATCCGGCGCCGCCTTGGTGATGATTTCACCGTCGAGCTCAAGAATAATGCGCAACACGCCATGCGTGGCGGGATGCGATGGCCCCATATTGAGCACCATCTTCTCGCCATGCATGTCCTGCAATTCATCAGTCGCCGCCGCTACGCGCGCGGCAGGCTCCTGAATTTGGATGTCACGAACTTCAGCCATTATTCATTATTTAGTGGCACGGGCGTCCCGCCCGTGCGTTTCAAATTTCGCGGCAATTTTCCCTGCGTTCCCCACGTTTTTTGCGGCCATTAAATTATTTCTTCGGCTCAATCGGCCCCGGCCCAAATCCTTCGCCGTGCGCGTCTTTTATATCCGCACGGCGCTCCACTCGGTTCGTCGTCGCCAGCGAATCCGTTTCCGGGATGCGCACACGCGGCTCACGAGCAATGGTGTCCTTGCCGCCGGCAATCGTCACGAACGGCCCACCCGCCATCGGCGTCGTGTTGGTAAAAGCAACTTCCGGTAAATCGCTGGGCTTGCCCGCGAGCGGAAAATCCTTCCGGAGCGGAAAATAAGGATACCCTTCCCACATCAAAATACGTCGCAAATCCGGATGACCACGAAATCGGACGCCCATCATGTCGTAAATCTCACGTTCGTGCCAATCCGCTGTCCTCCAGACAGTTGTGACGGTCGGCAGCTCGCTTTTTTCCTCGCTCACGCTCGTCTTCAACCGCAAATGGGCACGATGGCCGTAGCCGTAAAGGTGATAAACCAGCGTCCAACGCGGATCATCGCCGTAATTATCAATGCTCGTGATGTCCACGAGATAGTCAAAGCCCAAGTCCTTTTTGGCGAAAGCGCAGACCTCGGCGATTCGTTCGGCATCTGCCGCGATCAGGGTCAATTCGCCGCGAAATTCCGTAGCTTCGGAGAGCAAGTCACCGAATTTCGCTTTGAGTTGAGTTGCAAGTTCGCCCGCAGTCATCTTGAGAAAGTCCGCAGATGGCGCAGATTTTCGCGGATGATTTTGAAATCATCCGTCTTAAAAAATCTGTGTCTATCTGTGTTCATCTGTGGCTAAGGAAGATTACGCCGCCACTTTCTTCTGGGTCGCAATCACCGGTTCTTTCGCGACTTTGTTTTGCAGCCGAATTAACGCGTCCAACAGCGCTTCCGGGCGCGGCGGACAGCCGGCCACGTACACATCCACCGGCAAAATCCGATCCACGCCCTGTAAAACCGCATAGCTGCGATACATGCCGCCGGTCGAGGCGCAAGCGCCCATGGCAATGACCCATTTCGGCTCTGCCATCTGGTCGTAAATGCGTTTCACCGCCAGGGCCATTTTGTAAGTGACCGTGCCGGCCACGATCATCACATCCGATTGCCGGGGCGAAAAGCGCATCACTTCCGCGCCAAACCGGGCGATATCGAAGCGGCTCGCTCCCGCAGCCATGAGTTCAATCGCACAACAGGCCAGGCCCATGGGCATTGGCCAGAGCGAATTCTTGCGGAAAAGATTAATGCCCTTGTCGGCGCTATTGCGGAGCCAGTCGATAGCCGTGTCCGAGCGGGTGTGGATCACGTTCCCTTCCGCTCGGGTATCGAAACCAAATTCAGTTTTCGTGCTCGTATCCATAAAGACCACCAACCGTCCGCGTTATAGGTCTGGCGAAAGGAACCTAAACGGCGATAAAAAGTCAGGCAAGTTGAATTTGTGATTTTTTTCACAAAGTCTGGTCTGGCTCCGCAAAGAAGAACGGAAAAAGAGACGAATTGACGCTTAATAGGTTTTCGAAAGCCGTGTTTATTGAACGAATTTTGCAATCCCGCATCGAAGAGGGAAAGGAACGCTTTTCGTAACGATTACCGGGGCACCTTGTCAAAACCATGTCCTGAAAAACCATTATGACCTGCACAATAATCAACGGCAACGGACCATCATCGGCTCGCGCCGCCCATTTTCAAGAAGGAATGGCCTCTCCCAGCCCGCTGGACTAGACTCCGTCCATGCTAAACCAACGGCAACGATTTCTCCTGTGGGCGACCTCCGCAATCGTCGCCATCTGGTTGGCGGCCTGGGCTGGCCGTTGGTATTTGGCGAGCATCAAAATGACGGCCGACAAAGTCCAGGCGTACATGACTTCGGTCGATTTCAGCAAACTCACCGGCGACGCGCGTGCGCAAGCCCTCAAGGCCCTGGAAGACAAATTGAACGCCCTTTCTTATGAAGAGCGCCAGCGCCTCCGGGCCGAACATCTCATCGGCGATTGGTTCGCACAAATGACCGAAGACGAAAAAAGCCAGTTCATTGATGCCACCATGCCGACCGGCTTCAAGCAAATGATCGGCGCATTCGAGCAATTGCCGGAGGAAAAGCGCCGCAAAATGGTTGATGACGCCCTCAACAATTTGCGCAAGGCGAATCAACAGGCCGCAAATGGAAACGGAGCCACACCATCCCGCACCAATGCGCCCGTCAGTCCGGAACTCGAGGCGAAAATCCGCACCATTGGGTTGAAATCGTTTTACAGTCAAAGCTCGGCTGAAACCAAGGCGGAATTGGCGCCCGTGCTGGAAGAATTGCAGCGCTCGATGGAAACGGGAACGAGGCTACGCCGTCAATGAGCAAGGCCTCCCACCAAACTCCCGGGAGCGCCGGCGTCCCGCCGGCAAGTTTCAAATGCGAGGCGGATTCTTGCCGCCGAGACAGTGGCGCTCCCAGGCTGGCTTCGCGGGCGGATTCAATCCGCGCCAACGTTCCAGCGTTCACTCTCATCGAATTGCTGGTCGTCATCTCCATCATCGCCGTTCTTGCCGCGCTCCTGCTGCCGGTGCTGAGCAAAGGCAAGGAAGCCGGCCGTTCCGCAGCTTGCATCAGCAACCTCCACCAGGTCGGTCTTGCGTTGCAAATCTACGTGGATCAAAATAACAATCGTCTCCCGGTGATGCGCGACCTTTCCACGGACACCAACGCCCCCGCCACGAATTCGCTGCCCAGCGTGGACGTCGTGTTGCGCGGCGAGCTTGGAAATACCAACGTCCTGCGCTGCCCTTCCGACAATCAGGAGGTTTTTGAAAAAACCGGCTCGAGTTATTCCTGGAACAGCCTGCTCAATGGCCAGAACGCCGATAATTTCAAGGTCCTGGGCATGGTTTTCGATCCTCACGCCATCCCGGTGTTTTTCGACAAGCAAAACTTTCACGCCGCGCGCGGCCCCGGCAAGGCCGTCAATTATCTCTATGCCGATGGCCACATTAAAAACCTCCTGACCATCGAAGGCACCCTCCCTCCATGATTGCGCTGAGCCACCTCCACAAAAAATTTGGCGCTCGTGTCGCCGTGCATGAGTTGTCCCTCGCCGTGCCGCGTGGTGAAATCTTCGGCCTCCTCGGCCACAACGGCGCGGGCAAAAGCACCACCATTGGCATGATGCTCGGGCAGGTCTGGCCCACCCGCGGTGAAGTAAAAGTTTGCGGCTACGATGTCACCTCGCATCGCGCGCAAGCGTTGCAAAAAGTCGGCGCGATTTTTGAAGCGCCGGCGTTTTACGATTATTTGAGCGGCCAGCGGAACCTCGAAATTTTAAGCCATTATACCGCGCCGACTTCCCGTGAACGCATCCGTCAGGTTGTTGAATGGGTGGGCCTGACCGCCCGTGTGCAATCCAAAGTGCGGACCTATTCCCACGGCATGCGCGCGCGCCTCGCCATTGCCCAGGCGCTCCTGCCAGAGCCAGAATTACTCATTCTCGATGAGCCCGGCAGCGGCCTCGATCCCGAAGGCATCGCCGAGATGCGCCAGACCATCGCTCGTCTGCATCGCGAACTTGGCCTGACGATTCTGCTGTCCTCGCATTTGCTGGGCGAAGTCGAGCAACTGTGCAGTCGCATCGCCGTATTGAACCAGGGCCGCAAAGTGTTCGAAGGGCAAATCGCCGACATCAAGGCCGGGCGCGGCCGGATCGCCCTGCGCACGCCGGACTTTGCCGCCGCAACCGCGTTGCTGCGCGAGCGCGGAATCATTACCGGCTCGCTCGATGGCAAATACATCACGCTGGGCGAAGGCCGTACCACCGCCGAAGTAGCGAAGGCGCTTGTGAATGCGAACCTGCGCCTCGATGGTATCTGGCACGAAGAACAAACCCTTGAGGATTTTTATTTGTCCTTGGTGAAAGCCGCCCCTCCCATTCTGCATTGATATGTTCTTCGCCCAACTCACCAACGAACTCTGGAAGCTTTTCGGCAAGAAACGCACCTACATTGGCTTCGGCGCCTTCGTGCTCGCGCAATCCGCGATGCTCATCATCTTCAAATACACCAAATGGCAAAGCCACTTCGAGGGAATGCTTGCCAACAACGGTTATCTCGCCTCCGAATATATTTCGACCCTCACCGTCGCGTTGATCATGGTCTGGCCGCAGGTGATGCTGCTGATGCCCTTGTACGTCGCGCTCGTGGGTGGCGATCTTGTGGCCAAGGAAGCTGAGGACGGCACGTTGCGCATGATTTTGTCCCGGCCGATTTCCCGCGTGCGATTGCTCATTGTGAAATGGCTCGGCGGAGCCATTTTCGCCGCCGTACTCGTGCTGGCGTTGGGCGTCACCGCCCTGGTCACCGCGCGCATTTTATTCCCTTGGAACGGAATGTTCGTCTTTGGCCAATTGGAAGGTGCGCCGATCTTCGGAATCTTTTCGCCAGGCCAGGGCTTGGCACTCTACGGGCTCTCGCATCTATTGATGGTGACCAACGCCGTCACGATGTTGTCCATCGCCTTCATGTTTTCCTCGTTCAACATGAAACCTGCCGCTGCCACCATACTCGCACTCTCGTATCTGTTCATGAACATGGTCATGCAGCACATCCCATTTTTTGAGTCCTACCAAAACTGGTTTGTCACCCATCATTTCGAGGCGTGGTTTTTGGTTTTTCAAAACCCGACCCCCTGGGCGCAAATTCTCCAATCCGAAATCACCCTCGCCGCCATCAGCACCACCGCGTTCATCGTTGGTGCCATGAGTTTCCAGGTCCGCGATATTAAATCTTAAAGTAGCGCGAGCGTTCTTGGGATCACCGCGACTTTGGACGGTGGACATCGCCCCACCACGGCAGTTCCCTCCGCCTCCGACCCTCGACTCCGCCGGTAATCACCCCATTCCCATTTTCCTCCAGTCAGCCGATGTTCCCTCCGTGATTCCACTCCCGTCCGATATCAATGGACAACATCGTAGCGTGTGAAACGTGCGGGCTGGTGCAACAGGTCGACCCGATGCCGCAAGGCTCGGTCGCTCTCTGCACGCGATGCCATTTTCAATTGGTCCATCGCAAGCCCAATAGCCGCATGAGAACCTTCGCGTTCTCGCTCGCTGCATTAATCCTTTATTTTCCCTCCAATATTTATCCCCTCGTCACCGGCGAATATCACGGCCTTCATTCCGAAACCACAATTTTTCGCGGTATCCATACGTTATTCCAGGAACGCCAGTATTTCATCGCCGGCCTGGTTTTTTGCACCAGCATTTTATCCCCCGCATTGAAAATCATCGGCCTGCTATTCATTTCCATCACGCTCGATTGGAAAGGATGGGAGCGGGCGCGCACGTGGACTTATAAAGTCATTCGCATCATCGACCCGTGGAATATGCTCGAAGTATTCCTGCTGGCCATCAGCGTGGCGATGATTGAAATGGGGCGCGTGGCGACCGTGCATCCCGGCCCGGGAGTATTTTCCTTCACGGCCGTCGTCGCGCTCACGCTCTTGGCGACGCTGAGTTTTGATCCGCGGTTAATCTGGGATTCACCGGAAGAAAAGAGGCGCTATGAGTGATTCGGACGACCACGCGAAGCCCCGCGCTTCATTGCCGAAAGCAAAAATTAAAAAGACCCGCCGCGCCTGGTGGTTGTGGCTGGTTCCGCTCGGTGCCGTGGCCCTTTGCGCCTGGTTCGTTTATCGCGATTACATCGCCACCGGGCCATTGGTCACCATTTCTTTTGAAGACGCGAGTGGCTTGGAAGAAAACAACACGCAGATTCGCTATCTCGGCGCGACCATTGGCCAGGTGAAAAGCCTTCAGCTCACCAAAGACAACAAACACGTGGAAGTGAAGGCGCGGTTGGCAGGTTCGGCGACCCAATTGGCGCGGGTCGGTTCCGTGTTTTGGATCGTGCGGCCCGAAGTCAAACTCGGCGGCATCAGTGGCCTGCGGACCATCATTTCCGGCGAATACGTTGCCGTCCGTCCCGGCAGTGGGCCGCCCACGAATAATTTTGTAGGCGCGGAAAAAGAGCCGATATCAGAGGAGCCAGGTTCGCTCCATATTACGCTGCTCGTACAAAGCCTCAGCACGTTGCGGGAGCAATCGGCGATTTATTACCGCGGCGTGGAGGTGGGCGAACTCTTGAAATATCAACTCGCTGACGACGCGCAGGGACTGGTGCTGCAAGCCCGCATCCGCAAGGAATACGCGCCGCTCGTGCGCGAAAATTCAAAATTCTGGAACGCGGGCGGTATCGATTTTCGGTTCGGATTATTTCGTGGCGCGGAAATCAGTGCCGAATCCGCCAAAACCCTTTTGGGCGGCGGCATCGAATTCAACACGCCTCCCGAGATTGGCGCACCGGCCACCGACGGCGCCGTTTTCCGCCTCTATGACAAACCGGAAGACGTGTGGAAAAACTGGATGCCAATCATCCATTTGGACTTGCCCGAACAAGCGTCCGAAACGACGAAATCGAAACCGTTGAATCAATCCACACCGTTGGGCGGAAAATGAAAGGGCTTAATGACGAATGACGAATGGAATCACAGTGCGGTCATGCCATTCGTCATTCGTCATTCGTCATTCGTCATTCGTCATTTCCTCTTTTGGTCCACCGTCTCCAACAATTTGTTTAGCTCATTCAAATCTTCCGCGCGTTCGAGCGCTTCGTTGCGCTCGATTAATCCCGCCGCGTAACGTTCCGCGAGCGATTGATCCAGCGTGCACATGCCGTCTTTGCTATGCGTTTGCAACAGGCCGGGAATCTGGTGCGTGTTGTTCTCGCGAATCAAATTCGCCACCGCGGGCGTGCCGACCATGATTTCAAACGCCGCCACCCGTCCCTTGCCCGCCGCGCGCGGCATCAGCGTTTGCGAAATCACGCCGCGCAAAATCGAGGCCAGTTGTGCCCGCACATTTTCCTGATAACCCTTCGGAAACGCATTGATGATACGGTCCACCGTGTCTTTCGCGCCAATCGTGTGCACGGTCGAAAAAACCAGGTGCCCGGTTTCCGCTGCGAGCAGCGCCGCTTCCATCGTCTCCGGATCGCGCATTTCGCCGACCATGATGACGTCCGGGTCTTCGCGCAACCCCGCGCGCAAGCCATCAGCGAACGTCAAAAAATCAGTGCCCAATTCCCGCTGCGTAATAATGGCCTGTTTGCGCTGATGCTTGAATTCTATCGGGTCTTCTAGGCTCAGGATATGAACATCGGAGCGTTCCGTATTGATGAGGTCCATCATCGCCGCCAGCGTGGTCGTCTTGCCCGAGCCGGTCGGGCCGGTGACCAGCACCAGGCCGCGCGGCAACCGCGTGAAATCATAAAAAATCTGCGGTGCGAGCAAATCCTGCAACTGCGGCATTTTTTGCGGAATGCGCCGCAACACCGCGCCCCAATCCCCCTGCGCGCGAAAGACATTCACGCGAAAACGATGATGCTCATAAGCCAGCCCAAAATCCGTCTGGCCGACATCGCGCGCAGTTTGGATGGAATCATCCGGCGTGAAGGCGCGCAGCAAGTCGAAGATTTCGTCCTTATCAACCGCCGGTCCTTCGGCGCGGATTAATCTTCCGTCCATGCGGTAAACTGGCGGTTCCCCCACGCGCAGGTGCAAATCCGACGCGCCACTCTGGATGGCCAGCGCCAGGACATCGGACATCTGATAGCGATATCCTTCGGACGGTAAACGCCCGGTGGATTCGAGCGTGCGCACGGTTTCCGGATTCGGCGGCGGCAAGGAAGCCGATTCGCGCAATTTACGCGTGCCGCTGTCCGTCGGGATTTGCACGGCCACAGGTGTTGGTTGCTCCTCAGGGGGATTCATGATGTAGAGACACTATCTCATTCGACCGCCGTACGCGCCAGACGTTCCGTAAAAATGAGCATAGATCATTATTTTTTGCGTCGCAGCAGGCTTTCAGGCAAGGCGGTGAGGTCCGCCTCATGGCCATCCGGCCTCCACACAATGCGCCCGTCCGCCAGAATTTTGCGAACCACGCCATTCAAAGAGCCTTTCAGCGTTTTGACGCGGTCCCCGGTATTGAAATTGGCGGCTTCGGCCAGCGCGTCGATGCCCTGGATGACCGGCTCGCGCTCCAGCACGCCGGCCACATAATGCGCGGCGAGCGAGGCGGCTTCGCGGCGGCGTCCGCGTGGAAATTCCGCAAATAGCGCATCAGTCAGGGTGCGGGCAATTTCGGCAAACGTATTGCCGTTGAAGAAAAGGAAGGGAGCTTTCCGATGAAACGAGCGGAGCCAGTCTAATGTTTCGGAGAGTGTCCGTTTTTTGCGGCTGCCGTCGCTCCATTCTTCTTCGCAGCGCGCATGAGTTTCTGAATTCTTTCCGTGCTGCGCTCGGCCTCCGCCGCAGAGTCTTTCATTGATGCGGACGACAGACTTCCAGTCCCAGTTTTCGAGAAAAGGGGCTCGGCCTTGTAACGATGCTGGTTCGCCTGCGCCTCCTGCAGCACCATCTTCGGCGTCACTTTCATCGCCAGATCGTAGCGAAGTCTCATCGCCCATAATTTAGCCTCAACCACAGTATTCGCGCAAGGGACGAGTTGGACAAGAGAAACGTCATGGACTCTCCCCGCTGTTCGTAGTCACGCCTTCAGGCGGTTCGGCTTGGTGCGCAAAAGTTGCGCGCGCATCCCTCGGAGTCCGAGCAGGAATTGCGCGCCTCAATAACGAAAACCCTTTAAAATCAGCACATTTCTTCCTTGGCATGTTCCTTGCGTTCAGCCGTTCACGCGCGGGCACGCTCAAGCGTGGCCGCCACAAACTGAATCAAAAAAACGATAGAAAGAAGAGCACAGTATGAAAAAATTGATGGCGTTGTTTGCGGTGGCCGCTGCTCTGTGTCTGAGCGCGGATAATCTTCTAGCCCAGGATAACGGAGGCGATAACGGTGGTGGCGGTGGCGGTGGCGGACGGCGCGGCGGTGGACGTGGAAATTTCGATCCCGCCCAATTCCAGCAACGCATGCTGGACCGGACCAAAGAACAGTTGGGCTTCACCAACGACACCGACTGGAACGCCGTTGAGCCACTCGTGCAAAAAGTGATGGATGCCCGCCGTGATACCATGGCCAGCATGTTCGGTGGTTTTCGTCGTGGTGGTCGTGGCGGCCAGGATGGCGGCGGAAATGGTGGTGGGGGTGCCGGCGGCGGCGGATTTGGTGGCGCGCCGAACCCGGACAGGGAAGCGCTGCAACAAGCCATTGATTCCAGTGCCCCGGCCGCGCAGGTGAAAACCGCGCTCGACAAGTATCGCGCCTCGCAAAAAGCCAAACAGGCCAAGCTGGAGCAAGCCCAGGCTGACCTGCAAAAAGTGCTTTCGCAAAAACAAGAAGCCCAGGCCGTGTTGCTGGGCCTGTTAAACTAAATTAACCCCCAATGAGAAGCTGGCGTCTGGTTTAATATGAGCGAAGCAGCCACAACCGATTCCTCGCCGAAACAATTGCTCGACCGCATGGTCGCGGCCCGGCAATTGTCCTCGAGCGATGCCGAATCGCTCGCCCGCGGGAAGCCGGTCGTCCAGACTGAGGAAGACGTTCTCCGCTGGCTGGCCGCCGAATACGGCCTCGCTTATACCACGCTGGAAGATCTCGAACCCGATCGCCAGCTTCTCTCTTTATTTCCCGCCCGCATTTTGCTGAAGGAAGAATTGCTTCCTCTCAAACGCTCGAATGGCACCGTCGAAGTCGCCACCAGCCGCCTGTTCGCCACGCAAGGGCTGGATGCGCTGAAAACCCTCACGGGCTTGAACCTCAAGCCCATCCTCGCCTCCAGCGAAGCCATCCAGCGCGAAATGAAAAAGCGCCTCGGCGTCGGCGCGGACACCATTGGCACTCTCGGCGAGGAAAAAGGCTTTGAGGTCGTCGACGAAAATCCCGACGACGACACGAACCTGGACGGCGTCGAGGACGAAGCTTCGATTATTCGCTTCGTCAACCAGGTGCTCAAAGACGCCATCGATTTGCGCGCCTCGGACATCCACCTTGAGCCGTTCGAGGATGAATTTCGCATTCGTTACCGTATTGACGGCGTTTTGCAGGATGTTCCCGTTCCGCCGCAACTGAAACAATTTCAACCCGCCATCGTTTCGCGCGTAAAAATCCTGAGCCATTTGAACATCGCCGAAAAACGGCTGCCGCAGGACGGGCGCATCAAGATCCGCATCGAAGACAGCGAAGTGGATATTCGCGTGTCGGTGATTCCGATGCTGCACGGCGAAGCGGTCGTGATGCGTTTGTTGCGCCAAAATTCCAAGCTGCGCGGCCTGCCGGACATCGGCATGGACAAGCGCGAGCTGGATTGCTTCCGCCGCGTGCTCCAGATGCCGCACGGGATCATCCTTGTTACCGGCCCGACCGGCAGCGGCAAAACTTCAACGCTCTACACGGCGTTGAATGAAATCAACGATTCCGTCCGCAAGATCATCACCATTGAAGACCCGGTGGAATACCAGCTCAAGGGCGTCAATCAAATCCAGGTTTCGGAAAAAGCCGGCCTCACCTTCGCGCGCGGATTGCGGTCTATTTTGCGCCACGACCCGGACGTCGTGCTCATCGGTGAAATTCGCGATCAGGAGACGGCGCAAATCGCCGTGCAGGCCTCGCTCACCGGCCATTTGGTTTTCTCCACGCTGCACACAAATGACGCGCCCGGCGCAGTCACGCGCCTTGTGGACATGGGCGTCGAGCCCTACCTGGTGGCGTCCTCGCTGGAAGCCGTGCTCGCCCAGCGGCTCGTGCGCGTGCTTTGCAAGCATTGCAAGGAGCCGGATCATTCGCCCACCGCGCAGGCGCTGAAGGAGCAGATCGGCATTCCCGCCAACGCCACGATTTATCGTTCCATCGGTTGCCGCGAATGCCGCAATACCGGTTTTTATGGCCGGCACGCCATTTTCGAGTGGATGGATTCCGACAACGAAATCCGCCAGCTCGTTTTGAAAAATGCTTCGTCCGACCAGATTCGCGATGCTGCCCGCAAACAGGGAATGAAGACCCTGGCCGAAGACGGCTGGCGCCTGGTCCGGCTCGGCATGACTACTGTCGAGGAAGTTTTAAGTGTGACGACCGCCAAGGAGGTGGCTCGCACCACCAAAAATGAAACGATGGACGGCACCACGGCCGCCTCCATCGCTGTGGGGAAAAAAGAGTGAAAACACGTTTTTGCAGCCTGAGTCAGTCGCCCGATGCCAGTGAAGGCACCTTGATGAATTCAAAATATTCGACGGAACGCTCGCCCACCACCGCGCTTCTTTTCGAAGCCCAACGAACTGTCGCCCTTCCACTCATTACCTTGGAAGATTTGAATTTGTCTTCCACGAAAATTCCTTCGAAGGCCGGATGTGTGGACGGATGTTCCGTGCAGGAGCACTGATGCCCACCTTTCTATACAAAGCGCTTCAACCCGACGGAAAGATCGCTGAAGGCCAGCTGGAAGCGGCCGGCCGCCCCGATGCCTTTCGGCAAATGGAAGGCCGCGGCCTGCGCCCCGTCAGCCTCGCGGAGAGCACCGCGAAAAAAGGCGCGGCCAAAAACGGCTCCGCCCCCGCCGCCGATTTCTCGTTCAAGTTCAAGTCCCAGAAAGTTTCCGCCAAGGAACTCGAGAATTTCACGCGCTTGCTCTCCAGCCTGCTCGCCGCCGGCGTGCCCCTCAGCCGCGCGCTCGTCATCCTTTGCAAAGAAGCCTCCAACCCGGTTTCGGCGGCGAAATGGCGGGAAGTTCACGACCTCGTCATCGACGGCATGTCGCTGGCCGACGCCATGGCAAAATCGCCGGAAACTTTCCCGCGCGTTTACACCGCGATGGTCGAGGCCGGTGAAGCCGGCGGATTCCTCGACGTTGTGCTGGCGCAAATCGCCGAATTCCAGGCGCGCGAAAAAGATCTGAAAGCCAAGGTCATGACCGCGATGCTCTATCCCGCCATCCTGCTCGTGCTGGCCATCCTCGTCCTCATCGTGCTGATGACGTTTTTCATCCCGAAATTTCAAAACGTGTTCAACAGCATCCACGGTACGCTGCCGCTGATCACCCAAATAATTATTGGGGCCAGCCACGCGATTCGCTCATATGGATTATTCGTGGGCGCGGGCGTGCTCGCTGTCGTGGTCCTGGTCCGGAACTGGTTTACCTCCGAGAAAGGCAAGCGCGTCTGGGAAACTTTTCTGCTGCGCGCGCCCATTGTCGGCCCGCTCACCGCGCAATTCGCCATGGCCCGCTTTTGCCGGATGCTCGGCACACTGCTGGGCGCGGGCGTGCCGCTGATTCACGGGTTGAACGTCGCCCGCAAATCCATCGGCAACCAGGTCCTGGTGGACGCCGTGGGCCGCTCCATCGAAGGCGTGCAGCAGGGCGGCCGGCTCGGCCAGAGCCTGGCGGATTGCAAGGATCTATTCCCCGGTTCCGTGCTGGAAATGATTTCCGTGGCCGAGGAAAGCGGACGGCTGGATGTCGAACTGGTCCGCATCTCCAACGTGACGGAAGTGGATTTGGATCGCGCTTTGAAAACCGCGGTCGCCTTCGCCGAGCCCCTGATGCTCTTTTTAATCGCCGGATTCATCGGCATTATTTTCATCGGCATGTTGTTGCCGGTGCTCACCATGAGCCAAAACATCAAATGAGTTCTCCCATGAAAATCAACCATCCTCCCATCATTAAGGAAAATAAAAAACAAAACCGCGGCTTCACCCTCGTCGAAATGCTGCTGGTCGTGGCCATCATCGGCATTCTCGCCGCGCTGGTCATCCCGAGAATTGCCGGCACGAGCGATACCGCGCGCAAGACGGCCGCCATGGCGGACATCAAAGGCGGCGTCAAAACCGCGCTCGACCGCTACGAAGTCGAAAACGGCATGTATCCCAGAAATCTACAGGACTTGGTGACGCGCCCGAGTGACGCGAAGAATTGGAACGGGCCGTATCTCGATGAAATTCCCAAAGACCCGTGGCAGCAGCCGTACGTTTACGTTTATCCCGGTCGCAACAATCCCAACGGCTACGACCTTTATTCCATCGGCCCCGATGGTCAGGACGGCAGTGCTGATGATATTGGCAATTGGACCAAATGATTTTAATAGGATCACGACATGAGAAAGGCAGGCCTGCGATTTCACCTCGCAGGCCGCGCGCCGATTTCTTGCCAATGACGAATGACAAATGTCGATCGGCCAATTCCCGCCATTCGCTTGCCTCGCCAAAGCTTCGGAGCGACGGCGGCTCATTCGTCATTCGTCATTCGTCGTCAGGTTTCACCTTGATCGAGATGATTCTCGTCCTCGCGCTGTTGGTCATCGCGGTTTCATTCGTCGCGCCGCATCTGTCGGGATTTTTTCGCGGGCGCACCTTGAACTCCGAGGCCAAGCAAATCGTCGCCCTCATGCACGAGGGCCAAAGTCGCGCGGTTTCCGGCGGCGTGCCCATGGTGTTGTGGTTTGACGCCAAGGAACAAAAATACGGCCTCGAAGAAGAACCCGGTTATAACGACAAAGACCCCGACGCCGTCGAATTCAAGCTCAACGAGAATCTCCAGATTGAAATCCCGGACGATGACCCCAGCACCACTGTTTCCGCCGACACCACGACCTCCACCGATTCTGCGCGCGCCGGTTTGCCGCAAATCAGTTTTCTGCCGGACGGCACTATTGCCGAGACCAGCCCGCAGACAATAAAAGTGGTGGATCCCGACACCAACAAGACCCTTTCGCTGACGCAAACGCGCGACCGTAATCAGTATGAAATTGCGACCACGACCAGCCAATAACGCTCGCTGGCGCAACGGCGCGCTGCGGCCAATGTCGAATGACGAATGCCGAATGGCCAATACACGCCATTCGTCATTCGTCATTCGTCATTGCAGGCGGACCGCCGCGTTCACCCTCGCCGAAGTCCTGGCTGCTATGGTCTTCATGGCCATCGTGATTCCAGTCGTCGTGGAAGCATTGCACGTAGCCAGCCAGGCGGGGGATATCGCCCAGCGCAAGACCGAAGCCGCCCGGGTCGCCGAGCGGGTTTTGAGCGAAAGCATCGTCACCACCAACTGGAACCAGTCCTCGCAAAGCGGCACGGTGGAGGACGGCGTGCAGCAATTCGATTGGACTTTGCAGAACGAGCCGTGGAACCAGGACCCCATCCGCCTGCTGACCGTACAGGTGAAATACATTGTGCAAGGCAAGGATTACTCAGTCCAATTGAGCACACTCACGGACGGCTCCTTTTCAACTTCCATGACCAACAATACCGATTAAGCGACGGATGAATTTGACACCCCATAGGAAAATGACAAATGACAAATGCCGAATGGCTGATACACGCCATTCGTCATTGGCCTGCCTCGCCAAAGCTTCAGAGCGGCGGCAGGTCATTCGTCATTTAGGAGTGGGCCATCGCAGTCCAGGACGTAAGGCGTTATTCAGCCCGTTTCACCCGGCGCCGGCGTCTTGGACTGCGGGGGCCGGCTTCACGCTCATTGAAGTGCTGCTGGCGCTGGGGGTTTGCGCCATCGTGCTGGTTGTTATCAGTTCCGTTTTCGCTGGCGCATTGCGCCTCCAGGAACACGCTGCGGCAAACCTCGAGCAGTCCTTGCCCATCGAGCGCGCGATGAACATCTTGCGGCGCGATTTGAAAAACGCCGTTCCCCCCGGCGGCCTGCTGGCCGGCCCGATGCAAAGCGGTTCACTCCTTGGCGGCGTCGACGCCAACGACGGCATTCAAATCTATACTACCACCGGCCTGATGACGCCCAATCTGCCCTGGTCCGAAATCCAGAAGGTCACTTACGGATTGCAGGACCCGGCCAACACGTCGACCAACGGAGGCAAGGATTTGATTCGCACCGTCACCCGCAATTTGCTCTCCACCACCACTGAGGATGAGGACGATCAATTCCTCGCCAGCGGCGTCCAGAGCCTGACCTTTTCTTATTTCGACGGCCAAAACTGGCTCGACACGTGGGATGACACCACCGAAACCAATTTGCCCGTCGCCGTGCGCGTGAACGTGCAACTCGCCGCGAAAGACACCACGCAAACTCCGCCCGCTCCGCTTCAGTTATTGGTGCCGTTGATGGCGCAGGTGTATACCAACGAATTGGATAATTCCGGCAGTGACACCAACGACGCGACCGGAGGGGCTCAATGAGAATCCCACTCCGAACTCCGAATTCGGAACGCGCCTCCGTCCTCATCATCGTCCTCTGGATCGCGCTGGGTCTGGTCACGCTCACACTCTATTTTGCCAACTCCAGTTCCTTCGAGATGCAGGCGGCTGATAATCGCACTTCCGGCCTCGAGGCTGAGCAAGCCATCGATGGCGCGGCGCGTTACGTGACTTTCGTGCTCGCGAATTACGCGACCAACGGAACCATGCCGGACCAAACCTATTATCAAACCACTGCTGTGGCCGTGGGTGACTCTCACTTCTGGTTGATTGGACGAGACACGAACAGTCCGCCCACAAATCCCGACCAGGTCGTCTTCGGCCTCACCGACGAAAATTCAAAACTCAATATCAACACGGCCACGCTGGCGATGATTTCTTCGTTGCCGAACATCGATCCCGATTTTGCCGCCAACATCATCACCTGGCGCACCAACGACACCTCGTCGGGCGGAGTGGGGCCGGAGGAATACGCCATGTTGAGCCCGGCGTACACACCCAAGCAGCAGCCTTTCGAAACCACTGATGAATTACGCCTCGTTTACGGCGCCGACATGCAGACCCTCATTGGTGAAGATCCCAACCGCAACGGCGCTTTGGACCCTAACGAAGTCGATCTCAATCGCAATAGCATTTCCGATCCAGGCATCCTGGAATGCGTCACCGTTTACAGCCGCGAACCCAACACCCGCCCCGATGGTTCTGCGCTCATCAATGTCCGCACCCTGAGCGGGACGGTGACCAACCAGTTGGCCGGCCTGTTCTCAACCAACTTCACCTCCGACGTCGCTGCCACCATCATGCGCCGGATCGGGTCCGCCAATGGAAACAATAACAGCCCGTTGCAATTCTATCTGAAAAGCGGCATGACCTCCGATCAGTTCGCGGTGATCGCCGATCAGATTACGACCGTCGACTCCACGAACGCCTTCATTTCCGGGCGCATCAATATCAACACCGCCAACGAGGCCGTGCTCTATTGCGTTCCCGGGCTGAGCAATTACGTCGACCAGATTGTTTCCTACCGTGTAGCCAATCCCGACAAGCTGGCGTCTGTGGGTTGGCTCATCGACGCACTGGGATTGACCGGCAACGACGCGACGACGCTGGCGACTCAAATCGGCAATCGCATCACCACCAAAAGCTACCAATTCATGGCCGACGTGGCGGCGGTGGGCCCTTTTGGCCGGGGCTATCGGCGCGTGCGTTTTATTTTCGATACCGCTGAAGGCACGCCGAGAATCATTTATCGCCGCGACCTGACGCACCTCGGCTGGGCGCTCGGCAAAAACGTCCGGCAGGCCGTGCTGGCAAAAGATACTCAATCATGATTGATCTGAAAAAATTGCCCGGATTCAAACGGCAACGCCCGTCCACGGTGCTGGCGCTCGCGCTCGATGGCACCCGGCTGGATGGCGTCGTGTTGCGCCGCACCAATGGCTCGGTGCAGTTGTTGCAATCTTTCTCCGCCACCCTGTCGCTCGACCCATTGACTGCGGATGCGGAACTCGTCGGACGCGAAATCCGAAATCAGCTCGACCTGGTGGAGGTGCGCGAGCGGAACTGCATCGTTTGCGTGCCGCTGAAATGGTCCATGACTACGCATACGGAAATGCCGGATTTGCCGGAAGCCGATGTTCCCGGGTTTCTTCAGATTGAAGCCGAGCGCGGTTTTCATTCGGACGCTGATTCCCTTTATTTCGCCGCCTCGCGCTACTTGCTTTCCGGCAAGCAACACGCGGCGCTGATTGGCGTTCCGCGGAACCAGGTCGTCGCGCTCGAAAAAGTCCTGCGTGCCGCCCGGCTCAAGCCGCTGAGCTTTTCGCTCGGCATGACTGCTCTCCAGCCTCCCACGGCGGAAAAATCCAACGGCGTGCTCGCGCTCGTCATCGGCGAGAGCAACGTGGGCCTTCAAATCACCTTCGGCGGAGGCATCGCCGCTCTGCGCGCGCTCGAGGGCGCTTTGGAAATGGAAGGTGGCCGGCGCGTTTTGCACGCGGACGTCGTCGTTCGCGAGGCCCGCATCACGCTCGGTCAATTGCCCGCCGAGTTGCGCGACAAAGTCCGCACCGTGCGCATTTACGGCCCGCGCGATTTTGCCCAGCAACTCGCCGACGAACTGGAACTCCGGCTGGAGCAAATGTCCTTGAAAGTGGAAGTGGTCAGAAATTACGCCTCCGATGAATTCGGCGTTGAATTTCCGTCGGACACGGCCGTCTCACCCGCCTTCAGTTTGGCGGCTCAATTTCTGGCTGGCCGCGAAACCTTTATCGAATTCCTGCCGCCGAAAGTCCCGGCCTGGAAAGAATTCGCCGGCAAATACGGCAGCGGAAAAGCCCGTCAGGCCATCGGCGCTGCCGCTATCGTGCTCGTCATTCTGCTCGGAGCGTTTTTGTATCAGGAAGTGCAACTCGTCACCTGGGAATCGCGCTGGAAACAGATTTCCGGCGAGGTCGGAGAACTCAACGGCATCAAGGCCAAGCTCGATCAGTATCACCCGTGGGCGGATGATTCAATTCGCGGGTTGACCGTATTGAAGCAGATCACCCTGGCCTTTCCGGAAGACGGCGCCGTCACGGCCAAGACCGTCGAGATTCGCGACCTGAGCACTGTGATTTGCTCGGGCACCGCGCGCAGCATGCAATCGCTGTTCATGGTGCAGGGCCAGTTGCAAAAAAATCCCGGGATCGCCGGCGTCAAAGTCACGCAGATTCGCGGCCATTCGCCCGCGCTTCAATTCACCATGGATATCCAATGCAGCGAAGGAGGCTCCCGTGCAAATTAAAAACCGCCAGCAATTCCTCACCATCCTCACCATCACCGCCGTGTCGCTGTTGGCCCTCGACAAAATCGTGACCCCGCCGCTGATGAAATTGTGGAATACGCGCTCGGCGCGCATTAAACAATTGCGGAATGATGTCCTGAATGGCGAGTCGTTGCAGAAGAGCAAGGGGGCCATCCGCAGTCGCTGGGCGCAAATGCAGGCGAGCGCGCTGACCAACAACACCACCGTGGCCGAACAACAATTGTTTACCGGCCTCAATCATTGGTCGCAGTTGAGCGGCATCACCATCAACACCGTGACTCCCCAGTGGAAACAGGGCTCGGACTCGACTTACAAGACCCTCGAATGCCGCGTGGACGCCTCCGGCAGCATCGAGCGCGTCAGCCAGTTTTTGTACGATCTCGAAAAGGATCCCATGGCGTTGAAGCTGCAATCCGTCGAATTGTCCTCGCGCGACAACACGGGCATGCAACTCGCGCTGGGCGTGCAGATCAGCGGGCTGGTTTTGACTCCCAACGAAAAGACGAGATGAGTTTCATGAACATTGAACAACGAATCTTAAAAGCCGGCCTGGCCATTTTGGCGGCGGTGGTTTGTCTCGGCGCAGGGAATTCCGGCGCTCAAACCAACACCGACTCCGGCCTGAATTTCGATTCCTTCAGCATTGTCACGCGCCGAAACATTTTTGATCCCAATCGCTCCCCCGGGTATGTTCGCACGCGACCGAACGAGCGAGCCCGTCCATTGGTCGATAGCCTCAACCTGGTCGGTACCATGAGTTATCCCAAGGGCAAGTTCGCCTTTTTTGACGGCTCCAGCTCACAATACAAAAAGGTGCTGGAACCCGGCGCGGCCATCGCCGGTTACACCGTGAAGGACATCACCCCCACCGCCGTGACGCTGGCCGCCAATGGCAAGGAATTTGAAATGAAAGTCGGCGCGCAATTGCGCAACGAATCAGGCTCGGGATGGCGCATGTCCTCCCGGCAGGAACCGGCGCCTGGTCCGGAAAATGATTCCACGGACGCTGCACCCGCCGTCTCCACCGCGCCTCCCACGGGTTCCAGCCCGGAATTTACCGATCGCCTTAAACAACTGATGGAGCAAAGACAAAAGGAACAACAGGAGTTAAAATGAAAATATTCAGACTAAAAGCCCTCGGGTGCGCAGCGGTCCTCTCGCTGCTCACAGTCGCGCAGGCGCAAGACTCCGATAATTCCCAGCCGGTCCCTCCACCGGAAGGCGCGCCCGTGCCGGACAACTCGGCCCCGAACGTCATTGTTGTTCCCATACCCGCCGAGATGTCGGACACCAATGCCAACGGCGACGCCGGCGTTGAAGCGGCTCCCCTTCCCGGAGGTACAGGCGGCCAAATCGGCCAGCCTCTCCAACCCGCGCCAAACATGAATATGCAGCAGCGCCAATATCAGGATCGCGGTGGCGACCGGGGCAGGAGCCATGGGGACCGCCACGATTCACGCCAGTCGCAGCGCACGTTGACGAGCAGCGATCCCTCCGCTTACGTGCCGCCAACGGAAGTCAGCACGAACGGCACGGGCGACATCTACCTGAATTTTCATGGTGCGCCGATCGATGAAGTTTTGAATTACCTGAGCGATGCGGCGGGATTCATCATTGAACTCGACACGCGCGTTTCCGGCACCGTGGATGTTTGGAGCAATCACCCGGTCACCCGCGATGAATCGATCCAGTTATTGAACTCCGTTCTGAACAAAAACGGTTATGCCGCCGTTCGCAATGGCCGGATTCTTCGCATCATGAATCGCACCGATATCATTCACAGCGAAATTCCGGTGCGCGTGAGCAACGATCCTGAATCCATTCCGAACAACGACGAGATGGTGACGCAAATTATTCCCATCCGCTACGTCACGGCCCGGCAATTGATCACGGATTTGTCTCCATTGATTGCCCCCACCGCCACCATCATGGCCAACGACGCCGGAAATTCCATCGTCGTGACCGACACGCAGTCGAACATCCGGCATCTCGCGGAAATCATAAAGGCCATCGACAGCAGCGCGGAAGACGTCACCGAAGTGCAGGTTTTTCATCTGCAATATCATGACCCGGTGGAAGTGGCCGCTCTGTTGACCAGCGTCTTCGCTGATCAAAGCGGCCAGAACAACGCTCAATCCACGCCGATACGGTTCGGAGGCTTCGGCGGATTCGGCGGCGGCGGCGGCGGCGGCGGCGGTTTACGCAGATTTTTTGGAGGCGGTGGCGGCGGACCCGGCGGAGCGCCCGGTGGACTGGGCGGCCAGGCCGGTGGCGGTGGCCAAAACGACCGTATCCGCCAGCACACCCACGTCGTTGCCGTGGCTGACCAGCGCACCCAATCAGTCCTCGTGACTGCGCCGAAGGATTTGATGAGCGAAATTGAGCAACTCATCACCAAGGTGGACCAGGAATCGCCCAAAATCGCGCGCGTGAGCGTCATTCATCTCGACAATGCAGACCCGACAGAAGTGCAAAAAGTCCTCCAGAATTTCCAGGCCAATAACGGCCGGACCAGCCAAAGCTCGCAGAACAGCGTCCTGATGCAGCGCGAAAATCAAACCTCCTCCTCAAGTAGTTCGGCTTTCGGCAGCAGCAGCAGTGGTTTTGGCGGTGGAAGCGGTTTCGGCGGCGGTTCCGGCTTCGGCGGCGGCGGCGGCGGAGGAGGAGGAGGCCGCTTCGGGCAGTAACATCCGGGAATTATCAATCAAAAGGCAATCTATGAAAATTCAATCTGCGACCTGGAAAAAATGGCTGGGCGGGCTGGCCGCGCTCATTCTCTGCGCGCTGCAAACCCACGCCCAGGGCTTCGGCGGCTTCTTTGGCGGCGGCGGCAATCAAAACCGCGGCGCGTCGTCCACCGCCACCGCGACTACCTACAATCCGGCCGGAAATGTCGGCAACGCCACGATCATGGTCGATCCCGATACGCATAATCTCATCATCAACGCCGATGAGGAAACCACCAAGGCAATGATGGAGGTCATTAAAAATCTCGACCATCCCCAGCCGCAAGTACTCATCAAGGTCGTTTTCCTGGAGGTGACACATAACGACTCCCTGGATATCGGCATCGAGGGATCTTACAACGGCCAGAGCAGTATGTTCGGGAGAATCGGCAGTTACCTGACCAACTATAATATTTTCACCAACCAGACCATCACCTCTGCCGGTAATGTCGCCACCACAACTACCAGCACCAGCATTCTGCCCTCAAATCTTACCGGTTTAACGAATGCCTACGCCATCAATAATGCCTTCGGACTGGCGAATCAGGGCGCCGGCGCGAATGGCGCGGGCTTGTATTCCATTCTCGGCGCGGACTTCACGGCCACGCTGCGCGCCATCGCGCAGGCGGGCAAGGCGCAGTTGCTCTCGCGTCCTTCGATCCTGGCCCGCAACAATCAGCCGGCGACCATCCAGATCGGCCAGAACGTTCCGCTCATTACGGCCGTGCGCTATGACACCTTCGGCAACGCCATCAATTCCGTTTCCTACCAGGCCGTGGGAATCATTTTGAAAGTCACGCCGTTCATCACCAGCGACGGCCTGGTGCAAATGATTGTGCAACCTTCGACATCGTCCATCGACCCCTCCATTTCCATCCCCATCTCCGCCGGCGTGAGCGCGCCGGTCATCGATGTGCGTTCGGCGGATACCGTGGTGGTCACGCCGGATGGCCAGACGGTGGTCATTGGCGGCCTCATGCGTAATGACAGCGGTGAAGTGGTCACCAAAATTCCCATCCTGGGCGACATCCCGCTGCTCGGAAACTTGTTCAAGCATAAAGTCAGCAGCAGTCAGAAAACCGAACTGCTCATCTTCCTCACTCCGCACGTCATTGGGGCGCCTTCGCAACTGGCCGCCTTGGCCGCCACCGAAAAAAATCACATGCTGATTCCCAAGTCCTATTCCGAGCAGGAATTGGATCGGTTCCTTGACAAGGTGCCCGAGAAGAAGTTGGATGGCGTGAAGCCTGGCAAGAGCAAATAAGACGCATGGACCTCTCCCGCCGCAGCACGACGATCTACGGCCTCCTGCTCGCCGTTTGGGTGCTGGTGCTCGGCTGGCAGGTGGAAGAGCACGTCCGCTTTCGGGAAGCGGCCAAAACCGAGCTGCGCGGTCGGGCTGGCGCGATCGCTACCTTTCTTAGCGCCACCATTCGCGGGCAGCGATGGCGTAATGCGGTCATTCAGGACCGGCTCGAACCGGTCCTCGACCTGCTCGTCAACGGACGCACCAATGAACTTGTTCGTCCCAGTGAGTTGGTCGCCATCACTCTCCTGAACTCCGCCGGCGATCCGGTGGTGTCGGTCGGAGACACCAACCTGGCGCCGCCGGCGGCTATGCCGGAAGGCGAATATTGGGGACCAAAGGTCGTGACTTTTGTGAACCCGGTCTATGGCGTCAGTATCGCGGCGGAAGGCGAGACCAATAACTCCATCATCGTTCTTCCCGGTCGCCGTGATTTGACCAACGAAATGCACGGCCGCGATTTTCCCCGCCCCGAACCGCAGGCCGGCCTGCCATCCACGAACTCGGCTGAGAATGCACCTTCCCCTGGCTCAAATTTCGACCGAGAGCCGCACGATCCGCAACATGATTCCATGGGGCCGCCGCCCCCGCCGGACGATGGCGGCGAACCGCGAGGTCCGGGCCGCCGCGGCCGCGGTCGGCCGCCCTGGATGAATCGGATGAGCGACGACGAATTCAAGGCTCTGATTACCAAACGCGAACTGCACGGTCTCGTGCTCGCGATGTCCACGGAAAAATATCGCGGGGTGGTCGTCAACGACCTTTGGTTGCGTTTCGTGATCCTCTTTTTTGCCGGCATCTCCGCGGCGGGCTTCGGCCTGGCCTGGCGGACGGTGTCGCGAACCTCGGAATTGCAAATCCGTCTCGTCCGCGCCAGCGAACTCAACACGCATTTGCGCGAAATGAACCTCGCCGCCGCCGGCCTCGCGCACGAAACACGCAACCCGCTCAATATCATTCGGGGCATGGCGCAGATGCTTTCCCGGCAGGCCGATGCCACTCCGGAAATCAAAGAGAAATCCCACGCTATCGTCAACGAAACCGACAAAGTCACCGCGCAATTGAACGAGTTCATCAATTACTCGCGTCCGCGCGAAATCCGCCGCGCCACCCTGCCGCTGCATCCGGCCATCCAGGAAGTTGTTCGCGCGCTGAATTACGACATCGAGGAAAAAAAGGTGAAGCTCGAAGTCAAGGGCGAGCCGGTGACTATCGAAGCCGACGAGCAACTCTTCCGGCAGATGCTCTTTAATCTCCTATTGAACGCCGTGCAGGCGTTGGACACCGGCGGTGAAATCCAGGTCGTCACGGGAAGAAAAGCGGCGGAAGCATTTCTGGAAGTCCGCGACAACGGGCAGGGCGTGCCGCTCGAACGGCGCAAGGAAATCTTCAAGCCCTATTTCACCACCCATCAGAAAGGCACCGGCCTCGGCCTCGCCGTCGTCCAGCAAATCGTCCTGGCGCACGGCTGGGAAATTGAATGCCTCTCCAACGAACCCAAAGGTGCCGTTTTCCGCATCACCCACCTGACGGTGACTGGATAGCACCTGGGAGCGCCGGCGTCCCGCCGGCAACTGTCGCAATCGTCCGCAGAGCAAGGTTCGTTTAAAAAGTCCTGTGGCCGCAGACATTGAGGGCGTGCCCAAAAAAAGATCGAATGTTGCGGAACGTTTATTTCTCGTCCTCGATTTGTGAAGAATTTCGAGGAGACGGACGGATGAGAGAGCGCTTTTTCTACACGCCCTTCGGAAATTTCTTTTGGCAAACGTTTTAATCCGCCAACGCCCTCAACGCTTCCTCCATCGTCTGGCAAGTGACGATCGCGACGCACCGACGATAATGAAATAGCGACATGATACTCATCCCAATATCCTGCCGTGGGTGAGTAATGACTCTCACCACTTTGGCGATGCCTGCCTTATTGAGCAACTCCATGACAAACTCGATGTCTGGTGCGCATGCGACATCGATCGATTCCACGCCGCTGAAGTCGCTCAAGAGCTTGAATCCGGGGCGCAACTGCTTTAACAGCCCGTCGAGCTGTGCTCTCCAACGTGCCGTTTCGTCCGTTGTGACACTACCGGAGAAAGCAAACTTCAACAGATTCTCTGCTGGATTGGTTTCAACCTGAAACATGGTCGTGGAAATCACTTTTGCTCGCCTGCTTCGGAAGTTTTATTGATCCCGAGTTTTTTCAGGAACGGATCGAGCGAACGCGGCCGGCCCAGGAATTTTTCAATGGAAATATTCACGTCGCGGGAATCGCCCACTTCATAAATCTCTTTGCGCAACCGCATCCCGGCCTGCTTGTCAAAATAACCGTCCGGCGATTTCTCAAAAACCGTCGCCATGTCGGCTGCAATCGCATCCGCCCACGCGTAACCGTAATAGCCTGCGCCGTAGCCAATGATGTGTCCGAAGTAAGCCACAAACGCCGTGTCGGGCGGCATCGGCAAAAAGACATCGCCCAGGACCTTGTTCGAAAGCGGAAGCGTGCCCTGCGCGTTATCCGCCCGAATTTGCGTGTGCAGCGCGAGGTCCATCAATCCAAACGAAAGCTGTCGGCGATAAAACGAGCCTTCCGTCGCCAGCCGCGATTCCTTCAACTTCGCGAGAACGTCTTCGGGAATCTTTTTGGAGGGATCGCGGTAATCCGCGGCGAAGCTGTCCAAAACTTTTTTATCCCACGCCCAATTTTCCAGCATTTGCGACGGTGCCTCCACGAAGTCACGCGGCACGCTGGTGCCCGAAAAGCGCGAGTATTTCGCGCGCGTCAGGATGGTGTGCATCGCGTGGCCGAACTCGTGAAAAATTGTCTCCACGTCGTCGTGCGACATCAACGCCGGATGGTCCGCGGTGGGCTGGGGAAAGTTGCAAATCAACGCGCAAGTAGGCCGCTGATATTTCCCATCGGGCAAAAGTTTTCCGTCGATGATTCCAAATTGCGCGAAATGGTGGTATTTGCCCTCACGCGGGAACATATCGAGGTAAAAAAGCCCCAGCGGCTCGCCGGTCTTCGCGTCGGAGACCGCGTAAAGCTGAAGATCGCCAATCCATTTGTACGGCGGTTCGACCCGCTCAAACTTCAGGCCGAAAATACGCTGATAAATCGAGAACATGCCGTCGAGGACGCGTTGATACGGGAAATAAACGCGCAATTGCTCCGCATCCACGTTGTATTTCTGAATCTTCAATTGATTCGCGAAATAGCGCCAGTCCCAGATATTGATTTTTGCGTTCGCATCGCCCGTTTCCTGCACCTTCATTTTGCGAAACTCTTCCAGCTCGGCATCGAGCTTTGGTTGCAGGCCGGTCTCGAGTTTTTCCTCGAAGGTGATGGCCGTGGCGGCATTTTTGACCATCTTAGTTTCCGTGTCGTAATCCGCAAAAGTCTTATAGCCGAGCTTCCGCGCGATGCCGTCGCGCAGCCCCAGGATTTTTTGCAGCAACGGAATATTTTCCTCGCGGGCGAGATTGCATTGCGCGATGACCATTTGTTTGCGGGTGTCCTCGCGTTTCGCATTGTCCAACAGCATGAGGTAATGCCAGGTGATATTGGCCATCACCGTATATTCGTCGTCGCCCGTTTTGACCTGCTTGAGAAAATCATCCGGCACGCCTTCGAGTTGGGCCTTGGTGAACTTGATCGCCTTTTTCGCATTGTTAATATTCTCGTCGAAATCGGTGGAGAGGCCGGCAAGCTCCTTGCGCATGCGCTCGACTTCATCCCGCTCGCTCTTCGGCAAGTCGAGACCGGCCCGGCGATAATCCCGCATCGTTTCAACCAACAACTTCGCGTCCTCGCCGCTGAGCGTGGGCTTCGTATCCGCGTAAGCCTTCACCGCGCGGTAAACATCATCGCGATAATCAATTCCCACCATCCAGCCTTCGAGTTCCTTGAGCGCATCCGTGGTGGTGTCGCGCACCTCGGAGTTCGTGCTGGTTTGTTGAATAAGCGAGAGCCGATTATCCACCGAGGCGATCTCGAAGCCCAGGTCGTCCAGCGCGCGGATGGTATTGGTGAAGTTGACCTCGCTTCCGCTCAGCTTGCCGATGCGGTCCATGGAAGCGTTGCCGTCCGCGATGGCCTTCGCCACCGTGGCCGTGACTTCATTTGTCGTGGTTTCAAACGTTGGGATGCTGATCACCGAGTTGTGATTGGCGGAGCGATTTTGAAACTCCTGAAGATTTCCCTCGGCAATCGGGGTGATTTGATGCGGAACTGTGCTGCTGCAACCGGCCAGGAAAGAAGCCATCATGAGAAATGAAATTGTTTTCCAGCGCATAATGCGTGCAAGCTAATCCCATGAGCTATGCCGCGCAATTCGTAACTGGGCGGTGGAACCTGTTCCGTGGCGCAGGCATTCCTGCCTGCGGGTTCGGGTGGCTTTCCAGCCACCTGTCGCTGCGAGTGGCGAAATGTTTTGAAACTGGTAATCACACGTGTCTTTGCTCGAAATAAAAAATCTCAAACTCGATTTCCTTTCGAGTTCGGCAAGCCTTCGCGCCGTGGATGGCGTCTCGCTGGCCATTGAAGCGGGCGAAACAGTTTGTCTGGTCGGTGAAAGCGGTTGCGGCAAAACCGTCACCGCGCTCTCAGTCGCGCGCCTCGTCCCGACACCGCCCGCAAAATACGTCGGCGGAGAGATTTTATTGAATGGCCGGGACGTGCTGAAGATGTCGCCGGGCGAATTGCAGGAAATTCGCGGCGGCGTAGTCAGCTATGTTTTCCAGGAACCAAGCGCCTCGTTGAATCCCGTCATCCGTATCGGCAAACAAATCAAAGAATCGCTCAAGCTGCATCGTCCGGAAAAAGCGACCGATGACGAAGTGATCCGGCTGCTGAAACTCGTGCGAATCCCCGCGCCGGAATCGCGCCTGCGGAATTATCCCTTCGAAATGTCCGGCGGCATGCAGCAGCGCGTGATGATCGCCATGGCGCTGGCGAGCGAACCGAAGCTGCTCGTGGCGGATGAGCCGACGACCGCGCTGGACGTGACCATCCAGGCGCAGATACTCGAACTGCTGCGCGACCTCAAACAGCGTCTCAGCATGAGCATTTTGCTCATCACACACAATTTGGGCATCGTGGGCGACATCGCAGACCGCGTGGCCGTGATGTACGCCGGGCAAATCGTGGAACTGGCGCCCGCGCGTGAGTTGCTGCGGCGACCGTTACATCCCTACACGCAGGCATTGATGAATTCCGTTCCGAAACTGAGCGGGGGCGCCGCGCGTCTCACCGCCATTCCCGGCAATGTGCCGCGCATCGGAAATTTTCCGCCCGGCTGCCGCTTTTACCCCCGATGCCCCAGCGCCAAACCCGAATGCGCCACCATCATGCCGGAATTGATTGAAGTGGAACCGAAGCGATGGGTGAGATGTTTATATGCGAAGTGAAGAAATCGGTTGAATGGTTTGCCGAATTGACGGTCTTCTCCATACAGCTTAATCTGCTCGCATGAGCGAAATCACCTTTCAAGTCGAACCCTGTCAGGAAACAGGTGGTTATGTCGCACGCTGGGATGCCCCGCGAGGGCGCGGTGGCATCACCACGCAAGGCGATTCGTTCGCGGAGTTGGATTCCATGATTACCGATGCCGTCGGTGGTTACTTCGGACCAAAAGAGCGCCCGAAACGCATTCGTTTGCATTTTTCTCAGGATCCGGTTCTTGCCATCGTGTGAAAATTCCCCGTGACGTCAATGGCGCTGAAGCCGTTCGCGCCTTGAAACGTCTTGGTTTCATTCAACTTCGTCAGACCGGGTCACATCTTATCTTGCGCAAAGACAATCGCACCGTGGTCGTGCCTCAACACAAGCCGCTTAAACCGGGCACACTTAAGGAATTATTGAACAGGCTGGATTAACTCTCGAACAATTCGTGGTTGAACTTTAATCTTGGGTGGTGATGCCGCTGCTGGACGTCAAAAACCTCAAAGTCCATTTCCCCGTAAAGCGGGGAATGTTCCGGCCTGCCCGCGACTTCGTGAAAGCGGTGGACGATGTCAGCCTCAGCATCGCGCCCGGTGAAACGCTCGGACTCGTGGGCGAAAGCGGTTGCGGCAAGACGACTCTCGGCCGCGCCATCGTGCGGTTGGTCGAGCCGATGGCGGGAAGCGTTTCGCTAGAAGGCGCGGAAATCACGCGCATAAACGGCGCCGCTCTCCGCGCTCAACGTCGCAAGCTGCAGATGATTTTTCAGGACCCCTACGGCTCGCTGAATCCGCGCATGACCGTGGAAGACATCGTGGGTGAAGCATTGGACATCCATCACCTTGCGGAAAATAAATCCGCGCGGCGCGAACGAATCACGGAATTATTAAAGGCCGTCGGACTCGACGCCACTTATGCACAGCGGTACCCGCACGAATTCAGCGGCGGCCAGCGCCAGCGCATCGGCATCGCACGCGCACTCGCGGTCGAGCCAAAGCTGATTGTGTGCGATGAACCCGTTAGTGCCCTTGATGTTTCCGTGCAGGCCCAGATCATCAATCTGCTCCAGGACCTTCAGCAGCAGCGTGGCCTCGCCTATCTTTTCATCGCGCACGACCTCGCCGTCGTTGAACACATCAGCCAGCGCGTAATGGTGATGTATCTGGGAAAAGTCGTCGAACTGGCCGAAGCGAAAGCCATCATTCGCGCGCCGAAACATCCCTACACGCAGGCCTTGATTTCCGCCGTGCCAGTCGTGGACCCGGATTCCAAGCGCCAACGTATTATTTTGCCCGGCGATGTACCCTCACCGATTCATCCGCCGCCTGGTTGCCCGTTTCATCCACGCTGCCCGATAGCAGAAGAACGTTGCCGCACGGAAATTCCCCCGCTGCGCGAGATTACCCCCGGCCATTTTGCCGCCTGTCATCTTGCCAGGAGTTCCTAGTGGCACGGGCGTCTCGCCCGTGCGAATCCATTTGCGTTCCCCTTAGTGTCTTCGCCCTTTGCGCCTCCGTGTTAAGTCCTCCGCTCCCGCTTGATGAATTTCACGCCACTCGCGTGAAATTCACTCGTTATTCAAATCCGCCTCATCAAATTTGCCCAAAATTGCGCTGAAATAGAACGGCACGTTGGTTGCTTAATAACTGGCGGCGAATGAAATCTCTCTGGCATAAGCAGGAAAACCGGGCATTCACCCTCATCGAAATGCTCGTCGTCATTGCCATCATTGCCGTGCTCGCGGCACTGCTGTTGCCCGCGTTGACCCAGGGGAAACGCCGCGCACAACGCATCCAGTGCATCGGCAATTTGAAGGAAATGGGCACAGCCTTTCAAATTTTCGCCCATGACCATCGCGGCAAATTCCCGATGCAAACACCCGTGGCGGACGGCGGCTCGCAGGAATTTGTCATGGCCGGCCTGAACATCAACGGCACCTTTTATTTTTCCTATCGCCATCTGCAAACATTGGCGGGCGAGCTCGTCGTTCCACGGCTGCTCATTTGCCCCGCCGACCTGACGCGAGAACCGGCGCTCAGTTTTAATTCACTCCAGAACTCAAACGTCAGTTATTTCGTGAACGCGTACGCCGACTACGATCAATCGCTCACCACCCTCGCCGGCGATCGCAATATCACTAACGCCGCCAGCGCCACGGCCTCGCTCGTGCGCGGCACGTACGGGCTGCGTTGGACCAGGGAACTGCACTCGTTCAAAGGCAACGTTCTTTTCTCCGATACCCACGTCGAGCAGTTGAACAATGTTCAGGTAAGTTTGCCGGGCGCGACGGTGGCCAATTCCGTTTTCTTTTTGCCCGCCGTGCGAATTCCCACATCAGCCGGGGCAATAACTCTGTCCGTAGGAGGTTCGCCGGGTTCGACCGTCTCGCAAAGCGGTACTCCGCCCCGGCCTCCTGGCGCCCGCCCGCCGGCGAGCGCCGGACCGGATACCCCCACGCCGGCTCCGCCGCCCGCACCAGCTCGGAACGGCATGTCCGGCTCAACCATGGCGGCTCATGCCATAACCATGCCGCCGACAATTATCGTAGCAAACGCCAGGGAGACGAACGCGGTCGCAGAGAACAGCGACCCGCAATCCGCCGCCGCGCCTGCAGCCATTGACGAAGACCAACCGCCATTGCTTTGGCTGCAGGGCGCGGCGCACACGGTCATCGCCAAATCAAGTTGGTGGCTCTGGCTGCTGCTTGCGCTTTTGATTGCGGCGGCTGCGTATCTTTATTCCCGCAAGAAATCGCGCGGGCGCGCACGGCGCCGGTCGTAAGATTTACGAAAACTTCTCCTTCAAAAAAACAGGAGCGGGGATGACCCTGATTGAAGTGCTGGTGATCATGGCAATCATCGGCGTCTTTGCCGCAGTGCTGACGCCTGCTCTTTTTCGAGCCAAAGCCCGCGCGCTACGCATTAGCTGCACGGGACACCTCAAACAGATCGGATTGGGGACTTACGTCTGGGAGGGCGATCACTTGAATAAGTATCCCATGTCCGTCCCCGGAACGAATGGCGGCACAATGGAATTCACCAGCGGCACAACTGTCTTTCGGAATTTTCAGGTATTGTCCAACGAACTCAGCACGCCTTTCATTTTGATTTGCCCGGCGGATACCGACCGGAACCGCTTTCGGGCCACGAACTTTGCTTACCTGAACAATTCCAACCTCAGTTACTTTGTCGGTTTGGACGCCAATGAAACGGACCCGCAAGGCATCTTGTCCGGTGACCGCAATCTGACTAATGGTACGGCGGTAAAAAATGGAATCCTGCAACTGACCACGAATTCCGCGGCAGGTTGGACGGATGAAATGCACAAACAATGCGGGAACATCGCTCTCGCCGATGGCAGCGTACAGCAAGTCAGCACAATCGGCCTGCGCGAGTCGATTACTAACGCGAGTCCGTTCACCACGCGTTTCCAGATGCCCATCCTCGGCCCCTAGACGTTATGAAAACCACTTTATCCAAAAAACGGAATTGCGCGATGACGCTGGTTGAAGTGTTCGTCGTAATAGCAATAGTTGGCCTTCTGACCGTTATTTTTCTTTTGCCGGCAGGCCACAGTAAAGTTCGCGCCATTCGCATCCAGTGCGTTAACAATCTCAAGCAAATCGGCCTCGCCTGCCGCGTGTGGGAAGGCGACAACGGCAGCAATTATTCCATGTTCGTTTCGGGAACGAACGGCGGCACGATGGAATTTACGACGGGACCGAACGCCTGGCGGCATTTTCAAGTCATGTCTAACGAACTCAGCACGCCCCGGATTTTACTTTGCCCAGCCGATCCCTTGCGAACAATGGCGGCCACAAATTTTACTTTCTTCAGCAATTCCAATCTGAGCTACTTCGTCGGCATCGTCTCGAACGACACCAATCCACAGTTGATTTTATCCGGCGATCACAACATTACCAACGGCACGCCCGTGAGAAATGGAATATTGAATTTGACCACGAATCACCTGAGCGGTTGGACTGCCGAAATGCACAATAAAGTCGGCAACATCGCCATGGCCGACGGCAGCGTGCAGCAAGTGAGCATCTCCGGTTTGCAAACGGTCGTGGCAAATACCGGCGTTGCCACCAACCGTCTCCAAATGCCAATACTAGGGCTCTGAGGGGTGCATCTCGTGTTATAAGCGTGGGAAATAGCTGCGGAGCAGCGTTAGAAGGTAGCCCACGGCGCGAGCCGTGGGATCGGTGCGGGAAATTTCCAAGCCTCGGAGAGGCGACAGAAAAAATGTTTGCCCCGCCGTCGCCAGCACGGGAGTTGCCACCAACCGCCGCTTTCTTTTCCCATTTGACACCCATGCTATAAACGTCGCGACAAAGGAGGGAAGAAAGGACAAATGGAAATGGGGACTAAGCAAGTTTCGGTTCGCGGAAATACCGGCCGCGCCCCGCAGGTCATGGCCACCCAGATTTCTCCGTCCAAAGCACCTGGTCTTTTTGGCATTCCGGCCCATTCCAACCCCTTCGCCGGGGGTATGCCCCCGCAAATTCAGAACGGAACAGAACCCCAGCCTCCCCAGGAATATCGGAATCATTTCGCTCTCATCGTCCACGGCCTCGGAAAACTAAATTCCAATCACCATTGCGAATCAACGGTTTACAACTGCATTCGTGGCCATTCGTGCCTGTTCGGGGAGGGGGTTACCAGTGGAAATTCGGCCATGAGAACCGCTCGAACGTCATCAATGCGCCGGTTATGGAAACAGGCCCCCCAATTTGAATGTTTACACTTCAGTTCACCCGAGCCGCTGTTTGAGCCGGCCGAAAGTTTCCAACAACTGCGAGCGATCGCACGTCGCGTAATGCTCCGGCAGATAGCGCCGGTCGGAGCACGCCAGCACGGCAGCCAATTCCTGCAACGCCAGCAAATCCGGATCCAGCGCGTCGATGAACGAAGTCACCGCGCCCTCCAAATCGCCGCGTTGCACATCCGCATCGCGACCGGCAAGCACTGCGCGCTCTTGCGCGCGCACCAGGACCGCCTCCACGTCGCTACCCGTCAATGGGCGCGCGCCGAGTTCGGCGCGAATGTAAGCCGTGATTTCATCGTTGAGTGCGATTTTGCGCGAGCGCGCCACAGTGTTGAACAAATCCGCCACGTCATCCGGCCCTTGCGCCGGGAACAGCGGAACGCACAGGCCGAAACGTCCCTGTCGTTTCATGTCAATGGCCAACAGGTCCGGTCGCGAGGTCATCGCCACCCAAAGCTCGCGCCCGCGCAAGCTGGAATCGCCGATGTGCGCCGCGAACGCCGCAAACACCCGGCTCGAAACACCGCTGTCACCATCTTCGGTGCGATTCCCGAACACGGCGTCGGCTTCATCCACCACCACGATCACCGGCCCCAGCGCGCGGATGGTCATCAGCACCCGCGCCTGCTGACGCTCCGTGTCGCCAACCCATTTCGATCGGAACTCGCCGATTTCCATCACCGGCAACCCGCACTCGCTCGCGAAGCAATCAATAAGATAAGATTTGCCCACGCCCACGCGGCCCGGCACCAGCACGCCGCGTTCGAGCACTTCGGTCTTCCCATTGCGGATGAGCCACGCCAGATCGCGCAATTTTTTCTTCGCGGCCACGTGCGTCGCCACGCAATCGAGATTCACGCCCGGCTTCGGGTCCTTGAACCGCACCAGTCCCTGGCAGTATTCCTCGATCAACCGCTTCTTGCTATCGGTGAGAACTTGTTGCGTCACGCGCGCGCCGTTGCGGATGGTTTCGGCGAGAAAATGTTGGATGCGCAAAAGATTCAGCCCGGCGGTCCGCGCCCCGAGTTCCTCTGCCGTGAAATCGCTCCACTCGGTCACGGCCTTTCCGCCGGCCATCGCCTCTGCCCAGCCGGATTGCAGGAAGCGCAACCGCTCATCCGCATCCGGCAAATCAATGCGGACCTGCGCCACATGTGGATTGCGCAGCAGATCGGCAGACAGCCCGCTGGCCGATTCCGTGATGAGCAACACCCCCACATCGATGCGCGCAAGCTCCGGCGCGGCGGCCCATTTGAGGAACGTGACGAGGTTCATTCGCTCGTCGAAACTCGCGCTGGTGTCGCCGGCCGGAATGAGCATTTCCGGAAAATCAATCACGAGCGTGACGCCCTTCCATTTGCTCTTATCGTCCGCGACTTTCAGAAAGAATCGGGTCAACAATGGCGCGAGCGCTTCGAAGTCTTTGGGCGGCCCTTGCTGATGGAAGTTCGTGTTTTCGACGTTGTCGAAAATTTCCAACCACTCAAAAAACATTTTTTGCATTTCCGGCGAGCCGAAAGTCAGGCCGCCCGAGATGTCGTAAAACAGCAGGCACGACCGATCGGGGAACAACCGGCGCATCAGGAATGTTTTCAGCGGCACATAGTTCACGCTGGAATTTTCCTGCACCGGAAACAGGTCGAAAATATTGCCATGCAGCACGAACAAGGAATAAGTGCTGCCGTTCCATCGCCGCGCGAGGTCAAGGCCCCAACCGCGCAGCGGCAGGCGGGCAGGCGGGGTGGGGGTGGAAGGAGTGGAGGGCATAATTGGGGAACCTTTAAATCCGTAGTAGCCGACGTGAGGAGGCTCCAATTTCATTCTTGGAACGAGTATGGGCCTCCTCACGTTGGCTGCTACTTATCACGGGACCTGTCATCATTTCGTTTTCATGCGCATAGGCGGACGCGATGTTACCGGGGAGATTACCGGCGGCGCAGTCGTCGCGTAACCAATGCGCTTCGCGGAATCAGGCATTTCGCCAACCATGTCCCGGAAATCGCTCATCTCGGAAATCCATTTGTTGGTTTGGTCGAGATGCTCCACTGTCGCGTCGATGCGCGCCGACAAGGTGTCCGCATTCTTGCTCGCCATGGCGTCGGCGCGAATCAACTTCACCTGCTGCTCGAGTCGGTCCTCTTCGGACAAGATCAATTCAAGGTTCGATTGCGCCTGTTGAATGCGCTCCTGGCGTTTATGAAGGACGTCGAGTTTCTCCAATTTGGAATCCAGCAAACGCTCTTTCGGATCCAGAACGGTGACACTGGTTCCCTTGGCTTTGAGCACGTCAAATTCGGACGAAAGCTGCGCAACTTCCGATTCGGCATTCTTCACCAGGCCCGGCACATCCTCGCGCCGCTCGGTTTCCAGAAATTCCTTCAACGAATCCTCGATGCTCAACAGCCGCAAAAACGTCCACATCAGTTCGTCCAATTTGCGCAAACGTGGGTCGTCATCGGGATTATCGGGCGAGAGCGGCGTGTCCGCACCCGCCGCTTCGATATCGCGACACACCGCCGCAAGCGCCTCGTAACGGCCGCGCGCCGCGCTGGTCAGGCTGGCAATCAGTTTATCCCGCTGTTGGACAAATTTCGCGACCTGCGCTTGCGCGTCGGCGTCCTGGACGGCCTGCTCGCGCCGATCCACCCAATGGCGAAAGAGTGGCATGTCCGGCAAATAAACCCAACCCAGTACGTAAGCGGCGGCACCCAATACCAGTGCGAGCGGAAAACTGGAGCCGAGAATAAAACCGCCGCCCAGTGTCACCAGCGCCAGTGCGGCGTGATGCGGGCTTTTGAAAAATTCCCGGCGATAAGATGGCGGCTGGTCATCCATTTAATTTGCGGCTCCCGCGAGCGTGCCCGAATTCAGCGTCGTGAGCAATTCGGGTTTGTAGCGGCGGTCTGCGACCGCCGCCAATTTGCGCCAAACACATCGCCTTCATTCCATCGCCGGAAATTTCGGCGCGGGCTGTTTGGGTTCGTCGCGGCGGCGGAACAACATGTACGTGCCCCATTTAAGCAGCGCGAAAATTCCCGCCGCGAGGACAAACAACATCGCAATGGAACCGTGGAACAAAAGCCAGATGCGCGTTTTATCGATGGCGAGCGCGATCACGAAGCTGCATCCAATCATCACCATCAAACCCGAGATACGATCAAAGCCCGGCACATTTTCAAAATTTACTGTTTTGTGAATGAAGATAAGCGTCACGATCATCGAGATGATCGGAAGGATGTAAATCACGAGGTTTACCTCGCGCATATCGGCCCGTTGAAAAAACAGCGCGTAGCCGGTCAGCACGCAGGCGAGCAGGCCGGGAATACAAACCAGGTATACCAGCACGGAATAAATGTATTTCCACGGCGGGTTGCCGCCGTTGCCGCGGCGGTGGACCAGGCCACAGAGCCAGGCGGCGACCGGCGGCACCACGAAAAAAATCAACAGTGCCAGCCGGTGACCATCCGCCATTCGGATGAGCTCGTTAATGGTCATGTCTTACTCCAGCGTGAACCATTGCGCTTCCACGCGGCGATTTTGATCATTGTCGGTCGCGCTCACAGGTTCCTCCCAGCCGCGCCCGATGGCTTCGAGGCGTTTGGGATCAGCGTTATATTTTTCCACCAGCAACCGTTTGATTTCATTCGCGCGCTGCTTGCTGAAATCAACCGCCTTGAGCGCCATCTGGCGAACGAAGGCCTCGCCGCCCCGTTTGCGGAATTCTTCGACCATGGAATTATCCACGTGCCCGCGCAGCAATACCGTCGAGCCGGGGCTGACCTGCAACAACCGTTTGATGGCTTCGAGACTTTTGGAATTATCCTGGTCGTTCATGTCGAGATTCGCCGAGTTGGGCGCGAACAGGAAATGAATGTCCTTGCTCAACAACGGGTCCGTCTCCACCGGCGCAGTCGCACTCGAACGAATCGGCGCAATGGTAATCTGCTGGCCCTTGAATTCGCCGGATTGGTCGATCGCCTTCAAAAACTGCAGGTCCGCGAAATGATCGCTGTCCGCCGGGTCCTTGATGAGGTCGCTGCCATAGGCGTAAACCGCCGATTGATAAATGCCGCCGAAACTTCCCGCGGCATCGATGGCGCCGGAAAAGAACGCAAGGTTCTCAGGCAAATTCGACAGATGCACCTTGGCCAATTCACTCTGCGTCTTTTGGCGATCCCATTTGAACGCCTTCCCAATGACATCGTATTGCGACGCCGGGTTGTCATTCACCATGCGATTGCCTTCAAGCAATCCCTCAACCAGGCCCGCCACCATGTCCGGATGCGCCTGCGCGAAACCTTTGTTCACAATAAGAATATCAGCGACCACCAGCAGGTTTTTAGTGGTGGCCAACACGTGCGCCCGTCCGCCGCTGCCGTCCGCCACCTCCGTGGTCTTCGGGTCCCATGTCACGCAACCGGCCAGCAGATTTCCGCCTTCCTTGACGTCGCGCAAAAACAGGTCGCCCGCCGCAAATGCATCTGTGCAATAAATCAGGTTCAACTTTTCCGGGTCGGGCGAGGTCTTGAGGTCGGGCAGCATGTTGATTCCCAGGCCCGCTTCCTGCGCCAGGTAGCGGATGAAGAAATCAGCCTCGGTGAACTGCGACGTCGCGAGGATTTTTCCCTTAAGATCGTTGATGCGTTTAATCTCACTGCGCACCACCACGCCATCCGCGCCGCGCGAGAATCCGATTTGCGCCGGCACAATCACTTGGAATTGTTTTCCGTAAATCGCCAGCACGTCAGCAGTGGTGGCCGAGGCCGCCATTTTGCCGGCATTCAATTCCGGCCAGCTCTCCTCCTCGCTCATCGTGAGGTGGACGAGAAAGCCATGTTTCTTGAAGAACACAGAGTTGGTGTTGGGCGCCAATCCGCCATTGGCTGCGATGATCCCGGCGTAGCCGGCGTATTCGCTCAATTCCACGATCACCGTGTTGTCTTTGGGCTGATACGCGAGTCCGCCGGGCAGCTTGGGAGTTTCCGTTTTGGTTTCCACCACCTCTTTGGCCGAGGCGGTAGTCGAAGTGGCGGATGCGGGAGCGGCAGAGTCTCCGGCGGCGGTACCCGCTCCGCTTTGGGTCATAACCGGATGTTTCGGCACGAGTTTGTCCCACCATTTCCAAACTCCAAAGCCGATTACGGCCAGGAAGAGAAGCGTGAAAACAATTTTTCCTTTGGCAGTCATAATTTAGTTCCTCTTTTTGAATGCAAAATTTCCACTACGGCAATCAACTGATGAGCGCTTTAGATCTTGTTCGCCATCGCCCTCCAGCTATAGCAGCCGACGTAAGGAGGCTCAAAACTCCTTTCAAGGGAAGACTCAAAGCTTTCTTACGTCGGCTGCTACAAGTTCAATTATTGCTCCGCGATCTTCTGCCGCTCCGGCGTCGGGGCCGGGGTGGACTGCGAGGTAGCGGCGGCGTCCGGCTGCACCATGCCCATTTTCTTTTTATATTCCTGGAAGAGCATCGCGCCGCGCGCCTTGCGCATTTCCTGCTGGCGCGAAATATCGGAACCCATGGCCTTCGCCAAATCCAGCGTCGCGCGCATCTGTCCTTCGCCCGCGGCGGCGGATTGCCGGAGTTGCTGCATGGACTGGCTCATTTCGCCGCCCATCATGCCCTGCAATTCCGTGATCGAGCTTTTCATCATGCCGGAAAGACCTTCCAGCGAGCGGCCGATGGCCACCTTTGCTTTCACCGCTTCGAACTCGCTCTGGAATTTCTGAATTTCCCGGATGCTCTGCGCAATGATCTGCGTGTTCTGCTCGTAAAGTTGCTGGAGATTATCGGCTTGGGCCTGGTTGTCCTTGAGGTCCTGTTCGAGCGCGGCGAGTTGCTCGGCGTAGGCGGAGCCGTTGGCCTCGTCGTTGGCAGCGGCGGCGGCCTGCAACATCCCTTGCAAGTCTTCCCGTTGGCGCTGTTGGCGCTTGATTTGATCCTTGAGCAGCGCAATCTGCCCGGCCAACTGGCCATTGGCGTAATGCGCCTTGTCGGCCTTCGCTTTCGAATCGCGAATGCCGCGTTCAACCATCGCTTCATTAATGGCGTCGGTCTCGGTGGCTTTTTCGGCCATCAATCCCATCCAGACGAACAATCTTTTAATAGCTCTGAACATAGGGTTTCCTCGTTACTTTGTTTTTGCCGGTTTTTCCAGAAGGATCTGATTTTGCAGGATGAAATCCAATTGCGAATTCAACTGGCGCTCATCCGCGGCCGACGCCACCGTCGCGCCCTGTTTTTTAACACCATTAAAAACCTTCGCGTCCACGTCAAACGCGATGAAGTGGAAAAAAATAGACGCCTGCTGCTGCTCCGCCGTGCGATTGATGGACGGCAACGTCCGGCTCGGGTCGGGACCCACGGTGTTTTCACCGTCCGTAATCACCAGCACGTGCTTGCGGGGCATGGGCGAATTGAGCACCGCCCGCGAAACCGTGCGCAGCGCGTTGCCCAGCGGGGTGGCTCCATTCGGAGTGCTGAAATGGTCCGCGAAGTTCTGGATCGCGGCTGCATCAAACGGCCCGAGCTTGACGACTTCCCGGCCGCCGTCGGGGCCGAACTTGAAAAGCCCCACTTCGATTTTTCGCGGCGTGCCGCTCGGGCTGTTCGTCACGAACGTTTGAATCTGGCTGACGATGGCTTTCATCGCGCGATTGGCGATGACATATTTCGGAGAGGAAGACCCGTGGCTGTCGGGAACCGAGTCCTTCATGCTGCCGGAGGTGTCGTAGAGAATTCCCAAAGCAACACCGTCCTCGTCAGCGGCAGAAACAGGAAGCAACCCGGGCCCAAGAATAATGGCAAATGCCAGTGCCAGGGCAGGGGGGGTGATTCTCATTTTTGACCTCATCCGTCTTTCGACCGGTCGCTGCGAGCTACCGCGCATAGTTATCAACGGGTTCATACGATGTCAACTTATCGTTGGTTCGAAAGGCTTTCGCAGCTACAAAGCGTGCCCCCGTTTGTAATGTGGCCGTGGAATTCTCCTCGAAAACAGAGTGGTGTTTGGCCGTATTCTCACCCCGCGGTGAAAGAGGGTTCCGCTCTCTTCAGGATGAATTCCCTGGCCTTGGCGACCAACTGAGCTTTGCTCAGTCCCCGGCAAACACTTTGCACCCGGGACTTTCCCTTCCGCTCCCACACTTTTCCGACGGCATTGAATTTTGGCGCGAGCACGCAAATCAAAAGCTCCTCGCGAAGGCTTGCAGCTTCTTCGCTCGGGCATTCGTCCCACTCGATGCGTCGCACGTGATGCAGGAGTCGGATGGTCCGGCGAGGAAGCCGTTCGGAATTGGCGACGCGATAACTGCTCAGCCGCCTGCGAAGATTTCGCGCCTTGCCCACGTATAAAACGCCCTCCGTTTCTCCGCACATGAGATACACGCCGGGCCCGGTCGGCAGCGCGCTAAAGAATTCATCGCCGAACCGTTCCACGAGCGGTTTCGGCGGGTCAAAAAGCCAGAGTTGACCGGCAGCCATGTAACGATTTCAGCATAACCGCGCGGGAGCGTGCAATAGGCAAAAAAGAGGAAACTTTTATCCGCTGGAACTTTTACTCCGTCGCCAAACCCACTTTGGTGATGTCCGCCTGTTGCAGCGCATCAAGCACGCCGATGACTCGCTGGTAATCCACGTCGCTGGAACCTTTGACCACGACCGTCGCATTGGTGTCGCCGGCCTTCAATGCTACCAGCGTCTTTTGCAACACCGGCAATTCCATCGCCTCGCTGTTGAAAGTGATATGGCCGTCGGCATCCACGACGATACGGTTGATCTTCGGCGGCGGGCCGGGTGGCTTCTCGGTTTTGGGCGAGGGCAGGTTCATTTCCAGATCGTTCGAGAGTTGCGGAGTGGTGATGATGAAAATCACCAGCAGCACGAACGCCAGGTCGAGCAGCGGCGTAATGTTCAGTTCGTTTAACGAACTATGATGGCCTTTGGAAATTTTTTTCACCGGATGCCCAGTTGAATTGCCTCGGTGCGGGTGCTTTCCACGTCAAAGCGGACGGTGAACTTGTCTGGAAATCCCTTTGGAGGCGGACGGCTGATGGCCTTCAACTGCGCCACGGCCTGCTTCACAGTGTCGTCCCAGCGGGTATTGCCGGAGCCATTGATCCAGCGTGAATCTGCGACATAACCGCTTTTATCAATCGTCAATTCCACGTTGGCCGCGTATTGATCGTCCGGCATATCTTCCGGCCGGTTCCAGTAGGAACGCAGCGTGTGCTCAACCAGCGCCTTATAAATATCGTTCGGATTGGAAATGCTCTGCACCTGGCGCGCGCCTTCATCGAAGCTGAACGCCGGCAATACAGCGGCGGCGGGCGCGACCGTAGGCGCGGCATCCGATGCGGCGGGCGGCGGAGGCGTTGCGGTCTGCGGTTGCGGCACCGAGACTTTCGCCACTTGTTTCGGTTGATCGATCTTAGGCGGTTCCGGTTTGTCCTTGGGCGGCTCCGGTTTTTTCACCTTTTCCATGGTCACCGTGAGTTCCTTCAATTTTTTCCCGAGCAACCCTTCCTTCGCCGCGAAATAAAAGATTGCCCCCACGAGAACTGTGTGGAAAACGGCGGAAATGATCAGGTTGACCTTCGACGAATTGCTTTTCGTTCGTTTCTGGATCATAAATTACTCCTTCTTGGCCGGTCCCTCAGCAAATGGTTCGGTGGCAAGGTTCACTTTAAGCACATTGGCCTGCTGCAGCGCGTCCATGACCGCTACAATATTCCGGTATTTGGTCTTGGCTGAGCCGCGAATGACGACGTTTATGTCCTGGTCTACCAACCGCAGGCTGACGAGTTGGTCTGGCAAGGTATCAAGAGTCACTTCGGCCTGGTTCAGATAAATCTTACCGGAATCCTGGACGGTCACGTAATTGATCTTGGGCTTCGGGTCTTTGGGTCGCCGCGCGGCGCTCGGCAAATCCACCGCGAGATCGTTCACAATCGGCGTGGTCGTGATGATGAAAATCACGAGCAACACGAACGCCAGGTCGAGCAGCGGAGTGATGTTTAATTCCGCCAGCGCGTGGTGATGGCTATGCGAACACTTTTTCATGCCTGGACTGCTTCCGGTAACAAGGGAGGAATGGTCTTGGGCGTTTCCGCGCGCCTTTCGGCCAACGGCGGGGTGATTTGATTTTCCGCGGCCGGGATTCCCGGGTAATTACCCTGAAACGCTTCCCGAATTTCCTGTGCGAGCGGGCGGTTGTCGACGTACTTGTGTTCGAGCGCCGTGGCGTATTCGCTGGCGAAGGCATCCAGTTCCTGCGTGATGGCTCGAATGCTGGTGACCATGTAGTTGTAGGCGAACATAGCGGGAATCGCGACGAACAATCCGGTGACCGTGGCGATAAGCGCGCCGGCCACACCGGGCGCCATGGCCGTGAGGCTGGCGGAGGCGGCTTTGGCAATGCCCGAGAACGTTTCCATGACGCCCCAAACCGTTCCGAGCAAACCGATGAACGGCCCGCCGGCCACAGCGGTGGAGAGAATGATCATTCCTTTTTCCAACGACAACGCCTGCGTGCTGGCCGCGCGTTCTAGCGAAACCCGAACCGAATCAAAGGACGATGGGGTAATCTTGGTCGTGATTTGTCGCGCGAGTATGTCCGTTTGCTGGCCGGTGGAAGTTGCAGGGCCGTGAACAGTGTTTTTAACCGTGACGACCTGGACGGGATTATTTTTCAACTGATACTCAAGTTCCTCCGCGCCGGAATAATAAAGTTCGTAAGCCGGGGCGCCGTCGAATTCCAATCCCTTCCGCGCGAGATCCATCGGGTCGCGGGTTTCGCGATACGCAGTGAAAAACTTTTTGCCAGCCGCTCGCGCGCGAAGCAACTGACGCGCCTTGGAGATAATCACCGTCCAACTGAAAATTGAAAGAATGACCAGCACGCAGATGGTCGTCTTGCCTTCGGGCGTGGCTTGTTTGAACGCAAAGTCAAGCGCGCTGCCGAACAGCGGTGTGAACATGATTTGATGCATAATTTTATTGTCTAAAGCTTCCAGTAAACTGACTGCCCATCGCCGGCGTAGCGCACCGCCGCGTTTTTATCTTCAGCCGGACTGCACTCGCGGGAGTCCCGAGCCAGGCGATCGCCAACCGCCGCCGAGGGCAACTCGGTCGCGGGAGATGGACAAAGCCGGTCACTCGCCCGTCATAGGAATCCATCTCTTAATCTTAGGGTAACGAGCCTGGAAATTGTGTTACAACTCTGTGAACAGTTATTAGTGGCATGGGCGTCCTGCCCCTGTGCAGTTATTCCCCAGGTCTTAAATCTTCTCCCGCAACTGTTTCAACTCCTCCAGAAAAGCGATCTGCGCCGGGTTAATCTTTCGCTTCGCTTCCTCCATGCGAAAGAAGCAGGCGCGGTCTACCTCAGGATACGACTGGAATTTTCCCGAGCGCGGTGGCCATTCCATCTGGAACATGTTGCTGCGGATGCACGCCGTATCGCATTCACCTTCGAATGCCCACCCATGAACAATCTTCCCGCCTTTTTGGGTGATGGGCTTTAGCTCGATGAAATGACCTTCCGGTTTGAAACCGATTTCCTCCTCGAATTCCAGTTTCGCGGCGCTCAGCGGTCCTTCGCCCGGTTGAATTTCGCCTTTGGGAATCGTCCACGCGCCGGCGTCGCGATCCTTCCAGAATGGGCCGCCGGGATGCGCGAGGAGGAATTCCAATTCGCTTTGTCGCATGCGATACATCAGCAGACCCGCGCTGACCTTTTGCATGGCTTGATTCTAGCCAAACGCGGCCGCAGGTGAAGACAGAAAAGCAGGGTCAAATGGGTTAATAAGTTAAATGGTTAACTGAGCGAACCCGGGCAAGCTATTTGCCTCATTTGACTTATTTAACTCATTTAACGAGCCACGGAACAGATCTCAACCTTCCACTTTGCTTTTCTCTGAACGCTGGTTAACTTTCCTCTGTGACCACTAAATTTTCAGTTGCCGCGCATTGGCCGGGCGATTTCGATGAAGCTGGCCTGCAAAAATGGGCGACGGATTTACGCGCTCAACTCGCTGCGGCCCAAGTGAACCTTGGACTGGTGTTCCTGTCGCCGAAGTTCTTTCCGCAGGCAAAGCAGGTTCTCGAAATCCTGCGCGTTCACGCGAAAATTCCACTCCTGGTGGGCTGTTCGAGCCAAAGCCTTATCGCCGGTAGCGAGGAAGTGGAGGAAAATCCGGGCCTGACGCTCGGCCTGTACGCGCTTCCCGGTGTCGACCTCAAGGCATTTCATTTTACGCAGGAACAAGTTGAGGAAGCCAACGGCCCCGGCTATTGGCGGCTTGAAACCGGCATTGAACCGGATCAGAGCAACGGCTGGCTCGCGTTTATCGATCCGTTTCATCTGGACAGTGAAGCCTGGTTGAACACCTGGAATGAAGCTTACGCGCCGTTGCCGGTCATGGGCGGCTTGGCGAGCGGCGATTTCACCGAACAACGCACCCAGGTTTACTTGAACGGCGATGTCTTCGAGGAGGGCGGCGTGGCGATTTCCATCGGGGGCGACGTCAAGCTCGCCAGCGTTATTTCGCAGGGCTGCACGCCGATTGGCGACACCTGGACGCTGACGCGCGTGGAGGACAATATCATCCACGAAATCGGCAATCGTCCCGCCTACAAAGTCCTGGAGGAAACGTTCAACCGGCTGACCCCGCAGGAACAGAAAATCGCGCGCAATAATCTTTTCGTCGGCCTGGTGGTGAATGAGTATTTGGAGGATTTTCATCGCGGCGATTTCCTCATCCGCAATTTGCTGATGGCCGATCCGCGTTCCGGGAGCATTGCGGTGGGAGCGTTTCCGCGGGCGGGCCAGACGATGCAATTCCAGCGCCGGTCAGCCGCTGCCGCGATGGAAGATATGGAGGAATTGCTTGGCCGCGCGAAGCACGAATTGGAAGATGCGCCGATCTACGGCGGATGCCTATGCAGTTGCAACGGTCGTGGCCAGGGGCTCTTTGGCCGCCCTAATCACGATGCCAAAAGCGTGCAGGACCGGTTTGGGCCAATTGGCCTCGCGGGATTTTTCTGCAACGGCGAGATCGGTCCGATTGGCGAAAAAAACTTCCTGCACGGTTTCACGGCGTCGTTGGCGTTGTTCGTAAAGAAATAGGCGAAAAGCGATTCGTACAAATTCTTATGTCGCCTTGTCGAGAAAAACACTGTGGAGCCTGACTTGAATTCCTCCGGTTAAGACGGTTTCTATTTCTGGCCGAAAACGCTGTCGAGAATCACTTCCTTGGTTTTCCAAATCAGCGCCATGGTCATCGCCAGCGGCAGCAGCGTCAAAAGAATTAATAGCCACGAGCCGCCGCGGTCCCACACAGCGAGAACCGTTTCGAATTGCGGCGGCCATTGCCGGACTCGCGCCACCGCAATTTGCAGCGCGATCACCACCGGCAGCGCCAGGAGCAGCGTCTGGTTCAGCGACGTGAACTGCCGCGTTTCGTGGCGCAAGGTTTCGTCAGGCAGCATCGCTGCGAGCCGTACCAGCACGGTGTTGAGGGTGAAAAGAAAAAACCAGGCGGACAACGCCAGGACGCGCACGGAAACGCCATAGGGGAACAAATCCGGCCGCTGGTTCCACCAGAATACGAACGGGCTGAGGCCGACGTTGATCACGGCAAACACTTTGGCGCGATCGAGCGCGTTGCGCCAGGGGCGTTCCTGTTTCTGAAACGAATCCAGTTGCCAAAGGCCGAAAGCCACGAGACCAGTGCTCACAATAGGGGGAACCAGGCCGTAAACCTGGAACCAGCCCGCGCTGGCGGTGCCGATGCAGACAATCAGTGAAACCGGCAATCCCCAAAACAACGCCGAGAGACCCCGGACCATGCGGCCAAGCGACTTCAGAAGTTCGGGGTTCGGCGCAGGCTCAAGCATGGCGAGAATCGCGAATGACGAATGACGAATGACGAATGGAAAATCGAGGCCGAACGGCGGGAAAAAATGAATTCGTCATTCGGAATTCGTCATTTCAGAAATTGAGATAGGTGTATTCTTTCAACCCCTTTTCGTAATCATCCAGCAGACGCATCGCTTCGGATGGTTTCATGCGGTCGGATTTGATGGCCTCGTCCATTTGCGCCTTCATCTGGCGCTTTAATTCATTTTCATCGTACTGCACCGCGGCGAGCGCCTGCACGATGGTGTTGCCCTCGATGATTTCCTCGACGTAATAGCCACTGGCTTCATCCGGATCGAGAAAGACATGGACTTCATTGACGCGGCCAAAAAGGTTATGCAGGTCGCCCATGATATCCTGGTAAGCGCCCATCAGGAAAAAACCGAGATAATAGGGCTCGAGCTGGCCATTGCCGTTGGTGTTGAGCTTGTGCATCGGCAGCGTATCGCGCACATCGCGCAGGTCGATGAACTTGTTGACCTGGCCGTCGGAATCGCACGTGATGTCCACCAGCGTGCCTTCGCGCGTGGGGCACTCAGTCAGGCGGCTCACCGGCATGATGGGAAACAACTGGCCCAGCGCCCAATGATCGAGCAGCGATTGAAAAACCGAAAAATTGCAAAGATATTGGTCGCCCAGGCTGTCTTCGAGCTTGCGAATTTCCTCGGGCACGTATGCCTGGCCTTTGAAAGACTGGACAACCTCGCTGCTGATTTCCCAATAGAGATTTTCAATCTTGGCTTTGTCCGGCAAATCCATCACGCCCAGCGTGAACATGTGCTGCGCGTCTTCGCGCCGTTCCTGGGCATCGTGAAATGATTCCAACTTGTTCGACTTCCCCAGATTCTTTTTGATGTCGAGGAGTTCTTTGACGAGCGCATGCTCATTATCGCCGAACTGAAACATTTCACCCGGCCGAATTTTTTCAATCGCGCCGAACACTTCCACAATCAACACACTGTGATGCGCAACAATGGCGCGGCCGCTTTCGCTGATGATGTCCGGGTGCGGCACTTTTTCTGCGTTGCAAACGTCAGCGATATAATAGACGACGTCGTTGGTGTATTCCTGGAGCGTATAATTGGTCGAACTATCGAAGGCGGAACGGCTGCCGTCGTAGTCCACTCCCAAGCCGCCGCCGACGTCCATGTATTCGATTTTGAAGCCCATCTTGTAAAGCTTCCCGTAAAAGCGCGCTGCTTCCTGCACGGCTTTTTTAACGGTCAGAATGTCCGGCACCTGCGAGCCAATGTGGAAATGCAACAGCTTTAGGCAGTGGCCAATATTTTCGGCCTTCAACATTTCGGTGGCCATCAAAAGTTCGGCCGTGCTCAGGCCGAATTTCGCGTTTTCTCCGCCGCTTTCCGCCCAACGTCCCGCGCCCTTGCTCAAGAGCCGCGCGCGAATGCCGATGAGCGGCTCGACACCAAGCTGTTTCGAAACAGAGATAATTTGCCGAAGCTCTTCAAGCTTCTCGACGACCATGATGACTTTTTTGCCGAGCTTGGTTCCGAGCAGCGCCATCTTGATGAAGCTGGAATCCTTGTAGCCGTTGCAAATAATCAGGCTGCCCATCTGGCTTTGCAGCGCCAGCCCGGCAAACAGTTCCGGTTTGCTCCCGACTTCGAGCCCGAAGTCGAAAGGTTTGCCGGCGTCGAGGATTTCTTCGACCACCTCGCGAAGCTGGTTGACCTTGATGGGAAACACGCCGCGATATTTGCCCTGGTAATTGTATTCCGCGATGGAATTGCGAAAGGCGAGATTGATGGACTCGACGCGATGGCGAAGAATGTCCTGAAACCGGATGAGCAAGGGAAATCGCAGGTTCCGTCCCTTGGCCTCCTCGATGACATCGGTGATGTCTACTGGCGCTCCCGCGTCCTGGAGCGGCTTGGCAACGACGTGTCCGGCTTCGTTGATGTCGAAATATTTCGCGCCCCAGCGATGGATGTTGTACAAATTTCGCGCGGCCTGGATGTCCCAGCGGTCGTTGGCGTCTGTCGGATTACTCATTTATCAGCTTCAAACGAACGCACTATAAAAGTCTGCGCGTGGAAAGCAATAAGTGGAATGAAAAATCTTCGCGACACCGACGGGGACGTTAGTGGGCTCACCACGAAAACAGAACTCCGATTAGGACTTTGCAAGCCTGTCGAAATCTGGTGTTATCGCTTCGCGGCCGTTTGGGTGCTGCAAACAATTGAAAAAATGCAATTTAGAGACTTCCCGCGTCGCGTCCTGCAGGAATTATGAAAACTTCGCTCGCCGGCATTGTCCAATATTGCGACCGAGTTCTTCGCACGAAGGAAATTGGGGACTACAACGGCATCGCCAACGGGTTGCAGGTGGAAAATCGTGGGAGCGTGTCGCGGATCGCGGCGGCGGTCGATGCCAGCCTGGCGACGGTCTGCCTGGCCATTGCGGCCAAGGCAGATTTGCTCATCGTGCATCATGGCCTTTTTTGGTCACCGTCCCATCCCTGGATCGGAAAAAAATACGAGCTGATGCGGTTGCTCATTGAGAACAATCTTGCTGTTTACAGTTCGCACCTCCCCCTTGATGAGCATCCTAAACTGGGAAATAACGCTCAACTCTGCGCCGCGCTTGGTTTGAGGCATTTGCGGCCATTTTTTGAGAGCCACGGTGGAACGATTGGTTTCAGGGCTCGTCAAAAAATTTCCCGTGCGGACCTGGCAGGCCGTTTGCAACGCGCGCTTGGGGCCAAACCGCTGTTGATTCCGGGCGGTAAGGAAATTTGTGAACGCATCGGTGTAGTGACCGGCGGTGCTGGCGACGGCGTCAAGCAAGCTGTGGCGGAAGGTGTGGATACATTCATCACAGGCGAAGGCCCGCACTGGACTTACGCGCTGGCCGAGGAACTCGGCGTGAATGTTTTTTATGGGGGTCATTATGCCACCGAGACATTCGGCGTGAAGGCCCTGGCGGCTGACTTATCGCGGAAGTTTAAAGTCCCGTGGACATTTTTGGATCATCCGACGGGTTTGTAAACGTGGGCGGGTTTTGTCTCAGCGAGACAGATTAATCCGAGTTCTTTCGGGTTGTCACTATGGCGTATCCCAATAGGCAAAAGCCAAGCAGAATTGCGGCGACGTTGACGTAAAGCATTTTGAGATCGTAACGGAATTTAAATTCAACTTCATGGTGGCCTGGCTCCAGGTAAACGCCGCGCATGAGGTAGTCGCATTTCAAGACCTCGGCACTTTTGCCATCCACCGAGACCTTCCAATCGGGATCGTATCTATCCGCCAGCATGAGAACGGACGGTTTGGTGGCCGTCGCTTCGAGTTTAATATCCGCCGGTTCGTAACTGACAAACTTCACACTCCCGGAATCCTGGTTGGTGACGGACGGGTTTGCCACCACCGGAAGAGGTGTGGGTAACAGGACTGTTTTTGCTGGATCAAAGGATGGCGATGCCAGTTGTTCGAGCATGGCTTGACCGTTCGTGTTCACCTGCCAGTTTGAAAAAAGGGTCGCACGCGGGAGCGCATCCATGAATTCGTAGAGGGCGTACCGAGCGTTGGGATCGTTGGTGGGCACGGCTTGGATCTGGGAATACTGGGTGGGCTCGCTGACACCCGGGCGTGGGCCTAATTCAAACCGTTGAATGATGCGGAACCGATTCGGAGTGGTGTAAAACTGTTGATTGATTGCATCGAGCAGCGGCGCGGGACCGACCAGATATCGCGTGGCGGTCAATTGCCATTGTCTGCCAACGCGATACATGGTTTTGTCGTCAAGCACCAGATGCCCCTGGCCATCGTCCTTAATGCCAACCTGCAGGGCAGCATTGAAAGCCGCGAGATCTTCCGGCGTACGAGGCATCTGAACGATATCAAGCGTTTGAATGTCGTAAAAAGGGAAAAGCTGTTGGGTCCATTCAAGACCATAAAGTTCGCTGAAGGAGGCAAAAGGATCCGGCGTGGACATGGGCATCGGCAACAGATATGCCACGCGATGTTCATAAGATTTTTCCGCCAGGAACTTGATAATCGGTTCGGGCCCGCTGCCGACTTCATATTTTTCCTTGTAGTTCCAGAAAACGATGTAGTGCAAGTCCGCAGGCACCAAATCGACGATTAGGAGGGCGCCGATCAAGACACCGGCCCAGGCAGCGCGCTTGCCCGCGAACGCTCCGCTGAAAATCAAGAGCAACAACCCGCTGATCGCAACTAAAAGTAGAGCGAACCAGCCAACCTGGCGAATGCTGTAACCGGCTATTTGCGCGGCAGATGTTGCGTTGAATTGCACAGTGGTGAGGTAGCTCTCCAGTGTGTGTCGCGAGGCTGCGTAAAGCAGCCATCCAACAAGGGTGAGGAAAATTGCGAGCACGGTTCCCACGACCCATCGCCGGTCAAACGCTGGCGCCTTCGCCCACCAATTTCCCAGCCGCTTACTCGGAGTATTTACCAGTGGAACATCGAGGTATCGGCGCTTCAGTCCGTGGACACCGTATCCAAAAAGAATGATGGTTGAGAAAGTCAGGACGTGAAGAAATTTCTCCGGATTACGTATCGTGGAAAAATACGGAAGAGAATAAACCAGCCGATAAAAAGGCGCGAATCGTCCATAGGCAAAAAGAAGCGCCACGATCGCAGCGGCAATCCAAAACCAGATCAGTTTACGTTCTGCCAAAGTGAATGCTGAATCCTTCCGACGGAAAGATTGCAAAGCGGCCCACAAGGCGATCGTCACAATGGATATGCCAATGTAAAATCCGCGGCCGGTATAACGAAGAAATTGTTTTGGCGAGGGTGACGGTCCTTGCCGGTTTGAATCGAAATACCGATCCCACGCCGGGTCGCGTCCCATGCCACCCCAATAATTGCCTCCATCGGGCGTATCCATCCGAAAACCGAAAAGGCCAGGCACAACCAGACCCAGTGTTTCTCGTTTCGGAAGGCTCCATTGGGTTGCAAAGTCGTAATGGGCGGCTTTGGTTTGCTCATCTTGTTTCGTCCCAGCAATGCCCGTGATACTCGTGCCAACCAAAGCGGACACGGCATAGGACGCAATGAAACCGGCAAATGCGGCGATGACAATCGTGCGACCAATCCCTCGGGTCGCACGCACAAAAATGGACGGCCCCTCTGCCACCACCGATTGATATAAAACGAATGCAGCGATTAGTAGGCTGAAAATTGCGCCAATATCCGCCGCCTCGATAACGTTTATACCAACTGCCAAGCCGGCAAGCGCAAGAGAGATCCAAAACGGTAGTTTATCTCGCTTTACCAAACTGCCGAGAGCTAGAAAATCCATTCCAAACGCGACGAGCGGCGGTACAGAACCCCAACAAGCATTCGAGAAAAAATTGGTAGTGAGGGTGGCAGCCAAACTGCCCAGAATGGCTGTCATGTTGGAAAACTCTAGGCGCCTAAAGAAAAAAAATGCCGCTATACCAAAAAACCATAGGCACAAGGGAATAACGAATTTCGCGAATCCTACGGGACCCAACAGCCATCGGCTGATGTTTGTGAAATCAGGCATCGCAGCGCCTGCATTAACGCCAATTGTGTTCAGATCATACCAGCAACCAAAGAATCCCTGCGGAAGTTTCATCCAGGAGGCATGCACCGCCCCCAATGGACCGTCATTGTTAAAAAGGATGAAATCGGAGAGAAAACTTTTCCAAAACAAAACCGCCAAAACTGCAGCTAGTAGCGTGAGAAATCGAACGTATTTCGACTTTGAGAACTTTGTTGAGGTTTCAACTTTCATGATACCGTCCTACAGTTCGACGCTGGGCCAGACTAATCACAGTTTAATTCCTACCCGGCCTGTATAGTCCAAGCGATTCAGCAGCAGGGAAATTTTGTGCTCTGTAAGATATTCATCAACCGCGGCTCTTTGGCCTTCCCAATGTCCGTAATCATCTAGTAGAAGCACTCCGCCAGAAACGAGCCGAGGAAAAAGGTGGATCATTTCATGTTTGGACGATTCGTAGAAGTCTGTATCTAGGCGCAAAAGAGCAATTTTTGTTGGAGCATGCTGAGGAATTGTTTCCTCGACCGGGCCTTTTATAAAATGAATTTTCTCTTCTGGATATCGCACGCTAAGCATATTTCGTCGAGTCTCCTCAAGGGAAGAATAACACCATTGAGAGCTTCCGTCCCGATTTTTTGATTGAACGAACATTTGATCCGGTGTTTCGCGCGCGAAACGAGTTCCGTCCTTAGCCGTCGGAGCGGTCATGCCTGCGTAAGTATCAAAGAGGTGAAGCTCCCGATCGGAAGAATTCAGAGATAGAAGTGTCTTGGCCACTGCCATCATGCTGCCGCCTTTCCACACGCCACATTCCACAAAATCACCGCCTATTTTGTTCCCTATCAAGTATCGGACGGCATTGATGAGTCCATAGATCCGCTCCGGCGACGTCATGGTAAAGGGTTTCACCTCGCTAATTATCCTTAATTCCTCGGCGGAGGATTCTGGAAGGGACGCTTCAAAAGGTGCAAATCGCCGCCACGCGTAACCCATCGCTTTTGAGAAAAAACTCTGATCTCGATCCATAAGCTTGCAAACTATCAATGTAGAAGATAGCGAGAAAGGAAAAAATGCCTTTCGCATTTGTCGCGAATTCTCTCGTCGAATTCGAAAATGCACCGGTGTAAATGCAGAGAAAAATGCGGATGCGAACGAAGGAGCCCGGTTAAATTCATCCCCCATCCAAAACACATCGTTTCAGGATGTGATATAGGTCGGCGGCGTGGGGTAGGGAATTCGGGGGCAATGAATTCTTTTCGGTAATCACTACTGGCCAGTCGGATACGTTCTTAGGTCTTGCGCCGTGCGAGCCTTTGACGAGCGTGGCATCGAGGGGGATCACATCCATTAACATCCGAAAGCCCAGCTTTTTTTGGAGCAAACGCCAGGCAATTTTCAGTTTCGGGTTCGAGAGTTTCGGGTCGAGGAACAGTTCCGCGGGGTCGTAGCCCGGTTTGTGATGAATATCGACCGTGCGCGCGAAGTCGGGTGCGACCTTGTCATCCATCCAGTAGTAATACGTGAACCAGGCGTCATCGTCGGCGACAGCAATGAGATGCCCGGCTCGCGGATGATCAATGCCCAGTTCGGCTTTCTCCTTACTGCCGAGGACAGTGCCGATGCCAGCACGCTCCAAAAACGACCTCACTTTGTTTTTCAGAGACGGATTATTTAAATAGATGTGGGCAATTTGATGATCGGCGACTGCGAAGACGTCGCTCGCGCCCGGGTCAAGAAGTTCAAGGCCTAACTCATTACGGATCGCCAGCCAAGGTTCGCCGGATTCACGAAACAGGCGGTTGATGTGAATCGGCCTCTTCACATTTGTGATGCCGTATTCAGAGAGCAAAACGACCTGCACCATTTGCTTTTGAAAAAAATCGATCAGTCCGCCCACAATGGAATCTATTTCGCGCAGGTCTCGATGAATGGCCGGATTTATCCTGCGGGAGTTGGCGTGAGAAGACTCCGCTCCCTCTGTCTTTGAAGGAGGACTCGTGGCGTCGTCGTCTGCAAAAGGTCCATGCCGCTGCAGGTTATAATCCAGATGCGGCAAATAAATCAGGCTCAACGTGGGATGATGTCTGTTTTCAATCCACTTGGCCGATTCCGCAATCCAACGCGACACCGCATCCGCTGAACCTTGCGGCGTATCCACGCCCGCGGCCGGGCCCCAAAAACTTGGGAAAGGAAATTTCCCGAGATCACGCTGAATTTCCTCACGGATATTTCCCGGCTGCGTATAAATATCGAAAACCTTGCGGCCATCCGCTGGATACATCGGGCGCGGTGTGATCGAGAAATCCGCGGTGGAATACATGTTGTACCACCAGAAAAGTTTCGCGCAGGTGAACTTCGGGTCGCGCTCGCGTAATTCCTCCCATAGCTTTTTCCCCTGCACCAGGTGGTTTGATTGCTTCCAAAACTGCACCTCGGCCAATTCACGGTTATACCATCCGTTGCCCACGATTCCGTGCGCGTGAGGTGTGGATCCGGTCAGGTAAGTCGACTGCGCAGTGCAGGTAACCGCGGGAAATGCGGGCTCAACGCTGGCCTTGTCTCCGCGCGCCGCGAACTCGCGAATGCGCGGCGTGTGCTCGCCAATGAGCGCATCGGTGAGGCCGACGACGTTGATGACGGCGGTGCGTCTCATGACGCCGTGGCGCGAATGAATTTTTGGCCGTTTTGTTCATGCCGCCGTTTCAATTCGTAAAGTGCTTCAATAACCTTCGGCAGATTCATTTCGTGAATTTCAAAACCCTTGCCGATGTGCCGGAGCAGGGTGATGGTTAATTCTCCGCCGAGGTGTTCGCGAAATTCCTCGAGGCCGTCCAGCACGAGCAACGAGTTTTGCGAATTCGCGTGCAACAATTCGCTGGCGAACAATTCGAAGCCCAGGATTTCCAGCAATTGCAGCACGCGCTCCGCGGAAGCCGCGTCCAGGAAGCCCATCATGCGCGAATAAATCACATCGAGCGCAATGCCAATGGCCACCGCCTCGCCGTGCCGGACCTGGTATTCGGAAAGTTGCTCGAGTTTGTGCGCCGACCAATGGCCGAAGTCCAACGGCCGGGCGGCGCCAAATTCAAACGGGTCGCCGGAAGTCGCGATATGCTCCAGATGCAGCTCCGCGCAACGCCGAATCAATTGCCGCATCGCCGTCGGTTCGAAATCCCGCAGGGCGTCGGCGTCGCGCTCGAGCGTCTCGAAAAACTGGCGGTCGCGGATGAGCGCCACTTTTACTGCCTCGACATACCCCGCGCGCAGGTCGCGCGGGGAAAGCGATGCGAGCAATTGGAAATCGTTTACGACCGCAAATGGGGGCGCGAAGGCACCAATGAAATTCTTTTTCCCGAAAGCGTTGATGCCGTTCTTCACGCCGACGCCGGAATCCGCCTGGCTCAAGGTGGTGGTCGGGATGCGGACGTGCCGTATCCCGCGATGCGCCGTGGCCGCGGCAAAGCCAGCCATGTCGAGCAGCGCGCCGCCGCCGACGGCGACAACATACGAATGGCGGTCGATGTGAAACCGGTCAATTTGCGAATGAATTTCGGCGACATGAAAGTCCGAGTTTTTTGTCCGCTCGCCGCCTTCGATCACCAGGGGCGGGCAAACCAGTTTCAGCGCGTCGGAATGGGTGGAAAAGTAATTCTCGATTTGTTGCGCCAGCGCGGGCTGGGTTTGCGCGAGCGATTCGTCCAGAACCAGGAGGACTTTTTTGGTCTGGCCGTTTTTTTCGCCGGCCATGGCCTGTTTCAAAACGAGATTGGCGGCGTCGAAGGCGTGTTCGGTGAAAAACACGCGCAAATCGTAGCCGAGCTGGATCGTTTTTTTGACTACAGACATGGCATTAACTTGGAACGGAGGGCGTGGGATTTCGAGTCTATTTTCAAAGCAGTTTCGAGTTTGGGGTTTCGGGTTTCGGGTTTTCGCATTGGTCGTGCTTGGTGGCAGAGATGCTGACCCCCTCCCCCATACGTTTTGGTTGGATAAGGTTGTAAAAGGTTTCAGCCATCGCGAATTGGAGTGGAATGGAGACGAATGAAATTGCGCTTCCGCAAGGTGGCGAATGACGGGTGTTCTGATCTGAAAAGTTCCAAGTTCCAAGTTCCAAGCTCCAAAAATTCTGAGACGCCCATACTGGGGTATACCCCGTGGAATAGGCTGGAATGGGCTGGAAAACACTTTCAATCAATTGCTTGCGATGGTGGAATATGGGTGAGCGCGATGGGTCCGACAGGTCGTGTTCGCAGCGAGCTCGAAAATGCCTGGCTCCCGTTTTCATTTTTCCTTTCTGCCCTCCTTTGCTGCGACTTTTATAGCATTTGTGTCAATGGGAAGGGCAAAGCCTTGCTATCGGCGGCCCAAAAAGATACACGTATTTAGTAACAAAGATGAATGCGGCGGGCCTCGGACTCTCAATCCGCGATTGTAAGGAACGCGGATTTGCTCCTCATTTACGCACCTCGATTTGGGAAATTGCACACATCTTCTAAAAGTCAACGGTCTCGGCATGTCTGCCTAAAATTAATTGCAAAGGCTGCGAGAAAGACGAGCAGGACAGCAAAGGGGATGAGCGCGGCCATTCTAATAGTTTTTTCGCTGGGATCATGGTTCTCTTTTTTTAAATCCTCATCAATTGCCCCGGCACTAATAGCTTGTGTCGGGGGCATGATTGTTTTTTTGGGACTGTGGGTTGAAAAAGATGCGGAAAAGGCAGAACGGCAATACCCCTCTAAAATCGCGCGCGCAGTTCGTTTGTTGAGGCTACAATCAGAAATCGGGTGGATGTTATTAATGGCTGGTATCGCGGTAGAAATAGGCGATGCGGCGTGGACAGCCGTGGATATATGGCAGGCTAAACAAATTGCAATAAACAACGGCCCCTTGAAGCAGCCCATAAAATCCTTGGAGGCGTTCGTTTGGATTTCTATTTCTTCAACAAATGGTTTCGCAGGAGCACAATGGCGCTCAACCGCTTCTTTGGATTTCGACCAAGGCGATTGTTTCGTTATATTTGGAACAAATACCGGACCGCTTTTATTTGCTCCTTTTAGTGCATTTAGCACGAATTTGAGTAATCCCGACGCCATACAATGCGTGATGCGCTTTATGTGGCCCTCTCCAGTTCGCGTTGCATCGCGTGAAGACGAGACGTTGCTTTGGAATGGGAACAATAAGCGGAGCATTTCGATGGAAGAACTGGATCGAATTATGGGTGAGATACACGTGCCCATACCATGCTCCAAAAGCGATGTAATTATAGACGGCATGTGTTCAGTGATTTTTAATGGTGCATTTGAACGAAGATTCCAATGCCAGAATAACCATTGGGCGAGAGCCTACGATTATAAACAATAAGCGCATATTATTGGAATTTAGTTTTGTGCCGGGCGGTAATTTGACAAGGAAAAGCAGATTTCAAATTAAAGCACTACCACATACCTCGCTGCGTTGACACCAAGCGCGCATTCGCTATATTTCCCGGCCTTTGTTGTATTTATGAACAAACACCCGCACGTGGCTGTTGTCGGCGCGACTGGAGCAGTCGGCGTCGAGATGATCAAGACCCTCGAGAAACGCAATTTCCCGGTGGGCAAGCTGACGTTGCTCGCTTCAGCGCGTTCCGTCGGTAAAAAATTGACCTTCAAGGGGCAGGAAATCGCGATTACGGAGCTGACGAAGGACTCTTTTGCGGGCATCGATATCGCTTTGTTCAGCGCGGGTGGCGGCATTTCCAAGGAATTCGCGCCCATCGCGGCCAAGGCCGGCTGTGTGGTGGTGGATAATTCGAGCGCGTTCCGCCAGGACGATAACGTGCCGCTGGTGGTTCCCGAAATTAACGCCGCCGATGTCAAATTGCACAAGGGTATCATCGCTAATCCGAATTGCACCACGGCCATCACGTTGATGGCGTTGTACCCGTTGCACCAGGCGTTCGGCTGCAAACGCATTTTTGCCGCCAGTTACCAGGCCGTTTCCGGCACGGGGGCGAAGGCGATTGAGGAATTGAAGCGGCAGGTGGAGGAAATCGTGGCGGGCAAAGCGGCGACGATGGAAGTGTATCCGCATCAAATCGCTTTCAATGTGTTGCCGCACGTGGATTCATTTTTGCCAAGCGGCTACACGAAGGAAGAAATGAAGATGGAGAATGAGGGTCGCAAGATCATGCATCATCCCAAGTTTCATGCCAGCGTGACCTGTGTGCGGGTGCCGGTCTATCGCTCACATTCAGTGGCCGTGAACGCCGAGTTCGAAAAGCCGGTGACGGTGGAAGCCGCGCGCGCGGTGCTGAGGAAAGCGCCCGGTCTCGACGTCATCGACGAGCCGGAGAATAAAAAATATCCGATGCCGTTGTTCACTTCCGAGAAGTACAATTGCGAAGTGGGCCGCATCCGCATGGATTGCGCGCTGGACAATGGCTTGGCGTTCTGGGTTTCCGGCGATCAATTGCTCAAAGGCGCGGCGCTTAACGCGGTGCAGATTGCGGAAGAACTGGTTAAGTAGGTGTTTAGTGGCACGGGCGTCCCGCCCGTGCGTTTCGAAAGCGTTTTGCCGCCTCTCGTCGGCATGCAGGATGCCGGTAGCACTTGGTTTTGGTTCGCACGGGCGAGACGCCCGTGCCACTATTACGGCTGTTTTATTTCCTTGGCCGACAAGTTTACGGCTTTGACTTTCAGTTCCTTCGCCACGTCCCAGACTTTCACGAATTCGCCCAAGGGTGAACTCTCGTCGGCGCTGATGGCCACCACCAGACCCGGCCGCTTTTCCACTTGGGCCTGCAGTGCGGCTTTTAGCTGTTCAAGCGTGATGGGTTGCGCATCCGTGCCGACTCGCAGCGCTCCTTTTTTGTCGATGCTGACGATCAAAGGCGCGTTTTCACTCGAGCCCGGCTTTTGGGCCTGAGTCGAAGGCGGCAGGGCCAACGGAATGGCTGGTTGCTGCCGGAACGTGGAGGTCACCATCAAAAAAATCAGCAACACAATCAATACGTCAATCAGCGCCACGATGATGACCGCGGGAGCCTGGCGACGTTTGTGAACATGGAAATGCATGGGGTTCGTTAAATCAGTAATTCGTTAAATGAGTTAAACGAGTCAAATAAGCGATTGGGTTCATTTAACGAGTTATCTATTTGGCCGATTTAGCGGGCTTGGCTTCCTTCCCGGTAACTTCCTTTTCTTCCTGGTATTGGCGGCGGAGGAATTGGTCGCACAGGGTTTCCATTTCGACGGCGATGATCTCAATTTTTTTACTGTAATAGCTCCAGGTAATCAACGACGGGATGGCGATGAGCAGTCCCCAGAGGGTGGCGCGCAGGATCAAGGCGATGCCGGCGGCAAGTTTGCCGGCTTCAGTCACACCCGTCTGGCCGAGGTCGCCGAACAGGGTCATCATGCCCGCGATGGTGCCGACGAGGCCGAGCAGGGGAGCGATGCCCACGATGATTTCAAGCACGACCAGGCCGCGTTCGAGGCGGACGATTTCGTGCCGGGCGAGTGTTTGCAGCGCGGCTTCGGTTTCAGCCTTGGGCCAGTCGAGATGTTCCGACGCTTGCAAGAGAAGCCGCCCGAGCGGCGACGGTTTTTGTTCGCAAACGCGGCGCAACAGGGGAACGTCCTCCGGCGTTTTGCATGCTTGAACGGCGGTTTCGATTTCCGAGGGCACGACGCGGCGCCACTGCAACGCGATGCCGCGCTCGACGACGAATGCCAGCCCGACCACCGAAGTCAGGCCGAGTAGAATGTATACGATGTATTCCATGTTTTTCCTGTGACTGATTTATGGTCCGTCCGTTCAAAAGGCGCCCGTGTTAAAATGACGAAACGGAGCGCGGCTGTATCTGAAAGACCAGCCGCAGCGCCCTGTATGCAACGGACGTTTTGCCGCCTGCCGCGGCTGGCGCTTCGCGCACAGCCGCGCTCCGTGATTTAAATGGGTGCTAATAATAAAACGTAAATTGTATGTTTCGTGAATCGCCGATTTCACGACGCATGTCGCTGGGCCATTTTTCGTACGGCGCCGGGTCGGTGACGGCGAGCTGGCAAACGTAAGCGAGCGTTTCGCCCACGGTCGTCTGCGCGATTTCCATGTCCGAGATGCGGCCATCGTAGGTCAAACGGAATTGCAAAACCACTTTTCCGGTGCGGTCGAGCGCGAATTGCCGACTGTCCAGCAGATCGAACCAACGCTGTTCCACGGCCTCGATGAAGGCGCGGTCATATTCTCCGAAGGGCGTGGCTTTGGCATCAAGCGAAGAAATTTGCAGGTGCCGCCTCACGCCGCCTTCCTGTTTCATTTTTTGGCCGGGTATCGGGTTGTTTTGCTGCTGGCGCATCTTGGCCTCGGTCAACGTTCGCGGACGGGTTTGCTCGGCGGTGCCGGTGTCCGGCCGCAAGGCGGGGGTGGGCTTGGCCATCGCGAGGTCGCCTACGGGCGGTTTGGGCTTGGCCTGTTCGGCGGGTTTGTCTTCCTTGGCAACCTGGTCCGGCTTCGGCGGTGGTGCGGGTTGCAGCGGAGTGAACTTGCGCGAAGCGTCCTCGGTTTTAGCGACGTGTTCCTGTTCGCCGGTGATTTTAGGAGCGTCGGTATCGGCCTGTGTGTCGGGATTGGCGGCCTTCGAGTTGTGCGAGGAATAATATTTGGCGTCCTTGGGCGGCTCAGGAGTGGCGGTCTCGGGGTTCACTTCCACGAACACGAGCGGCACCTGGGTGGGCTGTTGCGGAGGCGGCGGAGTTTGTTTTTTTTCCTCCAACCGATGAGCGAGCGCGGCGAGGAATTTGATGCGTTCCAGCCAGCCGGGAAGCACTTTCCTGGTAAATTCGTAGCCGCCGTAGCAGAACAAATGGATGATCAGGGAAATGAGCAAAGCCCGCGCCAGCCGCTTGTATTCAAAGCGGCCCGGGCGCAACGACATTTGCTCTTCTCCAGGTACAGGCATTCGGACACTACCTTGCCCCAGCGTAACGAACCGGGCAACTGTTTACACGAGCGGGAATTGTGCCACTCCATCAGCGATCCTGCTGTCCACAAGGGACAATGTAGAACGCCAGCCGTTCACTTCTTTTCTCATAGGGACCTCGTTTCTATTTTTCCGCGTCTTCGACGTTTATCCGCAACTCCGCGCTGTTGGCGCGAATCTCGGGCACATACATCGCCTGCCCGAGGACCGGCAGCGCGTGAAATTTTCCGGGAACTTCGGCGCGGAAATCGTAGCGCAATTCCCAGGTGCCTTCCGGCAATTTATCGATGAACAACGCCACTTTGCGGTCGCGCAATTCCTGGTAAACCCAGCGCGTGCGGCCCGTGTAATCGGAATCCGTCGCCTCGGCCGGGCGCGGCAGGATGAGCTGCTGGCCGGTGCGGATGGGCGCCGCGGAAAGATTATTCGCCTGGCGTAGCGCGGTCACCGTGGTGCGATTCGCGCGCGCGATTTTGGTGAGGGTGTCGCCCGATCTCACGAGATAAGTTTGCGGCGCGGGAGCGTTGTTGGTGGCGAATTTGCGAGTCACCGCGCCGGACTTCAGTTCCCGCGCATACAAGGATTCGCCGCTGCGGATTTCCACCGCTTCGAGTCCGGCGGGTTTTAGGTCTTCGAACAGCAGGTATTCGTAATTATTTTTGCCTTCAATCGTGAGCACGGTCTGCACGCGCTCGCCGCTCTTGACCGTGTCGCCATCACGCAGGGGTTCGCGGTCGTAAACCAGGCCTTTGAGCAGCGTGGGGCGGCCGACGAGTTTGTAATACTCACGCTTCACGAAGATTTCATTGCCGGCGGGCGTAATCGGCTCTTCGGTGCTGAAGAATTTTGCTTCGGCGGCGAAATAAACCGGCGCGTTGCCGGTCTTGCGCACGATGCGAATCGAATTGCTGTCCTGGATGAGTTTCGGTTCCACCACGAACCGGCTCGGCGCATTGAAAACGTCCGCGCCGGAGATTTTTTTCCTGGCGATCGATTTGCCGTTCACGAACACTTCGTATTCGAGGTCGCCTTTCAATTCTCCGCTCGCGCGCAGGTAATCGTTCAGCGCCAGCACGACGATGGCCGTGTCGCGCGTGCTGTTCCATTGTGCGCCACGGCGGTTTTTGATCAGCCAATTTGTGACCGGCTCGACAAGTTGGTTCGTCGGATCGATCGCCAGCATGGCGCGCAAGGCAAACGCCGTCGCTTCCACGCCGCCATCCGACCAACGCCAGTAGACGCCGTCCTCGCCCCAGTGCGCCGTTCCTTGGATGGTTTCGGGTTTGGAGTTTTGGGTTGCGGGTTGGATTAGTATGGAGGTATCCGGGTGGTCGTCGTGCTTCACGCCGTTGGCGAGATTTTCCACCAATGTTTTTGCGCGCGCGGAATTGTTGAGGTTGTGTTCCGCCAAGGCGAAGAGCGCGCGGGTGTAGGCGTTCAGTGCGTCGCGATGGTTCCACAAATTATCCTCAGCCTTGCCGGTGAATTTCCCGGGCGATCCCGGACCATGCTTATAGGCTGCGTAGGCATGGAGCATCCACGCCTGCATGTCGGGATTTTCCTCCTCCTCGACCAGATGTTCATCCAGATAAGTTGCCGCGCGGCGCAGCACGTCTTGCTTGACCTCCACGCCGGCGTCGCGCGCAAGGGACAAACCCCACACCACGTAAGCCGTCATCCAATGATCGCTGTCGCCTTCCTTCCACCAGCCCCAGCCGCCGTCGCCGTGCTGGAAATCATAAAGCCGCTTCAAGCCGGCCTCGGTCATGTCGTTCAACTGTTCGAGGTTCTTTTTGCCGTTGGGATGCGTGGCGGCGGCGGAATTGGTTTCAATGCCGCCAAAGGCGCGGCCCATCACGTCCTCCGGCTGCAGGCCGAGATCGCGTAGCGTCCTGGCCGTGATAACAGCCGGCAGAAAACGGCTCATGGTTTGTTCGGTGCAGCCGTACGGGTAATCCGCGAGGTAAGGCAGCGCGTCGAGCATGGTGACGGCCATGCTGGGAGTGACCTGGACGGACAATGCCGTGGATCCGGGTTTTCGTTCGTGCGGCAAATCGAGTTTCACCGCGATGTCGCTTCCGCGCGCCTTGCCGGATTTGGCGATGAACTTTTCGATGCCGTGTTCGTAAGCGGTGAAGGTTTTTTCCATGGCGTCGGTCAGCTTAGCTGAGCGGGCCACACCAACGACTTTGACTTTCACTTCGCCAGATTGCTGAACCGAGACGGCCCAATCCACGCGCCGCTCACTGTTGGAAGGAACTTCGATCGGTCCAGGCTCGCCTTTCACGAACTTGCCATTCACGAACAAGCCGGAAACTGTTAACCCATCCGCCGTGATCGAAGGGGACACGGTCATTGCCGTCTCAGTATTGTTATTAATCACAGCGGAGACCGCGCAGAGGTCGCCCACCACAAAAAACCGCGGCGCTTCGAGGCGGACAATGAGGGGCTGTTTCGTCTGCGTGGTCGTTTCGGCGATGCCGAATTGGTTCACGCCGGTCACGGCGCGCGCCGTGGCTTTCCACGCGGTGAGCGAGTCCGGATATTTCACCTTCACGGTCGCGGTTCCGTTTTTATCCGTGACGATGTCCGGCTGCCAGAAAACGGTGGAGCGGAAATCGCTGCGGACGACGACATTAGGCAGTTCTTCAGCGGGGGACTTAGCCATTCCGAGACCGCTCACACCCGCAATTCTTGCCCCGGCGGATGCCTTTGCTGCCAGGCGGCTGACGGGCATCTCGGGCATCGGCGCTGCTGCTGGCATGGCCATGTTTGCCTGTTCCAATGCACCCTCACTGTAAATGGTCGGCCCGGCACCTCCTCCTCCGCCTCCGATACCGCCGAAAGTGACATACGAATCTTTTTTGTCTGCCAAGTTATCCAGGCTGGCCACATCCCGGTAAAAATTATCGCTGCGATTGCGATCGATTTCTTTTTGCCGAACCAGTTCTCGGTCATCGATCAGCTGGTCGTTGTCCCCGAGTACCAGTTTCGTGTAGGTCTTTTGGTTCATCGTGCCCGCGGTTTGAATCGGGTGCTGGCGTTTCTCACCGAAATAAAACTGCCGCGGATCTCCGGCGTAATCGCCCTGAATGTAAAACACCGACTGGTCCACCAGCCCGAAGGCGACTTCGGCGGAGACCGGTTTGCCGGCGTCGTTTTTGGTCGTGACGAGAAACGTGCCTTCATCGCGGGGCTGATATTGCGAATGATCCGGCTTCACATCCACGGTCAGGAAATTTTTCGTGGGCGGGACGATGATTTGTTTTGAATCAGTGAAAATCTGCCGGTCATCGACCAGCGTGGCGTTCAGAAAGACATTCGGCACATGCTTTTCTTCCACGGGCAGGTTGACGAGTTTGACCGTGCCGTCGAGATGCACGAGTTGATAACTGTAAAGGTCTTCGCACTCGACGCTGAACAACACGTAGCGGTCCGGCGTGCGCGATACCAGCATCACCGGCGCGACCTGGCCGACGCGGAACGTGTCCTTGTCCGCGATGATTTCCACGCCACCGTGGCGATAACCGAGGTCCGTGCTGCGGTCCGTGCAAACCCAGACTGTGGTGTCGGCAGTGATGTGATTTGTGAAGGTTGCGTAAATCGTTTCGTGATACGCATCATCGCTGGTCCAGGCGGCGCGATAATAACCTTCACGTTCGGGCGTGAATTCGAGATGCGCCTCGCCGTTCGTGTCCGTCGTGATCGCGCGTGTCAGGATGTCATCGTGTTCGTAGCCGCGGAATTTCAATCGCCAGCTTTTCTGATCGGGCCGTTCGGGCGATGGCGGCCAGATTTTGCTTTTCGCCTGGAGCGTTTTGAGGTCGTCGCCTTTGACTTCATGGCCATCGGGTGCGAGCCAGATTTCGTACCAGTAATCACGAGTCACTTTGACCGTGCCTTCCGTTTTCACCGGCTGCTCATTGGCATCGAGCGCCTTGAAATTCACCGTTACCTTGTCCTGTGGCTGGTAAAGGCAATGTTCCGGCTCGGCATAAACGTAATAATGCTGCCGCGTCACGCGCACGTTTCCGCTGCCGGTGATTTCCCGGCGGGAGGAATCGGTGACGCGAGCTTCGATGCGGTATTCGAAATCCTGGCTGGCGTTCTCGGGTGTATCGAACGTGAGCATCGCCTTGCCGGTCGCGTCGGTTTTGATGGTTTCACGCTTGATGATTTGCTGGCCGCCGCCGTAATAGCGAATGCGCCGGCCTTCAAACCCACCATAAGGAGAATCGACCTGATCGAGGTCGCCATACAACCATGGGTAGGGGCGAGGCTCGTGCCACGTGTGCCAAAACGGATTCTGGTAAACAAGCACCTCCACGCCGGCGTCCGAGACGGGCCCGCCAAAATAGTAATCAGCCTGGATGCTCACCTCGACTTTATCGCCGACGCGAAAGGTTTTCTTCTGGCCGTTTTCCTCGGGAGTTTTCACCTCCACTTTGAATTCGGGCAGCTTGTATTCTTCGAGCCGAAACAGGGTGGCCCCGCCGAGGTTTTGGGTTTTGTCTTTGTTCAAAAAAGCCACGCGGTATTCACCCAACCGCAGGGTCTCGGCCAGATCCAGGGAGCCAGAGGCGCTGCCGAACGTGTTCAATGTCACGTCCGCTTCTTTTACCACCGAACCGTCCGGAGCAGAAATGCGGTAATGAATTGTTTCTTCCGTCGGTGTGGAATAAACCGAGCCGTCGTAACGCCGCGCGATGAATTTCCAGTTCATGGTTTCTTTCGGGCGATACGCGGGACGATCGGTGAAGGCGTAAATACGCCAGCGGTCCGTTTCGTTTCGTTGATTCCAATACGAGTTATTCAGCGCGAATGCCTGGCGTTCATCGCGGACGGCGCTGGCGAATAATTGAACGTTGTTGTTATCGGCAGGCTTCACCAGGTCAAAAACCGCAATGCCATTGGTGTCGGCATCCTTTATTTGGGAGCGCGTGTGCCATTTGCCTTCACGCGAGTTCCACCAACCTTCCCATAGCTTGACCTTGGCCAGGCCGATGGGGGAACTGTCGAGAGCGTTGCAAAAATAAACCAGCGCCTGCTTGCTCGAGGCTTTCAAGACGACGCTCGCATCGCTCACCAGAATGAGGTCCCGGCTCTGCACGCCGCCACCGCTGGCCTCGATGAGGTAGGCGCCGGGCTTGAGCCTGGCATCGTAACGGACGTTTTCACTGCCCCCCTTGTAATCGCCCTTGTAGCCAGTCTCGCGGGACCACGACTTTATTTTTTCCAGCGAACTGGTTTTAATGGAGTGCAACCAATCCAATTGTCTCGAGTCCTGTTCCGGTATTTGCACGTCCCGGTTCAAATCGACCGCATAGAGCGCGAGCTCGACTGTCTTCACGTTGCGCCAGCTCAATTGGTATTGAATTTCCGAATCCGGCAGGAACACGTTGCCTGCGCTGACGGTCACTTCGGGTTCGGTGATGCTCTTGATTTGTTGCAGTGCCTGATCCCAATAACGCGTTTCGCCTTTTTTGAACTCCTGGACAATCCGGCGGAACATATCGAGGGCTTTCACATAATCCGGTTGATTTTGCCAACTGCCATTCGCCAGCGGAATGATGCGTCCCCGGTTCATCATCCATTGGCCGTACCTGTAGATTGCGTCGTCATACCAGTCGGTGGTTTTGCCGGCGAGGAGGGCGCCTTCGAACTCTTCCGGCACGCGGGCGAGTTGCCGTTCGCTGCCGCCCTGGTTTTGGAGCGTCATCGCGATGAGATAATGCGCATGGGCTTTGTCGTTTTCGCTTTGAGCGATCTTCAGCGCATTGTCGAGGACATCGATTGGGAGATAATTTCCCCAGCCGCCAAAGTAATAGTCTTGTTGCGCTCCGGGCGGTTTAGCCGTGTGCCAAACCATTGCGAGGTATCGCTCGCGGGCCAACTCGACGTCCGGCGCGCCGGCCCACCAATCCAAGGCTGCCTGGTAATGCGGCCAGGCTTCGCCCCAATTGTAATTGTTTCGCCGCGTCCAAAAAAAATCGCCCAACGATTCCTGCACCTCGGTCCAGACGCGGTCGTGCTGGTCCTCGCGGGTCAGGTCGCGAATTTGTTTTTCGAGATCGTTGCGCGCCGCGTCCAGTTTGGTGGTATCGGCTTTGTCGGTTGAGGCTTGGGAACGCCATTGGGTATCGGCGGAACGAAACGCCACCCACCGCGCCTCGTCAGGCGAAAGCTTGTCTGCCTCCGCTTTGGCATAGATCTCGTGCGCCCTGGCGTAGGAGCCGTCGGCGTAAAATTTCTCCGCGATCGTTTTGTTGGTTTCGTACTCCGACGAGGAATCGGCGGCGGGTTGGCCGGGTGCGGAAGCTGCCAAAGTCAGCGTTAATGCGAAAATAAGCTCCAATTTCATAATGTCCTTCCCATTAGACGGCGTATGTCGGAGGATGCTCCCGTTAGAATGGGCTGGCAAGCCCACCTTCACCCCGGCGCTCTCCTTTTCGCAGGGGAGGGAGAACCTTTAGAACGCTTTTGCCATCCATATTATCGCTGGCTCATTCCAATGCTCGGAATCAGGCGAAATTAGAGCCTCCTCACGTCGGTTCCTACGAATGATATCCCTATTAACGACACGCCGGGCGAAAAGTTCTTAGAAGGTTTCGGAAAAAATCGTTTCGACGTGAAAAGAATTTCCGCCTAACGTTTTGCCCACATGGCCGCCGAACCGCAACTCACACCGATGATGGCGCAGTATCGCCGCATCAAGGGTGAACTGCCCAAAGACGCGCTGCTGCTGTTCCGTCTTGGCGATTTCTACGAAATGTTTTTCGAGGACGCGCAGGCCGGCGCGGGCCTGTTGAATGTCGCGCTCACCAAACGCGGCGTGGTTCCGATGTGCGGGATCCCGTTTCACGCGGCCAACGCCTACATCGGCCGGATCCTGCGCGCGGGGCGCAAGGTGGCCATTTGCGACCAGGTGGAGGAAGCCCGGCCCGGCCAGCTCGTCAAACGCGAGGTCACTCAAATCCTTTCCCCCGGCACGCATTTCGACGAACGAATGCTCACGGCGGAGCGGAATAATTTTCTCGCGGCGATTTGCGCGGTCGGAAAAATCTTCGGCCTCGCGCTGGCGGACCTGACCACGGGCGATTTCATGACCACGGAGTTGGAGGATGAAACCGCGCTGCTCACTGAACTGGAGCGATTGCGCCCGGCGGAGATTATTTACCCCGGCGAAAACGCTTCGTTGCGGGACAAGCTGCACGACGCATTTCCGATTCTGAACGGTTACGATGACTGGACCTTCGCGCCGGAAACCGCGCTGTTCACCGTGCGTGAGCATTTCAAGGTGACATCGCTGGACGGTTTCGGGCTGAAGGAACGCAACGCGGCCATCGGCGCGGCGGGTGGTATTCTGCATTATCTCACGCAACACCTCCGGCGGGACGTCGCCAACCTGACACGGCTTTCGTTTTATCGCCGCAATGATTTTCTTGCGCTCGATTACACCACGCTGCGGCATCTTGAAATCCTGGAGCCGCTGCATCGCGACGCCCCGCGCACGGCCTCTCTCTACGGCGCGCTGAATCGCACCGTCACGCCCATGGGCGCGCGGCGATTGCGCGATTGGCTTTCGCAGCCGCTGGCGGCGGTCGAGCCGATTCGAAGGCGGCAGGAGACGGTGCAAACGTTCGTGGAAAATTCCGCGGCATTGGAGGGTTTTCGCGCGCAACTCGCGAGCGTGCGCGATTTGGAACGAACGATTGGCCGCTTAAGTTCCGGCAGCGGGAACGCGCGGGACCTTGTCTCATTACGAACAGCGCTGGAGCAAATTCCGGCGGCGAAGGGGATTTTGCAAACGGTAGGAGAGGCTGCCAGTCGGTCTCAAGATACCTCAGGAGATTTTTCCATTCTGGAAGAGAAAAAGATAGAGACAGGCGAGACGCCTGCCCTGCTTGGTGAATTGGAATCGCAACTGGCGGAAATGCCTGACCTCGTGGAATTGATTGCGCGCGCGATTGTGGACGAGCCGCCGCTGGCCATCAAGGAAGGCGGCATCATTCGCGACGGGTTCAGCACCGATCTCGACGAGTTGCGCACGGCGCAACGCGGCGGCAAGGATTGGATTGCCAAATTGCAGATGGACGAAATCGCGCGGACGGGAATTGCATCGCTTAAGGTGCGGTTTAATTCCGTCTTCGGCTATTACATCGAAGTCACGAGATCAAACCTCGACAAAGTACCGCCGCATTACGTCCGCAAACAGACGATTGCCAACGGCGAGCGATTCATCACGCCCGAGTTGAAGGAGATGGAGGGCAAAATCCTCGGGTCGGAGGAGCGCAGCGTGAAACTGGAATACGAACTTTTCCAGCGTGTGCGCGAGGAAGTGCTGGCGCAATTGCCGCAGCTTCAGCGCACCGCCGCCGCGCTCGCGCAACTGGATGTGCTCGGTGCGTTCGCGGAAACCGCGCGGTTGTTTGGATATTGCCGGCCGCAGATTCAGGACGGGGGCGTGTTGAACATTCGCGACGGGCGGCATCCGGTGTTGGAACAGAATTTAAGCGAGGAACGGTTCGTGCCGAATGATACGGGGTTGTGTTCCATGGAGCGCGGGCTTCAGCCCGCTTCCACATCCGAAAGAGACGCGGCGGCAAAGCGGTCTGAAGACCGCGCTCCGCAAATTGCACTCATCACCGGGCCGAATATGGCGGGCAAGAGCACTTACATCCGGCAGGTGGCATTGCTCGCGTTGCTGGCGCACACGGGCTCGTTCATTCCCGCCGCCGAGGCGCGCATTGATTTGGTGGATCGCATTTTCACGCGCATCGGCGCGAGCGACGATCTCTCGCGCGGCCAAAGCACGTTCATGGTGGAAATGTGCGAAACGGCGAATATTTTGAACAATTCCACCCCGCGCAGCCTCATCGTGCTCGATGAAATCGGCCGCGGCACCAGCACGTTCGACGGTCTGAGCCTCGCGTGGTCCATTGTGGAACACTTGCACAACCAGGTCGGCGCAAAGACATTGTTCGCGACGCACTATCACGAATTGACGGAACTTGCGGGGCGGTTGTCGCGCTTGAAAAATTTCAATGTGGCTGTGCGCGAATGGCACGATCAAATCGTGTTTCTGCGCAAAATCGTGGAGGGAGGCACAGATAAAAGTTACGGCATCCAGGTGGCGCGACTGGCCGGCGTGCCAAAACCAGTCCTGGAACGCGCGAAAGAAATCCTACGCAATCTCGAAGATTCTGAACTCACTCCCGAAGGCACGGTGCGGCAATCCCAACGCCGTCAGCAGGACCGCGACAAGCTCAAGTCATTGGCACCGCCGCCGCAGATGGATTTATTTGGGCAATGATGGCGCGGGTCGGTCGGTCGAAGGCTGCGGGAGCCCATGGCCTGCAACGGAACAAGTCGGATCTTCGCCGGCCGGTCCAATCGTATAAGTTCCGTCGGTCGGACACTCGGGAAACTTGTGGTTCGGCAGATAAGGCAGGAGATTTTCCTCCGTGGGAACCGCTGTCGGCGGCTCATGTTTTAACGTCGCCCAAATCCGCTTCGCGTTCTTAATCATAAACAAATTGATGCTGCACAAATTCTTTTCCTGAGATTCCTTCATTTGAGCAAGTTGGTTGGTTGAAAGATGAAAACGGGCGTTAGTCGAGTTGAGCGGTCCTCGGAATGGCCCGGAGGGGTTTAATTGCCCGATCCAATTCGAGCCCGGACCGCTCTGGACGGGTTCGTCGCGAACCGACAGGAGCGGCAGAACGTGCTCGGTAATGGAGCAGGTCGGCGCCTCGGCGACGCGATTGATATTATAGACGCCGTCTTTCGGGCAATGGAGCGAAGCAAAACCGCCTTTGATATACGGATCAAGGTCCGCCGGGGTTGGCACGTCGTTCCCGGTCTTTTTATTTTCCAATGCCCATTGCTGTTTGGCCGCGTCAATCGTGCGCAGATTATTTATGCAGACATTTTTCTGCGCAGTATCCCGTGCTTTGACAAAATTCGGAATGGCGATGGCGGCCAGCATTGGAATTAGAAATATCGAGAGGCCAATGCTGATATAGCCGATAATCAATCCGGCCAGCGCGATGCCCTCACCATCAAGCGTGCCGTTCGAACGTTTTATGCGACCGTAAGCGAGGTGGCCGCAAATAACCGCCGGGATGGCGAATAAAATGCCGATGCATCCTAATAGGAGCACGAGTCCCAGAATTCCGAATACCAGGCTCCAGATGGCGAGGCCAGAATTCTTCGCTGGGGGCACGGACGGCGGGTAGGGCATAGTTCAGGAAAGTCAGGGTTTCAGCCATTTCACAAACCATTCAATCGCTTCGCGCTCGGATTCCGGCTTTACCTGATGTCCGGCATGTTCCTGGATGCGCACCGCCAATTGAGCATCAGCTCCCGCGTTGTGGTACGTGCGCCGGGCGGTCTTGATGCATTCATTGACACCGGGCAGGGGCGTGTGATTGTCGGAGTCACTGTTGATTACGAGCAACGGACGGGGGGCGATCAACGGAAGCATGGCGGGGCCATCGAATTCGCCGTAAATACCAGGCGCAACCCGATCATAAAATTTCTGAACCACGGCCGCATTGCTGGCGCCCGACTCAGTCGCAATGGCCTTGAAAACATTTGGGATGGTTCCGATGCGGCCTTGCCAGGCGTCATTGTCGAGCGCCCAGTGAAAGCTTTGCACACCGATGCACGGCACAGCCACGGCGATTCGTTCGTCCATCGCCGCGGCGAGATAGGTTTCAATCCCACCTTTGGAAATGCCTGTGAGTCCGATCCGCTTTGCGTCCACGTCATCCCGCGTTTCAAGATAATCCACCAACCGCATGACATCCCAGACGGTGTCATAGAAAAAAGAATGTTCACCCGGTTCGTGCCACGCGCGAAGAATAGCCGCCTCATATTCGGCGGAACCTTTGCCCAGCGGGCTGCGTTCTCCGTGATAGCGGCCATCAATCGCCACTGCAATGAAGCCACGCGCCACGAATTGCCGGCAGAGTCGAAGCATATCCGTCTTGCTTCCTCCCGTGCCGTGCAATGCGATAATGACCGGGCGGCGCCCTTGCGAATCCGCTGATTTTAGCAAAAAACCGGGAACGCGTTGTCGAGCGTCGGCCGCAAATGAGAAATGATACAGCTTGAGGCCGTTCGTGGTGGACGGTTCTTCCACCTTAGGGGCCAGATCGACGCGTGGGCGCTCGATGAGTTTGAGAAAATCGCGGCGGGCATCCGCGGCGCGAGTAGAGAGCACCATCAGACCACAGGTGGCCACGACCAACAGGGAGGAAAGACGCTTCACGCGTCTTATTTCCCGCAGCAGCGGGAAAAATACAAGCGCGTTTTTGAGGAACTATTTTGAGTCGTGATCCAACGAAGAGAAAAACCGGTCCCAGCGCGGATGCCAATAATGCGCGGAATCCAGCGACGCCACCACCGCCGTGGCGCGTCCAACAATCCGATTCCGCGGCACGGCGCCGAAATAGCGGGAGTCGAAGCTGTTGTCGCGATTGTCGCCCATCATGAAATAGCAATTCGCCGGGACCGTGCTGGGGCCGAAGTTGCGCCAGGCGGAAACGGCGGGGATGCCGGCCACCAGGTGCGAGCGGCCGGGCAATTGCTCCGAGGCGTAGACGGAATTGGCGCGGTCGGTTGCGCTCACGTCACCCAGTAATTCCTCCGCGATGGGTTGGTAGCCGACCGGCTCGCCGTTAATGATCAGTTGGTCGTTGCGCAGTTCCACGGTGTCACCCGGCAAACCGACGGTTCGCTTCACTAGGCGCGTGCCGTCCTTCGGCGAATAAAACACGACGATGTCGCCCCGGCGCGGCGCGCTCCATTCCGCCAGGTGCACGGTGGTGAACGGCACTTTGAGATCGTACGCGAGCTTGTTCACGAAAATGCGATCGCCTTCGAGAATGGTTGGTTTCATCGAACCGGTGGGCACGGTGTTCCAATCGGCAAACGACGAGCGGGCCGCAAACACGACCAGGGCGGTGATTAGCAACGGGCGGAATTCCTTGCGCCATAGCGCGTGGGCGCGGTCACGGAGAGTGTTGACATCCATGAAGGATTAGACCGATGCCACACGGGATTCGTTCAAATCAACGTCGTTTGCGGGAAGCGTAGTGGCACGGGCGTCTCGCCCGTGCGTATCAATCGGAGACCAGGAACTCACGGGCGGGACGCCCGTGTCACTATGCGGCGCCGTCAACGATTTGGCAGACCAACGGGGTCATTTTGATGTTGGTTTGCTTTTCGTATTCGCGGGACATGAAATCCATGAACGAAGCGGCTTGATGATGGGTAACCAGGTTGATTGTCGCGCCGCCAAAACCGCCGCCCGTCAGGCGCGCACCAAGAATGCCGGGGGCTTTGCGCGCGAGCGCGACCAGAATGTCCAGTTCCCGCGTGCTGTTCTTGAGATAATCGCGCGAGCTTTCGTGGCTCTGGAACATATACTGGCCAAACTGCTGGTGATCGCCTTCGCGCAAGGCGCGTTCGCCGGCGACGACGCGGGCGATTTCGCTGACCACATGCCGAGCGCACTCGTATTCGCGCGGGGTGAGTTTTGATTTGTTGGCCTCAACGGTTTTAAGGTCCACGGTTCGCAGAAATTTCGCGCCCAGTTTTTTGGCAGCGTTCTCGCAGTTCTGCCGAAGCTCGTTGTATTCGCCACCGACCAGCGCATGCTTGACGCCGGAATTGCAAACAATGACCGCTTCGCCCGGCATCGGGGAATTGCCAACGACCAGCGAACTACAATCAATATCAATGACGCTCGATGCTTTGCCGAACAGCGAGGAAATCTGGTCGAGGATGCCGCAATTGACGCCGACGAATTGGTTTTCCGCCGCGCGGCAGACTTTCGCGAATTCGAGCTTCTCGGGCTGCGAAGCCGGAGGGAGTTCGCCCTTCGCGTTTTTCTGGGGCGGCGGTGTCAGGCCGGTCGCGGACAGGCCGAAGGGATACAGCTTGCGAACGGTGAGCGCCGTGGCGACTTCAAGCGCGGCGCTGCTGCTCATGCCCGCGCCCATGGGGATGGTGCCGTGAATGGCCGCGTTGAAACCGTTGAAATTCACACCGCGCTTCCGTAATTGGTCCAGCACGCCCTTGACGTAATCGGCCCAGGACGCGGCGGGATTCTTTTTCAATTCGTCCGCCGGAAAAATTTCCCGTTCGGGAAATGCCGACGACACCAATTCGATTTTGCCGTCGGTTCGCGGTGAGGAGGCGACGATAATGTATTTGTCGACCGCGAGGGACATGACCAGCCCGTCGTTGTAATCGGTGTGGTTGCCGAGCAACTCGAGCCGGCCGGGCGCGCTCACCGTGTGAGTTGGCGTCTGGTTGAAATGCTTCTTGAAAAGTGACTGCGCTTCTTGAATGTCGTTCGTTGCCATAAATCTCGCCCAGGGCGCGGATTTTGTGACCACCGAGTGCTTTCCCGGGCGAGGCGCAGACTAGAGACGGTCAAACTGCTTGGCCAGACTAAAATCCTTTTTCGTCAATCCACCGGCATCGTGGGTGGACAAAGTGAGCGTGACTTTGTTCCAGCGGATATCGATGTCGGGATGGTGGTTGGCTTTTTCGGCCGGCTTGGCGACAGCGTTCACGAACTTGATCGCGGCCGGGAAATCCTTGAATTGGAACGTGCGGGTAATCGCCGAGCCTTTTTTCTTCCAGTCCGGCACGGAAGCCACGGCGGTTTTAATTTGGGCGGAGGTTAATTTTTTCATAAGCACAGGTCGCACACGTTGAGAGAAATTTCCATCGGCAAACGCTCTAGCCGTTTATCGGGTTTGGGGCGCGAGTATTTCCACTTCGCCGCCCTCAAGTCCGCTGTGGCCATCGCGTGGCTCGCACAACGCCTGCATCTCGGCCCAGAGAGACTTCACGGAATCAGGAACATTTTCGGGCGCGGAATGGCTTATCCACGTAAAAATCTCGACTACATGCGGTTTGTCACTTTTTTCGGCATCACGAACAATTAAATGGGGTTCCGCGAAAACCAGGTGTTCACGGCGATAAATTTCCCACGCTTGAAATAATGCCTGCTCGAATTCAGCCTCTTTTCCAGGTTTGACGCGGTAAGTGATCAGGACAGTTTCCGGCACTTGTATTGCCTTTGAAGGATCGCGCGCTTTGGGCCGCCATGTGGAACAGGCCGTTAGCAACAGCAGCAGAACAATAAAGGAGTAGCGCGAAATCTTCATGGAGCAATCATTGAGTCGAATTGGCTGTCTGACAATAGGGTTTAGAGCATTATCAAAATACTCCAACCATTTGGGAGAATGGAGGAGGGGGGCGGTCTTTTCAGGGCTCGGGGTCTTGGTTCAATATTACTCAGGGCGTTGCTCTGGGCTATCATATTTCGGGCTTTCAGCCCACACGCAGACGAAGTTTTATTCCGGGAACAAGGTCGAACAATTATACCAGTTATTTGCGACTCGGGAGACTAGTTTGCCAGCGCTGCGAAAAGATTGCCGATTTCGTCGTCAATTTCACCGGCGTTCGCCACGGTGTCGGAGATTTCGGCGCGGAGCAGTTCGCGGTAACGCTGCCGGAGCCGGTGCACGGCCACTTTCACCGCGCCTTCGCTGGTGGCGAGCCGCGTGGCAATTTCTGCGTACGGAAGCGATCGGCTGGCTTCGGTGAGCGTCGCCTTCAGTTGTTCGAATTGCTTTTCTTTGCCGTCGCGGGTGTATTCTTCGCGCAAGCGGCGCAGGACTTGTTCGAGCAACGCCAAGGCCCATCGCCGCTCAAAGATTTTATCAGCGGTCAGAAGGTCAACGGGCTCCATGCCGAAAGAATTTTCCGCGAGCTCGGCGTCGATCGAGATGAGAATGCGCCCGCCGCCGCGCTTCTGCGCTTGGGCCTTGTCCCATTCGTTAGCGAGAAAATGTTTTACGGACGCGAGCAGAAAAGAGCGGAATCGGCCCTTCTCGCGGTCAGCACGGGCAAGATAGTTCTTTTCCAGCAAACGCGCGAAAAATTCCTGGGTCAAATCCTGGGCGTCGTGCGGACTGTGGCCCTGGCGTCGGACGAATGCGTAAATGGGAAGCCAGTAATTGCGGCAAAGCCGTTCGAGCGCATCGCGGGCGTGGGTGGAATCGGCGCAACCGGCGGCGGCGAGCACGACGCTCCAGTGCGTGGGCGTGAAATTCGCGGCGGCGTGCGGAACGGTATCTTGCTGAGGCTGCGTGCTCGTCATGGCCTTGACTGCCTCCAGCATTTATCAGAATGGCGCGGTGGCCAAGTTAAAACGTGGTTTGTAGTTCCGCATTTATGCGGTCCGGACTTACCGACGTCGAACCGCGTAAACGCGGAACTACGAACTTTCATCCCGCGCTATGCGCACGGGATGGATTATGGGCCGCGCACATCGCGGCCCTACCGGGGATTGTTAAAACGAGAGGACGCGCTGGACTTCGTCCTTGCTGCCGATGATTAAGGGCGTGCGTTCATGCATCGCTTGCGGGGCAATGTCGAGGATGCGTTGCTTGCCATCCGTAGCCACGCCGCCCGCCTGTTCAGCCACGAAGGCGAGGGGGTTGGCTTCGTACAACAGGCGCAGTTTTCCTTCCGGCGATTTGGTCGTGGCCGGATACAGAAACACTCCGCCGCGAATCAGCGTCCGGTGAAAATCCGCCACCAGCGAGCCGATGTAACGCGAACTGTAATCGCCGGCTTCCTTCGCCCAATCCAGATAACGCTGGATGCCTTGCGGAAACGTATTGCGATAGGCTTCGTTCACGCTGTAGATGCGGCCCGCCTCCGGCATGCGCACATTTTCCTGCGCGAGCACAAATGCGCCAATCGAGGGATCCAGCGTGAACATGTGGACGCCGTCGCCCGCGGTGTAAGCCATCACGGTGCTGCTGCCATAAACGACATAACCCGCCGCCACTTGTTTGTGCCCGGCTTGAAGGATGTTTTGCATCACCTCTTTGCCCAACCCGGTCGGGCGTCGTTCGAGAATTGAAAAAATGGTGCCGATGGAGACATTCGCGTTGATATTGCTGGAGCCGTCGAGCGGGTCGAACAGCACGATGTATTTCCCCGTGGCGGCTTCCTGGATGACGTGCGGTTCTTCGTCTTCCTCGGAAACCAGCAGGCCGATGTTTCCTCGATAACCCAGGCAACGTACCAGGGTGTCGTTGGCGAACTCATCAAGTTTCTGCACTTCTTCGCCCTGGACATTGACGCGGCCGGTTTTGCCCATGATTTCCACCAGGCCGGCGCGCTGGATTTGCGCGGAAATGATTTTGGTCGCCAGCGTGATGCCGGAGAGCAGCCAGCTGAATTCGGGATTGGCGTGCGGGCTGCGCCGGTCCAAAAAATGACGCTCAAGCGTGGTGATCGATTTTTCGTAAGACATGAATCCGTGAAAAGTACCGGGATTGCCGCGAGGTGCAAATAGAAACAAGACCTGCTTTCAGACCCAGGCGTGTCGCATCGGCATCGGACTGCGCTTCGAGTCCGTACTTTTCCGTTTGCATTCTCGAATTTACGCAACGCGCGCATCCGCAAAACGTTTGCAGAGTTTTCGGCTGCGTGAGAGAATCGCGTCCGAAATCCCCCGCTGTAAACAATTAGAGAATCGCCTGCGACATGCTATTCCGCCGCAGTGCGGCATAATGAATTATGAAGAACACGATTTGGCCGTCGTTGCTGGCGTCCGCCATGCTGACGCTCACTGGTACAGCCGGTGCGCAGTCCATTTATACTCCTTACGCGTTTACCAATCTTGCGGGGTCGCCGGGTGGCACCGGCAATGCAGACGGAATCGGGTCCGAGGCGCGATTCAGTAATCCCGCCAGTGTGGCGGTGGACGCCGCCACCAACCTTTACGTGGCTGATGAATTCAATGACACGATCCGAAAGATGACTCGCGAGGGAACGAATTGGATGGTGACGACGCTGGCCGGCAGTGCACGCGGCATCGGCAGTTCCGATGGCACCAACAGCGTGGCTCGGTTCAACACGCCTTCCGGCGTGGCGCTGGATGGCGCCGGCAATATTTACGTGGCGGATCAGTCCAGTTGCACCATTCGCAAAGTGACGCCGAACGGGGTTGTGACCACACTCGCTGGCAGCGCGAATCAATTTGGGAGTAAAGATGCCAGCAACAGCGTCGCGCGTTTCAATCGGCCGTACGGTTTGGCCGTTGATTCCGCGGGCAATATTTTTGTCGCCGATTCGGGAAATTATACCATTCGCGAAATTATGCCGATCGGGACCAACTGGGTGGTCACGACGATCGCCGGCACAGCCGGACAAACCGGGAATTATGATGGTACGAACGGAACCATTCGATTCGGGGCTTTCGTCAATGGTCCGCGGAGCCTGGCGCTCGATAACTCAGGTGATCTGATTGTGGCGGATGTGGGTAATTCCACCATTCGCAAACTCACGCCGTCGGGGACGAATTGGATCGCGAGCACATTGGCCGGGAACGGATTTATCGGTACGGCGAATGGCACGAATGGCAGCGCGCAATTCTATAATCCTTACGGCGTGGTGCTGGACAATGCTGGAGACATTTATGTGACCGACGGGGATAATTTGATTCGTAAAATAACGGCTCTGGGAACGAACTGGGTCGTGACCACGCTTGCGGGCAACACGGCCTTCGGCAGTGTGGATGGCGTGGGCACCACTGCCGAATTCAACGGGTTGGAAGGCGTCGCCGTGGACGGTGCCGGCAATGTTTATGCGGCAGATGCCATTAACAACACGATTCGCATGATGACGCCCGCAAACCTGGTGACGACCATAGCCGGCGCTGTCACGCATTATGGCACGAACGACGGGGTAGGGACAGCGGCCCGGTTTTATGCGCCCTTCGGTGTGACCACGGACGCCGCGAGCAATGTTTATGTGGGAGACCAGAGCGCCAATCTCATCCGCAAAATCACGCGGGACGGAGTGGTGACCTCGCTGGCCGGAAACGGCGACATTTCCGGTGGTAATACCGACGGCACAAATCATTCAGCCACCTTTAGGCAGCCCAGTTGCCTGGCCGTCGATGGGGCCGGAAATATTTACGTGGCGGATGCGGGAAACAAAGAAATCCGCAAAGTCATGCCCGTCGGAACGAATTGGTCGGTGGTAACGATTGCGGGCGGGAGCGGGGTCAGTGGCAGCAAGGACGGCACGAATAAGACGGCGCAATTTGGGTTTTGTTACGGCCTTTGCATGGACGCTGCCGCAAACCTTTACGTGGCGGACACGGACAACCAGCTCATCCGCCGCGTTTCGCCGGTGGGCACGAATTGGGTCGTGACCACGCTCGCAGGCAAAGCCGGACAATCCGGCAGCGCAGATGGCACCAACAAAAATGCCCAGTTCTTTTCTCCCTACGGGATTACTGTGGACTCAGCCACGAATCTTTACGTGGCGGACTACCAAAACATGACGATTCGAAAAATCGCGCCATCGGGCACCAATTGGATCGTGACCACCATTGCTGGGAGCGCCGGATTTTTCGGCAGCGCTGACGGGACAAATGCTAATGCGCGCTTTCTGTTTCCTCAAGGCATCACGATTGACCGTGCCGGCAATCTTTATGTGTCCGACGGCGGCAATTCCACCATTCGCCGGCTCTCACCTGTTGGCACTAACTGGGTCGTGACGACGCTCGGTGGCAGTGCCAGGCCGCCTGATGGCGCCGGCCAGGCGGGTGCGGTCGACGGTGTCGGTAGCGCCGCTCGATTCAACAGTCCCTGGGCACTGGCTGTGGGACCTGATGGCGATCTTTATATCCCGGACGGCGGAGAAAACCGGATCATCAAAGGAATCCCGCTCTTTCTCTTCGACACGGCTGCAACCGGTTTCACAACGGCTGATGGTTCGTTCCATTTTCGACTGAACGGTCCGCCGGGGAGCAACGCGGTCGTGCAACTATCGGCGGATTTGCAAAATTGGGCGGGTATGCAAACCAACAGAATTCCTCCCGTCGGTCTCACCACCACATTGCCGGGGAGCAACGCCGCGGGATTTTATCGCGCGCTGTTAGCTCCTTAGCCGCGGGTTACTATTGAAATAATTGCAGTTGGGCACCGCCTGGACGCCGAAAATGTTCGACGGACAAGCCCCCGCCCCGCTCCACGATGCCGACCTTTCGACGGGCGACGTCAAATAACTTGTCTATCTGGTCTGCGAAAATTCCTTCGCCGCGCATCCGCTGGCCGAATTGCGAATCGTAAAGTTTTCCGCCACGCATCGCGCGCAGGCGGTTCAGTACTTTTTCCTTCCGATCGGGAAAATGCGTTTGCAACCACTGTTCAAATAATGGCGCGACGGAGTGAGGCAGTCGCAAGGTGACGTGCCCGGCAAATTTCGCGCCGGCTTCGGCGGCCGCTGCGAGTACGGCAGGAATTTCATGATCGGTAAGCCCGGGAATAATCGGCGCCATCAGGACGCCAACATGAACTCCGGCTTGCGCGAGCCGGCGGATGGCTTCAAGCCGTGCCGCCGGCGGAGATGTGCGCGGCTCCATGATTTTGCGCAACTCCGTGTCCAGCGTAGTAATGGAAATACATACCGTCGCGGCGTTGTAGCGTGCCAACTCGGAAAGCAAATCGATGTCGCGGGTGACGAGAAAGTTTTTCGTCACGATGCCGACCGGGTTGCGGAATTCGGCGAGGACTTCCAGGCAACCGCGCGTGATCTTTAATTTTCGCTCGACCGGCTGGTAGCAATCGGTCACGCCGCTGATGGCGATGACCTGCGGTTTCCATTTGGGCGAGGAGAGTTCTGCGCGCAACAGTTTTGGCGCGTCTTCCTTGACCATGATTTTGGTCTCGAACTCGAGCCCAGAGGAAAAGCCGAGATATTCGTGAAACGGCCGCGCATAACAATAGATGCAGCCGTGTTCGCAGCCGCGATATGGGTTCACGCTCGCCTCGAAGCCGATGTCCGGGCTGTCGTTGTAGGCGATGATGCTTTTGGAACTGTCCTTGAGAAATTGCGTGCGCGGGAGCGGGTCTTCCTCCGGGTTCCAGTCTTCATCGCGTTCGAGATGGATCTTCTCGAAACGATTGGGCGGGTTTGCCGCCGCGCCGCGATGGGCTGGAATCACTTGCTCTGGTTGCACAGAAGCAGTTTAGCACAGAATGCAAGCGGGTTGAAATGATGGCGATACCTCAGCGAAATCTTAGCGAACAATATACGCGGAAAAAATTAGAGCCTCCTGACGTCGGCTGCTACAAGGTACAATCAACCAGCGGCCAGCACTTTTGTTATCGCACCGCGAAATTCGGCGATGGTGAACGGCTTGGGGAGGCAGATTTTATTTTGTTCTTCGAGAAATTTCCGCGTGCGGTCGTTGATGACGTCGCCGGTGATGAAAATCATTCGTGTGGAAAGAGCTGGATTTAAGGTGCGTGCGCGCTCGTAGACCTGCTGGCCGTTCAAGCCGGGCATTTTCCAATCGCACAGGGCCACGTCATATTTATGCTCGCTCATGCGCTGCAGGCCGCTTGCGCCATCCGAGGCGATATCCACCTCATAACCGCGCGGGGTGAGCGCCTCGCGCACCATTTGGAGGATTGATTCCTCATCGTCGATGACGAGCACCCTTTTGCCTGCGCCCTCCCGTACGTGGGTGGTGTCCGATTCCCGCGGCAGTGTTTCCACCGTCACTTCCCCCGCCTCGTGTGTCACCGGCAGTTCAATGATGAACGTTGCGCCCTCTCCCGGGCGGCTGCGGGGTGTAACCGTCCCCCCATGGTCCTTGATGATGCCGTAACACAGGCTTAAGCCGAGGCCCGTGCCTTTACCCACCTCCTTGGTCGTAAAAAACGGATCAAAAATCTTCGACAAATTTTCCGGAGCAATGCCCGGGCCGCTGTCCTGAATCATCACGCGAACGGTTTCGCCATTCCGAGCGGTCGTCAATCGAATCCAGCCTTTGGGCTGGTGGGCTTCAATGGCCTGGCGGGCGTTATTGATGAGATTCACGAAAACCTGCTGGATCTGGTGCGGGTCCACCATGGCTTGCGGCAGGTTCGGATCGAGTTTCAGGATCATTTCAACGTTGCTGGTGCGTAATTGATACTGGAGGATTTCCATAGCGGCTTCGACCAGGCTGTTGAGGCAGACGGCTTTTCGTTCCGGCGTGCTGCGGCGGGCAAAACCCAGCAGCGATTGCACGATCTTTTGGCAGCGCAACGCGCTTTTGTGAATCATCTCGAGATGGCGCTTGTGTTGCGGATCAATCTCGGCTTTTTGCAGCAACTCGGAAAAACCCATCACCGAGGTCAGGGGATTGTTCAATTCATGGGCCACGCCCGCGATGAATTCCCCGATGCCGGAAAGCTTCTCGCTCTGGATCAACTGGGCCTGGGTGGTTTTGAGCGTCTCGACGGTCATTTCCAACTGTTCGCGGGAGCTCTTCAAATTCTCGGTCATCTGGTTGAAGACGAGCGCCAGTTCACCACACTCATCCTCATAACGGACTTTGACGCGCCGGGAGAAATCGCCCCGGCCGACGGCTTCCACGTTGTCGCGCAACTCACGCAATGGCTGCGTCACCTTGCCGACCAGGAAGCAAACGATGGCCGAGCCGAGGATGATGGCGAGCCCGCTGGCGACGAGGAGAACTTCCTGCGTGATTTGCAACGCGCGATGAGGTTGCTCGTAGGAATACAGAAGCAGATATCGCAAATGGCCGGAAGTATCCAGAGAAGCGAGGCGGCCGCCGGAACAGTAATAGTGTTCATTGCCAATCGTCTCTTTTTTTATCGCGAACTGCCCCGCGGATTTCCCGGGTGCGATGGAAATTTCCTTGTAGATGCGAGTCAATTCCTGCGAATCGGCCGAGCCAATGGTCGAAACAATCGGTACATCATCCGCCAGCAGCACAATTTGGCTGTGGGTAAAACGGCTGAGTTCGCCGGCAACGCTGCTACCGATTTCAGAGCCCAAGGTCAACGCGCCGTTCAAATCCCCGTCCGGGTCCGGCGCGGGAATGGAAACCACGTCGTATAATTTCCCGCCCACCTCAACAATGTCCGGCCTTTCCTCACCTGCGAGTGCCTGCTTCACAACTTTTGCGCTGGCGCTGTCAAATTCCGCAATCGACACCAGCGGATCGCGCTTGGCGCTCGCGATCAATTTTTGGTCGACGGAACTGAAAAGCACCACGTCCACACCCTGCTGGGCCAGCAGACGCTCGAGGGGTTCGCTCAGGGTGAGCGCATCGTGCATTTGAGCCGCGTGTTGGAACGCCGCTTTATACAACGGCTGGCTGGGCAGGTCGCGAAAACGCAGCAGCAAGCCCTTGTGCCGAAAATCCTGCAGGGCGCGAAAAGCTTCATCGGCGGTGGCCAGGGACTGTTTCGCCTCGGTCTCGAACTGTTTAGTGATCCGTTGATCCACCACCCAGGCCGTGACGGCGAGCACGCAGACCATGACGAAAATCATCGGCACGAGCACTTTGGCCCGGAAGCTCACCGCGAGGAAATGGCGAAAGCGGCTCATGGCGTCATGCTCACAATTTCGGGAGATTGTCGAAGCCGAGCAGGAAATCGACTTTCACTTCACCTTTTTCCGGCACCGTGATTTCTTTGGTTTGAGGCGGCATTCGTTCATGCCAGGCTTTCAGTTTATATGTTCCCGGCGGGACATTTGAGATGGCGTAATGGTTGTGGTCGTCTGCCAGGCAAAAATACGGGTTCTCCAGGACGAGCACGATGCAATGCATGTTCGCGTGAATCGAGCAAAAGACATCCGCCCGGCCCGCCTTGTTGAACGTGATTCTTTTGTCCTGCGGATCGCCTTTATAAAGCCCGAGATCAAAATTGGTGGTCTCAGACATCGAAAAAACGTTATGGAAAATCTGGTCGTTATTCGGCCAACGCACCGTGGTGCCCGCCACTATCGGAAGGATATGCGGGCTGAACATGGCACCTTTCTGGGTCACGTGTGTGCTGCTGATCACTGCGGGTTGTGATGGGGGAACCGCTACGTTTGTTCCCATCGGTCCATCGATGTAAACGACGAAATCCCGGAGGTCGTCGTAGTTCACCCGTTCGGCAAATTTATATTGGCGGCTCGCATAGGCGCCGCCGCCGGCTTCATCCTGCGCGTCCGTTTTTCCCTGGGCGCGCACCGTGCCGACAATTGTGCCGGCGCGCGTGGGTTGGGCGGTGGCCGCGATGAGCAGGAGGAAACAAAAAATCTTTTTCATCAGAATCCAAAAACAGCTTCGGTCGCGAAGAGGTCTTCGTGGTTGCGGTTTCCGCCTCCGATTTCCCGGCCTCGTTCGAGGGTGTATTCAGTCTTGAGGACGAAATGTTCGTTCCAGCGGTAGCCGAGACCGAGACTGAGCCGCCATAGCCGGTCTGTCAAAGGGCCGAACAGGTAGTTGTTCATGTCTCCGTTCGCGACGATCGGAAAACCACCGGGCGCGAAAATCTGGCTGAAGCGAGCCCCGGCGTAGAGCTTGCCGTAAATGTCATGCACGCCCTCCACCGAATAATAATAGACGTCGCGCGCGTTATTCGCGGCGGGATCGTTATCATTGTAATGGATGTAGCCGCCGAAGGCTCTCAAATGACCGTGCCGCAAATGCCATTCCGCGTCCGCTTCGACGAGGTTTGCGTGGAAAAGGGTCCCCGCACCGATGGGCCGGAAAAATCCGCCGGCAAACCATTGCGCGGAAAGCATGTCGTTTTTCGCGTTCAAATCTCCCGTGCGCATGCCGCTCACACTGAAGTGAAAATGTGGATTGAGGTCGTAGGACAATCGCCCCGTCACGGATTTGTCGGCGTTGAAATCGCGTGTGTCGGGGATTCCGCCGTTTTGCACGGCGGCGACGTAATTGAATTTTCCCAGCGTCCCGTAAATCTCGAGCCCTTCATCCACGCCCCAGAAATCCGCGAGCGAATGCGAGATGAGCGGGTTATCGATTACATCGCGGGTGATGTATTCCTCGCCGAAGGGAATGTCCAGCCGGCCAATCCGTGCGTTCAATTGCCCCGACTTGCCCCACAATTTCGAGATGTCCTCCACGTCCACATATAATTCGCCGAGATGCAGTTCGACGTCTGGCTCTTCTCGCGTCGCCAGGTTTAACTCGGCGAAGGCGTAAACGTCGTTCCAGACCTGCGCATCCACGAAGAGCTTGGCTTCATCCACGCGAAATTCAGCATTGGGAGACGCGCCGTCGGAGCCGGATTCAAAAATACCGACACCGCCTTCGCCGCTAAGATGGACTTTGCCGAAGTTGAAGCCGGAAGGTTTGGAGGATTCTGTTGATTCGTTTACCGTGGCCTGTTTCAAATCGGCAGCGCGTTGGTCATCCGCCTGATGAATGCCGGCGACATCGCGGCGCAGGATATCAATCACTTCCTGTTGCTGATGCAACTGGGATTGCAACGCCTCGTTTTGTTGTTGCAATGCCCGCAACTGGACTTCGATGTTTGTGTCGGCCGCGCTCACCGCCGCGGCGCGCGCAAAACAGAGCGCGAGCAGCGGCGTTCGGAATGCGAACGCATATGTTTTCCGACGGGCCATGGCCCCTGACGCAGCAACCGATATGCCTTAACGTCAAAATCGGGTGATATTGTGGGTTGCGCGTCGGAAAGCAGCCTGGAAGAGGTTTTGGGGCGGCGGAAAATCCGCCCTTGCCTTAAATTGAGGCAACATTATCCAAAAATGAATGACGAATGGCCTAGCGGGTGCTGAAGCCCATTTGTTATTTATGCGCGGCGTTCGTGCTGGACAAGTCTCGCGCGAAACAGTTTCACTGGAACAATGGCAGCCGGTCAATCATCTCATAAGAGCGAAAATATTACCTGGACGCGCGGCAAAATCACCGCCGAGCAACGCACGCGACAAAACCAGCATTCGGGATGCGTGGTGTGGCTGACCGGACTGAGCGCCGCCGGTAAATCGACGATCGCGACTGAACTGGAGCGCGAATTATTTTCTCAAGGCAATCACGCGTTCGTGCTTGATGGCGACAACATGCGTCACGGGCTTTGTTCCGACCTCGGTTTTTCGCCCGACGACCGCAAGGAGAACATCCGCCGCATCGGCGAAGTGGCGAAATTATTTGTCGAGGCAGGCTTTGTTTGCATTACGGCATTTATTTCCCCGTATCGCTCCGACCGCGACCTCGCCCGACGCATTGCAACCGAGGGCAAATTTGTCGAAGTGTATCTGAACGTGCCCGTGGAAATTTGCGAGCAGCGCGATCCGAAAGGCCTTTACGCGAAGGCGCGCGCGGGCCAGATCCAGAACTTCACCGGCATCTCCGCGCCTTACGAGCCGCCGTTGAAGCCTGAATTGGAATTGCGCACCGACAAACTCGCTGTGCCCGAGTGCGTGTCGGCAATTTTAGAACACCTGAAGCAATTGCCGCGTTAGCCCTTCGACCCGGCGTGTTTGTCGCTGCGGACGATCTCCGGTCGGAGGACTTTCACCGGTTCCGGCGTTTTGTAATGCCGCTTGAGGCCGGCCTCAGACAACATGCCCCCGGGAGCGCGACTGATAAATTCCGGGAAGCAGCGATCGACCCGGTCGCGCAAAAGTTTCTGCCCGGTTTTCGACGCCCAAAAATCGTCCTGTGCCTTGGTGAGAGCGATGTTGGCTTCGTCGGGTGAAAGGTTCTCGCGTTTGGCGAGCAGCCAAATCAATTCGGGATCGCCCGGCAGGCTAACGGGAAAGGGCACAAACTTCAGCGTCATCTCCGGGTCGCCGGAATCATCGTCGGAAGCGACCGGACGCACTGGAATGGACGTGTCCAATTGCGTGCCGTCGGGAAGCGAGATTTCCACTTGCAGGTTTTTTTCCGACCGGTTCGGTTTGATGGTCAGGTCGCCTTCGCCAAACGCGGCGCTCAACTGCAGCTTCACGTCGTCCAACGTCTTTGCGTCGAGATTGGGCAATTCAACGCGCGCGCAAAATTTTTCAAAGGCGGCGACCTTCGCCTTGGATTTCAGTTCAGCTTCCACCGCGGAATAAATTCTTCCGGCCAATTCGGGATCCGGCGCGGCTTTCGGCAATACCTTTTTGAGGAGCGCCAGGAGTTGTGCTTCGTCGGACCGTTTATTTTTCGATGTGTCTTTGGTTGCCATAAAAATGGAGCAATGATTTGCCACGAACCTCGAAGTGAATGCAATAGCGATCTCGGTTACGGCAAAAATATTTTTGCATTTGCGAGGAAGCGCAATGGAAAAATAAATGCCGGAGGGGAAAATTTTTCGTGGATGAATCGGATGAGCGACGGAATGGTTTGTTGAAGCGCAACTCGGCCCGCCTTCGCTCTCCGCTATGGCTGCGAGCGAAGACTGGTGGGCGCGACAGGGGTCGAACCTGCACGGATTGCTCCACAGGATCCTAAGTCCTGCGTGTCTGCCAATTCCACCACGCGCCCAACCATGAATCAGAAAGCTGCGATTACTATGGCCGAACCAAACTTAGCGGCAAGGTGATTCGTGACGGGTTGATAACCACAGGGGTATTTCATCCTGTGCGGGAGGTCACAAACGATTTTCGGCTGACCTCACGGCTTTCAAGAGCCTGCGGTTGTGCCAATTTGCCGCCGTTTCGCGTAGGCGGCAATAACCTCTTTCGGAATCACGTGATAACCATTTTGCGGATCCAGCGTCGCGGCTTCGGAAGTTTCTTCCAGGTGGACGTGCAATCCATCCACTTCAGCAATCTCCAGGCAATCGTCTACGTCGTAGAGATCGTCTGTATGCACCGAAAGCGCTCCGCGCAATAGATGTGATTTCGCCCGTTGCTTCACTTCGGCTTCCGACGTTGCCACCAGGAAAGCGTTGGCATGAAGTTCGGTAAATTGGCCGGGCTGATAGGCTCCCAGGTTGATGAAATAAAGTTTTTTGTGGCTGCCGCCCGGCTGGGTCGTCAGAGAGATTCTGTGCCCATCCACAATTTTCAATTCCATCCAGGAATCGACGTGCAATCGCAGCGGATCGCCAAACCATTTGTCCATCAATTGTTCGTAGGCGGTTTCGACGGATTCGCTGACCACAAAAACAACGTCATGCAATTCCGTATTGCAACGGTCAGCCCGGCCTCCAAGATAAACTGCCAAAAGCTTCTTCATAATGCATGACGAGACGCAATCGATCTGCGGCCCATTCGCCGAGATGTTCAATGGAATATAGCGGGTGTGATTGTTTTCGTGCAAGCCGGGCCTTCAATGCGCGCTGGAGCATTTTGAAAATGCTCTAATGGCTTGACTTCGACGGGCGGCTATTCAATTTCATATCATGAAATTCACCCTCGCGTCCTGTCTGGTCATTTCCTGTTCTTTTTTGTCGATTGCCAGTGCTTCCGCCGCCGGTGTTGAACTTTTCAACGGCAAAGATTTTACCGGCTGGACTTTTTTCGAGCGCGGCAATACCGACCCGATGAAGACTTGGAGCATTTCTGACGGCTTGATTCATTGCACCGGCAAACCGAATGGCTATATGTGCACGGAGAAAAAATATTCCGATTTCAAAGTTACCGTCGAATGGCGATTCCCGGCGAGCATGACTAATGAAATCAACACCGGCGTTTGCGTTTTTATGCAGGACCGGGCGGCTGACGCGCCGGCCAATGCCGTCTGGCCTAATTGCATCGAATGTCAGGGCATGCACAATCATCAGGGAGATTTTTGGCTGCAGGGCGGCGCCACGTGCACCGAACCGGTCACGCAGGGTCGAAATGGAATCAAAATGCCGATACCGTCGGCGGAAAAACCGGCGGGTGAGTGGAACACGTTTGAAGTTATCTGCAAAAGCAACACCGTCGAAATTGTCGTCAACGGCAAGTCCATGAACAAGATCACCGGCTGCAACAATTCTTCCGGATACATCGGTCTCCAAAGTGAAGGCGGTCCGTGGGAAGCGCGCAAAGTGACGGTCGAACCGTTGCCATGACGGCGCGGCGTTTGATTGGCGAACGCGCCAGGCTGAGCCATAAAACGAAACGTTGCGAAATCGCGTCAGGGACAATCCTAAGCCGGGCGCGTCTATCTATTCCACCACCCGTACTGAGTCAAGATTCGTCTAGTGTGGAATCTTGCTCGTGATTTTTGAGATTGGGCAGGAATGCCGTGAGCAAACCGAGTAGTGGAAGAAAGGAACAGACTTTGATCACAAATAAAATACTCGTGGCGTCGGCGAGTTTTCCAAGCACTGCCGAGGCGATGCCAGCCATCCCGAAGGCAAAGCCGAAGAACAAACCGGCAATGGTGCCGACTTTGCCGGGAAGCAGTTCCGTGGCATAGACAAGAATCGCCGGAAACGCCGACGCGAGAATCATTCCGTTGAGGACGCTCAACACAACGGTGAAAAGGAGATTGGCATGGGGAAGCAAAATGGCGAATGGCGCCATGCCAAGAATGGAAATCCAGATGACGAGTTTGCGCCCTATTTTATCACCCACCGGCCCTCCGGCAATGGTGCCCAAGGCGACCGCAAACAAAAACACAAACAAGTAGATCTGCGATTGCGGCACTGAGACGCCAAATTTATTGATGAGATAGAATGTGTAATAATTCGTCATCGAGGCGAGATAGAAGAACTTGGAAAACATGAGGCAGAGCAGGATGCCCAGCAAAAAGGGCACTTGCTCCCTGGCCACGGGATGATGATGCACTTCGGCGCTGGTCGCCCGTCTTTCACTGAGATGCTTTCGGTACCATGCCCCGACACGCGAGAGAATGATCATGCCGGCGAAGGCGATGAGCGTGAACCATAAAATATGGCGGCGGCCGTAGCGGGCAATTATCCCGGCCGCCAGCAACGGACCCAGCGAACTGCCGGCATTGCCACCGACCTGGAAGAGTGACTGTGCGAAACCATGGCGTCCGCCGGAAGCCAGCCGTGCCATGCGCGAGGATTCCGGATGGAAAATGGCGGAGCCCATACCAATCAGGGCAGCCGCGACGAGAATGGCGTTATAACCCGGTGCCAGGGCGAGGGTGACGAGTCCTATAAGCGTGATGCCCATGCCAGCCACAAGAGAGTAAGGTTTGGGATTTCGATCGGTGTAAAACCCGATGATGGGCTGGAAGATGGAGCCGACCATCTGAAAGGTAAGGGTGATGAGTCCGATTTGCGTAAAGCTCAGATTAAACGAATCCTTAAGCAGCGGATAGATCGCCGGTATCAGCGCCTGGATGGAATCATTGAGCAAATGGCAGAAGCTGAGGGCAAACAGGATGCCGAGCGCGGAATTGCGCACGGATCCAGCTTCAATTTTTGGATGCACAGTCTGGGTTTCACTTTTCATTAAACAAAAAGCCCTGCCACCTTTCGGGAGCAGGGCAGGAAAAATATTGGTTTGGATTATTCTTTTTCGCGCTGCTCGGGGGCTCGCCACGTCAGAACGACGTTCGAATGTTTAATTACGAAGGCCCGGGTTTGCGGAAAGGACGCAACCAGGCCCGGAAGCGCCAAATTGGCGTTCGTAGCGAGCAAAATCATTTGGTTGCGCATCAACATTTCACAGGGATTCTATGTCGAAATGACAGTATGTCAACCCAGCCGGAAGTCGGGTAATGTCCTAATTTAAAGACCGGGGCTCTGTTTGTCTCAAGAACTTCACGAGATATTTTTTCCAAAGCACGGCCTTGGTGTGGGTGCCGTGACCGACGGTTTGGTCACTTTCGGGAATGAGAATCGCACGGCCGTGCTTTACGCGTTTGATCTCGCGCTCAAGAATCCCCTGGTCCGGGGGATTGATCAGGTCATCGGCTGAATTAATGGCGAGCAGGGGAGCCTTGATTTTTTCCAATGCCGGACCGGGATCGTAATCCTGTGATGATTCCAGCGCGTAAAGCACGTCGTTCGCGTCATGATTCGTGGCGAAACTGGCGTTATAGGTGTTCAACACTGCGTCCGCTTTTTCGAGGGTCGGCATTTTCCTGGCTTGGATGGCGGGATTGCTGCCCACGAAATAGAGTGCTTCACCGGCGGTTTTCAGTCCATACGGTTGCGTTTGATATTCGCCGTCCTGCCAATCCGGCGCGCCGCGAATGGAATCGATGACGATGCGCCGCCAAACGCGATTGCGGCCGGAAATCTGCGTCGGCAAACTCGCCAGCGGCATGAGCGCGTCCATGAAATCGGGATTCATTTCGCCCCAAAGCCACGTGTGCATTCCGCCCATCGAAGTGCCCATGACGAGCCGCAGATGATTCACGTTCAATCCCTCGGCCACGAGACGGCGCTCGGCTTCGACCATGTCCCGATAACCGTATCGCGGAAATTTTGCGTGCAATCCATCGCTCGGCTTGCTGGATTTCCCGTGGCCGATGTCATCCGGGATGATTAGAAAATAACGTATCGCATCGAGCGGCTGTCCTTTACCAAAAAGTTCGCCCGCGAATTCGGGACGAATAAACTGGCCGCTGCTGCCGGTGGTGCCGTGGAGAATCAAAACCGCATTGCGGACGATGCCATTGGCGTCGCGTCGCGGCGAGCCGAGTGTGACGTAATGGATTTTCAACTCGGGAAGCGTCTCGCCGGAATTGAAATGAAAATCGTGCGCGACCCAGTCGGCCCCGGTGGGGGCGGGATAATTCGTGCCCTGCGAGAAAGCAGCAGTAACGGAAATCAAGAAGAGCAGGCAGATTTTTATTTTCATAAAAGCGTCTTTGAAAATTACCGCAGCCGCAGATGTGAGTTTGCGCTGACCGGTTCTTTTGCTTACCTGCTCCAAAAGATAGCGCCGACTTGCGTCGGCGGCTACGTAATTGATTGAACGGCTCTAGCGCATCATCTTTTGTTCATCGCCGGTTTCCGCAGCAATTCGGCGTAGGCGGCATTGAGCGCTTTGGTCCATTCCTTGGCCATTTTGCGCGATTGCTCGTCCATGTTCGGGAAGCGGTCGGGATGGCATTCCTTGACGCGATTACGATAGGCCGTCTTGATTTCGAGGGCTGACGCGGTGAGGGAGACGCCGAGAATCTCGCGCGGAGTGAGTTGCTGCGGTTCCTCCACGGGAACCGCCTCCGGTTTCTCGCGTGGGATTTCCTCGTTGGGAACGTGCGCGAGCAACTGGCGCAACTGCAACCGCAACGGCGCGAGCAGGGAAACACTCCTCGCCTCGCGAAACACAATGACACCGTCAATCAGGCGCAGTTGCGGAATAATTTCCTCCCACACCAGCCCGGGAAAAACACGCGTTAATTCTTCGCGCGAGGTCGGAGTCGCTTTGGAAATCAGAGGGGCGAGAATTTTCGCACAAGATTCGACATCGATCCGCGAGAATTGCCGCGCGCGGACGATGCTTTGCCAGCCGTCCCGAATAAGGCGCGGGCCGGTGTGAAAGTATTCCCGCGCCAGCCACAAAGGGATGACGGCCATGTCATCGCGTTCGGCGCGGACACTGTCGGCAAACAGCAGCCACACACAAAGCACACCGGGGAGCAAAGCCAGGAGTTCCGGATAGTGAGCCGAAGGGAGCGATGACCCACAGCAGGGTTTTGTCGACGAGATAAAGGATCGCGAGGTTGGGAAGGAGCACGGTGATGCCGCCCAGCAACGTCATCGTGAAATAGAGCCGGGCGGATAAAAGCGCCTTTCGCTGTTTTAGCGAGAGCCAGGTCTGGATGGCACTTTCCGGCACGCCTAACTTTCGGGCCAATACGGGAACCGGTCAAGGTGCGTCTCGGCGCACAGAGGTTCAACCAACCTTGGCGGAAAGTTCAGCGACCTGTTTTTCCAACTCGCGCATGCGACGGATCATGTCCGGCAATTGTTGGATGGCGATGAATTGCCGTTTGGCCTGTTTATCGGGCGCTGCCGGAATTCCGAGGACGGTTCCCTTGTCGGGAATATCACGCATGACGCCTGACTTTGCGCCAACGGTGGTCTGGTGGCCGAGTTTGAGATGGCCGGCGATGCCTGATTGCGACGCGATAACACAATAATCACCGAGTTTCGTGCTCCCGGCAAAACCGACCTGGCCCATCACGAGGCAATTCCGGCCTATGACAACGTTGTGGGCCACATGAACAAGATTGTCGATCTTTGTGCCCTGGCCAATGACCGTGGAGCCAAGCGCGCCGCGATCAATGGCGCTGTTCGCGCCGATTTCTACGTCATCGTGGATGATCACGTTTCCGATTTGCAGGACTTTGCGGTGTTTTCCTTCGTCAAAGACATAGCCATAGCCATCCGAACCAATGACAGTGCCGGCGTGAATGGCCACGCGGTGACCGATTTGCGAACGCGCGTAAATGACGACGTTCGGATAGAGGCAGACATCGTCACCGATCTGGCAATCGCGTCCGATGTGATTTCCACCGAGAAGCACGGAGCGTGCGCCGAGTTTCACGCGTGCGCCGATGACGCAGCCGGGCCCGATGTGCGCGGTGGGATCAATTTGCGCCGTGGGCGCAATGTTCGCGCTCGGATGAATTCCGAACGGCGCTTCGTCCGGCGGAAAGAAGACCGGCAACAGCCGGGCGACCGCGACGCGAGCGTTGGGCACCCGGATGAGCGGTTTGCTCGCCGAAGTGAACGGCCCAGAGACGAGAATGGCCGTCGCGGAGCTGGCTTCGGCAGCCAGAAAGTATTCCTCTTTGTCTGCGAACGTGAGGTCACCGGGCCCGGCGTTATCGGCAGCGGCAAAGCCGGTGATCGGCATTTCGCCATTGCCGACGACTTCACCCCGAAGTTTTTCCGCGATTTGAGCGACAGTGAAAGGCATAGAAGAATTGGAAGTTCCCGGTTTGACCCCGAAGCCTGGTCCCCGCCGGCATTATTGTTTGGTTGATCTCAGAGGGGACTTTCGCAGGGTGCGCAAAAGCCCTTCATAGGTTTCGGACACCGACCATGGTTTGCGTCTGGACGTCCCACACCTTCAGCCGCAGACAGCGGGCAATATCCGCCGGATGCAGCGACGTTGTCTTGGGGCAACGCAATTCGGGCAGCGCGCGCAGAACTTCGGGCAGCCGGTAGAAGGGAATGCGCGCATTCAAATGATGGATGTGATGATAACCGATGTTGCCGGCGAACCACGCCATCAATGGGTTCATGCGCATGTAGCTGGAGGATTCCAGGGCGGCTTTCTCGTAAGTCCAGCCGGCGTTGTCATTGAATGAAACGCCGGGGAAATTATGTTGGGCGTAGAAAAGATACGAGCCGATGGCGGACGCGATGAAATGCGGAATGATTTGCACGAAAAGGAGGGACATCCAACCGCCAAACCAAAGCAGCGCGGCGGCGATCGCGACGTGGGCGATTAAAGCGAGGAGGCAATCGATGTGCCGGCGCGGATAGTTGAAGAACGGATTGAGGCACATTCCATAAAGAAACATGAATGCGTAGCCGAACAGGATGGTCAGCGGATGACGGACAAAGAGATAGACACGGCGTTTCGCGGGCGAGGTCTTGATGAATTGTTCCCGGGTCATGATGGGATACGAGCCGATCTGCGAACCGCGAAGCTTGGAATTATGATTGTGATGATGATTGTGCGAACTGCGCCAAATGCTGCTGGGGCTGAGCGCGAGAATGCCGAAAATTCTCATCAATCCTTCCGCGACGCGGGATTTTGGGAGGATCGCGTGATGTTGCTGATCGTGATAAATCACGAAAAAGCGCAGCATCAACAAACCGGCAAAGACGCTGCAAACGGCCCTGGCAATCGGATGAAAGTGCCAAAGCGCACCACCGAACGCTGCCAGCATCAGGAATAGCGTCGAAAGTACGCACCACCAGCTCTGCAAGGTGTTGTCTTTGGCGAACGGTTTGGTGGCGAGGATGAGCTGGCGGTCTGTTCGGGGTTGAGACGCAGGCAGTTCTGTGGACACAGACTGCTGGTGCGCTGACAGATTCACAGGCATTAATGCAAGTGTACCCTGCTCAGGCAGGGCGTCAATGACCGTTGTGGGTGAGAGGATTAAATTTTTGTCATATGACCCTGATAAGCGACAACCGGAGGGGTTGCGGCAAAAAGCTTTTCTTTTGCGGGGGCTTTTTTACGCTCAGGTCATGCCTTCATTCGACATTGTCTCACAGGTTAACTCGATGGAAATCGAAAATGCGGTGAACCAGGCCAAAAAAGAACTGGCCAACCGTTTCGATTTCAAAGGGAGCAAAGCGGAAATCGCGCTCGAGAAAAACGAAATCAAGCTCACGGCGGAAGACCAGTTCAAGATCAACACGCTGGTGGAAATCGTGATGGGCAAGTTGTCCAAGCGCAATATCAGCATGAAAAGCGTTGAGAAAGCCGAGCCGGACATTTCGCCGCTTGGCCACGCGCGCCAGAGCATTAAAATTAAACAAGGCATCGAGTCTGCGGTGGCAAAGCAGATCACGGGATTCATCCGCGACGGAAAATTCAAAGTGACCACGCAAATCCAGGGCGAGGAGGTGCGCGTGACCGGCAAGAGCCGTGATGAATTGCAGACGGTGATGGGAGCGCTGCGGGGAAAGGAATTTCCGGTGTCGGTGCAGTTTGTGAATTTCAGGGATTAAATTAAGCCGGGGTAGAGCAATCCGAGTAATTGTGATGAAGCCGCTTTCCGACTGCCGCCTTTACGCCTTTGTCGACACCGCTTATCTGCACGGCCAAGCGCCGGAGCTGATCGCGCGGCAGCTTTGCGATGGCGGGGCGGACTTGATTCAATTGCGCGCCAAGAATTCCTCGATTGAGGAAGTTCGGAAAATGGCGGAAGCGATTGCTCCGATCACTCGAGCGGCAAATGTGGGTTTAGTCATCAATGATCACCTGGAAATTGCGCGGGAAGTAGGCGCGGAGTTTTGCCACTTGGGGCAGGAGGATTTTTTTGACGTGGGCTACATACACACGGATGAATTAAAAATTAAAAATTCGAAATTAAAAATTGGTTTGAGCACTCATGCGCCGGAGCAGGCGCAACGTGCCGTGGCGGCGGGTGCGGATTACGTGGCCATCGGCCCCATTTACGCGACCGGCACCAAGCCAACGGCGAAGCCGGTCACGCTCGAATATGCGCGCTGGGCCGCAGAAAACGTGCGGATGCCCTGGTTTGCCATCGGCGGCATCAATTTGAATAATCTCGACGAGGTGCTGGAGGCAGGGGCGAGAGGGATTTGTGTCGTCTCGGCAATTTTGAATGCGCCAGACGTGACCAAAGCCTGCGCTGAGTTTCGAAAACGCTTGCAGTAGCATTCGCTGAAGTGCTTTTCCTGGACCACAAAAGCGGCAGGGCTGCCGCAGTCCAAGACGCTATCGCGAGCGACGGTGCGTAGGGCATTCCGCCAGGTTTTGGACGAGGGCAGGCTTCTGCCGCTTTTCGAAATGCAGCCGCTTCAGAAGCTTGCTCACTCAAACACAATTGCCTAATTTCAGCGCCATTCGTCAGTTGTCATTTATCATTTTAATAGCATGAGCGTTTTAATTGTCGGTTCGACCGCGTTGGATTCCATCAAAACTCCGAAGGCGGAAAATCCCAAATTGCTGGGTGGCTCGGCCAGCCATGCGGCGGTCGCTGCCAGCTTTTTCAGCCCGGTAAAGATGGTCGGTGTCGTGGGCGAGGACTTTCCGAAAAAATACATCGAGTTATATCGCCGGCACAAAATTGACCTGGAAGGCCTCCAGATTCTTCCGGGGAAAACGTTTCACTGGTCGGGCGAGTACGAGTTGAACATGAATAACCGCCAGACGTTGCTGACCGAGTTGGGCGTTTTTGAAACCTTCACGCCCACACTGCCGAAGGCGTACCAGGCGTCGCAGTTCGTGCTGCTGGCGAACATCGCGCCGGCACTGCAGCATCATGTGCTTAACCAGATGCGCCGCCCGAAATTCGTGGTGGCCGACACCATGGATTTGTGGCTGAACATCGCGCTGCCCGATTTGTTGAAGCTCATCAAGCGGCTGGACGGCTTCGTATTGAACGACAGCGAGGCGCATCAGTTGACGAAAGAGGATAACGTTTTCGCCGCCATCAAAAAAATCCACAAGATGGGGCCGAAGTATGTGATCATCAAAAAGGGCTCGCACGGTTCGGTGCTGTCGGGTCCGCGCGGCTTTTTCATTTGCCCGGCGTATCCGCTGCACGGCGTGGTGGATCCGACCGGCGCAGGTGATTCGTTTGTGGGCGGCCTGATGGGTTATCTTGCAACAGCGGGCGGCTCGATTGACCAGCACATTCGCCGGGGCATGATTTATGGCAGCGTGACAGCCTCGTTCTGTTGCGAAGGATTTGGACTCACGCAGACGACGAAGGTGAAACGCGCGCAGATCAATCAACGCGTGAAGGAGTTGGAAAAGCTGACGCGGTTTTGAGCTAGTCCCGACGATTCAAGAAATTCCTCAAGATCGCCTGAACCCTGGGAGCACCGAGGTCTTGCCGGCGGGACGCCGGCGCTCCCAGGAACTCAATTACGGAACCACCGCCCGATAAAAACGATTATGGCCGGGCACGATGGGATCGTTGACGGTCACCAGTCCGTTGGAATCTCCGGTGGCGCTCGACAGTATCGTCCACGCGGGAGGGCTTAATGTTTCGGTATATTCCACATGGCAGGCGGCGGTTGGCGCCACGTGAAACTCGAGGTTCATGGCGCCGTTGGCTACTTGGCTGATTTGCACCGTGGAGATGGCTGTGGCGTTGTAAGGCAGGAGATTGGAGGGGCCGCTCTCCACTTGACCCCCGTCATATGCCACCACGTAGAAGTAATAGGTTGAGGACGCAATTAAATTCTTCAATGTGACGGATGTTGCCGCGCCGACGTCGAGGCGGTTGGTCGTGGAAGACCCGGCGACGCTGCAATAAACTGCGTAGCCGGCCACGTTTGAATCCGGACTACCTTGCCATTGGAGTGCGCACAGGCAGGCAGGCGTGGCCTGCAATTCATTTGGCAATCCGACCGCACCGATTAAGGCACCCAATAAAACAATTCCTGACCATATTCTCATACAATGAACGGCCGCCCGGACCCGAACCGGCGTTCATCGCAGGAGCGGCGTGTTGCAAGCCGCTTGTCTTTTAGCAGCGGGGATACCCCTGCCCATGCCAGCGTGCCGAAAGCCAACAGATGTCCTGACTATGGCAAAACATGGTGAAGCAGGCCTCGCATTGCAGACTGGTAGTGACGCGGTCGTCGGGTGTTTTCCCGATGTCGAGGGTCAGGAAGCAATCAAATGGTGGGACAGCCGTGTCTTGAAGAAGTGTGCAAATCGAAAAGCGGGAACCAAGGGCTTCCAAAAAGTAAAGATATCAAACCAATTTACTTTTTCACGGCGGGATTGAGTACCGCCGGAGTCGTCAGCCATGACCGCAGGACTTTTAACGTTTGCTCTTTCCTGGTCAGCAGGAAAAAGTCATCGCCGTCGGGAATCGTTTGAAACTCGAGGTCTCCAATGCGTGGGCGGATGGATTGCATGTAACGTCCAAAAAGACCGGACTGGACGGAATCTTCTTTGGCTCCCACCAGGAACCGAGCGGACATCTTTTTGTTGAAATGGATTAACGTTTCTTCCGGCGGATAAGCCGCCACCACGATAAGGCGACTGAATTGGCCGGGAGACTGGGTAAAGATTCGGGCGGCGCCAAAACCGCCCTCCGAAAGCCCCATCAAAACAGGAGGCCGAATTGTCCGGCCCATTTTTTTCTGAACGGCCTGGAGGCACTCCAAAACGTAGGTCGAGGGAATTGACGTGGAGTTGATGCCGTAGGCGGGACAGATGGTGAGATAATTCGGAAATGCTTCAGCAAGGAGTTGTTGCGACCACAAAAGGCTTCCGCCATAGCCGTGGAGAAAAACGATTACCGGAGTATCGCGACCGAGTGTTTTTGGAGCATACACCAAGGCCATGCCTTCCGAGGGTCTTTCGGATGAATAGCAGTAAGGGAGAGCGGATGGAGCATTGCGGAAGACCGGGTCTTTTTCAATCAACTGATAGCGCTCACCAAAAAATTGCCGGAGGCGGTCCGCGTCTTTGGCGGAAACTCCCATAGCCGCGGCCCGACTGACAGCCATATCGACGACGTTTGATTCCGAAAACAAATACAGCCCAAGCCGTAATGCGGGAAGAAAATCTGAAGACCCTTGCGGAAATGTCGCCGGCGGTGAAGCGTGGGTTGTCGGCCAGGTGACTTGAACCACGTTCTGCGAGCGAGCAAAGTAAACGCAAAACACCAACCCCAGCGTTAGCGCAAAAGCGCGCATCTGTTTTCGTTTCAAATCTGAAACTCGCCGCTACTTTTTGCGCGGGCTCTTTTGCTCATGACGTTTACGTTGGCATCTTTTTGGACGACCAGCGAATACGCGTCCACGCTGTAAGTCAGGGTCACATTCGCGCCAATAGTGCTGTGTTCGCCGATGATGGTGTCGCCGCCCACGATGGTTGCGCCGGCGTAAATGGTGACGTAATCCTCGATGGTCGGATGGCGCTTTTGCCCGCGCAATGCCTGGCCCGCCGCAAGTGATTTCGCCACCAGGCCCACACCTTGATACAACTTGACGTGGTCGCCAATGATGGATGTTTCGCCGATGACGGTGCCCGTGCAATGGTCCACGAAAAAGTGGGTGCCGATTTGCGCGCCGGGATGCAAATCCATTCCCGTGCGCCCGTGCGCCCATTCGGTCATGATACGCGGGATGAGCGGGATGTCGTTGCGATAAAGTTCGTGCGCGAGACGCTGCACGGCGATGGCTTCAATGAACGGATACGCGACAATGACTTCTTCCTTGCTGAGCGCGGCGGGGTCGCCCTTATAAGCGGCTTCGACGTCGGTTTGCAGCAATTCGCGAATCTCCGGGAGCCGGTTTAAAAAATCGAGCGTACGTTGATGCGCGTGATTGCGAAGGTCTTTCTTCGGCACGCCCTCCGGAGGATGATATTCCAAACTTTTATAAATTTCGTCCTCGAGGCTGCCGAGAACGTTGTCCAGCAGCGCGGCGGTCTCGACCTTGATTTCGGAGGAATGGATCAGTTTTTCATCGAAGAAACCGGGAAACAATAATCGCAACAGGTCGACCGTGATGATTGTAATGGCGCGCTTCGACGGAAGATTTTTGCCGTCGACATGATTAATGCCGCCGGCGCTGGCGTAAGAGGCGATAAGCCGTTCGGTTAGTTGGGTCACTGTAGGCTGCACGGTCGCAGTATTCAGCAGGCCCGGTGGAAACGCAAGCTGACGTCGGTATTGGCACGGTCGTCTCGCCCGTGCGTTCCGGCGGGGTGCGTATATTTTTTCGTTCGCACGGGCGGGACACCCGTGCCACTAGGAAACGGTTTTCAAAACGGCTTCCACCACGCGCTCGACAGTGATTCCATTCATGCACCGGAAATCGATCGGGCATTCGCGCAAAAAACAAGGCGAGCAGGGCGCATCGGACTTGATCAATTGATGGCGCGAGCCGGCTGATAATATCGGCCCGGTCAATTCCGATGAAGTGCTGCCGAAGGGGACCACGACCGGCGTGCCGAGGGCGGCGGCGATGTGCATCGGGCCGGTGTCATTGGTGAGCAGGACGCGGCACATTTTAATGACCGCACACAATTCGCGCAGCGACGTTTGTCCCGCGAGACTTAAGGCTGCCGTGGATCGCGCGCCGATGGCGGACTCAATTTCTTCGGCAAGGCGGGCGTCGCTTTTGCCGCCGAGAATTACCCATAAGCAATTCGTCCGTTTTTGGATTTCCCGCGCGGCGGCGATGAAACGCTGGGCCGGCCAGCGTTTGGCCGGGCCGTATTCCGCGCCGGGATTCAGGCCGAAGAGCGGGCGGCTTTTGGTGAATTGATCGGTTAGATTAAATTTTTGCGCGGCGCCTTTGATTTCGCCGGGCGTGACCACCAATTGCGCCGGCAGCGGTTCGGGATTTGCACCGAGCGCGGCGACCAGGTGAAGGTAATCGTGAACCTGGTGACCGGAGGGATGAACCGTGAAAGGCGGGATGTCGTTTGCGCCTTCGGTTGAAATAAGTTTTTTAATTTCATTTACCGGACGCTTGCGCATGTGGCCGGCATCAGGGCGGGAGGGCACGGCGGCGGTCAGAAAAAAGTTTCGCCACGGCCGGGCATAGCCGACCCGGCACGGAACCCGCGCAAACCAGGCTTCGAGAGCGGAACGAGGCGAGTTGGGCAACACCAGGGCGAGATCAAACGCGCCGCGTTGCAACGGGCTTATCGCCGCCGCGGCTCGCTTGGCGGAGGCGGCGACGGTCGGCTTGCCCTCCGCATCCGGCCACATCATCACTTGAACTTTCCGGGCGACTCGCAGCGGGCCTTCGTCCGATTTGAACGTAATGATTTCATCAATGGCCGGATGATGAAGCCACAGGCCGCGCAATTTTTCCGGCGTGAGCAAGGCAATCAGCGCGTCGGGAAAATGCTCGCGCAAACGAAGCAGCGCCGGTGTGGTCATCACGGCGTCGCCGAGCCAATTCACGCCGCGCACCAGGATGCGGCGCGGCTGAAAAGCTGCGGACATCGGCTGGGTTTGCATGGCGGCGGTTTCCATTTTACACTTCGTCTTCGGCTTTCGCCATTTCGGGCTTTTGCTGCCTCCCTCCGCGTCCCCGCCTCGGCCTGGCTGGTTTCCACCGGTTGTGGACCCAAAACCAGTTCGCCGGATCGCGTTTCACCGCTTCTTCAAATGCGCGATTGACGTCGCGCATAATAGCTTCAGTTTCGCGCGGAACGCCATTTTCGTGAGTGGGGATTTTCGGTCCACCCTCGATGCGCCAGCGGGCGAGGCCAATGCGATAACAAATCCCCGTGTGCAGCACGCAATGGTAGCGCAAGGCGTAAACCGCCGGAGCGGGCGAGGTGGAACAATCGCGACCGAGAAACGGAAAGCGCAAGCCGCTGTTTCCGCCGTGTTGATCGGCGAGCAGGCCCAGCAGCAAACCGGGCTTCACCAATCTGGTCTTCAGCGCCGCGCCGTCCGTGCGCCGTTCGAAATAAAGGCAGCCGGAACGTTCGCGCAGATTCTGCAGGAGACGATTGAGCGAGGGCTGGCGCACGCCGCGATAAGTGGTAGCGCATTGAAACGCGGGACAAAACTGGCCGAAACGCGCGTAGAGTTCGAAATTGCCAAAGTGGCCAATGGCGACAATCATGCTGGGCGGCGTCTGGCCGGGAGGCGGTGAGAGAATAGCGGAAGGACCGGTGAATTCGACGAACGGCTTCAATTCCTCGTGCGTCATGGAAGCCGTTTTGGCCGCGCAGGCAAAATTTTCGCCGATGCGCCGGAAATTTTCCTTCGCCAGCGCGCGGATTTCGTCCGCGGATTTTTCCTGGCCGAAGCAGAGCGTCAAATTTGTCAGCGCCACACGCCGGTGCCGGGCGTCCATCCAGTAGGCAAGCGCTCCTCCGGCCCGGCCAAGCCGGGCAACCATCCGCAGAGGCAGTGCCTGCAGGAACGCCACGATCGCGCGGACGATGAGATAAAGAATGCGATCCATGTCTAGAGTGTAGTGGCACGGGCGTCTCGCCTGTGCGTTTCAAAAAACGACGGCCGTTGAAACGAGAAGCTCACGGGCGGGACGCCCGTGCCACTATGTCGCCGAACACTCATCGAAAACAGATTTTCCGCACGCAGTCCTGGAAATCGTCTGCGCCGCTGACAATTTTAATTTCCACCCGCATGAAAAGAATCGGCAGGTCGCGCCGGTCGATTTTGGGAAAGCGCACGGCGTCCTTTTGCGTGGTGATGATCATCTCGGCCTGGCGTTTTTTGCTGCGATTGATGGCGTTGAGCACTTCCTGCTGCGTGAAACGATGGTGGTCGGCGAAGCGCTTGGTGTAGACCAACTCGCTGCCGAGGTTCACAAGATTATGCTCGAAACTTTCCGGCTGCGCGATGCCGCTAAAGGACGCCACTTTGCGTCCCTTGATCAAATTCAGTTCCGAACGCTGGCCCGTGAAAACATCCTCGAGGTACAGCGGATGATGGACGCATTCGATAATACCGGCAGTGGGATTCAATTCCGAGATGCGCCGCCGAAGCTCCGCGGTTTTGCCATCGCTTTTGGTGATGAAAATCGTGTTGGCGCGCGCGAGATGCGACGGCGGCTCGCGCAACGTGCCGCGCGGGAGCAATCGTTCGTTGCCGAAGGGCTGCTGGCAATCCACCAGCACGATGTCCTGCCGGCGGCCGCGTAATTTCCAATATTGAAAGCCATCATCGAGCAGCAACGTGTCGCAGCCGAATTTTTCAATGGCGTAACGGCCCGCTTTGACGCGGTCCTTGTCCACCAGCACCACGACGTCCTTGAGATTGGACGCGAGCATGTAAGGCTCATCGCCAGCGCTTTCGGAATCGAGCAAGAGCGACCGGCCATCGGAAACGACGCGCGGGGGCGTGGTGTCTTCACGAAGCAGGACTTTGTTCAGGAGCCGCTCGTGCAATGGCGTGGGTTTGGACCGGTAGCCGCGAGACAGGATGGCGACGTTTCGCCCTTCATCGCGAAGTTCGCGCGCGAATTTCTCGACGACCGGCGTCTTGCCCGTGCCGCCGACGGTGAGGTTGCCGATGGCAATGACCTGCACGCCCAGGGTATGATCGCGCAGGATGCGGGCATTGTAGAGAAACCGTCGGGTTTTGACGGCAACCTGGAAAATCTTGGACAAGAAAAACAGCGCCGCACGAGTCAACTCCGCGACGGTGCCCCGCCGCTCCTCGAAGATGACTTCGAGCATGAACGTTTCAACAGATTCAGTCCAGACCCGGAACTTTTCTCGCATTCATGTCACTTTGCCAATTGGTATGAGGCAGAGCAAGAGCAAGGGATATATGGATTGAATCGATTTTAATCGAAGGAGCTAAAATCCCTCTCCTTCCGGAAGCGGTCCTGGTGTTGGGAAAGGCGCGCATTACGTTCAGACATACAATTTCCCGGGGAAAAAACGCCTTGGACAAATGGTTCTAAACCGCTAGAGTCCTCGGCCTGTATGAAGAACAATCTGTTGCGGACCTTTTTCGAGTGGGCACTCATTACCAGCGTGCTCATGTCCACCGGGTTCTTTGTGTGGTATTACTTGAAATCCCGCGAAGTGCGCTCGTGCAACGCTCGCATCATGGAGGCCCAGGCCGGCTATCAGAGCAATCACGCCATCGCGGCGGTGTTGCTCACTGAATGTCGGGAATACGCGAAAACAAACGCCGAGATGTCGCGGCTTTTGGAACCGCCGGCCTCCGCTCCGCCGGCCGCGCTCGCGCCGGTCAGCAAACCCCGCGCTAAATAATTTTATGAACGAGCCCGAAAACAACCTCACCTCTCGTTCGATGAACAACGAAACCATCGAAGACTTGCGCCGTCAAATCAATGTGCTGTTTGGCGCCCTGGTCGTCGCGAGTTTTACCCTGACGGCATTTCTTGGTTTGGAAGCCAGACGCTCCGCGGCAGAAGCGAGCGTCCTCAAGCCACGCGCCGAGGAAGCGGAAAAGGAAATTGCGCAAGACAACGTCTCCGTGCAAACGGTGTATGCGAAATTGCAGGAATTCGCACGCACCCATCCCGACTTCCAGTCCAAAATCCTCGTTAAATACAAAATCAACGGCAACGCGACGAAAGAAACGCCCAAGAAGTAACGGAAGATTTTCGTTTCAGGAAGCCAACCGGGTTCCGCACTCGGAGCAAAATTTGAATTGGGGCGCGCAGGAATGGCCGCAATTCGGGCAGTCAATGTGGGCTTCCCTGTGACGATAGTGGATGATCAAGTTGCGAATATAAGGGATCCACGAAAACGCGTAGCTGAAGATGACCACGTAATGCTTGTCGTAGAAAACGGCATAGAGCAGCAGGAGCAATGAGCCGGCGATGCTCAACCACCAGAACGTGCTCGGCACCACCACCTGTTTCTTTTTTTCCGTCGCGTACCATTGGACAAAAAAACGCGAGAAGAACACCAGCTGTCCGATCCAGCCGATGATATTCCAAACGATTTTCCAGGAGTCCGCGTTGCCATGTTCCGGGATCAAAGTCATCGCCCGGATTGAAACGCGGCGGGAGCCTGGGGACAAGGTTAAATGAGTGGAGTGCGCGTGTGGTCGAATTCTGATTTAACCGATTTAACTCATTAACCAATCCAACAAACCTTGAACTTTGGGGCGTCAGCCCTAAACTGTCGTTTTATGCACGGTTTTCATTATCGCGGAAAGAAATTGTATTGCGAAGGCGTGGCCATCGAATCGCTGGCCAAAAAATTCGGCACGCCGCTCTATGTTTATTCGCAGGGCACGCTGACGGACCATTTTCAAAAACTCGATCGCGCGCTGGCGCCCCTGGATCACCTGGTGTGTTTCGCAATGAAGTCGAACTCAAACCTCGCCGTCCTGCGCGTGCTCGCCGATCTCGGCAGCGGATTTGATATTGTGAGCAGCGGCGAATTGCAACGCGTGATGGCCGCGGGCGGTGATCCGCGCAAATGCGTTTTCGCCGGCGTGGGTAAGACCGAAAGTGAAATCGAGTTCGCTCTCCGCCAGGGCGTTTATTCCTTCAACGCGGAAAGCGAGCCGGAACTGGAGCGCATCAACCGCGTCGCGGCGCGATTGAAGAAAGTCGCGCCGGTGGCCGTGCGCGTGAACCCGAACGTCGAGGCCCATACGCATTCCAAAATCACAACCGGCACCTACGAAAACAAGTTCGGCATCGCGTTCGAGAAAATCGAGGGCGTGTACGCACGCGCAAGCAAGTTGAAAAATCTGCGGTTGCGCGGTTTTCAAATGCACATCGGCTCTCAAATCACGGCGGTCAGCCCGTTCGAGGAAGCAGTGCGCAAGGTGTTGCCGCTGGTGAAAAAATTGAAAGAAAAGCACGGCCTGGAATTCTTCAGCATCGGCGGCGGGTTGGGCATCGTTTACAACCCGGCGCTGGCCAGCGGCCCGGCGCAGTGGTGGAAATCATCCGGGCCGGCCAAAAATATTTTGACGCCGCAAAAATACGCGGACCGGCTGTTGCCATTGCTGAAACCGCTCGGATTGCGGATCCTCCTGGAACCGGGCCGGTTCATTTCCGGCAACGCGGGAGTTCTCGTCACCCGCGTTGAATACGTAAAACGCACCGGAAAGAAAAACTTCCTGATCGTCGACGCGGCCATGAACGATTTGATTCGTCCGGCTTTTTACGAGGCGTATCACGAAATTGTTCCGCTCACGCATCGCAACGGCGGCATGATCAAATCCGACGTGGTGGGGCCGATTTGCGAATCCGGTGATTTCTTTGCGAAAGACCGTCCGCTGCCCAAGCTGGGCGAGGGTGAATATCTGGCGCTTTTGAGTGCGGGCGCATACGGCTTTGTGATGGCTTCCACGTATAACACGCGTTCACTCGCTGCCGAAGTGCTAGTGAACGGCAGCCGTTCCGCCGTCGTACGCGAGCGTCAACCGGTTGAAGAAATCTGGACGGGCGAAAAAGTGGCGGGCTGGTTGAAGTAATTACGACGTGGTGCGTATTTCGTTTTTGGCGGCAGCCAGCTAGCTGCCGTCACTCTTTATTCCTTTGCTATTCGTTTCTCTAACGAACGCAGGTCATTTTATCTCGCTGATTTTAAGGCGTTTACAATTTAATCAAAAATTTTCAGTAACCTTTCGCGGGTTTTTCTTCTGTAAGGGATTGAATTGAAGACTACACTCGAACCCATGTTGGCGCTGTTCAATCTCGGCGGCGGGAAAATCATCCTCTTGTTGGCACTCGTGATGATATTGGGCCTGGGCGCGCTCGTCGTTGTTGGCATCGTCATTTTTTTGATCGTCCGAGGCCGTCGGAAAACTGAAACACCCATGCCGCCCGCCGCACCGGGCGCCAAGACGCCGCCGCCCGCCGAAGCAACTCAAGTCATGCCGCACAAATGTCCCAAATGCGGTACGGAATTGAAGGCAGACGCGCCGGAAGGATTGTGTCCCGCGTGTCTGTTGCAACGCGGTCTGGCGACCGAGGGCGGCGCGGCGCCGGGAACTCCGCCGTTCACGCCGCCACTCCTCGCAGAACTGGCGAAGTTGTTTCCGCAGTTGGAAATTCTCGAAGTCATCGGCCAGGGCGGCATGGGCGCAGTCTACAAAGCGCGGCAACCCGCACTCGACCGGTTCGTCGCCTTGAAGATTCTTGCTCCGCGTTCAGGCGGTGATCTGGATTTTTCCGGGCGATTTTCCCGTGAGGCGCGCGCATTGGCCCGGTTGAGCCATCCGAATATCGTGGCGGTCTACGATTTTGGCCAGATTCAACCGGCCGTGGACGTGCCGGCGGGCTCGCAACCTCCCGCTTCCGGTTCCGCGCCGTTGAGTTATTTCATCATGGAGTATGTCGACGGGCCAAACCTGCGCCAGGTGGAGCAGGCGGGAAAACTCACGCCGCGGGAAGCATTGCAAATCATTCCCCAGATTTGCGCCGCGCTGCAGTACGCGCATGACGAAAGCATCGTGCACCGCGACATCAAGCCGGAGAACGTGCTGCTCGACAAAAAAGGCCGCGTGAAAATTGCCGACTTCGGCCTGGCGAAAATTTTGGGACAGGAAGCAGATTTCCGGCTGACCGGCGCGCGCGATGTGATGGGCACGCCGCATTACATGGCCCCGGAACAAGTCGAAACGCCACAGGAGGTGGACCACCGAGCGGACATCTATTCGCTCGGTGTCGTTTTTTATGAAATGCTGACGGGCGAATTGCCGCTCGGCAAATTCGATCCCCCGTCGCATAAGGTGCAAATCGACGTGCGCCTGGACGATGTGGTCATGCGCTCGCTTTCAAAAAGTCCCGATCGCCGCTACCAGCATGTCAGCGAAGTGGGGACCCACTTGCAAACCATCGCGCAAAATCCCTCCGCGCCCGGCGCACAGGCAGAAATTTCTGCGTTCGCACAGCAAGCCGCGGCGCGAGACTATCAATTGAACATCAGGTCGTGCCTGAGTCGCGGATGGAACTTGGTGAAACAAAATTTCTGGCCTGTTTTCGGCGTCAACGCGCTCGTAGTTATTCTGCTGGCGTTCATGGGCTCGTTTTCGCTCACGCTGTCATCGAATTGGCCGGGAGCTCATATTGGCTCGGTCTTGTCGCTCATTCTGAGCGGCCCGTTATTGGGCGGATTATACCTCTATTTCCTCAAGCTGATACGGAAAGAGCGTGCGACCGTGGAAACGGTTTTTTCCGGTTTCAGCAACCGTTTTTTGCAGCTGCTTCTAGGAAACATCGTAGCGACGCTGCTTGTCGGGCTTGGTTTTGTCTGCCTGATTCTTCCGGGCATTTACCTTGCCACGGCCTGGCTGTTTACCCTCGTCCTCATCATTGATAAGCGCCTCGATTTCTGGCCGGCGATGGAGTTGAGCCGGAAAGTCATCACCAAACATTGGTGGAAATTCTTCGGGTTCGCGATTGTTCTGTTTTTGATGAAGCTGACGGGATTCATGTTCTGCGTTATCGGGCTCTTCTTTGCCGGTCCGATTGTCCACGCGGCTTTCCTATATGCCTACGAGGATATTTTCGGCGCGAATGCCGGAGCGGGCGCGAAGGCAACCGCTCCTGTCCCGCCGCAAACTTCCAGGGGTTCGAGCGGAGCAGGGTGGGCAGTCGCCATTGGCGTAGGTGCAATAATTTTGATCGCGATTCTCGGGTTGGTTGCGGTCGTAGGCATTACCAAAAAGGTGAAGCACCGGAGGGAGGATGCACACGCGGAGGAATTATTGCATCGCACCCAGGAGGAGAAAGCGCGGACCATGGAGGCACAGCGAACCGACAGCAACATTGATTTGGTTAGTGGTTATCCACAGAACACCGCCATTGAAGGGTTTGCCATGCCGGGATCGCGATTGGTGTTCAGCCTCGGCGGCCAGGAGGTGTGGAACAATAGCTTTTCCCGGAAGACGGCATTCATTGCCACGCTTGAACGTGCTGACCGCGGTCTGCGCCTTAAGATCGTCGATCTTCATGATCATACGCTGATGGATGTGACCGAACGTGACCGTTTGGACAGGGCGAACTTCAATCAAGGCGACATCAGCTTTGTGGAAGGTATCGTTCATCCGGGACCAGACGGTAGACTCGATGACGCCGGTTGGTGCACCCTCGGTTATTTTCAACCGGAGAATGCTGCGGACATGCCTATTTGCGTGAGGTTGGTCGGTGGAGAAATTGAGTCATCGGACGAAGATCGTGCCACAGCTGCGCGGCTTGCAGACGAAGGCTGGCAGCTCTGGCAGGAACGGAAACTGACTGCTGCCGCGGAAAAATTCCGGCAAAGCGTTCAGGCTGATCCCGCAAGCACCAACGGATGGAACGGACTCGGCTGGGCAAAATTCAATTCCGGCAAAACCGCAGAAGCTCAAAGCGCCTTTCAGAAAGCTCTCGCGTTGGACCCGAACTATTCGGGATCTCTTAATGGGCTGGGACAGATTTATCTATCCGAAGGTAAATACGACGACGCCGAGAGGTATTTGCTCAAAGCCGCGCCGCAGGCACCGGCGGCCTGGTACGGACTCGCGAGGCTTTATCTGCTGCAAGGCAATTTCGAGCAGGCGGAAAAATGGGCTCAGAAAATAGTGGATTCAGGCCAGGCGGACGACGTTGCCCGTCAGATGCTCCAATCGGCACAGGAAAAGCATCTCAACGAAAGTTTGCGGGCAATGATTCAACCGGCTGCGCTACCCGGTCAGCCTGAAGTCACCAATGCCGTCATTCACATTCGCCAATTCAGCGCGTTTCACAATTCTGCGAACGTTCAGTATTCGGCAAAACTGCCCGGCGGATATTCGATGCGGGCAACGGCGAACACGACGGGGTCGGCAAATACCTATCTCGTTGGGGATCGGTACTTTGCCTCCTGGTTTCGCGGTGGATCTCGCTCGCCGAGCCCAGCCAAACCGGGGGAAATGCCGCCTCCTCCGCTGATAATGGACTCGCCGGAGCAAATGCGGCAGCAAGGCGCGATTTTGACCGTCCAGCTTCAGGAACTGGAAGATCAAGGACCGGTTTCGATAGTCTTCGGCGAACCAAAACAAATGTTCTCGATCACAAACGGCGACGGGGAAGTCTGGCAGGGCTTTTTGGAACTGGTTCAGGCGGGAGCAAATGCGCCCGCGCAAAATTCGGATCAGGCCCCAGAGCCGCCGCGCGCTTCAGTGCCGCCGTTGGCACCGTCGCCGCCGATGCTTGAAATGCCACAGCCTCCGCCCCCGGGTGTGGTCCGGCCTTTGCGCAGTATGCCTCCGACACAGTCAGCCACTTCACCGCAGACGCCCGGCACGCCGAACCTCTCGCGAGAAGAACAGATTGGCTTAATTGAAGCGCAACGCCTGAAGTTCAAGCAAGAGGGACAACCCTGGGGCGCTCAATTACTGCCGCCGACTCAGTCGATGGTCGATCCAATAACGGGCCGTCCTTCACCGGTTCAACCCACGCCTCAGAATTCGAATTAAGCCCTCCCATTGAAGCAGCGACCGTAGTGTGGTGGAGACCTTCCCTGCTTCCGGCGCAGCGAGCTTCCTCGCGAGCCGCATCTTGTTGTGATAAAAATATGGCCGGCCACGCTTCCGTGGATTGACAACTGAACGCCATTTGGCAGAATCACCGGCTCGCAGTATGGTGGCTCGGCTGGTAGGTTACCCAAGTGGCCAACGGGGGCAGACTGTAAATCTGCTGGCTTACGCCTTCGATGGTTCGAATCCATCACCTACCACCATCTTCAAGTTCGTCGTTCCTCCGAGGTCAAGGCACTTTGGAAATGAGGGCTGGAAAAACTGTCAGGGTCGATTCTTATTCTACAGTTCTTTTTGGGGTAGTGGTTGCATCCCGACACCAAATTGTTTCAGAAATTATTAAAGCGTCGGAACGCCTTACACTTTTAGCTTGCTCTAGCATTTTCTTTACTCAATATATAAATTGTAAATTATTGATAGTTAAATGTTTAAAGCGATTTAGGCATTTTGGATTTATCCGTGGCGCAATAGCTGCTGAATATTCGTTGAACCAGATTTAAATGTCGGAATCTTAGCTGAGAGACAGGTAAGAGCGCGTATTAGAGGAAGAGGAAATCATGTGGCCTAGCGGGGTCCACAGCTGTTGTAGATTTAGGAATCGGATTAGCATCGGAATCGACGGTGTTGCGGGCACCCTCATGTCCAAATGAAACGTGCATTGGGCATTTTATTGCTGGGGCCATTTCTTCTGGTCAGTGCCTTCGCTTCGATCATCACGAATGACAATACCGCCCTGGTCTTGTTTGCGTCTTCGTATGATGTCTCGCCGGACCATTTCTTTGGTGATTATGTCGGGTCGTGGGCGGCGCTGGAACATCCACAGTTCACAAATCACTGGAGTTCGGCCAGCCGCGGCGGCGGCAGTCTTGAGGAAGCGAACGAGGAGCGACTTGAACGACTTGGGCTTGCTCATTGGGCGCATAGTCAGCGGGCCATTGGATTGATCATGGCGGACGACAATGGTGGCTATACGAGCAACCAGGTCCGAATGCAGTTAACGAATACCTTTACCGCTCCGGCTAGTTTGTTCAACAGCACAGCGTATACGAATGAAGGCGGTTGGGCCTCGACGCAGACGGTGACATGGATTGGGATTGGAGCGATTCCGCATGACAGCCAGGACGGCGACAGCGGTGAGGTGGGGCGCAACGATGCGGTGACGAATATGTGCGCTCAAGTCGGGTTGCAGGGTGTCGATATATGGAATCCGCTTTGGAACAATGGTTGGAGCAACGACGAAGCGCGCATCACTCATTACCTGGGTTTTGATACCGGGAGCCATCCCTACCCGTCCGGTTCACTGGCGACGGGCATCACGATCGCACGGGCTTTGGCGGGGGCGGACACCAACGTAAGCCTCGCGGCAGTGGATTGGAATGCTGCCGCAGTTGTCTTCACAAACCATTGTATCATCAGCGGCGTCAGCCTTGCCGGAAATGTGCTGACCTTCACCCGGCACGATGACCGATTGCCCATGGCTTGGGACGTGCCGGATGGGACCATTACCAACGATACCCGAAACGCCTTTGTGGCCATACCGCAACTTTCCAATGCGTTCTGGTTCACAATCGCTGTTACCAATCTTCCCGTCGGAAATTACAACGTGTCGATTGATGGAACCCAGATAGTCACTCTCTCGAGTTCCACGCTGGCCGCCGGATGGAATATGTTTGCGGGCGATTATTCCAGCCAATATTGGAGGCAACGAGTAAAGGTTTTATCGTTGATCCGGCTCAAAAATGGAGCCAATCCGGTAACATTAATTGATCACGGCGCGGGAGATTTAGGGCCAAACGGCCGTGACCTGGTTAATTACTATTCCGACTCGCAGGGAGCTTGGGCGCAAGGTCGGCGAGGAGATGCGCTAATCTCCGCTCTCGCCATTGATACTGCCGGCCTCGATGTCTATGACAAGCTGATTCACGATGCCGCGCAGCCGACGAATCATGTTTTCACAATTTCATCAGCGGATCAGACCATCACTTTTCCATCGCCCGGTAATCAGACCTATGGTGTGGCGCCGATCACACTGAGCGCCTCCGCTTCGTCAGGATTGCCGGTTAGCTACGGCATCGTGTCCGGCCCGGCCACAGTGGCAGGCAGTACGCTGACCATTACTGGGGCTGGATCAATCACGATCCAGGCGTCCCAGCCGGGAAACGTGACCTGGCCCCCGGCTCCGCCAGTAAATCAAGTCATAACCGTCGCGCCAAAGACATTGACTGGCGCCATCACTGCCAGCAATAAGGTTTACGATGCAACCTCCGCTGCGACGATCGCGAGTCGGACGCTAATTGGCGTGATTGGCACGGACGCAGTCGTGTTAACCGGCGGCACGGCGACTTTTCCGGATAAAATTGTCGGCACGGCAAGAACAGTCACCGTCACGGGCTTAAGTCTCACGGGAACGAACGCGTCAAACTACACACTTGCGTCCACGACCGCCGCCACCTCGGCTAACATAACCGCAGCTGGGTTGACTGTTAGCGGAGTTACCGCCGCCGGGAAAATTTACGATGGCACGGTTGCGGCGACCATCAGTACCAACGGGGCGGTTTTTTTGGGAATTATGGGAAGCGACAGCGTGGCCCTGGGCGGAACGGCCTCAGGGGTGTTCGCCGATGCCAACGCCGGCGTAGGAAAAATGGTAAGCGTCAGTGGCTTGACCATCATCGGTGCGGATGCCGGCAATTATCTGCTCACACAGCCGAGCGTCACCGCGAACATCACACCGGCAAGCACGCAAAATGCAATCACTTCGTCATTGAACCCCTCCTCACCGGGTTCCAACGTCACCTTTACCGCAACGCTAAGCGTCCTTCCACCCGGAGGCGGAACACCGATCGGCAATATTATATTCAAAGACGGTTCGGCTGCGCTGGTGACGAACGGCTTGAGCGGTTCGTTGGCGTCCCTGAGCACGACTTCATTAGCGCACGGCAGCCACACCATCAGTGCTGAGTACCGAGGTGACGGGAATTTTTTTGGCAGCACCAACAGCATCATCCAGTTGATTGACGCACCTCCGGTCACTGCGCTGGTCACGCTCCAACGCTATTCGAGTTCCGGTGCGAAAATTCGTGCCGCAGCCTTGCTTGCCAATGATACCGACCCGGACGGCGACGCGCTCACGCTGATTTCAGTAAATGCCACGAGCACTTTGGGAGGAACTGTTGCCTCGAACGGCGACTGGATTTGTTATCAGCCGCCCGCTAGTTCCACCAACTCGGACAGTTTTTCTTACGTCATTGCCGATAGCGTTGGTCTGCAATCAACCGGCTCTGTGTTAATCACGATTGGCACGGACACGAACGCGTCCCAGAACGCCGGGCTGTCCGGTGGTGGCTTTGGCAACAACCTTTCGCCCATCAGGTTCTTTGGCATCCCCCAGCGCACTTACACAATTCAATACACGACCAACCTGTCAACCATGGATTGGCAGACGCTCGGGACGGCGACCGCTAATGGCGTCGGTTTTATACTTTTCTTCGATAGTCCACCGCCCAACTCACCGCCGCGCACGTATCGCACCGCTTATCCCTAACTATGAGAGAACCAAGCAACCATCAAAATTTCAACCTGGACACCGCTGTCGCGCAGAAGCGGTCGGAGATCGTTCCTCTGCGCGACAAAACTAACACCAACAACCCATGAAAACACTGAAAGTCACATTCCTATTGGTGCTCCTGGCCGTGGCAGCAACGGCACTCGTCCAGGCGCAGAAAACCGACCCATTTACTCTCACCACTAGCTCGTCCTCAGCAGGGGGCGTGCACAGCGCAAGTAATGCCACTCAGAGGCTTTTTGCTTGCGTGACAAACCTCAAAACCACCAACCCATGAAAACATTAAAAGTCATATTCCTATTGGTGCTCCTGGCCGTGTCCACCACGGCATTAGTTCAGGCGCAGACAACCGAATCGTTCACCTTCACCACCAATCGCATCGTTCCGGATGGCAGCGCCTCCGGTTTGAGCGATTTGCAAACGGTGAATTCCACCATCGGAAACATCACAGCATTGAAGGTGCGGCTCAAAGTAACCGGCGAATTCAACGGCGACCTATACGGTTACCTGAGACATTCGAGCGGGTTCACGGTCCTCATCAATCGCCCGGGAAAGACCGTGGCGAATCCGTTTGGTTATGGGGACAGTGGTTTTGATATTACCTTCCAGGATGGCGCCTCCAATGGCGACCTGCACTCTTATCACAACCTCATCACGCCTGCCGATGGTTCGCCGCTCACCGGCACCTGGCAGCCTGACGGCCGCAATGTGGATCCGGACCTGGTGACCGATGCATCCTTGCGCTCCACCGCGCTGACCAATTTTAATGGATTCAACGCGGCCGGCGATTGGACGCTCTACCTTGTCGATACCCAATCCGGTGGTACTAATATGGTGACGGAATGGGGATTGGATATCACCGGTGGAGCGATTCCGACTTTCACGTGGGCGAATCCCGCGGATATCGTTTACGGCACCGCCCTTTCCGGGACTCAATTGGATGCGGCAGTGGCCTACAACTCAACGAATGTTCCGGGACATTTCTCTTATTCGCCTGACGCCGGCATCGTGCTCAACGCCGGCTCGGGCCAGACAATATCTGTTGTGTTTACGCCCAACGACCCCGGCACGTTCCTGCCGATTACCAATCACGTGACTATCAACGTCCAAAAAGCTCCGTTGACGATTGCAGCCGTGAACACGAACAAGGTCTATGGCGCTGGGTTGCCTAATTTCACCGCGAGCTACAGCGGATTTGTTAATAGCGATGATGCGTCGAAGCTCCAGGTCCCGGTCGCGCTTAATACCTCGGCGAGTTCCGCCAGCCCGATTGGCAATTACACTATCGTCGCCAGTGGCGCCACAGATACGAACTACGCGATCACGCTGGTCAACGGCACACTGACGGTGACACCGGCCTCCCTGACGATCACCGCCCTCAATACGAACAAGGTCTATGGCGCCGCGTTGCCTAATTTCACCGCGAGCTATAGCGGGTTCGTTAATAATGACACAGTCTCGAGTCTCACCGCGCCGGTGACACTGGGTACTGATGCAACCACCGCAAGCCCTGCGGGTACTTACGCTATTACCGCCAGCGGCACGGCGGATACGAACTATACGATCGCGTTCGTCAACGGTACCTTGACCGTGACGCAGAAGGCGCTCACCGTCACCGCTCAGAGCTACTCCAAAGCCTTTGGCCAGGCGCTGCCGGTATTCACGGCGGCTTACACCGGCTTCGCGCTCAGCGACGGCACGAATAGCCTCACAACCCTTGCCACGATAACAACCACGGCTACGGCAACCAGCGATGTCGGCACGTATACAATTACTGCCGCCGGAGCAGCCAGCCCGAACTACTCGTTCACTTATGTGGACGGATCATTGACGGTCACTCAATCGCTCTCGAGCGGTGTGGTGGTTTCCTCGTCCAACCCGGCTGTGCCTGGTTCGAGCGTGACCTTCACCGCCACCTTGAGTGCGGTTGCGCCGGGAGCCGGCTCGCCGGATGGCGTGGTCAACTTCCGTATCGATGGCAGCGTCGCCGGATCCGGCACATTGTCCGGAGGCGTGGCGACCTTCGCCACCAGCAGTTTGGCGCACGGCTCGCATACAGTTGCAGCCGAATACGCCGGCAGCCATAACTTCGTCGGAACGACGAATTCGCTGGCCCAGAACCAGGTGATTAATACACCTCCAGTGGCGGGTAACGACACCATCGAACGATTCGCGACCGAGGGTGTTAAAGTTCGTTTGGCAACCTTGCTGGCGAACGACACGGATGCAGATGGAGATGCGTTGACGAGCGACGTCAGCCTCACCAGTGCAAACGGAGGCACCGTTACCGTAAGCGGCGGCTGGGTGATATACACTCCGGCTGTTGGCTTCACGAATGCGGACTCGTTCACCTATACCATCGCGGATGGTCATGGTGGCAGCGCGACCGGCACTGTGACGGTGGCGATCATGACAGACAACGGTCTGAGCTCGAATCTGTCGATCACGAGCCTGGGCAACCATCAGTATCGCATCGACGGCAACGGTATACCCGGCCGCACGTATCGCCTGCAGTACACGGATTCGACCAATCCGTTTATCTGGCAGGATCTGGCTGGCGGAAGCCTGATAGCGGATAGCCTCGGACAGTTCCAATTCACGGACACGTCCACGGCTGAGGTCAGGTTCTACCGTTCAGTCAATCCGTAATTAATAGTTCACCATGCGGGGCTTCGTTCGGCCAAAAGCCGGCGAAGCCCCGCTGCTTTTTTGGTGCCCTGCTGATTGACGAACATCCGATCTCGACGCTGCAAAGGGCAGGCTCGATCCGGGAACTTCTTGTTTGTAAGAGGACTCTTGAGTTGGAGATCGACTGTTGCCTTGTAGAAAGCAGGCAAAGCTAATGGAAAACGATGGTGGAAGACTGTTTGTCGTCGAGGAAACGGATGCGAGAGGGCCGTTCATCTAATGGCGTAGCCGCCGACGTTAGTCGGCGCCATCTTATCAATCCTGTGAGCGAAAGAGTCAGTCAGCGCAGACTGACGTCTGCGGCTACGGTATTTTTAGAAGTGCTTTAACCCGGAAGGGTCTCGACATTTAAATGCATGATCACGTATCTGAGGAACAAGAGTTACATTCCCACAGCGGTGCTGGCTCGAACGCCGTCGTCATTCTATGCGCTTTATAAGCTTCATGTTGTTTTCCCTGCCTTGAGCGCAGCCACAGGAGTAATTGCTAAAGTGATCGATTAAAACCCACCCTTCAGGAATTGGTGCGTCAACGCACACCTCGAGGGTTGAGTTAATCGGCAGTTGTTCATACCACCGGATAACATATTCGTTATAAAAAGAGGGTGTCGGTGTCGGGCAGGCAGCCGCGTCAAAAATTATGTTCACCTTGATCCAGCCTTTTGGAATCGGACTGTCATAGCAAATGGTTCGTGTGAGGATGTTGGTGGCTTGAGCACGTCGGGCTTCATATTCCTGCCGCCGTTTTCGCGCTTCTTCAGTGTCATGTTGGTCGATAATCGACTGAACACGCGTGGAAAAAGCCGATCTGCTTCGCGCAAATGTAAATTGGTTGGTTTGGCTGAGCTCAGCATCCGCGACGTCAAGCGTCACAAAAGTGCCAACCTGGCCGTGGATCTGGTTGAGAGCCTCCGCCAGAGACATGTCGACGCAGTTGATGTTATTGATCGCGATGAGAAAAGATTGCGGCTTGATCCCGGCCCGGGCTTCGGCTGAGTCGGCTGCCACGTCTATGATTTTCAATGGTTGGCCGGGCAGGGCGCGGTCCGCGATGACAACTTTCAAACTGCCGTCCGAGCCAAATGCCTCTAAGCTGGCAACCAAGTACGGAATAAGAAACAGTATTCGATATTTCGTAAGCATAACTAGAGCCCGTTCCAACTTTTGCCGAACACAGTGGCGAAGTTTAGGACCTGTCGCAAAGACTCAAATCGGTTTGTTCCCTTCCCGCGTTTAGCAGTTTTTAAACAACTGATAGAGCGGTTCCGGTTTTTCGAGTTCGCGCTTGTCACATCGTGAAACTTCCCGCGTCCGTGTCCGTCAGGTTCCCGAGGCTGTCGAAGATCATCGCGAAATAGGTTCCGCCCGTCGCGCTTGTGAAGGTCAATTGCACATAAGCCGACTGTCCCGCATCCCCCGGGCTGGTGAACGAGAACGCCAGCATCCCATTTACGGGACCGAACCGCGTGAAGGTATAGGTGCCCGAGCTACTCCCGGAATGTGAATTGTTGGCCGGGGTCTTTGTGAACGCAACTGCCGTGGCTAATTTGATTTTGACCGTTTTCCCACCGCCAGTGCTCACCGCCGACACTGTTTTGCCGGTAAGAGTTGTCGGAACGAAGCTGTGGGCGATGGTGAAATTAATCCCGCCCAAGTCACCGCTGTCTTCATTGCTGAAAAAGCCACTGTAAGGATTCGTGAAGACCAGGTCCACCGGCCCCACATTGTTCGAACTGATCGGCGGCGTGGTAGCCATGAGCGATAATTGCGCAAGGTTGGTGTCGATCTTCAGATAAATGTAAGCGCCCGCGCCGTAATCCTGGCTGTCCGTGCTTCCCGTGGTGCTCGCCTGGGCGAAGGCGGAAATGTCGAATCCGACCGATTCCGGGGAGCCGTTGGCCGGCGTCACCGTGGCCAAAAGCCCGTTCAAACTGTCCGGCGCCCAATCCGCGCTTTGGTGCACCGCGTAAAGGAAAGCGATCGTATTCGTTAGCGAGATATTTCCCGCGGCATCGATTGCATACGCGCTGATCGAATCGGCACCTGACAATAAAACCGACGAGAGATCCGCCGTCTGCCAATTCGTGCCATTCAGCACATTCGCCATCGTCCACGGTCCGCTATTCACTTTGTACCAGACGGCGGCGACGCCCACGTTATCCATGGCCTTCCCGGTTGCCATCGGCGTCGCACCCGTCAAGGTTTGGCCCTTGGTGGGCGTGAGGATGACATTCACCGGACGGGTAATATCTTTCACAATCGCGGTGAACGCCAGGTTGGAGGCCATTAAAAACGAGATTTTCGGCGAAGTAGTATCTGTGCTGCCCGACCATTTCACGAAGGCAAAGCCCTTGGCCGCTTTGAAGGAAATACTGAAGCTTTTTCCGATTTGCAGGAGCTGGCCGTTGAGGGTCGGTTTGAAGGTGCCGCCGCCGGGCAGGTTGACGGTGACCACCAACGGCGCGCTGACCACATACGTGAAGCTCACGGTATTCGTGGCGGAGAAATTGCCACTGAGATCCTTTGCCGTAAATTTAATGGTGTTGAGTCCGGGCGTCAGATTTAGATTGGCAGCCGTCCAATTTGTCCAACTGTTAAACGACGCCGCAGGAGTCCAATCACCGCCGTTCAATTGATAGTACACCAGGGCGACCCCCACATTATCGCTGGCCGTGCCGGTCGCGGTGAAGAGGTTGGAATTGACGGTCGTTTTCGAGGTGGGAGACACCGCTTTTATCGTGGGCGCCGTAGTGTCCGCCGCGATGTAAGTGCCCGTCACGGGATAGACGGTTCCCACGGTAAGATCGATTATTTGCGGAGCGGGTGTGGTATATCCGGGAATGGTGCTAAAGGAAACCACGTGAGCGCCGGCTGTGAGATTTGAGAGAAGAGTGCCGCTCTTCATCAAGGCGCCGCCGTTGATCTGCCATTGTGCTCCTGCCTTCACGGCGGCTGCCGGAAGAATCGTAACCTTGACGCTCGCGGTGGGACCGCTGCCTCCACCGCCACCGGTGGTGGGAGTGAACGAAAAGAGTGCGCCCGCATTGTGGCTGCTGCCGCCGGCTTGAGTCATGCCATAGAGTTTTGAATCCAGGAAAATCATTGAACCATACGGCGTGCTCCCATCCGTCAAGTTATTCGGAAACGCATAGAAAAAAGTGTGTAGAACCTGAAAACCGCTCCCACTGGTATTGAGTTGAAAGATGGTTCCGAAACCAAGCCCGTTCGTGCCGCCGATGTGCGCCATGCCATAAAGTGTTGAATTCGCCAACGTGAGATCCCCATAAGGATTCCAAGTGGTTGTGGTCGAGAAACTGTGCAATATCTGGAAACCACTGCCGCTTGTGTCCACACTGAAAACACATCCGAGGTTATTGGCTCCCCCGGCACTGGTCATTCCGTAGAGTGTTGTGTTTGCAATAGTCAATGAACCGTACGGGAGCGCGCCGTCGGTTGCCACGCCCGTAAAAGTATGGACTAGTTGAAACCCCGAGCCGTCCGTGCCGATTTTGAAAATCGTTCCTGACCCAAGTGCTCCGCCCATCTGGGCCATGCCATACAAAGTTCCTCCGGAAAATATTAGCGAACCAAGCGAGTTCGCTCCGTCCTGGGCCGCTGGGATAAAGTTATGCAGGATACTGTAGCTGCCCCCGTTCGTGCCGATCTTGAAAATCGTGCCCAGTCCGGACGAACTGGCGGATGTAATTCCAAAAAGGTTGGTGCCGTCAGTTGCGAGTGAGCAATAAGGACCATAGCCATCGCCGATCGCGCCAAAGCTGTGCAGAAGTTGGAATCCACCTCCGTCTGTGTTGATCTTGAAAACCGCGCCGAATCCGTTGGTGCCACCGTAAAGCGTCGTCCCGTAAAGCGTCGAGCCGATCAATAATGGTGTCCCGTAAGGATGCGCTCCATCATTTGAGTCGCCCGTGCCGGCAAAGAGTCCGGTGAAGGAATGCAAAGTCTGATAGCCTGAACCGCTCACGCCAATCTTGAAGATTGTTCCCGAATTCGCGCTGCCTCCGTTCAAAGTCAATCCATAGAGTGTGGTGCCGTCCGTGGCCAGAGCGCCGTACTGAGGATTCGCGCCGTCACTGGGCATGCCGGTGAATCCATGCAATAGCGTATATTGCGTCGCCGCGAGGCCGTGCGCCAACGTGATGGATAATAGAGCGAATACGAGAATAGCAAACCGAAGGCCGCGATGAGTGGTAATGGGCATAAGTAACCTTTCTGAAATGGGAATCGGTTACTTTGATAGTCACATCCCTAAAACTTCGCAACAGCAAAACCGCAAATCAGTAAATGTACTAGCTGATAAGAAGTCGGGGCAAAGAGGCGATAACAAGTGCATGCGGCACTGCCCTGGAATATTGTCGAACCGGTGTTTGTAGTTCCGCGTTTACGCGGTCGGGAGGCGAAGATACGCTGAATCGCTCGAAGTGGAACTACAAACGGGCTTGCTCTGGTGCGCGACCGAAGGCCCGCTTTTACGAAAAAATTCGTTACAATCCGCTTTTTACAAACAACAATTGCTGAATTATGGAACGCATTGGAATTGTCGGAGTCGGTCGCATGGGTGCCAACATGGCCCGTCGCCTCAAAGAAGCTGGACACACGATTTCGGCCGTGTATGATGTCCGCCGCCCGGTCGCCCGGGATCTCGCCAAAGAATTGGGCTGCGCTGCGCTGGAGAAATTCGCCGAGATCACCGAGGCTTCGGATGTTGTCATCACGGTTGTTACCGACGACAAGGCACAGCTAAAAATCTTTACCGACAAGAAGGATAATCTGTTGATGGGGGCGAAGGGAAAAATCTTCATAAACTGCGCCACCGTCTCTCCCGCGACTCATAAAATCATCGAAAAGCTCACTAAACGAAAAGGGGCCTCAAGTTTGGAAGCCTGCATGGCTTCCAGTATCACTCAAGCCCGCGCCGGGACTCTTTATCTCATGTGCGCCGGTGAGAAGCAGGTCTTCGAAAAGGTCAAACCTCTCCTCGAGCATCTCAGCGACGGCGGCAAGCTGATGCGCTTCATCGGACCAGCTGGCAGCGCCGCGCAAGTCAAGGCTCTGGTCAACATGGTTATGAATATCAACACCGCCGGGCTCGCCGAAGGACTGGGCCTCGCCAACGCGCTGGGCCTTGATCTTAAAATGGTCATGGAAATATTCTCACAGACCGGCGCCGCCTCCCGCGTGCTGCAAACGGACGGCGACGATATGGTCAACCGCGAGCATTCCTGCTTTTTCAGCTCGGCCCACGCTGCCAAAGACAGCGGGATTGCCCTCTCGCTGGCAAAAGAGAAAAAACTGAAACTTCCTCTGGCAGCCGCCACCTGGCAGCAATACAAAAAGATGATTAACCTCGGTCTGGGCGATCTCGATAAATCCGGCGTCGCTGAATTGACGTTCCGTGGGCGCGGCCGAAAGAAAACCAGCAAGAAATAGCGCGACGTGCCGACAACTGGTCCAGACTCCCGTTACGCCATCCGCATCGTCAAGCCGCCGTCTATGGGCAGGGTTTCGCCCGTGATATAATCGTTCTTCGCCAGCGATACGATGGCTTCGGCCACTTGTTCGGGGGTGCCTTCGCTCCGGAGCGGAATGCGTTGTTCGAGATTTATTTTCTTCTGCTCGGCAGTCATCGCGGCGTGAAAGGCGGTGCGAATGACTCCCGGCGCGACGCAATTGACGCGGATGTTATCGGCGGCAAATTCGCGGGCCAGCGCACGCGCGAATTGCGGCAGCGCGCCTTTCACGACCTGATACGCGATGTTGGAATGAAAGCCGCGAATGCCAGCCGCGGACGAAATCAAAATAATAGCGCCCTCCTTCTTTGCCTGCATCGACGGAATCACGGCGCGACTCATGTGAAAAACCGCGTGCACATGTACGTCGAAAGCTGACTGCCAGGTGTCCGGAGTGATGGCCAGCAGTCCACCGTTGACAGCGCCGCCGGCGCTGTGGACCAGCACCGCGATGGGCCCCAGCTTCAATTCCGTTTCCTTCACGCAACGCGAGGCTTCCGCCGGTTTGCCGCAGTCGGCCTGGAGAATTTCGCAGCGTCGACCGAGTTTAAGGATGGCGTCGCGGGTGGCTTCCGCATTGGCATCGATGTTTCTTCCGACGATGGCCACATCCATTCCCTCGCGGGCGAGGGCGATGGCGGTTGCGGCTCCGATTCCGCGGGTGCCTCCTGTGACCAGGGCGATTTTACCAGCGAGTTGCATTGGCCCTGTTGTTTAATGCGTTGTGCCCCCGGCGTCAATTCAGTTTCGCTCGGTAACGGCAAATGGCGTTATTTCCCGGCTGGAATGGCAGGGTTTGATGTCGTGATTAACGAATGCACCGATGGATTCGGCGGCGAGCAATGCGCGGAATTTTGACCGGGACACATGGTCGTATCGGTATTCCCGGCCCTCTTCAAAGCGGATGTCAAGTTTCCCCGTCCCGGGATGATACCGGATCGCGCGCACGGCAGAAGATCTCACGTGCATCCACTCGGTTTCTCTCCTCCTTTTCCTCATGTCCCAATATCGATGACGAATTTATGAAGGGCAAATTCAAGCGTTTTCAAAAGGTTCTACCGCGAAATATCAGCTTGTCGTAGTACGGGGAATTGATGGCGCTTGAGCACCTGCTCGGCAACGTCATTGTCTTCCATGCTGAGGCCGACGATGGAAATGCCGTTGGGATGGGGAATAAAGGAGTAAAGATAATTGATGTTTAATTCGGCTTCGAGCAGGGCCGCGATGAGCCGGTTCAGTTCTTCGGGCGATGCCACCTCAACTGCCACCAGTGCGCTTTCGGTGAAGGCGAACCCGTTTTTCAGCAGCAGTTCGCGCGCTTTCTCCGGGTCATCCAGCACAATCCGAATAATGGCGCTGTCGGTCGTGTCCAACACGGTCAACGCGAGCACGTGGATATTGTGCGTGCCGAAGATTTTGACGAGTTCATTGAGACGGCCCAGGCGATTCGGTGTGAACACCGAGAATTGAACCACCCAATTCGCGCGCGGGGCTTTGATTGCGGTCGCTACCATGGCGTAACCTTCCACACTTTTTCCCATCTTGCAGGAGGAAATACCTGTTCTAATCGCAGCCAAAAACCGCTTGTCGTTCGCGCTATTCGGGAGTAGTAGTTTTCACATGAACAAAGGAATTTACGCCGTTCTCCTCGCCTGCGCGTTTACGCTGGCCACCCTCAAAACCATCGCCGCAGAATTTCCCGATGACTGGACCTGGGATGATAAACCCGACCAACGGGCCAGCCACGCCGCGCTGGAAGGCAAGCCGATGCCGGCTTTGAGCGTCACGGGTTGGATAAATGGCGAGGTCAAGCCGGAGGACATGAAGGGCAAGGTGGTCATCGTGGATTTTTACGCGACCTGGTGCGGGCCGTGCATGGCCGCCATCCCTCACAACAATGAGATGCTCGAAAAATACAAGGACAAGGGTCTGGTGATCGTAGGCGTTTGCACGAACCAACGGGGCCAGGAAAAAATGGCGGATGTCGTAACCACGAAGGGGATCAAATACCCCACCGCGCGCGATCCAGACCTGGCATCGCAAAAAGCCTGGGCGGTGCATTACTATCCGACCTACGCGGTCATTGACCGCAAGGGAATCGTGCGCGCCATTGGCCTCCAGCCGGACCACGTCGAAGCGGTGGTTAAGAAATTGCTCGCGGAGTAAGGCGGAGGAAAAGTAAAACGTGATTACGGGCCGAGTCCCTTCACGTTTTACGTTTCACGAATCTCGCTTCATAAGAGCGTATCGCTTTTCATTCCAACCCGAACCCTGCCCACCACCACCGCCCCTTCCTCCACCACCAGGTTCGCCGCTTCCACATCGCCAAACAGCCTGGCTGTGGATTTCAAAATGACCGTTTCATTCGCGTGTAGATTCGCGGCCAGTTCGCCGCCGATTTCCGCCGAGTTGATCTTAATCATCTCCGACCAGCGAAAATGATTTGCCGTGGGAATGACCAGCCGCCCGGTTTTGAAACTGCCCTTGATTTCCGCTGACGAATAAATCGTCAACGACTGTTCAGCGAATAATTTTCCAAGAAACTTTCCTTTAATGACCGCATCGGCAACGACCGCCTCGGTATTGAACACGTAACCCTTTGGGTCGACGACAAACGAGCCTTTGGTCTTGAAATTTTTCGAGACCGCGCTGCTGATCACGTAGTTCTTCATGTCCACGTAGCGGCTGCAGCGTTTGCACATCGTGGACTCGGCGCTCACCGGCACTTCCAGTTCCGCGCCGCATTCGAAGCAGGTGATGCGCTTGCGCTCCGGTCCGCGCTCGGCGGGTTTCGGAGCGGGATTAAGAATTTCCTGGACGCGAAGATGCTGGCCGCATTTTTTGCAAACGCTGGAAAAGGCGGTACGCGGCTCAGCCTGCTGGTGGCCGCAATGAGGGCAGGCCACCAGGACCGTGTCCTGTTTTTTCGCCGGCATCTAAGGTTGGACCGACAGGTGACGCAACTCAGCGGCCCGGGGGTTTGCCGGCTTCCGGAGGCTTGACGCCCTCGGGCGGGCGGGCGGCGGGCGTGGGGGAAACCTTGTTCGGATTCACTTCAGTTTTTCCCACAAAGGTCACTCCTTCCTCAACCGATAATTTGGAGGCGCGAATATCCCCGAACAATTCCGTCTTGGTCTTGATGTCGATTTTCTCTTTGGCGTTGATGTTGCCGTTCACTTTGCCGCGAACAACTACGTTTTGCGCGTTGATGTTGCCGTTGACGACGGCGCTGTCGCCAAGGTTCAGCACGCCATCGGTTTGGATTTCACCGTCGATTTTGCCGTCAAACGTCAATTCACCGGAAAACTTAAGATTGCCTTTGATTTCGACATCCGAAGCCAACACATTTTTTGCTGCGCCTGTTCCATTCATAATTTTTTCCTGTTTTCGAGTGGAACCAATTTTTAGTCCACCAATCGAGAGGCGTCAAAGGATTTGTCCAAAGAAATTCTCCGGCGGCGCAGAAAATTTTGAACGATTTGAGTGAAACGTAAAACGCAAAACGTGAATTCAGTTTCACGAATCACGTTTCACGCCCGATGCTCTATTCATATATTTCATAAACCGCGCCGTTGAGGACGAACTGCACATTCGGCCCGAGCGCGAGCCAGGGCAATGCTCGGGGTTCTTTGGTGGCGAGCGCGAAATACTCCGTTGAATCGAATTGAATCCGCACATGTTTTGCACTTGGCTGTTTTTGGATGAGCGAATCGATCCATAGGTTGCCGTTTTGGAAAGCGTTTCTCCCCGCGACGAACCGGCCCTGGCCTTCGTTCGAGTATTGCGCGAGGCGCATATTGGAATCGGCCGAACGCGTAATGGAGGAAATTGGCGGCACGCCGCCGGAAATTCCGAGCGCGCGATTGGCTTCCGCGGCGGCGGGCGCGCCACCGGCAAAGCCGCCATTGGCCGATTTCAAAGCGTAGCCAAACCGCGCTCCCGCGAGAGCTTTTTCGCCATCGCGCTCGTTTTTGAACGAATCCCAATTTTGCCTCGCGAATTCCGTCGCAGCTTGGTCTTTGTTCAATTGCGGCAACGATTGCATCGCGATCGGCACGCGGCGCTGCGCCTCGTCCTCTGCGATCAAGTAGGCGGTGTACGGCGTTACAATGCCGTATTTGCGCGCCAGTTCGGTCACTTCATCGCGCAGTTCCGCGCTTTCACCGTGCAAACGGATTTCATCGAGCAAATAGCCGACGCGCCGCGTCGCCCAGAGTTTCGGGATGAAATCATTTTCGGAGGACTCACCGGAAAATTTCAAATCCTCGCTGAACTGCCGCGTTTGCCCGTTCACTTTGCCCTCAATCACTACCGCCGAGTTGCCGTGTCCCGAATAACGTCCCGCCACGATCAATTGCTCGCCCCGGAACAAATCTGGCAGCGGCCGGGGATACAATTTCGTCACGCGAATGTCCCCGGTGAATTTCAATTCCGGATCGGTCAATACCGGCTCCTTGATTTTGGAAAAAAAGCTGGAGACTTTGAGTTCCAGGTCCTCCTCGGGCAGGACGTATTGATTGAACGCGCGCGTTTCTTCGGCAATGCGGTCGAGCAGATGCGTGTTCACGTCCGTGCCGATGCCGAAGCTGAAGATACGCGTGCCGGCGCTGTTTCTTTTCACGTGGGCAACGATCTCCTCCGGGTTCGTGACGCCGACAGTGGGTTGGCCGTCCGTGAGAAAAACCACCACGAACGGTCGCCCATCGCGTTCGGTTTGCAGCGACGACGCTTTTTTCAACGCATCGTCAATCGCCGTGGCGCCGATGGGTTTCAAGCTCTTCACAAAGTCATTGGCTTTATCGCGATTCGAACGATTGGCCTCGGCCAGCTTATCGAAAAGCGGTTCCACCTCAGTCGAGAAACGGACGATTTCGAAACGATCCTCGTCGTTCAAGTTTTCGATGCAAAACTGCAAGGCCTTTTTCGCTTGCGTCAATTTTTTGCCCGCCATGGAGCCGGAGGTGTCCAGCACGAACACCACATCCTTCGGCAAAATCTTTTCATTTACGTCCACGCCGGGCGAGGCGAGCAGCAGGAAATAGCCATCCTCATCGCCGGTCTTGTAAGTGAGCAGGTTCACGCCGACATCTTCCTGTTCCGGCGCGAAATAGAGTGAGAAATCGGTATCCGGCGTGACTTCGTTCGCCTCGAAGCCGACGGTTGCGCGTTTCGAGCCCTCGCGCTTTATTTCCACCGAATAGCTGGGGCAATAAATGGTTTTGAGCGGACGCTCGGTTTTCAATTCCACTTTGACACTCACGTTTGCGAGCGGTTTCGCCGAAAACTTTTCCGTGTTCAGCGGATAGGTGTAATTGATCAAACCGGAATCAGCTTTGAGCACTTGCGTGTAGGAAAGCGTGATGCGCTTGCTGCGGTGCGGCTCGATGGGAAACACGCGCACCTTGAAGACGTCGCGCCCGGCGTATTCCAGCAGCGCCGGGTCACGCATCTTGCGGACGATGTCCTCGTAAATGCGCCGCGCCTTATCGGCGGGGAGCAACTCGGCTTCAGTCTGCTTTCCGTCGATGTCCATGGTGAACTTGTCGATATGCGCGTCTTTTGGCAGCGGAAAAAGATAAGTGCCTTCCAGCCGCTGCGGATTGGGATTGTAAAATTCCTGCTCGACGGACGTCGTGGCGATTTGGCCGTCGATTTTGACCGTCACATGGTGAAAAGCGACCTCAAGCGGCGCAAAGAAGTGCCGGTGCGGCGGCCTCGGCCAGGGGATGGGCCGTTCGGGCGGGCCGGGTTCGATGATGATGAATCCATCGGCCCGGGCGAATGTCGGTGCCAGCAAAGTTAGTAATATTGAGAATAAAATCCACCGTTTCATATGCCATTGGACGGAGGGTTGGAAAAAATGCTCCCTGACGTTGGAATAAGGGACGCCCGTGCCACTACCCCCCCCATACCTTTTTAATTGGAAAAGGTTGGAATAGGTCGGAGCCGGGGCGAATGGAAGTGGAATGGTCTTGAATCGATCTGTAGGCTTTGGCCTGGAGGCGGCGATTTAATTCGTCGCGCACGGCGCATGGCAACCGTGCGATTTTTCCAATTCTTATCATGGCTCGATTGAAGCACGAAATACATGGGTGGAAAAACTTACGGTAACGTTTTCCTTGAACCGTGGATTTTGCGAAGAGATGCGGATTCGCCAGGTCAAAGATACTGATACTCAATGTGTTTTGAATATGCGAAATAGTTTCGCATTTGATACAAGCCTTCTATGTTAAACATGTTTATGTCACATCCGCTATATGAGCTCTTGCGCAGGCTGGAAAATGCGAAAATTCATTTTACTCTCAGCCGCAATCGTTCTGATACAATTCTGGTCACGCTGACGGTGGTTGGGGAGCGTCTTGAAGTCGACGTATTCGATGACGGCAGTATGGAAGTCTCGCGTTTTTTGGGCAGTGAGAATGTTGTTGGCGGCGCGGAATTGGTCGATCGATTGATTGATGAGAATCGAGATTAATTCGTCATGAAGTTCTTGCTGACGGGGGGGCGAACGGTTTTTCCTCCCGCGCTATCCGCGCGTGACGGGAATATGGGGCGGCGCGGCAGCGCCAGCCTGGCCTGAACTAGACGATTTGTTAAGGAACCAATACCGCAAATGGAGGCGTTTGAATATATTCTGTATCGGACTGTCTATAGAGTTGGATCGGCGGCTCAATAAGTTTTACGGAAGATTATGCTGAGAAAGTCGCGGCAATTTCTGGAGAGGGTTCTTGGATGCGGAATTTTCTTCTGCATCCTGCCGACATTGCTCTTCATTGCGCTGTTAATTCATGTGACGGGAGGCAGTCCAATTGTGGTCACTGATGAGTGGCCAAGCGCGGATGGTGCAATGACTCGATGTCTGCGGTTTCGGACGACAGGGCGTGGGACGCCTTTTTTTCGCGGGATGGGGCAGATTTTTCGCGCTTACAGTGTTGACGATTCCCCGGGATTTTGGAGCCTCTTACGTGGAGACATTTCGTTGAGGGAGTTTCGGAAATTATTAAGGCGGGTATGAAGCAGCCGACACCGCTTTTCATAGCCACGAAGCGTTTTGACCCGGCCGATGGCGAAGCATGGGAAAAGTATTGCGCATGGGCAAAGATCCCGGCGCTTGTGGAGCTCGTAAGCCTGGATTCTTTGATGTGTGCGCATCTTATAAAGGAGTTTCGGGACGAAGATTGGAACCACAATGTTCACGAGGATTTCCGTCTCGATTATTTTTATAACCTTGATTACCTGGTTCAAAGAGTTAAAGACCTTCCGCGCCGGAATATTTTGGGATTATATCGGAATTCGGAAGTTCATATTGTCTCCCCGCCGGCGTCGGCCGATTTCAGCTTTATGGGTTACGACTTGATTGATGAGACAACTCAGATCAGCGCTCTCACCAATTGTGGAGGGTTTTTTGACGTATTCCGGAACGGTGAGCTAAACCGCTTCGGTTTGATCAGTGATTTTGACCGCGCGAGTGAGATTAGGCGCGTTCTGGGGGTAAGCCACCCTGAGGAAGCGCACGCCCAATGCGATATGTACGCAATCTGGAGATTAAGTGAGGGAATTTAGTCCCGCGCTGTACGCGCGTGACGGAATATGGGGCGGCGCGGCAGCGCCAGCCCTACCAGGTTGGGAGAAGGATTTAGTCAGGATAGCCGTCGGGATGCTTCTTATGCCATGCCCAAGCGGTGGAGACGATGTCTTCGAGCTTCGGGAATTTCGGTTTCCAGCCCAATTCGTTGATGGCCTTGACGGCGGAGGCGACGAGTTTCGGCGGGTCGCCGGGGCGGCGTGGTTTTTCGATGGCGGGAATCTTTTTGCCAGTCACCTTTTCACACATTTCAATCACCTGGCGGACGGAGTAACCATCGCCGTTGCCGAGATTGTAAAAACCAGTTTTACCGGGCTGCAATCCCAGCATGTGCGCCTGGGCTAAATCGCGAATATGGATGTAATCGCGGATGCAGGTGCCGTCCTGGGTCGCGTAATCGGTGCCGAAAATTTCGCAGTTCTGCTTTTTGCCGAGCGCCACATACAGGATGTTCGGAATCAGATGCGTCTCGATGCGATGATGCTCACCAAATCTCTCACTCGCGCCCGCAGCGTTAAAATAGCGGAAGGCGATGAACTCCAGTTTGTAAATCTGCTGATACCAGATGAGCACTTTCTCGAACATCAACTTCGCTTCGCCGTAAGGATTAATGGGCCGCTGCGGCAGGTCTTCCGTCATCGGCACGCGGTCGGGCGGGCCGTAAGTGGCGCAGGTCGAACTGAAGACAAATTTCTTCACGCCGCACCCAACGGCCGCATCGGCAAGCTTGAGCGCGTTGACCAGGTTGTTGTGAAAATATTTTTTGGGATCGGTCATCGATTCGCCCACCAGTGCGCTGGCGGCGAAATGCATGATGGCGTCGGGCTTCGTGGATTTGACGGCGTTGAGGATGTCGCCTTCCTGTTCCGGTTTGGCGAGAATGAATTTCGCGCGCGGATCCACTGCCGAGCGATGGCCTTCGCTCAGGTTGTCATACACCGTAACCGCGTGCCCCGCGTTGAGCAGTTCTTCCGTGCAAACCGAGCCGATGTATCCGGCGCCGCCAGTGACAAAGACGTTCATGGGGCCGAAAGGTAAACGCGGAAGCCGGTGGGCTCAATGGGAAATGTGGGGCAAACGTGTTACGTATTGCGCGTTGCGCGAATGTGTCAGGACGCTTCAGCAAATATTCACGGAACACGGAACACGTTCAATTGATTTCGCGTATCCGAATACACGACGCCTGCTGATCTTCATCGAAATTTTCCAGCTTGGGAACGATGCGCGCGCAGTCGGGAATCGCGTACGGACAACGTGGATGAAACGGGCAGCCGCCGGGCGGATTCAGCGGCGAGGGCGGATCGCCGGCGAGGATGATGCGCTCGCGTTTTTTCTCGCGCGCGGGATCGGGAATCGGCACGGCGCTGACGAGGGCTTTGGAATAAGGATGCAAGGGCCGCTCGAATACTTTTGTAGCCGGCCCCAGCTCCACAATTTTCCCGAGATACATCACCGCGATGCGATCAGAGATGTGTTTGACCACCGAGAGATCGTGGGAAATGAAAATCAACGTCAATTGCATCTCGCGCGAAAGTTTTGCGAGAAGATTGATGATCTGGGCCTGGATGGAAACATCGAGCGCGGAGACGGGTTCGTCCGCAACGATCAATTTAGGCTCGACCGCCAGTGCACGGGCGATGGCGATGCGCTGCCGCTGACCACCGGAAAACTCGTGCGGATATTTTTTCAAAAACCGCGGCGCGAGGCCGACTTTTTCCATGAGTTCAGTCACGCGCCGGGGGATTTCGCCGCGTGGGATTTTGGCGTGGGCCTGGATCGCTTCGGCGAGCGTATCGAAAACGGTCATGCGCGGATTGAGCGAAGCGTAGGGGTCCTGAAAAATCATCTGGAAATCCGCGCGCGCGTGGCGCAGTTGGGAGCCGCGGAGTTGCGTCAGGTTTTTTCCGGCGAGCACGACGACGCCATCGGTGGGCGGGATCAATTGCAGGATGGTGCGGCCGAGCGTGGATTTGCCGCACCCGGATTCGCCTACAAGGCCGAGAATCTCGCCACGGCCCAAAGTGAGCGTGACACCATCCACGGCTTTGACGGTGCCGACCTGGTGGCGGAAAACAATCCCGCGCTCCACGGGAAAGTGGGCTTTCAGGTCTTTGATTTGGAGAAAGGCGTCAGACATTTTTAGCCACAGATAGCCACAGATGAACACAAATACGTATTTCGTATTTCGTGTTACGTGTTGCGTGAGTATTTACCTTGATGAATTCGCGGAGCACGGATATGCGTCTATTGGCGCTCATTTGTTTTTAAATTAATTTCACCCTTTTGCACCCGCACGCAGGCGGTAGCGTGGTCCGGCGCAATGTTTTTCAATTCCACTGGCTGTCCGCATTGTTCCTGGACAAATTCACAGCGCGGCGCGAACGGACAGCCATCGATTTTGCGCGACAAATCGGGCGGCATTCCGGGAATAGTGTAGAGCGCGGCGCCTTTGGGTTGCAGTGCTGGAATGGATTTTTGGAGCGCGCGAGTGTAGGGATGCGCGGTTTGTTGAAACAATTCCTCAGTCGCAGCGCGCTCCATGATGCGGCCACCATACATCACCTGCACACGCCGGCAAAAACCGGCCACGACGCCCAGGTCATGCGTGATCCAAATCACCGCCATGCCCAGCTCGCGCTGCATTTTTTTGACGAGATCGAGAATTTGAGCCTGCACAGTCACGTCGAGCGCGGTGGTCGGTTCATCAGCGATGAGCAACTCGGGTTTGGTAATGAGCGCCATGGCAATCATCACGCGTTGCCTCATGCCGCCGGAAAATTCGTGCGGATAGCTGCGAATGCGTTTGGCGGCGTCGGGCACGCCCACTTCTTCGAGCGCCGCGATGCCGCGTTTCAGCGCGTCGGCGCGGCTGATTTTTTCATGAATCAGGAGCGGCTCGATCAATTGCTCGGAGATGCGCAGGTATGGATTCAAGGACGTCATCGGGTCCTGAAAAATCATCGAGATGCGTTTGCCGCGGATTTTTCTTAGTTGTTCTGGTGACGCCTGAAGCAAATCGATGCCGTCGAACCGGGCGGTGCCGCCTTCGATTTTCCCCGGCGGCTCGGGGATCAATCGCATCAGCGAGTAGCAGGTGACGGATTTGCCGGAACCGGATTCGCCGACGATGCCTAATGTGTCACCTTTTTCGATCGCGAAGGAAACGTCGTTGACCGCGCGGACGATGCCGTGTCGCGTGTGGAACGACGTGCGCAGGTTGGTGACTTCGAGCAGCGGCATATCAATCCTTGGACGCGCGCACATCGAGCGCATCGCGTAATCCATCGCCGAGGAAGTTGAGGGAAAAAAGCGTGAGGGAGAAAAAGAGACTCGGGTAGATCAGCAACCAGGGATATTCTTCCATGCTCTTGCGGCCGTCGTTGATGAGCGTTCCCCATGAGCTCATCGGCGCCTGAACTCCGAGGCCCAGGAAACTCAGGAAAGCTTCGAGCAACATGACGCTGGGGACGATCAGCGTGGCGTAAATGGCCACGATTCCGAGCACGTTGGGAATCATGTGGCGCAGGATAATCCTGCGTTTGCGCAAACCGAGCGCAACTGCAGCTTCGACGAATTCCTGTTTTTTCAGGGACATCACCTGGCCGCGAACGATACGCGCCATGTCCAGCCAGGATACCGCGCCGATGGCCATGAAAAGCAACACGATGTTCCGTCCAAAAACGACCAGGATCAGGATGACAAAGACCACGAAGGGCAGGGAGTACACGATGTCCACAATGCGCATCAGGATCACATCGAGACGACCGCCGACATAACCGGAAATCGCGCCGTAAAGTACCCCAATGAGGACAGAAACGAGTGTTGCCGCCAGGCCGACCGAAAGCGAAATGCAGCCGCCATATAGAATTCGCGACAGCATATCTCGACCGAGAATATCGGTGCCGAGCCAGTGAGCGTGGCTCGGAGCCGCCGCGCCCAATGCAAGGTTGGTTTTCTCATATGCGCCCGGCGCGACGAGCGGGGTGACAAAACAAGCGATAGCGAGGAGCGCGACGAAAACAGCGCCGATGAGCGCCATTTTGTTTCTCCGCAAGCGATGCCACGCATCCTGCCACAGCGACTGGCCGGGCTCGATTTCGCCCGCGTGCTGGGTGACGGTTGGAAATTCGGCGCTCATTATTCGAAACGCAATCTGGGATTCATCCAGACTTGCACGATATCAGCCAGCAGGTTCATGGCAACGACCAGCACCGCGTAAACCAGCGTTGTGCCCATCAGCATGGGGCCATCGCGGTTGAAGGCAGCGCCGACGAAGAACCGGGCGGCGCCGGGAATATCAAAAATCGTTTCCACGACCAGCGACCCCGTGACGATTCCGCTGACCGCCGGCCCGAGAAAGGAAACGACAGATAATAATCCGCCCCGCAACGAATGTTTCCAGACAATGCGCTGTTCGGAAGCGCCTTTGGCGCGGGCGGTCCGAATAAAATCCTGGCTAAGAATTTCGAGCATTCCGCCGCGGCTAAGGCGGGAAATGTAGGCCATGTAATACAGCCCGAGCGTCATGGCCGGCAGGACCCGGTCGCGCGGGAAATTCCAGCCGGACGCGTTGAACCAGCCAAATTCAATGGCGAACACGAGAATCAGGACCGGCCCGGTCACGAAAGAAGGGATGCAAATGCCGAGCGTGGCGACGGACATGGGAACGTAATCGCCCGCCGTATTTTTCCGAAGCGAAGCGATGACGCCGGCAATCAGTCCGAAGAAAAGCGCGACCAGCAGGCCTTCCAGGCCGAGCTCGATGGAAACCGGCAGAGAGCCGGCGAGCAGTTCGTTCACGGTCCAGCCGAAATATTTCTGGGACACTCCGAGGTCCCCATGAAGAATGAGCCGCTTCATGTAGTTGAAATATTGCTGCGTAACCGGTTTATCCAGGCCGTAGTACTCTTCGATTTGTTTTTTGACTTCGGGCGTCATGGATCGTTCCGTATCGAACGGCCCGCCCGGCATCCGATGCAGCAAAAAGAAGGTGACCGTGGCGACAATAAACAGCACCGGAATCGACTCCAAAATTCTTTTGAATATGAATCGCAGCATGCTTTATTTCGGCGTCTCAAGAGACATGTACTTGTAAGGGTGATTATCGAGAATGTTCGAGTACCAACCCTTGACCTCAGGCCGTTGGAGGTAAATGCGTGTGTAGAAATAGATGGGAATGATGGGCATCTCGTCCATCAGCAGGGCTTCGGCTTTTTGGAAAACTTCCAGGCGCTGCTGCGGCTCAGCGGTGGCTGCCGCCTGCACAATGAGGCGGTCGTATTCCGGGTTGGACCAGCCCGTTTCGTTGTTGCCGCCGCTGGTCGTCCACAGATCCAGAAACGTATTGGGATCATTGTAGTCGCCGGTCCACCCGGCGCGACACACCTGGTAATTCAGCGAGCGTTGCGAATCGAGATAGACTTTCCATTCCTCGTTCACCAGTCGGGCCTCCACGCCCAGCTTTGTCTTCCACATCTCCTGGATCGCTTCCGCGATGGTGCGATGATATTCAAGAGTGTTGTAAAGAATCTCCACCGGCGGCATGCCTTTGCCATCCGGATAACCTGCCTCGGCCAGGAGGCGTTTCGCCTCGGCAATATCCTCTTTCAATTGTGCGCGGCAGGTGTAACCGGCAGTGCCGGGCGGCGTGAGATTGAAGGCAGGGATTTCGCCGCCTTTCATGATATTTTTGACGATGCTCTCCCGGTCGATGGCCATCGCGAGGGCCTGCCGGACGCGTTTGTCATTCACGGGCGGCTTGGTCACGTTCACCCGGTAAAAATAAGTCGTGAGAAAAGGAAAAATCTGGAGCACGCCGGGGTCGTGGGTCCGATAGTGTTCAATTTTGGACGGCGGCAAGGTGTACGTGATGTGAAGCTGCCCCGCGCGATAGGCGCGCTCTTCGGTATCGTCGCTTTCGATGGGGTAAAAACGAATCGCATTCAGCTTCACGCGATCGCGGTCCCAGTAGGTCGGACTTTTGCGGACTTCGATGATGTCGTTGACGCGCCATTTCGCGAGGACGAAGCTGCCATTGCCGACATAACGTCCGGGGCGGGTCCATCGGTTGCCGCGCTGGTAAGGGTCGCCCCACTTCCTCAAAGTGGGCATGTGCACGGGATACCAGGAGTGATGCAGCAGCAGTGAAAGGAAGTAGGGCGTCGGATTATCGAGCGTGACTTCGAGCGTGCGATCGTCGATGACCCGGTAGCCGCATTGATTGAAATCCGTGACCTTGCCGTTGTTGTAGGCCTCGGCGTTTTTTACCACGAAATGCATGTAGGCATATTCGTAGCCGAGCGAGGGGGTCAGGTTCCGTTGGTAAGATTCCAGGAAATCGCGCGCGGTCACCGGGTCGCCATTCGACCATTTGGCGTTGTCGCGCAAGTGAAAGGTGTAAACCCTGCGGTCAGGCGAGATGTCCCATCTTTCCGCTACGCCGGGAACGGGATGCAAATCCACCGGGTCTTCCGACACGAGGCCCTCCAGCAGCGACATCATGATGTGATATTCCTGCACCCCCGTCACGACGCCCGGATCGATGTCTTGCGGTTCGGTGCCATTGCCGATGTGGAGGACCAGTTCGCGGTCGCCGACCTCCACGAGAGTCTCGCGTTTGCCGCAACCGGGCAGGAGAGAAAAAGTGGCTGCCGCGCCGAGATAACGAACAAAGCGCCGTCGCGAAAGGTGGTTAAAGGCAAACTGCATTGCTGTTTCGACACCTAGGAAACGGTGATTCTTCAAAAAAAGCAACCGGGCAGTTTTACGCTGCTTGCGGTTCCGCGTCCTGAATGTGGGCCTTGCCACGATAGAACCCGGCAACGACCGAAAACGCCAGCGCCGTGACAAACATGACGCCAGCGAAGAATAAAAAGTAGCGTGCGCCCGACAGTTTTTGGCTTCCGTCGGGGTTTTGGATGAAAAAATTCACCGCGGCTGTAAAGACGTTGCCCAGCGCGACGGCGCCCAGGTAAGTGCACATGACCAATGATTTCATCTTTTTTGGCGCTTGAGTGTACGCAAACTCCAAATGCGTGACCGAAACCATCACTTCGGCAACGGTGAGCACCAGGAAACCGAGAATTTGCCAGATGATGTTGGGAGTTCCACCCGCATCGATGCGAGTTTGGATCCAGGCCGCAATCAAAAATGCCCCCACTACCGCGAACAGGCCAATTCCAATCTTGCGAAGGGGAGTCAATCGGAAGACTCGACCAATGGCTGGATAAATCGCGTAGGAGAACAGCGGAAGCATGATCAAAATGAAAATCGGGTTGACCGTCTGGATTTGTGAGGGCAGCCATTCGTGGCCAAACAGATGCCGGTCCATTTTCTCTGCCTGCACTACCCATGACGAGAAATTCTGCTGCCATAGCGCCCAAAACATGGCGACAAAGGGCACCAGTATGAGAAGATTGCCCAGCGCTTTGAGCGTTTCCACATTGCAGAATTCCCGCAGATAATTTCTCACACCGACCGGCGGGATGTGGACGATTTTCTTCCGACCAAGCCAAAAAATGATTGTGGCTATGATCATGAACACGCCGGGAGTTCCGAATGCCCAACGAGGCCCGAAGCGGTTCAGCATCTCTGGAATCAGGAGGGTGGAAAAAGCCGAGCCGAGATTGATTGAAAAATAAAACCAATTGAAGACACGCGGGAGTAAATGCTCGTTGTCCTGCCCGAATTGGTCGCCGACGTTCGCGCTGACGCACGGTTTGATGCCTCCCGCACCCAGCGCGATTAGTCCCAGGCCGATGAGCAAGCCCGCGCGTGTGTCGTTGATCGCGAGAGTGAAGTGGCCAAGGCAATAAACGATCGAGAGATAAAGTATGGTGCGATATTTCCCAAGAATTGCGTCGGCGAGAAATGCGCCGAGGATCGGAAGAAAATAAGCGCAGGAAACGAATGTATGATACCATGCGTCCGCCTGCGCCGGTAGCAGGTGGTCAGGTCGCCCCGCGGCATCCATCATGTACATCGTCATGAAAACGACGAGAATGGAATTCATCCCATAATAGCTGAAGCGCTCGGCCGCTTCGTTGCCGACGATGTAAATAATGCCCGGCGGCATTTTGTCTGTTTTTATCGGCGCGGTGCGATATTCAGAGCGGGCCATAAGCGGGGATTGATTTGGAGGCCATGCGTTTTGCCCATCTGCGTACGGAAAAATCAGGGCAATGTCCAGACCGGAAAGGTGAAGCACAGGCAGACGAACCCGATTTTCCAACATTTATTGGCAGCGGTCATGAATGATGGGTGTCGTTTGGGAAATTCCAAATCCCAAGCTCCAAGCCCCAGAGAAATTCCAATTTCCAAGGTTCAAAAGCGCTCGGAGTGATCGGAATTGGAACTTGGAACTTCGCTGGAATTTGGAGTTTGGAACTTGCCGGCGGGACGCCCGCGCTCTCAGGGGCGTCTAGAAAATTTCTTTTGGCCAATGCCGCATTTGACTTAGGCTGTGCCTATGTCCGAATCCGGCAAAGACAGCCCGCCAACCCCGCGTATTCTCATCGTAGATGACGATCCGGGCCAGCGCAGTCTGCTCAATTCATTCCTGAAAAGTCAGGGATTTGAAACTGCTGTCGTGGATTCCGGCGAGCGCGCCCTGGAAGCGCTCCGCGGCGGGCCTTTTAGCATGATGATTTCTGACGTGCGCATGCCGGGATTGTCGGGCATTGAGACTCTCCGCGCGGCACGCAAGGAAAAGATCACCGTTCCCGTGCTACTGGTGACCGCGTTCACGGATGTCCGCGATGCCGTCGCCGCCATGCGCGATGGCGCGGTGAATTACCTCGCCAAGCCGATTGATTTAGACGAACTCCTCGCCTCAGTCCAAAACGCCACTGGCATTTCGCGAAAGGCGCCGCTGCTGCATGGAGAGGACAAGCCCTTGCCGGACTACGTGGTCGCGCGTAGCCCCTTGATGATGGCCGTCTATCGCGACGCTTCGCTGATTGCGCCCTCAGATACGCGCGTGCTCATCACCGGCGAGAGTGGCGTGGGCAAGGAAATCCTGGCGGACGTGATCCACGGTTGGAGCACGCGCTCGGCGGGGCCTATCGTTAAAGTAAATTGCGCGGCGATTCCCGAGACGTTGCTGGAAAGCGAATTGTTCGGCCATGAGAAAGGCTCCTTCACCGGCGCGCACGCCCAGCGCATCGGACGTTTTGAAGAGGCCAATGACGGCACGATTTTTCTGGATGAAATTGCCGAGATGTCTCCCCAGCTTCAGGCGAAGCTGCTACGGGTGACGCAGAATGGCACGTTCCAGCGCGTCGGTTCGAATCGTGAGGTGCGAACGAACGCGCGCATCCTGGCCGCCAGCAACCGGAATCTTGAGGACGAAGTCAAAAACGGCCGCTTCCGCGAGGATTTATTTTATCGCCTGAACGTGGTTGAGTTGAACATTCCGCCCTTGCGCGAACGCCGGGAGGATGTCTTGCCGCTGGCAAGCCTGTTCATTTCGGAATTCGCCAAGGGCCGCGCGCGCTTTTCCGATACGGTCGTTGCCTGCCTCGAACAATATCCATGGCCGGGCAATGTGCGGGAGTTGCGCAACGCCATGGAGCGGGCCGTCCTGCTCGCGCGCAGCGAACTGATTTTGCCGACCCACTTGCCGACCAAGGTCCGCGAAGCCGTCGCCCTGCCGCACGCGCCGCAATTGCCCGCCGATGCGCCACAACTGGAAGAAATCGAGCGCCAAGCCATCCTGCAGGCCTTGCGGAAGCATGATTACAATCGCACCGAGACCGCCAAAGCCCTCGGCATCAGCCGCCGGGCGTTGATTTACAAGCTGCAGCGGTTCCGCAATGCTGGTTACCCGATTGATCCGGTTTGAATTAGCCACAGAGGCACAGAGGGCGCAGAGAATAATAAGGAAAGTAGGAATTTCACTTAATTCACTGATAAAAGTCCACTTGAGTTCTCTGTGACCTCTGTGGCAAAAATTATCTCGCGAAAATTTTCCGAATCACATCTTCAATCGGCACTTCCTGAATATCGATATCGCTCACGGGCAGTTCATCCAGCAATGCTTTGCAGGCTGGTATCACGCGGTCACGCTTTACTTTCAGCGTCAGGCAACCGGGATTTTGCTCTACCAGTTCGCCGTATTTGGCCACGGCTTCCGCCGAATAGGTGGATGTCCCCTCGAATTGAATGGTGATGAGCTTAAAATCCGCGAACCGGTCCACGACATCGCTCAATTGGCCGTCGAAGGAAATCACGCCTTTGTCGATGATGATCACGCGTTTGCACAATTCCTGGATGTCGGTCATGTAATGGCTGGTCAGGAGAATCGTGGTTTTGTGCTTGGCATTGTGTTCGCGAAGGAATTCACGGACGGTTTTTTGCGAAACCACATCCAGGCCGATGGTTGGCTCGTCGAGATACAGGATTTTCGGGCGGTGGAGCAGGGAGGCGATCAGCTCCATTTTCATGCGCTCGCCCAGGGAAAGCTCACGCACCGCCACGTTCAATTTGTCGCGCACGACGAGCAATTCGGTCATTTCATCGACGGTGCGATTGAGGACATCGTCAGGAATGCCGTAAATTTTGGCGTTGAGCTCAAGCGATTCACGGGCGGGCAAATCCCACCAAAGCTGGTTTTTCTGGCCGAGCAACAACGCGAACTGGCGGCGATAGCCATCATCCCGCTGCCACGGTATGTAACCGAGCACCTTGGCGGAACCGCCGGTGGGATACAGCAGACCGGCGAGCATTTTGAGGGTGGTGGTTTTGCCCGCGCCGTTCGGGCCGAGAAAACCGACGAGTTCGCCCGGTTCAACGGTGAAGCTGACATCTTTCACCGCGATCGTTTGCTCGTATTGACGATGAAAAAGTCCGCGAATGGCGCCAGTGAAGCCAGGTTGCTTCTTGTAAGTCTGGAACGCTTTGGTCAGGCCGTTGACTTCGATTGCGGGCATGTGCAGCTTAACGATTGAACCGAGTCGCGTCGATGACGCCCAAACCGGGAACTCGGGCAAATTCCCGCACGTTGAGCGTGGCCACCTCATAACTGAGAGACAGCCCGGTCGCGGCAATCTGAAGATCATGAGCGCCAATCATCGTTCCACGTGCTTCCAAGACGGCCCAAATCCGGGCGTGGTGGCGGGCTTGCGCCAATTCGAATGGCTGAACAAGGACAGAGGCCAAAATTTGTTCGACGTGCTGTTCGCGGTGCGATCTTCTCAGGCTGTCTGGCGCCCGTTCGACACCATGAAGTAGTTCTGAAGCAGTAATAGCTGCGATCACGGGTTGTTGCAGAGCGAACTGCTGTAAAAAGCCAGCCATATCGAACCTGCCGCGCTCGTTGGCGATAAAAATTGAACTATCAAAAATCAGTCCCATACCGGCTTGACCGGAGGCAGCGTATTACGGGACTGCTCAATATCGTCGGCAAAGGCCAAGGCGTCGTCCGGCGGTAACTTTTCCAATTTTTCCCATCGCGCCGCCAATTCTTCGCAGTTCAAGGCTGAAGATAGAATTGGATTAAGCGTGGCCACCGGCTTTCCATCGCGCACGAGGACGGCTGATTGGTGTTGTCGTTCCACCAAGTCCAGTATGCGAAAAAAATCCTTCGCCGCTTCGGCTACCGGAATTGTTGTTTCGCTCATGAGGAGCAGGGTAAGTCAATCAGTCTGGTCCGTCAACGCGACAGCCACAAGCCACTGGCATCCAGCCCTCAGCGCATCAACTGCTTCTCGAGATAGCTGACCACCTGGCGCACGCTGGAATCAACTTCCATACGGTCTTTCACGAGGCGGCAGGCGTGGAGAACGGTGCCGTGGTCGCGTCCCCCGAAGGCTTCGCCGATGGAACTGAGGGAGCTTTCGGTCATCTGGCGGGAGAGGAACATCGCGATTTGACGGGGGAAAGCGATATTTTCCGGGCGGCGCTTGCTGGTCATGTCGGCCAGCCGGATGTCGAAATGTTCCGCCACCTTTTTCTGGATGACCTCGATGCTGATGGAAAAACGGCCTTCTTCGTGAAGCACTTCGCGCAACAAACCTTCCACGACTTCGAGGCTCAACTTCTTGCCCGTGAGGGATGCGTAGGAAGCCACCCGGATGAGCGCGCCTTCCAACCGGCGGATGTTTGTCCGGATGCGGTTGGCGAGGAAATTCATGATCTCCTCCGGCAACGTGACGCCCATGATTTGCGCTTTCTTGTTGAGAATCGCGAGGCGCATCTCGATATCGGGCGGTTGCAGGTCGGTCACCAAACCCCATTCAAAGCGCGAAACGAGGCGGTTTTCGAGATTTTGAATCTCGCTCGCCGGCCGGTCGCAGGTCAGCACGATTTGCTTGTGGCTTTCGTGGAGCGCATTGAAGGTATGGAAAAATTCCTCCTGGATCCGTTCCTTGCCAGCCAGGAACTGAATATCGTCGATCAGCAGCACATCGGTCTGCCGATATTTTTTGCGGAACTTCACCAGCAAATTGTTCTGAATGGCGTCGATGTATTCGTTGGTGAACTTTTCCGAGGACACATACGCGACGCGCGCGCCTTTCCGGCTGTTGAAAACGTGCTGGCCAATGGCGTGCAGCAGATGGGTCTTGCCGAGGCCGACGCCGCCGTAGAGGAACAGGGGATTGTACGACTTGCCCGGCGCCTGCGCCACGGCGAGAGCGGCAGCGTAGGAAAAGTTATTGTTATTGCCGACGACAAACGTATCAAAAGTGTTCTTCGGATTAAAATTCAGGTCCGAGTGATGCGAATTTCTTTCCGCGGGCGGCTCGGCAGTTTTGGGTTTGAGTGGCGGAAGCGTCGGCGCCTGGCCCAACGAACCGTTGCCGGCTCCAACTTTAAATTTTATTTGCAGTTGTTTCCCTGCGGCGAGCGCGACGACGTCTTGAAGCAGGCCCATGTAATTATCCTTGAGCCATACTTCGCAGAAATCATTGGAGACTTCGAGCACGAGGCTGTTGCCGTCGAGAGCGGTGGCGCGCAACGATTCAAACCAAAGTTTATAAGTGTCTGCACTCAACATCGAACGAAGATGTTGCTGCGCGAAATCCCAAATTTTCTCACCGGACGCTTGCATTATATAATCCCGAAAAGCCCTATTTTTGGGCGTTTTATTCACCTAGCTTCTTAACACGCCTGTAACGCCGTCCCGCCCGTCCGTTTTAACACCAAAATTGGTTTCCGCCAATAAAATCAAATGCTTAGTAACTTTCTGAAAGGCAGGCGGCGTTAAACAGCTTACGTAACTCATAGATTCACAGCAATTTGCGACGACATTTCCGACGAGTTGTTTTTTTATCTTTGTTGGTTACCCCCGGCGGCGAAACTTTTTCCGTTGCCGGGCCCCTTTTTAGTCAATGCGCGAATAACTTACGAGGACAACATATTAACTTTTATTCACGAGTTATTCACAGCGCATTTTGCTCAATAAAATCGGCCTTTTTCAAAATTTTTCGGCGAAAAAAGCGCCTCGCAAATAAGGCGCTCTTTGGAAAAGTTTTTCTTCTACACGTCGTAGTAGAGGAAAAATTCGTGAGGATGCGGACGCAACCGAATCGCGTCGTGCTCCTTCCGCTTCGCACTGATCCACATATCCAAAAAGTCGGACGTGAAAACGTCGCCCTTCAAGAGAAATGCGTGGTCCTTCTCGAGACAATCCAGCGCCTCGTTCAGGCTGCCGGCGACGTGCGGGACTTTCTTCAGTTCTTCCGGCGGCAATTCGTAAATATTTTTATCCAACGGTTCGCCCGGCTTGATTTTATTCTGCACGCCGTCAAGTCCGGCCATCAGCAACGCTGCAAATGCGAGATACGGATTCGCCGCCGGGTCCGGCGGGCGGTATTCGATGCGTTTGGCTTTCGGATTGTCGCTATACATCGGGATACGGACCGCGGCGGAACGGTTGCGCGCGGAATACGCCAGGTTCACCGGCGCTTCGTAACCGGGCACAAGGCGCTTGTAGCTGTTCGTCGTGGGATTGCAAATCGCGCAGAGCGCGCGGGCGTGTTTCAGCAAGCCGCCGATATAATACAGCGCCATCTCGCTCAACCCGCCGTATTCCTTGCCGGCAAAGAGCGGTTTGCCCTTTTTCCACAAGCTCTGATGTGTGTGCATTCCGCTGCCGTTATCGCCAAAGAGCGGCTTGGGCATGAAACAGGCGGTCTTGCCGTGCTTCTTGGCCACGTTCTTCACCACGTATTTGTAAATCATCATCCAGTCCGCCGCGGTGACCAGAGTATTAAAGCGATAATCGATTTCCGCCTGGCCAGCCGTGGCGACTTCGTGGTGCTGGCGCTCGATTTTGACCCCGAGCTCTTCCATCACGAGGCACATTTCGGTGCGGATGTCCTGTTGCGTGTCGGCGGGGGAAACCGGAAAATATCCTTCTTTGTGGCGGATCTTGTTGCCGAGGTTCGGCATTTCATCGCGGCCCGTGTTCCAAACGGCTTCCTCGGATTCCACCGAGTAAAACGTTCCATTGCTCCGGCTATCGAATTGAACGTTGTCAAAGATGAAGAATTCCGCTTCCGGCCCGAAAAACGCCTGGTCCGCGAGTCCGGTGGAATTCAAGTACTGCTCCGCTCGTTGTGCGATGCCGCGCGGGTCGCGGCTATAAGGTTCCTTGGTGCCCGTCTCGGAAATGGTGCAGGTCAACGACAACGTGGGCACGGCGCAGAAAGGATCAATGAACGCTGTATTCGGGTCGGGCATCGCCAGCATGTCGGACGCTTCAATGCTTTTCCAACCGCGGATGCTGGAACCGTCAAAGCCGAATCCTTCCTCGAAGATTTCCTCGGTCAATTCGCCAATGGGACAGGTGAAATGCTGCCAAGTGCCGAAGGTATCGACGAATTTGATGTCCACCATCTTCGCCCCGTTTTTTTTGGCTAACTCAAGTACGCTCTTGGGTGTGCTCATTGAATTCAGCTTTCTCTTTTACGTTAAAACACCCTTCCCGAAATTTCGTTTCGCGGAGGGACAAATTAAACGGCCTGCTCGCCGGTTTCTTCTGTGCGAATCCGAACCGCATTTTCAATGGAACTCACGAAAACTTTTCCGTCGCCAATCTTGCCGGTCTTGGCCGCGCGGACAATTGCTTCCACCGCCGCGGACACGTTCGAATCCGCGAGTACGACCTCCAATTTCAGTTTCGGTAAAAAATCGACGGTGTATTCGCTTCCGCGATAGATCTCGGTGTGGCCTTTTTGCCGCCCGAATCCTTTCACCTCCGAAACCGTCATCCCTTCCACACCGAGTCCGGCCAGGGCTTCCTTGACGTCTTCCAGTTTGAACGGTTTGATGATGGCTTCGATTTTTTTCATGGGCTATCTCGCTTGCAGTCGCAGAGGCGGATACTAACAACCAGTCGGTACCTGTAAACAGGAATGTTTAAAAATTTTGGAGAGTAAAAAAAATATAAAACAAAATTTTCCCAAAAAGATTGCATCCCCAAGCAGCGATGTGCTCGCTGGCGCTCCCCACGCACCCAATAAATTTTTCCCGCGATGCGAAATGAAAATTTCAAGTTGCCGCGCTGTTGCCTGCATGTTGAAATACTGATCGCCAATGTCACTGATCGAAGACAAATGCATTGGCTAATTCCAAGATGAACTGCGGTTAATACTTGGCCTGCACCCTTTGACAGAACCGGTCTGTGATGGTCTACTTAGTTAAGACCCAATGAAGTTTGTGGGAAACGTTCTTTGATTTTTAGAATTTCGGTCATGGCAATTAGTACTCGCCACGGTCGATGTACTCCGTTATCCCACTCAGTACTAAATTCGAAAATTCCCCGGGCTTTTCGGTCACCCCCTGATCGACTAGCCCGGTTTTTTTAATGCCCTGATTTATTAGCCGCAGAGACGAAGTCACAGAGAAAAATCCAATGGAAGGAGGGGGGAGAATGGAGTCTGTTCTCATCTGCTCACCGTTTTTGCTGTGTGCCTCTGTGGCAAAATTTCTTAGTCCGCCGCCCCGGCCATTTCCGGTTTTTTCTCCCAACGCCGCTGCACGCGCTCCGGCAGCGTCGTGTCCACCTTCGCAAAATAAGTCTCTTCACCGAAAAGTTCGTCCGCCGCCGCCTGCAATTCGTGTGAAGCGGTCACAAAAAACTTTTCATGTGTTTCCACATAAATTTTTTCGCCGGTCGGCTTCGCAAAACAAAGGAACAGCGGGCATCGGCCCGGATGCACCGCAATCAAATCGCGCACAGACTCGATTTGTTCGGTTTGCAGATGTGCCATTTGTAGTCGCAGATACACCTGTTTGGTGTATTTCCGCGGCGCGTCCTCCAACGGCATGATTTCCTGCGGGAAAATTTTCGGGCGTTCGTCGCCCGTGTTCACTTCGCCGACTACGAGAATCGCTTTGTTCGGCACCAGCAATTCGCGGTATTTATCGTAATTCTCGTTCATGCACAGGATTTGGACCGAGCCTTCCAGGTCCTCCAGCGTCACCATTGAGTAAGGCTTGCCGCTTTTCTTCGAGATACCGTTTTGCACCGCGGCGATCAATCCACCGATACGGGTGAGACTGCGGTTTTGTAATTGCGCCAGCCCCGCGGTGTTCGCCAGCGCGTATTTCTGCAAAATCGGCGCGTAGGGCGTCAGCGGATGGCCGGTGACATAAAACCCGAGCAACTCCTTCTCGTGCGCGAGGAGTTCGTGTTGCGGCCATTCGGGCAGATTGCGGGCCTCTGCGGGCATCGGCGCGTTTTTTTCTTCGAGGGCGCCAAACAGGGAATTCTGGCCGCGTTGACGGTCGGAGATGATGCTGACCGCGCGGGCCAGGGTACGATCAATCTGCGCGAACAACGTGGCCCGCGTCTGGCCGAAACAATCGCACGCCCCGGATTTAATCAGGCATTCCAGGATTTTGCGGGTGACCGTGCGGCCATCCACGCGCTCGCACATATCAGCGAGCGTGTTGAATTTTCCGCCTTCATCCCGGGCTTTTAAAATTGCCTGCACCGCTACTTCACCCACGCCTTTGATGGCGGCGAGACCGAAACGGATGGTTAGTGGCACGGGCGTCTCGCCCGTGCGATTCTCCTCCGCTTTGCCTCCAAGTCCAATTCCCAGCCGATAGTCACTTTCTTGCAGATGAGCTTTAAGCGGATTTTCGTGAATATAGTGTGTGAACTTTTCCAATTGTTCTCCGTTTCGAACTAAAGGATCGAACGATTCCGCTTGCCAGAATTCCCCGGCCTCGCCCAGGGATTTATTTGCCTCTTTAGCCGTGAAAGATTTCCACGATTGCAGAATATCGGTCAGTTTATGTTCCATCACCGGGCGAACTAGCGCATGAACATGATTGGGCATGATGACGTAGCTGCCAAGGAGGTAGCGATCTCCATCAAAATGGCGGAGCGCATTCTCCACAATTTGTGACAACGCAGGCTTGCGGAGGCAGCAATCGCCAATGCCCTTGTCCAGATGATGCTCCAGCTTTTCGCGGTATTCTTCCTCGATTTTGTCCCTGAGTTCTTCTTTCTCGTGCTCAGATAATTTTACTGCCTGGTCTGCCTCACAGAGTGCGGCGTTTCTCTCTTCACGCCACCGTGTGTAAACATCCTGAGGCAGAGAATCGGCCAATCGGAACGTGATAAAATAAGTGGCGCCATCCTGTTGCCAGTGTGGCAACCCACGGGTGTGAATGCTGGCGGGCCGGGATTTGTCGAAGGGAACAAAAGGCAATGCTTTCGATTTTTTGTTTTCGGAAGCTTCATCTTCGCACGGGCGGGACGCCCGTGCCACTAATCCGGCAGGCGCAAAATAGACCTGACTTTCATTCACATCCGGCCCCAGCACTTCGATTCCGAACGATCGCGCTTCGTTGATATACTGGCTCAACTTGGCGGTGTCCCCCATGTCGTTCGTCATCATGGCGCAGAAGAACTCGACCGGGTAATTCGCCTTCAAATACGCCGTTTGATACGCCACGATCGCGTAGGCAGCTGCGTGCGATTTGTTGAAGCCGTAACCCGCGAATTTTTCCAGCAAATCAAAAATCTGATTGGCCTTGCCGTCCGCGATGTGGTTTTTCTCTTTGCAGCCTTTGACGAAGGTGGCGCGTTGCTTCACCATTTCCTCGACTTTTTTCTTACCCATGGCGCGCCGCAACAAATCCGCGCCGCCAAGCGTGAAACCCGCCAATACCTGGGCGGCCTGCATCACCTGTTCCTGGTAAATCAAAATACCGTAGGTCTCGCGCGCGATCGGTTCGAGCAACGGATGCTCGTATTCAATCTTCACGTCGCCATGGCGGCGCTTGATGAATTCAGGAATCAGGTCCATCGGCCCCGGGCGATACAACGCCACGAGCGCCGTGATGTGTTCGACCGAGCTGATTTGAAATTTGCGGCACAAATCGCGCATCCCGCCAGATTCCAATTGAAACACGCCCAGCGTGTTCGCCTTGTTCAACAGATCGTAGGTCTTGGCGTCATCGAGCGGCAGGTTGTCGATGTCGACATCGATTCCCCGCGTGCGTTTCACCATCTCGCAGGTGTTGCGAATGACGGTCAACGTCTTCAGCCCGAGAAAGTCCATTTTCAACAGGCCCAAATCGCCGACCGGGTTCATCGCGTATTGCGTCACTATGGTTCCGTCCTCGTCCTGCTTGAGCGGCAACAGGTTTACGAGCGGTTGATCGCCGATGACGACGCCGGCTGCGTGAACGCTCGCATTGCGCGTGAGGTCTTCGAGAATGAAAGCGGTGTCAATCAACTCGCGCGTGGCTTCCTCAGTGTCGTAAGCCTCCTTGAGTTCCGGCGATTGCTTGAGCGCCTTCGTCAAATCCATCTTCAAATCGAAGGGGATCATTTTGGCCAGGCGATCGCACTCGCTGTAGTTCAACCCCATTACGCGGCCTACGTCGCGCACGACGGATTTGGCACCCATGGTGCCGAACGTGATGATTTGCGCCACGGCTTCACGGCCGTATTTGCCGCGCACATATTCAATGACGTCCGCGCGCCGATCGTCTGCAAAATCAATATCGATATCCGGCGGATTGACGCGTTCGGGATTCAGGAACCGCTCGAACAGCAGCCCATAACGAATCGGGTCCACGTTCGCGATTTCGAGCAAATAAGTCACGAGCGAACCGGCGGCGGAACCGCGCGCCACGCACGCCACACCCATTTCGCGTCCTTTGCGAATGAAATCGCCGACGATCAGGAAGTAGCTGATGAAGCCGGTCTTCTCAATGACCTCAAGTTCCCTCTGCAAGCGATCAATGACCGTCTTGACGGCCGCCGCAACGGCGGGGTCGTTTAATAGTGGCACGGGCGTCTCGCCCGTGTGTTCCTTCTCTTCTTCGCACGGGCGAGACGCCTGTGCCACTACTTGATACGTGGGCAACCGTTTCGGATCATCAATCCCCTCGATGATAAACTCCTTCCCTTCAGCCTTCGCATGAACCGTGTAGCGCCGGAACAAGCCTTCGGCGAGCCACTGGCGCAAAAAACCTTCGCGGGTGAAATGTTCCGGCGGATGAAACACCGGGTAATGCAACTTGCCGAACTCAATTTCCAGATTGCACTTCTCCGCGACTTCCAGCGTGTTCTTCACCGCCTCGGGCACTTCGGCGAAGCGCGCCTTCATTTCCTCCGCGGAACGCAGATAAAATTGCTCGGAAGCATAACTGGCCCCCATCCGTTTGGGATTGCTCAACAAATCCTGCGTGCCGATGCACACCAGGCAATCATGCGCGTGCGAATCGCTTTTGTTGACGTAATGAACGTCGTTCGTGGCAACGAGTTTCAGTCCGAAATCCTTGGCAAAAGCAATTAACTGTTTATTGACCCTGGCCTGGTCCGCCATGCCGTGATTTTGCAATTCGAGAAAAAAATTCTCCGCTCCCAGCGTTTGCTTGAACCAATCCACCGCGTCGCGCGCTTTTTGGACCTGATCCTTCATGATTAAATCCGGGATCTCGCTCGCGAGACAGCCGGACATCGCGATCAGCCCCTCGCTATGCGCGGCGAGGATTTCCTTGTCGATACGCGGCTTGTAGTAATAGCCCTCCAAATGCGCGGCCGTCGTGAGCTTGATGAGATTTTTGTAGCCGATCTCGTCCTTCGCGAGCAGGCCGAGATGATGATAAATATCGCGCGTGCCGCTGCCTTGTTTCTTATCCAGCCGCGAACCGGGCGCGACATAAACTTCGCAGCCGATGATGGGTTTGATGCCTTTGTCGCGCGCGGCCTGATAAAAATCGATCGCACCGTACATCGCGCCGTGGTCGGTGATGGCCAGCGAGGCGAATTTCAGATCATGCGCCTTCTCCACCAGCCGGTCGAGCCGGCAGGCGCCATCGAGCAACGAATACTCGGTGTGCAAGTGAAGGTGAACAAAATCCGCGTGCGACATGAAGACAAATTACTCTCCGAAGGTAAGAGCGTGCAAGGATGGGTTGCTCACAATCGCATGGATTCGCGATTCCTGGTCGTCTGTCGTCGGTCGTTATCTAAACTGACCGAAGTTTTGTGGTTGAAGCGCCGTTGGGCGCGGCATCTTTGTAGAATCCAGTTTCCGAATAATAAAAACCCCGTAGGGGTGACATCGCAAATGTGTCACCCCTACGGGGTTTAAGGCATCAATGAAACCGTTGGCTACAAAGATGTCGCGCCTGACGGCGCTGGAACGGAGATTATTGCTACCGCACTGAGGGTGATCAGTTTTGAACTGCCCAACGTTGGTCAAGCCTTTGTTTTTTTGGAGATCGTCGACTGCTTATACTACGTAGCTGATTTTTAACGTCCTCCCAATCAATAAACGTCTCTTTGCCCGACTTCACGGCTTCAACCCTCTCGCGCAGAACATCCGCGTGCCATGTGGGTGATTTGGCATTCGGCTCGTTCGGATTCATCGACTAATCCGGATTCTGCTGCATCCAATTGGTCAAATGCTGGCCCCAGGAGTTCCAATCAGAGCCGTAGTCGTCGCCCAGATACAATTCGAGCAAGTCCTTGGCTTCATCCTTTTTGGCGTGGTCGGGATCGCTCGCCACGTCCAACAGCAGCGGCAATTTCAAATTGTTCGGCCGATTGAGCACATCGGCGAGCAGTTCGTCCAGCACGCCTTCCGGCAGTTTTGAGTTTTTCAACAAATCGCCGAGCGGCGCATAATCCTCATCATCCACAAGATTCGAGAGGTGTTGCACGACTTCCTCCTGACCGTCGGGCGGCAGCTTGGGAAACAACGCGAAGAGTTGCTTCACTTTGTTCGTGTCAGCGTCGTCGGAGCCGACAATGTCATCGATTTTGTCTTCCCAATTGGTGTCGGAATTTGAGTTGGTCGAGATCTGGGCGATGTTGCTGCTCTGAATCACCGGGGTTTGATCGGCGGGGATGATTGGTTTTACTTCCATCGGAGGTTGTGGCGGTGTCGGATGCGTGTCGGGCGTCGCGGCGACGGTGTGGTTTCCAACATTGGACGAAGAATCATCCGTGGCGACTGGATGAGAAGCCCCGGTTCCGCGTCCCGCCAACAGGCCAACGCCCACGCCAATTCCGACGATAACCGCCAGGACTACGATCGTTATTAAAATCTTCGAACGCATATTATCCTAGGATATTTCTTAACTTCTCCCTGTAAAGCAACTCGAATTCGAGGGTGCCAATGTCGTCCGCTCGTTTTTAGCTCTGAAACTGTATCTCATACAATCTCTGGTAAACGCCGCCCTGCTGGAGAAGTTGCGCGTGAGTTCCAGTTTCAACAATCCGCCCCTCGCTCAATACCACGATGAGATCCGCTTTTTGGATCGTGGAAAGCCGGTGGGCGATGCAAATAGTCGTGCGTCCTTTCATCAGTTTCTCCAATTCCTCCTGCACGACGCGTTCGGATTCCGCGTCGAGCGCATTGGTCGCTTCGTCGAGAATCAAAATCGGCGCATCCTTGAGGATGGCGCGTGCGATGGAGATGCGCTGGCGCTGGCCGCCGGAAAGCATCACGCCTTTCTCACCGATGATCGTATTGTAACCCTCCGGCTTATCGAGGATGAACTGGCTGGCGTTGGCCGCGCGCGTGGCCGCCTCGATGGCGGCGTCGGTCGCACCCGGACTTCCGGCGGCAATGTTGCTGCGAATCGTGTCGTGGAACAAAATCGTGTCCTGCGTGACGATGGCGATTTGCCGCCGCAAATCTTTGATGGAAACATCGCGAATATCCGTTCCACCGACGAGCACCCGTCCGCGTTGAGGGTCGTAAAAGCGGGGAAGCAAATTGACCAGCGTGGTCTTGCCCGAACCGCTGCCGCCCACCAGGGCCACGAGCTGGCCCGTTTTTACGGTGAGATTGATGTTCCGCAGCACCGCTTTTTCGCCGTAATGGAAATCGATGTTTTCAAACCGGACATCCGCGGCGGCAGCATTGAGCGGGACGGGATTCGGCGCATCGATAATGTCGTTTTTGATGGCGAGCAACTCGAACACGCGGGCGCTGGCGGCTTCGGCCTGGTGCAGCTGGTTGTAGAGGCGGGTAACATTCTTAATCGGCGAATACATGACGTAAATGCTGCCGACGAAAGAAAGGAGGTCACCCGGTTTCATGTCCGTGCCGGAAACATAATAAATCACCGCAGCGATCCCGATTGAGCCGAAAAACTCCATGGCGCTGCCGGGAATTTCATTGGCGCGCACCACGCGCATGATGTGGCCGACGTATTTTTGAGTGGTTGCACGAAATTGGGCCACCATGGTGCCCTCGAGGTTGTAGGCCTTGACGATACGGTTTCCGGTGAACGATTCGTGCATCAATTTGGAAAGTTCCGCCGCGTGCGTCTGCATCGCTTTCGCGGATTTGCGGACTTTCCGGCTGTAGATGGAAATCGGCACCACACATATCGGCAGCACGACCATCGAAAGCAGCGTGAGTTCGCGATATTGGTAAAAATTATAAGCCAGCAAGGCGATCACGGTAAGCGGATCGCGGATGCTGGTGCTGATGGCATTGTTCAAAATTCCCTGAATGGTTTGCGTGTCGCTGGTGATGCGCGAGATCAGATCACCGGTGTTTGCCTGGCTGAAAAAACTCAGCGGAAGATTTTGCAAATGATCGAATAATCTTGTGCGCAAATCGGCGATGGTGCGCGAGGAAGCCCACGTCATCAGGTAGGCGTTCAAATAGCCGAACAAGCTCCGGAGGAACATCACTATCGGGATGAGTGAGACCAGGAACGCCATGCCGGCGCGAGTGGACGGCGACGGAATTGCCGGCAGATGTGTCAAAACATAGTCCGAAATGTGTTTGATGGTGTCGTGGAAAGGGCCGGCTTTTACCGTCTCGTGATCAATTGAACCTGCCAGATCCTGGTGAAAGACGACGTTGATGACCAGGCGCACGACGCCGATGAGGGCGACGTTGGTGAACGCGTAGAGAATGCCGCAGGCCAGACCCATCATGAGCCGCGCCTTGTAGGGCTTCACGTAGGTCCAGAGCCGGCGCAGAAATGAAATCATCACGCGCAGCTTATGTCGGCGGCCACCTCGAAGAAAGCGAGTTTTTTTGAACCGGATGGTCCAGGGAGGCGAGAGAATGGATGGTTAGGGAATAGATTTATTCCTCAGCCCCGTTTGTAGTTCCGCATTTATGAAGTCAGGGCACTACCCCATGTCGAACTTCGCTCAAACCCGCGCAAGCTTGACGCATTAGCAAAATATATTTGCATCGGTTGTTTTTGTTTTTTTTCATAGACGTTAAATGCAGTCTTGGCCGATATTACTGCACGATTTTCTTGAGATGATTGTCAATCTGCACATTCCAAAAACGGGCGGCACATCATTTGGAGACATCCTTGAAAATAACTTCGGCCTTTGCAACTGCCACAGCAACCAGATCAATCGCAGCACCTTCACCCGCGCAGATCTGAATTTTGCCCGGAAATTTTTCCCGCGCATGCGCAGCCTTACAGGCCATAATCTCATCGATCCCCCGCAACTCGCCATTCCTGATGCATTTTACACAATATTCCTGCGCGACCCCGTGGCCCGAGTCATTTCCCATTATCAATACAGCGTTCAACATGGCGGGAACAAAAAGAGCTTCGAAGAAACTCTCAAGGTCAGCGAGAACCTCGAAAACCTGCAGGTGAAACTCATTGCGGGCGGACCGGACCTGGACAAAGCCAAACGTTTTCTTGAACAATGCTCTTTTGTCGGGCTGACGGAAAAATTCGACCTGTCGTTGTGCGTCCTGGAAGGCCTCAGTCCGTGGAAATTGAATCTGAATTATAAAAAACGAGTAGTCGCGCAAGATTACGCGATCAAAGATTCCCTGGACCACGACGAGCGCATGAAGGAATTGGCCCGGGAGTACAACCGCCTGGATCTGGAACTGTATCAATTTGCCGCGAACGAAATTTTACCCCGCTTATGCCGCAAAGCGGGTGTGGACCCAGCCAACGAAATTCCTTCGTATCAAAGCGCCCAGCGCAGCCGGTTGTGTAAAGTCGAAGCGAGCCGCGTTTACAACCGCCTTTTCCGCCGGATTTGCAGGTTTCGATATGACGTCCTCGTGCGGGATCCCCGTCCGCGGATCGGCAACACCGCGCAGGATATTTTTGCGCCAATGCTCGAGCGAGACCCGAACCGCGCCTGATTCCCGCAATGCTTCTATCTTATCAATCCAATTTCTGCTTCATCCACATCGAGAAGGCGGCCGGCTCGAGCATCCAGGACGCTTTGCAACCCTGGGCTGACCACAAAATCAGAAGCCGCCTGCGCCGCCGGTTGGCCTGGCTGGGGCCGTTGAATCGAATCGGCGGGCTTTATCGCGCGGTGCAATTTCCCGAACACGCCATCGCGCGCGAAGTGCAACGCTGCCTTCCGCCCGAGGTTTACGCGTCGCTGTTCAAATTCGCTTTCGTGCGCAATCCGTGGGACCGGCTGGTCTCCCGCCATGCGCATCTGTTGCGCAGCACGGATCGCCGGCGTCACAGCGTCGTCAGCCGAATGGAGAATTTCGAGGACTTTGTGAATTGGGAAATTCAACGCAACGCGTTTCAGCATCCCTATGTCACTGACGAAAGCGGGAACCGGATTGTGGATTTCATCGGCTATTACGAGCGATTGAATGAAGACTTCGCTGAAGTCTGCGCGCACCTGAAACTCCAGGCCGACCTGCCGCACGCGAACATTTCCCCACACCGCGATTATCGCACCTATTACACGCCAAAAACGCGCGAACTTGTCGCCCGTGAATTCAAGCGCGACATCGAAATGTTCGGTTACACGTTTGACGATCTGGCCGGGAGCTAAACCGCCACGGCGGTCCAGTCGCTCGTTTCATCCGGCTTGTGCTTCGATTCAAGATGCACGCGGCCCGGCCTGACTATTCCCGTTGTTGTTGCAGGCTGCGCCGCTTTGGGCAAACATCCGTGGCATGAAAATCAGCGGCTTCACTTTCATCCGCAATGGCCTGGTGCTCGGCTATCCGTTTGTGCCGGCCATCCGGTCGATCCTGCCGCTGTGCGACGAAGTAATTGTTAACGTGCCACGCTCGACGGACGGCACCCTCGACGCAGTCCGGCAAATTGACGACCCCAAAATCCGCATTCTCGAATCTGAATGGGATGAAAGCCAGCGCACCGCTGGGTTGGCGATGTCGCACCACACCAATCTTGCGTTGCGCGAGTGCACCGGCGATTGGTGTGTTTACATCCAAGGCGATGAAGTGCTGCACGAGGATACGCTGCCGCTCATGCGTGCCGCCATGCAGCGCGAAGTGAATCATCCGGCTGTCCAGGGGTTGCTGGTGGATTACACGCATTTTTACGGCAGCTACTGGACTTACGCCTATTCTTTTGGCTGGTATCAGCGCGAAGTCCGCGTCGTGCGCCGTGATTCGAAAATTCAGTCCCGCGGCGATGCCCAGGGATTTCGCACGGTGGACAACGAAAAATTGTGGGTGAAACGGTCCGGTGGAAAATATTTTCATTACGGTCATGCGCTGTCTCCCGAACAGGCAAAAATCAAGCGCGAGAATTTTCTGAAGCTTTCCAGGGACGACGAAACGGTTTCACAGGAAATCAAAAACCGCCCGGAGCAATTTTATGATGAGGACCAGAAGGTCAAAAAGTTCACCGGCACTCATCCCGCCGTCATGCGGGACATTGTGTCGGCGGCAAACTGGACTTATACCTCACGCGCGCCGCTCATCCGCTTCGGACGCGCCTATCGGCGCAGTTATTTCTGGGAAGATGTCGCGATGATTGTAAAACGCCTCACCGGCCTTACCATTGGCGTGCATAGAAATTACCGCGAGCTGCGGGGGTAAACAGTGGAGCGCGGAATTTATACAGCGAGGGCATTTCCGAAACACGTAGTCGCAGACGTTAGTCTGCGCTGACTGATTCTTTATTTGTACCAATCAAAAAGATGGCGGCGACTACGTGATTGGTTGAAAGGCTCGTGTCGTTTTGCCGGCATGGAAACACGCAGAATAAATTCTGCGCTCCGCTCATTTCCTCGCGTTTTTCGACACGTTTGTGAACCCCGCCGGCAGATTCGGATTCAGGAAATCCAATGCGGATTTTACCGCGGCGCGCACGTCTGGATTTGGGTCGTTCTGGTAATTCAATAGAAACGGCCCCACATCGTCGTCCGCACCCGTGATGGCTTCGATCGCGAGGACTTTTGAGTCGGCGGACACATTCGGTGAATCGAGGTAGTTGCGAAAAAACGGTTCGGTCTCGGAAAACGGACGCTCGCCCAAACCGTCCAGCACACTCTCCTGGATATCTTCATCCTGGATTTGGGAGATGGCTCGCGTGAGCAGATCCAGGGCGCTGGGAAGGGCCACATCTCCCAGCGCACGCGCGGCCTCGGTGCGCACGTTGAAGAGCGTTTGGTCGTTGAACAAGGCGTTTCCGAGCGTATCCACGGCGTCTGCATCTCCGCGCAATGCCAGGCCGCGTGCCGCCGCGCGCGCAGTGGTTTCATCCTTGCCGCCCAGGAGTTCGTGCAGCAAATCGCGCGCTGCCGGGTTCGGGCTTTCGCCCAGTCCTTCGGCGATGGCGGCCTTCAGCAAGGGCGGATTGTTGGCCGCCAAAGCGGCCTTGAGCGCCGCCATTGCTTCATCCGAGCCGATGCGCGCGAGCGAACGCGCCGCCTGACGGCGAAGTGCCAGTGCCAACGATTTGTCGGACATGACCGAAATCAAGCGCTCAGTTTCCGGCTCGGTGCCGGACGGCGGGACCCCGGACGATGGATGGGCTGAGGTGGTTTTGCGGGCTGCCGGCGCTGTAGTTGAAACGAGATTTGTCCCCGACGCCTCAACCAGTTGTTGTGTTGCAGGACGCCCCCGGGAATGAGAAAAAAACAAACCAATGCCGACCACGACTAGCAGCAATGCGACTGGCCAAAGCATCCCGACGCGAAGTGGATCGCCGGAACTATTATTTTGCCGCGAATCAGGCATCTGGCTAGTTTAGATCGAGCGCAGGAGAAAACCAGCCCAACTTTATGGAGACCGGCCTTTCAGCGCATTTATTGCCCGGCCGTTTTTCCACCCAACAACTGCTCCAAATCCTCCAGGCCCACTCGCGAGCCCATCTCATAAAACCGCTCTTTCACCTCGTACCCCGCCAGTTGCTTTTCGCGTACGAGCTTGTCCATTACTTCGGCGAGATCGAACGGCTGCTCTGCTGAATAACCGTCAAACGCCGCGGCCTTGAAAAGACTCAGACCGTAATCGATGTGGTGCATCTCCGGCAGCTTCGTTTTCTTGTCGTACACTTTTATTTCGCCGTCCGCAAAAACCACGTTGCTCGTATCGTAACGCCCCTGGTTATGATACACCGTCATGCAGCCGAGTTTTCCGCTGCGCTGGAAAAATTCCGCGATGGGCCGGTAGTCAATCGGCAGGTAGGAATCGCCGTAGAGCACAAAAAATTCGCCGCCGAGCATCGGCAACGCGCATTTGATGGCGCCGCCCGTCCCGAGAAGTTTCGGGCCATCGAACGAATAATCGAGCTTCACGCCAAAAGCTTCGTGGCCGAAATCGCGCTCGATCATTTCGCCAAGGTGGCCAAGGCAGAGCACGGCGTGCCGGATGCCTCGCGATTGAAGCAATTTCAATTGATGCTCCAGGAACGGTTTTCCCGCAACCGGCACCAGCGATTTGGGAATTTTTTCCGTGATGGGCCGCAACCGCGTGGCGAGGCCGCCCGCGAGAATCGCCATGGGAATGTCCAACGGCGTGCTCACGAGATGACCAGCTTGGTCCCTTCGAAATCGAAGCGGAACCGCACTTCCTGCAACCCGGCTTGAGTCATGGCACGTCGCAACTTCGTTTTATCCTCGCCGTAAAACATCAGGAACCCGCCGCCGCCCGCGCCGATGAGCTTGCCGCCGAGCGCGCCGTTCGCCATCGCCAGGTCGTACCACTCGTTAATTTTCGGGTTGCTCATGCCGCCGCTGCGTTGTTTTTTGCGCTGCCAATGGACATCCATCAGCCGCGCGAATTCCGAAAGGTCCCCGCTTTCGAGGGCTTTCTGGCTCTGCAAACCGAGGTCCTTCACAAAATGCAGATTCTCAATCATTCCCTTGTCATCGGATTTCGATTTCTGGTCCTGCTCCTTCAAAATCGCCGAGGCGCTGCGCGAGTAACCAGTGAAAAACAAAAGCAGATTGTCTTCCAGGTTGTCGCGCGTTTCGGCGGAAATTTTCAACGGCCACGCCTCCACCTTTCCATTTTCCAAAAACTTGAAGCACGTGATGCCGCCGTAAGCCGCGATGTATTGGTCTTGTTTTCCAATCGGCTCCTTGAGGCGTCCCAATTCAATCTCGCACGCCTGCGCGGCGAGATCGGCGGGATGCATCAGGTTCCGCTTGTGCGCGTGCAGCGCCTTGAGCAACGCTGTCGTGAAACTGCCGGACGACCCCAGTCCCGTGCCCGCCGGAATGTCTGCCATCGAGCTTAATTCCATCGAATGCCCGGATACTTCGAGCAGCCCGAGCGCCTCGCGAATAATCGGGTGTTTCAAATCCCGCGCTTCGGCCACGCGTTCAAGTTCGGAATACTTCACGATCAGGTCCGGCACAAAGGTGTCGTGCAGCGTGATGTAAACGTATTTGTCGATGGCCGCCGCGATGAGGAACCCGCCGAACTTTTCGTAGTAGGAAGGCAAATCCGTCCCGCCGCCGCCCAGCGTGACGCGAAGAGGTGAACGCGCGATAATCATAAAGGGGTATGAAAAGCGGAAAGCGGAAAGCGGGAAAGCGAAAACAGAATGAAAAAAGCGGAAATCGGAAAGCGAGAAAGCGGGAACACGAGCATAGCAACAGTCGACAAGACACCGGGGAGCCGGCTGGCCCGACCCTTCGCTTTACGTCCGATGGTAGTCAGAATTGCGAGAAGCTCATTCGCCTCGGCAAGCAGAGATCTTGTTTGTTCGCTCGTTCCCAGGATTGCCGCGTTACAGATTTCCAACCAATAAACGGTTTCTGACGCTTCCTTTTCTGCGATGCCGATTTTGTGAATGAAGTCGCTCTTGGACTCGGCGCGATTCGCTTCACGATAATTCGCGCCAATCGACGTCCCGGATTTTAATAATTGACGTCCAACTTCAATTCCGTCGACGGTTTTTGGAAATGTCCTGATTAACTTCACGATCTGTACCGCGAATTCTTTGGTCCGCCCTTCAAATTCGGTTTTCATGGCGTGATATGTGATGTCTTTGTTTCCGCCTTCCGCCTTCCGCTTTTCAGAATCCACTCTTTTTATAAATTTCCTCGACGACTTCCAAAGCCGCCTTGGCTTCCTTTAATCCGGCGTCCGGTGTTCGCTTGTTCTGAACATCTTCCTCAAATTTTGTCATTTCGATTTTCCACGATTCGTCCGGGCCGGGAAATTCGTAAACTTTAGTGTCTGGAATCCCCATCTCGGGTTTCATCTGGTAGTGATAAAGTTTTTCAACTCCGTAACTGCCGCCGAGGCCTTCGATTTGCAGCTTGGTGTGGCGGCCGTAAATTTCGAATGAAAAAAGATTTTTCCATTCGGTGCAACTGACGTGGAGCCACGCGGTCTGGCCTTTCGCGGTTTGCAGGCTGAGAAACGCGTTGTCATCCACCGGCATGTCCCAGAAATAGGTGGCCGCATGGCCGTCGACCTTTTTAAATTCACCCAGAAACCAGCCCGCCAGATCGATCAAATGGATGCCCTGGTCAATCAATTCGCCGCCGCCGGAGAGCTTGGGGTCCGCGCGCCATTCCTTGTCGTAACCAATCCGCCCGCCGTGACCGTAGCGCGCGCGGATGAACATCATTTCGCCCATCACGCCCGATGCAAAGATCTCGCGCGCCTTGTTGAAGGCGGGGTGATAACGATGATTGAACCCCACGCGCACGCAGACGCCGTGCTTTTTCTCCAGCGCAATCAGTTCGTCGATTTGGGGCACGGAAATGCCGGCGGGCTTTTCCACAATCACATGTTTCCCGGCGCGAATGGCAGCGGCGGAAACTTCGGGAAGCGCGGAATTGATGGTCGCTACAATTACGGCGTCCACCTGTGGATCGGCGACGGCTTGTTTGAAATCCGCCATCGCACGGCCCGTTTGCGCGAGTTTAACCAGTTCCTCCGCGCGGGATAAATTCGTGTCGCACGCGATCACCAGTTTCGAGCCGGCGGGCAATCCTGCCAGCCGTTTCTTCCCGATCAATCCACAGCCTACTATTGCGTAGTTCATTTATATTTCTTCGTGGCTTATTTATCTCCCCACGTTTTGCCGCGATCCTTCGGCACAATCCGCCGCAATGCGTAAATGTCGCCATTCAAATCGGCTTTGAACTCGTGCAGTTTTTCCCAGGGGTCCCACTGCGCGCTGATAAGCTTGCCGGTAATGCCGTCGCTTTGCGTGCTCGCGAGATACACCGCCAGCCGCGCCCCCAATTCCGGCGGCGTTGCGCCCTTTTCCTTCCACTGTTTGTTCTTTTCGTAAAAGGCCGCGCCGACTTTTTCCGGCCCGGCGGCCAGCACTTCATCCACAAGCCGGGTGGCCAGAGCCCCCGGCGCAATCGCATTCACATCCACGTGAAAAGGTTTTAATTCCTCAGCGAATGTTTCCATTAAGCGCACCACGGCGGCCTTCGAGGCCGCGTAGGAACTGATATTCGGCAACGGATTCGTCGCGCCTCCACCACTCAAAATGATAATCTTACCGGCGGCTTCCCTGTAGGAGCCGACGTGAGGAGGCTCCATCTTTTTTTCAGTTTGAGCCTCGTCACCTCGGCTGCTACGAAAGTTCTGTTTGAAATGCGGAATCACCGCGCGGCAGGGAAGCAACACGCCATAAAGATTAATGTCCATCGCCCGCCGCCATTCTTCGAGTGGAACTTCCTCGGTCGGTCCCATCGGGCCGTAGACGCCGGCATTTAACACCAGCGCTTGCAATGAACCCAACTCCTTAATGGCAAAAGCCACCAGCGCGTTCACTTGCGACTCGTTGGACACATCGCAAGTTTTCGCAACGACTTTTTGCTCAGGAAATTTCTTTGCCAGCTCATCGCGCGTGGCAAACAATTCTTTTTCATTCCGCGCGCAAAGCGCCACGTTCGCGCCTTCCGTGAGGAAATGTTCGGCGATGACTTTGCCCAGTCCCTGGCTGCCGCCGGTAATGAGCGTATTGAGATTCTTGAGTTTCATAGTGGCACGAGCGTCCCGCCCGTGTGTTTCAATGTTCCACCAGCCAGCTTAAAAGAGAATCGCACGGGCGGGACGCCCGTGCCACTATCGAGTTTGCGGAGTTTATTCATCGCACGCGACCAACCGAAAGATGCTCAACCCCGGCGATGCTTTTCAATTCCTTTTCCAGAAATCGATTGGCGTCCACAAAAACCGGCTGATGCATCTGCGGAACAATATTCGCCCAATCCGCCTGGCGAAACGGCGGCCACTCCGTGCAAACGACAGCGGCATCCACCCCTTGCAGGGCTGCCGTGACATCGCTCGCGAGCGAAACTTTGTTCAGTTCCGCCGGCACGCTTTTGATCGCCGGATCAAACGCAATGACGCGCGCGCCGGCCTCCAAAAGCTTCTGGCAAAGCTCAACCGCCGCGCTTCGGCGCAACGTATCCGTGTTCGTGGTGTAAGTCAGCCCGAGCACCGCGATGGTTTTGCCGCGCAAATCCCCGAGGCGCGTCTGCAGTCGGCGAAAGGCCCAACCGCGATGCAAATCGTTGCTCTGTTTGATGGCTGGAATCACCGAAATGGTTTCGTCTTTTGCATTCGCCAATTTGGTCAATGTCACCACATCGCGCGCCAGCGTGCCACCCGCGAACGGGCCGCCCGGCCCCAGGTACGCCTTTGGCCCGATGCGCGGTTCGCTTTTGAGGCCGGCTGAAACTTCCTTCGCGTCCGCGCCAACCTGCTCGCACAGCCGCGCGATTTCATTGATGAACGTGATGGAGAGCGCCAGAAATGAATTCAGCGCGTGCTTCACCATTTCCGCCGACTCCGTTCGCATAAACAAAATCTGCGAGGTAAATGGCGCGAATAGTTGTTCGAGCAACGCTTTTTTTGAATCATCACGGATGCCCACGATGACGCGCTCGGCTTTTTCGAAGGAATCAATCGCCTTGCCGAGCCGCAGGTTTTCCGGCGAGCAGGCGAAATGAAATTGCTGAAATTCCTTTTCCAATTGGGCGCAAGTCCCGACCGGCAATTGCGCCGAAATCAAAACCAGCGCGCCTTCCGGCAAATGCGCCAGTGTGGGGCGCAGTTTATCCAGCACGAACGCCACATCCGATTCGTCGTCATCATTGACCGGCGTATCGTAAGTGAGCCAAAGCACATCCGCTTGGGCGCAAGCCTTTTTCGGGTCCGTCGTGAAAGAAAGTTTGCCCCTGGCGATCTCCTCGGCGAGCAATTCATTCAGCCCCGGCTCGAGCAATGGAGCTTTGCCCAAATTTAAATTTGCGACATTTGCGGAATCGAAATCCAGGCCGGTGACCTGAAAATGTTTCGCGCAACAGGCGGTGGTGACGCTGCCGAGATGCCAGAGGCCGAGGACGGTGACGTTCATTTGCGCGCGTCGTAAACCCACTGGTTTTGCTCCAGCCACTTCAGCGTGCGAATAATCCCTTGTTCAATCGTGAGCGCCGGTTTCCAGCCGGTGGCGCGGACTTTTTTGGTATCAAGAAAAATAAAAGGATTGTCGCCCACCCAGCCACGGTTGCCGCCGGAATACTCGATGCGCGGTTTGAGATTGAGCGCGCCGCAAATGAACCCGATCGAATCGTTCACTTGCACATATTCATCCGTGCCGAGATTATAGACCTCCACGTGATGTTTGGCTTCCTTCGCCTTGCCCGCTTTCATTACGTGCAACATGGCGTTGAGACAATCGCCAACGTACAGGTAAGACTTCTGCTGCTTGCCGTCGCCGAGCACTTTTAGATGATCCGGGTGGTCGAGCAATTGCTTGTAAAAATCGATCACGTGCCCGTGCGTGTAGCGCTCGCCGAGAATCGAGACGAAACGGAAAACATAACCCTCAAATTTAAAACCCTCGCAATAGGCGTGAATCATTCCCTCGCCGGCAAGTTTCGACGCCGCGTAGAGCGAAGTCTGGATGGGGAACGGACTGTTCTCCGGCGTGGGAATGGTTTCCGCCTCGCCATAAACCGACCCGGTGGACGAAAAGGCAATCCTTTTCACGCCACTGGCGCGCATGGCTTCCAGCACGTTGAACGTGGCGATCGTATTTTGCTGCAAATCCTTCGAGGGATGCTCCAATCCGAAACGCACGTCCGCGTTGGCCGCGAGGTGAAAAACCGTATCGCAACCGGCCATCGCCTTGGTCAATGCCGGGAGGTCCAGGTTATCGCCGCGAATCAACGTGAAATTTGGATTTTGGCGCGCGGCCGCGACGAAATTCTCCTGCCCGGTGGAAAAATTGTCCCAGCCCACGACCGACACTCCCTCGCGCAACAAATGATCCGTCAGGCTGCTGCCAATAAATCCGGCGGCGCCGGTAACAAAAACTCGTCTCATACAGGGCGGGAAAGTTGACGAGTTGCAGCGTTTTTGGCAAGCATTACAGCGCATGCCCGCCCAAAAGACTTGAACGCACCCTGAAGAAAGCCCAGTTTTGCCCGCCGACACGCGCCAGAATTTGATGAATCCGCCATCGCCACCCGAATCTTCCGCCGCCGCACCCAACCATCAGCGGGTGGTTTGCTTCGTCAATGGCGTCTACACGAAGCACATTGGCGGTGGCGACATTTATTTCACCCACATCATTCGCGGTGTGGTTGACGCGGGATTTCCCGTTCACTTTTTTGGCGGCCACGCCCTTGAATGGTTCTTAAAATTTCAAAATCTTCCGTTGAACCTGACGCTGACCGATCGGCGCATCGCCGACCTGGGCGACGCCAGCTCGTTTGGCGGCCAGATAAGATTGTTCGGTGATTACGTAAAACGAGTCCTCGGAACCTTGCCGGGTTTGAAGACCGTGCGGCGGGAAGACATCGCGTTCGTCGTGTCGGATTTTTGGTGGGACACCATTCCGCTGTTGTTGTGTCGGTCCACGCGCAAAATTCTCTATCTCGGCATGATGGCGCCCTCGTTGAAGGAAGTCATTTTCCGGACGCGTGCTGACGTGCCGCGCTCGCGAATCGCATCCCTGCACTATTGGGCCACCCAGCAATTCTCCCTACGTTGTTTCCGGTTTTGCCGGAAAGGATTTGTCACTTACGGCCACCCGGAAATGCGCGATTACCTGCTGCGTTTCGGCTACCGGGAATCGCAAATGACTTCCGTCCCGAATGCCATCGATGTGCCGACCGTTGACAAGGTTCCCTCGCAGTCGAAGCAATTCGACATCGCCTGGACCGGCCGCGTCCATGCGCAAAAAGGAATCGATGATCTGTTGGGCACGTTGAAATGGCTGGGCGAACGGCTGCCGGATTTTCGCGCCGCGATTATCGGCAAGAGCAAGGATACCTTGGAGCCGATTATTCGCGAAATGGGTTTGACGGCGAACGTGACTTTCAGCGGCCTGGTTTCGGAGGAAGAGAAATTCCGGCTCTTGAAAGCCAGCCGCGTCTTCGTGATGCCGAGCCATTACGAGAGCTGGGGCATTGTGGTGGGTGAAGCCGTCGCGGCGGGCACTGCCGTGGTGGCTTATGAGTTGCAGTGTTACCCCTCCGTCTTCGGCAAGTTTGTACGCTACGTGAAACCGTTCGACAAAGACGCTTTCAATCGCTCGGTGGAGGATGAAGTTCGCAATCAGCGCGCCGGGAAAAGTTATCTTGCCGGGATGGACCTGGAAAAACTCAAGCGCTCCCTGAGCTGGCAGGCATCTCAGAAAGCTTTTAACAAGCTGCTGGCCGAGGTGGAGAAAGTGCCGGTCTGACGCGTTTTTGCGTCAGATCTTTTTCTGGATCATGATCGACATGGCACGGCCGGCCCATTTGCCGCAGCGGGCGATAAGACCAAAACTCTGCGGCCACCAGCCGACCACCCTGAACCCACAGTGTTCAGTAAGATTTTGGAGGCCGCGCGGCGTAAAATCGCGAATGTGGCCGGAGGGATGGAACCGTTCCAACTTTTTCTGCATGCTGGTCGGCCAAAATCCATAGGTGGTCGTCTCGGTGCCGAGTTCCGAGCCGAGCGGCTGGCCGCCAAAAATGAACAACACCCGGTTCACCCACGCCGCAATGTTCGGAACACTGATGATGCACAAACCGTCCGGCGCAAGGACCCGGCGGAATTCCCGCACCAGTTTTTCGGTCTCAAACACATGCTCCAAAACGTGGTTGCAGCAAATGAAGTCGAAACTGCCGTCTTCAAAAGGAAGGGGATTTCCATCGGTATCGTGCAGGCGGAATTCAAACTTCGGGATCTCTTGGAAAACGTTCGTCGTGCTTTGCACCAGGTCGATGCCCATGACTCGCGCCGGTTTTTTGTTCCAGCGCTGTTCCATTCCCTGGGCAAAATCCCTGATGAAAATTCCCCGTCCACATCCGACATCCAGGTAGCGCAAGGTCTCGCCTTGCCGCCCGGCCCAGTCTCGCAGTGCGCCGGACGACCACAGGCTTTTCATGTGGTAATCGCCGCCGGAGTATTGCTTGTCCTTCTCGTGGAGGCCTTCGTAAAAATCTTTAACAGGTTTCATGTTTGGCACGGATGAGCCGAGGTGGCTTCAATCGTGCACAAAAATAATTTTGCTGCCCTCCGGCTCAAAGCGCAAGTCTGTACGCCGTAAATCCGACAAAGCCCGGAAGATTTCCTCGTGCCGGTCGCGCGGCGCGTAGAACATCAAAAAGCCTCCGCTTCCCGCGCCCAGCAACTTTCCGCCGATGGCGCCCGCTTTCCGCGCCCGCGCGTACCAGTGATCAATCATTTTATTGCTCACTCCGCTGGTCAGGCTGCGCTTGAGTTCCCAATTCTCGTGGATGATTTCCCCGAAGGCCTCCAGGTTGTTCTTTTGCAGTTCGGTCTTCAGATCCTTCGCGAGTTCCACCATGCGTTTCATGGCTTTCTGCTTGGATTTGTCGGTGGCGATGGCGGTGCTTTGCGTTTTCAGGAGTGCCGACGCGCTGCGGGTGATGCCGGTATAAAACACGACCAGATTTTCCTGCAATTGCCGCAAGGTCTCGCGTTTGCAAATCACCGGCTCCACGTTCACCGAATCGTCGGGATTGAATTGAATCAGGTTAAATCCCCCAAACGCCGCGGCATATTGGTCCTGTTTCCCAATCGGCTCGCCGCAACGATCGATTTCAATGAAGCAACTTTCCTCCGCCAATTTTCCCGCCGACGCATAACGATTCGCGAATGCATGCAGGGCATTGAGCAGACCGACGGTAAATGAACTCGATGACCCCAGCCCCGTGCCCTTCGCGGGTATGTCCGCGATCGATGTGATCTCGACTCCGCCGCGAATGCCCAGCATCTGCATGGCTTCGCGCACGAGCGGATGCTTGATTTTTTCCGCGGACTTCGCGTCTTCCGTTTTCGAGTAGCTCAAACGGATGCGCTCGTCGAACTTCTTGTTAACCGTGAGGTAAACGAATTTGTTGATGGCTGTCGACACTACCGCGCCTCCGTATTTCCGATAAAATACGGGCAGATCGCTCCCGCCGCCCACAAAACTCATGCGCAATGGAGTTTTACTGATGATCATGTCTTTTGCCCCAGAATGAAGCCCACCGCGTCGTTCAAGGTGTCGAAAGTGAAATCCGGCCGCGCATCATGTTTGCCGTCTTTTCCAGCTGCACCGGTGCGCACAAGAATTGATTTCACGCCGGCGTTTTTGGCGGCTTGCAAGTCCGTAGTGGTGTCGCCGACCAGCCAGGATTGTTTCAAATCGATGTTCAAATCCTCCGCCGCGGATTGAATCATTCCGGTTTTCGGCTTGCGACAGGCGCAATCGATTTTGAGGTCTGTTCGCTGGCCCGCAAATCCCTTCTCCGGGTGATGCGGGCACAAATAAATCCGATCCAGAAACGCATGTTCGCGTCCCAGCAGAGTTTCGAGCTTGTTGTGGATGTTCTGTAACTCCGCTTCCGTGCACCAACCCTTGGCCACGACCGGTTGGTTCGTCACCACCACCGCCCGCCAGCCGTTGTGATTCAACTGGTGCAAGGACTCCGCCACGCCCGGGAGCAATTCCAACCCGTCCACACTGCGCAAACAATCCTTGTCCACGACCAGCGTGCCGTCGCGGTCGAGGAATACCGCGCGCTGCGGGGTGGCGAGGCTGCTGCGCGCAATAACGCCCGCCGCGAATTCCGCGCTGATGCGATCGTAACGCTGTGGCGTGCCGATATCCTTGATGTATTCCGGCGAGTTGTAGCCGAACACATTCGTCCCTTGGCGGAGCAGGGCAGGGAACAGGTCTTTGCCGAAATCGAGCAACGTTTCCGGTTGTCGCGTGACAAACCACTTTTGAAACGGCTCCAGTGCGCGCCGGTCTAAAACGTATAGCCCGGCGTTCACCAGGTTCTGTCGCCAGATGCCCTCGGCATGAGGGCGGTTGTGAAAGGCAAGCACGCGCGAATTGGCATCCACCTCCACGAGATCGGAATCAAACGGGTGATCGTTGGGGTGCAGCAGCAGCGTGGCCTCGGCATTATGTTGCTCGTGCGCGCGCCAGATGCGGTCGAGGTCAACATTGACCATCGTGTCGCCGTACATCACCAGGAAACGATCCGCGAGATGCTTGAAGCCGGTTATTACCGCGCCCGCGGTTCCGAGCGGTTCTGGCTCAGTCAAATACTTGATGGAGACGCCCCATTTTTCGCCGTGACCGAAATATTCCTGAATCAAATCCGCGCGGTAATGCACGAAGAAGAGCAAATCCGTGAAGGCGTATTTTTTCGCGAGTTCGACCTGGTGCTCCAGCAGCGGCTTGCCACCGATGGGAATCATCGGCTTCGGCAAATCGCCGAGCCGGTCCTTCAGCCGGGTTCCCTTGCCGCCCGCGAGAATCACCAGTTGCTTCATCAATTTACCCCCGGGTGAGGTTTTCTTTGATGGCAAGTTCGACCGCCTCGTTGGAAGAGAGCCGCGGTTTCCAACCGGCGGTTTTCAGCTTTTCAATCGAGTATTCGAATTTCGAGACGTCGCCGACCCAGCCCTTCGAGCCGCCGGTGTAGCGAATTTTTGCGCCCGGTGCCGCCAGCCGCACTGTCGCCTCCGCCATGAATCGCACCGTGGAAGCCGAGCCGTCCGGCGCGATGTTAAAAACGTTCAACCGGTTTTGCTGCTTCTGAAAAAGAAAAACCATCGCCTCCACCAATTCGCTCACATGCAGGTAGGGTTTTTCCTGCGAGCCATCGCCCAGCACTTCGAGTTCAGCCGGGTTCTTCCCCAGCTTTTTCAAAAAATCGTAGATCGCGCCGTGCGTGGCACGGCTGCCAACGACATTGGGAAACCGATAAATCCACGCTTGCTTCAAAAACCGTTCGAGCGCCGCCGTGATGATGCCTTCCGAAGCCAGTTTCATCGCGCCGTAATTGGAAATCGGATGCAACGGGCCGGATTGTTCAGTCAGCGCGCCGCCGAGGTCGCCGTAAATCGCCGAGGTCGACGCAAAAACTATTTTTCGCACCTCGAATTCCTGCATCAGTTTGAGCGTGTTGTAAGTGGTGAGAAACGTGCGCTCCAAATCGATGTCGGGATTGGCGCCCCCAGCCTGAATGTCGGAATTCGCTGCCAGGTGCCAGACGGCGTCGATGGGTTCGCCCTTGGTTTGCGTTCCCAAAAATTCGCGGAACGCCTTCAAATCGTTCACATCCAATTCCTGGAAAATAAACTCTGAAGATTTCAACGCCGCGCCCAGATTGACGCGGTTGCCGAGAAGCATGCTGTCCACACCGATCACGCGATGGCCCAGCGCCAGCAATTTATCCGTCAGGTGGTTTCCAATGAATCCGGCGGCGCCGGTGATGAGACAGGTTTTTACCATGACCGGCGCACGATAGGCCGGTCAGGTGACAATACAATTCCGCTTGGGTGACAAATCAGCTACGCGCGTGAGAATTAAATCACGTCGCGTTTGCGAATTACTTTACGATCCAGGGCTTGAGCCTATTGCGCACCCGGCGCCAGAACTGTTCGGAAGGTGTTAAAGGATGCCCGTCCGGAACCAGGTCCGGAAGCGTCGCGCGCGGCTTGACCGGGGGAAGCTTTTTTACGGCGTCCATGCAGGTGGCATTATGATAAATCATCACGCCATCCAAAGTCTTCACGGTCGGGTATCCTCGCTCCCGCACGGGTTCCACGAAGCACCGGAAGTTATATTGGTCCGGCAGGATCCGCAGGCGGTTATAATGCTTGGTATAAATCACTTCGTTGAGGCAATGCTGGTCGTCCGCCACGGTCCGGAAATGCTTGCGCCCGCGCGCAACGATTTCCGTGCGCATATCGCGGCTGCGCGGCACGTTCCAGAAAAAGACGCCACCGTTCAAAAATGTGTTCGTGCAGCCCTGGCCAAGAATATATCGCGTGCCGTGCATTTCCACGCACGCCGCCACGTCCGCATCGCCGAGCAGTTGCGACAGCGGCGGCAACTTTTGCAGGCAGAGCACATCGTATGAATCCACCACCAGCGCATAATCCACGTCCAACTGGTCAATCAATTCCAACCGGCGGAAATAAATTTCCCGCAGCGGATGAGAGAAATCCGGAGTCGGTTCGACCAAGTGATATTCGATATTGGGCAACCTCCGTTGCGGCAGTGCCTTCGCGACAATGAATGCGTGCAGTGGCACGTCATGGTTCATCGCAAAGCTGGAGAAAGTGTAATCCAGGCGCTCCGTTGGAGGCCCGAATACCACGGTCACGATTGCCGACCGGCCACCGCTCATGCGGTTGCCGGCTTGCCGGCCGGCGATTTTGGAATCGCGGGATAATGATAGGTTTGCCCCGGAGTGAAGGCCGTCCCGATGCCATCGCCCGGCCACCAGTGGTCCTGCGGCTCGTCCTGAAAATAAAGAAAGGTCTTCCCGCGACGCGCGGCGAATTCGCGAAGTTTGGGGCTGGGCTTCGAATTGTCGCTCAGAACCAGCGAGTTCTCATGCAACCGCGGCTCGATCGCAAGAAACTCCGCCCACTCATATTCCGGGTCGTGATTGCTGTCGTGCAAAAAGACATCCACGGGCTGGCGAAATTCCTTCAACGTCGCCACTGAGTCGCCAATGAGAATTTTGCAGAATGATTTATACGGTTCCGCCAGCAAATGGCCGGAGTCGGAAAGGATATCAGTGGCGTAAACCATTCCCGGGAAGCCTTCATCCGCATTGCGTTTGAGCGCGGCGGCGATGACAGCCGTGCCCAACCCGCGATCCACGCCCGTCTCCACCACCACGGATGGCTTGGTGGCACGAATCAGCGCATACCAGCCCAGCCGCCTGCCAAAACGCGGTTCCGCATCGCAACTGTGCCGCGCCGGGCTGTTCAGCGTCAATTGAATCAAGGTGTTGCGGAACGCAGTATCGTTTTCGAGTTCAGCGATATATTTTTCCACCTCCGGCAGCGGATGGCCGGACACAACCGAAACGTAACTCGCGAGGTAATCGCGATTCAAACGGGTCAGATGATAGGAATGATTGTAATATTCCTTGGAAGTAAACGTCCAACGCAGCATCTGCCCCATTTGTCGGCAGGCATAAGGCCCGGCGACCACAATCAGGCGACCGGGAATGAGAACTAGCCTGCCGAGGGCTGTGTATTTTAAAAATTCCCGCAGATTCACAAATTATTTTGATACAGGGGCGCAGCAGTAGAAGCAATCCAAATCCCTTGCCCGCGCTTGTGGAGCGAGAATTCCGCGAATGATCGCTGAACGTGGCGGCCAGCCCCGGTAAGCTCTAATCTTTCGCGGGCAAATGGCGCGAGCCTTCTCACGTCGGCTGCTACAAGGTTCATGAGCAGGGGCGAGCGTGAGATCAGGACTGCTGTTCCGTGGAAGCTGCCGGAGTTTCCGTCGGCTGTTCCGCCGCTGGTTCAGGAGCTTCGGTGGCAGAATGCGTTACTGCGGCCACATCCTCGGCAACCGAAAGTAAATCCGGATTCGAGGGCAGCGGTTCAGAAGACGCAGGGACGGCTTCGGAAGTTTTTTCCGCCGACGCAGCAGCTTCGCCAGTCACGGGAGTTTGCGCGGCCGGAGCTGGTTTCTTTTCCGGTTTGGGCGGTTTGGGCACGGGTTTCTTCGCCGTTTCCAACCGGCCATCGGCAAATTCAATGACGTGGCCCTGGTGAATCAACCAGTGCAAATCGGAGATGACCGCCGTTTGTTCCGCGCTTGGTTCAGCGGCCGGTGTCGGCTGCGGAGGTTGTTGCGGAGCGGCTTCCACTCCCGCCGGTGAAATATCAATCACCGTCCGGGGCACGGGAGCCGGCGCCGGCGCGAGCGCTTCCATCAATTTGCGCCGGGTGGTCTTGGTATGCGCATTGATGAAATCGACGATGCGCCTCACGCCTTCCGAAACCGGCGTGGTTTCCAAATCCAGATAATGCGGGCGCGCGACGGACACGTGCGTCACCGTTTTGTTGACCTTGAAAAATTGCAGGCCTAGCGATGCGAATTGCTGGCTGAGGGTTGTGGCGAGCTGCAGCGGAAAACGCTTTTGGTCTTCCCACGCCTGCCGCACGAGCCACGTCAGGCCCGAGCTGCGAAGGTTGCGCGCCGCCACGCCGTTCAGCGTATGGCTTTCCACCGGCTTGATGATGTTTTCCTTGTGGGTCTCGCGGAAATGTTTTTCCACGGCTTCGCGACTGTCGAGCCGGAGTGGTTCGGGAACATTCAGGGCCACGTATTCCGTTTTCCAGCTTCGGTCTTCGATCCATTTTTTCACGACCGCTTCATCGGAGACAATTCTCACGCGCGATTTAAAAGCGTCGAAAGGCATGCGCGAAAAACGTTCCGCGTGCAGCTTCCGCAATTGGTTCTGGTAATCGTGATAATTCGGCGGCCCGAGAATCGCTCCGCTCATGCCGCACTGCGCCACAAAAGTATATTTGCCCTTGGGCGGCTCGGTCGCGGTGCGTTCGGATTGATAAAACGTGGCAAAATGCTTGTTCAACACATGGGCCACGGCCTCGTCTTCGGAAAGCCACAACGTATCGTCCAGCGCGCATTGAAACAGCGGTTGTATCACCTTGCCCTCGGCGTTTTTCTTCACGCTGAACGCGACGGAATAGCGTTCCGGCTTCTGCAAAATTAATCGCGCGATATCGAACAGCGGATAAGCCCGCGCCGTCACCTTGATCTGGCGCGCCAAAGATTCCACGCCTTTTTCGTCAGGCATGAGCGAGACATTGATGTCCGGAAGTGGCGGAGGAGTCTCGCGGCGTTCGCGTTGTTCACCGCGGTCGAAATCACGCCGGCCCTGGCCGAACGGTTTGCCTCGGCCGCCTTCGCGGTTTGGACCGGGTCCACGGCGTTCGCCGGGCGGTCGGTTCCCGCGCGGGCGATCGCCACCGGGGCCGCCGAAGCCACCATCGCGCCGCGGCGGACGCGGGCCTCCGCGACGATCGCGCCGGTCAGAGCGGTCTTCGCCACCGCCCTGGTAGTTGGCGAATTGTTTGGCCGAAGCCGGTTCTTGCGCCCAGGCGGGCAGGAAAAGTTTTTCCAAATCCAGTTCGTTGTCAGGTAATGTACTCATTCCGTCACGTCAGCCCCAATGAAGGGACTCGAATTGTTCACATCTTCAGCATGGAGTGGCCGGGAACGGATTGCAAGCGCAGCTTGTTGACAACCGGGAAACATAATTCCGCCTACCCTCTGGAACGCCGTTCTTTCAGCCCGAAAAACTTGGAACCGAGCGCCGGTTTGGGTTAAATCGTGAGGCGACGCCGTCGGTTTGGTCTAAATCTCACTTGAATATCAATATAACCTCCGAACCTGCAAAAACCGACGGATCCGCCCGGCATTGGCTTATCTTCAGTATCGCCGGCTTGCTGATGCTTATTTTCCTTTTTTACGTTGAGGAGGATATTCGGGGCAAAATGGGCTGGAATAAATTCAGGCGCGTCGAGGAAGCAGCCGGCGAAAAATTCGCCCTCGCGGATTCCATTCCGCCCGCTGTGCCAGAAGCCGAAAATTTCGCGCTATCGCCCTTGTTGCGTCCAGCGCTCGATTATGACCAGACCACCAATGGTCTCCGCTGGCGCGATACCAACGCTTACCAACATCTTTCGAATGTCCGGATTGATTTGGGCCGCGGCGGTGGAAACGCGAAGGCTCCGGAATTCGGCGGCGGAGGAAGGCCGGGAACATTGACCGACTTCAAAGCCGCAGCAGATTTTTATCGCAACAACACGAATTACCCTCAAGCCGCGACCTCGGCAGACCCCGCTGTAGTGGTCCTGACCGCGCTCAATAAGTTCGAGCCGGACTTGCGAGAATTGCGTGAGGACGCAGCCAAACGGCCCGCGTCGCGTTTCCCAATTCAATACGATCACGAGCCTACTTTTGCGATTTTATTGCCGCATCTCGCCAATGTGAAAGGCGTCGCGCTCGTTTGCGACTTGCGGGCGGTCGCCGAATTGGACACCCATCACACCGCTGAGGCTTTCGCGGATCTGCAACTCGGCTTTCGCCTGGCAGATTCGGT
>DATAZE010000045.1:0-19953 GCA_036272195.1 Verrucomicrobiia bacterium | reverse complement strand
TATGGTAATGACGTCGTTGAGATGCAGAAATGCAGGTGATCGTGTGTGAAGTAAGGCGTAGAACTGCGGCGCCGCATCGAAAATGATAAATGGATTTGAAGTTGTTCTCATTAGAGGCCGGAGTAGTGTCCGGCCTCTTTCCTTTTGTACTGATGGGACGGAGGGGACCGATGATTGCGCGCGTTTTGCAGATATCTCACGGAGGGTTGTGATCGAGATTTTTCGTCACGCGCTATGCGCGCGTGACGGAATATGGGGCTGAGCGGCAGCTCAGCCCCACCGGCCTGATGATAGCGACGAAAAATCACCTTGTCGGCCATTTCGCCTTCATTACCCTGCCCTGCCAATGGATTTACCGCCTTTGACGCCCAGCACGCTGTATCTCGTCGCCACGCCGATTGGGAACCTCGAGGACATTACATTGCGCGCGTTGCGCGTTTTGAAGGAGTGCGACGTGGTGGCGGCGGAGGATACGCGGCATTCGGGGCAACTGCTGAAACATTTTGGGATTTCCAAACCGTTGCTGAGTTATTTCCAATTTAACGAGGCCAGGCGCAGTGAGGAAATCATCGAGCGGCTGCGGCGCGGGGAAAAGGTGGCGCTGGTGACGGATGCGGGCAGTCCGGGCATCAGTGATCCGGGTGAACGCGTGGTGAAGGCGGCGATTGCGGCGCGGTTTCGCGTGGAGGCGGTGCCGGGGCCGAGTGCGCTGGTGGCGGCGATCACGGCGAGCGGATTGCCGGCGGATGAGTTTCATTTCATCGGTTTTCTGCCGCACAAATCCGGGCAACGGCGGAATAAGCTGGAATCGTTGAAGGCTTTTGAGGGCACGCTGGTGTTGTATGAATCGCCGTATCGCGTGGAGAAGTTGTTGACGGAATTGAGCGAGGTTTTTCCGGAGCGGCAGGTTGTGCTGGCGCGGGAGTTGACGAAGAAGTTTGAGGAATTTTTGCGCGGGACGCCGGCGGAGTTGTTGGAGGTGGCGCAGAAGCGGTCGTTGAAGGGGGAGTTTGTGGTGATGGTGGGAGCGGCGGAAGAGGATTAAAAATTCCAAGTTCCAAATTCCAAGTTCCAGAGAAGGTCCAAGCTTCAAGCTCCAAAAGCAGGCAGGATGGCTGTCCTACAACCTTTCAAATCTATTCCGGCTTTTGATTCGACCGGCCAATGACCTGATCACGGTATTGCTGCCATGAAGCGAAGCTTGCTCTTGCTGCTCCAACATCGAAAAATTCGCTGGTTTGGCAGTCAATTGCTCGAAAGCCCAGGCGATCCAGCAAGGCTGCGACACAAGGAACCGGGGCACCGCCTCCACGGACAGTAAACATTATGCTCTGGCAAACTTCCTCAGATCCCATCCCAAACTCAATTGAAAACCCCTCGCTATCGAACACTCCCCAATCAGGATTGGAAAAATCCGCGGTCGGGATGACTTCGCAAATCTGCTGAATCAAATCCGCGCGTCTCCCGAGAGGAGCAGGTCTAAAATCGGCCGGTATATCCGCGACTTTCCCGACTGTCGCGGGAAAGTTCATGATGTAAACGTCCCAACTCATAATTGAGAGCTAACGGTTCTGATACAGCCGTGCATTTGGTGTCACCTGGTCTCTTTGCTCATGAAGAATTTATGAAAGACTTTTTGTAATGGCAAGTTCTTTGGGAACCAAATTAGAGTTCCTCACGTCGAGTGCTGCGGGCTGATTGGTGACGTGCTCTGTCGTCCCTTCGGGACTTGGTTGGTTTGCGGCTTTGACCCAGCGTTAAAACGCCGGGCTATTTTCGGATGTCCCTCCGGGACAATTCGGGGCATGCCGTGGTCAGTTCACACGCGCAATTTCAATTGTTCCTTCGGAGCCTGGAATTGAAAAGGAATTTGCGGCGATATTTTTGATATCGCTCTATGGGGAATCCGCCTCCTTACGTCGGCGGCTACGAGGCGACACGGCTACGAGAGGGAGGGGATTTACTCCGGGAAAAGCATTTGAGTTCGGGGGCGGCGAGGGGCACAGTGACGGGAATGAAAAGAGCGTTTTTTCTCGCGGGGACACTTTTTGTCATGAATGCCCTGGGGATAACCACGGAGATGTATCATCCGGGTTGGATTGATTTTAATAAGAACGGCTCGAAGGACGTTTACGAGGACTCGACGCAGCCGGTGGAGAAGCGCGTGGAGGATTTGCTGCGGCAAATGACGCTCGAGGAAAAAATCGGGCAACTGCTCCAGACGACGCGCGATGTGGGCACGGAAAAAATCTACAAGGACCGGATTGAGCGCGGCGGCATGGGGTCGTTTTTTGGCGCGAGCGAAAGCATTGAGTTCCCCACGCAGCGCAATGCGCTGCAGCATATCGCGGTTGAGGGCAGCCGGTTGGGGATTCCGCTGATTTTCGGGCACGATTCGATTCACGGTTTTCGCACGATTTTTCCCATCCCGCTGGGCGAGGCTTGCGCGTGGGAGCCGGAGCTTTTTGAGCGTACGCAAACGATTTCCGCGCGCGAAACTTCCGCTGGCGGCAATGATTGGACGTTCTCGCCGATGGTGGACCTGGCCCGCGATCCGCGCTGGGGGCGCACGGCGGAGGGATTCGGCGAGGATCCTTACCTGGGCTGTCTCTACGCCGCGGCGAATGTGCGCGGGTTCCAGGGGACGAATTGCGCGGCACCGGACCGGGTGGTGGCGTGCGTGAAACATTACGTCGGCTATGGCGCGGCGGAGGGCGGGCGCGATTATAACACGACGGAAATTTCCGAATACACGTTGCGCAATTTTTATTTGCCGCAATTCAAGGCGGGTGTGGACGCAGGCGCGTGGACGATCATGAGTGCGTTCAATTGTTTGTCCGGTTTTCCGGCAACAGCCAATCGCCATGCATTGAATGATATTTTGCGCGACGAATGGAAATTCAAGGGCATGGTGGTGAGTGATTACCAGGCGGTGGAGCAATTGATCGATCACGGTGTGGCGGCGGACGATGACGAGGCGGCGCGGCTGGCGATCACGGCGGGCGTGGACATGGAGATGGTGTCGAGTAATTACGACACGTTGCCGCAGCAAATCCAGGAGGGAAAAGTTCCGCAGGCGACGGTGGACGAAGCGGTGCGGCGCATCCTGCGGGTGAAATTTATCAAGGGACTTTTCGACCAGCCTTATACGGACGAAAATCTTTACAAGGGCGCGTATCTGAAACCGGACGCGGTGGCGCTGGCGCGCGAGGCGGCGGCGAAATCCTGCGTGTTGTTGAAAAATGAAAATGGCGCGCTGCCGATTTCGAAGTCGGTGAAAAAAATCGCGTTGATTGGGCCGCTGGCGGATGCGGCGAGTGAGATGCTCGGCTGCTGGGCTTCGCGCGGGCAGCCGAAGGATGCGGTGTCGCTGGCGACGGGGATTCGCGCGAAACTTTCCGCGGGTGCGAAGCTCACGATTTCATCCGGTTGCAACATCACGAATGCCACGGCGGATATTAGTCGCGCGGTAAAGGCTGCCAAGGCTTCGGACGTGGTGATTCTGGCGCTAGGCGAGCCGCGCGATTGGAGCGGTGAGAGCAAAAGCCGGACGAAGCTCGGGTTGCCGGGACGGCAACTGGAGTTATTTCAGGCGGTCGCCGCGACGGGCAAGCCGGTGATCGTAGTTTTGTTCAATGGGCGGCCATTGACGATTCCGGAAGTGAGCACGAACGCGGCGGCCATTCTTGAGGCGTGGCATGGGGGCGTGCAAGGCGGGAATGGCGTGGCGGATGTTTTGTTCGGCGACGTGGATCCGGCGGGGCGGTTGACGATTTCGTTTCCATACGACGTCGGGCAGGTGCCGATTTATTACAACCATTACAACACCGGCCGGCCCGGCATCGGCGAATACAAGGGTAACTACGTGGATGCGCCGATCAGTCCGTTGTATCCGTTCGGCTATGGGCTGACTTATACGTCGTTTCAATATGGGCCGGTCCAACTCAGTGCGCCGACGGTGAAACCGGGCGATACGCTGACGGCGCGCGTGCAACTCAAAAATACGGGCGCGCGCGCGGGCACGGAAGTGGTGCAACTCTATATTCGCGACGTGGCGGCATCGGCGGGGCCGAGGCCGGTGCGGGAGTTGAAAGGTTTTCAAAAAATTCGACTTGATCCGGGCGAGTCGCGTGAGGTGACGTTTTCGATCTCGAACCAGGAACTGGGTTATTACGACACGGCGGGGCATTGGCTGGTTGAGCCGGGAAAATTTCAGGTGTGGATTTCGAAGGATGCGGTATCGGGGAAGGCGGTGGATTTCCAATTGGGGCAGACAGAAATGAGAGCGAATCAATAAAGGTGGCTGCCGCCCCCTGCCCTCTTCTGCCGTAGGAGAAGTCGTTTCAGCGCCGGGAGAAGGTTGAGCGTGTGATCAGCCGCGCCGTCGGCCGCGCACTTTTTCTTGAACGGACCGAGTCTCCTGATTCATTGATTTTTACAAAAATGTTCCGCCCTTTTAGGGCTTGGGCTCTTACGTAAAACGGTTACCCAGGGCGTTGCCCTGGGCTATCATATTGCGGGCTTTCAGCCCTCGAGCAAACAGGGCTTCGCTTGGTGACGTTGTTGTACGATTGTGTAAGTCATTTTTGACTCACTCGTCTAAACAAACTTTCCTGGGTTCAAAATTCCGCGGGGGTCGAGGGCACGCTTGACAATGCGATGGAGTTCGCGGGTTTCCTTGGGAACGGCGAGGGTCCACCAGGGTTTTTTGGCGAGGCCGATGCCGTGTTCGCCGGTGATGCTGCCGCCCCAGGCGACTACTTGACGGAATAAATCATCTAATGCTGCGTCGGCGCGGCGGTCGGCTCCGGGTTTGGTGTAGTCGACCATGACGTTGGTGTGGATGTTGCCATCACCAGCGTGGCCGAAACAGGCGATGGGTAATTGATGCTTTTTTTGGAGCTGCGAAGCGAAGCGAAATAAATCCTCCAGCCGACCGCGCGGGACGACGATGTCTTCATTCAATTTCGTCAAGCCGGTGTCGCGGAGGGAGTAGGAAAATTCGCGACGAATTTTCCAAACCTTTTCACATTCCTGCGCGCCGAGGCCGCGTTCGATGAACAAGGGTTTTTGCCGGCGCACGATTTTTTCCAGGTCGCGAATTTCCCATTGGACGGATTTTTTCTGGCCGTCCAATTCGACGATGAGGTGCGCGCGACAGCCGCGGAGGCGTTCGCTTTTGGTGCGATTGTAGGCGGCGGCGAGGGTGAAGGCGTCCGCGATTTCGAGCGCGCAGGGCAGGAAGCCGGCTTTGAAAATGGATTGGACGGTCCGGACGGCGTCGCGCATGGAGCGGAAGCCGATGGCGAGGCAGGCGCGATACGGCGGCAGCGGGATCAGCTTCAAGGTGGCTTCGGTGATGATGCCGAGCAGTCCCTCGGAGCCGGGAAAAAAGCGCGCGAATTCGAAGCCGGTTTTGTTCTTGTGCGTGCGGCCGCCGACGCGGACGACGGTGCCGTTGGCAAGCACGACTTCGAGGCCGAGGACGTAATCGCGGGTGACGCCGTATTTCAGGCAGCGCGGTCCGCCGGCGTTGGTGGCGACGTTCCCGCCGATGGATGAATCGGCTTTGCTGGCCGGATCGGGCGGGTAAAAGAGTTTTTGTTTTTCCGCTTCGATTTGAATTTTTTCGGTGATGACGCCGGGCTGAACGACTGCGACAAAATCGTGGGCGTTGATTTCCTTGATGCGGTTCATCCGCTCCAACGAGAGCGCGATGCCGCCGCGAACGGGCACGCAGCCGCCGACGTAACCGTAGCCTGCGCCGCGCGCGGTGACGGGTATGTGGTGGCGATTGGCAAAACGCAATAGTGCGGAGACGGATTTGGTTGTGCGCGGCAGCGCAACGGCGTCGGGTTTGTGGGTGGCGAACCATTTGTCGCCGGAGTATTTTTCGAGGATGGCATCCTGGAAGAAAATTTCGCCGGCGGGCAGGAGGCGTTTGAGCTGATGCAAAGATTTCAACTGGGAAAAGTTCATGCGAATCGGGGCGGAGTCAAATCGGGGTGGGCGATATTTTCGCATCGAAAAGCGGCGGACGGCCGCCGCAGTCCAAAACCTGGCGGAGATGCGCCGCAGCCGTCATTCGGCGGGAGCGTCGGGGGCGTCGAGGAATTCGCGGGCTTCGACGGCTTCGTCTTCCAACACTTGCACACGGATTCCGCCGGTGGAGGCGGAATAACCTTCCATGCTCAAAGCGGCGAGTTCGCCGATGACGACGGCGTGAAAGCCCGCAGCTTCAAGGCGGGCGCGGGTCAATTGCGCTTCGGCGGGACTGAAGGCTTTGAAGATGGTGACGAGGTTCATACCTTCACCTGCTTGATTTCGCTGCGTGGAAGCGTGGGGGCGGGTTGGACGTCCGCAAAGACGATGACGCCGGCGCCGGTTTGCAGCGTGCTTTGCACCAGGGCGTCCACCTGGTGGCCGATGAGATGTTGCGCGTTATTGATGACGACCATGGTTCCGTCCGGAAGATAGCCCACCCCCTGCCCTTTGTCGCGGCCCTCGCGGGCGACGCGCAGGTTGAGCACTTCGCCGGGCAGCAGGACCACGCGCATGGATTTGGCGAGTTCGTGCAGGTTGAAGCAACTGATCTTTTGGAGTTCAGCGACTTTCGCGAGGTTGAAATCGTTGGTGAACAATTTTGCATTGAGATTGCGCGCGAGGCGAACGAGCTTGGCGTCCACTCCGTTTTCCTCCGGAAAATCGCCGTCGTGGATTTTGATCTCGTTGCGGGCATTGCGCTGGATGCGGTTCAATATTTCGAGGCCGCGGCGGCCGCGGGCGCGCTTGATGGAATCCTGCGAATCGGCCACGGTCTGCAACTCGCGCAAGACGAAGCGAGGGACGACGATGATGCCTTCCAGAAAATTAGCCTCGATCAAATCGGCGATGCGGCCATCAATGATGACGCTGGTGTCGAGAAGGTAGAGATTGTCGGGTTGATTTTGGCGCGCGAAACGGACGTAAGGAATGATGAGGGAAAAATCCTCCTTGTTGCTGCGCATGGCGAGGATGATGCCGATGTAGCCGAAGGCGAGGAAAAGGCAGAGGCGGATGAGCCAGCGGGTGGGTTTTTCATCCACGTTTTCGAACAGGCCGGATTTATCGATGAGCAAGGCGACGAAGGTGCCCAGCAGGAGGCCGAAGGTGGTGGCGGAGAAGGCGCGCAGGGAAAAGCCTTTGACCATTTCGTCGACCGCAATCAGCAGCCAGCCGAAGCCGAAACCGATAGCCATTCCGACCCATCCGGCATACTGCACATCCTGGTAATAGGGATGAACCTGACCAACGGCATATCCGCCGGCCGTGCAGAGACAGAGGAAGAAAATTCGAATGATCCAGACGCTCATAAATTACCGGTCCGGTTTTTTAGCGGCGTTATTGGTGGCGGGGATTTCCTTGTGCCAGAGAAAGTGCCACAGGCCGAGCCGATTCAAATTGCTGGTGGTGACGGAGAGATTTGCGGCTATCATATTGACGTTGGTCGCAAGTTGTTCGTTTCTCAGCACGGTTCCCGCCAGGCCTTTGCCCGATTGCACGTCTTCCAGCACATTTTTCAACACGACGGTCGAGGATTCAATGTTTTTCATCGAGCTGGTCAAGGCGGCGCCATTGGTGGACAAGATCTCCTTCAAATCACCGGTGAATCCATCGATCTGCTCCGAGAAATATACGACATTGCTCACGGCGGCGGCCACGGCAGCGGTGTTGGTTTGCACGAGCGAATTGATGCCGTCCACGGCCGCCACGGCGTGCTCGGAGGCCAGGCGGGCGTTGGCGACGGTCGCCGAAAGATTGGTAAGCGTTTGTTCATTCAGCACCAGACGCCGCACGTCGGCGATGGCTTCTTCGAGGTTTTTGGTGGTTTCATCCACGCGCTTGAGGAAGCCGGCGGCGGAGCGCGCGACTTCGGTGATGCTGAAAGGCTCCTCGGCGGTGGGATGATCGCCGGGTTGCCAAACATCGCCCTCATTGTGGGTCGGGACGATGGCCACGTATTCGTCGCCCAGGAAGCCGGATTGTTCGATCAAAATCCGCGCGTCCTTGTGAACGACGTATTGCTTGAAAATCTTGAGGGTGATGGTGACGTTCGTGCCTTCGGGATTCAGTTGGACGTCTGAGACCATGCCGATCTGCACACCGGCCATCAGCACGGAGGTTTCCTTTTTGAGCCCACCCACGTTTCCGGCCTTGAGGAGCAATTCGTACGTGGGCCGGAAGATTGATGTGCCCTTGCTGAATTGCAAGAGCAACGCTCCCAGCACAACCAGTGCGACGAAAACGAACAGCCCTACTCTCCATTCCAGGCGCTTTTTATCCATATCAAAAATCGACGTTTTTGAGGTCCGAAACTCCATCAATGAATTGACGCACGATGGGGTCCGACGAATTGAAAATTTCGTCCGGGGTTCCGGTCGCGTAAATTTTTTTATTGTGCAACATCAGAATGCGCTGACCCACGCGCCGCGCGCTACGCATGTCGTGCGTCACGACCACGCTAGTTACTTTGTAACGGTCGCGCACTCTTAAAATCAGGTGGTCGATGGTGTCCGACACGATCGGATCCAGCCCGGTGGTTGGCTCGTCGTAAAGCACGATTTGCGGTTGATAAACAATCGCCCTCGCCAGTCCGACGCGCTTTCTCATGCCGCCGGAAAGTTCCGAGGGTTTTTTATTTTCAATTCCCGACAGTTCGACGACCTCCAAAGCCTCCGCCACTTTGCACCTGATTTGTTCCGGCGACATCTCTTTTTTGTGACGAAAGGCAAAGCCGATATTTTCCGCCACGGTCATGGAATCGAACAACGCCGCGCCCTGGAAAAGCATCCCGAATTTGCTGCGGACGCGGATCAGCTCCCGCTCGTTCATCGGCTCGATATTTTCGCCATCGATCAGCACGTCGCCGGAATCGGATTGCAGGAGGCCGACGATGTGCTTGAGCAGGACGCTTTTGCCGCCGCCGCTGCGCCCGATGATCACCACGGACTCGCCGGTCTCAATCTTCAAGCTGACGCCGTCCAGCACTTTTTGCGGGCCAAAGCTTTTTTCCAAGTTCCGGACTTCGATCATACGCCGTTGAAAAGTGCGTTCAGCGACAAGGTCAGAAAGAAATCCGTGATCAGGACAGCGATGGACGAATACACCACGGCTTCGGTGGTCGCTCTGCCAACGCCCTCGGCGCCTTCGCCGCAGGTCATGCCCTTGTAACAACCGACGAGCGCCACGATGCCGCCGAAGATCACCGCTTTGATCAGTCCGATGGCCACGTCCGTATCCGCCGTGTGTTTGAGCATATTCACCCACAAGTAAACGGGATCGATATTATAATAGTAGACGGCCACCCCGAATCCGGCGCTGATTCCCAAAAAGGTGGCCTCCGCCGTCAATAACGGCAGCGCGAGAACCCCGGCCAATAACCGAGGCGCGACGAGGTAATCCACGGGATGGGTGGCGAGAGTCCGCAGGGCATCGATTTGCTCGGTGACGCGCATCGTGCCGATCTCGGCAGCAATGGCCGCGCCCACGCGACCGGCGATCATTAAGCCAGTCAGCACCGGACCGAGCTCGGTACACATGGCGACGCCCACGGCCGCCAGTGTGGCGGTGTCCATCTTGACCTTGTGAAATTGAGCGGCTGTTTGCGCGGCAAAGACCATGCCGATAAATGAGCCGGTGATAAGAACAACTGGTTGTGATTTCACCCCCACGAAATAGAGCTGGTAAAGCAAGTCCCGCCAGGCGGCGCGGAAACGGCACATGGAGCCAATCGCTTCCGTGGCGAGCAAAGCGATTCGGCCCAAGCCTTCAACCCATTCGGCAACCCACGTGCCGGCGAAGAAATTCATGATGCGTGAAGCTAGCAAAGCAATGCGCAATTGGCCAGTGGGCAATTGGAAGACGCGTGTTACGTATTACGTGTTCAAGCGGGCGAGCGTCCCGCTCTCGCAATACGGAACACGACACCGTTAGGCATTGACAGAAAAAAGGCAGGTTCATATCCATAAGCGCGCGATGGCAACCTTACAAATTAAGCCCCACGACTCCTGCAAATACGACCTCCTTTCGCTCGGTGAAATCATGCTGCGATTTGATCCGGGGGAAGGCCGTGTGCGCACGGCGCGCGAATTCAAGGTCTGGGAAGGCGGCGGTGAATATAACGTGGCGCGCGGGTTGCGGCGGTGTTTCGGATTGCGCACGGCGGTGGCGACGGCGTTTGCGGACAACGACGTGGGACGGTTGCTGGAGGATTTCATTTTGCAAGGCGGCGTGGCGACGGAGTTCATCAAGTGGACGCCGTTTGACGGCGTGGGGCGCACGGTGCGCAACGGCTTGAATTTTACGGAGCGCGGGTTTGGCGTGCGCGGCGCGGTCGGCGTGTCTGATCGCGGCCTCACGGCGGCGAGCCAGCTCAAGTCCGGCGATTTTGATTGGGACAAGATTTTTGGCGAGCTCGGTGTGCGCTGGCTGCATACGGGCGGGATTTTTGCGGCGCTCAGTGATACCACGCCGAAGCTGGTCATCGAAGCGGTGCAGGCGGCACGGAAGCATGGCACGATTGTATCTTACGATCTGAATTATCGGCCGAGCCTTTGGAAAAGCATTGGCGGGCAGAAACGCGCGCAGGGGGTGAACCGGGAAATTGCGAAGCACGTGGATGTGATGATTGGCAACGAGGAGGATTTCACGGCGTGCCTTGGTTTTGAGGTGGAGGGCGTGGACGAACACATTTCCAAGATCGACGTGACGGCATTCAAAAAAATGATTGAGCAGGCGGTGAAGGCATTTCCGAATTTCAAGGTGACGGCCACAACGTTGCGCGCGGTGAAATCGGCGAGTTGCAATGATTGGGGCGCGATTTGCTGGGCGGGCGGGAAATTTTATCAAGCGCCGAATCGCGAGAACCTGGAAATTTTGGATCGCGTCGGCGGCGGGGACAGTTTCGCGAGCGGATTGATTTACGGTTTTTTGCAGTTTAACGACCCTCAAAAGGCTGTGGAATACGGCGCGGCGCATGGCGCGCTGGCAATGACGACGCCGGGTGATACGAGCATGGCGACGTTGAAGGAGGTTGAGGCGCTGGCGAATGGCGGGAGCGCGCGCGTGCAGAGATAGTGGAACGGGCGTCTCGCCCGTAAGTTTTTGATGAGCATTGAAACGCACGGGCGAGGACGCCCGTGCCACTAAATACGGCCAACACCGCCTTTGCATTCTTTGATTTCCCTGCTACATAAATCGGATGCAAGCCGTCATTGATTTTTTGAAACAGAACGAGGCGCGGTATGTGAACGAACTCTGCGACTATGTCCGGTTTCCCAGCGTGTCAGCGCAACCGCAGCATCGAAGCGACATGAAGACGTGCGCGGAATGGGTGGTGAAGCGCTGCCAGCAAGCGGGTTTGCAGGCGGAGCTTTGCGAGACGAAGGGACACCCGATTGTTTTGGCGAAGACGCCGAGGCGTAGTTCCGATTCCAAGCCGAACCAGCCCAAACCGCCTGAAGGTGGGACTACAAACAAATCACGGCCGCATTTTCTGGTTTACGGTCATTACGATGTGCAGCCGCCGGAACCGTTTGAGTTGTGGAAAACGCCACCGTTCGAGCCGCGTATCGAGGGGCGTTCGCTTTTTGCGCGCGGTTCAAGCGATAACAAGGGGCAGAACCTGGCGCATCTGGCGGCGGTGGAGGCTTATTTCAAAACGGGAACGGAATTGCCATGCGATTTGACGTTCGTGATCGAGGGTGAGGAGGAAGTGGGCAGCGCGAGCCTGGCGGCGTTCCTGAAGGAGCGACAGGCGGAGTTGAAGTGCGACGCGGTCGTAATCTCGGACACGGGCATGCCGGACAAACGGGTGCCGGCACTCACGTACGCGCTGCGCGGAATTGCAGCGTTTGAAATTATTTTGCACGGGCCGGCGCGGGACCTTCATTCGGGAATTTTTGGCGGCACGGTGGATAATCCGGCGATGGCGCTTTGTCAGTTGCTCGCGAAATTGCGTGATGAAGACGGGCGTGTGGCGATTCCGGGATTTTACGATGATATTCAACCGCTCTCCGATTACGAGCGCGAGGAGTTTAAGCGATTGCCTTTTACCGAGGCGCAATATCAGCACATGCTGGGCGTGTCGAAATTATTCGGCGAAAAGGGTTACACGGCTTTCGAGCAGCGTTCCGCGCGGCCCACGCTCGAAATCAACGGCCTCACCAGCGGTTACCAGGGTGAAGGCAGCAAGACCATCGTGCCGGCGTGGGCGCGGGCGAAAATCACGACGCGGCTGGTGCCGGATCAAAGCCCGGCCAAAATCATCGAGTTGGTCACGAACCACTTGAAAAAAATTTGCCCACCGACGGTGCGGATGGAAGTTCAATCCGGACACGGCGCGGAACCGTATCTGGTTTCGCCAACGGGGCCGCGGGCACAGGCGGCTTTGCGTGCGCTGAAATCGGCGTTTGGCAGCGATCCGATTCTGATGCGTGAAGGCGGCTCGATTCCGATCGTGAACGATTTCAAGAAAATCCTGGGCGTGGATACGTTGCTGCTGGGGCTGGCCTTGCCGGATGATAACGCGCATTCACCGAACGAAAAGTTTGATCTGGATTGTTTTGCCAAGGGACAGTTGATGTGCGCGTATTTGTGGCAGGAGTTGGCGAAGGGATAGTCGATATTTCTTTGCTGACGCCCCGGCTCAGCGTCCAACCAGTTTCTGCAAATGTTCCGGATAGCGCGCACCTTGAATTTTGACCTGGGATGTCGCGCTTTCGAGTTCGCGCAAGTCTTCCGGCGAGAGGTGAACGGAGTCCGCTCCAATGTTCTCTTCCACGCGATGCAGCTTGGTTGTGCCGGGAATGGGAACAATCCACGGCTTCTGCGCCAACAACCACGCCAACGCGATTTGCGCCGACGTCGCCTTTTTTTGTTCGGCAAATCTTTTGATTACATCCACGAGGGCCTGATTTGCTTTTCGGTTTTCCTCGCTGAAGCGCGGGACTTTGTTGCGAAAATCGTCGCTGCTGAACTTGGTGTTCTCGTTGATTGCCCCGGTAAGGAAACCTTTGCCCAATGGGCTAAAGGGAACGAATCCAATTCCAAGTTCTTCCAACGCCGGCAATACTTCGGCTTCGGGTTCTCGCCACCACAAAGAGTATTCGCTCTGAAGCGCGGTCACGGGCAGGACGGCGTGGGCGCGGCGGATGGTTTGCGCCCCGGCCTCAGACAATCCGAAATGCTTCACCTTTCCTTGCTGAATCAATTCTTTGACTGTCGCCGCCACGTCTTCGATGGGCACGTTCGGGTCAACACGATGTTGATAAAGCAAGTCAATCGTTTCGACTCTGAGTCGCTTAAGTGAAGCGTCCACGACCCGCCGGATGCGTTCGGGCTGGCTGTTTACCGGACCTTGCTTGCCGCTGTCGCAATCGAAACCGAATTTTGTGGCAATAATCACCTGGCCGCGCAACGGGGCGAGCGCCTCGCCCACCAGTTCCTCGTTGGTGAATGGGCCATAAACTTCAGCGGTATCGAAGAAATTGACGCCCAGTTCGACGGCTTTTCGGATCAAAGAAATCATCTCATTTTTATCGGCCGCCAGCCCGTAACCAAAGCTCATACTCATACAGCCAAGGCCGATGGCAGAGACTTCCAAACCATTCTTTCCAAGTTTACGTTTTTGCATTTGTTTCTCCCTTCAAGGTTTCACCACTAAAGAAAAATGTCTGGGATACGAGATCACTCGCCTCCCAGACGTTTCGGGGCAAATTAAGTTTCAACTCAATGCCGGCGCTGCGGCTTAATTCCGTCCCTCTTCAAGACGGTTTTCAATTTTTGGAGATACCTTTTAGCGATCAACTGCTCTCCTTTTACGTTGGGGTGCACTAAATCCTTGGTGTCTTGTCGAGCGTTAAAGCCACCGAAAAGGTTCACCGCAATTATGTTGGCACCAGCCCTTCTTTCATCCTTCACCACTTTGCCGATGGCGCCGTTCAATTGAGTCATGAATTTTCTCGCGCCAGGGTCCGTGTCGATCCATGGAGTTGGCTTGGCAATGAGGATGGTCACATTGGGATTCACGGCTCGCATCGCTTCAATGGCGGTGTCGAGATTTGTGCGGGTTGTGCCGAGGTCCCAGTTGCCGAAATCGTTGGAGCCGAAATCGAGCAGGACAACGTCCGGTTGGGTGGAGTTGGCGATACTGCCACCATCGTTCGCCGCGTCCAGCGAAGTTTGTCCTTCGCCTCCGGAATATTCTTCGGCGGGCCAATTATTTTGCGGTGGGGCGTCCTCGGTTCCTGACCGTGTGCCCACGAAAACGAAATCCTGATCAAATACATATCCGGCGTTGGTGAGGTCCACAAAGAGCCAATAACGGTAGCTGGATTCCGGGGCGCTGCCGAAGCTCGTTACCGAATCTCCGTAAGGCAAAATCTTTATTTGAGCGCTGGAACTGAAGCACCCAAGGCACAGGGCCGCCCCTACAAATAAAGCCGTCAAAACTTGTTTTTTCATGCGCGCAATTCTAGAAAGAATTCTGCGGCTGATAATGGGGAGAAGTCCGCCGAAGTGATGGGGTTATTTCCCGCCGAATTTTCGATGGTGGGATGTAACCTTTTGGTGAACAGTGGAAATCCTTTTTACTGCGTTTGCAGAAATTCCAAAAGATGGCGCCGACTAACGTCGGCGGGTACGTGATCAATTATTCGATGCGACGCCGACGCTGGCAGAGGGAACTTTCGATTCGCGTGAAAAGCCTGTTCGCCCCAGAGTCTATATCTGGCACAACTTGCCGAACGGCTCGGGCCGCAAAGCCTGCAGAATATTGGTTATTCGTCGCCGCAATTAAAGCTAACGGCGCGTTAGTCGGCATCGGCAAAGGACAAATCCGCATGGAGCCTTGGACGTCTCCCCCCTGTGCGTTTCGAGGCGCAGGTGTTAATCGCTTGCAATAATGACCCCAAGCGTACAATAATCCATGTGTAAGAGAATCGAATCTGATTCATAAGGGCTGTGGTGAAACGAAAGTCGAGCTTCCGAGCCTTCTATGCCTGATTTGAGAGAGAAGCGGTGCGCGTTATGAATTCGTGCGAATTAGCAGGATTGTTACATAAATACCATAAAGCGTACATTTTTACTCTTGAGAAGAAAGGCTGGGGGGTGCAAAAACATAGACTGAAGTCCGTTCCGGCAAACCAAAAATTCAGAATACGTACCGATGACTCACCTCACGGTCCCCGAAATGAAAGAGCCGAACAGCCTGCACCCGGCATTCGTGCCTGTCCATGAATGAAAAAAACCCTAACCCCTAGTTCCAGCCGTTCCAACAACCCAGTCCCATCAGCGGTCATAGCAAAAACATCAGTGCCCTCAGGAAAATCTATGAAATCCAAACTCCTCCTAACCCTACTGACCTGTGCCTGTGCGAGCTTAGTTGCTCGCGCGGACTTTAATCCGGTCGCAATAACGCCGAGCAGTTTCACCCTCGATATCGTGGTGCCGGCCTCTACCACAGCCGGGCTTCCCGATTGCATCACTGTCACTGCCGGTGGCGGCTCGGCCAAGGGTGATACCACCTTCTTTGAACAGGGTGTCTACATCCGAACGAACCTGAGCAACCAGGGCATTCCGCAGCACAATACCGTTTTCACGAACATCAATAACACCAACATGCTGTTTGTGATGCCGCCCGCTTATAGCGGAGTGAACAACGATTTGATGATCGATGCCTCTCACGCCAGCGGCACGATGACGCTCATTACGCCGGCAACAGCGACGAACCTAGCGGTTCTCTGCACCAGCGGTGGTGGCGCGGCCACGGTTCATTACATTGTGACGCACGCTGATGCTTCCACGGAAGCCGGAACTTTGAGCCTGCTCGACTGGTTCGGCGGCGGTGCGGCGGTCGCCTGGGGCGCCAATGGACGTGTCGGACCTGGCGGTGGTTTGTCCAACATCAATCTCAGCACCACAAACAACAACCCGCCTTACTTTTACGGTCTGCAGATCACTGTCTCCGGCGCGTCGCCGGTGACGAGTGTTGAATTCGACAGTGCAAGCGGCAATCACCCCAATTTTCTGGCTATCAGCGCCAACTCGACGGGTACCTGGGCGCCGGCCCCGCTGACTTCCGACAGTTTTAATGAAAAGATGATCGAACCGGCAACGATTCCGTTGCTTCCGTTCCCGGTCACCGGGACCATGGACCGCGGCGTGAATCTGAATTCCGCCAACGGCATGAACACCTGGTTTGAACAAGGCTTCTTCCGGACCCTTACGTCCTCCGGTTTGCCGGCGGGAAACGCGCCTTTCAACAGCGTGAGCCAACCCACCCATCATTATCAGTTCGCTCCTTATAACGGCAACAACGCCATTCTGATTGATACCAACCATCAGCTCGCCAACATCGGCTTGGTTACGCCGTCCGCTTATACGGGCCTTGCGTTTCTGACCGCAGGCGGTGGCGAAGGTGCCGGTAACATCATGTCGAACATCTGCATTATACAACATCTGGACGGCGTGAATGAAACGAACGTTTTCCTCGGCTTTGACTGGTTTGATACGGGACAAGGCGGCGCCCTGGCTTATCAAGCCAATGGTCGTGTCGACATGTCTTGCCGCGCGGTCAATTCTTTCACCGACGCGAGACTGTTCCCTTATCTCTTTGAATCGTATTTCCTCCTCACTGATACGACGAGCGCGGTCACGAATGTTGTGGTTAAATTCGGGACGGCTCCGAATGCTACCTGCACCACGTTTGTTATGGCCATCAGCGGAACGACGGATGGCGTCCCGGCGGTTGTTACCTCGGGCCCCAACCCGTCCAGCCAGACCGTGGTGCCGGGAGCAAACGTGACATTCAGCGTGGGAGTCTCCGGAACGCAACCGATCACTGGTTTTTGGCAGGTGCAAAACGCCATCGATGGCTCGTTTACTCCGCTTACGGATGGTGTGGACGTCAATGGTTCCACCATTACCGGTTCGCATAGCTTGACGCTCAGCATCTCCAACGTGTTTGTGGCGGACGGCACGAATTATCAGTTCGTAGCTCATAACGCCTTTGGTGACAATACGAGCCCGAACGGCCTGCTGACTGTCACTCCGGAAACGCCTTCCATTACGCCAATCGCCCCGGTTGGCTTTACGCATAACAACCTGCAACTGTCAGCCACTGTAACCGCCGGCCCGCCGGTGCAGTATCAATGGTTCGTGATCGACAACTCGGCCATCTCGAATGTGATCGCGAATGCAACTAATTCGACCTACACCATTCCAAACGTAGATCCCTCGATGAGTGGATTCGTTTACGGGATAACGGTGTGGAATGTCTATGGCACTAATTCCACAATGACCTCGCCGATCTCAGTCTCGGATAGCGCAGCGTTCCTGGGCGGTGACCTTTCACCCACAAACGCGGAAGCGTATGCCGGCGCGCAAGTGACTTACGGGGTGGATGCGCAAGGAAATACGCCAATCTTCTATCGATGGACCACGAATGGAGTGGTGGTGACTGGAGTGAACAGCAATCGCCTCACATTAACCACGCCGTGCGGTCTGACGTCGATTCAAGTCTCCTTCTCCAATGCCTTGAGCGGTGGAGTCCTGGTGAACTCGACGGCGGTCCAACTCCAAGGCGATGGCAGCCCGCTGAACCTCGGCTTCAACACCAGTGGCACCGGCTGGCAAACCAACGGCACGCTGGCAGGTATCACGAACAACACGTTGTTGTTGACGGACGGCAATGGTGGCGAGACCTCCAGCGCCTTCTATACGGTCGCGCAATATGTGGGCGGCTCCTGGAATGCGTCCTTCCTCTACAACTCCCATGGTGGCGGTGCTGACGGCACGGCGTTTATCCTCCAGACTACGAATCCGGCCGCAATCGGCGGTGGCGGTGGTCAATTGGGTTACACTGGCATTGCTGGCAACAGCCTTGCCTATGAAATCAACATCTACAACGGCGGTGTGATTGGCGGCACGTTGGCCAGCAACGGCGCCAGCGGCACCTACCAATCCGTGGCACCCGTTAATGTCGGTTCAACTAATGACATCCTAGTCAACCTGAGCTGGAGCAGCGGAGTCCTGACTGTGACCCTGACTGACCAAGGCTCGTTGGCCACATTCACTACGAACTACAATGTGGGCTCATTGTCCGCCCTGTTGGGTGGCAACCTGGCCTATATTGGATTCAGCGGCGCTGACGGTGGAGTCGCCTCCACCCAGACCGTGAGGAACTTCCAGTTCCACTCGGTGTTGCCGTCCGTGAAGCTGACAACGGCAGTGGGTGTGGCCGGTGCGTTTAACATCACATGGCCGAGCGCGGATCCGAGCTACGTCCTGCAGACGAATTCGTCCCTGACGAATCCGACTGGCTGGGCAGCGGCACCTCTGCCGGTGACGGCGAACGGAACCAATACGGTCACGGTGAACCCGGCTAGCGGCAGTTCACAACTGTTCTATCGGCTGTTGCGCGTTGCTTGTCCGTAAGCGATCGGCAACATGCTCATTGAGCAATAACGAAGAATATGTGGTATAATCTCCCAGGGGACTGCGGCGCCAACGGGGCGTCCGCGGTCCCTTGCGGAGTTAAAAAGTTAGAAAGATTTAACGTTCGGCATATGAAACTATCCCCTACTGCTCAGAGAAATTCGGCGTTTACCTTGATCGAACTTCTGGTGGTCATCGCGATCATCGCAATATTGGCCGCGATGCTGCTTCCGGCGTTGGCCAAGGCGAAGAATAGAGCCCAAGCCGTCTACTGCATGAATGATCAAAAGCAGATGGCACTGGCAGCTCTTACTTACGCTAATGACTTTAACGACAAGTGGGTGCCTAATTTTCCGGGCCAAACCCCCGCGTGGTGCGCTGGAAACATGGATTTTAGCACCGGCAATCTCGACAATACGAATTTTGCAAAGTTGGTTAATCCTTCTCTTGGTGCGCTACTAGGCAACTATATAGCGAATCCAAAGTGTTTCAAGTGTCCAGCCGACACGTCTTTTGTGACCGGCCTAGGGGACCGGGTACGGAGCGTCTCTCTGAGCCAGACAGTAGGCACAATGGGATCGGATTCGGGCCTGTTAAAGGCTGGCCAGGCAGTGAACGGCCAGTGGACGCCTGGGATTAATATTGGCTCGTCGCCTCAATCAACATGGCGCACCTACGGCACAACCGCGTCGATGATTATACCGGGCACGTCCATGATATTTCTCTTTTTGGACGAACATCCGAACAGCATCAATGATGCGGGTTTCGCGGTCCAGATGGCGCAGACCGGCTCCTCAGCGACGATCGTTGACTTCCCCGCAAGCTACCATAATGGTGCTGCCGGGTTCTCATTTGCTGATGGTCACGCCGAGATTCACAAATGGCTAGGCAAGCAAATACAGCCGCCCGTCTTCAATAGTTCCGGACATGCCTTGGGGAATGGCAGTTCAGGGCAACAAGCAGGTGATAGCGCCGCGGATATTGGATGGTTGCAGGACCATACTTCGGCGCATTTGTGAATGAGCCGGCCAATCCTGATTAATTCAAATACCCTGGAATTGTGCCAGTCGTGTTATCGAATGTATTCCCAAGGAAGCTAGTTTGAGAAGAGACGAATGCAGGCTGCCAAGAATGCGCTTTGCATGACGTTTTATCTCAGGGTTGGGTGTGCTTTGGTGCAGATTTCCGACCTGTTCTAACGAGATGATCGCCTCTAGCAGAATCTCATCGATTCTTGCGGAGACGATCATTTTCTTTTCATCCCCGCAAGTCAGCTTTTGATATTCATGTTCCTGCGATACGTTTAAAGCCATAAGTTAATTTACTTAAGTTAAGTTTGGACCTTAACGTCCGTCAGGAAAACTTGTCCACAACCGGGGTGTTAGCCCCGGAGCGGTTAAATGGCCCTCACTTTCCGAGCATTTTCGCGACGATAAAAATGAGGAGGGCGCCTCCGAGACCACCACCGAACAGCAGGTA
>DATAZE010000044.1:0-94877 GCA_036272195.1 Verrucomicrobiia bacterium | reverse complement strand
CGTACCCGTGACGGTGCCTGTGCTTCCGTTGTAGGTGTAACTCGCACCGCTAACCGTCATTGTGCCGATGGTGAATGTCTGCACCGGCGCGCCGGTGTGCGGCGGCACGGCGGGCGTGGCGCTGGCGCTGATGACCGCTGTGATGCCGATATTATTCTGACCCCGGCTGCCTGCGTTCGGCGTCAAGGTGATGGTCTGCCCGCCGCCGCCTCCGGAAACAGTGCCCGTCACTGGATCAAAATTTGCGAGGGCTGTGCGTGCCACGCGATAATACCCTGCCGCCGCGCCGCTGCTAAGATTGGTTCGCGTGCTGATCCCTTGCGACGCGACTCCCGCCATATTCGTGTTCCAATTGGCCAGGTTGGTCGAGGACTCGATCTGATAGGTTCCGCCGTCAACCGAACTCCAGGTGAGTGTGACCGTCGGCGCATCCACCGCCGGTGCGCCGAGCGAAAACGCTCCGTTCGGCCCGCCGACAAAATTTGTCACCACTGTTTCCGCAATGCTCGCCGCACTCCCACCCGTGGCGCTGCCGTAGTAAGCGCGCCCAATATTATATGGAAACGTCGGCGTGCCATTCGGCGAAATGCTCACGAAGTACGCATAGGTGCCACTGGGGAACTCCGGCGTCACGCACCAGCGGCCATTGTATTCATCGAGATCAAAGTCCACACCCTGGGCGTAACCGTGGTCTCCGAGATAATCGTTGTCCTCCATGTAGCGGCCGAGCGGGTAAGTCGAGCTGACCGCGGGGCCAGATTGATTCGACGTCACGCCAAATGCCCGGACCGCCCATTGCGGAATTGTTGCGCGCCCGTTCGCGGTGAGATTGCTCGTGCCGTATTGACCGTTGCGAATCACATAACCGGAAATCATCCGCCGCATGCCGGTGGCAGGATTCGTGGCATTGGAATAGCCGTAAGGTCCGTAAATCGGGAAACCATCGCCCACCCATCCGAGAATCGGCGAATGCTTGCCGACGCCATTCGTGGATTCGCTATATGTTTTCGTCGAAGAATCATAATCCACGTGATCTCCGAGTTGATAGCGCAGCCCAATCGGATTCGCGTGATAATGATACGTACCCGAGTTTTGTTGATGCGCATTGCCGGCATCGAACGTGGCGCCTTCATTTACATAAGCGTCACGGTTCCAGTAGCCCGTATTTCCACCCATGCTCGGAGTATCGGCGGTGCCGTCCCAATAGAATGCATCCCAACTGTTGAACATTTCCACACCATCCACAAAAATTCCGATTTGCCCGCCGCCCGTAAGCGTCTTTGTCGCCGGCACGCTGTTGGTGCGCGGGAAACGGTAAAGCAATTTTTGATTTACCGGCAGATTGGGAAACGCGCCGTTCTGCCACGGTCCCATATTATATCCCGCCAGGCCCGTGCTGAATACGTACACCCAGTTCGAAGATGAATCGACCTCCTGCACCCCGCAATATGCCGGCGCCGATTGCGATTGCGAGCCGTTGCTCCACGTCGTGAGCGGTGCGCCCGCGGCTTTCATGGTATTGTTGGTGTAAATGCGCGCGTATTGTCCGGAATAAGTGGTGAACCACGAGTTCGTGCGCGGGTCCACGGTCGCCGCGGAATTATTGATGGAGGCGTGCAAGCCAATCAGCACCGCGAGCCGGCAAAAAAGTTTCAAGCAAGAACGGCCAAGGGTTGTTTTCATGCGCGCATTTTATGCGCAGTCACCTTAAGAGAACCTTAAGCTGACATTTTAGTTTCGAGTTCGTTGTTCTCAATAGAACTTCTTTTTCCGTTTGTGAATGGCAAGTCGGACCCCAGCACTGGCAACATGCCCGAGTGCGAAAAATTGACATGCATCCCAGAGGGATGACGGAAATTAGTCGGGGGTAAGTCGCGCCAGCGGACGCCACCCCCCGGGAAAACCCCCAATCATCGCAGCGCCCTGAAGGGTCGCGGGAATCTGATGGATTGATGACCTTCCATTGCTCAGTCGGAGCAAATTTCATTTTCATCCCCGTCTATTTATTTCACCGGAAACTGAATACTGAAAACTTCCTTCATCTCAACTTAAGGTTCGGCTCCTTAACCTGACGGGATGCTTCGGCAAAACGAACTCGCGCCTTCGCGCCGGTTCGCTATGCTGCCGCTGGATACGATGCGAGCATGAGAATCCTGGTGGTCGAAGACGAACCTGATTTGTTACGCAGCATCGCGCAGGCCTTGCGCGAGGAAGGCTACGCCGTGGACACCGCCGTCAACGGTCAGGACGGCCTCTTCAATGCCGAAAACACCGATTACGACGCCGTGGTGCTGGATGTGATGATGCCGAAAATGGACGGCTGGGAAATGCTCGCGCGCCTGCGCAAAACGAAAAAAACTCCCGTCCTCATGCTCACCGCTCGCGACCAATCTCGCGATCGCGTCCGCGGTCTCGACACCGGCGCGGATGATTACGTTGTAAAACCGTTTGATTTGCCGGAGTTATTCGCGCGCTTGCGCGCCCTCATTCGCCGCAGCGCCGGGCAGACGCGCAATGTGATTGAGATTGGCGATGTCGCCATCGATGTTGCTTCCCGCCACGTCGCGCGCGCCGGTGAAGCCGTGCCGCTCACCGCCCGCGAATACGCCCTGCTGGAATATCTCGCGTTGCATCGCGGCGAGCTCGTCACCCGCACGGCCCTTTACGAGCATCTTTTCGATGAGAACGACAGCACCATGTCGAATCTTTTGGATGTGCACGTTTCGAATCTGCGCAAAAAACTCGGCGCTGAATTTATTTCCACCCGCCGCGGCCACGGCTATTGCATTGAATGAATGACCGATGAATGACGAATTCCAAATGACGAATGGAGGAAAGGACTCGACCGGTCCATTCGTCATTCGTCATTCGTCATTCAGTTTTTTCAATTCGATTCGCTGGCGTTTGCAAATCTGGTACGGCCTGATCCTTGTCGCCGTTCTCGCCGGCTTCGGCATCACCGCCTTTCAACTCGAACGCGGTCGCGTGTTTCGTCGCGTGGATGATGAGTTACAACGCCGCGTGGGCGCTCTGGGTTCGGTGCTCCACCAGCCGCCGCGTAATCGCCGGCCTGAAGGTCCGCCGGATCAACGGCCTTTTGATGGGCCGCCCGAGGAGCAGCGGTCACCAGACAATCCTCCTCCCGAGCGCAATCGCAATGAAGGTCCACCGGACCGGCAGGATCGCGGCCCAAGAGAATTTCATCTTCAGCCGCAACAAGCCGTGCTGTTTGATGACAGCGACACCAACGGATTTTATTACGTCGTCTGGCGGCGCGACGGCCAGGAACTCGCGCGTTCCAGCAATGCCCCGGCTCAAATTTCAATCCCCGCCCGACCGCCCCGGCCCGTTGCTGGGGGCGAAGGTCCGCATCCGCAGCCTCCGCAAATGCGCGGCCTGTTCCGCGAATCCGCCTTGTTCACTCCACCGGGCGATATTGTTCTCGCCGGGCGCTCGATTGCTCCCGAACTGGCCGACCTGCGGCGCACCGCTCTGATGTTGAGCAGCGTCGGCGCAGGAATTTTATTGCTGGGCATCGTCGGTGGCTGGTGGCTTGCGTCGCGCGCCATTCGCCCCATCGATGACATCAGCGCCACCGCCGCGAAAATTTCCGCCGGCGATTTATCCCAACGCATCAACGTCAATGAAACGGAAAGCGAACTCGGACGGTTGGCGGGCGTGTTGAACTCGACCTTTGCCCGGCTCGATGCCGCCTTCGCGCAGCAACAACAATTCACCTCCGACGCGGCACACGAACTTCGCACGCCCGTCACCGTGATGCTCACGCAGACTCAAACCGCGTTAAATCGCGAGCGCAGCGCCGCCGAATACCGCGAAACGCTCGAATCCTGCCAGCGCGCCGCGCAGCGGATGCGGCGACTCATTGAATCCCTCCTTGAGCTCGCGCGCCTGGATGCCGGCCAGCAGACGATGAAGCGCTCGCGTTTCGACCTCGCCCAAACCGCGCGCGATTGCATCACGCTCATCAGCCCGCTCGCTGATGGACGTCACGTGAAAATTCTGTGCGACCTCCCCCCGCTCGTTTGCGTGGGCGATTCCGAGCGCCTGGCGCAAGTCATCACCAACCTGCTAACAAACGCGATCACCTATAATAAAGAGAACGGCGAAGTCCGAATCAGCGGTGAGTCGAGGAACGGTTCGGTGATTTTGACTGTGCAGGATACCGGCCTGGGAATTTCGGCGGTGGATTTGCCACGTGTCTTCGATCGTTTTTATCGCGCGGACACTTCTCGCACCTCTGGCAACACCGGCCTCGGCCTCGCCATTTCCAAAGCGATTGTCCAGGCCCACGGTGGCGAAATCGAAGTCTCCAGCCAGCCCAATGTCGAAACGGTTTTTACGGTGCGCTTGCCGTCAGGAGAATCCTAATTTCGTAGCCGCCGACATTAGTCGGCGCTCTTTTGCGGCGCTTTGGTCGAGTAAAACATCAACAGCGGATTGCCAGGAAAAGATATTCACACGGACCTCTGTGCCTATTTGGAAAGATTCCCGAAGCAGAAAACGGAGCTGAAACTCAAAACTCGAAACGAATCAAGCCGCCACCCGCTGTGCAATCAACCCCTCTACCGCCGCCGGCAAATTGCCGCACAATTCATCCAGCAACGCGCGGCAATCCATTTCCGAAAGTTGCAAACCCTTCGCCGCCGAATAAATAAATCCCCGCGTCGTCTGGTATCCGTAGCCGAGTAACCCCTGTCGCAACGGTATCGAGTAAAGCGCCAGCGTCAGCCCGTAAACCAACGTGTGCCACGCGTTCGCTTCATTGCGTTCCACGGCTTCCAGATAACGCCGCACGATGCGTTCATCGCGCAGTGGACGCAACTTCACCAACTCGGTTTGCCCAATGCGTTTGCTCGCTTCGGCAAAGGGTTTGAGCGAAGGCTCATTCGCCAATTGGCGATCGAACTCAGCCAGTTCGCGCATCTCATGCCGGCAGGCGTGATCAAACGCGCGCTGGATCGCCGGCAGTTCGATCGGCAGCAGCAATTGTTTCTGATAGCTGGTGAGAAATTGCCGCAGTGAAGGCAGATCGTGCACGAGCGGCACCTGCATCGAAGCGGAAATATCGCTGAGCGCGACGAGTCCGTTGGCCGAGCCGAGTTGTTCGGCGAGCGGGTGCCAGTCACCGAGCCAGTCCGTCGGCTCACCTTGCCCCGGCTGAAATTGCAGCCGGTTCGTGCTAAAATTATCTTTCACGGTCAGCGTTTACGGTGCACGCGTTGTGGGGCGATTGCCAGAAGTAAAAGTCTTTTGCCGAAGATAAAATTCTTGAAACAATCGGCAAAATATGTTTAAACTTTTGCAACGCTTCTGCCGAAAACAATCGCCTTTCCTCTCGCTCTGGCCGCGATGCTTTCGGACCCTCGTGCGGCAACCCTAACTGGCGAAAATACCGCAAGTTTCCTGCCATCGACGCTTTTTCTGGCCGCTTCCGCTCAAAACAGCGCGCAGGACCGCACGCCGGCTCGGTTCTCCTTTCACCGGCACAATAACTTACGCTCATCAAACCTCCTTTAAAATTGCCGGGTATTTGCTGCGCTTTTCCTTTGAGTCCGGGACACGATAGGCGTATGGTAGTGTGCAAATTTTGTTTTCCGCCCGGAAAAAATGGTAAGCCCGCCCGGGCGGACTGCGAAAGAACATAGAGAGTCATCTATATGAACCAGACACCTTCGGCGGAATCCGGTGGTCGTTCGAAAACGCCCGCCTCTCACAATACCCCCAAATATCCCGGCGTCCGCGTCACTTGTAACGGCAATCAGCTTGTTACTCAATACGTGGAAACCCGCATCACCGAAGGCGGTGTCTTCTATCCCATTACGCCGTCCACCGAAGGCGGCGAAATTTATCAAGGCTCCTACGCGCAGGGTGAACTCAATGTGTGGGGCCAGCAAAAAATCGCTGTCGAGACCGAAGGCGAACATGCCGCGCAAGGCGGCGCCACCGCCTTCTCCGTCGCGGGACGCCGCACGGTGAATTTCACTTCCGGCCAGGGCATCGTTTACGCCATGGAGCAGTATTATCATGCGCCCGGAAAGTTCTCCACCATGGTCCTCGAAATCGGCGCGCGCGCGCTCACCAAGCACGCTCTGAATGTCCATTGCGCCCACGATGATTTTTACGCCGCGCTCGACACTGGCTGGACGATGCTCGTCAGCAAGGACGCGCAACAGGCCGCCGACCAGGCGATTATTCTGCGCAAGGTGAACGAGCTCGCGCTCAATCCCGGCATGAACATCCAGGACGGCATGTTGACCACTCACAGCGAGCGCACCTACCTCGCGCCCGAAGCCGAGTTGCTCCGCGAATATCTCGGCGGCGTGGATGACACGATTGATTGCCCGACTCCCGCCCAACGCGAATTGTTCGGCGCGAAACGTCGCCGGGTGCCGGAAATGATGGACCTGAAAAACCCGCTCTTGCTTGGGCCGGTGCAGAACCAGGAACACCACATGAACGGCGTCGTCGCGCGTCGGAATAATTTCAACGAACCCATCCTCGGCTTCCTGCAACAGGCCTATGAGGAATTTGGCCGCCTTACCGGACGTCACTACGGCTTCATCACGCAATATAAATGCGACGATGCCGATACCATTTTCGTCTCGCTTGGTTGCGCTGCCGATAATATCGAAGCCGCCTGCGATTACCTGCGCGACCAGCGCAACGCCAAAGTCGGCTCCATTCACGTCAATGTGATTCGTCCGTTCCCGGAAGCCGCGATCATCAACGCGCTCCGCGGCAAAAAGAACGTCATCATCCTCGAACGCACCGATGAGAGCCTCGCCGGCGACAATCCGCTCGCTCGCGACATCCGTGTGGCGCTTGGCAAAGCCAATGAAGTCGCGAAATTCGGCGGCACGCTGCCCGCGTTGAAGCCCGAAGAAACCCCGCGCCTTTTCCGTGGCGTTTACGGCATCGGCTCGCGTGATTTTCGGCCCGAGCACACGCTGGGCGCTTATGAATTCGCCACTGGCCAGACCCGCCGCAAGGACGGCCGCAACGCAGCCGATGGCGAAACCTATTTCGTCCTCGGCGTCGACCATCCGTACGCCGTGATTTCCAAAGACACGCCCTCGCTTCTGCCTGACAAGGCGATCGCGGTCCGGTTCCATTCCATCGGCGGCTGGGGAATGATCACCACCGGTAAAAATCTCGGCGAAATCGTCGGCAACTTCGGCGAGATGATCAAAGAGCGCGATGCTGAACGCGATGAGAACGGCCAGCTCAAGGAAAAGTTGTTCATCATGGCGAACCCGAAATATGGTTCCGAGAAAAAGGGCGCGCCGACCAATTATTATCTCACCGTCGCCCGCGAGCAGATCAAGGTGAACTGCGAGCTGAACCACGTGGACGTGGTACTGTGCTGCGATCCCAAGGCCTTCACCCACACGAACCCGCTTGAAGGCATTAAGAAAGGCGGATGCATCGTCTGGGAATCCAGTGAATCGCCCGAAACCGCCTGGACCCGCATCCCCGCGCAGCACCGCAAATTCGTCAAAGAAAATAATATCCGCGTTTACATTCTGCCCGGCTTCGACATCGCGCGCAAAGCCACCAATAAAGCGGAATTACAACTACGCATGCAGGGCAACAGTTTTCTCGGCGCGTTTTTCCGCGTCTCACCCTTCCTGCAGCACAATAATATTACGGAGGATCAGTTCCACACGACCGTCAAAAAGCAGTACCAGAAAAAATTCGGCCGCTTCGGTGACGACGTCGTCACCTCCAACATGACGGTTATGATGGAAGGTTTTTCCCGCGTGCAGGAAATTAAATACGGCCTGTTCGATGACCCGGATTTCTCCTCCATGCGCAACCCACCCGTGCGGCCCATCGGCGACACGCCGATCATCCCCACCGCCGGTTGTGGCACTGCCTGCGGCACGGGCGTTCCCGCGCCAGCGCAGCAGACCCCTCGTTACGCATTCCAAACCCTCGCGAAATTCGATTCTGAATATCGCAACGGCCTCGGTTATCACCAACCCGCCGGCGCCCTGGCGTCGCTCGGCGTGATGAGCGCCGGCAGCGGCGCCACCCAATCCAAGTACGTCGCCCGCCGCGAGACGCCCGTTTACATTGCCGAGAATTGCACCCAATGCATGGAGTGCATCACCGCCTGCCCCGACACCGCCCTGCCGAACACGTCGCAGGACGTCAGCACCGTTTTGAAAACCGCGCTGAACTATTACGTCACCACCAGTGACGACCGCGCGAAGCTGGCGGGCGAGTTGAAAGGCATCGAGGAACGCTCGCGCGCGAAAATGAACGAAGCCGTCAAGACCCGCGCGAAACTGCCGTTCAAGGACATCATCCGCGATGAAGTCAACGCCCTGACAAACATCAGTGACAAGGCCAAGGGCGAATTTGTCGGCATCCTCGCCAAACTGCCGCTGGCCTACAACAACGTGCCCGCAATTTTCCGTTCGCTCGAAGCCAAGACCCCCGGCAGCGGCGGCTTGTTCTCCATTTTTGTCAGCGACCTCTGCAAAGGTTGCGGCGAATGCGTGCAAGTCTGCGGCGACCACGACGCCTTGCGCATGACCCGCGAGACCGAGGATTTGAATGCCGAATTGACCACCGCGCAGATATTCTCGCGGTTGCTGCCCGACACGCCGCAAAAATTCCTCGGCCTCTACAACGACAATGATGCCGCCAATTCCCGCGAAGCCGCCTTGCGCAATCACCTTATGGTGCGGCGTAATTACGAAGCGCTCGTGAGTGGCGATGGCGCTTGTGCTGGTTGCGGTGAGAAGAGTGTGCTCCGCGCCGCCGCTTCCGTGACCGAAGCCTACATGCGTCCATTGTATCACAAGAAAGCCGACCGCTTGCGTTCCAAGGCCACGCACCTGGAAAACAGCGGCCTGGAAAAACTGCAGAAGCTCAAAGCGCGCAGTGAAGAAGAATACAATCGTTTCCGCCGCGCGATCCAGCACACCATCATGGGCCTCGGCGGCGAGAACGACGCCGACACCGCCAAACGCATCGCTGCTTACGAAGCCGCGCACGGCGCAATCACCGACGAGCAGCTCATCAAGAACATCGCCGCCGTCATGCGCCAGGACGCCTTCAACCATCGCGATCTGCAATCCATCGATGGCCGCCGCGCCAACGGCATGAGCGTCATGTTCATGGGCGCCAGCACCGGTTGCAATACCGTCTACGGTTCCACGCCGCCCTCCAACCCGCATCCCTATCCGTGGATGAACTCGCTGTTCCAGGACGGCGCCACGATTAGCTGGCTGCTCGGCGAATCGCTCGTTTTGAATCACGCTCGCCGCTCCGTCGTCCCCGAACGCCTCGCCGACATGCTCCTCGACCGCGAGGAAAGCGTGATGACCGAAGCCGACCTGTTCACCCTCACACATCTCGACGACGCGTTGATGACCGACCAGGAAATTCGCGAACTGCCGAAAGTGTGGGTCATCGGTGGCGACGGCGCGCTCGGCGACATCGGTTTCCAGAACGTCTCCAAAGTCATCCTGCAAAACCGTCCGAACGTGAAGATGCTCATGCTCGATACGCAGGTCTATTCGAACACCGGCGGCCAGAACTCCGATTCATCCACCATGCTCGGCGGTTATGACATGAACCAGTTCGGCGTTGCCTCGCAGGGCAAATTGATCGAGAAGAAAAACGTCGCGGAAGCTTTCACCAGCGGCCACGGCTCGCCGTTCGTCGCCCAGGTCTCGATGGCGAACGCTGCCAAGCTTTACAAGGCCATGCTGGACGGCCTCGAATATCGCGGCACCGCGTTCTTCCAGGCCTACACGACCTGCCAGCCCGAGCACGGCGTGGCGGACAACATGAGCGCCGACCAGGCCAAGATGGTCCGCGACGCCCGCGGCATGCCTGAGTTCGTGTTCAACCCGCAAAACGGCGAGACCGCGCAGGAAGCCTTCGACCTCAAAGGCAACCCGACGCCGAACCGCGATTGGTGGCGCACCAAATTCGCCACCACCGGCGAGGAATACAATTACAACGTGGCGCACTGGGCGCTCACCGAGGCGCGTTTCCGCAAGCACATCAAAGCCATCAAGGAAGAGGAAGCCGCCGAACTGATCCACATGGACGACATGCTCGCGTTCATCACTCAGGACGACGTCATTTACCGCCGCGTGTTCAATCCGAACCATCGCAGCTACGTGACCAACTTTGGCTGTTACATCAAGGCCGAGATCGGCGGGAAAATTAAATTCTTCGCCGTGTCACGCCAGATGGTGTTGTTCGCCGTCGAACGCCGCAAAGCCTGGCGCATGCTGCAAAGCAAAGCGGGTGTGGCGAACAAGGATTACCTCGCGCAAAAAGCTCTGCTCGCGAAACTGGACAAAGGCGAACTCCAACTCGCCGAAGTGCAATCCAAAACCCGCGAACTCTTCGACGCCGAACTCGCGAAGATTGCTTAACGAACCCGGTAGGGCAGCGCTGCTGCGCTGCCCCATATTCCGTTCCGCGCGAATGCGCGGAACGATCCCTTGCTTTCACAAGCCGCCAATAATGGCGGCTTTTTTTTCAACTTTAAAGGGTGGGGCGAGCGTCCTCGCCGTCTGAGAAGACCAGGGAAATTTTTGTTCTTTGATGTAATGGCTCTATGTAGCAGCCGACGTCAGGAGGCTCTGATTGAAGTGAGCCTCGTTACCTCGACTGCTACAAGACTTAAGTCAGCCGCAGGTTCTTCAACACGTTCACCGTCGAATGCGCCTTGTTCAGCGTGTAAAAATGGATGCCCGACGCGCCGTTGCGCAGCAAATCCTCACACTGCCGCGTCGCGTACTCGATGCCGAACTCCGTCGCCGCTGCTTCGTCCGCGCCGATTTCGTCCAGCCTCGCCCCGAGCGATTCCGGAATCCGCGCGCCGCACATAGCAGTGAATTTCTTGATCTGGTTCGCGTTCAAAATCGGCACGATGCCCGGCACGATCGGGATTTTCACACCTTGCTTGTTGAGATGATCGCGAAATTCGTAATAATCCGCGTTGTCGAAAAACAGTTGCGTCAGCACGTAATCCGCGCCCGCGTCGATTTTGCTTTTCAGGTAACCCCAATCCACGTGCTTGCCCTGCTTGCACGCGATGTGGCCCTCAGGAAATCCAGCCACGCCGATGCTGAAATGATCGAACTCACGGATGAATTCCACCAACTGATTCGAAAATTCGAATCCGCCGGCAGTCGTCTTGAACGCTCCGCCGCCGGGCGGATCGCCGCGCAGCGCCAGCACATTGCGGACGCCGAGCAAACGGATTTGCTCGAGCAAACTGCGAATCTCCTCCTTCGTGGCCGACACACACGTGAGATGCGCCACGGCCGTCAGGTGATGCTGCTTTTGAATACGGTCCACGATCATCAAAGTCTTATCGCGCGTGCTGCCGCCCGCGCCGTAAGTAACCGAGCAATAATCCGGTTTCGCCTGCAACAGGGCAGGGATGGTTTTTTCCAGCAGATTGCGGTCGCCCTCATCAGTCTTGGGCGGAAAAAACTCGAAGGAAATCACCGGTTTACCGGCGGCAACTTTGGCGGCGTAAATGTCCCGCACCAATTCACAATGTTTTTTAATTTCGTCACTCATCGGCTCAAAGGCGAATTATTGATACCGAGAATAATGAAACCAGGAAAGCAATGCAACTATAAAATCATCATATCAGGATATGATGATATGAATAATGGAATAAAGGAGCGCTTTTTGGACTTTTAAGTGAATTGTTGCTAATTCGCGCTCCTGTCTAGGATTCCTCCCCGAGCCATTGCGGATGCTGCGCTGTGGAATCAAATTTCATCGCCGTTTTGAATAACTCAAATTTCCCGTCCTTCGCCGCGTCAGCCGTGCGGGCGAGCAGCGAGGCGACTTGTTCCTCCGTCATTGGCTTGAACGTCTTCGCGGCCTCAATCGCCTGGTCGAGGATTTTCATGCTGTCGATGCCGGTGATGACCACCGAAGTCGGGAGGTTCAGCGCGTAATGCAGGCATTCGATCGGTTTGACGACCTTGCTTTTCAGGATGACGCCGCTGCCCATCGATTTCATGCCGAGCACACCGATCCCTTGCTTTACCAATTCGGGCAGAACCTGGTGTTGAAAACTGCGGAAGTGGGCGTCCATGACATTCAACGGCATTTGGACGGTATCGAAATGAAAATCATGCTTCGCGGCAGCTTCGAGCATGCGCAGGTGAACGGTCGGATCTTTGTGCCCGGTAAAACCCACAAAGCGGCATTTGCCGGCTTTTTGGGCTTCCTTCAAAGCCTCGATCGCGCCGCCCTCCGCAAAGGCGCGGTCCGGGTCTTCCAGGCGAATGACTTCGTGCAGTTGGAGAAGATCAAGGTGGTCCGTCTGCAGGCGGCGAAGCGATTCGTCGATTTGTTTCGCCGCTTCTTTTTTGGTGCGCCCGTCAAACTTTGTCATCAAAAAAACTTTGTCGCGGTAGCCATCGCGCAGGGCCTTGCCCATGCGAGTTTCGCTGGCACCATCACCATCATTGTAATCCCAACTGTTATCCATGAACGTCAGCCCACGGTCGATGGCGCTCCGCATGATGCGGATGCCTTCCTGTTCGTCCTCGACCTTCCCAATATGCGAGCCGCCAAGGCCGATGCAGGAGACTTTTTCGCCCGTGCGACCAAGCTCGCGTTGGGGAATTTCGTTTGGTGTTTCCACTGCCTGCACCGGCAGGCCGGTCGCCGCGACGGCAGCGGTTGCAATTGCCATTTTCATAAAATCACGTCTGGTAAGGCCGACAGTTTTGGGTCCGGTAAAATTGATTTTCTCCATAAAATCATGGGCTATTCAAATGCTCCGCTCGGTCGCGGGAATTCACAATTAGGGTATAAGGCCCAGCAGAAGCAGGCGGGCGGGACGCCAGCGCTCCCAAGCCAATTCGACATTCGACATTCGACATTTCGCGGGTTCCCCCATAATTTCAGGCAGAATGAAGTCAATGACCGGATATGGCCGGGGCGATTGCTCGCAGGACGGGTTCAAGATTACGGTCGAGCTAAGCTCCGTGAACCGCAAGCAAAGCGAGATTTTCATCAACCTTCCACGCGAGATGGAAATGCTCGAGGCGCAGATGCGCGATTTGATTAATCGCCACATCGCGCGCGGGCGGCTGACGGCCCGGGTCACGCTGCATTCTGGCGGCAACTCGGCGGCGCGGATGCACCTGAACGTCCCGCTGGCCAAGGCTTACACACGCGAGTTGAACAAGCTCGCGAAACAACTGCGAATCTCCGGCTCCGTGACGCTCGACCATCTTGTGCGCGCTCCCGGCGTTTTCCAGACGGATGAACAAATCGCGGAAGAGGAAAATTTCTGGCCGGCCGTTGAAAAGGCTTTGAACAAGGCGCTCGTCGCGCTCGTGAAGATGCGGGTGCGCGAAGGGACGCACTTGAAGCAGGACCTGGTTGAGCGCGTGGCCATCATGCGGCGGGCGACCACGCAGGTCCAGACGCACGCGCCCAAGGTGGCGGCGCGTTATCGTGAGCAACTCATCCAGCGCATCAAAGAGGCGAAACTGGAAGCGCCCGCGGCTGAAGACGAACGCCTGTTGAAAGAAGTCGTTTATTTCGCCGATCGCTCGGACATCACCGAGGAATTGACTCGCCTGCAAAGTCACTTTCAACAGTTCGATGATTGCCTGAAAACCGGCGAACCGGTGGGGCGCACCCTGGATTTTCTCGCGCAGGAAATGAACCGCGAAATCAATACCATCGGCTCGAAAGCCAACGACAGCCTGATTTCGCGTGAAGTCGTGACCTTGAAAGCGGAATTGGAAAAATTCCGCGAACAAGCGCAGAATGTAGAATGAGCCGCAAGCGAAGAGTGAAGGACAAAATGAAAGTCGAAGCTCAAGCATCGTCGGTCGCACCCAAACAGGGCGGCCACAAAGCGGACGCGCCTATTAAGAGCGCGACTCTCAGTCCGCTGCTCGTGTTGCTTTCGGCGCCGTCCGGCGGCGGAAAGACGACCCTTTGCCAGCAATTGCTCGCCGCGCGCCCGGACATGGCGCGCGCCATCACTTGCACGACCCGCGAGCCCAGGATCGGCGAGCGGGATGGAGTGGATTATTATTTTCTCGATGCAGGCTCCTTTCTCAAGCGCGTGCAGGCGGGAAATTTTCTCGAGCACGCCACCGTCTACGGCCAGAGTTACGGTACTTTGAAATCCGAGGTGCTCAGCAAGCTGCGCGACGGCAAGGACGTTTTGCTGAACGTGGATGTACAGGGCGCCGCGGCGATTCGTGCGCGCACGGAAGAGGATGCAGAACTCAAACGCGCGCTGGTTTCCGTTTTCCTCACGCCGCCCTCGCTCACTGTTTTGGAAGCGCGCCTGAAAAAGCGCGGCACGGATTCAACGACGAATATTCAAAAGCGATTGAGCGTCGCACGGCAGGAAATCGGCCAGTGGAAAAACTTTGATTACCTGATTATCAGCGACAGTATTGGAGCGGATCTGCGACGGATGCAGGCGATCATTGAGGCGGAAAAAATGCGCTCAGCCCGGGCGGTGGCGCCTGAGTTGTGAGCGGGCGCTGCAGCGCTTTCGTTGACTCGCTGGCGCAAATGTGATATACACAGCTGTATGTCAAACAATATTTATCCGATGCGTTTAAAGCAGGAGGAAAGCGCCCTCTTCCGGCGCGCGGCTAAACGGCGGGGCGTATCGCTCGCTGAATTTTTGCGTCAGGCCGCCCGTAACGAGGCCCGACAAATCGAGGCGGAGCCTGCGAGTTTGGAATTGAGCCGGAGCGGTTTTACCTTGCCCGACCTCCCCGGAAAAACCGAACGGGAAAAAATTCGATCCGCCATTTTAAAACGCCATGTTTCTCGCTGACGCAAGTTTCATTGTCAGCCCATTTTCCAAAACGCCCTCGCGGCGCAAATGGGCTCAGGAATTCTTTGAAAAGCACAAAGGCCAGTTATGGACAACCGCTGCTGCATTCACGGAAGCGAGCCATTTGGTGGGAGATCCTTCGGTATCCGCAAAAATCCTCCCCGACTATCAGTTTCTACTGGATTTGCAGACGGAGAAATCGGCAGTGGCCGCATTGTTGGACAAATATTCGCCGGAAATGGATTTTGCCGACGCGACTCTCGTTCGGGCCAGCGAACTGCGGCCCAATTCAAAAATTGTTACGGACGACGAACATTTCGAGTGGTATCGCCGCCGTCAAGGCCGTGAGCGGATCCCGGTTCTGTGGATTCCCTCTTAGCGTGGAATTTAAATGAAAAACATCGTTCTTGGCGTTACGGGCTCCATTGCCGCCCATCGCGCGGCGGACCTGGCGAGCTTGCTCACCAAGCGGGGCGCCGATGTCCGTGTGGTTATGACGGCGGACGCGCAACAGTTCATCACCGCGCTCCCATTCAAAACCCTTTCGCGAAACCCGGTGGTCACCGGTCTGTATGACGAGGAGGAAGGCTGGAAACCAACGCATATCAAACTGGCGGATGAAGCCGCCCTGTTGCTCATCGCGCCCGCCACGGCGAACACCATTGCTAAGCTCGCGCTCGGTCTGGCCGATGACGCGCTGACGTGCATCGCGCTCGCGTTGAATCCGCAGGCGAAAATTTTAATCGCCCCCGCAATGAACGGAAAAATGTGGCTGCACCCGGCCACGCAGCAAAATGTGGCGACGCTCAAAAAACGTGGCGTGGAATTTATCGGTCCGGAGGAAGGCATGCTTTCCTGCGGTTACGAGGGCATTGGCCGCTTGTGGCCGGTGGACAAAGTGGCGGAGCGCGCGATGGAATTGCTGGGTTGAAACGGCTGTCACGAGTGGCGGGCTGCAGTCCGTATCCGTTCAATGAAATTTCTCGATTCACGATGGACGAAGGGGCTGTTGACCTTCCGGCCCGAGCCGGAGCAACAGGCCCGCCGCATCGTGAGGATGCAACTGCACGTCGTCCTTCCCGCCAAAGCCGGGATCATTGCCGTCATTCTTTACTACTTTTTCACGTCAGCGTGGAGCCAGGAGGCGCCCAGTGCGCATGACGTCGCGCTGGATTTCTTAAAAAAATATTTCCTCGTCTACACCGGTTGCAATGTCGGCATTGGCGCATTCTTCGTTTACTGGCGGCGTTTTCCAGCGGAACTGTTTCAATGGCTCGTGTTCACGCTGGGATTGCTCGACGGCCTTTTCGTTTCCGGGCTGGTAGTCATCACGGATGGCTTTGGCAGCATCGCCTATTGGCTCTACCCCGTGTTAATCGTGCTGAACGCCGTGAGTATTCCGCTCGCGACGCCGCAAATCGTCTTAAACCTATTGCTCGGATTTTTCTATTTGAGCGCCGGGCTACTGTATCCAAAAGTTGCCTTGGCCGAGTTGCAGGCTCCCGCGGTCCTGCACGGTCGCGCGACAACAAACACGGTTGCGTCCGTGTCAGCCACCAATCGGCTGATCACGACGAATCTGGCGTCTTTACCCACCAATGCAATCGGTCCGCTGGCGAACACCAACCGCCTGGCCCGGACGAATTATGCCTGGATACAAGGGCTGCCGTCCAAACAGGAGGAAACTCCAGCGGACCCCGACTTTCCGCGCGTGATTGTCTTGTGGCTGCTGACCGCGTGTTGTTATGGCGTGCAGGTATTGCGGCGGGCGATAGAGGACTCGCGGGAATTCGACGTGAGGGAAGGCCAATTGCGTTCCGCCAGCCGTCTTTCCGCCGAGTTCGCGCACCAGATCAAGAACCCGCTGGCGATTATCAACAACGCGGTCTTCTCCCTGCAACGCGCGGTGAAGGAAGGCCGGACTGATATTTCCAAGCAGTTGGAAATCATCAGGGAGGAAGTGGAACGCTCGGACAAAATCATCACTCAAATAATGGGCTACGCTCAACTCAGCGATGGCCACGTTGAAAAGCTCGACCTGGTCAATGAAGTTGATGGCGCGATCGGCCAAACCTTTCCTGCGGCCATGGAGACCGGCGTCCAGGTGGACCGCCGTTACGCTCCGCATTTGCCGCCCCTCCTCATGCAACGCCAGCATCTCTCGCAGATTCTGATTAACATCCTTCAAAACGCGCGCGAGGCACTCAACGGAAAGGGCAGAATAACAGTCGCGGTCGTCAGCCACGGTGACTCCATCGAAATTGCGATCGCGGACACCGGCCCGGGAATTCCTCCCGACCGGGTCGAAAAAGTGTTCGAGCAATATTATTCAACCAAAGAGAAGGGCACGGGTCTCGGCCTGGCCATCGTGAAGCATAATGTGGAGCTCTACGCTGGCAAAGTGAGGGCCGAATCTGAGCTTGGAAAAGGCGCTCGATTCATCTTAACCTTCCCTGCAAAAACAGTAATGCGGCCGTTATGAACCTCCCTTCCGTCCTCGTCGTCGATGACGAGAAAAACATGCGCGCATCGCTCAAGACGATGTTGAGCGATGACGGCTATTCCGTGCAAACGGCCGAGTCCGCGGAAGAAGCGCAGGTGCTGATGACCCGCGAGACTTTTTTCATGGTCATCACCGACGCGCGGCTCGGGGGCATGACCGGATACGAATTTCTCGCGAACCTGCGTAAGCTCTGGCCAGAAACGCCGGCCCTGATGATTACGGCGTTTGCCACACCCAAGCTGGCTGTTGAAGCCATCAAAGCCGGCGCGGTCGATTATCTTTCCAAGCCCTTTGCTCCGGAAGAATTGCTGCATGCCGTGGCGCGCTGCGCCGAGCGCTATCGACTGCTCCAGGAAAATGCCGATCTCCGCGCGCGCGCGGGCGGCGCTGCCCAATTGGACGAAATCGTCGGCGAATCTGGCAAAATGCGCGAAGTGCGCGAGTTGATTCAAACCGTCGCGCCGACTGACACGCGTATCTTGATTCTCGGTGAGAGCGGCACGGGCAAGGAACTGGTTGCGGGCGCGGTACACAGCCTGAGTAATCGGCGCAAGGCCCGCTACGTGCGTATCAATTGCGCCGCGATTCCCGAAACACTGCTCGAAAGCGAACTGTTCGGCCACGAAAAAGGCGCGTTCACCGGCGCGATAAAACAAAAACCCGGCCTCGTCGAAGAAGCCAACGGCGGCACCATTTTTCTGGATGAAATCGCGGACATGAGCCGGCCGTTGCAAGCCAAGCTGCTGCGTTTTCTCGAAGATGGCTCCTTTACCCGCGTCGGCGGCACCCAGGAGCTGCGCGTCAACGTCCGCCTGATTGCCGCCACCAATCGCGACATCGTGCAGGCCATTCGGGAAGGCCATTTCCGCGAGGATTTATTTCATCGCTTGAACGTCGTGCAATTCCGCCTGCCGCCGTTGCGCGAACGCGATGACGACGTGCCCTTGCTCGCCGAGCATTTTCTAAAGCATTTCAGCGCTACCATGAATAAGCGCGTGAAGTCGCTTTCGCTTCCCGCCGCGCGAAAACTTCTCGCGCACCATTGGCCGGGCAACGTGCGCGAATTGAAGAACGTCATCGAACGCGCCCTCATCCTCGAGCGGGCGGAAGAAATCCAGGCTGCGAGCCTGCCCGATTTCCAGGTGGAAGCGCAGTTGCACAAGTCTGTCGCGCCGAAAATGACCGGCAATGAATCTTTGGATGAGCTGGTGACAGCTTTTGAGCGGCAACTGATTGCTGATATATTGGAACGAAACGGTTTCAATCTCGGCAAGACCGCCGAACAATTGAAGATCAGCCGGCACGCCTTGCGTTATCGCATGCAACGGCTGAACCTCTCATTGCCCGGCGAGAACGACGATGAAAAAAATGTCGCGTCGGGAAAGGAAGTTTCTTAATGATGCACTTGGTATTATTGGCGCAAGACGACGGCGAAACTTTCTGGGGATTTTGGAACAACCCCGCATCAAGCGCGCATGAGGTTATCATCGTCGTTGGACTTTTGTTCCTGATTGCGCTGACGGGTTTCATGTGGGCCGCGTTTTTGCGGAAACCGCGGCGTCGCAGACATTCGTATCATCACGCTTCCCCATCCGATGATTCAAACGGTGGCCTGCCGGAGCGGCGGAAAAGAAAATCCGGCGTCGCCCGGCTCTTCGGCAGAAAGCGTCATCGCGCCCATCGGCGCGAGCGTCCCGTCAATCCCACCCTCTCTCAGGTTGGCGGATTGCCCCCGCCACGCCGCGAACCGCCGCCAGGCCCCTGAGCCATGCAAGAAAGCCGGACGATCACCCAAAAAAGCGCTTCCAATCTCGCGCTCGCGTTCATTCTTTTGCCCAAGGCCAAGCGGGACGCCATGTCGGTTCTTTACGCCTTCTGCCGCGAAGTGGATGACGTTGCGGACGACGAACTCGTGCCCGCTGAAAAACGCCGCGAGCAACTCGCCGCCTGGCGGGCGGATGTGCGTCGCGCGTGTGAAAATGGAGCGCCTCAGTTCGCAGTGAATCGTGAGATGCAACCGGTCGCTCGCGAGTTTCACCTGCCGTTCGCCTTGTTCGACGAGCTCATTCAGGGATGCGAGATGGACCTGCAAATCAAACGTTACGAAAGCTACGAGCAACTGGAGCTTTATTGCTATCGTGTTGCCTCCGTGGTGGGTTTGTTAAGCATTGAAATTTTCGGCCACCGCAGTCCGGCCTGCCGCGACTACGCGATCTACCTCGGCAAGGCGCTTCAATTGACCAACATTTTGCGCGACGTGCGCACTGACGCCGAACGCGGAAGGATTTATTTGCCGCAATCCGAACTCGCCCGCTTCAAAGTCACGGAGCAGGAGATTTTGAATTTCCAATACTCGGATCGTTTTCGCAACCTGGCCGAAAGCGTCGCCGCCCGCGCGCGGAAGTTTTATCAACTGGCCCGCGAAACCTTGCCGGCAGAAGACCGTCGCTCGATGGTCGCTGCCGAATTGATGGGCTCGGTTTACTGGCGCCTGTTGCGGAAACTGGAGCGGCAGCAGTTCAACGTCTTCGGCCCCGAACCGACCCGCCTTAGCAAGGGCCAGAAAATTCTCCTGATTTTACGGTCCTGGTGCCGTTTCATTTCCGGCGCCACCTCACCCAACTATGGCATTGTCTGAAATGTCAGGTGTGGAATCCCGGCCAGAAAATAGTCAGATGAAATCTCCGCCGGTTGGACCCGGAACCTCGACGCACCGGCTGATTGTCAACGCGGACGACTTCGGTCTCTCCCATTCCATCAACGAGGCGGTCATCCGCGCGCATCGCGAGGGTATTCTCACCACCGCCAGCCTGATGGTCAACGAAGCTTCGTGCAGCGAAGCGGTCGGACTGGCGAAACAGAATCCCGCCCTCGGCGTCGGGCTGCATCTCACATTATTGATGGGCCACTCCGCGCTGCCCCAGAGCGAAATTCCCGGTCTCGTGAATGAGCGCCAGGAATTTTTAAATGACCCGGTAAGAGTGGGATTTCGTTACTTCTTTCACCGTGCCTTGCGTGAACAATTGCGCCAGGAGATTCATGCGCAATTCGCGCGCTTCCGCGCCACGGGATTATCGTTGGACCACGTCAACGGCCATCTGCACCTGCACTTGCATCCCACCGTATTCAGCATTTTGATCGAAGATGCGGACACTCTCGGCATCGACCGCATGCGCCTCACGCGCGATCCGTTCTGGCTGGATGTCCCACTGGCGAGCGGCCACCGATTGTATCGCGCCCTGCACGCGATGATTTATTTTATTCTCTCCGTGCGCGCGCGGGCGGCCTTTCGGAAAAAACATATTCACCACACGCAAAAAGTTTTTGGCCTGCTGCAAAATGCGCGCGTGGATGAAGCCTATATTTTGAAACTCCTGCCCCGGCTGCCCCGTGGCGAATCAGAGCTTTACTCCCACCCCTCCCTCGACAACTTTAAACATGAGTTCGACGCTTTGGTCAGCCCGCGCGTGAAAGAGCAGGTCAAAAAAACGGGCATCCAGCTCATTCGTTACCAGGATTTGTGAACCGAATCCAAAATTATGCTTAAATTTTTAATCATCCTTCTCATCGGCCTCACCTTCGAATCCATCGGCGTCGTTATGTTGAAAAAAGGCATGGGGCAGATTGGCGACGTGAAAAAAATCAGTGTCAGCGAAGTGGCGCGCATCGTCAAAGCAGGTGTCACCAGCAGAAACATCCTTTTGGGAGTTTTTTTTGAAGCGCTCTTTTTCGTCACCCTGCTCATTTTGATGTCCGGGAACGACATCAGTTTGCTCTGGCCGTTGACGGGGTTGAGTTTCGTATTCGCGACCGTTGCTGCAATTATTTTTCTCGGCGAGAAAGTGCCGCCGATGCGGTGGGCTGGCGTGGTGCTGGTGGTGGCCGGGGCCGTTCTCATCGGCTATAGCGAGAAGGCCAACGAGCGCGCCAAGGCTGCCGCCGCCTCCTCAAGCGCCACTGTCCCTGAGTGAATGCAGTAGGCCGTTTAACACCTCACCGAGTCTCCGCGCGGCAAAGCGCGTGTTGCGTTGCAACTGCATCAGTTTCGGAATGGACTTTGGGGATGTCGCCAGCCGCGCCATCAATTTTGGGATGGAAATTTTCTGCTCTGAAGTCATCAGGGCATTGAAATCGAGCGGTAGATCGTCATTGGCAGCGTCTGAAATCACCCGGATCGTGGCGCTGGGAATTCCGCGTTCACGGCAGAGCGCGCGAATAACGGAAGATTCCATTTCCACCGCATCGGCGCCCGTCGTCCGCCACAACTCCGCTTTCTCCGCACCGGTCACGGCCACGCGGACAGAACAATAAAATTTGGCTGGAATCGTCCCCGCGGCCAGCAGCGCCTTGCTCATCCCGGCATCGATATCTTCATTGAACAAAACATCGCCGATTTTGAATTCGGGATTCAGTGCGCCGGCAAAACCGCAGGTGAGGACTCTTTCCGGACTCAGGCGGCGCAACGCTTCCTGGAACTTCGTGCTGGCATTGCGGCGGCCCATGCCGGTGATGAGCCGCTCCGCCGGCAGTAACGGAAATGCCACTTCTTCCCTCACCGCAAAGCAAACGAGAAAAGACACCGGTTTGGGTAAAAATTCCTCGCTCATTTGATGCCGCTTAACCGTTCCTTCCAAATCTGGTAAAGCAACACCGTCGCCTTTACGTCGCGCAGGCAGTATTCCGCGATCTCCCGATAGCGCCCCTCCGCCAGCAGATTGCTCACATCCATTCCCGTCACGCCATGGCTTTTGGGGGATTCGATGCCGAACGCCTTGCAATAGAAATCCAGATTGAACCGCCGCGCTGCGCCATCGCGCCCGCTCACGTTGTAAAAAGTCAGTTGCTCCGCGAGATCGCAATGCGGGTCTGTCTGGTAACGGTAACCCAGCCAGTCTTTCCGCGAGATCGGCACATTGAGCAGCGCTGAACGCAGGTAAATGAACGGCACATCGAATCCCCGGCCGTTGAAAGTCACGATGGAATCGTAGTGCTTCGCCACATCCCAAAAAGCCGTGAGCAGTTCCGGTTCATCGGCGCACGGAACAAACTCCACCGGGCCGGCCTCGCCCGGTTCTTCTTCAAAATCATCGGCGGTGAACAACACCTGCCCGCGCTGCGTTTCCGCGTTCAACATGGCGATGCAAACCGCCTGCGAAGTGAATGGCCAGAGGCTGCATTGTCGCGTCAATTCCGCGCGCCGCTCGTTGCGGGCGGTTTCGTCGGCGATTTTTTCGCATTCGCGAAAGAGATATTCCTGCTGCGTCTCGTCGAAATGTTCGATCGGCAGCGCGGAGGTTTCGATGTCAAACACCAGTTTGGCCATGCGCGGATTTAACCGCCAAGCGCCCCCACGCGCCAAGGAAATTATCAGCGAAACATGAAAATGTGTTGCGCGAGCAGGGATCCCGATAAATCGAAACGCTGTCCACGCCGCAAGTTTATCGAGTGCAGCGCCCTTACCAGCTCAATCCCGCGAACCAAACGCAGCCGATAATCATCGCGGCCACGCCGCACGTGGTCATCAGGCCGCGATAGACTTTGACTCCATTGGCGGCACAGCGAGTTGCCACATATCCCATGCCCCATGAAAATACGGCCATCGCCAGCACAGTGCCGACGCCGAACGCGATGAGATAAGCAACCGCCTGCGCTTTGGTCGGTAATGCCAGCATCGGAAGAATTCCCAGAAAATGCGAACTTCCGGCCAATCCGTGCAGGGTGCCGATCGCGAATGCGGTGTGCGTGTGGCGTTGGTGCGCCCCCGCCTCTTCGTGTCGGGCGTGTCCATGATGGACGTGAAAGTGCATGTGACGATCTCCGTGATGCTCGTGTTCGTGTGTGTGCATATTGTGTTTGAGCGCACGGCGCAAAGTCCAAAGACCGATGCCGAACAGCACCACGCCCACCACCCGATCACCCCACGACGAAATCAAATCCACCGGCAGCTTATCCCGCAGCCAAAGTGACAACAGGCCAACGACGATTACGCCCGAGGAGTGCCCCAGCCCCCAGCGCACGCCTGGAATCCATGCGCCTTTGGGCCGGCGCACCGCCAGCGGCGCGATAGCCGTCAAATGGTCTGGACCGGTCACCACATGCACGGTGCCGGCAATCATTCCGGTGAGAGCTGCAATCATTTGTTTTGCGAATCTGCGTTAATATCCATTAAAGGGCAAAAAAAACTTCACCCCAGTTTCCGCCTTGAGTTTACCCCAGTTCCCGCCGGCTGGACCGCCCGCGCATTGACAAATGAGAGACCTTTTAGCGGCGCTCATACGGGGCGAATGACAATATTTTCATTCACTGTTCACGATGGGTTCACGTAAAACTGGTTCACTACAAAAGTAATACGTCGGTTCACAAAACTATGAAAATCACACACTTCATCGGGATGACACTCACTGCGGCCCTGCTGGCAGGTTGCGGCACCGAACATCACAAGGAATCGAAGGAAGCCAGGCAAGCCCGATTGATGGCGCAGGCGAGAGTCAGCCAGTCGGACGCGCAGGCAATCGCCATGGCGCAGGTGCCGAATGGAACCGTCAAGGACTCCGAGTTGGAAAAGGAACATGGCCATTTGCAATGGTCGTTCGACATGGCCACGCCCGGCACGACGGACATCACCGAGGTGAACGTGGATGCCATGACGGGCAAAGTCCTGTCGATCGATAAGGAAAAAGCGGAAGACGAAGCCAGAGAAGCAGCCGAGGAAGCCAAAGAAAAGAAAGACAAAGACTGAATCGCAGTCACACTGTAGCAGCCGACGTAAGAAGGCTCAGATTATTCTGCGGCAAAAGTCCGAGCCTCCTTACAAAACAAATTTAGGATCATGCACCGGCCCCAGACCGTGCTTGCGTAACAGTTCGATAAATTTTGCCAGGCCGCGCTTTTCGTCCGAGCCGAGGTGATAGTGGATGTGCCAGCCGAAGTAGTCCTTCCGAAAATCTTCCGTGTACTCAGTGCGATTGCGAATGATCGAATCAATCGTGTCGAGGCCGAACTGCCGCGCTTCGGTTAATTGCCGGCGCAGCCGGGAATTTTCCATGCCGCGCCGCAAGGCCCAGACGGCATAGACAAACGGCAATGCCGTCAGTTCAAACCATGCCGTGCCTAAATCAAAAACCTCATGCTCGTGAGGGCTGAAGACAAAATCGAGCGCGGGGTCGCCGATCAAGAGCGCGTAATCCGGGAGTGATTTGAAATCATAGCTGGCGAGTGGTTTAAATTCCGGTTTCAAGCCGCGTTCGGCCAGCAGCACGCGCAAAAGATTCACGCTGGTCAGCGAAGCCGTGTCGCAAAAAATTTCCCGCGCGTCCTCGATCGGTTTCCGATGGGCCAGCAGCACGCTTTTGACTTCGCCCAGCGACGCAATCGCCGTGCCGTCCAGAATATCATACCGATCATTGAACAGAACTTCCGTGACGCTCACGAGGGCGGCATCGAGTTCATCGCGCTGCAACATTTTTGCAAGCTCGGATGGCGTGGCGAAAACGACTTCGTCCTCCAGTCCCCGCGTGAGCGGCACGGCGTTGAGGTAGCGGACGGAGCCGACGCGAAAGGGCGCGAGGGATTGTTCGAGATCGCTTTCACGCTGGCGATTCGACGCGCGCTGCTCGTGCTCCAGGCGGCGGGACAATTCTTCTGCGGCCTCGCGCGGCGCCATTTGAAGTTTGGGGATTTCGTCGGAGGACATTAAAGAGAAACTGGTTTACAGAAACAGCTTTCGATCATCTTTTGCATCATTCGAATTCAACGATTGTCCTGCGCTTTCGGCGAGAGCGCCGGCACCGCGGTTTTGCTGGGAGTGGAGTCGGTGTTTTCCTTTTTATTTTCCTTCTTAAACGCCGAGCGCAGCAGCCAATGACGCTTCAAACCCTGCACGAAATCATCGGCATCACCCACGGCCTTGGAAACGTTGCTCAGGATGTTCGTGTTCACTTGCACCTGGGTGTTTAAATTGCTGGTCAAATCAGCAAGGTGCAGCAGTGAGAGATTCAGGTTCGCCAGGTTGGTGTTGAGGTTTGCCACCGCCGCGTCCGCATTGCCCATTACGGAATCAAGCTTTGCGTTGACGTTCGTCGGCAGCAGCCAATCGCCGAGCGCGCCGGGATGATTCAACTGGCCGGTCAACAGCGTAAGATTGCTCACCGTCGGCTGCACGCCGACTGCCACCGTGTTGAGATTGGAAGTCAGCGCCGTCGCGCTGGAAAGCGTGCTGGCAATTTGATTGGTCAGATTCAAAATGCCGGGCAGCGCGTTCTCGACTTCATCCACCACTTTTTGCAGGCGCTCGGTCAGTGCGGGCGACTCGTCGGGGGCGATCCAGTAAATATCGGTGAGGTTCGTGTAGAACGTGGTCGGATCCGCCTGGGCTATTTTGGTCAGTTCATCCTTCACCAGCCAGTTGAATTTGTAATGATTGGTTTGCGCCATTTCCGGGTTCGCAGCGGTCACTTCGGCCAGGACCTTTTTCCGTGCGGTACGGGCAATTTTCCAGCGCAACATCGCTTGCGGCGCTTTATTCGTATTCTCCTCAATCGTCGGAATACCCGACGCCCCCTTGGTGATTTGCAACATCCGATGGCCCAGCAGGTCCGACGAAATGCTGACGCGCGAATCATCCCAAATGTAACCGTAGTGCGGCTTGAGAATGGTGAATTTGATGGTGACCCCGAAATAGGCGTCGGGTTCATTGGGAGTGATCTCCGTGATTTCGCCGGCCTGGAACCCCATCAACGTCACCGGGTCGCCGACTTTGAGGCCGGACGCGTCGTTGAGCGAAGTTTGGTATTTAAATTTCGGCGTGAACCAGCCTTTGCGCTCGGCGGTTTTGTAAACGTAGAACCCGAATCCAAACAGGAGCAGCGCCGTGGCCAGCATGACAAACCATCCCACCGCTCGTTCCATGCGGCTCAGGCGGGTGCGGAGTTGAGGGGTTAGATCTTGAAGGGCCATCTTATTTTCGATTTACGATTTGCGATTTACGGGTGCTGGCTTCAAACATTCAATCCCTTTGACTATCACGGCAACTATCCGGATTGAGGCGCCGTGCCTGCCGCTCGCTCGTAAATCGTAAATCATAAATTCATTTAGTCATTGTGCGCCGCTGACGCCCTTAACTCGCGCACCAATTCGTCACCTGCCGCTTCTACTTTTTGCCAATCGCCCAGGACCATAAAGCGTTTGTCTTTCAAAACAGCAAACTGCCGGCGGTCGCCGCGCCACTGCCGCAAATCGTTCGTGGTGACCACCAGCGTAGTTGGCCGGCCGTTCGTCCATTCGTAGCCCTGCGACAATTCTTTCAGCAGATTGAGCCACCACGCACGATGACGCAAATCCAATCCCGCGAGCGGGTTATCCAGCAGCAGCACGTCCGGCCGCAGCATGAGCGCGCGCGCGAGGCCCACGCGCCGCTGCCAATTGCGCGTCATCGCACCCGGCGTGCTGTCCGCCCACGGCGCGAGCTCGGTCAGCTCGAGCAGTTTTTGCACTTCCGGCGCCGCTTCGGCCTTGCTCAAGTTGTGATGATACCGCAACGGCAGCGAAACATTTTCCGAAACCGTGAGATGATTGAAAAGCTGGCCGTTTTCAAAAACAAAACCGAGCCGCAACCGGTCCTTTAACCGGTGATCTTCAAAAATAGGCATTTCCTCGCCGAGAAAACAATACGTGCCCGCCACTGGAGTCATCAGCCCCGCAGTCAGCATCAGGAAATCGCTTTTTCCCGTGCCTTGCAGCCCGCCGATGACCCAGAAATCTCCCGGCGCCACCGACCAATTCACATCTTCAACGACAATCGTGTTCAAGTCCCGCATCGAGCCGCCGGAAACGCCTCGCATCTCGATGGCGCACCGGGTTGAAGTTTCATGCGCGGCACTCATCACGTCGCGAGATAGATGATGATGAACAACGCGTCAATCAAGACGCAGGCGATGACACTTTGCGCGACGGCGCGGACGGTGGCATAGGAAATTTCCTCCAGCCGCAACGGCTGCGCCAGCCCGTGATAACACGTCACGATGGAAATAATGAAACCGAACAAAAGGGTCTTGATGGCCAGCAGCACAAAATCGAGCCCCGTCAGCGCACTGGCGAGCTGGCTGAAATAATCACCGGGACGCAGGGGCACATTTTGCATGAAGGCCCACAAGTAACCACTGCTGAGCGCCGCGATGATGAGATAAACCGTGAGTGAAAAAATTCCCACCGCCATGCCAATGACGCGCGGCACGACAAGGTAATGAACGGGATCGATGCCCAGTGCTTCCAGCGCTTCGACTTCGCCCAGGGCGCGGGCGGTGCCAAGCTCGACGACATTGGCGGTGCCGATACGCGCCAGCACCAGCAGCGCGGCGATCAACGGTCCGAGTTCCCGCACCACCACAATCACCATCACGCTGCCGAGATATTGGGTGGCGCCCAGCCGCGAGGCCCAGGAAACGGTTTGGCCGATCACCAGCAGCCCAAGGACTACCGCCAGGAACAGGAACATCAGCAGCAATTGAAGGCCGGAGCGGGAAATTTCTTGGAAGACGAGCGGTCGAATCACCCGGCGGGCGCTGCCGAATTTCTTGATCATCACCCCGAGAGTAATGAGCGCGAAAGCGCCCAGGCCCTGGATGGTTAGCAACAAACGGAAGAGTTTTCGACCCAGGAAATTGGAAAAAAATTGCGGCATCGGCATTCGCATGACAAAGCGCACCTGGGGCGAATCGAACGTGCTGGCGTTACCCTTCTGCATCGCTGCAACGTAGTTTTCCGCCGGGAAGAGGTCAAAGGGGAATTTGCGGCCCCTTTTTGAACCGTCCGTCTGGGCTGAGCGATAAGAAAAAAAGCGGCGGAGGGCCACCGCCGTCCAAAACCTTTCGGAATGCTTACGCTCTCTTAATCGCAATGGCGTCTTGGACTGCGGCGGCCCTCCGCCGCTTTTGTCGTGGTCTTCGCGTTTTGTCACATCTTTCACTTTGAGATTGCGGGAGCGAGCGGATGCATTTAGATTGCGAGTCAGGAACGCAGCGCGTCCTAACCTATGTATTTCGGAGTCGATTATTATCCCGAACAATGGGTCTTTCCTTACGGCGGCACCGCCGAAAATCCTGAAGCTCAATGGGAACAAGATGCTGAATTGATGGTCAGGGCCGGTGTCAATGTGGTTCGCATGGGCGATTTCATCTGGGGCATTTGCGAACCGGAAGACGGCAAATTCAATTTTGACTGGCTCAAGCGCGCCATGGACGTGATGGGCCGCGCCGGGATCAAAACCGTGCTGGCCACGCCCACCGCCGCTCCGCCCCTGTGGTTGTCCAAGAGGCATCCGGAAATTCTTCCCGTCGGCGAAAATGGCGAAGTGATGCATGAAGGCACCCGCCGCGCCGTTTGTTTCAACAACGACATTTACTGGAACCACGCCAAGCGCGTCGTCGAGGCGATGGCCAAGGCGCTGGGGAAGAGTTCCCAACTCATCGCGTGGCAGATTGACAGCGGCATCGGCGGGCACCAAACCGAATGGTCTTTCAACCGCGACACCCAGCTCGAATGGCAAAACTGGCTTAAGCTAAAATACGAAACCGTCGGCCAGCTCAACGAAAAACTCGGCTTGCGCTATTTCGGGCAGGTCGTCACCGCGTTCGACCAGGTGCCGATGCCCATGCGCGCGCCCACGGCCCATAATCCGGCATTGCTGCTTGATTGGGCGCGATTCAGTAGCGATACCATCGTGGCTTTCGTGAGCATGCAGGCGGATGTGCTGCGGGAACTCACGCCAAACATTTCCATCACCGCCAACTTGCGCGCATTGCAACGGCGTTTCGATCATTTCGACGTTGCCAAAGTCCTTGATTTTGTTTCCGTCGAGAGCAACGCAGCCATCAAGACGAAATCCTCGGAGCTCGCGTGTGATATCGACATCCTCCGCTCGCTCAAGAAAGAAGATATTCGCACGCCGGACGGCGACGTCGGCTTTTGGGTGATCGAACAAAAAGCAGGGCAGGTGAACTGGCAGGAGGTGAATTCGCTGGTGCGGCCCGGCGTGGTGCGGTTGTTCACGTATCAACTCGTTTCACGCGGTGCTTCCGGTGTCCTCTATTATCAATGGCGCCAGCCGCGCATCGGCAACGAGAAATTTTCCGGCGCAGTCATGTCCCATCACGCGCGGGTCGATAGCCGCACGTTTCGCGAGATCAGCCAGATCGGCGAGGAACTCAAGCTGCTCGCGCCCGCCATCAAAGGCACGCGCGTCGTCGCCGAAGCCTGCATCCTTTACAGTCATGATAACGACTGGACGTTGCAGCAGCCGATGCAGCCGAACAGCGCTTTCAACCTGCGTTATCATATACAACTTTTCTACAACGCGCTGCATGACCGGAATATCTCGGTGGATTTCGCGCGGCCCAGTGAGGATTTGTCGCAGTACAAACTGGTCTTTGCGCCGTCGCTGCACCTGCTTTCCGGCGGTGAAGTGGACATGCTGAAGCTTTACGTGCAAAACGGCGGCACACTCGTGGCCACGTTCAACACCGGCCTTGTGGATGAAAACAATATCGCGCCGGACACGGGTTATCCGCGCGACCTGACGGAATTGTTCGGCTTGGAAGTGCTGGAGTTCGATCCCTTGCCGCCCGGCGAGGAAAACCATCTCACGTTCAAGGGCGCGTTTCCGACCAGCCATTTGCATCCCGCGCGGTTGTGGTGCGATCTCATCGAACCCAAGGAATGCCAGGTGCTCGCGACCTACGCGAAGGATTTTTACGCGGGCAGACCGGCCATGACCATGAATACCTATGGTCTCGGCAAGGCGCTTTACCTTGGCACGCAAAGCCACGATCATTTTTATTACGACCTCGTCGGCTGGTTGCGCCAGATGTGCAATTTGCATCCGTTGCTCAAGGTGCCGGACACCGTCCAGGTGAGCATGAGGGAAAAAGAAGGGACGAAAATCTTTTTCCTGTTAAACCACCAGAACTCACCGGTGCGCATCCAGTTTTACAAACCGATGCACGATTTCCTCACCGGCAACACGTTCTCGGGAAATTACGACCTGCCCCCGCATGGCGTACTGGTGCTCGATGAGCACCCGGAGATCGAGAAAACGGACGAGGAGGAGTAGGGCGTTGTCGGGTGATTGGTCAAATGAGTCAAAAGGGTTAAATAAGTTCGCTATGGCGGGTCCGAGCCACTCATCTAACCAGTCGCCGATTTAACCAATTACTCTCACCCATGGCCTTCCCGCCCAAACGCATTCCCCCTCTCGGTCCGCCGAAGCGTTCCGCGCGTCAACGCGTGCTCGCAGCCTGGCGCGGGACGGACCTCGCTCCCGTGGAAATTGCGCGGACAAATCGCATCAAATCCGCCGGAACGGTCCTGCCGAGCTTGCTAAAAGATTTGCGCATCGACAGCCGCCAATCCGAGGTGGAAATCGTGAAAGTCTGGAACAGTTTGATCGACCCAACCATCGTCGCCCACGCGCAACCCGTCGGGCTGCGCAAAGGGACCTTGTTCGTCACGGTCGACACTAGCGTATGGCTGGCTGAGATTGTCCGCTATCGCCGCAAAGAGATTTTGGATCGCCTGCAACACAGCTTTGGCCGGGATGTGATTGTGAGAATTTCGTTTCGCATCGGCTGAATTAGAGGGCAAAAAAGGGAGATTCTTTCGCCAAATTTACAGTTCCGTCAGCCCCGGTTCCCCGCTAGCTTGGAAGCAAGATGCCAACCACTCAACTTGGCCAGTTAATCCCGGTGCTGCAAACCGCCATCGGACCGGTGATTTTGATTTCCGGCGTTGGCTTGATCCTGCTTTCACTCACCAACCGATTCGGCCGCGCGGTCGATCGGACACGTCAGATTTTGCGCGAAATGCGCGCCGCCACAGGGGCGGACCGCCAGCGGCTCGCCGGGCAGGTGAAGAATCTTTATCGCCGCACACGGTTGATTCAGCAGTCCATTATTTTCAGCGCCATCAGCGTGCTGTGCGCGGCGGTGCTTATCATCACACTGTTTGTCACGGCCCTGATGAAAATCGACTCGGCTATTATCATCAGTGTGCTTTTCATTTGCTGTCTGGTCTCGCTGGTGGTTTCGCTACTCGCGTTCATCATGGATATCCGGCTGTCGCTGAAAGCGCTGAAATTGGAATTGGGCCACGATGCGCTCGATGGCAGTGTTTGAACAGGCGGAGCGCCGAGCGGGTGCTCAGCGCTCTTATCAAACTCACTTCGGCATCTGCTTAATAAACTCATCCGCCCGCGCGATCGAAGTATTCATATCCTCAATCAGTTTCGCGACGTCCGCCTGGATTTTCGTCGATTCACCACCCAGCGCGGCGATGGCTTGTGCGTTCAATGTATGTTTCAACGCGAGCACATAATCGTGCAGCTTGTGCAACACCGGGTCCATGCTTTGCTCCGAACGTTTCAACGCGCGTAACATGTCATCGTAACGCTGACGGGTTTCGTTCAATTGCTGGCGGCTCACCTCGCGCAACTCGTCCGTCTCGATTTCGCGATTCTCCTTGTCCCATTCCGTGAACAGATCGGTGGCCACCGTTTCCACATCCTGCACCCGCTTATGCACCTCGGCCACGCGCGTGGCGGCGTCATCGTAATCCGACTGCAAATTGCGATAGCGCTTCTCCAATTCGCCGCCTTCGAAACCAGTGATTTCCTTCAAACGCGTCAACGCGTCTTTGAACTCCTGTTGCGCGCCCTTTTCTTCATCGCGCGCGGCCACCACGCGTTTCTTGAGCAAATCCCGTTTGTAAATGCCAACCTTTTCATAGGCCGAATAAACCATATTTCGGCAACCAGTGAGGGAGAGGATCAAGCAGGCGAAAAACAAAAGGCAATAGTGGTTGCGCGATGTTTGCATTCCGCAAGAGTTACACAGCAACGCCGGAGAAGCAACCGGGGAGCATTGGAACTGTAGCGGCGGTCTGTGACCGCCGCGCTTACGGCGTAAATATAAGGCGGCGCGACAGCGCACGCCCTATCATCTAAAGGTATTCGCCTGCGAATTCCAACCTTGCAGTTGAGTGCGAAGATGGTGTATCACTATGCCCCTCGATGCCCACGTGGCGGAATTGGCAGACGCGCTAGATTCAGGTTCTAGTGAGTAACATCGTACAGGTTCAAGTCCTGTCGTGGGCACCACTTAAGACTCTCCAGATTTTCCTCGCTTCAGTGTGAGGGACGGATGGAAAACCTCACCTCGACCGACCAATAACCACACCGCGTAGTCTTACTTCAGTTCCTTCAAACGGATTCGCCGGTATTCCATTTGGCCGCGGTCTCCTTCGAGGCCGATGGGGCCGGTGGATGGAACGGGCAAGGCATTGGTGAGGACTTCGCCATTGCAGGTGCAGTACGCGATATGGTTGGTGACTGTGATGTCGATTTTGTTCCACTCCTGGGGCTGGTATTTTTTGAGATCTTTGTAAGGCCCGGCGACGAGATAATCACGGCATTGCAACTGGGGCTCGCGAATGAAGATGCCGCTGTCGGCATTGGTGCTGGCGCGAAACTCCAGCTTGAGATTGAAGTCGTTCGGGAACTCCCGCGTGGTCCACAACTCCTGGATAAGCCGCGGAGTACGAGGGTGCACCGTGAGAATGCCATCGCCAGCCGAATAACGGCTGTCATCGCTTACGGTTTTGCCATCGAAATTGTTCGTCTTGTATCCCCAGCCCGTGAGGTCTTTGCCGTTGAACAAACTGACGTAACCGGGTTCCGGTGTGAAATCGTCTCCGGCCAGGGCGAAAGGCGTCGAAAGGATCACCAGCAGGCCGGCCAATGGAAGAAATGAGGTGGATTTCATGGATGTGTGATTGTTATCCGATTTCGCGCCTGAGTTCAAACTTTCTCCTGAAACGGTAGTTCTGGATTTTTCCGCAGCCTCGGCAGCATTGCGCTGCGCGAGCCAATCCTCTAAACAGATAAAGCTCGTTGGCAGCAACAAACAGACAAACGAGAAACAACTAACCCCAAAAAACGCAGATGAAAAACCTATTGATCGCCGCCCTGGTATTGGTCGGTTGTACCTGTCATTCCGCGATATTCGTTTTCACCCAGTCTTATACCCAAACGATTAGTGGAGCGGCCACCACCACAGTTCAAAAATTGACGGGCTTCATGGTTTTCGACAACACCGGGCACCTGGTTCAGATCAATGCGAACGCGAAGGCGAAGACATTCCGGGCGGTGGATTTTTCAAGTTCCAATTGGAAAACGTACACGCCGTTCGGCACAAAGACTCTTCAGTACATAGTCGCGATACCAATTACGGGCGTCGATTTTGGAACTGTTTTTGCGACCGGAACCGACTTTTTACAGGTCGTCAACGGAACCGCCTACGATTCGGCCAAGAGCATGGCTTTGACCGGAACCGGCACGTGGACTGTGGGCTTGAACTCCTATGTGGTTCAGTACAAGGGAAGCCTTGTTTTTGACAGCAAGGACACGGCAAAAGTGAATCAAGGTGACTTCGCCACCGCGGTTGCCACGTTGAAGATGGCGCTCACGGCAAAAGGATATTCTGAAACCCTTTAAACAGCAGGCTTCTCACGAATTTTCGCGTTCCTCGAGCGATCGCTTGGCCGGCTCTTTACTCAGTTTTGGCGTGCGGTCAGGGGAAAATTATTTAAACCTTATCGTCAGGTGGAATGCAACAAATGGAATCCATGAAGACGAAAAATGGTGAAATCGCCGCGCAACTTCGCGACGCCGCGGAATTGCTCTCGCAAGTGGCGGCCAACCGTGCGCTGCTCATGGAATTGCCGGAGCCTGAGCGGATAAAATTCCTCCAGGCTGCGGGTGCCATTTATTGTCCCGACGTGAAGATGCGGCGGCGGCTGGTAAAAGCCTCGGCGCGCAAGCGCAAGGCGGAAAAAATTTCACGCGACCAATCCCAACTGAATGAAACGGGCATCCGAAAATTGCGCCGTGAAAAGATTTTTACGTCGCCAAATATCCTGCCGCCGCAGAATTTCCAGCAGCATGAAGTGGCGGACAAGCCTGATTTCCGCGAAGTCGTCGAGCCGCAAAATTGCTACATTTGCAAAAAGGATTATTCCCGCATCCATCACTTCTACGATCAGCTTTGCCCGGAGTGCGCCGAGCTGAATTTTTTCAAACGCACCGAGACCGCCGATTTGCGCGGGCGCGTGGCGTTGTTGACTGGCGGCCGGGTGAAAATCGGTTATCAGGCGGGCATAAAACTTTTGCGCGCCGGCGCGAGCCTGATTGTCTGCACACGCTTTCCGCGGGACTCGGCGATGCGTTATTCACGCGAGCCGGATTTCGCCAATTGGAAAGACCGGCTCGAGATTTTTGGGCTGGATTTGCGGCACACGCCGAGTGTGGAGGCGTTTTGCCGCCACTTGCTCGCGACGCGCGACCGCCTCGACTTCATTGTCAATAACGCGTGTCAGACCGTGCGTCGTCCGCCGGATTTTTATCAGCACATGATGGAGGGTGAAACCAGCCCGCTTTCCAAAATGCCGGACGACGCGCGGCAGTTGCTTGGCGCTTATGAAGGCTTGCGCGGCTATCACATTTTGTCGGAGGGAAACTCCAACGGACTTTTGCTCGAGGGAAAGATTTCCCAGGTTGCCGGCCTGACCCACGCGGCGGAATTGTCACAAGTGCCGTTGCTACCGGAGGAATTGGAAGCGCAACGCGGTTTGTTTCCCCAGGGCAAATTGGATCAGGATTTGCAACAGGTTGATTTGCGCGAGAAAAATTCCTGGCGGCTGTTGATGCACGAAGTTCCCTCCGTGGAATTGCTCGAAGTTCAACTCGTCAACGCCATCGCGCCGTTCATTCTTAACGCGCGGCTCAAGCCGCTCATGTTGCGCACGCCCGGCCGCGACAAGCACATCGTCAACGTCTCCGCGGTGGAGGGGCAGTTTTACCGGAAGTTTAAAACCACGCGGCATCCGCACACAAACATGGCCAAGGCCGCGCTGAACATGATGACCCGCACCTCGGCGGCGGATTACCACGCCGATTACATCCACATGAATGCCGTGGATACCGGTTGGGTTACGGATGAAGATCCGGCGCACATCGCCGAGCGCAAGGTGGCGGAGCATCATTTCCATCCGCCGCTGGACATTGTGGACGGCGCGGCGCGCATCGTGGACCCGATCATTGCGGGTATCAACTCCGGCAAACACGTCTGGGGAAAATTCCTGAAAGACTATCGAGAAACAGATTGGTGAACGGTTCGCGTCTGCCAGGATTTCAGTGGGTCTCGTCCGTGAAACTCACCCATTACAAATCCGACCAATCGACGACGTCGGCCAATTTCAACGACTTTTCAAAATCGCGCCAGGCGCCTTCACGGTCGAGGTAGCCGAGGCAACGGAAATTTTTGCATTGGACCATGACCGGTGTACCCACTTCCGGCAATGCTGGTATCCGATGCTTGTGCGGATTCGCCGAGAACAGCCAATGGATCAAGCGGGTCAATCGCTGCAAATCGTCTTTGCCGACAAAATCCGAAGCGCCAAGCATCAATGCGTCTGCTCTGGCTTTGGGAGACACTGCGCCGGAAACAAAAATAAACGGGATTTTTGGGAACCGCTGGCGCGTCACCGTCAGCGCGAGCAAGGTGTCAAATCCCGGCAGCTTCGAATCCGAAAGGATAAGATCGCAAGGTTCTTCCTTTTTTAGCGCCGCGTTGAACTCATCCCGAGTGCAGATGCGAGTGATCGCGCATGGGATGCCACGCGTGTGCAATTCGCTTTCAATAAGTTCTGCGTCCAGCGGATCATCCTCCAAGTGAATCACCCGCAGATCTTTTTGCGCCAGACTAGCTTCTTTAATCATACTCTCCCCCAGACTTTGCTATTGTTCGTCCCCGTTACCCCTACGAAATGTCTGTGCCCGTCTCCAGGACAGTCTCTGTCCCAAAACAAGGCGTTTACCATTCAGCTAGGTTCTATATTCAGACATGCAGCATAAACTAATCCAATCCCCCTTAGGAATTGGGAATCGAGCTATAAAACATGCTTGGGCACTGGTGTTCCATGCCAGCGGCGCCGTTATAACAAATATCATATTCACGACCTTCATTCACTAAAAAAAATCGACGGCAACCAATAAGCGGGCATCGTTCCGTGGTCCTTCAGTTCGACGACATGGCTCGGGCCGAAAGTGTATTTGTCTTTTAAATGCTGGTGCGTGGATTCGGAGATTTGAATGGCCCCGCCTTTGCCGGTGGATTCCAGGCGGCAGGCAGTATTTACCGTATCACCCCATACGTCATAAGCGAAGGTCTTGCGGCCAATCACCCCGGCGACCAGCGGGCCTGTGTGGATGCCAATGCGAATGCGGAAACCAGTGCTGTATTGCTCATTGAATCGCGCCACTTGGTCCTGAAATGCAATCGCGAGTTCCGCGATGGCTTCCGCGTGGTCCGACTGATGGGAATGGATGCCGCCGGCCGCCATGTAGGCATCGCCGATGATCTTAATTTTCTCCAGCCCGCGTTTTTCCGTCAGGACATCGAAAGCGGAAAAAATTTCATTCAACAAACTAACCACCTGGACGGGGTCCACACTCGAAGTCAAAGTGGTGAAGCCGACCAGGTCGGCGATCAACAGCGTCGCATCCGCATGTTGCTCGGCGATGTTCAACTCGCCTTTTTTCATGCGCTCAGCGATGGCCTTCGGAAGCATGTTGCGTAGCAGGCGCTCGGATTTTTCCCGCTCCACTTGCAGCAGATCGTGGAGGCGTTTCGTGTAAACCGCGTTGTTCACCCGTAGAATGATGTCCTGCACGTCTACTGGCTTGGTTAAAAAGTCGTTCGCGCCGGCCTCAATGCCCATCAGCCGTTCCTTGCGATCAGACAACGCTGTCATCACGAGGATGGGCACGTGCGCGGATTTCCAATATTTCTTGAGCCGCCGGCAAACTTCGAAGCCGTCCATCTTGGGCATCATGAGGTCGAGAAGGATGACATCCGGGACTTCCTCTTCGACTTTTTGCAAAGCGCTGATTCCATTTTCAACCTCCACGACCCGATAGCCGTGCGCTTCGAGCGGATCCTTCATCAAAGTTCGATTTTGTTCTTCGTCGTCGACGACTAGCACCAGCCCACGGCTGGGTGAAGTGTCTGAATCGGATTGAAGCGTTTCGGACGGTCCCGGTACAACTTGAGTTCCCATAATGTTCGGCTATTTGTTGGAGTGTTCAGTAATAAAATTCTTAATCGTCGTAACGAAAGCGCGGGTGTCGATGGGTTTGGTGAGGTAACCGTCAAAACCGGCATCCAATGCCGTTCCCTCGTCTCCCTTCATGGCGTGCGCGGTAAGCCCGATCACGGAAAGATGGCTGGTGGCGGGATCGGCTTTCAAAGTTTTGGTGGCGCACAATCCGTCCATTCCCGGGAGGCTGATGTCCATCAGGACGAGATCGGGCATTAATTGACGCGCCATATTGATTCCGTCTTCCGCAGTGTTGGTGGACCGGATTTGAAAGCCGGCTGCTTCCAGAAGGTCGGTGGCCAATTCCACATTCAGCGGATTGTCCTCGATGATGAGTATGGTCGGGTTGCTCATAGGGTCGCTTCCAGTTCCAACGGACCGTCGGTCAACGTTTCCAGGCGTTCGAGTTCGGCAAACAGCGCCTGCTGCTCGCACTTGAAAGTGATTGCGTGCACATGCTCGGCCAGGCTGTGACGCTGTGCTTCATCGAGCACTGTGCCGGTGTGGATCAATATGGGAATGTTTTTGGTCTTCGAATCCGACCGCAATTCCTCGATGAGCTGCTTCCCGCCCACCTTCGGCATGGCAAGGTCGAGAATGATGATGTCGGGATGATGTTTCCGCGCGGATTCCAGTCCGGCCATGCCGTCGGCCTCGCGCAACACCTGGAAGCCCCGCTTCACGAGCGTCAGCCCGAGCAATTCGAGCAACGCAGGTTCGTCGTCGATGATAAGCACGGTCTTGAGTTCCTTCCCGCTGCTTCGCTTGGAGCCACGAATTGCATCGTTAAGCCGCGTCGAAGGTTCCAGCGCCAACTCGCCGTTGAACAAACGGAACTCCGGCATCTCCTGGTCGTTCAGGGAAAAAATCACGAACGGTATCCGGCTCGGGATCGCCGTGCGGCACCCGCGCAAATTCTCGTCCTCGGGGTCGGGTGCGGTTTCCGTGTGAGCCACGACGGCGTAAGGCTCGCCCGCTTTCAGCGCCGCTCGCAGCGTATTTTGATCCGGGACGGCGGAAACCTCGTAACCCGCGCTGTTCAAGTATTCGGTGACCAGTTGCTGCTGGCCGGAGCTTTCATTCGTGAGAACCAGAATGTCCGGACGCAGGACGTCGCCCCTCGCGTCGAGGCGCGTGGTTCCGTGGCCAGGGCGGGTTTCAGGTTTGAACAACGGAATGACAAAAATGAAAACACTGCCGAGGCCTTCGATGCCTTCGCTCTCCACGGTGATTTGTCCGCCGTGCATTTCCACCAATCGCTTGGTCAACGCGAGACCCAACCCGGTGCCTTGCTGTTGCCGGCCATAAGAGGAATCCACTTGTTCGAATTCGCGGAAGACCCGCGCGTGGTCCTGCGGTTTGATGCCGATGCCGGTGTCCGCCACGGAAACCCGCAGGCTTTCGCCGGGCGTTGACAAGGCCACAGTCACGGAAACCTGCCCGCCATCGGGCGTAAATTTAACCGCGTTGCTGAGCAGGTTATAGAGGATTTGCTTGAACTTGGCCTCGTCGGCATACAAGGCCGGAAGTTCCGGCGGCACATGGAACTCAAGCGAGATGCCTTTTTTGTTCGCCAGCGTTTTGACGACCGTGTGCGCATCCTGGAGCACTTTGCTCACGTTGAAATTGGAACGCAGCAGTTCGGCGCGTCCGGATTCCACCTTCGCTAGGTCGAGAATGTCGTTGATGAGCTGGAGCAGATGGCGGCCACTGTTGAGAATATTGCTGCCGTATTTGAGTTGCCGGGGATTCAACTCGCCGAAAATCTTGTCAGTCAGGACTTCGGAAAAGCCGATGATGGCATTGAGCGGCGTGCGCAATTCATGGCTCATGTTGGCGAGGAACTGGCTCTTGGCGAGGTTCGCCGCCTCCGCTGCATCCTTGGCGCTTTGCAACGCCGCCTCGTATTGTCGGCGATGGCTGACGTCGAGAAATACGCCGTCCGCGCACATTTGTCCGCCGCGCCAGCGCGTGTTGAGCGCCCGATCGTGCAGCCAGATCCATTCGCCGTCTTTGCGCTGGATCCGGTATTCGACATCGAAATTTTCGCTTTTGGCGAACAGGGCGTGGTACGCCTGTTTGACACTCCCCGCATCTTCGGGATGAATACGATCCACCCAAAGCTTTCCGCCGTCCGCGAGCAACTCGACGGCGCTGTAGCCGAGGACCTTCTCGACGTTGCCGCCGATGTACGTCACGTCACGATTGAAATTCGCGGTCCAGACCACGTCGGGAATGTTGTCGATCAGGGAGCGATATTTTTCCTCGCTGGCGCGTAACGCCTGTTCGGACTGTTTGCGTTGCGTGATGTCCTGGATGACCGCCTGGAACTCGAAAGTGTCGCCGTTTTCCGAAAACAGCCGGCGGATACGATATTGATGCCAGACAATGACTTTGTCCGGCGAGCGCAACCGGTGATCGAACGAAACCACGGGCTCTTCCTTCGGCAGCGAGTTGACGTAACTCAAGGGGATCGCGGCATCTTCTTCGGACAGAGTTTTAAAAAAGTTTTTTCCAATCAGTTCGCTGGCGGGTTTGCCGTGAAACCGGCAAAACGATTCGTTCACGAAAACCAGGGTGCCATCGGGCTCGAAGCGGCAGATCATATCCGTCTGGTCTTCGACGACGGCGCGAAAACGTTTTTCACTTTCGGACACCGCCAACTCCGCCTGCCGGCGCTCCGTTGCGCCCGCGGCGAGCAACAGGTTGGTGACCGCGATGATGCCGATGTAACTCCCGATGAGCATGAGGCTGTCCCTCTCGGTGTGAGTGACAAACGGTCCCGTTCCCCGGAGCAAAGAATTAACCGCCATTATCGAAACGAGCAGTGTCCCGGCCGTGGCGCCGCGGGGGCCGAATCGCAAGGCGCTCCATACCAAAAATGGGAACGGCAGATAGGCCAGCGGATAATTCTGGATCCCCTGCACGAACCACGAGTTAAACGACAGCATCGTTCCACCGACCAATCCAACCCCGCAAACGACGGCTTCCAGGATCAGACGTTGATTCCATTTTCTGGCCGACGGCGATGACCACGTGATGAGGAGCGGCGCCACTACCAGGGCGGCGAGGGCGTTCGGCACCCACCAACTGATGGTATCCGCTCCCAAGTCGTCCCAGGACGCCTGTCCGGCGTAAATCAGTCCCACGACATTGAAGGCCGCATTGACCGTGGTTCCCAAAAAACAAGCCAGCGCGATGTAGCTGGTCACGTCCCGCGTCCGCTCCATGGAATTGTTGAACCCACTGATTTGACGGAGAAGAAAAGTGCAAATAATTGTTCCCATCGTGTTGCCGACGGCCGTCCCAAGTGTAAAGAATCCAAGTGGCGTGCCATTAATGCACGCAAATAGGACAGCCCCCAATGCCACTCCCGGCCAGAAGCGATAACCGAAGAGCAAGATCGCCGCGAGAGCGATCCCTGCCGGTGGCCACACCAATACGGTGCTACCGGAGAGAAAGGTCCCTTGTTTGCCCAGTAGCCCGCCCAGAAAGTACAAGCCCACCAGCATCACCATTCGCGTGAATGTTGACAATTCTCTCTTCGGCCAGATTTTTTCCATATAACCCATGCTGCTGGACATAAATATTAACCATTACAACAGGGTAAGGACTGCAACTTATGTGCCATTAAGGTCCCGGAAAAATGGACATTTTTTGAACTGGAACAGGCAATTTTTGCCACCCGACTCTTAAAGAATGCGTTGGGTGATTGACGTTCCGAAATGTCAGCGAGAATGGAAGTTCAAAGAGGCTTTCCTGCCTTCGATGAGTTCATCGAAGAACACAAATGCCTCATCAGAGGTGACTACAATTTCCCGCTTTCACCTCGAGAACCACTGGGGCCGTTTTCTTTCGGGCGGGGAGGTCGGGACAGTTCCGGAGCCTTGCTCGCCTGCAACCAAAATTCATTGATGAGCCGGCTAAGGCTGGCGAAATCCTCAAAATCGAGCGGCTTCACCAGGAATGAATTAGCTCCCAAACGGTAGGCTTCATTTACGTCGCGGATTTCATCAGAAGATGTGAGCACCAAAATTCGGAGAGCCGAGAGGCTGGGCTGTTGCCGGACCCATTGCAGCACTTCAAAACCGTTCACGCGGGGCATTTTCAGGTCCAGCAAAAGCAGATCGGGCAGCGGATACTCTTCACGATTGGTGTATTTTCCTTCTCCCTTGAGATAAGAAATCACCTCCTGCCCGTTCCACACAACATGCAAAGGATTGGGGATGTTCGCTTGGGAAAACGCGTGCCGAATTAAAAGGACATAGTCCTCTTCATCTTCGGCCAGCAATATAACGGCATGTTCAGGCATATAGGGGCACCCATCAACTCTCAATTGTAGCCCACAGCAAGCTATGTGATATAGGGTGATTACCTTATGTCGCTAGTCGAGAAGGGGCTGCCTGAACTTTTTTTCGACCGCAGGTAGCGGCTAATGACTCCGTTTACCCCGGCCTTCCGGGTCGTCCGACGGCTCCGCTGTCTCCTTCGGGGGACGGAATGCCTCGGGTGTGCGGCTCGCCTTGAACCAAAAATCCGCGATAAGCCGGCTCAAATGGGTAAAATCGTGAAAATCCAGCGGCTTCACCAAAAATGAGTTTGCCCCCAACTGATAGGCTTCGTTGACGTCACGGATTCGGTCGGAAGAAGTCAGCACCAGGATTCGCAGGCTGGCGAGACTGGGCTGCGCCCGGACCCATTTGAGAACTTCCATTCCGTTGACGCGCGGCATTTTTAAATCGAGCAGAAAAATATCCGGCAAAGGATATTCTTCGCGGTTCGAATATTTGCCTTCGCCTTTCAGGTAGGAGATCGCTTCCTCGCCGTTCCAAACGACGTGAATGGGATTCGGAATGTGTGCCTGGGCGAAAACCTGTTTGATTAGCAGGACGTAATCGTCATCGTCTTCCGCTACCAGAATTACCGGGTAGGCGGACATATGCGATTGGCAATCATAGGACGAATGTAGGAGGGCGTAAGAGCCTGCATATGGGGTATTTGCCCCAGCCAGAACGGAGCACCGACTATCCTATTCGAACTCCTTTGAATTTGGGACTTGCCGAGCCCGTTGGCGCTCCGTTATTCGCCCCTTTTCTAACCCAGGACCGCGCCCGGAAAATCCGCTATGCCTAATTGTTTTCCGCCCGAATAAAGCTCTTCGATACCGCCATTTTTCCATCGGCGCGCGCGATATAACGTAGCAAACAGGAAATCTGGCGCGGCCCCGCCTTGCCCGCCAACCAATTCCGCACCGCGTCGCACATTATCCATCAGCCAGGCGGGCAGGCGCAAATGATAAGGGTTTCGCCGTACTTCCTCGACGTGAAATGACAACGCCCCCAGCAAGTCCGCTACGTCCTGCTCGCTCGATTCCACCAGCAGGTTCGGCGAGGCCATCTGCCCCCAGAATTCCGTCTCGATGAGAATGGTTTGAAAGGAGGCCTGCAAGGTTCTCAAGGCGTCCATGACCAGGAAGTGCGTTGCGACGTGCCCGCTGTTCCAATCCAGTTCATGCGGGAAGAAAATGACTCGTGGCTGATTTTTCGTGAGAGAAGCGGCGATGACCTTCACCGCTGCCGCCCAATGTTGCGGGTCGCCCGTGCGCGTTTGCAGGTTTATTTTTTCGAGGCCGTTCGGCGCGGTTTGTTCCAGTCCGAAACCGATCCAATCACACGCGTTTTTTAATTCCTGCAAACGCCCCGCCTGCCGTTCCTTGTTGCTGCCCTGCGTTACGGCCACATTGATCACGCGCATCTTCGCCTCGCGCATCAATCGCAAGGCCAACCCGCCAATAATGCACTCATCATCCGGATGCGGCGAAAAAATTAATGCGACCGGAGCATCCGGCGCAGGCGGTGAAAGGGGCTGGCGTGGAATTTGCCCAAGCGGGAGAGATTTTCCTCCCGCCATTAGGCGAACAAAGGATGAGACGAATTCGCGATATGGATTCATAAACACTGCACCGGCGAACTTTTCGGCCAAAGATTCTCTGCGCGACACTCTCCAAACAACCCCTAATTCAGGGGATTGCTTACCGGACTGCCGATGATAATCTGGCGCGCATCAAATGACAGTATCAAACGGCACGGCTCGCTTGGTAGAGACGCCGCGCTGCGGCGTCCGCGTTCAGCGGACGGAATGAGAATTTTGAGAGCGTTTTGACAATACTCGGTTACGGCGCGGGCAGCGCAGCGCGCCGTCCCTACCAACTTGTTGCTGGCGGCAGTGCGGTGAAGAAAATCGAATTATGCATCTTCAACTCATCGACTGGTTCATCGTGGCGTTCACCCTGCTGATTTGCTTTGGACCGGCGCTGTTTTTTGGGAAGCGCGCGGGCAAAAGCACCTCGGAATTTTTCGCCTCGGGCCGTTCTGTTCCGTGGTGGCTCGCCGGCCTCTCCATGGTGGCCACAACTTTCAGCAGCGACACGCCCAATTGGGTCACGCAACAGGTCCGCCAGTACGGCGTCGCTGGCAACTGGCAATGGTGGGCCTTCGTTCTCACCGGCGTCTCCACCGTGTTTTTCTTCGCGCGGCTTTGGCGGCGTTCAGGCGTGATGACCGATTTGGAATTTTACGAACTGCGTTACTCGGGCAAGGCAGCCTCAGTCGTGCGCGGCTTTCGCGCGGTCTATCTCGGGTTGTTTTTCAACTGCTTTATCATGGGGATGGTGACGCTGGCAGCGTGCAAGATCGCCAATATTCTTTTCGGTATGCCGCAATGGCAGACCATTCTCATTTGCGGCGTGCTCAACGTGGTTTTCGCCGCCCATTCCGGCCTGTGGGGTGTGTTGGTCATTGACATGGTGCAGTTTTTTATCAAGATGACCGCCGTAATCGCCGCCGCGTTTTTTGCGCTCAAAGAAGTCGCCAAACGCAGCGGCCTCGGTGACAGCGCCTTCGCCGGCCTGCACAAATTAGTTTCCACGCTCGGCCCGCAGCAGGTGGTTCTCCAGAACGGCACGCCCGTCATGTCCGCGATCGATGGCCACGGCCAGCCCATCCTCAATATCCTGCCAAACTTTTCGATGAGCGATTTGGCCTTGATGATATTCATCATGCCCATCGCGATCGGTTGGTGGGCGAACTGGTATCCGGGCGCGGAACCGGGCGGCGGCAGCTACATCGCTCAACGAATGCTGGCCTCAAAATCAGAGAAGGACTCGCTCGGCAGCACGCTCTTTTTTAACCTCGCGCATTACGTCCTGCGTCCGTGGCCGTGGATCATCACCGCGCTATGCTCGATTATTATTTTTCCTGAACTCAAAGACATCCAGGCTGCGTTTCCAGCCGCCGACCCCCGGTTGATCGGCCATGACAGTGCCTTTCCGGCGATGCTGAAATTTCTGCCCGTGGGCTTTGTGGGACTGATGGTCGGCGGACTGATTGCCGCCAATTCCTCCACCATTCTCACTCATTTAAATTGGGGCTCCTCCTACCTGGTTCACGATTTCTACCGCCGTTTCATCCGCTCGGACGCCAGTGAAAAACATTACGTGAACACGGGCCGTTTGTGCACGGCATCGCTTTACATCGTGGCCGCATTGTTGAGCTATGTGCTGACTTCGGCCCAGGACGCATTTGAAATTCTGATTTCCATCGGGGCGGGGACGGGCTTGCTTTACCTGTTGCGCTGGTTCTGGTGGCGCATCAATGCCTGGTGCGAGGTCGTAGCCATGGCCAGTTCATTTGTCATCTCCGTCGTGTTTTTCATCATGAAAAAATCCGGGCACCCTCTGCCGTTCGCGCAAAGCGTGTTGTATTCCGTCGGCTTCACGACCGTTTGCTGGCTGGTGACGGCGTTCGTCAGTGCGCCAACCAGCCGCGATCGATTGATTACTTTTTACAAGAAGGTGCATCCCGCCGGTCCGGGTTGGACCAGGATTCGTCAAGATGCCGGCGTCTCGGAAGCGGATGCTGCGCTGCACGGCGACCACATGGGCCTCGCCACCTTGGGCTGGGTTTCCGGCTGCGCCACAATTTGGTCGTCGCTGTTCGCCATCGGAAATTTTCTCTATGGCCGCATGAATCTGGCTTGGATGCTCACGGGTGTCTTTTTAGTCAGCGGCACCGTATTACTGATGGTGATTAATCACCTTTGGTCGAATAATTCGGCGAAACCGGTTCCCGTTCAGGAAGAGGCAAAAGTTCAATCGTAACATGAGTTTAAGGATTCCGGCGCCGTTGGATCCGGCGTTTCAACCGGCGGTTGTGTTCAACCGCAATTATCTCAAAAAAATCCAGGCCGCTGGCAAAGCCCTGCCGCTTGTCATCGGCCTGGAACGCGAAGGCGGCCTGCTCTCACGCCGCGAAACCGTCGTTAGTGTGCAAGCGGATGCCGAAACACTTCTTTACGTTGAAAGGCTCGTCAAATTTTTGCTCTGGGCCTATGGCGGCTGGAAAATTCATTTCGGCGGCCCGCGAATTCTTGGCGAGCACATTCGCGATCTTTATTCCTCCGCCGGTGCGCGAGCATTTGACGTGGAACTCATGGGCCGCGTTTATGAACGGCCTTTTGAAGTCGCGCTGACAGACGCCGATTCCGTTCCTGCCGAACGCAACATGGACTCCGCCCTCGGCGGACACCTGGATGGCTGCCGCATCGGTTTCGACCTCGGCGCGAGCGATTACAAAGTCGCCGCCGTGAAGGATGGCGAAGCGGTTTACACTGACGAATTTCCCTGGAACCCGAAGGACGAAGCCGACCCGCGTTATCATTACGAACATCTCACCGCCGGTTTGAAAAAAGCCGCGGCGCATTTGCCGCGCGTGGACGCCATTGGCGGCAGTTCCGCCGGCGTGATTGTAAACAACAAGATCATGGTGGCGTCACTCTTTCGCGCTGTGCCCGCCGCACGCTTTGACGAAGCCAAAAATATTTTCCTGCGCCTCCGCGACGAATGGCGCGTGCCCCTCGAAGTCGCGAATGACGGCGATGTAACCGCGCTCGCGGGTGCCATGTCCTTGAAAGCGAAAGGCCTGCTGGGCGTGGCGATGGGTTCCAGCCAGGCGGCGGGTTTTCTCACGCCTCGCGGCGGCATGACCGGGTGGTTGAGCGAACTGGCCTTTGCGCCCGTTGATTACAATCCGTCCGCCGCCGCTGACGAATGGTCCGGCGATCGTGGCGTGGGCGTTATGTATTTCTCGCAACAGGCGGTGAACAAATTATTGCCCGCCGCTGGAATTTCGTTGCCCCCGGAAATGGGCTTGCCGGAGAGGCTCAAGGAAATCCAGAGCCTGATGGCCAAAGGCGATGTCCGCGCGAAAAAGATTTACGAGACCATCGGTGTTTACCTGGGATACACGCTCCCGCACTACGCGGATTTCTATTCGTTTCAACATCTACTCTTGTTGGGTCGCGTCACGACCGGTGCCGGCGGCGATGTCGTGCTGGCAAAAGCCCGCGAAGTGCTGGCTGCGGAATTTCCCGAAGTGGCGGAGCGTTTTCAACTGCATGTGCCGGATGAGAAAAGCCGCCGCATCGGCCAGGCGGTCGCCGCCGCGAGCCTGCCTGAACTTGGAAAGTAAACCTCTCGGAAAGAGCGCCGGCTTCAACGTGCTTCCGGCATCTCGCCGGAAGATCTCAACCATATTTTGCCGACAATACTTGGCAGTTTACTTCTTCTTGAACAAATCCCCGATGCCCTTGGCGGCATTATTTATCGTGCCGCTGGCATTGGTGCCGAGCCCTTTGGTCAGATTGCTGGCGGCCTTGCCGAGATTGCCCGATTCGCTCGCCACCGTCTCGACGGCTTGTTTTTGAATGGCCGAAATCACCTGCTTGGTCAATTCCGTCACCGTGATGCCGTCCGGCCCGGTGCCGAGATTGGTCAAATGAATCGTCGGCAGGGGAACCGTCAACGTTTTGCCGCCCAAATCGGTGATGTTCGCATCCAGCTTCGCGCCGGTAATGGTAAAATCATCCACTTCCAGTTTTTTGGCGGCCTTCTTTTCCTCCTTCGGCGATGCCCCGGCCACATTGGTTCCGCCCGGGCCGCTGGTATTTTCGTTCAGGTTCGCGAGAATCTTGCTCAGGTTGTTTCCGCCGAGGCCGCCTTCAAAAGTGATTTCCGGCGCTTCCAAATTGATGGACGTGATCACGACTTTGTCCGAAAGCAGCGTGCCCGGCTTCAACGCCAGGGATGCCGTGCCGATGCTGATCGAGTGCGGCGTCTTATAGCCTTCCGGATTGCCAATCACCAGGCCCTTGATTTTCCCCGAACCGGACAGGAGGGAGATGCTGACCGCGTCCAGCTTCACATCTACCTTGGTCATCTTCGGGCCAAGAGTTTCAATTCCGTTTTTGACCGCGCCATCCAGAAAGAAATGCACCGAGAGCGCAACGAGGACGATCAACACCACCAGAACGATTGCAATGCGGACGAGAATTTTTTTCATAAGTCGACTGGGTTGAATTTGACAACTTCCTGCTTCGGCCAATCTCGCTGAGGGGCCGCCCCCCGTCAATTGCCAAGAAGCTCCTGCACGACCTTCATGAGCGCCGCAGGCTGGTAGGGTTTGGCGAGAAACCGGTCCGGTCTGACGTCCGTGTTGGCGAAAATGGATTCATCCACCGTGCCGCTGACCATCAGGATTTTTTGTTTCGAATTCCGGCGGCGACATGCCCGGATCAAATCCAACCCGTCCATTTCGTGCATCGCGAAATCGGTGATGACCAGTTCCGGCGGTTTGTCTGCCGCCGCAAAGACCTGCAAAGCCATCTCGGGATTGGTGAACGTTTGCATGTCGTAATTCAAGTCGCTTAAAATATTCTGGGCCAGCTCCAGTAAAATAGGTTCGTCGTCCACGATGAAAATACGCGGACGCAATCGCTCGCTCTCGGTTTTTGATTTGGAAACTCCCATATTCGCCGGTTTGCTAATCGCAACTTAATGCCCGAATATTTTCTTTGCAAGAAAGTTTGCGGAACAAGAACAAATCGTGCGCATCTTGAACGCTAAAGGATGTTCGTTCTTCGTCTTCTCTGTCGTCTTCGTTCTCGATTTGTGGCGGATTTCGAGGGCGAGGACGGGAATGATGTTGGATGCGCGGCGCTGCGGATTTACCCAACGGGCGCAAACCAAATTACCGTTGCGCGGCTGAAATTCGGGGCTTAATCTCCACGAGCAGGCGCGCCACCCCGTCGCAAGGACTGTTGTTATGAAGAAGCCAAAGAAGATCACCGTGGCCAAGCCGCTTTCCCGGCGGGCCGTTTCGGCCGTACCTAAAACAGGCGCGAAGACCGTGAAGCCTAAGTCTTCCAAAAAGCCGAAGGTCGCCGCTGTAAAAAAAGTCCGCAAACTCGCCGTAAAAACTGAGAAACCGGTGACGCCCGTGAAAGCAAAGCCCGCGACAAAGCCAAAAGCGGTCGAAATCAAACCCAAGGCCAAAACCAAAAAGGTCACGGTCAAGCCTGCGAAGGAAACGAAGCCTCCGGTCAAGCCGGAGCCATTGCCCGAGATCAAGCCGGTGACAGAGACCCGACCCCCGCCAGCAGTCAAGTCTTTGAAGGAACCGAAAACTGCGATTGCTGCCAAACCCGTCGAGGAGAAAAAACCGGTGGCCAAACCAGAACCGCCGGCTCCAATTAAGCCTGCGATCGAAGCGAAGCTGGACGCCGTTGTAAAACCCAAGCCTCGCATCAAGCCTGTCATTGGCATCAAACCTGTGATTATCGCCAAATCCGCGGGTGAAACAAAACCGGCCGTTTTAACAAAGCCCGTTGCGATAACAAAACTTCCCGCGGCCGAAAAAACAATCCCGCTAGAAAAACACACCTTCACTGCACCTCCTCTACCGGTGAAACAAGCCGCCCGCCCCGCTCGCAAAGCGCCGGCCCGAATTCCTGCTATTTTGCTCGAAGGTGATAAATCGGGACCGTCCCACGTCAGCGGCCCGGGCCAGCGTTATGCCCTTGGGCCAAAGGCGCGGGTGGAAAAACTTCCCACGGAGGGCGAACTGCCGGAATCGTACGGCACCGGCGCGATTTTGTTGGCCGCGCGCGACCCCCATTGGCTTTACGCACATTGGGATTTGTCGGGCGACCAGCAGCGCCGTTACAACGCCTATTCGCGCGACGGCCATCTGGTTGTGCGCATCTATATTGAGGCGACGCGTGGCAAACCCGCCGTCGAAGTCCAGGTGCATCCGGAATCGCGTCATTGGTTTGTGCACGTCGAGCAGGCGAACACGCGCTACCTGGCGGAACTCGGCTATTATTCCGCCGCCGATAAGTGGACCGTGGTTTCCACTTCCGCCACCACGCTCACACCGCCGGACGCCGTGTCTGCCGATACTTCCGCCGAGTTCAGCACCATGCCGTTTGAGGTGCCGATGGAGAAATTACTTTCGCTCGTGAAGGAAGCCGTGCACGAAAATCCGCCGCTGGCCCAGGCGTTGCAGGAATTGCGCGCCGACGGTCACACTGGATTGCCGCATATCTCAACGATCTCGTTTCCTCCCGCTACCGCACCTTCACAAACCGCGTCTTTGCCTCAGAGCGCGCGCGGGAAAAAGCGCTCCGCGTGGAAGCCGTCCGCATGGATACCCGCGCAGGAACGCGCGCTGGCCGAAGTCATCAGCATGGACCACGTGCGACGCGTATGGATGGGCTCGATGGAAATTACGGAAGTGATTCGCCGCCAGCTGGTGCAGGAACTCGCCTCGATGACCGCTGCGGAACTGGGCGCTTTGGCCCCCGGCGCGCCCACTTCGCCCTCGGAAGCAATCACCGGAATTTCGAGTCCCACCGGCAAACAGGAGAAGTTGAAAGGTTTCTGGTTCAACGTGAACGCCGAACTGATTGTTTATGGCGCGACCGAGCCGGACGCGACCGTTTCCATCGGCGGGCGAAAAATAAAATTGCGCTCCGATGGTTCATTCAGCTATCGCTTCGCATTGCCGGATGGGAATTACGAGATGCCGGTGGTCGCCATTTCCGCCGACCAGACAGACGGGCGCGCCGCCGAGTTGAAATTCAGCCGGCAAACGGAATATCGCGGCGATGTGTGCGCGCATCCGCAGGATCCGTCATTGCAGAAATTGCAGTTGGAGAATTTCTAAGCCGGTTTGTCGTTGCTAATGAAACGCCCCGTTCGCACCCTCATTCAAATTATCGCTGGCGGACTGATGGTTTTTGGGGCGCTGGAAATCGGATTGGAAATCGAGCACCATCAAATCCAGGTGCATGACCACATTGACCCGGTCAAAACCAATATCTGGCATTATATAATAGGCGCGGGGCTGTTGTTGCTGGGCGTGATTTTATTTGCCGGAAGCGAATCGCTGGCCGAGCAATTGACCGACGACATCGACGATACGGAAGATACCGACCAATGACGCATCCGCTTTCCTGACCCGACATGCAAGGACACCTCTCGCTCATCCTCCACGCGCATCTGCCCTTCGTCCGGCATCCCGAGCACGAGAAATTCCTGGAGGAAAACTGGCTATTCGAAGCCATCACCGAAACCTATGTGCCGCTGCTGCAAATGATGGAACGCTGGCAGCGGGACGGCATGGACACCCGGCTCACGCTCACGCTCACGCCGACGTTGTGCGCGATGCTGCTCGACCCGCTTTTGCAGGATCGTTACGTGCGGCATCTCGAGGCGCTCATTGACCTCGCGGAAAAGGAACTGCATCGCACGCATTGGGACAAGCCGCTGAATCAACTCGCCCAATTGTATCACCAGCGGCTCGGCGAAATCCGCGATTACTATTTCGCCCGCAAAAAAAATCTCGTCGCGGCCTTCGCGTCGTTTCAGGACGCGGGCCTGCTGGAAATCATCACTAGCGCCGCCACCCACGCGTTGTTGCCGCTGCTGGCCAATCATGCACCCAGTCTGCGCGCGCAAATTCTCGTCGCGCGCGATCATTATCGCAGTTGTTTTGGCCGTGACCCACGCGGCATCTGGCTGCCGGAATGCGCGTATGTGGACGGCGTGGAAACGGTTCTTCAGGAGGCGAACATCCGCTGGTTCATCACCGATACGCACGGTTTGTTGCACGCGAACCCGCGGCCGCGTTACGGGGTTTTCGCGCCGATTTTTACGCCCAACGGCATTGCCGCTTTTGGACGCGACCTCGATTCCGCCAAACAGGTCTGGAGCAAACACGAAGGTTATCCCGGCGACGTCAACTATCGCGATTTTTACCGCGACATCGGGTTCGACCTCGACCTGGATTACGTCCGGCCCTACATGCCCGCGCCGGACAAACGCGGCTTTACCGGCCTGAAATATTTTCGCATCACCGGGGATTCGTCGCAGAAGCAGGTTTACCATCGCGCGGCGGCGTTGCAAATCGCCGCCGGTCACGCGCAGCATTTTCTCGAAGCGCGCGTGGCGCAAATCGAGCGCCTCGCCCTCATCATGGACCGTCCGCCGCTCGTGCTGTCGCCTTATGACGCCGAGTTGTTCGGGCATTGGTGGTATGAAGGGCCGGAGTTCCTAGATTATTTTGTCCGCAAAGCGTACTACGATCAAAATGTTTTCTCGTTCACGACGCCGGAAGAGTACCTGAAAGAATTTCCCTCAAACCAGGTCGCCAGACCCGGCGCGTCCAGTTGGGGTGAAGAAGGCTATTGGCGCGTGTGGTTGAACGAAACGAACGAATGGATTTATCCGCACCTTCAGGTCGCGCAGGAGCGAATGACAAAACTCGCACGGAATTTTCCCAGGGCAACTCCGTTGCAGGAGCGCGCGCTAAAGCAGGCCGCGCGCGAACTTCTTCTCGCCCAGGCAAGCGACTGGCCGTTTATCCTGCGCACCGGCACCAGCCCCGATTACGCGCGCAAACGCGTCAAAGATCACTTGTTTCGCTTTCTCGCGTTGCACGAACAACTCACGAACACGAGCGTGGACGACCCGTGGCTGAAGCAGATCGAAGCGCGCGATAATATCTTTCCCGAGGTCGATTACCGCTATTGGGCTTAAAAACTTTGTAGCAGCCGACGTAAGGAGGCTCTCGATGAATTCCTGGGAGCGCCGGCGTCTCGCCGGCCCGAACCTCGAAACTCGCCGGCGGGACGCCAGCGCTCCCAGGCGTTCGCGTTTGTTCGTATCATGCCGTTACGGCGCCGAGGCCGCCTGCAATTGCGCGCTGAAAGTATTCGTCCCGCTCTTCACCCACAACACCGTGCCGGTCGCTGTGGGATTGTCCGCCTTCGGAAAATTGAGCCAGCCGATGACCACCTCGTTGCCCTTGCTCAACGAAAGGTAAAAGGGACAATCACCATTTTTCGCTAGCAAACTCGCGGCGCGAAATTTTGTTCCATTGTCGAGGCTGCCGCTCACGCTGGTCGTGCCCGAGGCGGCGATTTTCCCCGCGCCCACTCCCGCTTCGACAGCGGTATTGTCCGCCCGCTGCAAAATGAAATCGCGCAAGCCAGCTTGCGCGGGTGGATTGAGCCGCGAATTAAAGACGTTTCGGTCGCCGCTCACAGCGGAAACCCACGCACCGTTCGTCAACGAACCGCTCACTCGATCCGTGCCATTCGAGAGGTCCGTATGCAGCGTCATCATTAACGGGCTCGAAAGTTTTCCGCGGCTGACCGCCACCGCCGCGTTGCCACCCAAATCCAATTTTCCGTGAAACGGATAGCGCCCGCCGCCAAACAACAGCTTGCCGCTGAACGCACCCGAGGCGGCGACCGTTAATCCAAAATAGCCGGAGTTTTCCGGCGTCACGACATCCGTATTCGCAGCGAGGCCGGCGTAATTTCCTTTCACCGCCAGGAACGGATTGGGAATGAAATTCGCCGTGAGCACCAGGTTCGATTGCATCACGAACGTCAGTGTGGGTGAAGAGGATGCAGCGCCGCTCCAGCCTGCAAACACCTGGCCCGCGCCTGCCCTGGCCCGCAAGGTATAGGTTTTGCCCACCAAAAGTTGTGCCCCGTTTAATTTCGGAGAAACGATTCCCACCCCCGTGGTTTGCACCGCCAGAGTCGCGCTGGAGGACGGCGGAGGAGTCACAGGCGGCGGCGGTGTTGCCGAATTTGTCACCAAAATATTGATCGCCGAAGAAGTTGCGATAAGACCGCCGTCATCGGCGACAACCGCGACAACGGAGTACTCGCCCGCCTGCGTAGGCGTCCAATTTAAACTGAACGGCGACGCCGATCCGTCGGCGAGTTGCACACCATTAACGATGAGCGCGACATTGGTGATGACCCCGCCCGCATGGCTTGCCGAACCGACGACTTGCAGCGAAATATTTGTGCCCAGGGCAAATTGTGCATTGGCGTTAGGCGTGGACAGAACCACCGACGGCGCAGCCTGCGGTGCGGGCGAAACCGCGCCCGGCAGCGCGCTCGCGGCGCTCACCGCCCGCAACGCATTCACGCGGCCGTAACCGAAGGACGTATCATAGCCCGGCGCCCCGATGTCGTCCGCGGATTGCTCCAGCAGCGAAACAATCTGGTCGTTGGACAGCGTGGGATTGGCGGAAATGACCAGCGCCGCCACCGCCGCCACAACCGGCGAGGCGAAGGAAGTCCCGCGCCAGGGACCATAAGGATTGTTCAAATCAGATTGAGTGGTCCAGATGGTTTCCCCGGGCGCGGAAATTTTTATGTCACTGCCGAAACTCGAAAAATATGACAACGAATCGTCGGGCGCGGTGGAGGAAACGCCCAGCACATGATTGCACGCGGCGGGATATTGCGGCGTGCTGTCCGCGTTGTTCCCGGCGGCAGCTACTACGACCACGTTGTTGCTCCAGGCGTAATCGATCGCGTCCTGCAACGTCGCCGAAGGCGCGCTGCCCGCGATGCTGAGATTGATGACCCGTGCGCCGTTGTCCACCGCGTATTTGATGCCGGCGGCAATCGTCGAATAAGGCGCGAATCCGTTATTGTCCATCACCTTCACCGGCAGCACGCTGCAATCGTAAGCGATACCCGCGACGCCCTGGCCGTTGTTGCCGTTGGCGGCGATCACTCCCGTCACCGCCGTGCCGTGACCGAAATCATCCGTGATGTTTTGGTTGGTGTTGACAAAATCGTAGCCGGGCAAAATTCGGCCGGCGAGATCCGGTTGGTTCAAGGTCACGCCCGAATCCAAAACTGCCACTACAACATTGCCGTTGCCGATGGTTCCGTCCCACGCCTGGAACGCTTGAATTTTCGAAAGGTGCCATTCGTTTGCCACGTCGGAATCATTGGGCACGAACGCCACTTCCGCCACGTAATCGCGCTCGGCAAATTCAATGTCGGGATCATTCTTGAGCGCAGCCAGCGTCGCTTCAACATTCTCCTCAGAGACTTTGACGACACGCACATTCAGGCGCTGCAACTTGAGATGGGAAACTGCGCCGCGCCTGCCGAGCTTGGTCGCGAGAGTCGATTCGGAAACTCCGGCGCGCGGCTTCACGAGAATTTGCCCGGCAACGTAGCGCGGATGTTCGCGGGCGCCGGCGATGGAAATGGCGAGCGCAAAAATAATTTGCGTGACCCAGAACAATGTCCGGTTCGCTGCATTGGATGATCTGTGCGTTGTTGGTTCCACAAAGCGCTTTTTCGCTCCTTGGCTTTAGCTGCCCGGATGCCATGGAGGGAGCGCTTGGGGTCTTTTACGGACGATTTTTAGCGAACGGAAAAAGTGAAGAAACCGCTGTGTTTACAGCCTGATTGAAGAAGACAAAAAATGACCAATCGAGGCCTCGTTTAGCCACCGTCTGTGAAGTATACAAACTGAAAAATGCGCGTCTGATTGTGAGACAGTAATCAGGTGGCCTCCGCGCGTTGCGGGTCGCGACAATTCCGCTAGGTTTTGGATTGCGGCAGCCCTCAGCCGCTTGCCCGCAATTTACTCGAGCATCCTCAGCAATTCCGCCTCGTCGATGATTTTGACGCCCAGCGCAGCGGCCTTGTCGAGTTTTGAACCAGCATCTTCGCCCGCGACCACAAAATCCGTTTTCTTGCTCACGCTGCCGCTCACTTTTCCACCGGCTGCTTCAATCTTCGCCGCCGCCTCCTCGCGTTTCAAATTCGGCAAGGTGCCGGTGAGCACAAAAGTTTTTCCGGCAAATGGCCCAGCCGCGGCGCGCGGCTGATAAAGCTCGGAATTGAAATTCAAGCCCGCCTTGCGCAGGCGATTAATCAGGTCCCGATTTCGCGAGTCGGCAAACCATTGCGTAAGACTTCCCGCGATCACATCGCCGATGTCTTCGGCTTCCATCAATTGCTCGGCATTCGCGCTGAAAATGTCGTCGAGCGTCTGAAAGTGTTTGCCGAGCGATTTGGACGCTCCGGTGCCCACATGCAAAATGCCAAGCCCGTAAAGCACGCGCCAGGCATCGCGTGATTTGCTGGCCGCGATGCCGTCGAGAAAATTTTGCGCCGACTTTTTGCCCATCCGTTCGAGATTGGCGACTTCATCGAGCTTGAGCGAATACAGTTCCGCTACATCGCGCACGAGCCCGCTTTTTACCAGTTGATAAACGAGCACTTCGCCGCCGCCTTCAATGTCCATCGCCCCGCGCGCGCACCAATGTTCGATGTGTCCCCGCACCTGTGCCGGGCAATCGGCGTTAGGGCAGCGCCAGACTGAACCTTCATCTTCGTCGCCCAGCATTTCCTTCTGTAATTTGGATCCGCACTCAGGACAGATTTTGGGATATTGAAACGAAACTTCCTTCCCGATCCGTTTCGTCAAAACAACATCCACAACTTTGGGAATGACTTCGCCGGCTTTTTCAATCGTGACCGTGTCGCCGATGCGCACGTCTTTTTTGCGGATGTAATCCTCGTTGTGCAACGTCGCGCGGCTAATCGTGCTCCCTGCGAGAAACACCGGCTCAAGTTCCGCGGTCGGCGTGATCGCGCCAGTGCGGCCCACGGTGATCATGATTCCCAAAACCTTCGTCTCCGCTTGTTCGGCGGCGTATTTGTAAGCGATGGCCCAGCGCGGCGCTTTGGAGGTAAACCCCGCCCGCTCCCGTTGCGCGTAGGAATTCAGTTTGATGACTGCACCGTCGGTTTCGTAAGGGAATGTTTTTCGCAGCTTGTCCAGGTCGTCGATGGCCGTGACAAGTTCATCGGCGGATTTGCAATGCCGCGTCCACTCTGGCGTTTTAAAGCCGAGCGTTTTCAACCACGCCAGCATCTCCTCGTGCGTCTGGGGCTGCCGGGCCGCGCCCTCCACACTGCCGAGACCATAAACAACGATGTCCAGCGGGCGTTTGGCCACGAGCCGCGCATCGAGTTGCTTGAGTGAGCCGGCAGCGGCATTGCGGGGATTCGCAAAAGTTTCTTCGCCGGCCGCTTTGCGCTCCACATTCAATTTTTCAAAACCGGTTTTGGTCAGAAAAACTTCACCACGCACTTCCAATAAACCGGCGCCGCCGTTCTTTTTGTCTCCATGCAACCGCTGCGGAATGCTTCGAATCGTCCGCAGGTTCGGAGTAATGTCATCGCCAGTCGAGCCGTCGCCGCGGGTTGCGCCCACGGTGAACGAACCGTTTTCATAGCGCAGACTAATCGCCACGCCATCCACCTTCGGCTCCACCACCCAATCCAGCGTTTCATTCGGCAGGATCCGTTGCACGCGGGCGACAAAATCGCGCAGCTCCTGTTGTGAATAGGTATTGTCCAAACTCAGCATCGGCACCAGGTGCTTTACCGGTTTGAACTCCTTCAACGGCGTTCCGCCGACGCGTTGGCTTGGTGAATCGGGCGTGGCGAGTTGCGGAAATTCTTTCTCCAAATCGAGCAGTTCGTGATAGAGCCGGTCGTAATCGCGGTCGCTGATGCTGGGTTGCGCGAGCACATGATAAGCATGATCGTGCCGGCGAATCTCATCGGCTAGCTGGTCGTGGCGCGCTTTGGCTTTCTCGAGCGTCATGCCAGCAAGTTACGGCGTTTCCGGCGGGTTGACATGCGAAAAATATGGGCGCACACTTCTCGTATCAATCCCCCAACTATGAACTCACATCGTCGTCTGTTCGCAATCCTGGTTGCTGTACTGGTCACGTCCGTTTCCAGCCGGGCCGGAATATTCGACCAACTCGGATCCGTCGTCAGCAACTCCGCCCCGGCCTCGGCATCCGGTTCGGGAACCGCTTCAGCGGCGCTAAACGCTTTGTCGTCCGATCAACTGGTCGGCGGGCTCAAGCAGGCCTTGAGCAACGGCCTGCAACACGCCGTCGGCCAACTCGGGCACAGCGGCGGTTTTATGACGAACCTGAATGTCAAAATCCCGATGCCGGCGAAATTGCAGCTGGTGGAAAAAACCTTGCGCTCGCTCAAGCAAGACAAGCTGGCGGACGATTTCGTAACCGCCATGAACCGCGCCGCCGAACAGGCCGTGCCCGCCGCCACAAGCGTTTTCGCCGATGCGGTCGGCCAGATGAGCATCGATGACGCCAAAACAATTTTGACCGGGCCAAACGACGCGGCCACGCAATACTTCAAGCGCACCACCTCCACCAATTTATTCGCCCGCTTTCAACCGATTGTGCAAAAGGCCACCGCGTCCGCCGGCGTCACTTCTGCCTACAAGAAAATGACCGCCGCGGCGTCCGGATCGGAAAACTCACTGACCAAATCTCTCGGCGGATACCTTGGTTCGGACGCGATGGACGTGGATACTTACGTCACGAACAAAGCGCTCGACGGTTTGTTCAAAATGGTGGCGGATGAAGAAGCGAAGATTCGCGCCAACCCCGCCGCGCGCACGACCGATTTGTTGCAAAAGGTTTTTGGCGCTGCGCAAAAATAAAAGCTCGGGCACCCCGCCAAGTTTTCATTCGACAACCCGCGGCAGGCGTTCCAGATTCTTCCCATGGTTGCTGTCAATTCCACCATGCTGCCGCTCGGCACGGCGGCGCCCGATTTTCAATTGCCGGACGTCAGCGGAAAAACGATGTCGCTCGCCGATTTCAAGGGCAAGCCGTTGCTCGTGATGTTCATCTGCAACCATTGCCCGTACGTGAAGCATATCCGCGCCGGGCTTGCGCAATTGGGACGCGATTACCTCTCGCGCGGCGCCGCCATCGCGGCGATCAGCTCGAACGACACGGAGAATTATCCGCAGGACGGGCCGGATAAAATGAAGGAGGAAGCCAAAGCCGCCGGTTATAATTTCCCGTATCTTTACGACGCTACACAAGCTGTCGCCAAAGGGTATCGCGCCGCCTGCACTCCGGATTTTTATCTGTTCGACCAGGACCACCGCCTCGTTTATCGCGGACAGTTCGATGACAGCCGACCGGGCAACGGATCGCCCGTGACCGGAAAAGATTTACGCGCGGCCCTGGATGCGGTGCTGGCCGGCAAACCCGTTTCCACCAGTCAAAAGCCCAGCATCGGTTGCAACATCAAGTGGAAACCCGGCAATGAGCCTGATTATTTCTAAAAGGAAGAAGGTAGAAGCCAGGATGAAGAAATGTTTCGGTTTTGTCTGATTTTCTTCTTCATTCTGCCTTCTTCATTCTGCATTCTCCTGCCATGAATCAGTGGATTAGTGATTATCTGAAAGCGCAAAAAGCCGCGTTGGAGTCCATTCCTGTTGAGGGAACGGCACAATTGATTGAGTTGTTGCGCGGCGCGCTCAAGGACGACCGCCAGATTTTTGTCTTCGGCAATGGCGGCAGCGCCTCGAACTCCTCGCATTTCGCGACCGATCTCGGCAAAGGCGCCTCCGATAAAGTCGGCAAACGTTTTCGCGTGATCACGCTGAACGACAACGTGAGCTGGATGACCGCGCTCGCGAATGATTATTCCTACGAGGACGTTTTTGTCGGGCAACTTCAGAATTACGGCAAGCCCGGTGACATCGCGCTAGGCATCAGCGTGAGCGGCAACTCGCCCAATTGCGTGAAGGCGCTCGACTGGGCACGAAAGCACGGGCTGAAAACGATTGCGTTGGTCGGTGCCAAACGCGGTCGCATGGCCGAAGTGGCTGAGAATGTCATCACCATCAACGACACGCATTACGGCCGCGTCGAAGACGCTCAAATGGCCATCTGCCACATGCTCTGCTACGCCTTCATCGAAAATCCACAGTGGGGGAAGTAAAGCAGTCGGGACAAAGATAAAGGGTATTGGCTCCGATTGAAAATAAGGCGATACGAGTCCTGGCGGGGATGCAGGGAATCTGTCCGCAATACGAATGGGCCTAAACTGATTTGACGGTCTACGGAGCGAAGCAAACCGAGCCGGCGGCAAAGCAAACCCAGCAGTCAGCGAAGTAGCCCAACTGCTTGCGAAATAAATCCAGCTGGCTGAATCAAACCCGGTTGGCTACGAAGTAAGTCCACGGCTACTAATGCGAAGCAGCCCGGAGGGCTGCCGGAAATTAGCCGGGGATAACATCCCCGGAAATACGTCCGACGATATAACCGCGCCCCGGAGGGGCGCCGGAAAACATGTCATCAACCCATCTAAGTCTCCATTGCCACGTCATTTTCGGCACCAAGCACCAGCGCCCGCTTATCGCACCGGATTGGCGCCCGCGTTTTCATGCTTACTTGGATGGCGCGCTCCGCACTTTGGAGGTCGTACCCGAAGCGGTAGGGGGTGTTGCGGATCACGTCCATTTATTAATTGGGTTCCGCGCACAAGAAAACCTTCCAGGAAGAGTATGTCGAATTTTTGAAATCCAGCGGCGTGGAATATGATGAGCGGTATTTGTGGTGAAATTCCGTCGCCCCTGCCGGGGCGATATTATTTTTCCGACTCCATTACCGGGGATGTTATCCCCGGCTAATTTCCATCAAGCCTCCGGCTTGTAGGACGATGGTTTAGGGCGAACTTTCAAAACGCCCACTTCTTCGATAATGCGACTTCAAAGAGCGTAACCTTAAAAACTGCGCTCTCCTTCGCCAAGAACACCACTTTACACTTTCCCGCACGCGGCCTAAACTCGGTTTATGTCCGACTTTGATCCCGCAGATTTTGTCGATGACGATTTTCAGGCGCGCAAAGCACAGGCTGCGTCCGGCGTCTCGTCGCGCGCGCCCACTCGCGAGGAAGTCGATACCCGCGTGGCTGACACGCAGCAAAAACTCCTCGAACTGAAACGCGCCCAGGAGGAATTGGAACGCGAACGCTCCGCCCTCGAGGAAACCCGCCGGCGTCAGATGGAATTTCAGACCGGCCGCCACGAGATGATTCACAATCTCACTCGCGGCCTCGGCCTGCTCGAAGAAGCCGAATTCACCGCGCGCCGCGATGCCGAGCAAATGGCCAAAACCATTGCCGATTTCCGCGATGTCCTTTCCAAGGTCGAGGCCGTCCGCGAAGAAACGTGGAACACGGAAAATTTCAACGTGGAACTGACCCGCGCCTTGACCGCCATCGAAAACGGCCGCATGGAATGGAACTCAGCGCGATTGAAATTCCCTGTGTTGACTGGAGAAAAACCTGCGGCCAACGTTCCCCGCGAGCCGTCTGCGCCCGAAACATTGGTGGGCGGCAACCGCAGTTTCGGCGAGATGTGCAAACTCGGCCTCGCGTTGACCTGGCCACTGGCGTTGATCGCTCTCGCGGCGCTGGGTGTATTCGTCGCGATTTTGCTGTCGCGCCGTTGAACAGTCCATTGCATGGCATGGTTCAAGAAAAAACCAGACCCAATTTCAGACCGCGCCCGCGCGCTGAATGAGGAGATTGCCGCGCTCGAAGCGCAGATTAAGAGCCTCGATTCCAAAATTCAGCAAGCTCCGCCCCCGGCAAAATTGCGATCCACCGCCATCCCTCACGGCGAAACCATTCAACGCGCACAGGAATCCGAAGCGCCGCCTTCCAAACCCGAAACGCGAAACGCAAAACCCGAAACCGCGAAGCTTCAAGAGCCTATTTTTGAAGACGTGGACCAGGCCCGCCTGAAGTCACGCGCTGAAACCGCGACGCCGGAACACTACAACGATTTGGGCGTGCGGAAATACGATTTGCCTGCGCTGTTGCGTCGCCTCCGCAATCATTTTCGCGGTCCGTCCACAAATAATCCCAAGCTGGTCCACTACCTCGCCGCCGGCGGCGTGCAGGGCCTGCGGCCATTGCGCTACGAGAAACGCGTGGCGCGTAACCGATTCATCTTCTTCGTCGTTATTTTATTTTCCGTGCTATTGGGCCTCATCCTCGTGTTCATCAAGCATCATTGAGGGTAGAGACGCCGCGCTGCGGCGTCGCCGTCCGCGTTCAGCGGACGGAACCATTGCGCCTGCGATCATGAATTACCTCCGGCGTTCGAGCGTGACTTTTCCTTTTCGCCCTTGTCAAAATGACATACGACCCATGCAAACTCTGCTGAGGATTCTGTTAATCACTTTTCTTCCGCTGACAGTGACCGCTTGTGTTTGGGACGCACAATCGCTCTCGCGCGAAAAATCACGGAACTACGACCTTGCCCAAACCATACTTCACAACGACCCGATAGCGGAAAACACCAACGAACTTCGCGCCACCATCAAAAGCCTCGAGGCAAATCGTCAGGAAAACGATGTAGATTGGTGGAACAACCTGGCGGGTTCCTATATTCGCTTGAGTCAGTCGGAAATGGCTGTGAAACTTTTGGAGCCTGTCGTTAAAAAATTTCCGAATGATTACGGCATCCATGCAAATTTGGGCACGGCTTATCATTTGCTCGGTCGCTATCAGGATGCCGAGCACGAAATCGCCCGCGATCTGGAAATAAATCCCGATGCCCACTTCGGCCTCGAGAAATATCATTTGGCTTTGTTGCAATATCTGGTTCGCGATTCAAAATATCAAGCTCGCCATGTTTACGTGGATGAATGCACGGCTCCTTTTTTGGTTTCACGGTACGGGCATTTTGATCCTCACTTTTACGACGGCATGTTCGATGGGAAAGCCGGGGATTATACCAATAATTTTGAAAGGGCAGAACGGGATTATCGCTCGGCCCTTCAAACCAATCAGGACAAAACCGTAGCTCGGCAAATGCTCGCGGTCATGGCATTAATGGATTCTGCGCCGGCTTATCGAACGAATTGGGACCTTCTTGACGGCGCGAATTTCGAGGGCGGCGTGATCTACATGGCTCAGATGAATCCGAAAGACCCCGCTTGTTTTACAATGCTTGGAATCGCCGCCTGGAAGAAACTCAATTATCACCTTGCTGCTATCGCCTTTGACAAAGCGATCTCGCTCGGTTCCCCGCAAGCTGAACTTCTCAAGGAACGCGCCACGGACATACGACAATGGATTCAAGAATCGGCAAGCCGTCGTCGAGAACTTTACGGTTTTATTGCGATATTGGTCCTGGTCCCTACAATAAGCATCGTCTGGTTCACTCGCTATCGCCTTCGCTATTCCAAGTGACTTTTTGTCAATCTTGACGCAGATTTCAAGCTGGGCATGAAAAAAAATTCTCCAGTTTCTCGCAGCGGGCGCTTCGCGAACGGGCCATCGGCGGACGTGGCGCGGTTTACCGAATCCATCTCTTTCGATTGGCGGCTTTGGAAGCACGACATTCTCGGCTCAATGGTCCACGCGACGATGCTTCAAAAAATCGGCGTCCTGACCGGTGCGGAATTAAAGGCGATTTTAAAAGGCTTCGATGGCATCGCCCGGGAAATTCAATTGGGACGTTTCCACTGGCGCGCGGAACTCGAAGACGTCCACATGAACATCGAGGCCGAACTGACGCGCCGGGTGCCGGCGGGTGCGAAGCTTCACACTGGCCGCTCGCGCAATGATCAGGTCGCGCTCGATGTACGAATGTGGCTGCGGGACGAAATCTTTGAGCTGATGGCCGGACTGCGCGGCCTGCAAAAGGCGCTCGTGGAACTCGGCGCAAAAAATTCAGACGTGGTAATTCCCGGCTACACGCACCTGCAACGGGCTCAACCGGTTTATCTCGCGCATCATTTGCTGGCTTACGTCGAAATGCTGGATCGCGATTACGCGCGGCTGGAAGATTGTTTTTTGCGCGTGAACGTCTGTCCGCTCGGCAGCGGCGCCATCGCCGGCTCCACGCTCCCGCTGAAACGCGAGATGGTCGCCAAGCTGCTGGGCTTTGTGGATGGCAAAGGCAAAGCGAAAGTTTCGCAGAATTCCATGGACGCCGTGAGCGACCGCGATTTCGCGGTTGAGTTTTGCGCCATCGCGGCCCTGATCGCCGTGCATCTTTCGCGGCTCGCGGAGGACGTTATCCTCTGGGCTAGCGCGGAGTTTAATTTCATCAAAATCGCCGATGCCTACACCACCGGCTCGTCGCTGATGCCGCAAAAGAAAAATCCGGACATCGCAGAACTCGCGCGAGGCAAGAGCGCGCGGGTCATTGGAAATCTGGTGGCGCTGCTCACGTTATTGAAAGGCCTGCCGATGACTTACAACCGCGATTTGCAGGAGGACAAAGAACAATTGTTCGACACGGTGGACACCGTTCGCGCCACCGTGCGACTGACGGCAGCGATGCTGAAAAATACGAAGGTGAATCGCGACGCCTGCCAGGCCGCGGCGAGCGACCCGGCATTGCTCGCGACGGACCTCGCTGATTATCTCGTGCGGAAGGGAATGCCGTTCCGCGAAGCGCATCATGTGGTCGGCGCAGTCGTGGCGCTGGCTGAAATCTCAGGCAAACCGTTGAATCAACTGACCGTTTCCCAATTGCAATCCGTGGACAAACATTTCGGCCGCGATGCGCTGGGCGTGTTCAATCTGAAGACCGCAATGGCCCGGCGAAACATCACCGGCGCGCCCGGCACCAAAGAAGTCGCGCAGCAGCTCGCGAGATGGCAGAAATTGTTGGCTTAAGATTCTTATCTTCCACTTTTTTTCTGCGGCGGGGTGGGGGAAGTAGCCTCGAAGAGGCGACAGGAAATTAGCCAGCCACGAAGTGGCTGGGGCGCATCGACCACGATATTTTTCGTCCCAAAGGGACGACGGACAATTTACGGAATGTCCACCAGAATACCGAGCTTTCCATCGTCCCTTCGAGACATCGCTTCTTTCCGATATGTAACTGACACCGTTGTTTAATTATGCCATCAACTCATTTAAGTCTCCATTACCATGTCATATTCAGTACTAAGGATCGGCATCCATATATAGCTGAACAATGGCGTGCGCGGTTGCATGAATATCTTGGCGGATTGATTCGCGCGGCCGATGCTTTCCCCGAGTCCATTGGCGGCGTCGCTGATCATGTCCATCTTTTGGTGGGACTGAAGGCCACGCACACGCTGGCGTCGTTTGTCCAGGACGTTAAACAAACTTCCTCACGCTGGATCCACGAAACAATCGCGGCGAAAGATTTCGCGTGGCAACAGGGTTATGGCGCGTTTACCGTAAGTGTATCGAACCGCGAAGCAACCAAAGAATACATCATAAACCAGGTTGAACATCATCGGACGAAAACCTTTCAGGAAGAATATATGGCGTTTCTTAAGAAACATGAGGTGGCGTATGAGGAAAAATATTTGTGGTGATATTTCCATCGTCCTTTCAGGACGAAACCGATTTGGTTCGAGCACCAGCCACTTCGTGGCTGGCTAATTTCCAGAGTCGCTCTGCGACTAAAGGAATTGGCGACGAAAGGTCTAGGGCGGTTAAAAAAATACTGTAGCCGTTTCGGAACGAGGATTTTTGGCCTTTGGCGAGGCGTCGGCGAAGGAGTCCCGACAAGTGGGGATAACTGAGCGAAACGACAGTATTTTTTTAGCCGCTCTAGTAAACGGGAGAAGGCATGCACAAACGTGCCGTCATTCGTGTGCAAAGCTTTGCTAATCAGGTTCAAAGGCGGCAGGGAAACTGCTGGCCAATGGATGCCTCTGTCCCCGTTTTGAGCAATATGGTAAGCTCGGAGGTCGAACGTTTACTGATTTTATGAAAGTTTTTCGATTAATGTTTCAGCGGGAAACCCTGGTGCCAATGTTGGCCCTTTCGTTCGCGTCCGCCGTGAGCGTGGCGATGGTGATCACGCGGATGGCCTGGATGCGCGATTCGCACTACGCCTTTTTAATTTGGAACCTCTTCCTCGCCTGGATACCCATGGCTTTTGCCTTGCTGGCGCGCGACCACCAAAAAGAGAACGTCAACCCGGGTTGGCGATTCGCCGCTTTCGGGGGCGCGTGGCTCCTGTTTTTTCCGAACGCGCCTTATATCTTCACCGACATAGTTCACTTGAGACTTTTCTACAGCCATTTCTGGACGGATCTCATGCTGATCCTGATCAACGCACTCACCGGCCTAATCGTCGGTTTCGTTTCGCTTTACCTCATGCAATCCGCCGTGAGGCGTATGGCAGGGGAACTGGCCAGTTGGCTGTTCATCGCGGCGGTGGCGCTGCTGAGTGGCTTCGGCATTTGCCTCGGGCGTTTTCTGCGGCTGAACAGCTGGGACGTCATCGCTCCGGGAAAAATGTTTCATTTGATCGGCAACTGGGCCGCGCAACCTTCCGTTTTCGGCAGTTCAGTGACTTTTTCGATGATGTTCGCCGCCTTTGTCTTCGTCGCGTACTTGATGCTTTACGCGCTCACGCATCTTTCCCCGCCGCAAATGAACGCGGTGCCGGCCGGAAAATAATCACCTCCACTGGTTTCAAAAAATCACTGCGGTAGCAGAACGCGGATCACCGTGCCTTCGCCGCGTTTGGAACGCAGCGTGAGCTTTCCGTGATGCGCCTCCACAATGCGATGAACAATCGCCAGGCCCAAACCTGTCCCGGTGCGTTTGGTGGTATTTAGCAGCGACGTGAACGCGCGTTGTTGTTGTTCCTCGGTCATTCCCTCGCCAGTGTCCCTGAACTCGATGATAATCAGTGGCGTGCGAGTGCCGCTCCCCGCGGCGTGCGCGGTCCGGGCGCTGATGGTCAAAGTGCCACCCCTCGGCATCGCTTCCGTGGCGTTGAGGATCAGGTTTAAAAACGCCTGCTCCAATTGCGTGGCATCGCCGGTGATCGCCGGCAGATTCGGCTGGAGCTTTGTTTTCCAGACCACATTTTGGTTCTTCAGCTTGTGCCGGACGAGCAGCCCCAGTTCGTCCAGCAATTGGTTCAAATTCACCGGCGCGAGTTTCGGCTCGCTCGTGCGTGCGAACGCGAGAATTTGCTCCACGATTTTATTCAAGTGCTCGATTTTCTCGCTGATGATGCGCGCGTCCTTGGTCCGCGGATCGCCGGCAGGAAATTTCAAATCCAGCGAGTGATACAACATTTTCATCACCGTCAGCGGGTTGCGAATCTCATGCGCAACCTCCGCCGCGAGCAATCCCAGCGCGGAAAGCTTTTCGTTCTGCCGCAACTGCTCTTCCACGTCCACGATGCGTTCGTAGAGCCGCGCTTTTTCGATGGCAATCGCGGAAAGTTCCGCCAACGCCGAGAGAATCCGGATTTCCTCGTTGGAAAAATTATACGGTTGGCCCGTGTAAACGCTCAATGTCCCAATGGCCTGGCCCGCGAACAAAAGCGGCACGCTCAAGAGCGAAACCAGCCCTTCGCGCCGCGCCACTTCCACGTTCTGATAACGGCTCGAGATCTGGACGTTCGCGACTTGCAACGGTTTCTTGCGTCGCACCACCACGCCGAGCAGGCTTTCGCTGAGGCTGAGCCGCGGTTTGCTGACATACGTTTCGCCCGCTCCGTAGCTGGCCCGCAAATCCAGCCATTCGCGCGATTCATCAAGCATCATCAGCGAACACACCTTCGCCCGCATCAACACGCATACCTCCGCCGTCACGACTTGCAGCGCCTCGTCGAGGTTGAGCGTGGAATTAATGGTGCGGCTGACGTTCGCGAGCGATTCGAAGAGGCGCGCCTTGAGCCGCAACTGCTCGTACAGCCACGTGTTGTTAATTACGCGCGAGGCCTGCACCGCCAGCGCCTCCAGCAGTTCCTGGTCGTCTGCGCTGAACGCGTTCTCAAGGTCTGAATCCACGTTTAACACGCCGCGCACTTCGCCGTTTACTTCGAGCGGCACGGCCAATTCGGAGCGAACGTTACGCTGCAGCATAATGTATCGCGCGTCGCGCGCCACGTCGCCGATGCGCGCCGGTTGACCGACGCGCGCGACCCAGCCGGTGATGCCTTCGCCGACGCGCAATTTCAATTCCGCCGCGTTCTCCGGCAGCCCTTTGGAAGCCTGAATCTCAAGGAAGCTGGTGGTTGGATTGATAAGCACCACCGAGCCGGAGGAGGCGCGCATGACGCGCACGGCTTCGTTGACAATCAATTGCAACGCTTCCTGCGGGTCGAGCGTGGAGTGGATGACGTTCCCGACGTGATAAAGCAGGTTCAGCCGCTCGTAACGTCCCTTCAATTGCTCCAGTTCAGTTGGTGATTGAGACTCGATAGCCGAAGTAGATACCAGCGCCACTCTCAACTCTCAACTCCTTAACTGTAGGACAGGCATCTTGCCTGTCTCCATCTTTTGATTTCGCTTGAAGTCAGAGACAGGCGAGACGCCTGTCCTGCTTCACCTCACCCTCGACATCAGGAACACCCCGCCGATACCGAAGAACAGGTTCGGAAACCACGCGCCCAGCCAGGAAGGCATCCAGCCGGTTTCTCCGAAAGTGAGACCCACCTGTTGCAACACGAAATACGCGAAGAAAATAAAAATACTCGCTGCCACGCCCACGAAAACATTCCTGCGCCCCGACGCGGCCGCAAACGGGATCGCGACGAACACCACCACTAGGCAGGCAAATGGCCCGGCAAATCGCCCGTGCAATTTTGTGTAAAGCCAGTCCCGCATCTTCCGGTCCGGGTGCGGGTTCAACTTCAAATAATTCACGATATCCGCGAGTGGTATGTCCGCCCGGCGCGTTTTGGTGGTCGTGCTGCGGTACGCATTGACCTTGATTTCACTCAAAATTTCCCGTGGCGTTTCGGTGAATTCCGGTATCGCCAAGGCGTTCGTTTTTAATATCCGAATATTGTTGAGAGTTTCTGTGACGTCGCCCGTGAATAGCCACACATGATTGGTCCAGACGGCAGTTTCCGCGGTAAGCTTCAGGTATGATGTGCCGTTGGTGGGCCATGCCACTTGCGGTTGGGACATCTGGTGCGTCCGAGTGTTGTAAACTGGCGTGTTCCACACCCGTCCGATCCCGCCGATGCTGGAATTAATGAAAGTGAGCGACCGGATCAAATTCCGGTCTGCCTGCGATTTCGGCTCCACGCGTTTCTTTAAAACTTCATCCGCCCGGTCGGCGGCGCCGGGCGCCAGATACTCGTTAAACGCCAGAAGAGCCACGCTCAAAAAAAATCCCGCGAGCACATAAGGCAGGCATACCCGGCCGAGGCTGATGCCGGCGGCGCGCATCGCGGTGATTTCGTTGTGCCGCGCGTGATTGGTGACCACCGTCAGCAGCGCCAGCAGGAGGGAAACCGGCAGAGCGATGGGAATGAATTCCGGGATCTCGAAAAGGTAATATTCAAGCACATCCTTCCCGCGCAAATGATATTGCTGCAATCGATGCAGTTCAAAGCTGAGGTCGAACGCAATCCACACCACCAGAAATGCGCCGAATAAAATCGCGAGCCAGAAAAGGAACTCGCGCAATAAATAGCGATCAAGCAGACGCATCAGCGGCAGCCTAAAAGCGGCCTTTTGCAGCCGCAAGCTTTAGCTGCACCTGGGAGCGCCGGCTTCCCGCTGGCAATTGCCTCAATCGTGCCACAAATGCACCGGGTTGCAGATCGGCGCCCCGTTACGCAGGCACCGCATGGCCGGCAGTAATCCAATCATAACCCTTCGCCTCGAGTTCGAGAGCCAGGCTCTTGTCGCCGGACTTCACGATGCGGCCGTCCACGAGGACATGGACGAAATCCGGCACGATGTAATTCAGCAGCCGTTGATAATGAGTAATGACCAATTGTGCGTTGTCGGCGCGCTTCAATTTATTCACGCCGTGGGACACGATTTTGAGGGCGTCGATATCCAGGCCGGAATCGGTTTCGTCGAGAATGGCAAGTTTCGGTTCGAGCACGGCCATCTGGAAAATTTCCGCGCGTTTCTTTTCGCCGCCTGAGAAGCCTTCATTGACTGAGCGCTTGAGCAAATCGTCCTTCAGTTCGAGCAACTTCATTTTTTCTTTGACGAGTTGCAGGAATTCCATGGCATCCAATTCCGACTCGCCCTTGGCCTTGCGGATTTCGTTGAGCGCCGCCTTGAGAAAATAGGTGCTGTTCACGCCGGGGATTTCGACCGGGTATTGAAAAGCGAGAAACAAACCTTCGCGCGCGCGTTCCTCCGGATCGAGGTCGAGCAGATCGTGGCCGTTATAAATAACCTCGCCGCCGGAGATGTCGTAGCCGTCGCGGCCCGCGAGCACCGCGGCCAGCGTGCTTTTGCCGCTGCCATTCGGTCCCATGACCGCGTGGACTTCGCCGGGATTGATGGTGAGGCTGACGCCCTTCAGAATTTGTTTGCCCTCCACACCCGCGTGAAGGTCTTTGATTTCAAGAATAGGTTTGCTCATTTTCTAAGTTCAGGTTCGCCACGCGCGCCATGCCAGATACGCATTACGTGGACGACTTTTGATTTTTGTTCTACTTCGTAAAAAATTCGATAATTACCGTAAACAATTTCCCGGATAATTCCGCTGGAGCCTCGGGGATACGCCGGGCCGATGAACGGAAAGGTTTCCAAAATTTTTACATGGCTCAAAATGCCCCGGCCTGTTTTTTCTGATGCCGCTGGATTGTCGCGAGAAATGTATTCGCAAATGTCCTTTAGATCAGCGATGGCTGAGTCAGCCCAGATTACTTTGAAATCCATGCTTCAACCATCTTCTCGACTTCAGCATGAGATTTCGTGCGGCCTGCTTTTATGTCTTCCTTACCCTTCCGAAGCGCGGCCATGATTTGCAACTCTTCCGCGATTTGCTCCATCGAAGCATCTTCGGGCAGATGGTTGATCGTTTCGATTGCGACTTGTTTGTCTTTCATGCCCTTATCCCACGCTGCCTTCCAGGCTCACGCCCAGAAGCTTCTGCGCCTCGACGGCAAATTCCATCGGGAGTTCTTTGAAGACTTCCTTGCAGAAACCGTTCACGATCATGTTCACGGCGTCCTGCGTCGAAAGCCCGCGTTGATTGCAGTAAAAAATCTGGTCTTCACCGATTTTTGAAGTGGTCGCTTCGTGCTCCACCGATGCCGAGGTGTTCTTCACCTCGATATACGGAAACGTGTGCGCGCCGCAACGGTCGCCAATCAGCATCGAGTCGCATTGCGAGAAGTTGCGCGCGTTGGCCGCGCTCTTCTGGATTTTCACCAGCCCGCGATAGCTGTTTTGCCCGCGCCCGGCCGAAATGCCTTTCGATATGATCGTGCTACGCGTGTTCTTGCCGATGTGAATCATCTTGGTGCCGGTATCCGCCTGTTGGTAATTATTCACCACCGCCACGGAATAAAATTCGCCCACGGAATTATCGCCCTGCAAAATGCAGCTCGGATATTTCCAGGTGATGGCTGAGCCGGTCTCAACTTGCGTCCAGGAAATTTTCGAGTTCCGGCCTTTGCAAAGACCGCGCTTGGTAACGAAATTATAAATGCCTCCACGACCCTGCGCATCGCCCGGATACCAGTTTTGCACGGTGGAATATTTGATTTGCGCCTCGTCGAGCGCGATCAGTTCCACGACCGCTGCGTGCAATTGATTTTCATCCCGCATTGGCGCGGTGCAACCTTCGAGATAACTCACATGGGAGCTTTCATCCGCGATGATAAGCGTCCGCTCGAACTGGCCGGACTTGGCGGCGTTGATGCGAAAATAAGTCGAAAGCTCCATCGGGCAGCGCACGCCCTTGGGGATGTAACAAAACGAGCCGTCGGTGAAGACCGCGGAATTCAGCGCCGCGTAATAATTGTCCGTATACGGCACCACCAACCCGAGATATTTCCGCACGAGATCGGGATGCTCCTGCACCGCCTCGCTCATCGAACAAAAAATAATGCCTTGCTTGGCGAGTGTTTCGCGATACGTGGTGCCGACCGACACACTATCAAACACCGCATCCACCGCCACGCCGGCGAGCCGGCTGCGTTCGCGCAAGGGGATGCCGAGCTTCTCATAGGTTTCGAGCAGCTTCGGATCGACTTCATCCAGACTCTTCGGCCCGTCGGTTTTCTGCTTGGGCGCGGAGTAATACGTGATGTCCTGGAAATTTATCGGCGGATATTTCACGAACTGCCAGGTCGGCTCCGGCATGGTTTGCCAGTGGCGAAACGCCTTCAGACGCCATTCCAACAGCCATTCCGGCTCCTTCTTCTTATTGGAAATCAGGCGGATGATGTTCTCATTCAAACCCGGCGGCGCCGACTCCGTCTCGACGTCCGTGACAAAACCGTATTTGTATTCCTGCTGGACTAAACCTTCAATTGTCTCTGTTGCCGTGCTCATTAATAAAAATACAACCAGTTAAATTGTTAAAATCATCCGCGAAGTCGATTCACGCTATTTGCTGTGGCCTGCGCATTTTGCGCAAAGCCCGTGAATCGCGATTTCGAACCGTGCCGCCTTGAAACCTTTCGGCAGAGTGATTCCCGCCGGACCTTTGTCGGACAGCTCAATATCGAACACCTTTTCGCAGGTGTCGCAGAAAAAGTGGCAGTGCTCCTGCATGTTCGGGCAAAACCGCGTCGCGCCCCGGTCCACCGTAACCTGCCGCGCCACGCCCGAGCGCACCAGCGCATCCAGGCAGTTATAAACCGTGGCCATGGAAATTTCCGGCATTCGGTGCTTGGATCGGATGAAAACTTCCTCCGCCGTCGGATGATCGCGCTCCTCGAGCAGCACGCCGTAGACGTGCTCGCGCTGCGGCGTGAAGCGAAAACCGCTCGTGGAGAGCTGTTTGCTCAAATGCTCATCTATTTTTTTATGCTCGACGCGGGACATTCCGTCGGCAAACTAAACGCCCTTCCTGCCCCTGTCAATACTTAGAATAATTCTAAAAACAGTATGCTGCCCACCGAGACTCAGGGAGTGCAGAGGTGTCAAAAGCCTGATTGCAATTTTATCGGTTCGCTTTCCTCTCTGCGACCTCTGCGCCTCTGTGGCAAAAGCCCATTTCTGATTTTGCAAATCCGTGACAACTGTGGCTTGCCCGGAACGTAGATTCAGCGGCATAAAGAAGCCAATGTCAGGACCGCGCATCCATGGGAAATCGACTTTTTACTGGCAGGCAGCCCTCATCCTGCTGCCAGTGGCGGTGCTGGCGGTCATCGGCTGGGCTTCGCTGCGTCAGGACAAAGTCCTCGCCGAACACGACGCCCGCGAACGCGCCCAGTCTATCGCTGATGAACTTCTTCCCGCACTCTGGAATGAATTGATTTCGCCGGGCAATGAAGCTTCGAACCGCATCGTGTTTCAGATCGATGACTCCGGGCAGTTGAAATTTCCGTCGCCCTACGATGCGGCGCCGCTGCCGGCGCCGTTTTCATTGACCGAACTTTCTCAGGAGCAGGCGCGCCTGTGGAACGAATCGCAATATCCTACGTCGCCGGCGACGGGCATTGAGGCCTGCCGCCATTTTATCAGTTCAAAACCTCCGGAACGTTTTGCCGCCGTTGCCCAGTATCAATTAGGCGTCTTGTTGGATCGACAGCCCAATTGGGCGGAAGCGGAAAAATCATTCTCTTTGGTCGCGGCGGCCCGAGAACCCAATGCCGTGGGTGAAAGTGGTCTGCCACTTCAGCCGCTCGCCCAATTCAAACTCGTCCAGCGCGGGCGATTTTCCATGGACTCGTTTTGTTCGAACATCGTCTGTCACCCGACCATGTTGACGCCGCTTTTGCTGGAGCAAGCCTGGGCTCTCCCCAATCAAGCGGAAGCCGTTCTAAAATGGCGCGACGCGTGGCGGCAACAGGAACGCGCACGTGAACTTTTTGCCGCTGCCCGCGAGCATCTTCGCGCGGACTCATTCGGACCGCTGCTTTCCGCGGGCGCAAACAAAAGCAAAAGTCTCATTTCCAGTCCGCAAATTTTTTGGTTCACGCTTCCAGAGGGTCAGGGTAAATGGAAATTCATCAGTGAGGGCAGTCGCGTTGGAGTAGTCACTGGTCGGAATTGGATTGCTGCTCGCGCAGAAGACACAAACGGGACCTCTTTCGTCTGCCGTCCCGAATCTGATATCGGCCTTTGGATCTCCACCAACACGGAACATATTCCCGCCTATTTCGCCGCCGAAGTCGAAGCGGGGAGAAAGAAAATCACTGAAGGAGCGCCTCCGCTCACCTATTGGCACAACGACTACGTGAAAGGCGGAAAAGGCGGCGGACAATTCTGGCAAAAAACCGATTCGGACAAAATATCCACCAACTTGCTCGCGTTCGCGGCGCGATCCGATAGCGGCGTGGAACAGCTCAAAGTCAACATTTACCTGACCGGCCCGGACGAACTGTTCTCGACTCAAAAATCCCGCGCCATGCTGTTCGGCTCGCTCGTCTTGGTATCCACGGCCGCCGCATTGATCGGGTTGCTCGCGGCGTGGCGCGCCTTTCATCGACAGCTCCGGCTCACGGAAATGAAATCCAATTTTGTCTCCAGCGTATCGCACGAATTGCGCGCGCCGATTGCTTCGGTGCGGCTGATGGCCGAGAGCCTCGAGCGCGGCAAGGTCCATGAACCGGAAAAACAGAACGAATACTTCCGTTTCATCGTGCAGGAATGCCGGCGCCTTTCGTCGCTGATTGAAAATGTGCTGGATTTTTCGCGCATTGAGCAGGGCCGCAAGCAATACGAATTTGAACCAACCGATTTGCTCGCGCTCACCCGCGAAACCGTGAAACTCCTGGAGCCTTATGCGGAAGAGAAAGGAGTGAGATTGGAATTCGACTTAAAGTCCGGAATTCAATCTGCAACGCCGACACCCGGCGAAAATGGGAATTTGGAACTCGAAATCGACGGCCGCGCAATACAACAGGCGCTCGTAAATTTGATCGATAATGCCATCAAACACTCACCGAAAGGTTCGCCGGTAAAGATCGGGATTGAATCCGAAGCTGATCGGACGCGTCTATGGGTTGAGGACACCGGCCCCGGCATTCCGCCGGCAGAGCACGAGAAAATTTTTGAGCGCTTTTACCGGCTCGGCTCCGAGTTGCGCCGGGAGACGCAGGGGGTGGGGATCGGCCTCAGCATTGTGAGGCACATCGTTGAGGCGCACGGTGGCCAAGTCACCGTGCGCAGCAACGTCGGCCAGGGCAGCCGCTTTACGATTGTGCTACCACGGAATCGACAGGAGAAAACGGAGGAAACAGAGACAAAATGAGTGACATTGGCAATTCTCAGTTATCTCTGTTTCCTCCTGTTCAAAAATGATGCCTCGCATTCTTATCATCGAAGACGAAACGCCGATGCGCACCGCGTTGAAAGACGTGATGGAAGCGGAAGGTTATCGCGCGCTCACCGCAGCCGATGGCGAGAGCGGATTGAAACGCGCGCTCGAGGAAAAGCCCGACCTCATCCTGCTCGATGTCATGATGCCTAAGCTCGATGGCTACGAAGTGTGCGCCGAACTGCGGCGCCTGGCCAATCCCGTCCCCATCCTGATGCTCACAGCGAAGGGGCAGATCGAAGACCGCGTGGCCGGGCTCGACGTGGGCGCGGATGATTATTTGGTAAAACCCTTTAGCACCGAGGAGTTGCTGGCGCGCGTGAGAGCTTTACTGCGGCGCTTTCAAAAACAAAACAAATCGCCGGCAAAACTGAAGCTGGGCGATGTGGAAATTGACCTCGCGCGCCAAACGGTTGCGCGCGGAAAAAAAGCGATTCATTTGACCGCCAAGGAATTCGCCATGTTGCGCCTGATGGCGGAATCCCCGGGCGAACCGGTCACTCGCGAGCGATTTTTGGATGCCGTTTGGGGTTACGCCGCGTTTCCGACGACGCGCACGGTGGACAATCACATCGCCAGCCTGCGTGGAAAAATCGAGCGCGACCCCGATGTGCCCAAGTGGATCAAGACCGTGCATGGTGTGGGATACAAATTGGAATCGTAGCAGCCGACGTAAGGAGGCTCGCTTTAAAAATGAATTTAGAGCCTCGTAACCTCGGCTGCTACAAAGCGAGTGATTTTGCAAAAGTGTGACAACTGATCGCAGCAGAATAGCCAGAGTTCATCGTGGAGTTCGGAAAATTTTATGAAATTAAAATTGTGGATGCATGGGGTAGGACGAAGGCTGGAGACATAAAATGAACTGGATTTTTCACCGCAGAGACGCAGAGAGGTTGAGAATGAAAACGCGGATCAATAGGGAAAACAAGAATGCAGGAAGACCAGATTTTTGCCTCAACTTCCTGGTTTCCTGCTTTCCTTATAAATTTTTGCCACTCTGCGTCTCTGCGGTGAAATCGCATTTCCGATTTTGCAAAAGTGTGACAACTCATTTTGACGGTATAGCTAGAGTTCATCGCAGAGTTTCGAAAATTTTATGAAATTAAGAATAGGTTTGCTTCCAATCATGCTGACGCTCGCCATCATGGCGCGCGGTGCCACCAACGACCTGACCGGTCTCTTGCAACAGGGGCTCTTTGAGGAAGAAGCCAATCGTAATCTCGACGCCGCCATTTCCGATTACCAATCCCTCGCCAGCAATTTCGATAAGGACCGCCAACTGGCCGCCACCGCGATTTTCCGCCTGGGCGAATGCTACCGCAAACTCGGCAAGACCAATGAAGCGGTGGTCCAGTATCAGCGCATCGTGAAGGAATTCAGCGACCAGCAGACGCTGGCGACCTTGAGCCGGCAAAACCTGGCGGGCTTGAATATTGCACCGAAGGCCGAGGACAGTGGCGTATCCAACACCACCCTTCTGGATGCGCGCGCAAACGTGGCCTCGCTTCAGGCGCAGATTCAGGAAGTTGAAAAAATGTCCCGCAATGAGAAGCGGGTCTTTGTGCAACAAAACTTTCCGAACTCAGTGCTGACGGAGTCAATGACGCAATTAATCAGTGCGGAGCGGGATCTCATTAAACTCAAGATGGATTACACACCAGACCACCCGAAATACAAAAGCGCCCAGGAACTGGTGGATGATCTGAATGCAAAAATCGACGCCCAAACGGACAGTGCCGTGCGGGTGCTGCCGGATAAATTGGCCGCCGCACAAGCGAAGCTCAACATTCTACGCAATGTTCAAAGCGAATTCACAGCCGGCGGAGGAACCCAGGAATCCACCACTACCGACGAGGAGCAAAGGGAAGTCCGCAACATTCAGGCGATGATTCAGAATAGTCCGGATTTGATCAATGCCCCGGACACTGATGGCAAAACGCCGCTCCAGATCGCCGCTGAAAAAGGCCAGTTGATCGTGGCCAAATATCTTCTGGATCACGGCGCGGATGTGAACGCAGGCAGCCGCCGCCACCCCGGTAACCCATTGTATGGAGCTGCGGAACACGGGCACAAAGCGATGGTTGAGTTGCTTTTGTCCCGTGGCGCAGATGTGAACGCGGGAGTTCTTGATCCTCTTTATCGGGCGATATCGCTCGGTTACGCCGAAGTCGCGGAAGTACTGATGGCGAACAAAGCCGATGTGAACTTGAAGGGAATCAATGGTGACGGCCAGCGTCCGCTGCACGCCGCGGCGAGCAACGGCAAAACGTCTTTGGTCCAATTGCTGATCAATCATGGCGCGGATGTGAATGCGACCGACAACAACGGCTACACTCCCCTGCATTCTGCGGCGACTGCCGACGCGCTGCCTGCGGCTAAATTGCTGCTGGCGTCCAAAGTGGAGGTTAATGCGCGAAACAAATCGGGTGACACGCCATTGCACAGTGCAGCTCAGCAGGGGAATGCGGACGTGGTTTCATTGTTGCTCGATTCAGGTGCTGCGGTAGATGGCACCAATCACAACAATGACACCCCATTGTTGCTGGCCGTGGCGAATGGCCGCGCGGAGGCAACGCGGATTCTTTTGACCCACAAAGCCGATCCGAATCATCGAGGTGGCGTTTCTCAAAACGAGGGCAATTATATTTCTTTCGTGAAAACGCAGCCGCTCTTTCTCAAGGCCACCGTGGACAATCTGGAAATATTGAAATTATTGCTGGACGCCGGGGCAGATCCTGAAGGCGACTCGGAACAATCTGTTGGCGCGCTTGCCGGTGCTATTTCCAGGAACAGCGCGGATGCCGTTCAACTATTGCTTCAACATGGAGCCAATCCCAATCGTCCTGTGCTTAACGGCATTTCGCCACTGGATGACGCCGTGGCAAACAAGAGAACAGGGATAGTTTCATTGCTGCTGGACAAAGGCGCAGACCCCAATGCGAAGGATTCCACCGACACCCCTCCGTTGTTCCACACCACGGATTCCCAGATTGGACACTTGCTCATTGACCACAAAGCGGACGTGAATGCGCAGACGGCAGACGGCCAGACCCCTCTCATGCGAACAGACAGCACCAATTACCTCCAATTCCTTCTCGAAGCCGGCGCTAAAATCGATTTGCAGGACACAAACGGCGACACCGCGCTGCATCATGCAATTTATAATTCTCTGCCACTGGGTAGCATCGCCATTTTGCTTGAGCATAAGGCAAATCCCAACATTCAGAATAATAACGGATCCACGCCGCTGGATATCGTCAACGGGCGGATCCACCAGCCCGGGACACCTCTTCGTCTTTTTGCTCCCGCAGCCCGGACGCTCTCAATAGAAGACGCAAAGAAAATCGCCGAAATGCTCATCCAGGCTGGCGGCCTCGCCAACTTGCCCAAGCGCGACCGTATCGAAGTACGGCGTGATTCCCAAACCAGCATGACTTACACCAAAGGCTCACACGACTGGAACCATTACAGTTTGCTCGAGCTGATTGCCGGAAATTATGCTCTGCTTTCGCAGAATACGTCAGGCGAATGGCGGAGCAGCGAAAACTGGGGACCGATTTGGAACGACTATCTCCCATTCCCGAACTTCAAAAAAGTTGTCATCTATCGCCGCGTGAACAATTCGGCGAAACAGACGGCAATGAACGTGGACTTGGAAGAAATCCTGCAAACCGGTGATTGTTCGCGCGACGTGTTGCTGCAATGGGGTGACATTGTCGAGATTCCCGAAGCCGACCATCCAGTGGATCAACATTGGGAAGGATTGTCGGGTCAGGAAGTATCCAGTCTCACCAAGTGCGTCAGTCGCCAGGTAACAGTTAGAATAAAAGGTGAAAGCACCACGCTGAAACTCGCACCCGAGTTGTCCTCCCTCACTATTCCGTCGGGGCCAAATGGAAAATGGAGGCGTATCCGCGCCTCTTTCATGCTCCGCTCCGTGCTGGACAACTCAAAGTTACTCCGCGTCTCATCTGATCTCTCGCATGTAAAAATCAATCGCCACGATCCGGTGACAAAAAAGGCAGTTGAATGGGTGCTAGATTGCACCGATCCCAACCAGGCCGACCTCTGGCTGCGGGAGGGAGACGTGATTGACGTGCCGGAGAAGTAAAAGATAAAACTTTTACGGGAGCAAACGGAGCGAACAGAGAAAAGATTCAAACTCCGTTCTCTCTCTTTGCTCCTGTAAAATTCTTAAAACAGCCTGCGATGTGCGCGAGTCGTAACAAAGGAAGCACTTGGGGACTTGCCTACACGAGGAGTATTGCTAAATTCCCTCTATGAAACTCGCGGATTTTCCGGCGTTGGCTAAGCTTCCGAAGCGCCAGCGGCTCAAACTCGCCGAGGAACTGTGGTTCTCCAGCGTGGACGATAGCGTGCCAGTAAGCACCGCTCAGCGAGCTATGCTCGATGAGCGATGGCAGAGATACCGAACAGGCCATGCGAAACGTTTGTCCCTGGAAGATTTGGAGCGCCGCCTTCAGCGCAAGTGAGAACCCAACGGGTTGAGTTTTTAGAGTTTGTCGAAAATGATCTTCGGCACGTTCGAGATTTTTACGATTCATGGCAATTCGACGGCGCTCGAAAATTTCAAGACAAGTTCCGCGAAACCGTTGCGTGGATCGAGTGGAACCCGGAGTTATTTCCTCGAAAGCACAAATATTTCAGAAGAGCAATCATTCGCCGGACATATTTCGGGATTTTCTACGTCATTGAACCGGATGTCACGGTGGTCGTCGCAGTTTTGGATCTACGCCGGGATCCGAGGACAGTTCGGGGAATGTTGAGCAAGCGGGCTGAAAGACGCTGACGCCCGTCCTACGGCGCAATTCCATTCGAACCATCGCCACCATTCACGAGGAACAGCACGGCCATGCGTACCGCCAGCCCATTCGTCACTTGATCCAGGATTAGCGAGCGGTCGCCATCGGCAATTTCGCTATCGATTTCGACGCCACGATTGATTGGCCCCGGATGCATGATCAGCGCGTCGGGCTTGGCCTTGGCGAGACGCGCTTTGTTCAAGCCGAACAGCGTGGTGTATTCGCTGATGCTCGGGAACATCGTCTTACGCTGGCGTTCGTGTTGGATGCGCAAGAGATTGAGGATGTCCGCATCGCGAATGGCTTCGTCCACGTTGTACGTGACGCGGCAACCCATTTGCTCGAACACACGCGGCACCAGCGTGGAAGGCCCGCATAAAGTCACCTTCGCCCCCAGCTTGGTCAGCGCCCAGATGTTCGAGCGCGCCACGCGGCTGTAGAGAATATCGCCCAGGATGGTGACGTTCAGTCCTTCAATTTTTCCCTTCCGCTCGCGGATGGTGAAGACGTCCAGCAACGCCTGCGTCGGATGTTCATGCGCGCCGTCGCCTGCATTGATGACGCTTGCGTTCAGCACGCGGGAAAGAAAATGCGCCGCGCCGGATGCGCTATGGCGCATCACAATAAAATCCGCATTCAACGCTTCGAGATTGCGCGCGGTGTCCTTGAGCGTTTCGCCTTTCTTGAATGAAGACGCCTCGGCGGAGAAATTGATGACGTCAGCCGAAAGGCGCTGCTCCGCCAATTCGAAACTGATGCGCGTGCGCGTGGAAGGTTCCACGAACAAATTCACCACCGTTTTTCCGCGCAATGCCGGGACCTTTTTGATCACCCGCTCGCCGACCGCCTTGAAAGCGCGCGCCGTGTCGAGCACGGTCACAATTTCTTCCACGCTGAGCGATTCGATGTCGAGCAGATGTTTGCGGTGCCAGGGCATGGTGGTTAGTTAAATGAGTGATTGGTTAAATCCGTTGAATAAGTGGCGACAATCCGTGTGGCGGACTCATTCAAGCTATTTAACCCGTTTGACTGATTTAACTTCATTCTCATCTTTCCAAAATGACCTCGTCATCCCTCACAATGATTTTTTCACCAATCGACGTCGGGACATTTTTTCCAACAAAGTCGGCCTTAATCGGTAGTTCCCGATGGCCGCGGTCAATCAGCACGGCGAGCTGGATTCGTTTCGGCCGTCCGAAATCATTCAATGAATCCATCGCGGCCCGAATGGTGCGACCGCTGAACAGCACATCGTCCACGAGCACCACCGTTTTGCCGGTGATATCAAAAGGGATGACGGTCGGTTGCACGTGAGGGGCGGCGCGCTGGCCGAGGTCATCGCGGTGCATGGAGACATCGAGTTGGCCGGTGGGAACCGGATGTTTCCAAATATCCGCCAGCAGCGCGCTCAATTTTTTCGCCAGCGGAATGCCGCCCCGCTGAATTCCCACGAGCGCGACTTCACCGCTGGCTTCGTTGCGCTCGGCGATTTCATGCGCGATGCGGATCAGCGCGCGCTGAGTTGCCTGGGCGTTCAGGATGACGGTGGAATCAGGCATGGGAAGGGAGGAAAATTCCAAAATCCAAGTTCCAAAATCCAAATAAATGCCAACCATCAAAATCCAAATTCAACCCGTCAGAGTGGATTTTTTTTTTGGAGCTTGGAGCTTGGAACTTGGAACTTCTTGAAGACGGATAAAACAACGGTGAACCGTTGCTATGATTCGAGCCGACTGTTTTTGATTCAGTGGTCATGTTCCTTGGCGGCCTCGCAGGGCTGCCTTAAAGGAGCGGACTAAATTTTTAGCGTTCTAACTCAATTGCTGGCGACAGTTTGGCGTGCTTTACGCCATTTTGAGCGGTGTTTGATGATCCAATCGGTCAAGGCGCGTTCAAAACCAATATCGCGACCCGCTTTTTCGGATTCAATCCACTTGTGTCGTAAAATCTCCTCGCGCTCCGCCTGAAATTCCCTATAGAGCGAAGAATTCTTCAGCAAATCGTTAGCCTGAGGTGGCTCTTTGGCTTCGTTGGGCATATGTAGACAAAGAATGTCTTAGTGGAACGAAAGTTTAGACACCGTTTCCGCGGCTGACAATCCTTATTTGCAGCAGTTTGTGAGATGTTATCATCATGTTATTCTCACATTTTTCACAGGTAATTTACCGTAAATTGACTCTTACGCAAATGGCATGAAATGGCCACAGAGCTGGTGCTTTTAGGCCAGCCTTTGTTGTAATGCAGCGGCAATGTTAATAAATGCCTGGGCCGGAGGCTCTTTCGGAGACCCCACCACCACGGGCAAACCGGCATCGCCACCCTGGCGAATTTCAGTATAAATCGGAACTTCCCCGAGGAAGGGGAGGTCTCGCCTCACGGCTTCCGCCCGCCCGCCCCCATGGCCAAAGATCTCCACCCGCTCACCGTTCGGCGTCGTGAAATAACTCATGTTTTCCACGATGCCCAAAATCGGCACATTCACTTTTTCAAACATCGCAATCCCTTTGCGCACCACTCCCAGAGACGCCTCCTGCGGCGTGGTAATGATCACCCCGCCATCAAGCGGGACAATCTGGCAAAGCGATAGTTGAGCATCACCCGTGCCGGGCGGCAAATCCACCAGCAGAAAATCCAGTTCGCCCCAATCCACCGCCATCACAAATTGCTGGATGGTTTTCTGGATCATCGGGCCACGCCAGATGACCGGTTGATCGCCTTCCAGCAGGAAGCCCATGCTCATCAGCTTCACGCCGTGATTCGCGGGCGGGACAAGTTTCTCCGCGTCGTTAATGGTTGGCCGCTCGTTAATGCCCATCATCAGTGGGATACTGGGGCCGTAAATATCGCAATCCAGCAGGCCAACGCGCGCGCCGCGGTAAGTCAGAGCGCAGGCCAGATTCACGGAACACGTCGATTTGCCCACACCGCCCTTGCCGCTGGCCACCGCCACGATGCGCTTGATGCCCGGAACTTTGTTTTGGTTTGCAAATGGCCCTTGCCCGCCGCCGGGAGTTTGCGCCCCGGCCTTTTGCCGGACATCCACGTGTACCGCGTTTACACCCGGCAGGCCTCGGAGCGCCTGCTCACTCTCGGCCTTGATTTGCCGGGCAGCCTCCGGGCTGTTGGTCGTCAATTCCATCGAAACGCTGACCGCGCCGTTCCCCGCGGAAATCTCCTTGATCAGACCAAACGAAACAATGTCGCGCGAGAAACCGGGAAATTTCACGGCTTTCAACGCATTTTTAATATCATCTTCTGTCGGCATATTGATAAGAAACACTCTGCCCGACTTGCGGGTGAACGCAAGATATTGCGTGGGACGAGGTCGGGTAGAAACGGAGATGGAATCAATCAAGGGTTTAGGATTTTCGGCGGCGCAAAAGCTCCAAACCTCAAGTTCCAGGCTCCAGAGAATCTCCAAGTTCCAATTCCGGCTCACGTTCTTCAACGCTTTGGGCCTTGGAATTTCTCTGGAATTTGGAATTTGGGATTTGGAGTTTTTCACAACAGTCCGAAATCGGCACTCCTACGTGTACTTGCGCTCCCTCGCGGGTCATGGAACACTGTGCGGCTTACGGCAGGCTGATATAGCAAACCCAATTTATGGCTCAGATGATGGAAAATGAAGTAAACGGCACCAACCCGTATCTTAAAAACTTCGAGCGGTTCGAAAAACAAACGAACCAGCCGGCGTGGCTCTTTCCGCTACGGAAGGCTGGCATCTCCAGTTTTGCCGAACAGGGCTTCCCCACGCTTAAAGACGAGGATTGGCGCTTCACCAACGTCGCGCCCATTGCCAGGTTGCCGTTCAAGCCCATGATCGAATCAGCGCGGGATAAGGCGGTTGCGGAAATGTTGCCCGGCGCTGTGTTCGCCAAACTGGCGGGCAGTCGGATGGTGTTCGTGAATGGACATTACGCGGCCGAATTGTCCTCCATCGGCGCTCTGCCGGGTGGCGTGAAAGTTTCCAATCTCGCCGCTGCGCTGGCCCACGATTCCGCGCTGGTGGAAAAACACCTTGGCCGATACGCGCAAGCGCAAGGCAATGCCTTCGCCGCGTTGAACCAGGCTTTCTTTACCGATGGCGCGTTCATTTACGTGCCCGGCGGCGTCACCATCGAAGAGCCGATTCAGCTTATTTTTATTTCATCGGCCAAAGAGGCCGGAGAAACGATTCAGCCCCGCAACCTCATCATTGCGGATACGAATAGCAAACTCACGGTGGTGGAAAGTTATTTAAGCATCGGTAACGCGCCTTATTTCACCAACGCAGTCACGGAGTTGGTCGCGGGGGACAACGCGCGCGTCGAGCACGTGAAATTTCAGGATGAATCCGCGGACGCGTATCACATCGCCACCATCCAGGGCCAGTTCGGCCGCACCAGCCGTGTGACCGTGCATTCGTTTGCGGTCGGCGCGAAACTCTCTCGCAATAACATTCGCGCCAACCTCGCCGGCGAAGGGTTGGAATGCATTTTGAACGGCCTTTACCTGACCAAAGACGAGCAACTCGCCGATCATCACATGGTTGTGGAGCACGCGCAGCCGCATTGCGCCAGCCACGAATATTTCAACGGCATATTGGACGACAAATCGAAGGGCGTCTTTCACGGGCGAATCCTTGTCCAGCGAATTGCCCAAAAAACCGACGCCAAGCAGACGAATAAAAACCTTCTGCTCTCGGATGACGCCACCGCCGACACCAAGCCGCAACTGGAAATCTACGCCGACGACGTGAAATGCACCCACGGCGCGACCATTGGCCAGTTGAATGATGAATCCATTTTTTATCTGCGCTCCCGCGGCATTGACACGGTGACCGCCCGGCGGATGTTGATTCACGCGTTTGCGGGTGAAATCATCGAGCGCATCCAGTGCGACGGTGCCCGCGAGGAATTGGACAAGCTCGTATGGGACCGCATCGAAGCCAATCCGCATGTGACCGCGAAATGAAAGCTTTAAGCGCCAATCTGCCAGCGCCGGTGATACACCGCCGTTTTGGAGCTTCTCTGGAACTTGGAACTTGGAGCTTTAGAAAATGTTCGACGACCTAAACGATCTCTATCAGCAGGTCATCCTGGATCATTGCCGCAACCCGCGCAATTTCCACGAAGCGCCCGGCGCGACTTGCTCGGCCCAGGGCCACAACCCGCTGTGCGGCGATCGGCTGAAGTTGTTCCTGACCATGGATGGCGATAAGATTGCGGACGCAAGTTTCGTCGGCTCCGGTTGTTGTATTTCCAAGGCCTCGGCCTCTTTGCTCACGGACAGCGTGAAGGGAAAATCGAAAACTGAGGCCACCAGGATGTTCGACCTGGTTCACGAGTTAGTAATGTCCGGAACGGTGAACGGTGACGTGGGTAAACTCGCCGTTTTCGCGGGCGTGCATAAATATCCCGCACGCGTGAAGTGCGCAATTCTTTCATGGCATGCGCTGATGGCTGCGCTGAAAGGCGAGGGGCAGCCCGTTTCGACCGAATCCGAGAACACATAACGTCGGGGCGACAGACAGCCAAAAATCGATTACATTTTTCGCATTATGAACGGCAATTCAGAACCAGTCACTCTGACCCGCGATGTTGACGCGTCCGTCATTCCCATCGGCACGAAAGTCACGCTGCAAAAAGGCGAGCAGGCGACCATCACGCAATCGCTCGGCGGCAGCTATACCGTCATCGTAAATGGCAACATGTTCCGCATCGAAGGCCAGGATGCCGACGCGCTCGGTATCGCCGTCGCGGAAAAAAAGACCGGCGCCGTTTCCGGCCCGGTTTCGCAGGAGCACGTCGAGAAGGAGATCTGGAACCAGTTACGCACCTGTTACGATCCCGAAATTCCCGTGAACGTCGTTGACCTGGGTTTGATTTACGATTGCCACATCGAGTCGATGGGCTCGAGCAGCTATCGTGTAGCTGTGAAAATGACTTTGACCGCGCCCGGTTGCGGCATGGGCCCGGTGTTGCAGCAGGACGTGCAAAATAAATTGCTGAGCCTCGAGGCCGTGGACGACGTGGCCGTGGAACTGGTTTGGGACCCGCCCTGGAATCAAAGCATGTTGAGCGAAGCCGCCAAACTTCAATTGGGATTAATGTAGGAGACGACGTAAGGAGTCTCTGAATAAAATGGTGTATTCACGTCGGCTCCTACAGATGAGCATGAGCATTGATTGGAAAAAATATCGCGCAGACTTTCCCATCCTGGACCAAAAAGTCCACGGACAGCCGCTGATTTATTTCGACAACGCCGCCACCTCCCAAAAGCCGCGCGCCGTGATCGAAGCGCTCGAAAATTATTACGAACACGACAACGCCAATGTGCATCGCGGCATCCATGAGTTGAGCAATCGCGCCACGGCTAAGTTCGAAGCCGCGCGCGAGCGCACCGCAAAGTTCCTCAACGCGCGCAGTTCGGAGGAAATTGTTTTCACGCGCGGCACGACCGAGGGCGTTAACCTGGTCGCCACCGCGTGGGGCAATCAGAACGTCAAAGCCGGCGACGTCATCTTGCTCACCGAAATGGAGCACCACAGCAATCTCGTGCCTTGGCAGCTTCTGGCCGAGCGCACCGGCGCGAAGCTGGCATTTCTGCCCGTGACCGGCGACATCGGCCAATTGGACATGAGCCGCGTGGATGAACTCCTCACCTCGCGCGTAAAAATGTTTTCGCTGGTGCACATTTCCAATTCGCTTGGGACCATTAATCCGGTGGCGGAACTCTGTGCCCGCGCTCGCAAGCTGGGCGTGACGACCTTTGTGGACGCGGCGCAAAGCGCGGGACATCGCCCGCTCGATGTGCAGGAAATCGGCTGTGATTTTCTGGCGTTCTCAGGCCACAAAATGTGCGGTCCCACCGGCATTGGCGCGCTCTATGGCCGCCACGAGATTCTGGAAAAAATGCCGCCTTACCATGGCGGCGGGGAAATGATCCTCAACGTGGAGTATCAGAAGAGCACCTGGAAACAAGCGCCGCACCGATTCGAAGCTGGCACACCGGACATCGCGGGCGTCATCAGCCTGGCGGTGGCCATGGATTACCTGGATGCGATTGGCCGGGATAAAATCGCGCAGCACGATTTGGAGCTCGGCGCCTATGCCTTCGCCAAACTTTCCGGCCTGAAAGATATCCGCCTGTTCGGCCCGCACGTGGGCCGCGCGGGACTGGTGAGTTTTCTTTTGAAGGACATTCACGCGCACGACGTCACCGAACTGGCCAACCAGCGCGGCATTGCCCTGCGCGGCGGCCATCATTGCACGCAACCCTTGATGCACAAGCTCGGCGTGGAATCGACCTCCCGCGCAAGTTTCTATTTCTACAACACCACCGAAGAAATCGATCGGCTCATTGAAGTGCTGAAGGAAATTCAGAAGTTTTTCGGGCAGTGAATGCTTCTAAACTCGCTTGCTGCCAGTGAATGCCAGGGTTAGAATTGCGACATGAAAGCCGTCTCCAGCAAGGAAGCAGAAGGGCATCTTGATGAATTAATCGAGGAGGTCTATCGGGGAGAGACCGTCGTGATTACCAAGGGAGACAAAAAAGTTACCCTCTCGCCACCTGAATTGAATTTGGACGAGGACAGCCCGGAACTCGAAGCGGAATTGCTCAAGGCCGCCAATGGGCCGTTTAGCCCTTATCGGGAGAGCGAACTGCGTGAGATTGCTGACCGCGTGCTCCGGGAACACAGGGCAAAGCAAAGGCAATGAAACTATCATTGGAGCGGTCCAATGAATTCAATTCAGACTTCGATCACCAATATCATTGGTATCTGACTCAAGCAGGAGAGGAAATAGCCGAGCGCTTTCTACGAGCTGTGGCTGTTACGTTACCATTATTGGCTGAGCGATCGGGTATTGGTGCTCCTCGCAAATTCCGCCATCCGGTTCTTCGTGATCTTCGTTCGTTTTCAGTCGATCGGCCTTTTCAGAAAATTCTAATTTTTTATCGGGTTAACGGAAATGTTTTGCAGGCCTGGCGGCTCATGCATGGCTCTCGTGATCTGCCGCGCAGACTGAAAGAACCGCCCGGAAAATAGGTCGAGCTTTCCGCAATCACTTGCAGAAATCTTCGATTGCCGATTTAATCAGGCCGCAGATGAAGCAATATCACGATCTCCTCCATCTCGTGCTGGACCAGGGCAAGTTCAAATCCGACCGCACGGGCACGGGGACTTATTCCGTGTTCGGCGCGCAGGCACGGTTTCCCTTGCAAACCAATTTCCCGCTGCTCACCACGAAAAAACTGCACGTCAAATCCATCATTTACGAGCTGCTCTGGTTTTTGCGCGGAGACACGAACGTCAAATATCTCAATGAACACGGCGTGAGTATCTGGGACGAATGGGCGGATGAAAGCGGAAGTCTGGGCCGCATCTACGGCGCGCAATGGAGCGATTGGCAGACGCCCGACGGCCGCTCCATCAATCAGGTGGATCAGGTCATCGGGCAAATCAAAAAAAATCCCGACAGCCGCCGTCACATTGTGAGCGCGTGGAATGCCGGCGAGATCGACAAAATGCACCTCGCTCCCTGCCACGCGCTGTTCCAATTCTACGTGCTGGACGGAGAACTGAGCTGCCAGCTTTACCAGCGCAGCGCGGATTTATTTTTGGGCGTGCCCTTCAACATCGCCAGCTATGCTTTACTGACGTTGATGGTTGCGCAGGTCTGCGATTTGAAGCCCGGCGAATTTATCCACACGTTCGGCGATTTGCACCTTTACGCGAATCATCTCGAACAGGCGAAATTGCAACTCACCCGCGAACCGCGTCCGTTGCCGCATATGAAATTGAGTCCCGCCGTGAAGAACATCCACGACTTCAAGTTCGAGGATTTTGAACTGGTGGGCTATGATCCGCATCCCGGAATCAAAGCGCCGATTGCGGTGTAATGAAGCACTAAGGGATTTCGACCAGCGGAGAATCGGTTTGCCTTCGATTCCCTCACAGCGCATAGTTTCCTTGTTATGAGCGACCGAGACTTTGTCCTGGAGGCAATTCAGGAGATGCCTGAAGATCTGACAATTCGGGAAATCGTGGACGAGTTGATGTTGCTCGACGAAGTAAAAAAGCGTCTGGCCAAAAGCGAGACTGGCGTTCCCGGCGTACCTCACGAAGAAGTGGTTAAAATGCTCGACTCATGGATTACGCAGTCATCTGGGACGACGAAGCCATCGAGGACGTAAGGCAAATCGTCCACTATATCGCGCAACACAATCCGAGTGCGGCGCAAAAAATGGGGAATGTCGTCTTTGAAAAAACTCGGAATCTCCAATATTTTCCCTTATCTGGTAAGGTTTTTCGCAAACTCCACCGCGAAGATGTCCGTGAAGTTCCCGTCCCGCCCTATCGAATTATCTATCACATCAAAGGGGATCACGTTGTCAGGATTTTGAAAGTTTGGCATGGAGCCCGTGAGGAGCCGAAAATCCCATGAAACACTTCAAAGCCATCGCCGCGATGTCCCTGAATCGCGTGATTGGCGTCGGGAACAAAATCCCGTGGCATTTGCCGGAGGATTTCAAGTGGTTCAAGCAACTCACCACGGACAACGTGGTTGTGATGGGGCGAAAAACCTTCGAATCCATCGGCAAGCCTCTCCCCAACCGCGAAACTATCATCCTCAGCCGTTCGCAGTTTTCATTTCCCGGCGTTCGGACCATTGCGGATTTGAGCCAGATCGATTTAGCGGCGGAGACGCGCGAGGTTTTCATCTGCGGCGGCGGGCAGGTATACGCGCAGGCACTGCCATTGTGCTCCGACCTCTATTTGACACTCGTCAAACGCGAAGTCGAGGGCGACGCTTTCTTTCCCGCATTTGAAGACCGGTTTGAACTCGCCGAGGAAATCCGCGACACGCCAGACTTTAAAATCCTCCATTTCCGCCAGCGGAATTTGAAGTAAGGCCAGTTTGGCTGGTTATTCCGAATTCGTGTGAATTCGCGAAATTCGCGTAAAAATATTGGGAGATCAACTTTGAACTTTGACTCGCGCGAAGGGCCTTTAGACTGCACGCGTGTCGAAAATGTTGAAATCCTCCGGCGCCATGGCGCTGGCGACCCTCATCAGCCGATTGCTGGGGATGGTGCGCGAGATGGTTTATTACAGCTTCATGGGCGTCGGCTGGGTGAACGACGCATTTCAACTCGCGTTCACGATTCCCAATCTCTTCCGGCGTTTGCTCGGCGAAGGCGCGCTCACGGCGGCGTTTATTCCCATTTTTAAAGAAAAGGAGAAAATCCACGGTGAGGCCGAGATGTGGCGCGCCTCGAACGCCGTGATTTCCGGTCTCGTTGTGGCCGCGTCCGTGGTAATCGCTGTCGTGCTGGTCATCGTATCAGTCGCGCTCTCAGTCCACCAATTCGACGGCAAAACCGAACTGATGCTGCAACTGCTGCGCGTGATGTTTCCTTACATGCTGTTGGTGTGCCTGACGGCCTGTTTCATGGGCATGCTTAACGCTCGCGGACATTTTTTCATTCCCGCAATGGGCGCGACCATGCTCAACGTGGTCATGATCGCCTCCGTTCTCTGGCTGGCGCCGCAGTTCGCCACGAACCTGCCGAAGGACGAAAGATTGCCTCACCAGATTTTCGCATTGGCGATTGGCGTGCTTGCCGCGGGAGTGGCGCAGGCCTCTTTTCAATTGCCTACGTTGTATCAGGACGGCTTCCGGCTTCGCTGGGTCTCGCCCTGGCGCGATGAAACCGTGCGCCGCGTGATTTACCGCATGGTCCCCGGCGCCATCGGTGTGGCGGCATTCCAGATCAATGTCGCCGTGGTGCAATTGCTCGGATTCAAATTTGGCAATGGCATCGTTTCCTCGTTCAACGGCGGCGTCCGCCTGATGGAATTGCCGCAAGGCATGTTCGGCATTTCTCTGGCGACTTATTTGCTGCCGACCCTTTCCGCGCTGGCCACGGACAAGAACTACAAGGAATTCCGCTCCACCTTGCGAAACGGCCTCAGCACGCTGATTTTTTTAAACTTGATCGCGGCCATCCTGCTGGCGGTGCTGGCGCATCCGATTGTGCAGTTGCTGTTCGAGCGCGGCGAATTCAAGTCGGACGCAACCGACCGCGTATCATTGGCGCTGATGTGCCTCGCGCCGGGTTTGGTGGCGTTTTCCACCGTCAACATCCTCGCGCGGGCCTTTTACGCGCTCGGCGATACGCAGACCCCGATGAAAATCAGCATCGCGTGCCTGATGTTGAACCTGGTCTTCGCTGTCGCGCTGATTGTGCCTTATAAACAGGGCGGGTTGGGCATCGCCAACTCGGTTACCTCGGTGTGCAACGTCAGCCTGCTGACGTTTGCCTTGCGCAAAAAACTCGGCCGGCTGGAAATGTCCGGACTGCGCGCCACCTTTGTGCCGCTTGCCATCGCCGGCGTGGTCGCCGGCTTCACCGCCTGGGGTTGTTGGTATTTGTGGGAGCGCGAACTGGGACATCATAATCTCGCGCTAAAAATCGGCGCGGTCTTTGGCCCGGCCGCTGTCGCCGGAATCGTCTATTGGGTCATCGGAACTTTGGGGAAAGTTCCCGCCGCGCGCGAGATTTTAGGTTTCGTCTTCGGACGGTTCTCGGCCAGAAAATCATCCGCCGCCTGACCAAAGCGGCGAATTCCCGGCCCGTCCTCCCTCTCGATGCGCAAGAAGGAGGCCGACGAAATTCGTATGGCGTTCTAGCGGTTTAAGCAGCACGCCTCGGGTTGCCGGAATTCAAATATTGGACAATTGGCCTTTCTCATTTATTTTTGATCACCCCGAAAAAAGTTGTCCTGAATGCCATTGCTCGTTCGTCGTAATTATGAAGCAACGATTCGAAAAGTGAGAAAAATCAATTGGAAAGGCACTTTATGTTGAAAATAATCATTATCGCGGTGGCAGTTATCGTGGTTTTGTTCGTGGTCATTGTGGCGATGCGGCCTTCGGACTTCCGCATTACGCGGACTGGCCGTATTTCGGCCCCGGTCGAGATGGTTTTTGGGAACGTGAACGATTTCCATAGGTGGGAAGCGTGGTCGCCATGGGCAAAAATGGATCCCAATGCCAAAAGCACATTTACGGGACCGGCGGCTGGGGCCGGCACGTCCATGGCGTGGGATGGCAACAACAAAGTCGGCGCGGGTCGCATGACCATTCTCGAGAGCCGCCCCGGCGAGGTCATTCGCATCAACCTGGAGTTTTTCAAACCATTCAAGGCCACCAACCTGGCCGAGTTCACCTTCAAGCCGGAAGGAAATCAAACCGGGGTCACCTGGACCATGTCAGGAAAAAATAATTTCATGGGCAAAGCCATCGGGCTCTTGATGAATTGCGACAAGATGATTGGCGCGCAATTCGAACAAGGCCTGGCCAACCTCAATTCAGCGTCACAGACGCTGGTTAAAAATTAAACTCAATTGGAAAGGGAAAGTTATGACGGCAACATCTGGATCGAATACAAAAAGCTCGGCGCCCCGCCCGTTTATCATCTCGCGCACATTTGAGGCGCCGCGCGAACTCGTGTGGAAAGCCTGGTCGGAGCGGCGGCGATTGATGGCCTGGTTCGCTCCGCAAGGATTCACCATGCCTGCTGCAAAAATGGATTTTCGGCCGGGCGGCAGTTTTCATTACTGTATGGAATCGTCGGACGGACACGAAATGTGGGGCAAATTCGCTTATCGCGAAATCGTCGCTCCGGAAAAAATCGTCCTCGTCAGTTCGTTCTCGGATGAGGACGCCGGCATCACCCGTCATCCGATGAGCGCCACGTGGCCGCTGGAGATGCTTTCCACGTTCACGCTCGCTGAAGAGAATGGTTGCACCACGGCCACAGTGCATTGGGTGCCCTGGAACGCAACCGAGGCGGAGTGTAAGACCTTTGATGCGGCCCACGACGGGATGAAACAGGGCTGGACCGGCACGTTTGATCAATTGGCGGCTTACCTGGCGTCCGCGGCAGAATGACGCGCGGAAGCGTCTTGAGTGCGGCGGCCCTCCGCCGCTTTTGGGCCCGTGATGTGAGAAGCGGCGGAGGGCCGCCGCAGTCCAAAACCTGGCGGATGTTTTTCGCTCCGAACCAGGCAGAACAATCAGGTCACAAGTTTATTTATGCAAAAAATCACTCCCTTTCTCTGGTTCAACGGTAACGCCGAACAGGCCGCGAAGTTTTACACTTCCATTTTCAAAAAATCCAAAATCAGAAAAATTTCCCGCTATGGTCAAGCAGCCGCGAAAGGCTCAGGCCAGCCAAAGGGTTCGGTCATGACCGTCGAGTTTGAACTGGAAGGGCAAAAGTTCCTTGCGCTGAACGGTGGGCCGCAGTTCAAGTTCAACGAATCCATATCATTTATGGTGGGTTGCAAAACGCAGGCGGAACTGGATCGTTATTGGAAAAAACTTTCCGCCGGCGGCCAGGAAGTGGCGTGCGGTTGGCTCAAGGATAAATACGGTCTCTTCTGGCAGCTCGTGCCGGAAATGATCGGGGAAATGCTATGCGACAAGGACCCCGCGAAGTCGGATCGCGTCATGCAAGCCGTGATGAATATGGTAAAACTCGACATTAAAAATTTGAAAGACACTTACGCCGGGAAAACAAAATAATTCGAGAGTATCAAACGAACCAATCCTGACTTCTCAACGTCGAAACGTGAATCCCGACCGGATTTATGCGCCCCTTCGCTGAAATCAAAAATAAACCAACGACAATAGACACCCAAACAACCTATGGATACCAATACTGGAAGTGCTTCCAACCAAACCGCGGGCAGCAAATCATTCACCCGCTTTTTTCCGCCCATCGCGCGAGTGCTGATGGGGCTGGCGTTTCTATTTTTTGGGATCATGGGATTTACCGCGAAACCCCCGGCGAATCTTCCGGAAAACATTAAGATGGTGAATGACGGTCTCATGGCGGGGGGCTACACCTATGTGGCCTTGGGCACCATGGTCTTGGTGGGGGTGCTCCTGTTGATCAATCGTTTCGTGCCGCTCGCGCTGGCATTCATCGCGCCGATTCTGGTGGGCATTCTCACTTTTCACATTGCCACGTCGCTTTCGATGATCGTTCCTGGCGCGGTTTTGTCGTTAATCGAATTGTATCTCGCCTGGTCGTATCGAAAAGTGTTTTGCCCGATGCTCGCCGCGAAAGTTTCGCCCGGTGGAAACTGTGGATAAAGGGTGAATAAAATTGGATATATTTTTCTCGTGGAAACATTGCTTCATAAATCATCATGAAAGAAATGCAACCAGCAGAAAGGCGAACGGATGGCTACTGAAGAGCGAGTGCTTTGTTTTGAACGGAAACTCCTGGAAAATTTGGGCGTATTCCAGGGCCTCAGTCTGGAGATTGAGAAATATCTTCCGGTGGTGACCTCCTCGCAAAATATTCTGTACCTCAATCGCAGCGAGGCCGAACTGGACCGGCGTTACAAGCAGTTGATCCCTTACGTGTTGATCATCTGCAATGATCGTATCCTGCGCTATCGCCGGGGCAAAGGAGGGCAGGAGACGCGCTTGCACGGCCTCTACTCCGTCGGAGTTGGCGGTCACATTTCCGAAGAGGATAACGGACTTTTTTCTCAGGCCGTGGGATACACCGACAGCATGCGGCGCGAATTGATGGAAGAAGTCGCCATCGGTGACGCCAAAGAAGTGGCCGTGGCCGTGATCAATGACGACAGCACCGACGTCGGCTACGTGCATTTTGGCGTCGTCCACGTGATGTTCGTGGACGATGAAAGCGTTGCCGGCCGGCGCAGCGGCATCGTCGCTCCGGAATTCGTTCCCATTGTCGATGCGGTCAAAGCCGCCTCGGAGTACGAATCCTGGTCTAAGTTTTGCCTCGAAAATCTAAGCGTGCTTTTATCTAAAGCTGCTGCCACCGGCATTACTGCGCCAGTTGGAAAATAACAGGCAGGGCGATCCTTCATCGAACATCGTCCGCACTGCAGGCGCTGGGACGGCGCTGTCGCGCCGTCCCATTTTTAAGCCCAGAGCTTCTTACCGTAGAGCATTTTCAAAATTATTATAGCTGCCTTCAACCTTCGAAACCTGACCTTCGAAGATTTCTATCGACAAAACTAAACGGCGGATATTAAAATTAACTCCCCCCATTTAATAGCATGTAAATGGGGGGAGTTATGTTTTTCACGGCAAAATAATAGTTATCGCATTTCCCTTGATCTGTGAGCACAGCGCATAATTCGACTACCACATTTTTGAAAATGCTTTAGTCACTCCTTCGCGTCCAGCCCATATCCATGAATGGCTGCGACCACACAGGAAGT
>DATAZE010000043.1:0-224418 GCA_036272195.1 Verrucomicrobiia bacterium | reverse complement strand
TAGATCGGGATGCCTCCGCCTTGCAGCATTTTTACCTTGGCCTCGTCGTTATCAACGCAGATGACCCGGTGCCCCACTTCCGCAAAACACGTGCCTGTCACCAGGCCCACATAGCCGGTTCCAATTATTGTCAACTTCATGCCTGGCGAGATTCCCGAATGAGAAAGCGACCGTAAATCAATCCAGCGAGCGCCCCGCCGGCCAACGGGCCGGCCCAATAAACGATGTGATTATTCCAATGGCCGCTGGCCAGCGCCGGGCCGAAAGTGCGCGCAGGATTCATGGCCGCGCCGGTCAGCGGGCCGCCGAACATAATGTCCAGCGCGACCGTCAGACCAATCGCCAGCCCGCCAATCTTCGGCGCGCGCGCATCCACCGCGGAACCGTAAACAACAAAAACCAGGAAGAACGTGAGGACTGCTTCAATCGTGATCGCCTGCACCGTGGACACCACCGGAGCGCCGCTGCTGTTCAACGAAATATCCGGCGTCCCGCCTGAAACCGCAGCCATTCCCAACAGCGAGGCGCACAACAAAGCCGCTGCCGTTCCGCCGGCCAATTGAGAAATCCAATAGGCAATTGATTTCTTCAAATCCATTTGCCCGCCAACCAGCAAACCAAACGTCACCGCCGGATTCAATTGTCCGCCGGAGATCGCGCCCGTCGCGGTGACCATCACGCCGATGGCCAGTCCATGGGCAAATGCCACGCCCAGCAAGCCAAGTCCAGAGGTCGGCGTGTTGTTGGCAATGGCGCCAATCCCCACGAAGATCAGTGTAAACGTGCCGACGAACTCCGCCGCGCATTGCTTCAAGAGCCTCGGATTCATGATCAAGGTTTGGGATTCAACACAGGCGCGGCGGGCATGGCGGGCGCTGTGGGCGCCACTGACCGATTGGTGGATTCCAATGTTTCGGGATGGGCCGTATTCAACTCCTGCAAACGCGAGGCCGCTTCCGAAGCAATCGTTCCCTGAGAGGAGCGGAGGACTTCCTGGAAGTTGCTTCGGGCTTCTGTGAATTTGCCCTGGCCTTCGAGCAACCGTCCGAGGGCCAATTTCGCCTGCGGACCCACGTTCTGGTTCGGGTAACGATCAACAACGCCTTGGTAACCGGAAATGGCGTCTTGGGTTTTGCCTTGCGCATCGTAACACGCTGCCACTCCAAACGCTGCCTGAGACACGAAGGGCGATTCGCTATAATCTTTCAAAAACTGTTGAAACCGCGCTTGCGCCTCATCGTATTTTCCCCCATCGAACAAAGCCACCGCGCCCAGCATCAAGGCCCGCTGGCCGGCGTCCGTGTCGGAATAATCCGCGGTTACTTTAAGCAAAGCATCGGGAGACGGCCCCGTTCCCGGAGGCGTCATGCTCTGGCCCGCCAATTTCGACAGCGCCTCATTGGCGTCGTTCTGCTTTTGGTTTTCATGAACCAGCCAAAAAGCAATGCCGAGGCCCAGGACCACCACAACAACACTCCCCCAAAGAAGTTGTTTTTTGTTTTTTTCGGCCCAGGCCCACAGTTTGTAAAATAGCGCGGATTGCGTAACGTCAGATTCCATATTCAGGGGGTGCAATCTCCCGGTCAGGCCTCGAAAACGCAAGCTTGAAATCCGGGTTTTTCAGCCCGCTTAAGAAAATTATTGACAGTTTCAATGTTATCCATCAATTTATCCGCATCCGTTGATGCAACGGATCTCATGCAGAGTGGCTGAGGGACTGGCCCGATGAAGCCACGGCAACCGGTTGGACGTAAGTCTGATGCTGGTGCCAATTCCAGCCCGACGTCGGTATGTCGGGGAAAATGAGAAGAGCACAAATCATTTGCCGACCTCTTCTCACCTGATGAGAAGGGGTTTTTTATTGCCCCTGAACCTGTAGCCGCGGTCTATGACCGCCGGTGACATGAGAACATATCGGCGAAGTGAAAAAGTAATCCGGCGGTCACAGACCGCCGCTACAAAAGATTTATGGAAGAAGGCTACATGAAAGCGCTGAAATGCCGCGAATGCGGGCGGGAATATCCGCTTACCGCCACGCACGTCTGCGAATTCGACTTCGGCCCGCTCGAAGTCGTTTATGATTACGACCTCATTAAAAAATCCCTGACGCGCACCGCCCTCGCCACGCGGCCCAAAAGCATGTGGCGTTACCGTGAACTTCTCCCCGTTCAAAATGACCCGACAGTCGGCTTGCAAGTCGGCTTTACGCCTCTCATCAAAGCGGATCGCCTCGCCAAAAAGCTCGGCATTCGCGAACTGTGGATCAAGAACGACGCCGTCAATTACCCCACCCTATCCTTCAAGGACCGCGTCGTGAGTGTCGCCTTGAGCCGCGCGCGCGAGCTCGGCTTTGATACCGTCGCCTGCGCTTCGACCGGCAACCTGGCCAATTCGGTCGCCGCCCAAGCCGCCGCGGCCACGTTGAATGCTTATGTTTTTATTCCCTCCGATCTCGAGCAGGGAAAAATTCTGAACTCCCTCGTATACGGCGCGAATGTCATTTCCGTCAAAGGTCATTACGATGAAGTGAATCGCTTGTGCGCCGAAATCGCGGGCAAATTCAACTGGGCGTTCGTGAATATGAACATGCGCCCCTATTACGCCGAAGGCTCCAAGAGCATGGCCTACGAAGTCGTCGAGCAACTCGGCTGGCGCTTGCCGCAACACACCATTGTGCCGATGGCTTCCGGCTCCCTGCTCACGAAGATCCACAAGGGCTATCAGGAACTGACCAGGCTGGGCCTCATCACCGAATGTGAAACGCATTTGCACGGCGCCCAGGCGGAAGGTTGTTCACCCATTTCAGCCGCGCACAAGGCCGGCCGCGATTTTTTTAAACCGGTGAAACCAAATACTATTGCGAAATCACTCGCCATCGGCACGCCGGCCGACGGCTTTTACGCGCTGAAGGTGATGAAAGAAACCGGCGGTACAGCCGAAGACGTGACCGACGAGGAAATTCGCAGTGCCATCCAGCTTCTGGCTGAAACTGAAGGTATTTTTGCCGAGACCGCCGGTGGCGTGACGGTCGGCGTCGCGAGAAAACTCATTGGAAATGGGACCATCGGGCGTCAGGATTCCGCCGTGCTCTGCATCACCGGCAACGGTCTGAAAACGCTCGATGCGGTGGATGGCTACATCGGCAAGCCGCGCGAGATCAAACCGAGTTTGAGGGAGTTTGAGGCGTTGGTCGCGGAGGAGCAAAAAGTGGACGTGTGTAGTTCAATATGACGGTACTCAATTATTTATGCCAAAAAAAATCCGTATCCCCACACCGCTTCGCAAATTGACCAACAACGAGGAACTCGTCGAAGTCACCGCGGTCAATATCGGCGAAGCCATTATCGAATTGCAGACGCGCTTCCCCGGAATCCAGGAACGTTTGATGGATGAAAAAGGCGAAGTGCGCCGGTTCGTGAATATCTATTTGAACGAAGAGGACATCCGGTTTCTCGAGAACCAAAAGACTCCGTTGAAGGATGGCGATGAAATCAGCATTATCCCCGCGATCGCCGGCGGTTAGACGGACTCGTAAATCGTAAATCGAATACCGCAATAAAAAAGCCGCCAAAATTTGGCGGCTTTTTATTTTGAATTAATTATTCAGCGCCGGACTATCTGACGTTCCGCCGCTTTACCTTGAGTTGGGCCACTGAATGCGCCAGCGCGGCCTGCACAGCCGCCGTATCTTCATCACTCAACTTCTCCGCGAGACGCGCTTCGGCGCGACGGCGGGCTTCCTCGGCTTTGGCTTCGTCGATATTCTCCGCCCGAATGGCCATGTCTGCGAGAATGGACACATGGTCGCCGGTGACCTCCACGAACCCTTCGCCAATGGCCAGGAAATAATCTTTCCCGCCTTTGCGCGCGATGATTTCGCCCGCCACGATTTGTGTCATCAACGGCACGTGCTGCGGATAAATGCCCATCTCGCCTTCGACGCCCGGCAGCGTGACCATCTCCACGTCCTCGGAGAAGGCCTTCGAGTCCGGCGTCACGATTTCCAGTTTTAATGTTGCGGCCATTTGGTCGGTTGAATCAGCGATTCGTTAAATGGTTAAATGACTTTCGTTCGTCGACCTGTTTAACCCATTTAACTTATTTAACAAATTACTCACTTACTCTCTTTAATTTGATCAATTCCGCCCTTCATGTAGAAATTCACCTCGTTCACGTCGTCGTGCTTGCCCTCGAGAATTTCTTTGAAGCCGCGGACCGTTTCCGCCACCGGCACTTGCTGTCCTTCGATGCCGGTGAAAACCTGCGCCACCGTAAACGGCTGGCTCAGGAAGCGTTGAATCTTGCGCGCGCGAAACACGGTCAATTTGTCTTCCGGCGACAATTCGTCCATGCCCAGAATCGCGATGATGTCCTGCAAATCCTTGTAGCGTTGCAACACTTTTTGCACGCCGCGGGCGACATCATAATGTTCCTGGCCCACGATGTCCGCCGAAAGCGCGCGGGAACTCGAGGCCAAGGGATCCACGGCGGGATAAATACCCAATTCCGCGATGGAACGTTCCAACACGATCGTCGCGTCCAGGTGCGCGAAGGTGGTCGCCGGCGCCGGATCGGTCAAATCGTCTGCGGGGACGTAAACGGCCTGGAAGCTCGTGATCGAACCTTTCTTGGTCGAGGTGATGCGTTCCTGCAAGTCACCCATTTCTGCGGCCAGCGTCGGTTGATAACCCACGGCGCTAGGCGTGCGGCCCAGCAACGCGGACACTTCCGAACCGGCTTGCGAGAAACGGAAAATGTTATCGACGAACAGGAGCACGTCCTGGTTTTTTTCGTCGCGGAAATACTCAGTCACCGCCAGCGCCGAAAGCGCCACGCGCAAACGCGCTCCCGGTGGTTCGTTCATCTGGCCGTACACCAGACCGATACGGGATCCCGGCTTCACGATCGGCATGCCGTTCGCGCCCTTTTTCGGATGGCCTTTTTCGTCTTTTTCAACCTTGATGACGTCGGCTTCGATCATTTCGTTGTAAAGATCGTTGCCTTCACGGGTGCGTTCACCCACGCCCGCGAACATCGAAACACCGCCGTGCAGCTTCGCGATGTTATTGATCAATTCCATGATGACGACGGTCTTGCCGACGCCTGCGCCACCGAACGCGCCGACTTTGCCACCTTTCAAGAACGGGCAAATCAGGTCGATGACCTTGATGCCGGTGGTCAGAATCTGCGGGCTGGTGGATTGATCGACGAGCAGCGGTGCCGCGCGATGGATCGGAAGATATTTGTCGGCCTTCACTTCGCCCTGCTCATCCACGGCCTGCCCGGTCACGTCAAACACCCGGCCCATCACGGCATCGCCCACCGGCATCGAAATTGGCGCGCCGGCATCAGTCACTTCCAGGCCGCGCTTCAGACCTTCCGTGGTGCTCATGGCGACGGCGCGAACCCAGTTATCACCGAGGTGCTGTTGCACTTCGAGCGTCAGCTTGGTTTTGTCCGAGGCGCCCGGCGGAGTGAATTCAATCGTGAGCGCATTGTAGATCGCCGGGAGTTTATCCGCGAACTCAATGTCCACGACCGGGCCGATGATTTGAACGATTTTACCTTTATTCATGAGATTAATTGCCCAATGCCATTTGGGCGGTGGTGATTTCCAAAAGTTCTTTCGTGATATTCGCCTGGCGCAGCTTGTTGTATTCGAGCGTCAGGTCTTTGATAAGCTGCTTCGCGTTGTCGGTCGCGTTCTTCATCGCCACCATGCGTGAGCTGTGCTCCGACGCCTTGGCTTCGAGCAGGATTTGGTAAACCTGAAAATTCATGTAATGCGGCAGCAACGAACCCAGCACGCCTTCCGGCCCTGGTTCAAAAATATATTCCAGCTCGGACTTCTCCAGCGCGACTGAAGTCTCCCGGCCATGCACACCCGCTTGCACGCCCTTGATCTCGCCAATCGGCAGCAACGGCATCACTTCCGGCTTCTGATTCAAGGTGCTGATGAAATTAGTAAAGAGGATGTCCACCGCGTCTACTTCGCCCTTGATGAACATTTCCTGCGCGAACTTCGAAATTGCCCGCGCCTCGGCGAACATCGGCGCATCCTTATAGGTGAACTCCGCCGCCAATTGCCGTTTGGTGCGCGCGATAAATTGCGCGCCCTTGCGTCCCGCGCAAATGAAAATCGTCGTGCCCTTGTCAAACTTCGCCGCCTCACGCGTCAGGTTGGAATTCAAGGCACCGCACAAGCCCTTGTCCGTGCTGATCAGGATCACCGCGCGTTTCTTGACCTCGCGCTTTTCCATCAAGGGATGGCTGAAATCGCCGGCATGTCCCACGACATGCGCCAGCATGGTATTCATCAGCGATGCATACGGGCGGCCCGCGAGGGCAGCGAGCTGCGCCTTGCGCATCTTCGACGAAGCGACCATTTGCATGGCCTTCGTGATCTGCGCGGTATTTTTAACCGACTTGATGCGCCGGCGTATGTCGCGTGTGCTGGGCATGTTTTAAAATCTTTTTTTCGGCCTCACCCGATACACGGGTGAACGTTCCCTGATATGAAAGCCGATTTCTCGCTGGGGCTTCTCCACCGGAATTAATAATTGCCGGATGGCTTCAAATAAATTGGCGATCGCTCCATCATGTTCGCCCACGCGACTTTCCAGTTCGTTTAACTTCTGCGCGAGTTCCTTGTTCGCAGTCAATTGTTCACGAATCCAAACGAACGCGCGGACTACCCGGATACTTGCTTCCACTGCCGTTTTGCTGTTCAAAATGTTCCCTAACATTAAGGCCCCATGTTCCGTGAATGCAATTGGAGCTCGGCGAAAATTACGGCGGGATGAGGTCACAATTTGTGACCTCATTTGCGTAAGCTCTTGATTTGTAAGAATGAACGCAAAGTCGTCCGGAAACCTTTTGCGATTGCGTTTGAATTGCTGATTCAGTTGTTTCGTCGTTACACCGTAAATTTTAGCCAGATCCGAATCCAGCATGACACGCTGCCCGCGAATGAGGAAAATCATTTCCTCAATCCGCTGCACCGAGTCCGTTGCTGGTTGGTTGGTGACCATGAAACTATCTGAAACGTTTTAACGATAAGTCTGTTTGAACTCGCTGACCGCGGCCTTCAGTTCACCCGCCAGGGCTTCGTTGATCGCTTTTTCAGTGCGAACTTTCGTCAACACCTCAGCTTTGCGCGTGTTCAGGAAGTCCGTCAGCTTCGTCTGAAAATCTTTGACCTTCTCGACGGGAACATCATCGAAGAAATTATTCTGCACCGCCCACAACGTCGCCGCCTGGACTTCGACCGCGATCGGGTTGAACTGAGGCTGCTTGAAAACTTCCACCACGCGTTTGCCGCGTTCGAGAATCCCCTGCGTCTTGGCATCGAGGTCGGAACCGAATTGCGCGAACGCCGCCAACTCGCGGTACTGCGCCAAATCGCCCTTGATACGGCCGGCCACTTGTTTCATGGCTTTGATCTGCGCCGCCGAACCCACGCGGCTGACGGAGAGACCGACCGACACGGCCGGACGCACGCCTTGATAGAACAAATCGGTTTCGAGATAAATCTGGCCGTCCGTAATCGAAATCACGTTCGTGGGAATGTAAGCCGAGACGTCGCCTGCCTGCGTTTCAATAATCGGCAACGCCGTGAGCGAACCATTTCCGTATTTCTCGGAAACGCGCGCGCTGCGTTCCAGCAGACGGCTGTGCAAATAGAACACGTCTCCCGGATACGCTTCGCGGCCTGATGGACGCTTCAACACCAGCGACACCTGGCGATACGCCACGGCTTGCTTGGACAAATCATCATAAATAATCAGCGCATCCATGCCGTTATCCATGAACCATTCGCCCATCGCCGCGCCGGCGAACGGCGCGAGATATTGATTCGCGGCGGAATCGGACGCGGACGCCGTCACCACAATCGTGTCCTCCAACGCGTTGGCCTTCTCGAGTTCCGCAATGACGCGGGCAATGTTCGATTGCTTCTGGCCGATGGCCACGTAAATGTTGTAAACCGGACGGAAATCCTTGTCGCCCGAAGCACGGCCAACCTTGTTGATGCGCGATTGGTTGATCATCGCGTCCACGCCGATGGTCGTTTTGCCGGTCGAACGGTCGCCGATGATCAATTCGCGCTGTCCACGGCCAATCGGGATCATCGCGTCAATGGCCATAATGCCGGTCTGCACCGGCTGGCTGACAGATTTGCGCTTCACGATGCCGGGCGCAATTTTTTCAACGGGATAAAAAGCAGTTTCCTTGATCGCGCCTTTGCCGTCCACCGGGCGTCCCAGTGAATCCACCACGCGGCCAAGCAATCCCTTGCCGACTGGCACCGAGAGCAATTTGCCAGTGGTCTTGACCTCGGAGCCTTCGTGCACCTGGAGGTAGTCGCCCAGAATGATGGCGCCGACTTCGGTCTCTTCCAGGTTCAGCGCGAGGCCCACGACTCCGTTGCCGAAGTCGAGCATCTCGTTGAGCATCGCGTCGGTCAGGCCTTCGATCTTGGCCACGCCGTCGGAGATTTCGCGGACGACACCGACGTTCTGCTTGGCGGTGGTCGTCTTGACTCCCGCGATTTGCGCTTCAATTTCTTGCAATAAGTTGCTCATAAATTTTCTCGTCACGGCGTCTCGCCAGAGCGCCGCAATTCTTTAAAAACTTTCCACCAAATTTTCCAACCGCGCCTGCACGCTGCCGTCGTAAACGTCGCTGCCCACTTTAATCCGCAGGCCGCCCAGCAAAGCCGGGTTTTGCGCGAACGAAATATTCAAACCCTGGCCGTAAATCTTCGACAGCTTGCTTTTCACGTCGGCTTGCAGTTCCGGCGAGAGCACCACTGCGCTTTCCACCTTGGCAGTGCGGCGTTCGATTTCCAGTTTCACCAGCCGATGAAAATGCGACAGGATTCCAATGTAACCGCGCGGCTTCAATTCGGCCACTTTGCCGACCACCTGTCGGACACGATTTTCATCCAGCACGCCGTTTACCACGGAAGCGCGGAACAATTCCTTCGCTTCACGCCTGGCTTGTTTGGAAATTTTCATTCGACTCAAAATTCAAATTCCGAACTTACGCAATTTGTTTTGCCGCCTCATCCGCCAATCGCTTTTGATCTTCCGGCGTCAAAATCTTGCCGGTGACTGTCGCCGTGGTCTGCACAACCAACCGGCCCACTTCGCGTTTGAGTTCGGTCAGCATGCGCGCATGATCCGCAGCCGCGGCTTCACGGGCTTTGGTGATAATTTGTTCGGCGGCGGCAATCGCCTTCTGCGTTTCCTCTTCACGCACACGGGCGGCGGCGCCGCGCGCTTCTTCAATTAGCTTGTTCGCCTGCACATTCGCCTGGTTCAAAACCTCGAGCCGATTCGCCTCAGTCCGTTGCAACTCAACCTTGCTCTTTTCAGCATTGGCCAAACCTTCCGCGATGCGCTTGCGACGTTCCTCCAGAATCGTCAACACGCGCTTGTAAGCGAAAAAGTAAAGCAGCACCGCAACAATGCAGAAGCTGATGATCTGCGAAACGAGATGCGGCCCGTCCACACCGAACGTCCGCGCGGTGTTCTTGCCTATCTCCACCAAATCGCCGCCAATACCGCCAAATAGAACCATTTGATTCATAAAAATTCTGGAAAGGTCGGGCGCGGAGGATTACTCCGCGCCCAAACACGATTACGGAGTGTTCTTCACGAGGAAGATGGCGTAGAACACAATGGCTTCCGCAAATGCGATTGCCAAAATGGCCTGCACCAGAATGGGCGTGGCCGCGCCGGGATTACGTCCCACCGCTTCCGAAGCCTTCATTCCAATGAAACCCACGCCGAGGGCTGCGCCGAGCGCCGCCAGACCGACGTGCAGATTTCCAGTCACTTCCGCCAACATAGGCGTAAACATAATACTATCCTTTCTTTCTCTCTCGGCAGCCCCCGCGATTGAACACGGTCAGACCGCCGAAATTGTTAAATTAATGATGCGCTTTCTCGTGCGACTCGTCGTGCGGTGCGATCAACATTGTGAACACCGCCGTCAGGAGCATGAACACCAGCGCCTGCACAAATCCCACCAGCAATTCCATGAAGTAAAACGGAACCGGCAGCAGCCAGCCAAAACCCGGCACCAGCCGGCTCATGGCTTCCAGCATGTTCTCACCCGCGAAAATATTGCCGTAAAGACGAAAACTGAGCGAAACCGGCCGGAACAAAATCGAAAGAATTTCCAGCCAGCCCACTGCAAAAAACACAATAATCATCAGCACCTTCAACAAGCCGGTCGTCTCGCCTTTGGGAGCAAACAAATGTTTGAGGAATCCGATGGGGCCATTCATCTGGAGCGCCCAGACACCCCAGCACGCAAAAAAGACCAGGGCCATCGCCAGGGTCATGTTCAAATCCGCATTGCCTCCGCGGAAAAACGGCTCCATCAGGTGAAAATGGCCCGCCTCATCCTTGACGCCCCAGCCAATCGTGCCGATGCCCGGAATCAATCCCACCCAGTTACAAAAGATGATGAATATGAAAATCGAAGCAAAAAACCAAAACGTCTTTTTCACCAGATCGTGACCAATGATGCCTTCCAGGAAGTTATAAAGGCTCTCCACCATCCATTCCCAAAAATTCTGCGCGCCGCTCGGAATTTCCTTCATATTTCGCGTCGCGATCTGCGCGAAAATAATCAATCCCAGCGCCACAATCCACGTCACTACCATGGAATTCGTGACGTGAAAGGAACCGACGTGACCAATCTCAACCGCATGGGCGGGAAGACCCTCTTCGGCTTGCGCCACCAGAGCCGCAGGCTCGGCACAGAACCCCGCGACCGGCAAACCCGTCAAAATCAGACACAATAAAATGGCTCGAAAACGTTGCATTATCGCAAAAACTCCGTGCCAAGGGACACGAATCCCTTTGTCGTTCAAACCGATTTTACCCGGAGCGCGTGAGAAATTGCCCCATCGTGAAAAATTTCACAAGCAGTTTTTTTGGATTTTTTGATCTAACTGCAAAATCGCGGCTAATACCTCAAAAACCCCCGGTTTAGGGGAAAAACTGAGCAAACACTGGCTGGCTTTCTATGCATTGGGTGACCCCGGCCAATCCCTGAGGAAGGGCCGCAGGCGAGACGCCCTGCGCCTGCTACGGCTTGGATTTCGTCAATTGCTCCAGCTTCCCATGATCGATCGGGTCCGCTGTCTGCGGAGCGGCTGGAGCGGGTTGCGCTCCCTCAACCGGTTTCGTCAGCGGGTTAAGTAATTGGTCGGCGTAGGGAACGGCGGTGGCACCTTTTTTCGGAACCATTGGCGGCACGCTCGAGGAATTCGCCACCACTGCGGGAGCAGTCGTTTGCACCGGGATCGATTTACCAATAACTTCCTCCCGCAGAACGTTCAAAACCCGCTCCACGATTTCGCGCGGCAACACCGCCGGTAAAAAACGGATCGCGCCGCCGGCTGCCAGCAATTCCGCGAGCGTTCCCGTCGCCTGGACTTTTCCCTCATGAACGATCACGAACCGCTGACACAATTCCTTGATATCCACCAGCGACTCACTGCTGAGAACCACCGTTTTTCCCCGCGCAATCATGTCCCGGATTAACGTCTTGGCCTCGGATATTTCCGTTGGTTCCAAGCCCTCGAACGGGTCGTCCAGGACCAGCAGATCGCGGTTTCCTACCATCGCCTGCGCCAAACGTGTGATGCCGCGCCCGGCGGACAACAGTTCATTCTTTCCACCAAAAAGACGTCCAAAAAATCCGCGCGGACGATTTGCGTCGATTTTTCCCGGCAGAAAACCCACCCGCGCTTTTGCGGAACCGCGGCGCGGAGAACGGCCAAACACCTTGGCCGCGCCTTCCGTTGGCCGCAACCGTCCCGCGAGAATTTTCAGCATCGTGGATTTGCCTGCGCCTTTGGTCCCAAGCACCCCCACTACTTCCCCGCTCCGGACATCGAGATTGACGTGAACCAGCGCGCGCGTCTGGTAACCGTCGTACGTCACCGTCACGTCGCGCAACGTGGCGACGATTTCGGCCGAATTAGTTTTGAGGTTGCTGGCGATCATCAGCCTGTTGTGCAATCTGGCCACGGTCGCGGCACTTTCAGTCGGTATGCGGTATAAAACCCAAGCACACCCGCCACCGTAACAGCTATCCCGCCGATTGCCAATAACGCCAAAACCCGCGCGCGATACTTGACACGCACCATCGGCGCAAACTCAAACGTTCCCGGCCAGGGCTTGCGTCAATCTTTTCACGAGTTCGTCCATCATTGGAATGTAGCCGCCCTCAGTGTGCTTGATGCCTCCCGGAAATTGCGTCAGGTCCACGATCCAAGCATTGATGTCGCGCGCCGCCGTCTGGGCCGCATTCCGATCGGCATACGGATCCACAATGATCACGACTGCGTTCTCCTGCTTCATTTTCGCGATGGCCTGCGCGAGATGAGCGGGCGTCGGCGGAACGCCAGGCTTTGGTTCCAGAAACAAATCGATTTTCAAGCCGAACTCCTTCGCAAAATATGGCCACGAATCGTGATACGCCACCATCCTTCTCCCCTTGAACGGATCCAACGCCTTGTGCCATTCGATCAATTTCGCGTCGATCTCACCATCAAACTTTTTCAGGTTCGCACGATAAAAATCGGCCGATTCCGGGTCGCCGTTGCAAAAGCCTTCCGCTATGTTTTTGGCGACAATCTTCGCATTGGAAGGCGCGATGACATAATGCGGATTGCCCGCGGCGTGAATACCGCCGCCCGAACGGTCCAATTTGGCGGGCACATTCAGCAACGGCACACCAGTCGCGCATGAAATGTGGCCGGGCGCACCCGTCACGATTTTGCTGTTGTGGGCCTGTTCCAATAGCGTCGGCAGCCAGCCGGTCTCCAATCCCGCCCCGCCTTCAACCACCACGTCCGCATGGCTCAATTTCACAATGAAATCCGGCTTCGCACTCACTGAATGCGGGTCTTCCGTCGGCTTCCCGAGCACTTCGAGTTCAATGCGATCGCCTCCGATTTCCTGCGCAATGGAACCCAGGTCGCCGGTCGTGGCCACCACGTTGAGTTTCGCCTGCGCCATCGATGCGGTCAAAGCCAGCGCGAGCAGTGGAAGTAAAATATATCTCATGATACGCCGCGCATTATCGCAACTATTTCACGATTCAGAAAGCGATTGACGTCAGGTTTCACGCCGTTCTTTTTTGAAAATCTTTACCAAACCATGTCCGATCCACACCGCCGCGAAAATAATTCCCAACAGGACTACATCCGTCGGACCAACCGGCAAATCCCATTGATAAGCGGCCAAAAAACCCAAAAACGATGCGACGCCGCCCACCAGCGAAGCGGTAATTGTAAACTGCCGCATATTCCGCGCAAACAATCGCACCGTCAGCACCGGAATCAGGAGAAAACCAAATGCAATCAACGGACCGACGCTCAGCACCGCAATTGAGACGGTAAATCCAATTAACAAATACATCACCGCATCCCACAACACGACTTTTTTTCGCAACGTCACAGCGAGCGCCCGATCGAATGAGACGAGCAATAACTCCTTATGGAAAATTCCCAGCACCGCCAACACCAGCGCGAGCGCCACAGCCGTCAGTGTCAGGTCAAAATTCGAAATCGTGATTACCTCACCTTTCAACAAGTCCAGCCAACCAGCCTCGCCAAAACGGTTTTTGGACAATAAAAGAATGCTCAACGCAGCGGCGACGACATAAGCAGTGCCCAACCGGCCCTCGGGCAATCCGCGTCCGCGCCGTTCCATGAAGGCGAGCACCAGAATGGCGATGAGCGAAAAAACAGTCGAACCCACGAACGCCAGCAAGTGCTCGCTATGCGCGCCGTGCTCCGTGACGTTGATGCCGAACCACAGCGGCAGCGAAAGAGCAACCGCAACGCCGGTGGATGAAATCTGTGGCAACGCCACTCCCATAAACACCAGGCGACGCAAGACCAGGTAAACCCCAACGAGCGGGCAAATAAAACCGACCATAACGCTCGTATAGACGGAATTTCGCAGCAGGAAATCCGGAGAAAGAATTTGGCGCAGTGTTTCCATTTTAAAGCTCTATCTCAAAAATTTCCGCCATGCGCTGTGGCGTGAGCAATTCCGCAACGGTTCCGTGCAAAATCTTTCCCTCGTGCAGCCAGATGACTTGTTCAGCGTGTTTTCGCACCAATGGCAAATCGTGCGTCACCAACAGGATCGTCAATTTCCGCTCCTGATGAATTTGCGAAATGAACTCCAGCAACGCATGCGTTGCCGCCACGTCCACGCCGGCGGTCGGTTCATCCAGCACAAGAATATCGGGCCGGGTTGCAAGCGCCCGGGCGATGAGCACCCGTTGCTTTTGCCCGCCGGAAAGTTGGCTGAATTTCTTTCGCGAAAATTGGTCCGCCGCCGTCGCGCGCAGGCATTCATGCACGAAGTTCCGCTCCTGCCACGACACCAACCCGCCCGGCCGGATGCGTCCATAGACGCCCATCAGCGCCACATCAAATCCCGTCAACGGATACAGCGTATCTAATTCCACGCTTTGCGGCACATAACCGAACACCGCCTGACCGGGGCATAGAATTTTACCGGCGATCGGCGGCTGAATTCCCAACAAAGTCTTCAACAGAGTGGATTTTCCCGAACCATTGGCACCCAGGATTGCCGTGAAGCTGGAGCGCGCGATGGAAAGAGAAATGCCCGACATCACGGCATGGTTCTCATAGCCGATGGCCAGGTTCTCGAACGTTATCAGTTTTTCACTCATATAGCGGAGCCTGCCCGGACACCGCCGGGCAGGCGCGTCACGATTTATTTTACGGTGCTCACAAACGAATGAATGATGTAATCCATCATCTCGATATACGTGCTCGTGTTAGCCACACCGCCGGGCATGATCGGCAGCTTGATAAGCTTTGCGTCCGTTTGCTGCGCGATGAGACTCGGCACTTTTTCCGGAAACTGCGGCTCGCGCACAACGATGCCGACGTGCTCGGCTTTCATCGATGAAACCAGCTCCGTGATGTGGCGCGGGGTCGGATCGATGCCGGGCTTGAGTTCAATGGTCCCGAAGTACACGAGGTTGAATCGGCTCGCGAAATACGGCCAGTGCTCGTGATAGGAAACAAACTTGGCGCCCTTTAGCGGTTTCATGGCTTCTTCCCATTCCGCAATTTTCGCGTCCAGTTTCGCGAGGTAGGCATCACGATTGCGTGTGAAGTCCTCCCGGTATTGCGGCGCCACCGCGACCAGCCCATCGTAGATATTCTGGACCGCGGTTTTCGCAAGCACGGGGTCGAGCATATAGTGAGGGTTGCCGTAAGGATGCACATCGCCTTCGGAGTGGTCAGTCGATTTCGGCACTTCCAGCGGCACGACGCCCTTCGCGCAATCTACATAACCAGGTTTGCCATATTGAATGCGGGGATTTTTACTTGCCTCCAGCAACGCGGGCAGAAACGCGTGCTCGCAGCCGAACCCAACCAACACCAGCATGTCGGCTCGATTCAGCCTGGGCACAAAACTCGGCTTCATCGGAACGCCGTGTGTGTCCTCGACGCCAGTTGCCAGGCTGAAAACCTCAACGTGTTCACCACCGATGTTGCGCGTCAAATCCGCGAGATCGGTCAACGTTGTCACGACGCGGACCTTGTCCGCGGCATAAGCGGGCATTGCCGCAAAGGCTATGGCCGTGACGAGAGATAACAGACAAAATAATTTCGTATTCATGATCAAATTTCCTTTTCGTTTCAGCGTGATTGCCAGCCGTGGGAATGCGCGCCGATGATCCACGCCCATTGCAGATAGATGGCGTCATCTGATTTCAGTCCGGACAAGGCATTATGATCCGTGTGCGTGTATTGGAGGCGCAACTGGTCCCAATGGCTGAGCGCCCAGGTGATATACGGCGAATAAGCGAACGTCTCATCATTGTGGTTCTGCGCGCTCTGAACGTAATCGAACAGAAATCCGCCACTCCATTGCCGGTGCCATTTGTAAGTCACGTAGGAATACATTCCGAGCGAGCCGATGGATTTTTTGAACTCGTCGCCGTTCAATCCGGGCGCAGGACCGTCCGGATTCAGGCTGCCGTCGGGGTCCGTCAGGTAGCGGCTGTCGCTATAAAGCACTTCGGTGCCCCAGTCCAGCCGTTGGAACTGATTGTTCCGCAATGGAACATAGCTCAGCCTAAGGTCGAAGCCTGCAACGCGCCGCTCCTTTTCAGTCAGAGTGCTGCCGTTGGGCTGCACGAGGACACCGCCACGGTCTTGCGTGGTCGGATTAATCAATCCTGAAATGCCGGTTTCCAATTCAATGTTGGGCGTAACATCAAAATAGGTCGAAGCCCGGCCAAAATAATTGAATCCGCTTAAAGCACGGTAAGTGCCCGGGTTGTTGAGCGGACTATCGCCACCGAACCCATTCCCCAAACCCAAGGTGAGGCTGAAATAATGTGGCAATGGCGGCAGCCAGTTCAATTGCGCGCCGTCCGTCCTGGACTCACCGCCGATATACTGGTCAAGGGCCAGCGGACGATTCACGAACGGCAGTTCGTGATCGTGGATGTAAGACAGTTTTCCAAACTCTCCAAAGAACCGGCCCGCTTTCAATTGCAAATTCCACGGCAACGACGTGGTTTGCAACGCCGCTTCTTCGACGCCGATGTTGGCCTCACCCGAGCGCGCATCTGCCGAGGCGTTGAGCACCGCGTAGCCTTCGGCGAATGGGTCCACCGACGCCGCGATGTTTAATTCGACCGAGCGCTGGAAGACATCAAACCCGCCCGGACGATCGCTGCCGGTTTGATCCGAACCTTTGCTGCGGTAGGAAAAAAGCGTCTCTCCCACCAGTCCGATGGCTGGATTGAATTCACTTGGACGAACCTTCGTCTGCGCCTCGACGACCGAATCCACCTTCTCGTTCAATTCCTTCACCTGCTCCGGCGTTACCTGTGCCGCGGGAGCAGTGGCAACCGACGGCGGCGCCGAAGTTGTCGCCGCCTGCACCTGCTTCTCCCGGGACAACTCATCGACTTTCTTTGAAAGCGACTGTATCAACTGCCGATCTTCGCTCCTTTCTTTCTCAAAATTTTCCTGCATCTGCAGCATCTGCTGCTTCAACTGCTCCACCTCATTTGTTTCCTGCGCCTGCGCCATTGGCACAACCAGGCCAAGGCACAGCAAAGCTAAAATTTTTTTCATAATTTCTCCGTCAAAGATTTTTAGTTTCACAAGATCTGACGCCGCCATGCGGAGCCAGACCACTTACTGAACTGCACCGGTGGGGAAACTAACGACGAGGCGGAGCGCGAGAGGGAACAAAGCGATAATCGGACGAAGAAAACACCGCCGATTGAAGTAGCGGCAGAAGGAAAAACAAAGCGGCAACAAACGCAAGCAGCGGCAAAACGGTCTCAGCCGTGTTCACTTGCCCCTGCAAAAACAACGTGACCGCGCAATGATGATCGGCGGAATCCGCGTCCGCGTGAATCAGTTTGTGAAGCGGTTCGGAAGAGGCAACCAGTTGAAGCGCAAGAAAGAGAACCAGGCCGATCACGGCCCAGACGCGCCGGGAGGTCCGGCCGCGCAACGACAACATGGTCATCGCCTTTTTCATTACAATACCCAATTCATGACAGCCCCTCGCAAAGCCCGCAAGCGATTTTTTACCTGTGCCCGCAAAAACACAGACACAATTTAATTATCACCCTCGAAGCGCCGATTTCCGACCCACCCGCTAAATGACAATGACAAATGGCCCAGCCGGGGCCAAAACTCCATCCGTCATTCGTCACTTCCCGCAGCAAACCTTGTATTTTTTTCCACTGCCGCAAGGACACGGATCGTTGCGCCCAACTTTGGGCCCGGTCCGTTTCGGTTTCGGCTTTTCCTTGGAAAGCTCCTCGTTCGCCTCGCTGACCATATCGCTGCCGGGCTGCGGCTTTTTGTCCTCGCCGGTCGTGCTGCCGCCGAATGCGCTCGCCGCCTGATGCGACGTCTGCTGCGGCATGTTGCGCAGAAAATTTTCGAACGCCATCAGGCTCGACGCGCTGCGGAAAATGTTGTGGCAGATTTCCGTTTTGATGTTGACCATCAACTCGTCGAAAATCTTGTATCCCTCCGCCTTGTATTCCACGAGCGGATCGCGCTGGCCGTAACCGCGCAGGCCGATGCTGTAACGCAGGCTGTCCATCTCGTAAAGATGCTCCTGCCACAACCGGTCAATCGCGCTCAGGATGGTATAACGCTCCACTTCCTTCAATGCGTCCGGATTCTCAAAGCTGATTTTCAGGTCGTAAGCCTTGCGGACCGCGTCAGAAATGAAGGTGCAAACCGCGAATTGCGCCGGGCTTAAACCGTCGAACAACGAACCGGCCACCGGCGCTTCCGTGCCGGATTGCGCCGCCTTGACGATTTCCGCCTCCGGAATGCCCAGCGGAAAATTGAGATTCACCCAATCCGACAACCCGCGCACGTTCCATTCCTCGGGGTTGAAATCACCCCTCGTGTTGGTCTCCACCTTGGAGATGACCACTTCCTCCATGATATCCATGAGGCGGTCGCGCACGTCAGCAGCGTGAATGATCTCGTTGCGGAAGCCGTAAATGACTTCGCGCTGCTTGTTCATCACGTCATCGTATTCGAGCGTGCGTTTGCGGATCTGGAAGTTGTGCTCCTCGACCCGTTTTTGCGCGCTCTGCACCGAGCGGTTCAACAAAGGATGCTCCAATTCCTGGTCCTCTTCGAGGCCCATCCGCTCCATCATTTTAACAATGCGGTCCGCGCCGAATAGCCGCATCAAATCGTCTTCAAGCGAAATGAAAAAGTGCGATGCACCGGGATCACCCTGGCGCGCGCAACGTCCGCGCAACTGCCGGTCAATGCGCCGGGATTCGTGGCGTTCGGTGGCCAGCACGTGCAGGCCGCCCAAATCCGCGACTCCTTCGCCGAGTTTGATGTCCGTGCCGCGGCCCGCCATGTTCGTGGCAATCGTCACCGCGCCGCGTTGGCCGGCCCGCGCCACGATCTCGGCTTCCTGCTGATGATATTTCGCGTTCAGGACCGAGTGGATGATTCCCTCGCGCTTCAACATGCGCGAAAGCAATTCACTGACTTCCACCGAAATCGTACCGACGAGAATCGGCCGGCCCTTGCCATGGACTTCCTTGATTTCCTTGATGACCGCGTTGTATTTCTCGCGCTTGGTCTTGTAAACCGAGTCGTTCGCGTCCTTGCGCTGCACTGGCCGGTTGGTCGGAATCACCAACACACCCAATTTGTAAATGTCGAAAAATTCCTGCGCTTCCGTTTCCGCCGTGCCCGTCATGCCCGCCAATTTAAGATAGAGCCGGAAATAATTCTGAATCGTGATGGTCGCCAGCGTCTGCGTCTCGCGCTCGATCGCCACGCCTTCCTTGGCTTCGACCGCCTGGTGCAAACCATCGCTCCAGCGGCGTCCCGTCATCAGGCGGCCCGTGTTTTCGTCGACGATGATGACCTTGTTTTCCTGGACCACATATTGCACGTCCTTCTGGTAAAGCGTGTAGGCCTTCAGCAATTGGGAAATCGCGTGGATGCGCTGCGCCTTGGCTTCGAATTCTCCCTGCAGCTTCGTCTTGGCCTCCATCCGCTGGCGCGGGTCAAGCTCGGGCTTCGTGTCGATTTCGTGCAATAACGTCGTCAAATCCGGCAGCATGAAAGCGTCCGGGTCCTTCGGGCTCAGAAAGCTGCGGCCCTTTTCCGTCAAATCGGCTTCATTGCTCTTTTCATCGATCGCGAACAGAAGCTGTTCCTTCTCCGCGTACAACTCGGTCTTTTTCTGGTCGGAATGCAGATGCAACTCGGCCTGGTTCATGAGCCGGAGGTTCTCCGGATTTTCCAGGACCTTCATCAAACCTTCGAATTTCGGCGTGCCGGTTTTGACGCGGAACAGCAGAAGGCCGATTTCCCGCTCCAGCGCCTCAGCGTCCTTCACGTTCGAACCATCTTCCGGGTGCAACTTTTTCAGTAACTCCGCGGCTTCGGAAAGATATCGATTGGTGAGACGCTCCTGGCCGTGAAACAGCCCTTCGACCTGCGATTTGTAATTCCCGTATTGCTCGTCAAATGTCACTACCGCCGGCCCGCTGATAATCAAAGGCGTGCGCGCTTCATCGACGAGAATCGAGTCCACTTCGTCCACGATGGCGAAGTAATGGCCGCGCTGCACCTGGTCTTCCTTGCGCGTGGCCATTCCGTTGTCGCGCAGATAATCAAAGCCGAATTCAGCGTTCGTGCCGTAAGTAATGTCGCAGGCATATTGCTCACGACGCACATTGGGCGTCTGATCGTGCAAAATGCAACCAACCGTAAGGCCGAGAAATTTATAAACCGCGCCCATCCATTCGCCGTCGCGCGCCGCGAGGTAATCATTCACCGTCACCACGTGCACACCGCGTCCCGTGAGTGCATTGAGGTAAACGGGCAACGTCCCGACCAGCGTCTTGCCTTCGCCGGTGGCCATTTCCGCAATCTTTCCTTTATGCAAGCCCATGCCGCCAATGAGTTGCACGTCAAAATGAACCATCTCCCATTTCAGCGGGTGGCCGCGGACGATGACGTCCTGACCGCACAAACGCCGCGCGGCATTCTTCACTACCGCGAAGGCTTCCGGCAGGATTTCCTCTAGGCGCGCAGCGAGCTTCTCGTTGTCCTGAATCTGGGAAAGCTCCTCTTTCCATGCAGCGGTTTTTTGGCGCAACGCCTCATCCGGCACCTTTTGCAAACCGATCTCGATCTCGTTGATTTTGCCAACGAGCGGGCGCAACCTTTTGACTTCGCGCTCGTTCTTCGAGCCGATGAATTTTTTTACAATAAAACCGATCATGGTTCCTAAAATGGTGTCAAACGCTACGAGAACGGTCGCAAGGCGTCAAAGACTTTACGAGTGTAAGCTTTACGGGCGAAAACTCAAGTAACTGCGGTCCTTTGGAGCAGGACAGGTATCTGCCCTATAGAAAACATCTTCGCCTTTCTTGAACCGCGGAGCGGTTATGGATATTAGCCGGGGACAACGTCCCCGGTCACAGCGTAAAAACAAATTCGTCGCGAAGCGACGACGGAATACCCGAATCGTCCCGCCGTCCCAGGCCGGGCTTTCTACAGAGCAGGCAGGCATCCTGCCTGTCTCCATTATTAGCATTTCCAGTTAGAGACAGACGAGAGGTCTGTCCTGCGTATTGGCTCAAGCCGCCGCCGGCGCTTCGGCCCGCGTGCCGCCGGATTGCGTAGGAGGCGGAACCGCCTGCCCGCGAAAACTCTTCCACAGACGCAACGGCATGCAGCCAAGGACAATCAAGGCCAACTGGCTCCCCACAAACGCCAGCAACCAATAAAACGCGGCGTCCATGAAACCATAACTGTGCAACCCGATGCCCAGCATGTTTACCCCAAACCACGACCAACTCGTCACGATGTTGCCAAAAATGGCGCAGTTAATGAGCCCGCGCTCCCGAATCATGCCGCCCCAGCGCAAGTGTAGAATCAGCGCATTCCAAAGCACGATGATGAGCGCGCCGTTTTCCTTGGGATCCCAGCCCCAAAATCGGCCCCACGATTGGTCCGCCCAGATCCCACCCAGCACCGTGCCGACAAAGCTGAAGAGTGTCGCAAAACAAACAATGCCGTAAACCATTCGTCCGAGAGCTTTTCCAGTGTCCGCATCCAGCGTCCGCGTGAATACGCCGCGCAGGATATAAACGATGGCGAGAAATCCCGCCACGAACGTGCTCGCGTAACCGAGCGTCACCACGACGACGTGCGTCGCCAGCCAGAAATTCGTGTCCAACACCGCCCGCATCATTTCCATCGTGTCACCCGTGACCGCTAAATGTTGCGCAATGATAAGCGTAATAAAACCGATGCCAGAGGCCACCACGGCCCCGATTCCGTTTTTGTAAAATCGTTCCAGCACCAGGCCCAGCACTACCGCGCCAAATCCAATGAAGATCGCGGATGAATACAAATTCGTCACCGGCGGACGCCCTTCAAGCACCATCCGGTAAACCAGCCCGGTGGTATGAATCACAAATGCAAGCCCAATCAGCCACACGGCCGAACGGCGCAGCGTTTCCGAAAGGTTGAACCAAAAGCAAAACGCCAGCACCCCCGCCAGCACATAAATCACCATCGCGTTGTAAAACGGCTGCATCTGGTTGAAGAAGACTTCCGAACTCGCTTTGTTCAACTCATGCGGCAGTCCCGGCACCAGCGATTCGCGATAGAGCACCAATTGCCGGTTGAATTCCGCCGAATCGCCGGCATGGAACGCGCTCGCCATCGCCGCGTAGGCGCGCACCGCCGGGTCAATATTCCCATCGCGCAGTCCTTCTACCAAAACATCTCCCGTACGTTTCCATCCCTCCCGCGAGCCGGTTGATTCATGCGGAGGAATCACCAGCGGCGGCTCAAATTGTGTCATCGCCGTGAATTGCTGCACGTAAGCCGCGAATTGTTTCAACACGGCTTCATCGTACTTCTGCCCCGCCTGTTCCGCTTGCGCAGCCGCCACTCCGGCCGGAATCAACTTCTCATAATCCGCCAACTCCTGCGCCCAATTGTCGGCGTTCTCCGGCTGCACGGTGTTTTTCAATTGCACATACAGCCACAGCCGCTCGCGTATTTTCATCGCGGCTTTTTCATAGGCGTTGCGTTGCGAAGCCTCGATTTTTTCGATCCGCGCGGATTCCGAATCCAACGCTTGCAGCCCGGGTCGAATTTCATCCCAGGAATAATGTTTGCCGTCATGTTTTTGCGCCAGATCCTTGCCCGGTAATTTCAGTAGCGAAATCAATTCCTGGTTGTCCACGCGAAACACCGGCCATTGGTCAGCGGTGGCAGGATCCATCATCACCGTCGCGAGCCATTCCGTCGCCGGAATAATCCGCGGCTTTCCGAACGTGCCCTTCCACGGCTCCAGGTTCGCCTCCTGCTTTTCGCGAATCTGCAACAGGGAATTGCGCGCCAGTGAATCGATCGGCTGGATGCGGCCGTTGGACAAAACCGGCAGCTTGCCGAATCCAGTAAAGGCGAAAGTCTTGTCCGGCGCCGGACGCAGCGTGCCCAGGAACCACGCCGCCATGACGCCCGTTAAAATGATTGGCAGCCACTTTTTCATTTGCGAACACTCTCCTGCGGTTGACGGCGTGTCCCCGCGCGAACCGTGTTGAGCGGTTTGGAGGAAGCGCTCGTGGTCGCCGACGATTTCCGCTTCGAGATGAATTTAATCAGGTGCGATAGGAACTGAATCACCAGGCCAAGCCCGACCAAAAAGCAACCAATATAGGGCGTGAGCCAGCCGGGATTGTGCACCACCTGCAAAACCGACACTCGCGGATCGGCCTTGTCAAAACTCGCCTGGTAAAATGTCTCGCCACTATAACGCAGCGGTTCATTCATGAAAATTTCCACCTCGCGATGCTCGCCCGTCCGCGGATTATCCAATCGCACACGGCTGCGAAAATCCTTCGGGATCCCCTCGGGATTCTCCGATGAAATGGTGCCAGGATAAACGGCGTGAGTGAATTTGAGCAATGTCAGCGAGGCTTCGCGATACACCCGCTCCGGCCGGATCACAAACGTGTATTTTTTCCCCGCGACCTGCACGGACTGCGGCTCAGCCAACGAACCGGCGATCTTGTCGGCGATGTCCTTGCTCATTTTGACGTAAAACCCGCGCACTTCCTCAATCATCCCCTGTTCTCCCATCCAATCGGAAACTACCCAATCACCCAGCGAGCCGTTCGGTCCCACAATCTCAATCAGCGCCGTCGGAACGTTCCTCATGTCCATGGACTTCACCTCGTCCACCAAATGAAAATCGAAGTGTTCAGCCACGCCATTCGTCGTCAGCGGCGGGCCGTTCTGTGTCATCGGCGCGCGAAAAGTGGGTTCCGAATTCACCATATACTTCTTTACGCGAATCGCGAATGGAAGGCTGGCGCTCTTGATTTCACCGCCCTTGGCCAGTAACCGCCCGGGGATTGAAATAAGCTGATCTTTGCCCCCGCCCGCGTCCGTCGTAAACGTCAGGTCATAATTGCGGGGCGACTCCGAATAATTTTTCGATTCGCCCTCGGAGAAACGCATCATCGTTTCGTGCGACAACAAATCAGTCGTCAATTGGCCAACCAACAACAGAATAATTCCGCCATGCGCGACATGGATTCCCAGTTTTTTCCAGGTCAACTGAAAACGCGCGATGTGCGCCGCGATCAAATTGACCAGCAGCATCGTGCCGAGGAGATAACCGCCGGGTAAGATGATCGGAATGTGATGGCCGAACATATTCGCGCCCACCACCACCCAGGTCTTGAAATAACGCGCCTGTGCCTGATAAAGCCCTTCGTCCGCCTGCGCCACCGTGCCGACCCACACCAGCACAATGGCAAACGCCAGCAACACGACTGTCAGCCGCAGCGACGTGAAAAATTTGGCTGGACGATCAAGGAGCATTGGAAAATTTCGCGGTCTGGATGAATTTCAGGAAAGTGTCCTTCTGTTGCCCCACGACTTGTTCATCACCCATCAATTTATAAAACCACGTGTCGCCGCCCTGCGGCGCGATGACACCCACGAGCCGCGCGGTTTTGCCCGTCTTCGCATCCGTGCCGGTCATGTCCACCACGGTGGCTTTGCCGCCGCCCACGTCGACGGTTTGCGCCTGTTTGGAAAAATCCTCCTCCGAAAGCGGCGGCAACCCAAGCTGCCCGCGCCAGCGGGTAATATTCATCATCACGCCGCCGCCTTGTCCGTTCAACATACTGATATTCACATCCGCTTTGGTGTCGCCACTACCCTGGATGACATATTTCGCCAGCAGCATTTGCGGATTCGGGATTTCCTTCCAACCCGCCGGAAGTGCCGCGCCGGTTTCAGCGCCGCCTTGCGCCGAGGCTGGCACCGCGGTCATGCCTGCGTGCGGATCGGTCATTGCCATTGCTGGAGGAGCTTCGAAGGAAACCGATTTCAGAAATTCAAGGAACGCCGGCTTTTGTTCGCGGACAGACGCGTCGTCACCCCTCATTTTGAAATAAAAACTCGTTCCATCATGATCGATCACCCCGACCATGATTCGTCCCGGCGTTTTGCCATCCGAGATTTCGAACAGTTTGCCTTGGCCCGGCCCGATGGTGACCGGCACGCTTTCGGCTTTGGCCGCGGGCGGAAGCTGAAGTTCTCCCCGCCACATATTGAAATTACCCAACTCCATCTCGGGCGCCATCGTAGGCAGGGGAATGATGGACACATCCGCGCTCTGACCATCCTTGCCCGGCGCACTGAAACTTCCCACGCGCATATCTTGCAGCGCCTTCTCCTGCCAGCCGGCGGGAAGCGTCCACTTCAACTGCGGCAACCCGCTCGGTGCGCCCATATTCATTCCCGCGTGCGGATTCATCGGCATGGCCGAGGCATCACTCGCTTGAGCCAGCGGCGGAATCGTTGACTGCGATTCTTTCGGCACCTCCTGGACTTGGACCTGATCGCGATTACACCCGGTGAGCGCCAGCGCAAAAATCATCCACCCGCAACGCGACCAGCCCGTCAATTTGGTTCGTGGAATAAGGGTCATTAAAATTCTCCTTTAAGGTATATTGCCGGCTGCTTCTTGCACGTCATTCTTTGCCTTTGACACAACCTATTTTGTTTCCGAATGAACAAAATTTGAACACCTGAAACGCAAACACGCCGGACCTGCTGTGGCAGGACGGCGTGTTTGCGATCATCTCTTTTCTAAGTTCCTGGAGCCGAAGCGGATTAACCCACCGCCATGCCCAATAGGAACTCGATGTTGCTCCCGGTCTTTTTGAGCTTGTTCAGCATTAGTTCCATCGACTCGACCGGCGGCACACCCGTGAGCGCCCGCCGCAGGACAACAACTTTATTGTACTCGTCCGGATGATAAAGCAGTTCTTCCTTGCGCGTGCCCGAGCGTTCGATGTTGAGCGAGGGGAAAATGCGCCGGTCCACCAACGCGCGGTCCAGGTGCACTTCCATGTTACCCGTGCCCTTGAATTCTTCGAAAATAACTTCATCCATGCGCGAACCCGTGTCCACGAGCGCCGTCGCAATAATGGTAAGCGAGCCGCCTTCCTCAATGTTGCGCGCCGCGCCGAAAAATCGCTTCGGCTTGTGCAACGCATTCGCATCCACGCCGCCGGAAAGAATTTTTCCCGAGTGCGGTTGCACCGTGTTGTAAGCGCGTGCCAGGCGTGTGATGGAATCCAGCAGGATGACCACGTCGCGCTTGTGTTCAACCATGCGCTTGGCTTTTTCGCTCACCATTTCCGCGACCTGCACATGCCGCTCCGGTGGTTCGTCGAAGGTGGAACTAATGACTTCCGCGCCGCGGCAGGTGCGTTCCATGTCCGTGACTTCCTCAGGGCGCTCGTCGATGAGCAGGATGAACAAATACGCCTCGGGATTGTTTTTCAAAATCGCGTTGGCGAGTTTTTGCATCAACACCGTTTTGCCCGTGCGCGGCGGCGCGACAATCAAACCACGCGAGCCTTTGCCGATTGGGCAAACCAAATCCAGCACGCGCGTGGAAAGTTCATCCGAAGCCGTCTCCAACAGGAAACGCTTGTTCGGGAACAGCGGCGTGAGATTGTCAAAATGTGTCTTATCCTTGGCTTTGTCCGGCTCTTCCTGGTCCACCGCTTCGACCTTGAGCAACGCAAAGAAACGTTCCTTGTCCTTTGGCGGACGAATCTGGCCGGCAATCAAATTTCCGGTCTGCAAATCAAACCGGCGAATCTGCGATGGCGAAACGTAAATATCTTCCGGGCACGGCAGGTAATTAAAACTCTGCGAGCGCAGGAAACCGAACCCTTCCGGTAGAATTTCCAACACGCCTTCGGAGAACAACACACCCGCCCGCTCTGCGTTCTTCTGGAGGATATGGAAAATCACCTCATGCTTCCGCATGGTGCCGAAATTTTCCACGCCCAGATCACGAGCCATGCCGTTCAATTCGGTCATGGACATGGCCTGCAGCTTGGCGATGTTCAACGAAGACGCGATGCGATCCTTGTCAGACATGCCGCCGCGTTTTTCCTGTCTTACCGGCCTTTCCGTTCGTTCTGCTTCCTGGGTTTCAACCGGCGTGGTCGGCGGCCGCAAATCGGCGCTTCCAACCGGCGCCGGCGCTTCTGCGACTGCGACTGCGGCGGGGGCTTCGCTGACGGGCGCTTCATTAATCGGCGCTTCAGGCAATGGCCCGTCGCCCTGCCCTTTCTTTACTCTCGGTTTCTTAGTAGCAGCTCTTGGCATAGTTCAAATTGGTTCAATTTTCAAATCAAGCAGCGGTGATTAGTTTTCTCCCGCGGTTTCCACCCCCATTGGACGAACAACTCTTTGAATGGTTCAAATTGGAGTTCCGGACCGGGAGCGGACTGCAAGCTGTATCTCGTTACGGCAAGGGGAATCTTGCAGACTGTTCTTCGACACGTTGGCGCAGTTTGTTCAAAGTGTCAAAAAGATTTTTAGAGGGAAATGTTACGAATTCGATATCAAAATTTGTGCAGTATTTCAGCCACGGAGTGGCGGCAGAGGGTAACCCACGGCACAAGCCGTGGGCTTTGAAGGGGAAGGGCAACGAGCCGCGGAGCGGCGAAAGAACGCGCCCCGGCATTTTTCTTTCGCTCCATCCGGAGCTCGGCGATTTTTGCGGTCTCATTTGCACCCGCTTTAGCACGGTGTTTGGCAAATGTCCGGAATCTCAATTGCTTTAGCCGTAGCTATTCAGAAGATTTTTAACCAAAGACCTACAGATGCGAGCTACAAAGTTTTGAAATGTTCCCGCTGACATCCTTTGGATATCTATTTAGCGACTCGATTCTTTGGAGCGGTGCATTTTGTCACCTGTTTTTCCCCCTTTGCACCTTTGCGCCTTTGCGTTGAATTCCTACCGGGTGGAAATTTACCGCTCTTTTTTCTGTGCGGTCTTTCTTCCGGCGGGTGCTATAAGGCAAATATGACGCCGGACAACGAACTCATCCGCCGCTATGCCGAATCCCGTTCGGAAGACGCCTTCGCCGAACTGGTCCGGCGGCACGTCAACCTGGTTTACTCCGCCGCCATCCGGCAGGTGGGAGGCGATGCCCACCTCGCGCAAGACGTGGCCCAAACCGTCTTCACGGACCTGGCGCGAAAGGCCGCGTCCCTTTCGAAACGGCAAACACTCACCGGCTGGCTTTACACCAGCACTCATTTCGCAGCCGCCAAAATTGTGCGCGGAGAAAGCCGCCGCCGCGATCGCGAGGAAAAATTTATGCGCGAACCCCTCCACGAAACTGCGCCCGATGCCGATTGGGAAAAACTGCGCCCCATCCTGGACGAAGCCCTGCACGGCCTCAAGGAAACCGATCGCGAAGCCGTCCTGCTCCGCTTTTTCGAAAACCGCGCGTTTGCCGAAGTCGGCGCGAAACTTGGCATGAACGAAAACGCCGCGCGCATGCGCGTGGAGCGCGCGGTGGAAAAATTGCGAAGCCTGCTCGCCCGGCGTGGCATCACGACCACGGTAGCCCTGGCAGCAGTCATTTCGGCGAATGCGGTCCAAGTCGCACCCGCTGGTCTGACATCCGGCCTCATCACGGCTTCTCTCGCAACCGCTGGGACTAAGGCGATGACACTCGCAAAAATACTCTCTATGACAAAATTCCAACTTGCCCTGGGCACCGTCGTCGTCGGTGGAATCATCACCGCGTTGGTGATGCAACACCGAACGTCGGAAACAACGCGGCAGGAAAATGAATCATTGCATCATCAGGTCGCGCAATTACAAGCCGATGCGGCATCAAATCGCCCTGCCACAGCAGCCGAATCCACGAAGCTGCCGGCCGGAGAACTGAATGAATTGCTGAAAATGCGAGCCGAAGTCACCCGGTTGCAAGCGACGCAAAAACCATCATTGGCGGCGGTCACACCCCTTACGAATGAGATACCAGACGCGACGAATGTAATTATTAACCTCAGGGTAAAATTCGTTTCCTTGCATGCAGCCGATTTGCAATCACTTCGACCGGCTTTTATACCCACCACCAGCGGCAACTGCGTATTGTCCAGCGAGCAATCGAAGTTCGTTGACGATGCGTTGCACGGGATGGACAACGAAATCAGTCGCGCGCAAATTACCACTCGCAGCGGAGGCGGGGCCAGCGCCTCCGTATTGAACTCGTTCCCCATCGACGGCACCAACGTAAGTGTGGGCACAACCTTGAATGTGACACCCTACTACTCACGATCTTCGCTGCTGTTCACCTTGAACCTCGCCGGACAATTGAACCAACTCACTGGCGACCCTTCGCAACCGGGACTGCAAACGATCCAGACGCCGACGAATCAGGTGGCGTTATTGGCCGGCCAGACAGTCGTCTTACAGCGGGACATTCCCGCCGGCGGATGGCTGCCGGACGCAACCAATATACCGGACGGAGCAAGAACGCTTTTGGTTTTTGTAACGCCGTCAGTGGTCGATGCAACGGAAAATCCCCCACCCCGGCAAAACGCCGTGAACCAGGAAGCGGCCATGCAGAAAATGAGTGATGCCAAGCAAGGCGTCCTTGCGCTGATTATGTTTGCCTCCGAAAACGAGAACCAATTTCCAACCAACCTCGCGCAAGCCTCCGAATACGTGAAAGACAATTCCATGGACCAGATCGCAACGAATTTCGACCTCGTTTACTCCGGTTCCCGGACCAACATCCAGAATGCAGGCACGACCATTGTGCTCAAGGAAAAACAAGCCTGGCAATCGTCCGCGGGCAACTGGCTGAAAGGCTACGGCTTCGCCGACGGCCATTCAGAAATTCATACCGAGCCGAACGGCGACTTCACCGACTACGAAAAGAACCACACGGCTTTACCGCCTAATCAATAAGGCAGCGGAAACTTCGCCGTCAATTCCCGCACCCGCTGGCGGACCTTGGAAATCGTCTCGGTGTTTTTGATGTCCATCAGCACTTCCGAAATCATGTCTGCGATCGCCGCCATCTCGGCTTCCTTCATCCCGCGCGTGGTGACCGCTGGGGTTCCTAGGCGGACTCCACTGGCCTGGAAGGGCGAACGCGTCTCAAACGGAATTGTGTTTTTGTTCACCGTAATCCCCGCCTCATCGAGTGCGATCTGGCAATCCTTTCCAGTCAAGCCGCGGGCGCCCACGTCCACCAGCATCAGGTGATTGTCCGTGCCGCCGCTGACCAGCCGGTATCCGTTCTGTTTCATGCCCTCGGCCAGCGTCCGGGCGTTGCGCACAATCTGTTCCTGGTATTGCTTGAAGGCCGGCTGCAACGCTTCCAGAAAACAAACCGCCTTGGCCGCAATCACGTGTTCCAACGGGCCGCCCTGGATGCCGGGGAAAACCTGCGAATCAATTTCCTTCGCAAATTTTTCCTTGCACAAAATCAAGCCGCCGCGCGGGCCGCGCAACGTCTTGTGCGTCGTGGTGGTCACGAAATCCGCGTGTTCCATCGGGCTGGGATGCAGACCCGCCGCGACCAGTCCGGCAATGTGCGCGATGTCCGCCAGCAAATACGCTCCGACTTCACGGGCGATCTCGCCCATGCGCTTGAAATCAATGATGCGCGGATACGCGCTCGCGCCCACGGTGATCATCTTCGGCTTATGTTCGCGGGCCATTTGTGCGAGTTGGTCGTAATCGATCCGCTCGTCGCCCTTGGTCACGCCGTAATGGACAATTTCAAAAAATCTCCCCGAGAAATTCGCCTTGTTGCCGTGCGTCAAATGCCCGCCGTGGCTTAAATCCATTGTCAGCATTTTGTCGCCGGGTTTCAGCACGGCAAAATAGCAGGCCATGTTCGCCTGGCTGCCGGCGTGCGGCTGGACATTCGCGTGCTGCGCGCCAAAAATTTTCTTCGCGCGGTCAATCGCCAGTTGTTCGATCACGTCGATATTTTCACAACCGCCGTACCAGCGTTTTTTGGGATATCCCTCCGCGTATTTGTTCGTGAGCACCGAGCCTTGCGCCTCCATCACGGCAGGGCTGACGAAATTTTCGCTGGCAATCAGCTCGATGTTTTCCATTTGCCGCACGCGCTCGTGTTCGATCGCATCGGCAACCTCAGGGTCTATGGCTTTAAGTTTCAAATCGCGACGTATGAATTGTGATTCCATTTTTACAACGCGCCGATCGTGGCGGCCGCCCTCAAAATGCGCGTTCAGGAACGCTTCGACAATCTTTTTAGCGGCCTCCGGCGGCGTATTGCCTGCGCCCAGGCAAAGCACGTTGGCGTCGTTATGCTGGCGCGCCATGGAAGCGGAATGCTCGTCACTCACCAGCGCCGCGCGAATCCCCGGCACCTTGTTCGCGGCAATGCTCATGCCGATGCCGCTCGTGCAAATCAAAATGCCCAGTTCCGCTTTATGATTGGCCACATTCTGGCCGACCAATTGCGCAAAATCCGGGTAATCGTCCGCCGGCTGTTTGGAATGCGCTCCGAGGTCCGCCACGCTGATGCCGTGTTGCCCCAGGTATTGTTTCAGCATCTCCTTCAGTTCGAAACCGCCATGGTCCGCGCCGAGCGCAACATTCACCGACTTTCCGGAAATCATGCCGGGAGCGGGCTCACCCTCCACGAATCGCAACAGCGACACAATTCCCTGCTCAATCTGATCGCGGCAATTGAGATAAACTTCATACGAGCCGCCAATGGGATCGCTAATGTCTTTCTCGAAGGGATCCAGCGTGTCGTCGAATTCGCGCAGCAAAAAAGTTTTTTCCGCCGCCTGCGGATACAATAACATGACCGTATCCACGTGGCTGTGGGTCATTCCAAAAATATAATCGGCCTGCGCGACCAGCGCCGGCGTGAGCATCCGGCTGCGTTGGTTGGAAATATCGATGTCCAATTCCTTCACTGCCGTCACGGCATGGGCGCTCGGCGGCTGGCCTTCCATGGCGCCCAACCCGGCCGACACCACGCGGAAATTCCCGTGTCCTTGAATGGCCTGGCGGAAAATGCCCTCAGCCATCGGACTGCGGCAAACGTTGCCCGTGCAAATGAAAAGAATTGTCTTCATCAAAAGGTATGGAAAGAAATTGAGTCCGGTCTGTCGAATCGTCAATCCGAATCAGTGGGGCAGATTCGTCAGGAGTTGTTTGATCGCACCACCGCAAGACCCTTTAGCAAATCCAGGGCCCGCGCCAGCGCGGGATCGCTCACCACCGGCGCTTGCGGCTCAGGCGGGCGTTTCGCCGTTTGTTCCTCAGGACTATCACCGGCTTTGTGCTCACGCACCAATTCGGCCTCATTGAGATGATAATAAGCCGGGGTTGCGGCCTCCGCTGAATTGGTGCCCGACGCGCCGGCAATGCGATTCGTATTCGGCTTCATCAGAAAAGCATCTGCGTAGAAATCACGCTCGGCTCTCTCACTCACCGTCACATCAATGTCCGGCTTGAGTCCATGCGCCGATAAAGCAGTCCCGTCTCCCAGCGTCACTGGCGCGGACGCAATGCGAAGAATCTCGCCGCTCTTCAGTGGAAAATCCTGGGTCACCATCGCCGCGCCGGCCGTGGGACTTCCTAGCATAAGACCCGTGCCCGTCTCGCGGATCATCGCTGCCAGCGCTTCGGCCGCGCCCGCCGTGTCATGGTTCACCAACACCGCCACCGGCGTGCTGACGGCATCCGTCTTTTCGCGCGAAGAAACAACTCCCTCCCCCCAGTTCAGCAACGGCTGGTTTTTGCCGGTGAACATATCCGCCACCCCAACTGCTGCCGAATAATCGGAGCCGTCTGCGTAACGCAGGTCCAGGACAATGCCGCTGACTTTGTTCGTGGATTTAAATTGCTCATAGGCCGCGTGAATGGCTTTTGCCAGGCCTTGTTCCACCCGCGCAACGCGCAGATAGGCGATGTCACCTTCAAAAATGGTCGTCTGAGTCAGCAGCGCGGCTTCGCCGGCGCCATTCGCCGAGGAGCTATTCGTCACCAGCGTAACTTTGGGCCCGAGCGCGGTAACCAATCCCTGAATTGCCGCGCGATTTAATTCCGCCTCGCTCACCCCCTTGGCGTGCTGGCGAATCACATCATAAACTTCCTGAAAATTTGGCGCGCCGGAGTTGGTTTGCGCCGGTACGGAAACCTGCCCGGCAAATGCGAGCAATGCGGTTAAAAGTAAAGCGGTCCCTGAGCGTATCATGTGCGCTCAAAATGCGTGAAGTGCGGTGGAAAGTAAAGTGGGGCGTGCGGAGCCAGCGGCCAGAGGCTCTAAATTCCAAATCCCAAATTCCAAACTCCAAAAGCGCGGGCGAATGCGAGTCGAGATTGGAGTTTGGAACTCGAAACTTGGAACTTTTCCCTCTATTTATCGCGAAAAAGCCGAAAGCTGTTCACTTACCGCTCTGCTGAAAGGAAGTTTCCGCGTGGCCGCCTTATCGTCCCACTTCTTGGCTTCCTTGGGATTCCGCTCAATGCCGATCCCGTCCCGATACATTTCCGCCAGGCGAACCTGCGAGGCCGAATGGCCTTGTTCCGCGGCCTTGCGACACCATTTGAAGGCTTCCTCGTTGTTCCGGGCCACGCCACGGCCATCCCGGCAATATTCAGAAACCTTCGCCTGCGCCGCCGACACCCCGTGAAATGCCGCCCGTAAAAGCCATTTATGCGCCTCGTAATCCGACTGCACGCCATGTTCGCCAGATTCAAAGATCAGGCCCAGACGGTGTTCGGACCCCGGATCGCCCTTTTCAGCTCGCAAACGAATATAATGAAACCGCGCTTCCTTGAATTCAGCCGCCAGCCACACGCGGGCATGGTCGGATTGATTCCGCAAAACGACGCTTAACCAGGTCCAGGCGGTGTTAAATGATTCGGCTTTCGGCAAATTCATACTTTGGCCACGCCGCAGCGGCATATCCTTTCCAGAGGCGTGTAATGAATTTGCCAAGCAGTCTCCTTGCCACTTTGAAGTGACACGGGCGGGCTGCCCGTGCCGCTAACGTTATTACCAAACGGTTTTGGCGTTCGCCATTTGCAACAACTTACGGTCCCGTTCGCACAAATTAGCAAACCGCACACAGCGCGCAGCCACTTTGCGGCTGATATGCCCGGTCAACGCCTGCGAGGGCGCATTCCAGAGGGCGTAAAACTCGAAATCACTCGGGGACCGCCCAAAGTGGTCGTGAAACGCGTGAATCCGCTTATCCATAAGCTGGATCATCACCTTAGTGGCTGTCTCGGAATCACAGTAATTGGCCGAATTTGTGACACTCCGCCATTCAGCCTTTTTCACCTGAAAACGGCTGATTTCACCGGCTGATCCGATTGCTTGATCGTCATTGCCGGTCTCCAGCATCGAAAGGGCCGATAAACGGTCCATGCTGAACCCACAGACGGGCAGTAACGACACCAATAGTATTGACGCAAACGCTCTCATACTTCCCTCAGCTAACACCATTTCCAGCCGGCTGTCTCATGGGCGATTGCTGGAAAAAGACTCAGTACAACTCTGGATTTTCCTCGGGGAATCCCCGGGGTACGAAGTCCAAAAACGAGTGGTTTGCCTTGTTTGGGGGTGGTCAAACGGCGAGCTATTTCCTTCTGTTACAACTATTCCCATCAGCCGGGCGGACTATAATCGAATTGCCCTTTTTGGGCAAGTACGGACAGTGAAAAGGGCGGAAAACTTATTCACACCCGGGAGAAGGTCATTTAGCCGAATCTATGCCGTGGGAATCCAACGCAAAGGGGCGAAGACGCAAAGTGGGGACAGCAAAATCCAAAACACGCCCATCCAAAAACCTGCTCATTGCCCGATAACCCCAAGGATTCCGTCGAAAATGATTCCAAACCTTTGCGCCTTCGCTCCCTTGCGTCTTTGCGTTAAAACTCTTCTGAATAGTCCCGGTTTAGGCTGGGTATCGGAAAACCCGGTTATTGGGACTCCAACGTCATATCCATGCCCATCTTCATGATCAGGGGCTGGGTTTTGGCGCCCATGGTCATTTCTGAGTTCATATCGATGTCCATTTTCATCGTGGCCTGGAGCGCCATCAACTTGGAAAGGTCGGTAGTGACGTTTCCCGTGCCATTACCGGTGTATTGGAGGAGGTTAAGCTGCATGTTGCCCATAGATGGATTTTGAACCTTCTGATTGGCAGCATTTTGCGTAAGCGTGAATGTAGTGTTCACATGGTCACCTTGAACCGAAGTCAATTGATAATCAGCGGTTTGATCGATGGCCATTCCTTGGGATTTGACCGGCATTTTGATTTCCCACTTGGCTCCCGGGCCAACGGCTTCTTCCGGCATGGGAGTGCCCACGTTACGCATCGACTGCCTTATTTGCTCCACCGATTGGCGTACCTGCGGATCAGCCTCGTTTTGGGATTTAACCTCAATGCTCTTCGAAACTCCGCGACTTGAAATGACCCCGGTGCAAGTCATTCCCTTCATTTTTCCCAGGGCCATCTTCATACCCTGCACTACTTGTGGCGGGGTGTTTGTTTGACTCACAACCCCGGGTTCTTCAAAAACGGCTTCGTAACTGATATCGCCATTCGGCGCAACGCTTTGAATGGTAACATCCATCGGCAGGCTCATCGCCGGGAGGTCCATTGCTCGGGAAGCATTGGTGCCTCCCATGGCCGCGGTCGTGTCGATATTCATTTTAACGGTCATAATCACCATCTGTTTGTCACTCGGTTTGACGTGCAGGCGCAGCACTTGGCGGGGCTCCGCTCCGGCATCAATTAACTTTACGCTGGATTTGGAAGCCGCAGAGGTTTTTGGCGCCGGCTCGGCTTCCAGGTGAGCGTTTGATTTCGGCGCGGGGGAATCCACCATCGGCGGCTTGGTGTCAATTCTGGCCGTCACTTCATCCAGCCGAAAAGCCACCGTTTTCGGGTCATACAACGGGTTATAGGCCTTGAAAATAACGAGGTTGGTCTGTGCCTCCCGATATTTGGCCTTGGCCGCATCCAACTGGCCCGCCAGACGCAAGGCATCGGCACGATCAATCACGGCCATGATACGGATGTATTGCTCATCGGGATTCAACTGATCGGACGGCAACGTGGCCGCAACGGAAAACAGCGCGGCCAGGGCCAGACTGAAAATCCATTTCAAACGAATCAAAGATTGAATGCTAGCGCGGATGGCCGGAAGGCTGGGGTTGGAGCCACTCTTAATCATGTGCGGCAATCTAAATCGTGGGTGCAGGGCGTCAATCGAAAAGGAATAAAACACGCCGCCAATAAGACGATTTCCCCAAAGGATTTCGTCGGATTTTTGCTAATGGCGCCGATATGCTCGTGAACGATGATACCGGATACGCAACTGTTACGGGATTACGCGGGCGCGAAGTCGCAAGACGCTTTCACCGAATTAGTCCATCGGCACCTGAACCTGGTTTATTCCGCCGCACTGCGCCTGGTCCACTCACCGCAACTGGCCGAGGAGATTTCGCAATCCGTCTTCGCCGACCTCGCCCGCGCCGCGGATAAATTGAAACCAGACACCATTCTCACCGCCTGGCTTTACCAGGTGGCGCGCCGAACCGCAATCGATGTCGTGCGCCGCGAATCACGCCGGCAAGCCCGCGAACGTCTTGCCGTAGAAATGGCCGACATGAATACCGCCGCAACTTGGGCTCACATCGAACCGCTCCTGGACGACGCCATGGAGGCACTGGATGAAACCGACCGCGCAGCGATTCTGCTCCGTTATTTCGAGAACAAATCGCTGCGTGAAGTCGGCCAGAGCCTCGGCACGTCCGATGACGCCGCGCAAAAGCGTGTGAGCCGGGCGGTCGAGCGATTGCGCGAATTTTTCTCCAGGCGCGGCGTCACTATCGGCGTCAGCGGGCTCATAATCTTGATTTCCGCGAACTCAGTTCAATCCGCTCCGCTCGCGCTGGCCGCCACAATTTCCACGGCTGCCATTTTGGCCGGAACAACAGTTCATGCCTCAACCGCAATTACCGCCACCAAAGCCATCGCCATGACCACACTACAAAAAACCCTCGTTACTGTCGCCGTCGCGGCTCTCGCCGGGGCAGGCATCTACGAAGCCCGCCAGGTATCTCAGTTGAGCGACCAGGTTCGCACACTCCAACGACAACAAGCCCCATTGTCGGCGCAAATCCAGCAATTACAAAACGAACGCGACGATGCCACCAACCGACTCGCGGCGGCGAACGAGGAAAATGCCCTGCTCAAATCCGGCCGGGGCTTCGATGAACTTCTAAAACTGAGAAGCGAAGTCGGCATGTTGCGACAACAAACTGTCGCCGACACTAATACCACCGGCCAGACCTCCGGTCAGACAATGGCTCAAATGATGAATAACTCTCAAGCCAAAGAACTCGCGCGAGTCCAAATCCGTCAAAAACTTAAAGGCATATACGCACCTTTGGTCCAAAAGTTAAATCTTTCTCCGGAGCAAACCGATCAGCTTTATGATTTGATCGTCGACAACGAACTGAAGAAAAAAGACACGCTCACGAAATTGCTAAGTGGCGATGTAGACGTAGACACCGCCTTGCAAGCCCGCGATAGCGGCGCGGCCGAGTTGGAAAATCAGATAGCCGGTCTGCTGGGAGATTCGAGCTATGCGCAGTTTAACCAATACAAACATGACACGGCGGCTTCAGAATTGGTCAGCGGCCTCAACCGTGAACTGGGCAGCCTGTCCCTCAATGAGGACCAAAGCAAACGTCTCCAGGATTTGTTTGAAGCCAAACCGGATATCATTATCGACGACACGGATTTATTTCGGCCCAAGGATTCTCTGGACGCCCTCTTTCAAACTTTGGTTGATCGCGGCCACCACGATTTGGAGCAGGCCGCCAGTTTTCTAACTCCCGAACAATTGGCCGCCGCATACACAATCCAAAGCAATTATTTCAACACCATCCGGAACACAATGACCTTGGGCCAGCAACTCGTCACCAAAACCGCCAGGCACATTACTCGCTGATTTCCTAAAGCGCTTTCGCTGCAATATCCCGCCGGAACTGCGCCCCCTCAAAATGGATTTTTTCCACGGCGGCATAGGCGGCAGCTTGCGCGCTTTTTAAATCTTTTCCCAGCCCGGTGACTCCAAGCACGCGTCCGCCGTTAGTGACGATCTGGTCCCCCGCCCTCGCCGTTCCCGCGTGGAAGACTTTTGTGTCTGGCAACTTCGCCGCCTCTTCCAAACCGCCAATCACTTTCCCCTTGGCGTAACTTCCCGGATAACCACTGCTGGCCATCACCACGCAAACACTCGCCATCGGGCTCCATTTCAATTCAGTTCTCCCCAGCGTCCCGCTGACGCTCGCATCGAGCAATTCGACCAAATCATTTTCCAACCGCGTGAGATAGACCTGCGTTTCCGGATCGCCAAAACGCGCATTGAACTCAATCACCCGGGGGCCGTGCTTTGTGAGGATAATTCCCGGATAAAGAATGCCTCGAAAATCAATGTCCTCTGACATGCATCCCTTGAGCCACGGCGCCAGGATTAAACGCCCGGCTTCGAGTAACTGCGCCTGGTCAAGAAACGGCGTCGGCGAATAGGTACCCATGCCGCCCGTATTCAAGCCACCGTCACCATCCAGCGCGCGCTTATGATCTTGCGAGGTGGGAAATAATTTAGCCGTCTTGCCGTCGCACAAAGCGTGCAACGAAATTTCAGGCCCCTCCAGAAATTCCTGAATCACGATTTTCGCCCCCGCCGTTCCAAATGCCTTGCTCACCAGGATTTCATCGATGGCTTTGTTCGCCTCCTCGACATTGGCACATACCAGCACTCCCTTTCCCAGCGCGAGGCCGTCCGCCTTTACCGCGCATTTTCCGCCGAGCGATGCGGCAAATTCCTTCGCGGCGCGCGCGTCCTCAAACGTCGCAGCGCGCGCTGTCGGAATACCATACGTCTCCATGAACTTCTGCGAAAAAACCTTGGAAGATTCAAATTGCGCGGCCTTCTGATTCGGCCCCCAAATGCGCAAACCATTTTTCTGGAATAAATCCACAATTCCCAGCGCAAGCGGGTTATCCGGCCCAACCACGGTCAGCTCAATTTTTTTTTCTTGGGCGAGCGAGAGTAATTTGGGCAAATCGTCCGCCGCAATATTCACACACTCCACCAACTGCTCCGTTTTCTTTGTTCTCTCCTGTTCAATCCCTGCATTTCCCGGCGCGCACCAAAGGTGCGTAACGTGCGGCGATTGCGCGAGTTTCCAAACCAGCGCGTGCTCGCGTCCACCGGAACCAATGACCAGAATTCTCATAAAAAGTGCCCGCAGATTACGCAGCTCGCCGCGTCGAAGCAACAAGGAGACGGGGCGCGCCGAAAAAGCAGGAGAAATTTAACATGCGCCAACAGAGGACGCAGAGGTTAAATGCAGACGACTTTTTTCCTATCTCGGCTAACTCCTGTTCAACTCCGAAATCACGCCGGCACCGGCACGGTCTGCGGCGGCACGAAATCCAGCGGCGAGTCTTGCACCGCGCGCAAATCCACTTCCCGGCCCTTCCACGTTTTCCTGCCAATGTCGTTCAACATCCCGAACCGATAGCGATACGACCACCCATAAAACGGATTGTTCGTCGGCCAGAAGGAAATCGCGTCCATCTGGGCCTCCTTCGCCATTTCAATAGCACGCTCAATCATCCAGCGCCGATCGTTCCAGTTAAAAAGAAGATATTTCCATTCCAGGAACGGTCGCTTGAGTCCGCGCGCATTGCGATAGGCGACGATCGCCTTCATGTTCTCGTACGCCTTTTCAAAATTTCCGCCATGCTCGTACTTTTTCAGCATGGCCTCATCGATGCCCGCCACGGAAAAGAAAATATGGCTCGCGTACATCGCCGCTTCCCGCTTGGCATCGGTGTTCAAAATGATCGCATTCGATGAAATCACGATCCGGCAGTCGGGATTCTTCTCGCGCAGCAACGGCAGTTCCTTGCCGATGTTCGGCGAGAGAAACGGTTCGCCGAGGTTCAAATAAAACAACTGCTGCAAGCCAAGATCACGGACGACATCCGCCATCTTCGCAAGCTTGTCGAACTCCATTTGCTTTGTCTTGCGCAATCCCGCCGCCTGGATGCGGTCGCAGCCCACGCAATCAATATTACAACGCACCGTGTTCTCCAAAAGCATCCCGCGATACGGCAACCGCGGCTTGATTTCATGCAATCGGGATTTTTTGATGCGCTTCAAATCCCCGCAATGAGCGCAGGTCATAATCGGCAATTTTCCCTTGGCCAATGAATCCCGGAAGCTCTGCGCCTTGGGACCAAAAAAGACCTCCTTAAAACCCTGCTCGTTGACGTCGCCAAGATTCCCCGACCCATCGTAATCGTGGCAATTGCACGTCAGCGTACCATCGCAATTGACGGTGATATTATATTCCGATTCGCCCGAAAGCGCATTGCAGTAAAAACGCTCGCCGCGCAGGCGCGCCAGCGTCTCATGCTTGGTCTTGAGAACCCGGCGGATGATGTCACTGACGATCCAATTTATTCTGCGGCGTTTCGGCATGGTTTACGATGGTCTGATTTTAAAGCCGGAGTCGAGGGGAGGCAAGGCGCTTTAGTGGCAAAAACGTTTTTAGTGACGTATTTTGAAACCTTCCAAAGCGGCCAGCTTTAAGGCTTTCGGGTCAAAAGTCCAAAACGTATCACACTCAAATAACAGGGCTGAAGCGACATGAAGCAAATCGTAGGTACGAAAACCATGTTTTGCTGTATGGCGCAACGACAGTTCTTCAAACTGCCGCTCGAGTTCATGCAAGTCGATGATTGAAGTATGAAGGAATTCTTCACGCGATAAGTCATCTCGAAAAGACATCAAAGCCATCGCGGCCTGCTCTGGTGTGACCCTTACCTGGCCAGAATTCCCTGCGTAAACATGTTGCTCAACAGCATTCGTAAACTCCATCCGATGCAGCCAGGTAATGGGTATCGATGACGACGCGCTGCGCCGAGCCTGCTCTATCCAGCGAAGCGCCACTGGAGTTTCCGGCAGCTGAAGGTACAACCGGGTAAAGAGGTTTGTGTCGGCGTAAGGCTTCATTCACCGGCTATCAATCGGTCCACCAGGGAAGCCTGAGATGCGGGAATTGACTTGGGAAACATCCTCTTCAACCGGCCGCGAAAGTCCGGCAAAGCGGTTATTTTTTTTGCCGTTGTTTCGGGACGAAGGGAATATAGCCGTCCATCCCGCCGCTTCACGCGAACGACCCCCTCCTTATCCGCTGCGTCCAACACCGTCGCCGGCTCGCGATCGAGTTCCCTTACAGTGAAAATCTTCATGTCCGACATTATGTCGGCGTTCGTGATTTTTGTCAACCTTTCAAGAGGATAAAATCGCGCTATCCACCCGCGCCTCACCCTTCCCTTTAACCACTTCTCCGATCAGCCACGCCTTGTGCTTCTGCGACTGAATGAACTTCAACACCGCCTGCGCCTTGTCCGCCGCCACGACGGCCACCATGCCGATGCCCATGTTGAAGACCTCATAAAGCTCCTCATCCGGCACGCCGCTTTTGGCTTCGATCATTTTAAAAATCGGCAGCATGTCCCAGGAGCCTTTGTGAATTACCACGTCGCAATTGTCCGGCAGCACGCGCGGGATATTGTCCACGAAGCCGCCGCCGGTGATATGCGCGAAAGCCTTTACCGGAAGTTTCGCGTTTCGCGTTTCACGCTTCGCGTTGAAACGCTTCAACAAATCCTGCACCAGCGGACCGTAACTGACGTGGACCTTCAGCAGTTCCGCGCCAATCGTGTTTTTCAATTCCGTCACATAACTCCGCGGCTTCAACTTCAATTGCTCAAAGAAAATTTTCCGCGCCAGCGAATATCCATTGGTGTGCAGGCCGCTCGATTTAATTCCGATGACCACGTCCCCGCGCTTCACGGTTTTTTGGCCATTCAACATTTTCGATTTTTCCACCACCCCAATAATTGTGCCGCTCACATCATATTCCCCGGCCTGGTAAAAGCCCGGCATCTGCGCTGTTTCACCGCCGATGAGCGTGCAGCGGTTTTCCGCGCACGCGCGCGCAAAGCCCTTGATGATTTCCGTGAAGACGCGCGGCTCAAGCTTTCCCGTGCCGAGATAATCCAGGAAAAAAAGCGGCTCGGCGCCCAGCACCGCGATGTCGTTCACGCAATGGTTCACGAGGTCCGCGCCAATGGTGTCGTGGCGATCCATCGCAAAAGCAATTTTCAATTTGGTACCGACGCCGTCCACGCTGGATACCAGCACCGGCTCGCGGTATTTGCGGACATCGAGCGCGAACAATCCGCCGAACCCGCCGACCTTGCCCAGCACCTCGGGCCGATGCGTGGCGGCGAGCAGTTGCGGCAAAGTGGATTTCACTTTATTGCCCAGATCAATATCCACACCCGCGCGGGCGTATGCTTTTTGTTTCATGTAAAATCAGGTTTAACTGTGTTTGTAAATCTCCTTGCGGTTGCCGACGTAATGGAGATAAATCCGGCCGAGCTTCACATCAAATTCGTAAAGCAGGCGATAATCGCCCACTCGCAACTTAAATTCAGGGCGGCCTTGTAAACGTTTGTGCGGATAAGTGTCCAGACGCGTGCCCGTTTCGTCAATCTTACGATGCAACATTTCGCGTACTGCGGAAGGCAAAGCGTCGAAAGCTTTTGTGAAACTGTAGGCGACCAGATTTGAGGAGCAGCCGCCACGACTATTTTGGCTGGCGAGTCGTGTAGTTGCCAGCTGCGATTTCTTGGCGGGATTGATCTAGTTTGGCCTTCACTTCGTCGGTCAGCTCAAGTTGATCTTCGAGAAAGTCCTCAATCCAAGCACGAAGCTCCTCCACCTCAGCGCGAGATAACCGAGGAATCGCCGCTTCTATTTCTTTCACGGTAGTCACGATTATTAGGATAAATGACAGCAGCCCGTTTGCAAAGCATCTTTGCTCGACCGTCCGTCAGTCTAATTATGATTACCTTCGCAACTTTTTGGTCGTTGCATTTTTAGAAGTAGTATGGCACGCATTGAATGAAACCGATTATGCGCTGGCGCGTCCTGCTGATTTTGTCCCTGCTCGCCAATGTCGCCTTGGCTGTGGGACTGGTAATCTCCGCCCGCCGCTCAACTGCGCCGGCTGGCGCCGCATCCCTCGAAGACACCAACTCCGCAGTCGTAAAAACCAATGTCGTCGTGCGCCGCCAGTTTCTCTCCTGGTCGCACGTTGAATCGCAGGATTACCCCACTTACATCGCCAATCTCCGCAGCATTGGCTGTCCTGAGCAAACCATTCGCGACATCATTATCGCGGATGTTAACACCCTCTACGCTCGCAGGCAGGCCACCGAGATCCTCATGCCGCAACAGGAATGGTGGCGCAGCCAGCCCGATCCCGAAGTCATTCGCCTCGCGGCCACCAAGCTGGTCGCGCTCGACAGTGAGCGCCGCGTGTTGCTCACGAAATTGCTGGGGCCCGACTGGGAAGGCGGCGATTTAGCCAGCCTGCCCCGCCCCAGCCACCCCGGCATCGCCCTGGATGGTCAAATCCTCGGTGTGCTGCCAGCCGAGACCAAACAGGCGGTTGCCAATATCAGCTCTCGCGCCGACGAACGCATGCAATCCTACCTCGAGCAAATGCGCAGCGCGGGAAAAGATCCTGACCCCGCCGAAATGGCCCGATTGCGCCAGCAAACCCGCACCGAACTCGCCGGTGTGCTCTCGCCTGCGCAATTGGAGGAATATCTCCTTCGCTATTCGCAAACCGCCAATGATTTGCGCTCGGACCTCGGCAAGATGAAATATTTCAACGCCACACCAGACGAGTTTCGCGCCATTTTTCGCGCCACAGATTCCCTCGACCAACAGATTCAACAGCTGGGCGCCGCCACCGACCCGATTACTGTCGGGCAGCGAAATTCCCTGCAGCAACAACGCGACAGCGCTCTCAAGCTTGCGCTCGGCCAGGATCGTTATTTGCAATTCGAAAAAATGCAGGACCCGCTCTATCAACAGGCCATGGCCACTGCCATCCAGGGCGGAGATCCCAGCACTGCGGACGCGATTTACGGCGTCAACCTCGTCGCTCAACACGAGCAAAACAATATTCAATCCAATACGAATCTGACCGATTCACAGAAGGCGATTGCATTAAAGCAACTGGACCTCGACCAGCTCAAGGCCGCCACTGACGCATCGGGGCAACCCCCACTGCCGGAACCGCCCACCCCGCCTCCGCCCACGCCGACCCAAGCTCACATCATGGGAAAAACCGAAACCGCCGCGGCGCTTTCCAAACTTTACAACGTGCCCATGAGCGCGTTCCAGGCGGCGAACCCGAACGTTGATTTAAACAACCTCAAGCCCGGAGACACCATCCGCATCCCGCGACCCTCTTCAGGTCCCGGTCCGCAGCTCGTGGTTCCCGCCGGCTCCCCGCCGTAGGACAGGCGTCTCGCCAATTGTGTTCCGCAAAAAAGCTGCTGCGGTCATCGTAGCTCCATAGGAGCGGTATAGTTGTAGTTGAAACGGTAAAGGATCTTCGAAGCTCCGTAGGAGCGACATCATTTTTATGCCGCTTCTATGGAGCGCACCTTTGCGCCTTCTTATCCGCCATAGCCTTGGCGACGGCGGATGCGTTAAAGTCTTTCGAAATCCACAAGAATCAGTCACAGGAGACTAGGGTGTAACCCCACATTGATTTTGGCGTTTCGGAGGACGATGTTTTTTCATGAACACAATTTCCATCGCAATCTTTAACCGTCCCTCGGATGCCGAGACCTATCAAAGACGATTGAGTGAGGCCGGAATCGCCGGCGAACTCCGCGATTGCCCCGGCGTTCATGGAGCGCGCATAATAGTTCCTGCGGATCAATTCGAGCGGGCCTATCAACAAATGTTGGATTGGGATGCTGCGGAAGGCGGTCTGCGCGGAGTCATCCGCTGCCCGGAATGCCGCTCCTTGCGCATTGAATATCCCCAATACACCCACAAGTCCACCCTGCCCAACCTGCTGGTGAGCCTACTAGCCAACATTGGGGCGATGCCCAAGGAATTTTATTGCCAGGACTGCCATTTCACCTGGCCGAAAGAAGGCACCAAACCGTCCCGGACGAAACCGAACATGGCGCCCTACTATTTCATCGAAGGCATCCCCCAAACGCAACCGTCTGAAACCCGGCACGCCGCCTGATAAAAATTCAAGGCCTCGAAGGCGACTGTCGCAGTCCAAGACGCTGGCGCGAATAAGAGTGCAAAAGAATTTCCGTCAGGTTTTGGACTGTGGCAGCCCCCTGCCGCTGCCACTTCAGACTTGGACTTCGGGCGACCTCACTTCCAGCTCAAAATATTATCCCGGTTCACTCCCGCATTCGCCGGACCAACGTCCGCCTTTTTATCTGAACCCATCGACCACACCATCACGCGCCCTTCATACGCGAATCGGTCAGGAAAACTCGACGAATTTATCAACCCGTTCCAACCCGTAGCACCCGTGTTCTGGGAGACACCGGATTTTTCATACAATGCATCGCGGCATTTCTCGTCGTAATTCAAATCAAAGCTGATGATATACGGATTGCCCCAGGGATCGCGGTAAACTAAATCCGGTCCCACGCCCGGCAAATCCGCGGCGTCCGCGTAATCCACATTCGCGAGATACAATTTTTGTTTCGTGTTCTTGACGTGGCCAAAATTCACCGTGAGCGCGCCGCTGGCCGGATATTGTTGGCGATCCGTCAAAATCGCGACCACCTCGGAATTGTTCGTGGACCAGTTTCCGGGACCCTGGAAGATCGCATCGAGCAAACCCCCGCCATAAGTGAAATCATTAGTCCCGCCCGCCGTAGCCAGCACGGCGCCGGAAACCGGATACGTGCCGGTGTCCGCGTGATATTCATCGATGGCATTGACCAGCGCCTGAATCTGCCGCCGCGCCTCCGTTTCGCGCCCGCGTTCCCGCACCCGTGCAATCACCACCAGACTCAACGAAGCCATGATACCGATAATGGCGATGACGACGAGCAGTTCAATGAGCGTGAAAGCAAGCCCTGGTGGCACGGGCGTCTCGCCCGTGCGTTTCTTCCCAGTCGCCAAGTTTCATAAAGCGAAATTCTTCAGGTCTAATTACTCCAGTTGCTCACGCGGTAGACCTTGCTCCCGATCGCCAGATCCACCCACAAATCGTACGAGCCCGGGTTATTGCTTGGATGCGACGAATCGTAGCGCCACGGATTTAAGGTCGTCCCGGCAACGGGCCCCGGATTATTGCCTGGTGGCCATCCGACCGAGCAGACGAGGATTTTGATGGATGGTTGATTAGTATCTATCGAACCGACTTGGTTCTGCCCCAGATGATTCAGAAATGTCATCGGCGCGCCCGCCGCATCACCGCTATGAGCCTTGGTTGAAGTGTTGGCAAAACCTTGCCGGCCGAATTTCGAATTAAGGTCCGTCAGCGAAATCTTTCCACCGGCATCCAGCGTCACATAATTACCTGCGCCATTGGTCGTGCCCAGCAATTCGAAATAAAGCGGGTTGATGGTCGGATCGTTCGGATTGTCTGGAGGATAAAAGCCGAATTTATCCTTGTACTCATCAATAGCCGATTCCATTTGCGCCAGTTCCGACTTTGCGACTGCGATTTTGGCCTTGGAACTCGCCGAATGAATAGCCGAAAAGATAAGGGATGCCAGGACACCGATAATGGCGATGACGACGAGCAATTCAATGAGCGTGAACCCGTCCCATCGTACCGCATTCGAGCGCATGGTAGTTGGACAAAGCCGGGGAGCGGGCGTTTCGCTGAATTTTCCCGTTGATTGCGTAAACGCTATAAACGTAGTGCCACTTTTCCAACCTGCAGGTTCTGGCGCCTTTTCCGCCTCCGCGTCGCCAGTTTCTCGCCTCCGTGCACATCTCATTCCTCTGCCGTTCATTCCTCTGCCTTCATTTTTTTATCCCGTTTTCCGTCAAAAAAAGTGCCCTTTGGGACCGTTTTTTGCGGCGAAATGTCCCGAAAGCTTTTTCATTCCAATGACTTCCACCTAAAAACTTACCGTAAGCTTTTCCTCGTCTGTTAATATCGCAACATGAATGCAAAAACTGCATCGATGCCGGGAGAGAAGTCATCCGGGAATCGGACCTTCAGGGAAATGAGTGTCAGCGTAATAGGATTCATTGCTCTATTATGATGCGCCCGACAACTCATTGTATTTCGCGGAAATGCGAAACCGTTTCGCTCATCCGCCGGGGGCCAATTCTCGTGGCCTTTCCCCGCTTTTTATCGCCTTGCCTGTTAAAGACATGCGAATTGATTCCTATCCGTTCCAACCCATTCGCCCGGGGCCAGGCGGGAGAATCAGCGGGCTCCTCATCGCCCCGGCCAGCGTCAGGCCAGGTCAAACCCAGTCAGGCCACCGTCCTCCCAGCCGGCATCGCTGCAAATACAAAAATTACCAAACGAACCCATCTTGGAATTTTAAATTTGCCCACAAACATTGCGATTTTGCCATCTCGCGCCCCGGGACCGATCCAAAAACGAACCCATTTTACCCGGCCACGAGGAGCGCGCGTCCGGATTCCTGTTTGCTCTTTGCTCCCGAATGTCGGATAATCAAAACCATACAAGAATTTCAACCGAATATGATTTTATGAGCACAATTGTAGAATCGCAAAAGCCCGGAACCCAGGCCGCCTTGACCCAGTTGGATCAACTCAAGCAAATGACCAAGGTCGTGGCGGACTCCGGCGACTTCGAAACATTGAAGCAATACGCGCCACAGGATGCGACCACCAATCCCTCGCTGATTTTCAAAGCCGCGCAAATGCCCGCTTACAAAGCCATCGTCGATAAAGCGATCACCGAGGCGCGCAAATCCGGCGCCAGCGGCAAAGCGCTCGTCAGCCAGGTGATGGATTACCTGCTCGTGCTGTTTGGAATCGAGATCCTCAAAATCGTGCCCGGCCGCGTCTCCACCGAGACCGACGCCGACCTTTCATTTGATACCCAGGCATTGATCAATAAAGCCCACCGGTTCATCGAGCTTTACCAGCAGCACGGAATCCCCCGCGAACGAATCCTCGTCAAAATCGCCAGCACGTGGGAAGGAATTCGCGCGGCGGAGGCGCTTCAAAAGGAAGGCATCAATTGCAATTTAACCTTGCTCTTCTCGCTCCCGCAGGCCGTCACGTGCGCCGAGGCGAAGGTCAAGCTGATCTCGCCGTTCGTGGGCCGAATCATGGACTGGTATAAGGCGAAGGAGAAAAAGGATTTCGCGCCTGCGGAAGATCCCGGCGTGTTGTCGGTGGGGGAAATTTACGCCTATTACAAAAAATTCGGTTATCAGACCGAAGTCATGGGAGCGAGTTTCCGGAACAAGGGCGAAATCCTCGAACTCGCCGGCTGCGACGCATTGACCATCAGCCCGCAACTGCTTGGTGAATTGAAGAGCAGCAACGAAACCGTCGCGCGAAAACTCGACCCCCAATCCGCCAAGGAAAACAAAATCGAGCGCCTGACGCTGGATGAAAAGAAGTTCCGCTGGCTGTTCAATGAAAACGCCATGGCCACCGAGAAGACCTCCGAGGGCATCCGTCTCTTTAATGCTGACGCGATGAAGCTCGAAGAATCCATCGCGCGACAGCTTTAGTTTTCTGTTCGCCACCGTTCACGCCTGTCAGTCCATTGCTGTTTATGGAGCCGGAAGAAAAAGAAATTTGCGGGTACCTAAAGACATTGCCCGGGCAGTTTATTTCCGGGCGTGAAATCGCCCGCCGCGCAGGTGGAAAATGGCGCTTCCGCGAAAGGCCTGATTGGGCCGCGCAATTTCTCCAGCAACTCGTCGAGAAAAAGATAATCGAATCAGATTCCACCGGGCACTATCGTCTCATCATCAAAGAGGACACCTCAAAGGGCAAGAAGAGGAAATGGGTGTCTCCGCAAATGCAACGCATCCTGGAAAAGAGCGGCAAAGATTTCACCCATATCATTCCGGACGAAGACTTGCCGCCGGAAGGCTTGCCGTAAGGGAAAATGCCGGGAACCGCACGTTCCGATTCAGGCATGTTGAGTCATCGGATGGAAGTGACTGGCGAACCAATCCGCCGCCATTTCCGCGACTTTTTCCAGCGTCCCTTCCTCCTCGAACAAGTGTGACGCGCCCGGCACGATTCGCAGCGCTCGTTCACAATGCAGAAGATAGTAGGCTTCCTCGTTCAGCGGTATCACGGGCTTGTCGTTTCCACCCACAATCAACAGCGTGGACGCGCGCACATGACCCAGAGCGTCCCCGGCCAGGTCCGGCCTCCCGCCGCGGGATACCACCACACCGACGGTGTCACGCAGTTCGGCGGCAGCGACCAGCGCTGCCGCCGCCCCTGTGCTGGACCCGAAATATCCGACGTTGATATCACGAGTCTTTACTGTGTCTAAAACCCACCGCGTCACCGCGACCAATCGCTCGGCTAACAGCGGAATGTTGAATCGTAGATGACGGGTGTAGGCCTCGGTTTCTTCCTCCTCAGCGGTCAACAAATCAAATAAAAACGTCCCTATCTTTGCCCGCTCGCGCAATGCACGCGCCACAAACCTGTTGCGCGGACTACACCGACTGCTGCCACTGCCATGTGCGAAGATCACCAGATTGGACGCACCTGCGGGCAGGTTTAAATCGCCTCCGAGCTTTACCTGCGGGAGTGGAATGGAAATATCGTTTGTTGCCATAGGTTTGCCGGTCAAATCCGATCGAGAAGATGAATCGATTCCAATACGGGACTCCTCCTCTTATCTCCTTAACCAATTTAACTTCTGTGGTACTAAACCTCTTAACCCGTTGCCTTTCAAATACGATGATAACCCCATTTTTGACGCAAACAGCACCGACTGGCGGATCGAAGCGATTTCTTTAAGCACGAACATGGTATTAAGCGAATTGGAACAATCCCGGGAAGATTCGTCATGCGGGGTTGCCTCACCGCGAAGATTGCGTACAGCGGCACTTTTCGGCTGACACCCCATAACCTGCTTGGCAGTATGAGGCGGCTTACGAGCTTCCTTTCCTGAAAGGGAGAAAGTAGCCAACGCAATGTTGACGAAACTGATTCACCAATGGTAACGCCCCATCGGGAGCGCACTGGCCGGCACGCTTTCGTCGTGGCGGCGGGCATTTTGATCAGCCGCATTGTCGGACTCGTCCGGCAACGCATATTCGGCCATTACTTCGGGCTTTCGGACGCGGCAGATGCCTTTGCGGCCGCATTCCGGGTACCCAACCTTTTGCAAAATCTCTTTGGTGAAGGAATTCTCTCCGCGTCCTTCATCCCCGTATACGCACGCCTGCTGGCTGAAGGCGATGAGGAAGAATCGCGTCGCGTGGCGGGGGCGGTGGGTGCGGTCCTCGCCCTGGCGGCGTCGGCACTCGTATTGGCAGGGGTGCTGACTGCTCCCTACTTAATCTGGATCATCGCGCCCGGTTTCCATGGAGAGAAACGCGACCTGACCATCCAGTTAGTGCGCATCCTTTTTCCGGGCGCGGGCCTGTTGGTCTTTTCCGCGTGGTGCCTGGGAATACTAAACAGCCATCGCCGGTTCTTCATTTCCTATACCGCACCGGTCGTCTGGAATGCCGCCATGATCGCCACCCTGATAATATTTGGCGGCACACACCCGAATGTTCTGGCGATTGATCTCGCGTGGGGCTCGGTTATCGGCAGTGCATTGCAATTCGGAGTGCAGTTGCCAGTGGTCCTGCGGCTGACCCGCAATCTACGAATCCGTCTAGGTACGCGCGACGGGCACGTGCGCGAAGTGCTGCGAAACTTTACCCCTGTCTTCGTCAGCCGCGGTGTGGTGCAACTCAGCGGCTATGTGGATCAAGTGATTGCCAGCATGGTCGGTGCGGGCGCCGTGACCGCACTTAGCTACTCGCAGTCCATTAACACTTTGCCGGTGAGTCTTTTTGCCATGGCCATCTCGGCGGCGGAACTGCCGGCGATGTCCAGCGCCATCGGTGACCCGGCGCAAGTAGCGGCCCAATTGCATACGCGGCTTAATTCGGGTTTGCGGCGCATCGCATTCTTCGTCGTGCCCTCCGCCGTCGCCTTTCTAGCACTGGGCGATGTCATCACTTCCGCACTGTACCAGACCGGAAAATTCACACATGACGATTCGATTTACGTTTGGGCAATCCTGGCCGGCTCCGCCGTTGGCCTTGTAGCGTCCGCCCTCGGCCGCCTGTATTCCTCAACCTATTATGCCTTGCGCGATACCAGCACGCCGCTGCGCTACGCCGTCGCGCGGGTTTTGCTGACCACGGCACTGGGATATTTATGCGCCATTCCCCTGCCTCGATGGCTCGGCATTGACGCGCGCTGGGGCATGGCCGGTCTGACCGCCTCAACTGGCGTTGCCGGATGGGTGGAATTTGCCCTTTTGCGCAGGACTTTGAATCAGCGGATTGGCCGCACTGGCCTTCCTTTGTGGCTAGCCGCCAGGCTCTGGATTTCGGCGACGCTCGCCGCTTCCGCTGCCTGGGCTGTCAAACTCATGCTTGGCCATCCAGGGTCGATTTTGAGCGCCGCGGCGATTCTGGGCACCTACGGCGTGATCTATTTCGCCGCCAGCTACCTGCTGCGCATCGAAGAATGTCGACTCACCGTAAAGCGATTCATCCGCTAAGATTCAAAATTAAACGGCGAAAATAATATCTCATTCTTTCGCAGGGTTAGACCGTTTTTGTCCTTGCTGAGATGTAAAGTGAAGGCGCACAAACCGAGTAAGTGCAGTGAAATGTTGTATTTCGCATTCATATTTAAAAATTAAAAATTGAAATCCGCCTGAGAGATTCCCCGTGTAAAAAGGACAAGTGCGGCGGTCCAGACCGCCGCCACAAAGGGTGCCGTTGACTTGGTGGGGAAACTTTTTTACGGTGTTCACTCCAAACCGGGAACGAAAACTATTGAATTTTATGCCGCCTAAAACCGCCGAGAAAGCCGAAAAATCCCCCGTCGTCGCCGTCGCCGAAGCCAAAGCCGCCGATACCAAAGGGGCCGAATCCAAAATTTCCGCCGCGCAACAACGCAGCCTCGAGGCAGCGATTGCGGATATCACCAAAGCTTACGGCGATGGCAGCATCATGCGCCTCGGAGCCGCGCAAGCGTTGCGGCAGATTGAAGTGATCCCCACCGGCGCGCTGGCGATTGACCTGGCGCTGGGCGTGGGCGGCGTGCCCCGCGGGCGCGTAGTTGAAATTTTTGGACCGGAATCTTCAGGCAAAACAACGCTGATGCTGCACGTCATCGCCAACGCACAAAAAGCCGGGGGGCTGGCGGCATTTATCGACGCTGAGCACGCGCTGGATCCGGCGTACGCGAAGAAGCTTGGCGTAAACCTCGATGATTTGCTGGTCTCGCAGCCGGACAGCGGCGAAGAAGCGTTGACCATTTGCGAAACCCTGGCGCGCTCCAACGCTCTGGACGTAATCGTGATTGATTCCGTCGCCGCGTTGGTGCCCAAGGCGGAACTCGAGGGCGAGATGGGCATGGCGACGATGGGCATGCAGGCGCGATTGATGAGCCAGGCGTTGCGCAAGCTCACGGCGATTTTGAACAAGTCCAAGACCACGTGTGTCTTCACAAACCAATTGCGCGAAAAAGTCGGCGTGATGTTCGGCAATCCGGAAACGACGCCCGGCGGCAAAGCGCTGAAGTTTTACGCGAGCGTGCGTATTGATATTCGCCGCAAAGACACCCTGAAAGACGCAGCGGGCAACGCGACGGGCAATCATGTGAAGGTAAAGATTGTGAAGAACAAGGTCGCGCCACCGTTCGCCGAGGCGGAATTTGACATCATTTATAATCACGGCATCGATAAGGAAGGCAGCATTCTCGATGTGGGCATTGAAAATGGAGCGGTGGAGAAGAAGGGCGCGTGGCTGCAATTCAATGGCGATTTGATCGGCCAGGGCAAGGAAGCCGCCCGGAAATCGCTCATCGAAAAACCGGACCTCGCCAAAAAGATTGTGGAGGCGATCATGGCCAAACGAAATGGAATCGCGGAAGCCAAGGAAGCGGCCGCTCCGAAAGCGCCCGCAAAGCAGGGGTGACGAATATACGATTTTGATTTTCGATAGATATCATCGATGGCATTTGGTTGAAGCGCCAACTGACTGGCCCGTTGGCATGGAGTTAATACCCCATGAAACAAGAGGGTTACAGGTCGATTATTTACTTGCACAATTTGAATTAGAGGGTTAATTAGCTGTCATAGATTCGCTGATATGTCCGTTATCAATCTGCATGAATAAGTTTCAACCGGTGAGGGTTGCTTGAGCCGCCCTTTTCCTTCACGTAATTTTTCCTCCTCCGCTTCGTTTGTAAGGGTCAACGGGAAAATCCGTGCCCGCGAAGTCCGGGTCATCGCCATCGATGGCAAACAGCTGGGCGTCCTGTCCCTAAGCGAAGCGCTGAATCTCGCGCGCGCCAGCGGGGTGGACTTGGTTGAAATCGCGCCTACCGCGACGCCCCCAGTCTGCCGCGTCGTCGACTACGGCAAGTATCGTTACGAACAGGCCAAAAAGGAGAAGGAATCCAAGAAGCACCAGCACGCGAGCACAGTCAAGGAAGTGCAGCTCAGCCCGCGCATCGACCCGCATGATTTAGGTGTCAAGACGGACCACGCCGTTGACTTCCTGTGTGAGGACATGAAGGTCAAGGTAACGCTGAAATTCCGCGGCCGTGAAATGCAGCACACCGAATTTGGTTTTCAGGTCATTAAAAAGTTCCTGGAAAATATCGCTCCTTACGGCCATCCCGATTTCGAGCCGAAACTTATCGGCAAAGGCATCAACGTGATGATCAGCCCCCTGCCCCGTAATAAACGGGCGAAAAACCCGCGGCAGGTTGAGGGTGGCGAAGAGACGGAATCTTCCGACGAAGACCCGGCACCTGACGCTCCCAAGAACGATGAGGCGGGTACGGTTCCAATCGAGCGCAAATCCAAACGCGACTCGGACCAACCGGAAGACAAGAAATCCGGCAACTTCACGAACAACCCGTTCGTGCAGATTGAGACGAAGTAAGGCCGGAACCGCCTGAAGGCGAAACTACCAGCGGCGCATTTTAGTTTTCCCGGCCTGTGCCGCAACTTTCGCACAGGTAAGCGCCCCCCACGATTTTTTTGCCCTTTTCAGTTGCCTCGTGTGAATTCAATTTTGATTCAGCAGCACAGCCGTTGAAGATTACGGACTTTCCACCGCTACCCGATAGAACATACCTCCGACGTGACTGAGATCACGCAAATCCGTGTAGGTAATACTCGCGCCAGTGCCGGCGATGCCGTCGCGCAACACCGTCCACGAACCATTTAAACCGGTGGACCACTCGATGCGATAGGACCGCCCAACGACGGTGTTAAAGACAATTTGCGGCGGCGTTTGCGCTGGTGTGAGTTGGACGCCGAAGGTGGAATTGGTATCCAACGGATTCAACCCGGCAACATAATCCTGCCAGACAGCCAAACCGTTTCCATTCAGATTCAGCAACTCCGCGTCGGCGAAATCGTTCGTGAATCCATAAGACATCAGCCATGGGATCGGTGTGCCATGTGGCGGCGGCAAATCATAGAGACTGGCGAAATTAACGGCGTTCGTGAGAAGAATGCCATAAAAGTTGGTCCCCGCGGTGTTGGTGTAAATGGTGTTGTCCACCTCAAACAGGCTGAAGGCATTGCTGGCCGTGATGGGATCGTTGAAAGAAAATGTCAGCAACCTGCCAAAGGTCGCGAAGGGAATGCTGGCAGCCAGATTGGAGGGATCAGAACTGCTGAGCAGCGCCCACTCACCGCCCGCGCCGTCGTTGGTTTGCGTCAGACTCCATCCGTCCAACAATCCGCCTGAATTGGTCGTGTCCAGGTGCAGGGACACCGGCCAGTTGGCGCGATAATGCAGGTTCAGTTGCCGGATATAACGCGGCACGTAAGTGGCCCGCAAGGTAACGGCTGAAGCGTGCACGTCGGCATCCGACACCAGACGCGCGAAACCGCCCAAGACATTGCCTGAGTTCGTGGAGGGCGTGTAGGGAGGAATGATGTAATTCGTCGTGTAAAGGAAATCCTTGTTGGTATCAATGGTTCCGTTATTGGTCACGTACGTGTAATTCGTGCCGCTGACGAACGGAGGCGGATTCGACGGCGAGAGGGCGGTCAATCCCTGGTAACTGATCTGGAACGACGGCATGAATGAAGTTGCCGAACGTTTCAAGGTCGCCCAGCGCAAAACATATTGGCTGCCAAGATCCTTGCCAATCTGGGCGAAGCTCAAAGCCAACGCGGACACATTGGTCCCGGCGTTATAAAATCGTCCCAGGGTGGAAGAGGAAATATTTTGCAGCGCGTTCGTATCCATTTCCTTGCCAAATCCGACGGTGTAAATTTGCACCCCGCCAGCGGTCGCCGCGGTAATCACGTTGTCAATGGTGTTCGTGCTGGAATCATCCTGACCGTCGGACATGAACACGATGTAGTGGGTTTCGTCCGTGTTGGTCGTCCCTAAAGCGCCGATGGCCGCGCCCAATGCATCCCACGCCCGTGACGCCGCCGGGAAGCCTTGAACGTAATTCGTCCAAATCCCGCCAATCGCGCCGGTCAGAAGTCCTTTGTCGGTGGTCAATGGAATCACCTGCTGCGGATCTTCATCGTCACGATGAAATTCATACACGCCAATTTGCGAATCCGCCGGCTGTTGATTCACGAAGTCCTGTGCGCTCGAAATTTCAGCCTCCACCGCGTCGGAAATCCCGTTGTGGTTGGCGTCGCCATTAGCCAGGGAAGCCACGCTGGCCGTGAAATCCAGGACCAGGTAACCCTTGAGCACTTTGGAAGCTGCGGGTTGGAGAATCACTCCGGTTTCCGATGGGCTGACCGGCACGTTGTTTTCAAATGCCGTCACACTCATCAATGACGGCGAGGCGACGACCGCGTGGCTCGCCAACGGGTCATCGCTGTCGCGCAGCGAGAAGGTGAATTCAAGCAAATAGGGTGAATAGTAACTCGGCATCACATTGGTAATCGATAAACCGCTAACAACCAGGTTGGTGACGGTCAATTGCAGCGTGGCAGTCCCCACTCCCCACGCGTTGGCCGCAAATAACGGCACACTATAAATTCCCGCGTAAAGCGGCCTGCCCGTGACCGCTCCGGTGTTGGTATTGACCGTCAATCCGACCGGCAGATCCTGCGCCCAAAACGAGGTCGGCGAGTTATTACCTTTGATGGTGTAATTGAAGTTCCCCTCCTCCATGCCCTTGGCCGCTAGGGAACTGGTGATCGCCGGCGCGCCGGTAGCCAGGGTCACGGTCAGCGTCTGACTGTCTGAACCAAACGCATTGACCGCGCCGATGGTAACGGCAAAAGACCCATTCACTAACGGCAACTCGGAAATGATTCCGCTGGATGAATCCACCGTCAACCCGTTCGGCAATGGCCCGGCGCTGAACGTGGCCGGATTGTTGGTGGCCTTAATGGTGTAGCTGAACGCTTGCCCTTGTTTTCCAGTTTTCGTGAGCGCACTAGTGATCAAAGGCGCGCCGGAAGCCAGATCCAACATCAAAGTTTGGCTGTTTGTGCCGTAAGCATTGGTTACGTCCATTGTGATGGGGAAGGAACCCTGAACCAGCGGTATTCCCGAAATGATTCCGCTGGCATTATCCACGCTCAAACCGGTCGGTAACGGCCCGGCGTCGAACCAGGCCGGATCATTGCTCGCCGTAATTGAGTAGGTAAACGCATAGCCTTGTTTGCCGGAGGCATTCGTCGCACTGGTGATGAGGGGAACGTCGTCATCCAGCGTCAGAGCCAAAGCGCCGGTCGTTGTCATCTGCCCGGCATTCGTTGCATAGACGGCAAGGTTGAAGACGCCCGCGACGGCGGGAATGCCGGAGATTACTCCATTGGTGATATTCACGCTCAAGCCCTCCGGCAAACCATCCGCGCCAAATGTAATCGGCGGCGTGCCGGTGGCGGTAACAACAAAGTTGAAAGCATGACCTTGCTTGCCAGCCGCGTTGGTTGCGCTGATGATTGCCGGCGCGACATAGGCCATGTACAAGTTCGCCACCTGACTGGTGGTTGAGCCGTACGAATTAGCGACAACGACCTCATAATTACCCCCATCCGACAGCGACAGATTTTGCATTGCAAGAGCAGCCGTCCCGCTTCCGCTGATGCGGCTGTCGTCTGACAGGTTGGCATGGTCGTGACGCCATTGAAAATGGAGCGACTGCTGGCCGCCTGCAGTCACGCTGAATGTGACATTGCTTCCGGGATCCCGGTAGGCATCGAGCGGCTGGGTTAGAACACGCGGACGGACATCGACCGACAAATTGATCGGCGAACTGGACAAAGTTTGCGTACCGCCACCGGACTGATAGGTGACATTGACATAGTAATAACCAGTATTGATGGTTTGAATATTATTCAAAACCAGAGCCGCGGACTGGCCAACCGAAGTAAAAGGACCTTGGCTGGTCGCGGACATGAACCATTGAAAGCCCGTGATGGTCTCATTCCCGGTGGTGACCACAATTGCGCCCAAGACCACATTTTCGCCCACGGCCACGGTTTCACTGCCCGGCTGGACATTAACCGAAATATTGGCATCGGCGCGTATGAGTTGGAGGAAACAGATGACGAAAACGGCCAACCGGACCGGGATGTTGATTCTCAGGTACATGGAGTGCGGGTTGACTCTGAGCAACACCTGCTGAATTTCAAGGTTAAAAAATGATTTTGGCCAACTTCTCTTTGCTAATGGACAAAACCGTACTTCACGAATTCACGTTGAATAGCGCGTTTGAAACACCCTAAAGGCAACTGGGACCCTGGCTTACATTCAGCACCAATTTTTCACCAATTCCGGAAATCGGCAACTATCACACACGGCGTTCGAGTGATCGCAGAAATCGCGCACGATTTGAATCAAGCCTTGCTGTTCCGCCGCCGTGCGCAAACCGCGACGCGAAGCGCCGCCGAGCAACCGTTGACGCGCCAGACGCAGCACGGCGTTGTCCTCAGAAGCCGGCCACGCGTTGAAGCGGTTTTCGATTTGGCGCTGCAGTGCCGAATTTTTTCCTTCGAACGCACGAATCCACAGCCATGGCAGGATGACATTCACGGTGAGGTCCGTCACGCGCGACGCGCCGAGCAACGGCTGTGCCTTTTTCAAGCGTGGCGAACGAATCGTCCAATGCCACGACCAGAACTCATCGGGGCCGGTTTGCAAAATTTCCATCAGCGCCGTGGACATTTCCCCGTCCGGGAATTTTTTCGCGCACCATCGCTCCAATCGAGCCGGCAAGGTGTTCGCAGCCAGCCAATGGGCTGCGAGGGCGATCCGCCGCTGCGGATGATTGGCAGGACGCTGGCCGTGAAAACGCCACACCTCGCGCGGCAGAACACAATCGGAGAACTGCTCACGCTCCCGCCACCATTGGTCCCACACCGAGCGCAGGTAGCCATCGGCACTCGCCTGGGCGCGGGTCAATTCGGCGGGCAACAAACCGGCGACTCCCAGTAACCGCGCCTGCAACGCGAGCGGCGAACTGCGTGGCGCAAACCAGCGTTCGCGATTTTCCGCGAGGCATTGCATCGGCCATACGTTGTGTTTGTAACCGAGCGCGCGAAAAACCCCTTCCCACAAAGTTTGCTCCCAGCCGACATGGCGCGCGCGAGCCAGGAACTGAGCGGCTTTGCCATGAAAACGGACCTGCGCCGCCTGCAACAGCAGCTCGCGGATTTTTTCCGGAGAAAGCCCGGCCAGCGGCGCGGAACATTGTCCACGCAAATTTTCTGGCAACGACTCCAACTCCGCCGAGTTCAGCCAACGATCAAGTTCGGCCAGGGGAGCATCGAGTTTGTCGCGAATGGCCACGGTCGTCGGAACGCCGGCCTCGAGCCTAGCCCGTGCGTCCCAAATCACGCGCAGGATGACATTCTTAAAATTCGGATTTTTGTCATGCCCATGCGCGCGCCAACCGCTGGCAGCGACATCAATTTCGATGTCACCAATGAGACGCGAGGCGTTGCCAAATTGGATGACGGCGCCGCGAAAATCCGGGCCGCCCTCGCGGCTCAGAAAACCCGGATGAAGAATTCGCACGGGCCGTCCGTCCAATGTGCTCAGTTGATCGCGAAGCAGACGCTGGTGCTGCCAGATCGCCTGAAGCAAATTTTCCGGCGGGGATGAGTCATCTTCACGCAACGCGATGACACGTCCGCGCTGCGAGCGCCATTGTGCGTAGAAATTTTCGGGGACTGGGAACACCGCGCATTGCTTTGCGCGTCGGCGCTCGCAAAGTCAAGTGGGAAGCGACAAAAGCCGGCGCAGGCCGAGTTATTTTGGTTCGTCGCATTTGTGCGTTGGAGTTCAGCCTTTAGGCTGTTCCGGACTGCCGACATGCTAAAGCATGAACTCCAGCATTTCGTGTTTGAAGGAAAAAGGATTTTGCGGGCTGACAACCGGTTGGCATTCGATAAATTTGAACGCATCGAAAGGCCGGTTAGACTGTTATTATGATGATGAATTTGAACCGAAGGCTTCTTCTGCTGGCGCTAATCTATATTTGCGCCGCGCCGGGCATTCGAGCGCAGGACACCGACATCCGCCGTGACGCCACGGTGGACGCCATCGAGCAGGTCATGCCCAGCGTGGTAAACATCGCCACCAAGAGCACGGAGCCGGTGCAGGACCCGTTTGAACAATTCCGCCGCCAGATGTGGGGGCAGCGATTATTCGATGAATATATCAGCCTCGGCTCCGGCGTGGTCATCGATGAAAACGGCTATCTGCTGACGAATGAACACGTCATCCACAACGCGGACCAAATCCAGGTGCAATTCACCACTGGGACGAATGTTTATGACGCAACAGTCCTCAAAAGCGATGCAAAATCCGATGTGGCCCTGCTCAAAGTGAAGCTTAAACCCGGCGAAAAACTGCGCCCCATCAAGCTGGCGAAGGAAGACGATTTGTTGCTCGGCGAAACGGTGCTGGCACTCGGCAATCCCCTCGGCTTCGGCGGTTCCGTCACACGCGGCATCCTGAGTTCCAAAAGCCGGGTTGCGCCGCGCGAGGGACAGACGCTTTCGTATCCCAACTGGCTCCAGACCGATGCGCCCATCAATCCCGGCAACAGCGGTGGTCCGCTCGTCGATTTACGCGGCGAGCTGATCGGCATCAATGTGGCGATCGCCGAAGCGCCCAATGGACAACCCGGTCAGGGCATTGGTTTCGCCATCCCGATCCGGCTGGTGGAAGATGCACTGTCCGAGATTTTCCCCACCGAATTCGTGAAGTCCTACTGGTTTGGCGCCCGCGTAAAAGTAGGCTCTTATCCGCTGGTCATCACCAGCGTCCAGCCCAACAGCCCCGCGGGAAAAGCGGGATTAAAAGTGGGCGACGTCGTAATGCAAGTGAGCGGAAAAGTGCCGAAGACTTTTATTGATTTCGGCGATTTACTGGCTTCCAACGCGGTGTCGGAAATTCCGCTGACCATTCGCCGGGGAGATTCGGTGACCGATGTCCAAGTGAACCTCGTGCCGGAACAGACGATTTTTAATGCAGCCATGGTCCGCGAAAAACTTGGAATGACCTTGCAGAAAGGTCCGGATGGTTTTGTAATCACGGACGTGCAAGCCAACAGTCCCGCCGCGACAGCCGGGCTGCAACCGCGGATGATTATTCAGGCGATTGATCATCAGGCACCGCCAGGGGATATCACCGGCCTGGCCAAATTGCTTTACCCGAAAAAGAAGGGAGAATCGGTGCTGCTCGACCTCGCGGTCGTCGAACAAAACGGCAATTTTACCGTGCTGCGCCGCGGGCGTGTGGAATTGACGCTGCGCTAATCCGAAATTTTGTTGGCCCAACCAGTGGTTTCCTGACTAAACTCCGCTTTGCTAACGATGAATGACGGTTTGATGATTGAGGTTGAAAACCTGACTAAACGATACGCGGGCCACACCGCAGTGTCGGGAATCTCCTTTACCGTTAATCGGGGTGAAATCGTCGGCCTCCTCGGCCCCAATGGCGCGGGTAAAAGCACTACGATGCGGGTCCTTTCCTGTTACCTGCCCGCCACCTCCGGCAGCGTGCGCGTGGGTGGATTGGATGTCTTCCGCGACTCGACCGAAGTGCGGCGGCGCATCGGCTATATGCCGGAGAATAATCCGTTGCACCTGGAAATGCGTGTGCGCGAGTATCTCACCTTCCGCGCGCGGCTGAAGGGTCTCGGCTTCCGGCGTTCACGCGCGCGTGTGGATGTCGTCATGGAGCAATGCAGCCTGACCGACGTTTCCAAGCGCATCATCGGCCAATTATCCAAGGGCTATCGCCAGCGCGTGGGATTGGCGGACGCGCTCGTGCACGAGCCGGAATTGATCATTTTGGACGAACCCACCATTGGCCTCGATCCGAACCAGATTCGGGCGGTGCGGCAACTCATCAAAAGCCTGGCTGGCGCGCATACCGTATTGATCTCCACGCACATCCTTCCGGAAGCGGAAATGACGTGCAACCGGATGCTCATCATGTTTGAGGGAAAAATTCTGGCGGCAGACACGCCGGACAATCTGCAGCGACTGATGAGCGGCAACGGCCAGGTGGTGGCGGAAATCGCCGCGCCGCTGGAAGACCTTTGCAATTGCTGGGCGGAAATGCCGGAAGTGGAACACTACGACGTCTCTCCGGCCGATGGAGAATTTTTCCGGTGCGCGCTCACGCCGCACAACGGCATGGACCTGCGCCCCCACATATTTGCAGTGGCGCGAGACCGAGGCTGGTATTTGCGCGAGTTGACCCGCAACCGCCATTCGCTCGAAGATATTTATGTGAAGGTGACCCGTCCCCCGGAAGAGGAGGAAGGCGCTTAATGCAGGCTTACCTAACGCTCACCCGCCGGGAGCTGGCCACATTTTTTCTCTCCATCAGCGGGTACGTCATCATCGCAGGACTCGCACTGTTAGTGGGCCTGGATTTTGTGACTCTGTTGAACAGCGTCGGGACCGACTCGGTTTCAATGCCGATTACGCAATTGTTTTTCAACAATCTCCTGTTGTGGATCATTATCGTCCTGACCGCGCCAGTCATCACGATGCGCCTGTTCGCACTGGAGAAAGCCACCGGCACCTTTGAAACGCTCACGACGACGCCGGTGGGCGAAATCCAGATTGTCGCCGCAAAATTCACGGCGTCGGTGATTTTTTTCATTTTGATGTGGCTGCCCACGCTCGCCTGCATGTTTATCGTTCAACACTTCGCGAACCAGCCCGGCGCGCTGGAAACGGGGACCCTTTGCAGCATGTATCTGGGCCTGTTCCTGGCCGGTTGCTTTATTCTGTCCATCGGCTGTTTTGCCTCCGCGCTCACCAAGAACCAGGTCGTGGCCGGAATGCTCACCCTGGTCGCCGGGATGGCCTTGCTGATGTTGAACTGGCTGGCGCAGAATATTTCTCCGGGCGGCCGGTGGCCGGCGCAGGTACTTTCGTTTTTCAACTTATCCCAGCAAATGATCGATTTCACCCGGGGCATACTGGACACGCGCGTCATTGTCTTTTACCTGAGTGTGACGTTTTTCTTTTTATTTCTGACGTTGCGCGTGATCGAAAGCCGCCGCTGGAAATAACATGGCCACTCCCCCCTCACCCCCGCCCAGTTTTTCACCGCGACGCAAATGGGGCATCGCTTTCAGCGTGACCGTTGCCAGCGTCGCTGTCTTTCTGATTTTGATCGGTATCAATTATCTCAGCAGCCGGTATTTTTTCAAACGCTTCTATCTAAGCAGGGACACGCGGATCCAGCTTTCGCCGCGCACAATCAATGTGCTCAAATCTCTGACCAACCACGTCGACGTGACGGTTTACTATGACAAGGACGATCCCCTTTACGGCGATATCGTCAGCCTGCTGAACGAGTACCAATCGCACACCCGAAAACTGGCGGTCAAAAGCGTCGATTATTATCGTGACCCGGGAGCGGCGCAGGAATTGAAGGTCAAATATAATTTCGGGTCCGTGACCAACAAGAATTTCATTATCTTCGACTGCGAAGGCCGGACGGGATTCGTGGACGGCAATTGGCTTTCCTCCTTCCAATATGATTTGCAGCCCTCCACAAACCAGGACGACACGAAGCTGTACATCAACCGCAAACGCATCGCGTTTAACGGCGAAATGCTGTTCACCGCCAAAATTTTTGCCGTGACCCAGCCGAAGCCGTTGAAGGCTTACTTCCTCCAAGGCCACGGTGAACGTTCGCCCAACGACAAGGACGAAACTGAAGGTTGCAGCAAGCTGGCAGAAGTGTTTCATCGCAATTATGTCGAGACCGCCACCCTCGACAATCTTTTCAGCACCAACGCCATCCCGCTCGATTGCAATCTCCTCGTGATTGCCGGGCCGCACGCGGAATTCCAACCGGCGGAACTCGACAAAATCTCACAATATCTCGACCAGGGCGGGCGGCTATTCGCAATGCTTGATGTGCGGTCGGTGAATTATCAACTTGGCCTGGAAACAAATCTCGCCAAATGGAATGTGCGAATCACGCACAGCACGGTGAAGGATCCGAATCGCGCGATCGATCAAAGCGGCAGCGCCTTTTCAGTGGTTGAGTTCGCGGTGCATGACGTCACCAAACCACTCATCGGCTCGCAGATGGAAATCGTTTTGCCACGGCCCATCGAACGCGTCAAAGCCGCATCGCAGGCCGGCGCAGACGAACCGCAGGTGACCGAACTCGCTTTTTCTAGCACGAACTCAGTGCTGGCGGACAATCCTTCCGGTGGTTCGCGCGCTTACCCGTTGATGGTCGCGGTGGAAAAAGGCGCTCCGAAAGGCGTGGTCACGGAACGCGGGACGACCCGCATGTTGATCGCCGGCGATTCTCTTTTTCTGGATAACCAACTCATCGAGGCGGGCATGAATCGGGACTTTGCGGATTCAGCGGTAAACTGGCTGCTCGAACGCTCGACTTTTTTGATGGGCGTAGGCCCGCGACCCGTCACGGAATATCAGCTCGTGATGAACCAGCGCCAGGTGCGCGCCGTGAAGGGCCTTCTGCTGGGCGCCATTCCGGGCGGGATACTTTTGTTTGGCGGCCTGGTCTGGCTGCGTCGCAGAAAATAACTCCGCGCATGAGTTCGAAGAATACCTGGCTCTGGATGACAGTGGCGGTGGTGCTTTTCGCCTTTATCTTTCTCTTTGAACGATATCGTCCCCATCCCCAAACCGGCCCGACATTCCTGCTGCCGGAATTGAATCCGAAAGCGGTGTTGATGGTGGAAATCCGGCCGGCCGGCCACCAGGGAATCCGCGCCGAACATACCAACGGCGGCTGGAGACTGGTGGAACCCGTTCTCTATTCCGCCCAAAGCACCAATATCCAAAATCTTCTCGATGCGCTCCAGCGGCTCACGGTGGTGCACCAGATTTCGGAGCAGGAACTGAGAAAAGACCCGAAGGCTGATGAGGATTATGGCATTGATCCGCCGGAAACCTTGCTGGTCCTCTGCGAGCGCGAATCGACAAACCGGATTCACATTGGCCACCGGACTTCACCGGGCGATCAGGTGTTCATGCAGGTCATCGGCATGGAAGGAATTTCCATCGTCGACGCCGATGTCTTGAATTTCCTTCCGCAAAACGCCGATGCCTGGCGGGACGCGACTCTCACCGATTTCGCGCACATGAATTTCAACCACATTACGGTGACCAATACCGTGAAAAATCAGTCGTTTCTCCTCCAGCGCGATTCCACCAATAAATTGTGGGCCATGACGTTCCCGCTCAAGACGCGCGCCGACAGTGATAAAGTCGAGGATGCCCTGCAAAAAATTGAGTCGTTGCGCGTCCGGCAATTTATTTCCGACGATCCCAAAGCCGATCTCGATGCTTTCGGCCTTCAACCCCCCGCGCTGACTTTTGTGATGGGAGACGAAACCAACGCTCTACTGGCGATTGATTTTGGCAAACGATTGACCAACAGCCCGGGACTGGTTTATGCACACCGTCGGGACCAAAATGCCATCGTCGCCGTCTCCACCAACGTACTCGGGCAGTGGGACGCCTCCTACGACGTCTTCCGCGATCGGCATCTCGCCACGCTCACGGGCCCCATCGAAGCCATTGAAATCCACGGTCGCGATATTTTTTCCCTCGTGTGGCAGACGAATAATTCCTGGCGTGTTTTGCCGCAGGATTTTCCTGCGGACCAAACGCTGGCCGCCGGGCTGGCGCGAAAACTGGGAGAACTCCAAGTTGTCGATTTCGTGAAAGATTCGGTCACCGAACCCGATCTCCCTCATTACGGCCTGGCTCCCGCTCCCGCGCGGGAATACATCCTTAAGTGGACAAGCTCACCGACCGCGACGAATCCACCCACCGAATTGGATTTTGGAACCAACAGCAGCAATCAGGTCTTCGCGCGGCGCATCGGGGAAGATGCGGTGTACGGCATTTCTCCCGTGGATTTTGAATCGCTGCCTTCAGCGAGTTGGGAAATGCGCGAGCGGCGTGTTTGGAATTTCGATGTCAACGACGTTGCGCAAATTACCATTCAACAAAACGGCCAAACGCGGCAAATCGTTCACAAAAGCACGAACGGTTGGTCGCTGGCGACTGGCTTTAGCGGAATCATTAATGATTCGGCGATCGAAGATACTGCGCGCGAGCTTGGCCATTTGACGGCGTTTGCCTGGGTCGGCCATGGCGCGGCGAAACTAAACGATTTTGGATTCGCTCCCGGCGGATATCACCTTTCCATCGAATTGCGGAGCGGCGAGAAGTTGGAGGTTCAATTGGGCGCTAATTCGCGCCTCGGCTCTCCTTACGGTTCCGTTGTCTTGAATGGCGAACCGTGGATTTTCGAGTTCCCGCCGGACCTTTACGCGTCACTTCAGTTTTGCCTGGCGATTCCCCCGCACCCCTGACATGGCGAAGCACGGAAAATCTGGTGTCTGGCATCGTTGCCGTCTCGTCTTTCGCTGGTGCCGCATCACCGTATGGCTCATCATTCTCGCGCTTGCTGGCGGACTGCTCTATCTCAACAACGTCGGACTCCCCAATTTCATCAAAAATCCGCTCGTGCAAAAACTGCATGATCGCGGACTCGACCTGCATTTCACGCGGCTGCGCTGGCGGCCGGTTCAAGGGATTGTGGCGGAAAATGTCTTCTTCGGCCGCACCAACGACGTCTCCAGCCCACGGCTTACCCTCAAGGACGTCCAGGTGCATTTGGACTACCACGCGTTGTTGAAGCGACAACTCCAGGTCGACTCGCTCGAGTTGCGGGAGGGACGCCTCGCCTGGCCAGTGCTGTCCAGCAATGCGCCGCCACGCGAATTATCCATCGACAATATCCAGACCGAGCTGCAACTGCTCACCAACGACGTCTGGGAATTAGATAACCTTCAGGCGCGATTCGCGGGTGCGGAATTTCAATTCTCCGGCGCGCTGACCAACGCCTCCGCTGTCCGCGAATGGAAACTGTTTCCCGGCGGTCAGCCCTCCAAACCGGGAACGCTTCAAAATCGCTTGCGTCGCCTGGCTGACGCCCTGGAACAAACCCACTTCACTGCCCCGCCCCGGTTAAAGCTCGATTTGCGCGGTGACGCGCGCGATGTCGAGAAAACGTCTGTCCGCCTCTTCATCGATGCGCCGGGCGCAGAGACCCCCTGGGGCGTGGCAAAAAGCATGAAAGGTTTTGTCCGGCTCGCTCCGCCACGGAGCAACCAATTGTCCCACGCGGAAATCACTTTGCGCGCCGCCCAGGCCACGACCCCCTGGGCGGCGATCACGAACCTTGATTTTGTGCTTCGCCTCTTTTCCGAGCCACAAGATACGAACGTCCTCCACGCCTCCCTCGATCTGACCACGGACTCGGTGGAAAGCCGTTCCAATCGCGCAGACCACGTTCATTTTACCGCGGAATGGCTCCATTCGCTGACCAATGCCATTCCACTTTCAGGCCGCGGCGAATTGCAGGCCAGCAACGCCCTCACGCCATGGGCCAGCGCCCGGAAATTTCGCCTGACGGGCACGCTTCTGCCATCGACCAATCCGCCCGCAGTGGATTCCAATTGGGCGTGGTGGACAAATCTCGCGCCCTACCGGCTGGACCTCGAATGCGCTGCCGCCGGGATTCATGCGCCCAACCTTGATCTCGACGAAGTCTCCTGTGCGGGGCAATGGCGCGGGCCGAATCTGAACGTTGAAAAGTTGTCCACAAAACTCTACGGCGGCTCGCTCAACGCGACCGCAAAACTAAACGTTGCCACCCGCGAGACCACCTTCAATGTCACCTCCGGTTTCGACGCCAAAAAAATTACGCCACTGCTCACGCCGATGGCGCGCGAATGGTTGGCGAATTATTCCTGGAAAAATCCTCCGCAGGTGCAGGCCGGAGGCGCGATGATTCTGCCGGAGTCCGTATGGACCAACCGGCATCCGGATTGGCGGGGTGAATTGCGACCCACACTCCGGCTGGACGGACAATTCCATGTCGTGGACGCCGCCTTCCGGGGCGTGCACGCATTGACCGCCGATTCCCATTTCTCCTACTCCAATATGGTCTGGCGGCTGCCCGATCTTGTCGCCACGCGGCCGGACGGCAGACTGGACCTGTTTCACGAAAGCAACGAGCGCACCAGGAACTTTTATTTCCGGCTGCACAGTACCCTCGACCCGCACGCGCTGAGCCCTCTGCTGGATACGAATCAATTACGCGCTTTCGAATACTTTTCCCTCTCGCAATCACCCGTCGTCGACGGCGAGATCTGGGGACAATGGCATGATCGCGACCGGATTCACGCCCGGGCACACGTGGCAGTCACGAACTTCACCGCGCGCGGGGAATCGTTCGACACATTTCAAACGGAGTTGGCATATACCAATCGGATTTTGATGCTGACCGAACCGCGCGCGCAACGCACCGGCACGCAGCAACTCAGCGCCGCCGGCATGAAACTGGTTTTTGATGATAAAAAAATCTTTCTGACGAACGGATTCAGCACCGCGGATGCCGGCGTGATTGCACGCGTCATCGGGCCGCACGCGATTCACGCCCTCGAGCCGTATCATTTTCTGCGCCCCCCCACCGTCCACGCCGAAGGCGTCATCCCGATGCGCCACCAAGAGGACGCGGACTTGCATTTCGACGTGAACGGCGAAGACTTCGAATGGTGGAAATTCAAGGTGCCGCGCATTTCCGGCAAAATAGACTGGGTGGGTGAAAAGCTCTCGTTGACCAATGTGCGGGCGGATTTTTATCGCGGCAAGGCCGTCGGGGACGCTCATTTCGAGTTTGAAAAAATCAATCACAGCGCCAATTTCAATTTTAACTTCGTCGCCAACGACGCCGATTTGCACTTGCTCGCCAGGGACCTTGCCGGCGGGAAAACAAACAAGCTCGAAGGACTGCTGACCGCGCGCCTGGAAGTGACCGACGCCAACTCGGCCAATTGGCAAACCTGGCAGGGCGCGGGCCGTGTGGATTTGCACGACGGATTGATTTGGGACATCCCTATTTTCGGCGTGTTCTCGCCCGTGCTCGACACCATCCTGCCGGGGCTTGGCAGCAGCCGCGCGCGGCAAGGCTCCGCCAGCTTCACCATCACCAACGGCGTGGTTGATACCGAGGATCTGAAAATAGAAACGATGATGGCGCGCCTGAGATATCACGGCACGATTGATCTCAAGGGCGGCGTAAACGCGCGGATGGAAGCTGAGATGTTTCGCAACGCCTGGGTGATCGGCCCCGTGTTGAGTCTCGCGCTATGGCCGGTGAGCAAGACATTCGAATACGAAATCACTGGCACCATACAAAAACCGAAAAGCGCGCCGTTGTATATTCCCAGGATTTTCTTCCTGCCCTTGCACCCGGTTCAAACAATCAAAGATTTGATTCCTGAACAAACCGACTCGTCGACGAATGCGCCGCTGCATTACCAACCGCAGGATTGACGCTATATTATTCGCGTGCCAAAGCCGAAAACCATTCCCGTCGCGCTCACCATCGCCGGCTCCGACAGCGGCGGCGGTGCCGGCGTGCAGGCGGATTTGAAAACGTTTGCCTCGCTCGGCCTGCACGGGACCAGCGCGCTGACCTGCATCACCGCACAGAACCCGAAACGAGTCCTGGCAATCCAAGCCTGCCAGCCCGCAATCGTGCGCCGTCAAATGGAAGCGGTCTTTGAAGCCTTGCCTCCGGCAGCGGTGAAAACGGGAATGCTTTATTCCGCGGAGATTATCCGGGTCGTCGCCGCATTCCTCCGCACTCATCGAAAAACACCGCTGGTCGTGGATCCGGTCATGATTTCAACCAGCGGCGCGCAGCTTCTGAAACCCTCCGCAGTCCGATTGTTAAAAACCCGTCTGCTACCGCTGGCCACACTGGTGACACCGAATCTGGATGAAGCGGAATTCCTGACGGGCCGGGATTTGAAATCGATCGAGGATTTGCGCTGGGCGGCAAAACAAATCCACCAGGAATTCCGCTGCGCTGCGCTCGTCAAAGGCGGCCACCTGCGCGATTCAAAAGAGGCGATTGATATCTTCTTCGACGGCGAAACCGAATTATTGCTGAGCGCGCCCTTCGTCAAAGGCGTGCACACGCACGGCACCGGGTGCACCTACTCCGCGGCCATCACCGGCTACCTTGCGCTCGGATATGAGTTGCCGGACGCCGTCGCCCAGGCGAAGGAATACATTTCACAGGCGATTGTGCAGAGCCAGGCCGTTGGGAAGCATTCCGTGTTGAACTCTTTTTGGCAGTAATCTCAAAGCCAACCCTCGAGCCGCTCGCGCAATATCTTCCGCGCCCGATAAAGCCGCGACTCCACGGCCTTGGGCGTAGTTTCGAGGATCGCGGCGGCTTCAGCCATGCTCATCTCCTCCCACTCGCAAAGGACGATCGCCTCACGCAAATCTTCAGGCAGACGGGACACCTCCGTCCGCACGACTGACGCGCGCTCGACGGCGAGTGCTTGTTCATTTGGTGGAGTGTCATTCGCCGGCAAAATATTTTCCAGCTTGTGTCCGGGTTCATCCGCCTCGGTTTCCAGCGAAATATTTGGGTGGCGCGCACGCCAGCGAAAATGATTGCGCGCAAGATTCGCTGCAATGGCGTAAAGCCAGGTGGAAAACTTGTCGTTGAGGCGGAAATTCGCGCGCGCGCGAAAAACCCGGGCGAATGTTTCCTGGGCGAGATCGTTGGCGTCGTCTTCGTTCCCAACCATACGGCAAAGAAAACCAAAAACCGGCCCGGCATGGCGCTCCATCAAATCATTGAGCGCGGTGTCCTCGCCGGATATCAACCGTTCCATATCGGCGCGGTCGCGGGCATGAGGATCAATGTTCTCCATGCACGTGGCCGGCGTGGGTGGACATGGTTTGTTCCGTCTGCTCGTGCGCGCCGATAGTCAGGCGCTCCATTTCGGAAAGATAACGGCGACCCTGCTCCGGCGGCATCGCATGGCTGACCTGGATAAAATGTTCCAGCATTTGCGCCTGGCACTGCGATCGCAGCACGGCCAGTTCCGTCAATTTTTGCTTTGCGACCGGACTGATGTTCGTTGCGCCTGCGAGCGCTACGTCCAATTCCTGTTTTTTTGCCGCGATTTGGCCACACATATCGGCGCATTTGGGCAGATAACCGTCGTGCAGTGCGCGAACTCGCGCCATCTCCGCATCGCTCAAGTGAAATTCCTGCCGCAACCACCCAAGATCGTCGGTCGTTCGCGCCGAGCAGGCCTCACAAACGCGTCGGCCCATGACATACGAGCCCGCAAACAGTGCTCCCCCCGCGAGCAACGCAATGACCAGGATGAGCAACGGACGTTTCATTTGCCCAGTGAGTTCGGTGCGACAGAGGCAACGTAGCGGCTTTGCGCATCCGCGCGAGCGGCTTGCCGTCCCTGGCGCGCGCCGGCGAGCGAACCCGCGAGAACCAGGACAATCGCGGTGGCCAACGCAAACCGCGGACGCAACGCCCACGCCGCCAGCGCATCCAGCCAGCCGCGCCGAACGGCCACCGGAATTTCACTCTCTTCAATGCGACGCCAGACATCTTCCTGAAAACGAGGCGGCAGCGAATGGCCGGAACGTGATCGATGCAACAACGCGCTCAGTTTTGCATCATTGGGATTGAAATTTTCTTGGTTCATTGAAGATGGGGCGGCGGATGATGTCCGCCACCCGGATACAATATCGGATTTACTTCATGGCGGCAACGGAACAGCACGGCATCGCTACGCCGGAATGATTGGCACACGCGCTGATTGCCTTAGGCGTGCCGCTCATCCGGCGCGCGCAGTTAAGCGAAGGGCTGACCGCGTCGCTCTTTCCAGCGACAATTTTGACTTGGTTGTCGAGCGCCCGGGGTGAGGTTGAAGCCAGCCGGCTCGCAGTGAGATTCGGGTCAGTATTCGTGGAGGGCAGAATTTTGACTTGGTTTTCGGCGGCGCGCGGTGAGAGCACTGCGTCGGCTGCCATGACGTTAACTGTGGCCAACGCGGCCACGCTGAGGGTGATGAGAAGGTTGCGAGTTTTCATTTTCAATTTTCAATTGTCGCGCTGCTTTATGCAGCACCGACGTTCTGCATCTATTACCCCGCTGTTTCCGGAATCCCTCAAAATAATCGGGGCTAATTGTCAGTGGCTGAATTTAAGAAAATAAGACGTCCAACGCTTGCAAGTTCCCCGCTCTGTGTTAACGCTGGGAGCGTCCTGCCGCAAAAAATCTGAGGGATTTTCGTGGGGCCGGGGTAGAATCTATTACGGCGCAGTATTGCGTTAAAATCGAGCAAAGAAAAAAATTATGAAATCATTCCACTGGATACAAAAATTCATCATGACCGGCGCGGCGCTGCTGGCGCTGGCCGCCTTCACGGCCACTGCTGAAGACAAGCAAGACGCGCCGAAGCCCGACCAATTGACCACCTGCCCCGTTTCCGGTGACAAACTCGGCGAAATGGGCAAGGCCTACACCTTCGAATACAAGGGGCATGAAGTGAAACTGTGCTGCAAGGATTGCAAAAAAGACTTCGACAAAGACCCTGCAAAATACATGAAGAAAATCGAAGCAGCCGATAAGGCCCCGGCAGACGCGGCAGCCAAGGATGCCAAAAATTAAACGAATCTGGCCAATAAAGGATTAGCGCAATCCCCTGAATTGTCAGATACTCAACCCATGAAAACGGCGCTGGCCATTGTTTGCAGCCTGTTGCTCGCCTGGACGAACATCGTCCTCGCAGCAGCGCCAGGAGCCAGTGTAACGTGTGCAGCGCGGCCTTGCTGTCATTGCGGCAAGACTTCCGGTTGCTGCGCGGTCAAAGATCATTGCTTGCCGGAGTCCCTGCCCGTTTCGGCGGCTCCGGTTTCTTCTTTTCAAAGTCAGTTTTCTCCGCTTGCTCCCGCAACGGTAGCCTGGGCGTTGCCTGACGCCGCCGCACGCGAGCTTTCTTCCCCGGCCTTCCCGCCGTTAATGACGGCCAGCACTCCGCTTTTTGAGCGGAATTGCGCCTGGCTCATTTGATTTTCCCCTCCTGACGCACGCAGTGTGTACCGCGCGGGCGCGCTGACATACTTCTTTCGGCTTTTTCCGCGATAAACGCAAACAAACGGACTCTGTCCACAATGAATTTCAGCAAAACCAGTCAACAAGTTTTGATCTGCGGCACGGCGACCATCACGTTGGCGCTCTTGCTCGCCGGCTGCAGGGGCGTCACGCAGCCCGGCGAACGCGCCGCTCGCGAGCAAATTTCCACGGTCGCGCGTGTTTATCGTCCGGACGGCCGGCATCCGGTGCTGCCGAATCTCACCACCAATTCGCCGCTCGCCGATTTTTTAACCTATGCCATGCTCAACCACTCGCAAATCGAAGCCAGCTATTACGACTGGTCTGCATCCGTGGAGCGCATCACTGTCGAACGCTCCATGCCCGATCCGAAGCTGACGTTCCAGGCTTATATTCAACACACCCTTACTTCGATCATGCCGGGTTTGATGCAGGATTTTCCCGGGCCGGGCAAGCTGAAGGCCGCCGGAAATGTCGCTGCCGCCGAAAGCACGGCGAAATATTTCGCGTTTGAAACTTCCGTGCTCAACACCGCCTTTTCGGTCAAACAAGCCTATTATCAACTTTGGTTTCTGAACGAAAAAATCCGCATCAATCAGCAGACGCTCGGCCTGCTTACCGACCTGGAGAAAATCGCCCGCGCGGAAAATGAGGCCGGCAAGGTGACGCTGCAAGACGTCTATCGCGCCCAAATGGAGCGTGACCGAATGATCACCGAAATCGCGAATCTCGAAGACTCGCGTCGTCCGCTCACCGCGCAACTCAAGGCCGCACTCGGGCTGACCCGCGACCAACCCGACCCGCCCCAGCCATCCCAATTCGTCTCCACCCCGGTCAATTTGGATGGGGACGCGCTGCTCGACACCGCCTTTGCGCGCAATCCGCGACTCAAATCAATGGAAGCGGACGTGCGAATGGCCGAGGCACAAATCGCAGTGGCTCGAAAATCCAAAGTGCCTGATTTTTCCGCCGGTTTGCAGGCAGAAGTTTACATTCCGCCCTTCTATTGGCCGTCCGGCAACATGACTCTTCCGATCTGGCGCGACAAAATCGCTGCCCAAATCGCAGCCGCCCAAGCGAACAAAAGCGCCGCCGAAGCGCGGCTGACCGCCGATCAAATCAGCGTGACCGTCGATTTCGCGATGAAGACTTACGATTACCGTGAGGCGACTCGCCAATTATTGCTCCTCCAGGAAAAACTGATTCCCAAATCCAAAATGTCGCTGGAACTTGCTCGCTCGTCTTATTTGTCGGGGCAGGTGGATTTCTTCAACCTGATGGATGCCGAGCGCACCCTGCTCAATTTACAACTTGAAGAGGTGGAGACCCGAACGCGGCGTGAAATTACGCTCGCGGACTTGTCACTCTCCATCGCCGGGATCGCTCCGGAAGGCGCACCGATTCTCACCCACTGATTTTTGACAATATGACTAAAACCATCTCAATCCTCGTCCTCGCTACAGCGCTCACCGCCGTCGCAATCATGGCGGGTTGTTCCAAAGGCCCCGTTGAAAAGGCGGCCACAGCGCCGAAGGAAAAAACACTCTACACCTGCGGCATGCACCCGCAGGTGATTCAGGATCATCCGGGCAATTGCCCGATTTGCGGAATGAAACTCACTCCCATCCTGAAAACTTCCGAAGCCTCAGCCGCCAATATGTCCCAAATCACCATCAGTCCCGGCGTGGTCCAAAACATGAACATTCGCACTGCGACCGTGCGGCGCGGCCCGTTGCGCAAAACCATCCATTCCGTCGGAACCATCGAGCATAACGAAGCCGCCACGACCCAAATCACCACCAAGTTCAAGGGTTGGATCGAGAAACTGTATGTCAACACGACCGGCCAGCACGTTGAGGAGGGAGAACCGTTGTTTGAAATTTATTCACCCGAACTTTACAGCGCGCAAAACGAATACGTGCTCGCTCTTTCACTACCGGACAGCGGCGGCGAATTAAAGGCGAGCGCACGGAGCAAATTGAAATTTTTCGACGTCTCGGACGAGCAAATCGCCGAACTGGAAAAAACCCGTGAACCGCGCAAAACCTTGCAGGTGCTCGCGCCCGCCAGCGGCTACGTGATGGATAAAATGGTGACCCAGGGCCAGATGGTGGACGCGGGGATGAAACTTTACGAAATCGCCGATCACAGCGCCATCTGGGTGCTGGCACAGGTGTATGAACAGGACCTGCCCTTCGTCCAACCCGGCCAGGAGGCCACGCTCACGGTGAGGTATTGGCCGGGGAAAACTTTTAGCGGTCAGGTCAGCTTTGTCTATCCGACGCTCGATGAAAAAACGCGCACCGCGACCGCGCGCCTCGAGCTTCCCAATCCCGGCCACATGCTGCGGCCCGGCATGTTCGCGAGCGTCGAAATCACGCCCGAGATGAAGGCCTCGTCGCTCCTCGTTCCCGATTCCGCCGTGTTGCGCAGCGGCGAAAAAAACACAGTGTTCGTGGCGCTGCCGGGCGGCCGTTTTGAGCCGCGCACGGTTTCGCTTGGCCTGGCCGGGGAGAATGGGGAAGACGAAGTGTTGAGTGGATTGAACGAAGGCGAAACCATCGTCACCTCCGGTCAATTCATGCTGGATTCGGAAAGCCAGCTTCGCGAAGCCATTGAGAAGATGGCTCCGCCGGCGGTCACAAACTCGATGGCCATACACCCACATTGAGCCCCACTTATGCTTCAACGCATTATCGATTTTTCGCTCAAGAACAAATTCGTCGTCCTGCTGGCGACGCTCGCGCTCGTGCTTGGTGGCGTTTACGCATTGCGCCACATCCCGCTCGACGCGATTCCCGATCTCTCCGACACGCAGGTCATTATTTACACGGAATGGCAAGGCCAGGCGCCCAATATCGTCCAGGACCAGGTCACCTACCCCATCACGACCAAAATGCTTTCCGTGCCGCGCGCCAAAACCGTGCGCGGATATTCCTTCTACGGCTTTTCGTTTGTGTACGTGATTTTCGAGGACGGCACCGACCCTTATTGGGCGCGCAGCCGCGTGCTCGAATATCTCAGCAGCATCGGCGGGCAACTTCCCCGGAACGTCACGCCTTCGCTTGGTCCCGACGCCACGGGCGTCGGTTGGGCGTTCATGTATTCCCTCAATTCCACCAACCGCGACCTCGCGGAACTGCGCTCGATGCAGGATTGGTATCTGAAATATCAACTCACCTCCGTACCCGGCGTTTCCGAAGTCGCGTCCGTGGGCGGGTTCGTGAAGCAATACCAGGTCACGGTGGACCCGACGAAGCTGCGCGCCTACAACCTCTCGCTCAAGGAAGTCAGCACGGCCATCGAGCGCAGCAACGGTGAGGTTGGCGGGCGTTCGTTGGAATTGTCCGAGCGCGAATTCATCCTTCGCGTCAAAGGTTACATTGAAAACCTCGACGACCTGAAAAAGATTGCGGTCGGCGTGGGAGAAAATGGCGTGCCCATCCTGTTGCGGGACGTGGCAAACATCCAGTTCGGCCCCGACATGCGCCGTGGCATTGCCGAGTTAAATGGCGAAGGCGAAACGGTTGGAGGCGTGGTTGTCGTCCGCTACGGTGCCAACGCCTATCAGGTAATCCAGGATGTGAAGCAGCGCCTCGCGCAAGCGATGAAGGCGTTGCCGGCGGACGTGAAGGTCACGGTGACTTACGACCGCACCAACCTGATCGATCGCGCGGTCGAAACCCTGCGAAATAAACTGATCGAGGAAAGCATCGTTGTAGCGCTGGTTTGTCTCGCGTTCCTGCTGCACCTGCGCAGCGCGTTGGTGGCCATCCTGATTCTGCCGGTTGCGGTCCTGATCGCCGTGCTGGTCATGTTCGGACAAGGCATCAGTTCCAACATCATGTCGCTCGGCGGCATCGCGATCGCGATCGGCGCAATGGTGGACGCGGTCATCATCATGATCGAGAACGCGCACCAGCATCTCGAACGCGATCAAGGCAAAAAACCGCACTGGCAGATTATTCGCGATGCAGCCGTCGAGGTGGGGCCGACTCTTTTTTACTCGCTGCTGGTCATCACGGTTTCATTTTTGCCTGTGTTCACCTTGCAGGAACAGGAAGGCCGTTTATTCAAACCGCTGGCATTCACCAAGACCTATTCCATGGCCGCCGCCGCACTGCTGTCCATCACGCTCGCGCCAATTTTGATGGGCTGGTTCATTCGCGGCAAAATTCCGCGAGAAGAAAAAAATCCCATCAACCGTTTTCTCATCTGGCTTTACCACCCGGCCGTTAACTTCGTCGTTAAGTGGCGCTGGCCGGTCATTCTCACCGCGGGCCTGCTCATCGCCTGGGTGTTTCTGCCGTGGAACTGGCTCGCATCGCGCGTGTTACCGGAAGGGCCGGGCAGAGACCGGGCGCTTCAAGTTGGCAAACTGTTTCCCTATCAAAATATCGGCTCGGAATTCATGCCGCCGCTCGATGAAGGCGATTTGCTCTACATGCCGACCACGTTTCCCGGAATTTCGCCGACCAAGGCGCGCGAAATCCTGCAAACAACCGATCGGCTCATCAAATCGTTTCCCGAAGTTGATACTGTTTTCGGCAAAGCGGGCCGCGCCGAAACCGCCACCGACCCGGCGCCGATGGACATGATCGAGACGACCATTCGCCTCAAGCCACCGGAACAATGGCCGGCGGTGGATATCAAGGACGAGGACAATCACGTCATCGCTCATCGTCAACGCACGCCGAATGAATTGATGGACGTGATGAATGACACGGTGCAAATTCCGGGCCTCAATAACGCCTGGACCATGCCCATCCGGACGCGCATCGACATGCTTTCCACCGGCATCAAAACGCCGGTCGGCGTCAAAATCGCCGGCGCGGATTTGCCGGAACTGGAACGGATTGCCATCGAAGTCGAAGCCACCCTGCGCAATGTGCCCGGCACGACCAGCGTCATCGCCGAGCGCGTGATGGGCGGGCGCTTCATTGAATTCGAAATCGATCGCGAAGCCATCGCTCGCTATGGCCTGACGGTCGGCGACGTGCAGGATGTGTTGTCCGTAGCGCTCGGAGGAATGCCGCTCACGACCACGGTCGAGGGCTTGCAGCGTTACACAATTAACCTCCGTTACAATCGCGATTTTCGCTCCGACCTTCGCGCCCTGCGCGAAGACATCATCGTTCCCACGCCGATGGGCGCGCAAATCCCACTCGGTCAACTCGCGACCGTGAAAGTCGTGGACGGGCCGATGGGCATAAAGAGCGAAGGCGCCGTGCCGAATGCCTGGGTCTACGTGGATATTCACGGCGTCGACGTCGGCACTTATGTGCAAACCGCGATGCGCGCGGTGAATTCCGCCGTGGCCAGCGGCCAAATCAAACTTCCGCCCGGTTACAACATTTTCTGGAGCGGCCAATTCGAATACATGATGCGGGCAAAGCAACGGCTCACCATCGTGGTCCCGCTCACGTTGTTGATTATCATGCTTATCATTTATCTCAACACGAAGTCGCTGGTGAAGACAGCCATCGTGATGCTCGCGGTGCCGTTTTCGCTCGTTGGTGCATTTTGGACTTTGTATTTGCTCCACTACAACCTGAGCGTGGCGGTGTGGGTCGGCATCATCGCGCTCGCCGGGCTCGATGCCGAAACTGGCGTGGTCATGCTGCTCTATCTTGACCTTGCCTATGACGATTGGAAAAAACGCGGCGCGATGAACAACGTCACGAATTTACAGGAGGCCATTTATCACGGCGCAGTGAAACGGGTCCGCCCGAAAGCCATGACGGCGTGCGTCATCATCGCCGGCCTCGCACCCATCTTATGGAGTCACGGCGCCGGCGCTGACGTAATGAAACGAATTGCTACGCCGATGATCGGCGGAGTCATTACCTCAACGTTAATGGAACTCCTGGTTTATCCGGCGATATTTTACATCTGGCGGGCACGAGGTTTCGGTAGGAAGCAGATTGCGGTTACCGAATGAAGCATTTCGTTCCTTGTCAGAATGCCTTTCTTCGTCGAAAATCAAGGCACACTAAACCAGTTGTGTCCGTACGATGATTAAAAATCTCCAGCCTGCGGCGGCAGCCGAGTCACACGCGAAAGCTTCGCGCGAAACCGGCCTGTTTACCGAAGCGACTGCCTGGCGCGATGTTGGCAAAGGATGGCAGCCGTTATTTGGCAATTTTCGCGGGCTTGGATTCAGTATTGAGTGGCACGATTTCGTCGCGCCGAACGAACTGGACTGGTCGGCGAGTTTTCACCCCGAATGCGTCGAACTCTGCCTGAATCTGGAAGGGCACGGCTACGTGGCGAGCGGCGGCCAGCGCTCGGAATTTTTGCCACGCACGGCCGGTTTTTATCATCAAGCCAATGAATCCCTGACGGCCCGGCGGGCGGCGTCCGAACGGCATCAATTTCTCACAGTGGAATTTTCCTGCCTTTTTCTTGCCAAACACCTCGCGGGCGCCGAAGCGATGCTTCACCCGATGGTGAAATCCGCGATTGAAGGCTGTCCATGCCAGCACGTCTCGGGAACAACCGTGAAACTCAGTGCTGGCCAACAGCAGATCATTTCCTCATTGCTGCAACCGCCGGTCTACGCGGCGGCGCAGCCCTTGTGGTATCAATGCAAGGCGCTCGAACTCGCTGTCACATTTTTATTTCAACCGCCGAAGGAAAAGGAATTGTTCTGCACGCGGCAACAACGGCTCGCGCAGGAACGCGTTGAGCAGGTTGTTTTCCTGCTCAAACAGGACCTGGCCGAGCCGCCGTCACTGGAGGAAATGGGACGGAAAATTGGTTGCAGCCATTTTTATTTGAGCAGGATTTTCTCCACGCAAACGGGCCAGACGATCACGCAATATTTGCGCCGGTTGCGCATGGAAAAGGCCGCGGAACTGCTGCGCTCCGGCGAATTTAATGTGACCGAGGCGGCGCTCGAGGTCGGTTACGCCAGTCCAAGCCATTTCAGCCAGGCGTTTCATGAAGCCTTCGGTTGCTGCCCCGGCCTGTATCCGCTGGCCACCCCCACACAAAAAGCGAGACGAGGCAATGCATAGCTTGAGCATCTCCTGTGGCGGCAAAGGACGTTTGCTGAAAGCGATCGAAGCCGACGTGCGGAACGAAAATCAAAAGAAGCTTTCCGCCGTCGCCGGCTTCTGGCAGCGATGGGCCGTCCGGAAAAAAATCAGACGAGAAGTGTGCGAACGATTCCGGCGCATAGCCTCACCCTATTCCCTGTGGATTTAGCTGCGGTTTCGCCGTTAACTGGCATTCCCTTTCAACGCAACTCCGCCGGACTTCCCACCCGTATGTCGGATGTCCTGCGCTTCATATAAATAAACGACTTCCTCCGCCACATTGGTGGCGTGATCGGCTATACGCTCGAGGCTGCGGGAAACAGTGATTAAATTCAGGCATCGCTTGATGGTATCGGGGTTTTCCATCATGTATTGCGCGAGTTGATTGGTAACCTGTTTATTCATCCCGTCCACTTCCTTGTCGCGCGGGATCAAGGCCCGCGCAGTGATTGGGTCACGATTGACAAAGGCATCGAGAGCCGCTTTCAGCATGTCCAATGCAAGCTTGGCCATGTGCGGCAAATCGACCACGACCTTGACCGGCGGCTCCTGGCTAAGATCGCGGGCGCGCTTGGCAATCTTGGTGGCCTCATCGCCCACGCGCTCGAGGTTCTGGGAAATCTTCATCGCTACCGTGACGAGCCGCAGATCGCTGGCGAGCGGAGCGCGGGCGAGCAATTGAATCGCCATCTCGTCAATTTCCACTTCCAGTTGGTCGATGACCGTGTCGCTTTCTTTCACGCGCAGAGCGAGGTCGTAATCGCGCTCGATCAGCGCGCGAAGGGCCTCGTTCACCGCGGTTTCGGCGTGGCTCGCCATGGTGAGAAGCTTTTGCTTTAGTTCACCTAAATCCATATTAAATAATTATTCCTTGGTTCAATGTGGTTCAACCGAAACGGCCCGTCACGTAATCCTCCGTGCGCTTTTCCTTGGGATTCGTGAAAATCTGGGCGGTCGGGCCGAACTCGACCAGTTCGCCCAGGTAGAAAAATGCTGTGTGATCGGATGCGCGGGCTGCTTGCTGCATGTTATGCGTCACGATCACAATCGTGTAGTCCTTTTTTAAGTCATGAATCAATTCCTCAATCTTGGACGTCGCCAACGGGTCGAGCGCCGAAGCCGGTTCATCCATGAGCAACACTTCCGGCTGCACGGCCAATGCGCGAGCGATGCACAAGCGCTGTTGCTGGCCGCCGGACAAGCTGACTGCGGGCGCGTTCAGGCGGTCTTTCACTTCATCCCATAACGCCGCCATGCGCAGAGATTTCTCAGTGCGCTCCGTCAGCACCGCCCGATTGCCAATTCCATTCAACCGCAGGCCCACCGTCACATTGTCGCCGATGGACATCGTCGGAAACGGATTTGATTTCTGGAACACCATGCCGACGCGACGCCGCACGATGACCGCCTCGACCTCCTTGCTGTAAATATCCTGTCCAAACAGGCGAATGTCTCCGTCCATCCGGGCTTCCGGAACCAGTTCGTGCATGCGATTCAGGGACCGCAGAAAAGTGGACTTGCCGCAGCCGCTGGGGCCGATGATGGCCGTCACTGCCCGAGCCTGGATGTCCAACGAAACACTTTTGAGGACCTGGTGTTTGCCGAAAAACACCGACAGATTTTTTACCATCAAAGCCGGGACAGAACGGGTGGAGGACGCGGCTTGAGCCTGGCCGGGTTTGCCATCCGTCCGCGGAAAGGCGTCCGGAGGCTTTTCGGCGTTCCCCGCGGGAGCAGTTTTGATTTCTTCAGGAGTCATGGTCGAATTCATGTGTTTTTTTGAAAACGGCTGCGCGAAAAGAACCGCACGCCGGTGCTCAAAAGAAAAGTCAGTGCCACCAGCACCAGCGCGCCCGCCCAGGCCTGGCGGTTCCAGTCGTCATAGGGCGCAATTGCGTATTTAAAAATCTGCAGCGGCAATGCCGCAATGGGCTGCGACAGGCTGTGGCTCCAATAGTCGTTGCCGAACGCAGTAAAGAGCAGCGGCGCCGTTTCACCCGCCACCCGGCCCATAGCCAGCAGGATTCCTGTAACGATCCCGCGCATCGCGGTGGGAAGAACAATACGAGCGATCGTTTTCCATTGGGGCAACCCCAGAGCGAGCGCGGCCTCGCGGTAACTGCGCGGCACCAGCACCAGCACTTCCTCGGTCGTTCGCAACACCAGCGGTATCATGATGAACCCGAGCGCCAGGCCGCCGGCCCACGCGGAGAAACCTTTCATCGGCAGCACCGCCAGCGCATACGCCACCATGCCCCAAACGATGGAAGGAACACCGTTGAGGACGTCCGCCCAAAAACGAATCCAGGTGTTGAGGCGTTCGCCGCCATATTCGGAGAGATAAATGCCGCCCAACACGCCGATCGGCACGCCGATCACTGAAGCCAGCAACAAGAGCTCAAGTGTCCCCACAATGGCATTGCCCATACCCCCGCCGGAAGCGCCCGCCGACTTGGGAACACCCGAGAAAAACGACCAGTTTAACGACGACGCGCCCTTCTGGATGAGATAGAATAAAATAACCGCCAAAGGCAAGATGACCAGCACGGCGCACAGAATACACAACGCATTCATCGCCCGGCTTTTGAACTTGCGAAATACGTGGTTGGTGGAACTGACAGTCATAATCAGGCTACCCGCCGGGTTTCGGCTGTTGTAAACGCGCGGACCATCACCTGCGCCAGGATATTGACCAAAATGGTGACGCACAGCAGCACCAGGCCCAATTCAAAGAGTGAACTCAAATAAAGATCGCCGGTCGCCTCGGTAAATTCATTGGCAACGCTGCTGGCCAGCGTGCTGCCCGGATGAAAAAGCTGCCAGCCCATGAATGGCGTGTTGCCAATGACCATCGTCACGGCCATGGTCTCGCCCACCGCGCGTCCCAACCCGAGCACCGCCGCACCGAATAGGCCGCGCCGCGCATAGCTGAGCACGGCAATCCGCGTCACTTCCCATCGAGTCGCGCCCAGGGCATACGCCGCCTCACGTTGCAAGTTTGGCACCGAACGTAGCACTTCACGCGAAACCGAAGTGACAATCGGCAGAATCATAATCGCCAGGATAACACCGGCCGTGAGCATGCCAATGCCGTAAATGGGACCCTGGAAGAGCGGCAAAAAGCCAAACCATTTTTGCAGCACTGGATATAAAGTGGTGCGCAGCACCGGGACCAAAACGAACAACCCCCAAAGCCCCCAGACCACACTCGGCACCGCCGCGAGCATTTCAATCAGCGATGTCAAAGGCTGCCGCAGCCGAACCGGGGCCAGGTCGGTCAAATATATCGCCGTCCCCAGGCTTAACGGCACCGCGATCAGCAACGCGATGATTGAAGAAATAATAGTGCCGAAAATGCACGGCAGCGCGCCAAACTCCTCCGTGACGGGATTCCAGTTTTTTCCGACAAAGAACTTCCAGCCGAATCGGGCCATCGACAAATGCGACCCTTTGACGAGTTGCCAAATCACCAGCGCCAGCAGGACGCCCACCGCCAATGCGCCCGCCAGGCACAGAAACCGAAATCCCCGGTCCGCCATCCGAGAGCTTGACTGGGCTCTGCCGGCGGCGGAAGTCGTCGAAACCGGTGCTGATGTCATCTGTGCATCCATGGCAATTTCCAAATACCCGCACTAAAAAAGCGGGGCGGAGTTGTCACTCCGCCCCGACTGTCAAAACTGTAACAACCGGCGGACAACGCTCTCAATACGTCACCGTATCGAGGAGTTTCAATTCGCGCTGCTGCACGCTATCGGGAAGCGGCGCATAGTCAAGCTGAGGCGAGGTTTTCTGGCCTTCGCTGACACACCATTTCAGAAATGCCACCAGGGCTTTGCCCTTCGTGGCATCGGCTTGCTTCCCGTAAAGCAAAACCCAGCTTGCACCCGAAATCGGATACGAATCGTCGCCCGGGGCATTCACCATCGAAAATCGAAAATCATCCGGGATGGTGGCCGTCGCCATGGCCTTGGAAACCGAGTCCGGCGAAGGCGCCACGAATTTGCCCGCGGCGTTCTTCAATTCCGCAACCGGCAGCTTGTTCTGGACAGCATAAGCCAGTTCGACGTAACCGATGGCTCCCGGCAATTGTTTGACCTGGCCGGAAACACCCTCGCTGCCCTTGCCGCCGACGCCCGCCGGCCAATTAACCGAAGTGGCTTTACCCACTTTGGACTTCCAATCCGGGCTGACCACGCTCAGGTAATCCGTGAAAATAAATGTCGTACCGCTGCCGTCCGAACGATGCACCACAATAATGGAAGTGTCCGGCAATTTCGCGTCCGGGTTGAGCGCGGCAATTTTCGGATCGTTCCATTTGGTGATTTCGCCCAGATAAATGCCCGCCAAAATCGCGTCGTCAAACTTGAGCTTCGGATTGCCCGGAACGTTGTAAGTGATAGCCACCGCGCCCGCGACGACTGGAATATGGAGGATTTTGCCAGGGGCCTTTGCCATGGCGTCATCGGCCATCGGCGCATCCGACGCGCCAAAGTCCACCGTCTGAGAAAGAAGTTGCTTGATTCCCGCGCCGGAACCGACCGATTGATAGTTGATCTGCACCTTGGAATCATTTTTGGAATAGGCCTCTTTCCACATCATGAACGCCGGATTATCAAAACTCGAACCCGCGCCATTGATCAGTTGCGCCTGGGCGGTAGTGACCACCGGCGACTGCTTGGAACATGCCACCAGCAAAAGCGCGGCGCATGCGGTTAAAGGGGCAATTTTCTGTGTCGTGATTTTCATTGCGTTATGGTTTCTAACAACATTTCAGGGGGCTACCCGAGTTCAAAGCGCAGCAGCTTATCTCGCTTCACGCGCAGTGAACAATAGCACCCAAAAACGCTAGATTTGGACTGTCACGGAACGGGGGCGGGATTGTTACGATTCTGTGACAATCCCCCCATTTCGCGAAAAGCCCGAGGCGAAAGTAAAAATTACCCTGAAAATCGGCGTGGAAAATGCCGGGCAGATTTGTTGCGATCAGGTTACGGCGATTTCATGCCGATGACTTCGCCGGTCGGCAAACGCACCCATTGGCCGGCGCCGGTCGGCTTGTGTTGGCGGAAATGCGTTGCCTCCAAATCGAGGGTGGTGGTTTCGTTTTCCTTGATGACCACCGGCACGGTAACCAGGCCGTAGTTGCTGGCGGGCGCTTTCACCAGGTATTTGCCGGGAGACAATGAAACCGCCGCCGGCATTTGATAAAAGGAGCCGGTGCGATTATCCACCCGCCGGATTAATTTCCCGTCCGCATCATCAATCTCATAGCCGGTGTGCGTCGGAAAATCAGAACTGACGGGGTCCGCAGATTCGAGGGCGGAATAAACCACCAATTGACCGGTCCCGGGTGTCAAATGCACCTGGGCGGGAGCCAAATCCGGGCCTACCGGCTGATTGACGACCACGGTTGAACGAGTGGCACAGCCGGCCAGTGCGGCCGCCAGGACAATGGGGAATATGTTTTTGTATCGATGCATATAATTATGAATGTTTGGGTTGTTTTCGGGAAGGTTCGGCGGGTCGCGTCGCAGCGGATAAGCCGCCAATCTGGTAATTCACATTCGCCTCCTGGATCAGCACGTCATAGCGTGCATTGGTCGCGGCGATTTGAGCTGACGTCAATTCAAGTTGCGCCTCGCTCAATTCCACGATCGAACTGCTTCCCGCATTGTAACGAGCCTGCTCTAAATCGAACGCCTCGTTGGCGTGATTGACCAATTGTTCGGTGGTACGCAAACGCTCGCGGGCATTGTTCAAATTCAGCCACGCAATCCGCACGTCGCGAATCACGTTGTCTTCCAGCGCGCGGAGCAACTCGGCATCGGCTTCAGCCCGAAACTCCGCCTCGTGCTGGCGCGCGACATACAGGCCGCCGGCAAAAACTGGAACGCTCACTTGAAGCCCGCCCGCCGCGTAGTCATCAGGCAGGCGATCATCATGCATCGGCGACCCGCCCGCCGCTCCGATGGCGGAAACTGTCGGCAGGCGCGAATCCTTTTGCGCGCGCGCAAACCGCGAGGCGGCTTCACGCTCGTTGGTCAGGGCCAATATCTCGGGCCGGTCCCGCAACGCGGTATCGATTAGAGCGGACACGTCGTTCGTGCCGTCCGAAATTGGCAACGCCTCTTCCACCAGGTTGAAACGGCGGAATTCGCGAAATCCCAATGCGGTCGAAAGGGAGGCGAGTGAGGCTTCGAAATTATTCTGCGCTCTTTGTAACAACAACTGCCCTTCTTCCAGTGCGACCCGGGCAAAACTGACGTCCAGTTCGGATTTTAATTTGTTCGAAGCCAGCACGGTCACCTGATCGAGCAGCAACTGGCGTGTGTCGAGCGTTTGCTGCGCCACATTCATGACCGATTGCGCCTGCAGCGTGCTGAAATAGTCCTCGTCCACGCTCAACAGCACCTGTTCGCGGGTCGCGTTTGCATTCTGGCCTTCGGCCTGCGCCTGGAATCTTGAACTGGCGGTCAGATTGGCCGTGCGGCCGAAATCCGTGATCAATTGACTGACTCCCACCCCGCCCGCTGCCCGATCAAAGACACTCGGATTATTCAACCCGCCCGCCTCGATGCGAGTGTCGACTGAATCAGCCCCGACCGCCGAGCCGTAAAGATTCACCTGCGGAAAAAAACCAGCGCGGGATTCCCTGGTCACTTCCTGGGCAGCCAGCACGCGATAATTCGCCGCGGCGATCCGCGGATGATTTTTCAATGCCATCTGGCGGGCCTCAACGAGCGTCAACGTCGGAAAATCATTGGTGGCAGCCACCGCCGTTACCCCGGCACTGACGGCGCACGCGACAAGTATTACAGAAATCTTTTGAATGAATTTCATGCCAGGGGAGCGATTTTGCCGGTGCCGGCGGCCAGGTTTTTCGCCTGCTCCTCTTTCCATCGATAAACAATGTAGTAAGCGCACGGCACAATGAATACGGTCAGCACCACCGAAACCGCCAATCCTCCGATGATGGCGCGGGCGAGTGGCGCATAAGCTTCGCTTCCAGCCCCAAGCGCAAGCGCCATGGGGATCAGGCCGATGAGCGTCGCGAGCGAGGTCATCAGCACCGGACGCAGACGCACGCGGCACGCCATGACAACGGCGTCGTGCAGCGACCGGCCCTCCGCGCGCAGGCGGTTTGTGAATTCAACAATGAGGATGCTGTTGGACGTCACGATGCCAACCATCATCACCACTCCCATGAGAGACATGACGTTCAGGGTGGTTCCGGTGAGAAACAAAATGATTAACGCACCCGTCAGCCCGGTTGGGACCGCCAGCAAAATGAGGAACGGATCAAGAAATGATTGGAACTGCGCGACCAGGATCAAATAAACCAGCAGCGTTGAAAGAATCAGGCCCAGGCCGAAGCTTTTGAAGGAAACTTCCATCGCGTGCGCCGAGCCCCGAATGGTCACGCGCACATTTTCCGGCATTTTGGTTTTGCCGATGATTCCCTGGACGCCCGCCAACACCTTGCCAACGTCCTCGTGCGATGGAGAAACATAAACATCGATCACGCGTCGCAACTGGTAATGGTCCACTTCCGTCGGTGACTCGATGCGTTTGAGTTTGCTCACGGCGTCGAGTCGCGTGGCCTCGTCCGCGTGTGGGGCGTGCAGAGGCACCGCAGACAGGTCGGCAAAAGATTTAATGAAACCCTCGGGATACTGGACCGTCAGCATGTAGTCGTTTCCGCTTTTTGGATCGACCCAGAAACTTGGCGCAATCATCTGGTCGGAGGTGAGCGCGGTGATGACGTTGCCGACAATTTCTTTTTCACTCAGGCCCAGCTCGCTGGCCCGGAGGCGATCAATATCCAGCTTCAACGCCGGGTAATCCACGTCTTGCGGCACAAGCACATCGCTCACGCCCGGCAGCGCCCGCGCTTGCGTCGCGATTTCCGCCGCCGTCTTATGCGCCTCTTCCAGATTGCTGCCGCTGACCTGAATATCCAACGGCGCCGGCATGCCGAGATTCAACACGGCGTCCACCAGGCCGCCGGTCTGGAAATACGCGTCGAGTTGCGGGAGTTCCTTTCGCAGCCGCGTCCGCACAAGATCCATGTATTCAAAGCTGCTTCGTTTGTGCCCGTCTTCCAATCCCACCTGCACAAAGGCCGTGTGCGGCCCTGAATTCGGCGTGTAAATCGAGGAAAATCCCGGCGTGACGCCAATGTTCGAAACGACAATTTTCACCTCCTTCGCCGGCACGATGTCGCGCACGATTTGTTCCACCTGCCCAACGAGTTTATCCGTCGCCTCCAGCCGCGTGCCTGTCAGCGCCTTCAGGTTGATGACGAATTGGCCGGGATCTGTGCGCGGGAAATACGCGCGGCCAACCAATGGATACAGCCCAAGGCTAAAAATGAATAATCCCGTGATGCCAATAACGGTCGCAGCGGGACGCAGCAAACTTTTGTTTAACGTCCCCTCATACCGGTTCAGCATGGCGTTGAATTTCCCATTGAACCATCTATTGAATTTTTGGCCCCACGACTTCGGATGTCCCGACGCCTCCGCCTCGTGCCCGCCGTGGCCCTTGATCCATTTGGCGCAGAACAACGGCACCACCGTCAATGCCACGACATAAGATGCGAACAGCGAAAGAATGACCGACAACGCCAGCGCGCTGAAGAGGAACCGGCTGACGCCGTAGAGAAATGTCACTGGGAAAAACACCACCGCCGTCGTCAGCGTCGCCGCCAGCACCGGCAGGGCCACTTCCCTGCCCCCGCGCTCCGCGGCCACTTCCGGTTTTTCGCCCAGTTCGAGGTGGCGGAAAATATTTTCCAGTACCACCACCGAGTTATCGATCAGGCGCGAGAACGCCAATGCCAGGCCGCCAAGGACCATGGCGTTGATGGTGTTGTCCCCCAGCGACAGGGCAATGAATGCCGCCAGCACAGATAATGGAATCGAGAGAAATACCGCGACGGTCGCCCGCATGCTGCCCAGGAAAATCAAAATCATTAACCCCGTCAGCACCAAGCCAATGGCGCCTTCGTGAATCAGGTTCTCGATGGCGCTACGGACGAAAATCGATTGATCGAAAACGACCTTGGTCACGAGTTGTTTGGGCACGTCGAGCAAATGAGCCACGCCATCTTTAATGCCGTTCACGACCGAAATCGTATTGGCATCGCCGCCCTGTTTCAGCACCGGCAAATAAACCGACGGCTGGCCGTCCACCCGGACGATATTGTTTTGAATTTGCGAGGCGTCTTTCGCCTGGCCGACATCGGCCACCAGCACCGAGGCGTTGTTGACCGTCTTCAACGGCAATGAATTGATGTCTTCAATCGCGTTGATCTGGCTGTTCGCATAGAGGTTATAATCGAACGGCCCAATCTTCACATCGCCCGCGGGCAGAATCAGGTTGGCTTCGTTGACCGTCCGCACCACGTCCATCACGCTCAACTGGTGCGCTTCGAGTTTCAACGGATCCACGTAAACCATGATCTGGCGATACCGCCCGCCGAAAGGCTGCGGCACAGACGCACCGGGGACATTGGCGATTTGATTGCGGACGTCGTATTGGCCGATGTCGCGCAATTTTGCTTCGTTCAATCCCTCGCCTTTCAGCGTGACCAAACAGACCGGCAAACTCGAAGCGTCAAATTTCAAAACCACCGGCGGCAATGTTCCGGGTGGAAGTTTTCGCAAATCCGCCATCGCCAGGTTCGCGATGCTCGTCACCGCCGAGTCCGCGTTGAAGCCCGGTTGAAAATAAATTTTAATCAAACTCACGCCCGGCAGCGAACGCGATTCGATGTGGTCCACGCCGCTGGCCAATGTGAAAAAACGCTCAAACCGCCCCGTGATATCGGTCTCGATTTGCTCCGGCGGCATCCCGGAAAAAAACGTGGCGACCACAACCACGGGAATCTTGATCGGCGGAAACAAATCCACGGGCATTTTCACCAGGCTCGTGATGCCGACCACGCAAGTGATCAGGCAGATCACGATGATGAGATAGGGATATCGGATGGAAAAACGCGACATGACGTATCAGGATTTTCTTTTCACGGCGGCGCGGAGTTTTTGGATCGAAAATTCCGGCGAGCGGCAAAGCGCAATAAGCGCCTGCTCCTCTGCGGTGATTTTGGCAGCCACTTCGGGAATTCGCGGCGCAATATCGATTGGAATGGATTGCACCCCGTGCAAATCGCCGTGCAACAAATCACCAGACTGAATTTTCAGCCCGTCAATTTCCACCGGTTTGCCAATTTCGACGATATGAACATAGGCATGGGAAACCGAAACGCTGCCGGCGAAATAATGGAACCCGGCGCTTTCGGCAGCAGGAATGTCCCGCACCGAGCCATTCGTCACCACACCCGTGCAATGCAGCGCGCGCAGAATGTTCATGTGCACCGCGCCCACCAGCGAGCCGAGTCCGGGCCGCGCTGCCAGGTCCTGCACCATCACAATCCTCGGGGCCGGCAGCGACGCGATATAATCCCACCAATCCGTACGGTCGCGATAGAGATTACCGGTTGTGGGCGGCGTCGAACCGCGAATTTTCACCGTCGCCGCGTAGCCAATCATCGGTTGCAAGTTGGGAAACAAGCAACGCACACCATGCCCCATGAAGCCTTCGTTGCGAAGGCGCTCGTGAAAAGTCTCGATCGCATTAGCCAGCGTGCACGCGTCCAGCCGCCGCAATGCTTCCAGTTGTTCGAATGAGAGAGGGTTCATTGCGCCGCCAGGAAATTCACGAGTTTCGGTTCCACTTTTTCGCCCGGTTTAATCTGGCTCGTGTCGCCGATCACAACCAAATCACCTTCTTTTACGCCCGACAGGACTTCGTATTTGGTCGGTGTCTCCAGCCCCAAAGTCACCGTCCGCTGTTCCACTTCATTATTCGCATTGACCACATCCACCGTGGTTTTGCCTCCCGTGATGGCTTCGGTCGGTATGGCGACGGCGTTGGGACGCTGGTCTGATTTCAACACCACAGTGGCGTACATCCCGGGAATCAATTCCAGCTTCGGGTTGTCCACTTCCATTTCCGCAATCATCGTGCGGGTGGTTTCGTCCACCCGATGCGTGAAGCGGGAGATTTTGCCGGTGAACGTCTTCCCGCCCAGCGAATCGATGCGCGCATCAACCGGATCGCCAATATGCACGTCCTGGACGTAATCGACTGAAACCGGAAAATCGAGGCGCAGCCGATAATTGTCCGAGAGGCGCAACAGCGGCATGGCCTGTGACGCCGTGCCTGCCTGGATCATGGAACCTGGATCGGTGTAACGGCGCGTCACCACCCCATTAAAGGGCGCCGTGATTTTGGTATAAGCCACCAGAGTTTGATATTTTCCGACATCGGCTTTGGCAGCGGCAATCGCGGCCGCCATGTCGGCATCATGTGATTCTGCGGCATCCAATTGCTCCTGCGCGACGAGGTTCGGATGCGCCTTATTGACTTCAAGCAGCCGCGAATAGACCAAATGCGCATTTTTGTAATCGGCTTCGGCTTTCTGTTCCGTCGCGGTGGCGTTGTCTAATTCATCCTGCAATTCTGGAATCTCGATGGTCGCCAGCAACTGCCCCGCTTTCACCTCATCACCGAAATCGACATTGATGTCCCGCAAGTAGCCGGAGACTTTCGCGTGCAATTCCACTTCGGTATAAGGCCTGAACTCCGCGGAAATTTTCAATTCTCGGGCGAGGTCCTCGCGGGTCACTTTCACGACGGCAACCGATGGCGCGGCCGGCAAGCCGTTGCTGGCTGTGGCTTTGCCCGGCTTTGAAGTCAGCATCAGAACAGCCACCACAATGGCTGCCACGCCCAACGCGGAAAGCAGCCTGACCGGTAATCGACGAAATTTTTCTTTCATGTTTTTCTGTTTTGAGGTTGAAAGACGTAGTTCAACTGACCGACCGGGCATCGGGATTCCCCGGCTCCGGCGCGAGTGGCAGTTTGATGCGAAAACGGCTTCCTTTTCCCACCTTGCTGTCCACCTGCAATTCCGCGCCGTGAGCGGTGCAAATGGATTTCACGATGGAAAGTCCCAAACCGGCGCCGCCCTCATCGCGCGAACGCGCCTTATCGACGCGGAAGAAACGCTCGAACACATGCGGCACTGATTCCGCGGGAATTCCAATACCGCTATCGGCCACATCGAGGAAGGCGTGGCCGTTCTGGCGCGTGACATTCAATTGAATTGTTCCGCCGCGCGAAGTGTATTTGATCGCGTTGTCGAGCAGGTTAACAACCACCTGTTTCAGGCGCGCGCGATCCCCTTGCACAAACACCTTCTGCTCAGGAACGCACTGGACGGAAATCCCCTTGTCCTCCGCGAGCAGGTTCATTTGGTCGGCGGTCGTCGCCGTCAGTTCGACCAGGTCGAATCGCACCCATTCCCGCTTCGCTTCGCCGGCGTCCAGTCGTGAAAGAGCCACTAGCCCCTCGACGATGTCCGTCAGCCGCTCGACTTCCTCCAACATGCTTCCGATGGTGTCGCGGGACGCCTTGTCCAGGCGCGCGTCCACGCCGAGATTTTCCAGTTCGCCCCGCAAGACCGTCAGCGGTGTGCGCAATTCATGCGAGGCATCCGCGACAAATCGCTTTGAATTTTGGACCGCGTCCTCAAGCCGGCCAATCATGTGGTTGAGAGAGGTTGAAAGCTGTTCCAGTTCATCCCCCGTGCGCGCAATGGGCAATCGCTCACTCAAATTGTGCTGGGTGATCTGCTCCGCTTTACGGGCGATTTGCTCCACCGGCCTGAGCGCGCGGCGAACGAGCAAATAACCGCCCACAATCGCCACCGCCAGCGCCACCGGCAGGCCAAACGAAAGCTGCACAAACAAATGGCCCAGCATCGTGGAAACCGGATTAATCGGAACGCCCACCTCGACTAAATAATGTTCCTGTTCCGGCGTCGTATAATTCAAAGCCGCGACCAGGAGAGTTTCGCCATCCGGCAAACGAAGCGCTTTGGAGAATTCCTTTTGTGACGACAGCCCCAACGGCGGCAAATGAGTGGGGTCAAAACTTTGATCCTTGGGCATGCCCGAGACGTAGATGACCCCGCCGTTGCCATCCAGGCGTGTTACCCGAATAAACCGGTCGTTCACCTCCGGCTCGTAACGTTCCTTGATCTCGGTGGCAAGAGTGGCGGCCCCAATCTTCGACATGCGAGCGAGATCTGCATCCGCAATCTGCTGTGCACGCCGCGCCTGGGTTTCGCGCAGGTTGTTCTCCAGGAAATGCCGCAGATCGATATACATGATGACGCCCAGCAAAATGAAAACCCCCGTCAGCAGGCTGGCGTACCAGGCAACTAAACGAAAACTCAGTGAGCGCGTATTCACGTTTCAACCTCGTCACTCAGGCTATATCCCATGCCCCGCACGGTACGAATCAGTTTCGTGGGAAAGGCGTCGTCCACTTTCTCGCGCAAATGACGGACGTAGACATCGACGATGTTCGTCAGTCCCTCGAAGCTCTGGTCCCACACATGCTCGATGATCATTGTCCGGGAAAAAACACGCCCCGGATTGGTGGCAAAATATTCGAGCAACGAATATTCTTTGGCCGTGAGCTCGATACGCTTGCCGGCGCGCCGGACTTGTTTGGAAAGCCGGTCCACCTCGAGATCGCCCACACGCAGGACGCTGGAGCGATTTACCGGACCTCGACGCAGCAACGCCTTGACGCGGACGAGCAATTCCGCGAATGCAAAGGGCTTGGTAAGATAATCGTCCGCGCCAGCCTCAAAATTCTCAACTTTTTCATCGGTGGCATCCCGCGCGGTAAGGATTAAAATCGGAACAGTCGAATTTTTCCGCCGGATCCGGCGCAGAATTTCCGTGCCGCTCAAGCCGGGCAGCATCAAGTCGAGAACCGCCAAATCATATTCGTAAGTGCCGGCCATTTGCCAGCCGGTCTCGCCATCATGCGCCACGTCCACGGCATAACGCTCGGCCTTGAGTCCGCGCGCAACCATGTCGGCCAGCTTCTTTTCGTCTTCGACTAAAAGGATTCGCATATGACGATTCGACACAAATATAGACCATACGTTGATTAAAAAGAGGCGAATGATGGATTAAAATCCGTTAAGAATCGGACCCGCACAAATCTTCCACCGGACCAACCAGCGAATTTCCATCCACAATTTCTCAACTTCTCTCAATTTCCTTGCAACCAGGCGCCACACGAATCAAACTCATTTCGTCATTTGACGAAATATAATCACAATGCACGAATTCATGGTAATCACCAAGGCGCTTGCCGATTCCAACCGGGTTCGGATCCTGCTCGCGTTAAACGAGGGAGAATTGTGCGTTTGCCAAATCACCGAATTGTTCGGTTTTGCGCCCTCCACAATCTCCAGGCATCTCTCCGTGTTGCACGGTGCGGGACTGGTCTTATCACGGAAAACCGAGCGCTGGGTTTATTACCGGCTGTCTGGCAAAACGGCTGCACGACCAGCCCGCGAGGCCCTGGAATGGGTTCGCAAGTCTGTTGCCGGCACCGATGAAGCAATGGCCGACGCCAAAAAACTTATAAAAATCCGGGCCACCGACCTCGCGCAAATTTGCCGCCAACAACGGTGTTGAATTGCACATCTCGACAAATGAAAAAAATCCTGGCTGAAAGTCTGGGAACATTCGCCCTGGTCTTTGCGGGCACTGGCGCCCTAGTCGTCAATAATGCCACGGGCGGAGGCGTTACGCATGTTGGCGTGGCACTCACCTTCGGGCTCGTCGTCCTCGCCATGATTTACACATTCGGCGACATTTCCGGCGCGCATTTGAACCCAGCCGTCACCGTTGGCTTTTGGGCTGCGCGCCGAATGCCCCGCCGGGACGTGCTCCCTTATATCGCCGCCCAACTTGTCGGGGCATTCCTCGCCAGCGGCCTGCTGCGAATTCTTTTTCCCGAAAACAAATCGCTGGGCACGACGCTGCCAGCCGGTTCCGATCTGCAATCCTTCATTTTGGAAACCGTGCTGACTTTCTTTTTAATGCTCACCATCCTCAACGTCTCGACCGGATCCAAAGAAAAAGGCATCACCGCGGGAATCGCCGTCGGCTCAATCATCGGGCTGGAAGCTCTGTTCGCCGGGCCAATTTCTGGCGCTTCGATGAACCCCGCGCGCTCGTTTGCGCCGGCATTGATGTCCGGACACTTCGAACACCTGTGGATCTATCTAGTCGCGCCGGTACTGGGCGCGTGCGTGGCGATGTTTGCCTGTCGCTGCGTGCGCGAACGCGGCTGCTGCGAAAAATTTCAGTCTATCTCATGAAAAAGAAAAAAATTCTATTCGTTTGCATCCACAACAGCGCCCGCAGCCAGATGGCAGAGGCATTTCTGAATCAAATCTGCGGGCACGAATTTGAAGCGCACAGCGCCGGATTGGAACCCGGCACGCTAAATCCCATTGTCGTGGAAGCCATGAGTGAAATCGGCATTGATATTTCAGCGAACAAAACGAAGGCTGTAATCGATTACGTGAAATCCGCTGAAAACTTCATTTACGTCATCACCGTCTGCGATGAAGCCAGCGCCGAACGCTGCCCGATTTTTCCCGGAACGACCACGCGGCTGCACTGGGGTTTCCCGGATCCGTCAGCCGCTGTCGGAAACCGCGAAGACAAACTGGCCCAAACCCGAATCATTCGCGATGCCATCAAAAAACGAGTAAAAAACTGGTGCGCCGAAGCCTGCGCCGCAGCGGTGGTTTCATAAAAAGGAACGGCGCGAGTTGAAACTCGCGCCGTTGAATCGATCCGGCTAAACCGAATAGAATCAGCTCACCCCAGTGAAGCTATCCACCTCCAACGTGCGTCCAAAAATCTCAACCGACCCCTGAAGAATCAGAAGGTTGCCGTTGCGATCGCCCGAGCCTGAAACGTTCGCATCGATGGTCGGAATCTGCGGAGTGGACGGCGCTATGTTTGAGCTCGTCGTCGCGATTCCGCTCACATCAAAATGAAGATTGAGCGAGGCCCCTACCGCATCCTGCAAGGCAAACCGCGCGATTTCGTAGCTGAGACTCGAACCACGACCGGTTCTGGTGTTCACTATCGAACCGTCAACCGAACCGCTCGACGTTTCCAGAACGAAAAGCTCCGTGACGTCCACCGGCTGTCTGTTCCCATCGCGGACCTGGACGGAAGAACTTCCACCTCCCAAAGGAGTTACGACCACCAGTTTGCTGGTGGACGAGAATGAATTCAGCGTGGCAGTGGCCAGCGCTTGAATAATTTGGCGCGTATCCACCCGAACGAAATTTATGTTCGTTTCCACAGTGCCCTGGAATTTGGACGTTCCCCCTTGCGCATATCCATAGAGCTGGATGCTGAGGTTCTGCACGAGGTTCGTCGTCTGCGCGTTAACTTGTGCGATACACCCGAACGCCATAGCTGCCATAACTGCCAGTTTGAATGTTTTCATGGTCATTAATCCTTTTCCGGTTATTTTATGAATTGGTCTACCCACCGGGATGCATTTGCAATTGTCATGCCAGCACGGCTTCACACGCTCTCCGCCAGCGCCCTCTTCCTAATCCAATTCTTTATCTTTAACGACCCGAGGCGAGTGTCTGCAAACAATGCGGTGTGCACAGGAAACACACAGCCTGTCTATCCCTGAGTCAATTCTGTCCGTTCCCGGTTCGACTTTTCCTGCGGGTGCACTATTTTCAACCCATGTCTGAATCGCAGCCATTGAACGTTCTCGCTGTCGCCGGCAGCTTGCATCGCAAGTCCGTGACGCGCATCGTCATCAACCATATCGCCGATAAACTCCGCGCGGAGGGCTGCAGCGTGGACGTGCTCGATCTCCAGGTCGACCCGCTACCGCTTTATAATCCCGACACTTCTTACAACTCGTCGGAATTCCACGCGCTGCAAAAACGGGTCGACAAAGCCGACGTGCACATTCTCGGCACGCCGGATTATCATGGGAGCATCAGCAGCACGTTGAAAAACTTTCTCGACCATTTCTGGCATGAATTCGCCGGAAAACTTTTTGTCACCGTGGTTGCCTCCCACGAAAAGGGTCTCACCGCCACGGACCAGCTTCGCACCGTGGCGCGCCAATGCTATGCCTGGACGTTGCCTTACGGGATTTCCTTTGCTGAAAACACGGATATGAAAGACGGACAAATCGCCAGTGGCCCATTCGAGAAACGCCTCGAAATGATGATCCGCGACGCCCGCGTTTACGGGAGCATGCTCGCCAAACAGCGCCGGACGGATTTGACCGGCCAGGACCACTGCTTCATGGCGCGCCACAGGAAATAACAGTGCAGACATTTGATTTCCCGTTTCGGAAACACGACCTCCAATTGACGCCTACCTCGTTCGACAGTACTCTTTTCTCATGATTGAAGCGCCCGAAGTTCAGCCGCTGCCCATCGATCGCTTGCGCATGCGCAAAGGCATGGCCCCCGCCCAGGCCGAACCGCTCGCGCGCGAAATTTCCGCGCTCAAACGTGAACTAAATGCCGTCATTCTGGCGCACAATTACCAGGTGCCGGAAATACAGGACGTCGCCGATTTCGTCGGTGATTCACTCGGGCTTTCGCAAGAGGCGGCCAAAACCAACGCGGACGTCATCGTCTTTTGCGGCGTCCATTTCATGGCCGAAACCGCTAAGATCCTAAACCCCAACAAAATCGTGGTGCTGCCGGATAAAAACGCGGGCTGTTCGTTGGAAGAAAGCTGCCCGGCAGAGAAGCTCGAGGCACTTCAAAAAAACAATCCTAATTTCTGGACCATCGCTTATATCAATTGCAGCGCCGAAGTGAAGGTACTCTGCGATATCATCGTGACCAGCGGCAACGCCGTCAAAATCGTCAACGCCGCTCCCAAGGACAAAGACCTGTTGTTCGTGCCGGATGAAAACCTTGGCGCCTGGGTGATGGAACAAACCGGCCGGCCGATGACGCTTTGGAAGGGCAATTGCTATGCGCATGTCGAATTCCGCCGCGATGGCCTCCTGCGCCTGCGCAAACAGTTTCCGGCTGCGAAAATTGTCGTGCATCCGGAAAGCCTGCGAGAAGTCCGCGATTTGGCGGACGTCGTGGCTTCGACCGAAAAGATGATCACCTATTGTAAAACGGATCCGGCGAAGCAGTTCGTTATCGTGACCGAATCCGGAATCATCCATCGGATGCAAAAAGAATGCCCCGGCAAAGAATTCATCTGCGCGCCAACGTTTGACGTCATGCGCATGCCGACGGACAATTGCCGCTGCAGCGAATGCAAATACATGAAGATGAATACGCTTCAAAAAGTGCGCGACTGCATGAAGAACCTCGCTCCGCAAATCGATCTACCAGAGCACATCCTCAAACGCGCGCGCCTGCCCATCGAACGCATGCTGGAAATCTCCGCCCGGAAATCCGCTTAAAAGCTCGCCCTCTGAAGTTGCTCCCGCTATAAAACCGCGCATGTCTAGTTATCGAATTGGCATTATCGGCGGCAGCGGCCTTTATCACATTGAAGGTTTCACGAACCAAAAGTGGCTCACGGTGAAAACGCCCTTCGGCGCGCCTTCCGACGATTTTCTCACCGGCAAACTCGCCGGACGCGACGTGGTTTTTCTACCCCGGCACGGGCGCGGCCATCGCGTGCTGCCCAGCGAGCTCAATCATCGCGCCAACATCTGGGCGATGAAAAAACTCGGCGTGGCTTGGATCATCAGCGCCAGCGCCGTCGGCTCCCTCCAGGCCAAATACAAACCGTGCGACCTCGTATTCGTCGACCAATTCCTGGATCGCACCAAGCGGGATTTCGAGCACACATTTTTCGGGCGCGGCATTGTCGGGCATATTGCCTTTGCGGAACCCATTGCCGAAGAGCTTCGCCAATTGCTTTTGAAAAACGCCCGCACTCTCAAAGCGCGCGCCCATGACGGTGGCACCTACGTCAACATGGAGGGCCCCGCGTTCAGCACCCGTGCCGAATCGCAAACCAACCACAAGCTCGGCTACGACGTCATCGGCATGACCAATCTCGGCGAGGCCAAATGTGCGCGCGAAGCGGAAATCGCTTACGCAACGATCGCGATGATCACCGATTACGACTCATGGAAAACGGATGAAGCGCACGTCACCGTCGAAATAGTCATTGAAAACTTGCGTAAGAACGCGGAAATGGCCAAAGCCATCATTGCCCGGACCATTCCACAAATCCCGGCCACGCCCGGCTGGTCCTGCCACGACGCCTTGCGTAATGCGATTATGACGGACAAGAAAGTCTGGCCTGCAAAAACCAAGCGCGAATTGGGTCCGCTATTGGCCAAATACCTGTAGGGGAACGCGCAAAATCGCATTGAACTTTCCGCTGCGCCTGCTTGGAATTCAACCACTTGAGACTCACGCTGGCATTTGAAATGCTTAAATTGGCGTGAAGTGCAAAAGAACGAACCCATTGGTAAACAGATCTTGCTGGTAGAAGATGACCCCTCGGCCCGCGAATCCATCAAACTCCTGCTGAAAATTGATCGCCACCACGTTACCGAGGCGAAAGACGGTATCGAAGCGCTGGCGCTGCTCGAGCAGAAAACATTTGACCTGGTCGTGCTGGATTTTTTCATGCCGGGAATGCACGGCGGCGAAGTCGCTCGCCACATCAAGCGCATTGCTCCATCGCTGCCGATCCTGATGGTCACCGCCTATCTGGAAAAGCTGAGCGGCCTCGACACCCCCGTCAACGCCGTGCTCAGCAAACCCTTTGCAGTGGCCGATCTGCGCAACGGCATCGCAAAACTCCTATCCGATCAGCCAGCTAAGACCGGACCGACTCCCCGCGCCAGGAAATGACGAACTCTTTCCGAACCACCCACCCAACCGAATCGAATCACAAAAAAGCCGTTCCGCATCGCACGGAACGGCGTTCTTAAGCCTGCGGTTTCAGGACCACTCAGGCTTCAAAGGATTTGCCGCAACCACAACTTTGTTTCGCGTTCGGGTTCGAAATCTTGAATCCGCCCCCGGTAAGAGCATCGCTGAAATCCACCACCGTGCCGCGAAGATATTTTGCGCTGAACGGGTCCACCAATACCAAGGCACCGTGCATTTCCGCCGAAAGATCGTCCGGACGCCGCTCGTCAAAAACCATCGAATACTGCATACCCGAACAACCGCCCTGCTCCACGTAAATGCGCAACGTCTTGCCCGCGTTCTCCGGTTGCGTCAGGATATTTTTAACTTCTTCCGCCGCGCTGAGAGTAAGCGTAACAATCAAGTCAGATGTGGTGACGGCTTCCATACTTCTTGCAGGAATTTAACAGCAGCGCACACGCGTGTCAAACGGTCAACATTTCCGGTAGTGCCTTAATTTGAGGAGCGCGGCTCTGTTGAAAACCCTAACGTCACGGGCTATGGCTATGCTCTCTGGCTGGTGGCCCGCTGCGGGTCGCAGACCCGCGCTCTCTGCTTTCGGCCACCTCACGGGTGCGGGACGAAAGGACTGATTTTGGCTATTTTCTTTTCGCAAACCGGAGCCAACACGGGCAGCAGGTCTTTAAGTTGCTTGTAAATGTCATAGGCCGACTGCCATTCCTGCAGGGATTCAGCCAATTGCGCAGCCTGAAGGCCCGATTTTTTTGTCCAGAACGGCGATGGGGCCTCAGAATCGTGCAACCCTTCGTAAAATGAGTCCACGTATTGGTTCAGCGCCTGCTTGAGCAATGCGGTTTGGTCCGCTCCGGTTTTCAGCGCTGCTTGCTTTTCAATCGTAGCTCCCAATTTAAACCGAGCCTCGTTTTTCGCCGAGCTCAACGCGTGTGGCGATTCGAAAACTCTGCAGTAGGCGGCAGCGGCGTTCGTATATTGATCGGGGTCCCGTGCACCGAGGTCAAAATAACAATCCCCGATTTTTACCCAGGCCTGCGCCGCCTGCCAGGTATCGGGCTGGGTTTGGGGTATGGTCTTCAGGCTTTGAATGGCCTCATTCAAATCCTGGGTTTTATTCGTGGAATCCTGGCTAATGGTCGCATCCGCGTACGCCATCGTGGCTTGCACCTGCAAATCCTGGAATTCGCGGGGCACGTCCGGAGTCAGCAACGTGGTAAAGTAACTGATCGCCTGTTTGTACGCGAAACGGGCCATGGCGGAACTGCCGGCCATTAATCGCGCCCGGTAAGTCAGTTCGGACGGCGGCCAATTGGTGTTTTGAAAAACGAGCTGATAATTATTTTCGGCGGCCACGTAATCGCCCTGCCGAAAATAAAAATCACCGACCCACCATTGCGCGCGCGCCGCGAGTTCATTGGTAGGAAAGTGCACGATGAAATTAGTGAAGAGCGTCAACGCGTTGGTCTCACGACCGGCCATATACTGGTCCCAAGCGACACTAAATTTAGCCTGCGGCATCAGGTAATGGCGCGGGAAAGCCTCAGTCCAGGCGCTGTAATTAGTGATGGCCGCATCCCAATTTCCCTCCTTCTCATACGATCGCGCGATGGCCAGGCGGACCTCCGGCAGCAATGAGTTGGTGGGATAACGCTCTTCAAATTCAGAAAATAATTTTCGCGCGCCGGTGGGATCGTTTTGTCCGGCCAATCCCTGGCCCGTCAGCAACAGGGACGAAGGCCCGGCAAAACCGTCCGGATACCACTCGAGAATATTTTTAAGCGCGCTCATCGCGGCCACCAGGTTGGTTTCCTCCAGCGCACCTCGGCCGGATTGATACAGCGCACGTTCAATCAAATGGTGCGCCTTCGCCTCCTCCAGCGGCTCATACTTTGCCGCGATGAAATTGTAATTAGTCACCGCGTCCGCGAAACGCTGCTGCTGAAATTGCGTGTCCGCCCATTTGAAACGCGCTTCGGCCTGTTCTTCGGAAAACGGCAACCGCTCGACGGCATTGCTGAACGCCTCCTGGCTGTCGCCAATTTTCCCCTGGCTCCACAGACACCAACCCTTGTCCAAATACGCTTTGCCGACCAGCGGACTGTTGGTGAAGGCCGTCAGTATTTTGTCGAACTCACTCAAGGCATCCCGAAAAAGGTTTGTCGCCCCTGCGCTCAGGTTCGTATTGGAGACCGAGAGCGCCTGCTTCAAACGCACCTCACCCAGGGTCAACACGGCCAGGTCGGTCGGCTCAGGCGCGGGAAACTGTTCCAGGAAATTCTGAAGCCTCTGGGCTGCGTCCGGCAATTTGTTCTGCCTCAAATCCAGCTCGGTGATTTTTAAAATGGCGAGACGCTGCTGGTCCGGCGGAACCTCCGGCGTTAGATTGTTCGTGTACGCGTTCACCGCCGCATCGATATTTCCCAACTGCTCCAGCACGCCCGCCTGGAAGGTGAAGCCCGCCGCACGGTTGGTTTTATCCTCGGTCAGGACCAGGCCGGATGCCCCGCTCAACGCATCTTCCAAATGGCCTTCGGCACGCTGCCTCCTCAAAGCCAGGAAATCGCGTTGCCATCTCGATTGGGTATTCAACGTCTGCTTGTCGAGCGACTTGACCGTTTCCTCCACGCGTGCAAAATCGCCCTGCCTCAACTGCGCCTCTCCCAGCAGCAGAAAGCCGGAAGCAACTGTCTCACTTACTGCGCCGGCGCGCACGGATTTCTGAAAAAGCCCGTTGGTTTGGCCCAGCAACTGAACCACCCGCGGCCACTTTTCCAACCGCACATAGGCTCCGGCCTCGCGAATGGTGGCGTCGAGAGACTGCGGCGAATCCGGATATTTTCGCAACATGTCGTCGAAGGTGTCGGCTGCTCCCGCATAATCCTTGTTCTGGAAACGCGCCCGCGCGAGCCAATAACTATACTGCGGCGCCAATTTGTCCGCATGAACCTGGTTGGTCGTGAGCAGAGTGATCGCGCCATCCGCATCATTGGAGAACAGCCTCGCCTGCGCCTGGTAAAGAATCGCCTCCGACACGCGGACCGAGTTGGGATATTTCTGGACAAAATCCGCAAACTTTTTCTCCGACATCTCGGGAGCCGTGTGAAACTCGTCCATGGCGACCGCATAGGCGCGGTCTTCGGGCGATGGCGCGGCAAAAACGGGCGCAGCGCCGGGAATCAGCGCCATCAGTACCAACAGCCATCGACTCAAACGAACCATGCAAAGGGAGTGTAACGGATTTGATGCGGCTGCGAAAAGGTTGAAATCGTCATGCCGGGGATAAAACAACGCCGTCGAGAACCTGGCGGAGATACCGCCCCGTATGGCTCGCTTCGCATTCAATGATTTTTTCCGGCGGCCCTTGCGCGATGATTTGCCCGCCCCCCTCCCCACCTTCAGGTCCCAAATCAATCACCCAATCCGCCGTCTTGATCACATCCAGATTATGTTCGATCACCAGCAGCGTGTTTCCCGAGGCGCGCAATTTGAACAGCACTTCGAGCAGCTTCGCCACGTCATGAAAGTGCAGGCCGGTGGTTGGCTCATCCAAAATATAAAGCGTGCGACCGGTCGCTTTGCGGGTCAACTCGGACGCCAGTTTTACTCGTTGCGCTTCGCCGCCGCTCAAAGTCGTCGCCTGCTGCCCGAGTCGAATGTAGCCCAGGCCCACTTCCGCCAATGTGAGCAGCGGATCGTAAATCTGCGGGACCGCGCGGAAGAAGGTCACGCCTTCATCGACCGTCATGTCGAGCACGTCAGCGATATTTTTCCCCTTATAGGTGATTTCCAGCGTCTCGCGATTGTAACGGCGGCCATTGCACGCCTCACAGGTCACATAAACTGGCGGCAGAAAGTGCATCTCAATCTTGATCAGGCCATCGCCTTCGCATTTTTCGCAGCGCCCGCCTTTGACATTAAAACTAAACCGGCCTGCGTCATAGCCGCGAACACGCGCCGTCGGCAGGCGCGAAAATAAATCGCGAATTGCGTTGAACATCCCTGTGTAGGTCGCGGGATTGCTGCGCGGCGTGCGGCCAATCGGGGTCTGGTCGATGACAATGACCTTGTCGAGGTTTTCAAACCCCTTCAACGCGCGATGAGCGCCCGGACGCTCTTTCGATCCAAAAAATTTTCGAAACAGCGCGCGCCGCAAAATATCGTCCACCAGGGTGCTTTTTCCCGAACCGCTCACGCCAGTGACACAGGTCAACGTGCCCAAAGGAATGCGGGCGTCGACGTTCTTCAAATTGTTTTCGTGCGCGCCGAGCACTTCGAGCCAGCCCTTTTCCGGCGATGGTTTGACGCGTTGCTTCGGCACCGGAATCGTCAACTCGCCCGTAAGGTATTTCGCCGTGAGCGAATGAGTATCGGCTAGCACCTCGTCGAGCGTGCCGGCCGCGACGAGTTCCCCACCGCGCACGCCGGCGCCCGGTCCGAGATCAAGAATATAATCCGCGTGGCGGATGGTATCGGCATCATGTTCGACCACCAAAACGGAATTGCCAAGGTTGCGCAACCCTTCAAGCGTGCGCAGCAATCGGTCGTTGTCGCGTTGATGCAGTCCGATGCTCGGCTCGTCCAGGATATAAAGCACACCCACCAGGCCGGCGCCAATCTGGGTCGCGAGACGAATGCGTTGCGCCTCACCGCCACTCAACGTGCCGCTTTCGCGATTCAGCGTCAGGTAACCAAGGCCAACGTTGCGCAAAAAACCCAGCCGCGCGCGAATTTCCTTGATGATATCGCGCGCGATTTTTTCCTGAAACTCGGTGAGCTTGAGCGTCGCGAAAAAAACATCGGCCTTGTCCACGGACAAATCACAAACATCCATTATCGACAAGCCGGGAATGACGAATGACGAATGACGAATGGAATTACCCGGCTTTTCCTGGCCATTCGTCATTTGGAATTCGTCATTCAACAATCGCACCGCCAGGATCTCGGGCTTTAGCCGCTGCCCGCCACACGCATCACAAAACTGCGGCGACATGAAGGCCTTGAGCCGGTTCTTGGTGAACTCGCTTTCGCTCTCGTGATAAAGCCGCTCGAGATTGGGAATGACTCCTTCGAATGGCCGCGTGATTTTGCTTTGTTTACCTGCGCGCCAGAATGCGAATTCGATTTCCGTCGCGCCCGAACCCCGTATGAGCGCGCGCTTGAAGTCGTCCGGCAAATCCTTGTAAGGCGTTTCCAGGTTGATGTTGTAGTGTCCGGCCACTGCGCGCAGCATCGCCTTGTAATAGACCACCATGCGCTTGCCGCCACGCCGCCACGGCAGGACTGCCCCCTGCTCCAGGGATTTTTCCGCATCCGGCACAACCAGGTGTTCATCAAAAATCATTTTTTGGCCCAACCCATGGCAAACGGGACAGGCGCCGTTGGGTGCGTTAAATGAAAAATGTTTCGGCGTCAGCGGCTCGTAACTTTTCCCGGTGGCCGGGCTGAAATTACGGTTGGAATGCAGCGTCTCAATCCATTCAGGGTCGGGGGCGGACGGTCGAGGAGCCGTAGACTCGCCTTCGACTTTGGACTTGGGGCTTTGAACTTTGGACTCAGCCTGCGGCAGCTGATGCAACGTCAGCAAAATCCCTTCACCCCATTTCAGCGCCGTCTCGACGGAATCGGAAAGCCGAACGCGAATTTTATCGTCAATCACCAGGCGGTCTACCACCGCATCGATGGTATGCCGTTCCTTCGGGTCGAGTTTGATGCGAACGCCATCGGCAACTTCAACAATCGCGCCGTCCACCCGCGCCCGGACAAAGCCCTCCCGCGCCAGGCGTTCGATGACATCGCGGAATTCGCCTTTTTGATCCCGCACAACCGGCGCGAGAATCATCACGCGCGCCCGCGACGGTAAGGCGAGAATCTTGTCCACGATATCGCTCGTGGTCTGAGTGACAATCGGTACCCCGGTTTCCGGGCAAAAAGGCTGCCCGATGTGCGCATAAAGCAGGCGAAGATAATCGTAGATTTCCGTGGTGGTCGCGATGATCGAGCGCGGACTGGAACCGGAACTGCGTTGTTCGATGGCGATCGCCGGGGAAAGCCCCTCGATAAAATCAACGTCGGGCTTTTGCATCTGATCCAGGAACTGGCGCGCATAAGCGGAAAGTGATTCGACGTATTTGCGATGCCCTTCGGCGTAGATGGTATCAAAGGCCAGTGATGATTTTCCCGAACCACTCAAACCCGTTATCACAACCAGCTTGTCGCGAGGGATTTGCAACGTGAGGTTCTTGAGATTGTGCTCCCGTGCCCCGCCTATTTTGATGAATTCTTTACTCACAGCCTCGAATTTTCCGAATCAAACAATCGAAAAATCTAACCGAGATTTCACAAGAAGCAAAGCAGAACGTGAAAAATGGCGAGGATGGATAGCACATCAGTATGAATTTAGGGTGCCGGATGGATCTGATTCCGAAGGGACCATTGAAAATACCCCGGCGTTTTAACGCTTGGACTACTCGAACTCGTCTAATCGGTTTTACTTTCGATTCATATTGAGCCAAAATGGTCATGCTGCCGACCGGGTAACTCGACGGCGGAAATTAAGAAGATGTATTTCAGCCGCAAATTTGTTCGTGCCATGACGTCAACCTCAAGGAATCCATTGAATCGTGCTTTTTTGTATTTATCGGCGTTCGCATACCTGATTGCGAATGTAGCCTCAGCCCAAGTCTCGATGGTGCCCGGAACCTATTCGCAAAATTTCGATTCCCTGAGCAGCAGTGCCAGTTCGCCTTGGAACAACAACGTCACCATCGCAGGATGGTATTCCTCGAAAAGCAGCACCGACTCCACAAACTACATTGGGAGTACAGGTACCGGCACTGCGGGCGGGCTGTACAGTTTCGGAACGGCTGGCACACACAGCGCCAGCGATCGAGCCCTGGGTTCGCTTGCGTCAGGTTCAACGGATCCCGTTGCTTTTGGCATTCGCTTTGTGAACGACACCGTTGCCGCGCAAACCAATATCACTGTCTCCTTCACTGGCGAACAGTGGCGTAACGGCGGTTCCGGCATCGCCGAAGCCCTCGCGTTCTCCTACGCCGTAGGTAACGGGCCAATCACGAGTACCTTTTCCGCAGCCATCTGGACCAATTTTCCCGCGCTGAACTTCGCCTCTCTTGTGGTCTCGACTAACAACGCGACAGCCCTCGATGGAAACAACGCCACCAATCGCCAGATTTTCAGCAATGTCACGCTCACCGGCGTCATTGTTCAGCCAGGACAGGAACTATTTCTTCGCTGGCTCGATCCGAACGACGCGGGCTCGGATGACGGTCTCGCAATCGACGATTTAACCGTCAATTTCCAAACCAACGCTCCGGCCAGTCCAACCGCTCCTTCGATCACGACCGAACCCCAGGACCAAACTGTCATCCCGGGCGATACCGTCAGCTTTTCCGTTGTTGCCAATGGCACCGCGCCGCTCAGCTATCAATGGTCCTCCAACAATGTGACCGTTCCGGATGCCACCAATGCCACGTTCACGCTATTCAACGTCACCACCAACCTCAACGGCAGCACCTATTTTGTCATCGTCACCAACATCGTCGGCTCAACCAATAGCCAAACGGCAACCTTGACCGTCACCCCCTCCAGCGCTGCGGTGACCTATTTGACCTACAACGTCGATGGGAACAGCGTCACGGGAACCGACCCAACGAATTGGGCCGTAACCGCCCCGCAAGTGCAAGCCATCGGACGCGAATTGGACTATCTCAACCCCGATATCATCGGATTCAACGAAATTCCCACCGCCTACAAATGGCAGATGACCAACTGGGTAAACGCCTTTTTGCCAGGTTATTTCCTGGCCTCAAATTCAGTTGGCGACGGATTCATCCAAAATTATATCGCCAGCCGTTGGCCGATCATTCGCTCGCAGAGTTGGTTGAGCGCGTCGAACCTCGCAAACTTCGGCTACACAAACGGCAATGCCTCGTTTACCAGGGACCTCTTCGAGGCACAGATTGCCGTCCCGGGCTTTTCTCAACCGCTCCACGTCTTTCAAGCCCACTTGAAGGCCACCACGAGCGGCGGGCAGGACGATGCCGATCGTCGCGCCACGGAAGCCTCGTGCATCTCCAATTTCTTTGTGAAGGTGTTTCTGACGGGCACGAACAAACTGCATCCCTACATTCTGTCCGGCGACTTGAATGAAGATGTTTTGCGCCCGGAGACGGGTAGCTACGTGTCGGGCCAGCCCATCCAGCACTTGACTAGCTCTCCCACCGGGCTGTTGTTGACCAGCCCGATCAATCGGTTTACCGGCGCGCCAACCAACGACATGACTGAATCCATTCGCGCCTCGAAACTCACTGTGCGTTTCGATTATATCATGCCCAACCTGTTGATGTTCTCGAACATCGTCAGCAGTCAAATTTTCCGCACGGATAAACTTTTCCCCGTGCCGCAAAACCTGACCAGCAACGACGATCGCATCGCATCGGACCATTTGCCCGTGATGATGATGTTCCGCAATCCGTACGCGAATCCATTCAAGCTGATTTCAGCAACCCGCAACGATCCGGTGCTGACACTCAATTGGGAGTCCGTTCCCGGCCAGCTATACGCAGTCGAAAGTTCTTCAAACCTCGTGGACTGGACAACTTTTGCCACCAACTTGATGGCGACAAATTATAGTTCGGCCTTCAGCACGAACACCCCCGCCGCCACGCAATTCTTCCGCGTCCGAAAAGCGCCATAGAGCATTGACAGAAAAGATGTAGCGGTGCGCAGCGAGGATTTTTGGTTTTTTGGCGAGGCTTCGGCGAAGGAGCAGATTTGAAAAACCCTGTGACTGAGCCGAAACGACTTGTCCGCCGTCCTGTACGCCATAGCTTTAGCGACGGCGGAAGCCAAAAACCAAAAAGACCGCTGTTCATGCACCTCAGCGCATCCGCTACATATTTGATGGAAATGCTCTAACCTGGGAGCGCCGGCGTCTCGCCGGCGAAGAAGAATTGAACGACGAAAAGTCACTTACCTGCCGCGAAACTCACGGCACTTGCGCAATGCGATAGAACAGCGTCGGAGCAGTGCCCACGGGAGTGGGATCGGTGAAAGCCGCCGATGTTCCGACAACAACAATATCCGTCATCGCCACCCAGTTGGTGGAGGCAAAGTTGCTGTTGGTGCGAACTTCGTATTTCTCACCAACAACCGTTGGTCCCCACGTCAATTGCACATTGGAACCGCCGGGCCGGGAGGCCGCCGTGTTAAACGGCAGGCCGCTGATCAAAAGACCATTGGTCGGCAGAGCTGCGCGGATGACATAACTGATGGGGCTTGAGCCTCTGTTAGGCACACCCAGGAACCAGGAAATCGCGTTGAGATTCGCCGGACCGGTATTCGTACGAATGACGATTTGCTCGTAGTTCGTACCGGAATTCGTGCTGTTCGCGAAGTACGGCGGCGTCACGGGCAGATTACTTCGTTGCACCGTCAAATCAACATTGCCGGACAAATTATACAACTCAAACAGCACCGCCGCATTGCTCTGCGTGATGTCGAACGAGAAGAAATTCGTCACCCCGACGGCAGTGGTGAAATTAAGCGGTACGCCGTTCGTGAGCGGGATTACCCCGGACGAAGCCGGGTTCAAAAGTATTAAGCGATAGAACCGGGACGGTCCAACGCCGCCTGTTTGCGAACCATCATCAAGGAAATCGAACTGCGAGTTGGCAGGGTTGATGGTTGCGTTGGTATCGTAACTGATGATGTTCGTAAATGTGTTCCAGGTAGCCGAGAGCAAGCTTGCTGCCCATTGAACCCGGAACAAATCGTTCGTCGGCGCGAACCAAACCAACAGGAAGGCATTCGTGCCGTTACTGTTCGTGTAGGTGATGCCGGAAAGCGGCACGGTATTAGTCGAAGGCGAAGTCGTGGTCAGATGGAAAGTCACCGCGACGGCATTGGTCACCGGAGTGCTATTCGTGTTCTGCAAGCCTAGATAATATATGCCACCCGGCACGATGGCGGGCGAGCCGATAGTCGTGAGGATTGATAAACCGCTGGACGCATTCGTGATCAGAAGGAAATCATTTGCGTTGGTAACCGTCGGCGGGTTGTTGGTGCTAAACCAGATATTTAACGGCCCGCTCGCTGAAAGTAGCGAGTTAGTCGCAAAGTCGGCATTAGTTGGGACATTCACCTGATAAAATGTGAGGCCGCCAGCCGCGACAGAATTCGTTGCCGGTGCGCCATTGGTCAGCCCGCCCGTGCCAGAACCCAACAGAATTAAACGGTAGTACCGCAACGACCCGAACCCGCCTGTCTGCGAGCCGTCATCAAAGAAATCAAACTGCGTATTGGTCGGACTCGTGAATACGGTAGTGTCGTAACCGACGATATTGGTGAATGTGTTCCAACCCGTCAGTGACAGGCTCGAGTTCCATTGCACCTGGAACAAATCGTTGCTCGGAGCGAACCAGATAAGGAGGAATCCATTCGTTCCATTGATGTTCGTATGAATAATGTCGGTAATCGGCACGGTATTGGTCAAAGACGACGACCCCAACAAATGGAAATCCACTTCGATGTAATAGCCGACAGTGAAAGTGTTCGTGTTTTGTATTCCAAGGTAATACGTCGTTCCCGAAACGAGTTGCGGCGAAGTAGCCGTGCTCACCACCGACGTACCCGAGATTGAATTCGTCACCAGGAGGAAATCATTTCCGCTGCTGATGGTCGGCGGCGTGTTCGTGGTGAAGAACATGTTCAACGGGGCGCCAGGGGGGCCAAACGTGGAGAAACCGTTGGTCGCGAAATCCGCGTTGGTTGGCACATTTACCCGGTAATAAACCACCGAGCCGGCCAGGATGCTATTGGTCTGCGGGACGCCGTTCGTGATGTCCAGGATGATGGAATTGCTGGAGGGCAACGTGGGTGTCAATGCCAGGCTATGGAAATTGCCGCCGGAAATCGCTACAACATTGCTCAAACCTACTGGCACGCTAGCCTGGCCGCCAAAATCATATCCCCACGCCACCACGCTGCCATCGGTCTTCAAGGCGAGGCTGTGAAAACCACCAGCGGCCACGGCCACGACATTGCTCAGGCCCGGCGGCACATCCGTCTGGCCATCGCTATCATCGCCCCACGCCACAACCGTGCCGTCACCTCGCAGGGCGAGACTGTGATAGTTGCCGCCCGCGACAGCCACCACGTTGGTCGCGCTGGCAGGAACGCCGGTTTGACCGGCGCTGTTGTCACCCCAGGCCACTACCGTGCCGTTGTTGCGGACGGCCAGGTTGTGAAAACTGCCGCTGGCAACTTCCACGATATTGGCAAGGCCGGGCGGCACATTTGTCACATTAAAGGCGTTGGCGCCCCATGCAACGACCTGACCGCTGTTTTGCAAAGCCAGTGTGGCGTATGTCCCCGCCGAGATCATCACGACGTTATTCAGGCCAGCAGGCACATTCGTGACGTTGAAAATATTTCCACCCCATTCGGTCACCGTTCCATTGTTTCTCAGCGCAACACTGGTGTAGGTTGCGCCGGCCACAGCCAAAACGTTGTTCAGTCCCGGAGGTACGTTGGTCACGTTGAGGTTAGGGTCGCCCCAGGCCGTAACGGTTCCATTATTCTTCAAGGCAAGACTGTGATCATAAGCGCCGGCAATCGCTACCACGTTGCTCAAGCCCGCCGGCACCTCCACCTGTTGGTCATAATCAGCCCCCCAAGCTACTACCTTGGCTTCGTCGAAAATTTGATCGAAACCGGTGACGACCGAGAAGACATTGCTCACCACGAGGCGGAAGTGATACGGCACATTCAGCGTCAGGCCGGCAAGCTGGTTGGTAAAGTAAACCACATTGAAAGAATTACCCACTGCCACCAGCGGTGTTTGATTTCCGTAGAATGTGTTTGTTCCCCAATCGAACCATGCGACGGTTGGGAGGCCGTTTGGCGTCACCATGCCATTCAATTGAGCACTGGTGCCCGTTACCGCTTGCGCGGGTTGCGTGAAGGCAAAAGGCGCGGTGGCGGAAAGGACGTAGACAGTAAACCAGTTGGTGGCGCTTAAAGTTTTGCTGTTAATCGCGAATTGATTCGTGTCAGAGACAACGTTCGTGATTGTGTAAATGCCTGGTGCCTGCGCCGGAGTTGGCGTCCACGTAATGACACCATTGGCATCGACGGTCGCGCCGGCTGGAGGATTCAATAAGGCATAACTCAACGGGTTGGGTGGAATGTCCGAATCAGTGGCGCCATCATTCACCGTCAATGTCGCCAGCGCGCTGTTAGTCTGGTCAAGCGGAGTCGCAATGAAGACCGGTGGCACGTTCACTTCATTTACCGTCACTCGGAAACTATTGGTGGCACTCGCCGGCGGTGCGCCGTTGTCAGTAGCGACAGTAGTAATAATATATACGCCCGGCCCTTGCTGTTCCGTGGACGTCCACCTGATGATGCCGTTGGCATCGATCGTCGGTGATGGAATTGTAGTCACATAAGTCAGCGGCCAACCATTGGCAATCATTGTGTTGGTATCAATGATCATTGTCACCGTGAAGCTCAACGTGAAATTGGTGTTGGAATCGATAGCGCCGTTCGTCAAGGTCAACGAGGTCAATTCATTCGTTATGAGGTCGCCCGGCGTATTGGTGAACGTGATAATGTTCGTCGATGCCGCCGAATTCGTAATGGGAACGGAACTGACAAAGACGCTCACCGTCACCGGGCCAAAATAAGCCCTGGTGTCGGTATTCGTCACCATGTAACTGAACGAACCGAAACCGCCGTTGGTAAGATTGCCAAAATTATTTGTCGGCGTGAAAACAGCGACGTTACCGGCGCTGCCAGCACAGGCATTTTGGTTAGTGAGGTAAACGGTGCCATTGGTACCATTGGCAACGCCGAAAAGGAGATTGCCGGTATTTCCTGACAGCTGATACAAGTCAACATTCGCTTGCGTGTTGGTGATAGTCAGGGCATGAGGCACTCCCAGCCAGTTCATATACTCTTCGAGGTCCGTATAGCCATCGCCATCGCGATCGAGGTTTGCACTGAGGTTGGTCGCACTCTCGCTGAGCGTGATTTCCCAGAAATCAGGGATGCCATCACGGTCCACGTCTGCGTAGGGCAGCGTGCTTAGAGTAGCCGCGTTAGTATTGTTGGACAATATAGATTGTTTCCCGGCGCTGCCGGCATTGTAAATGGCACTTATTTCGCACGGAAGAAGAACGCGGTGGTAGATACTCAACTCATCCATACTGCCATGGAATGGATGACTACCGAGAACTCCAGCGGGTCGAACGCCCATGAAAAATTCGAAGCTGGTTTGTGGTGTAAAAATTCCCAGATTCGTCGTGGCAACAGGAGTGCCGTTATGGTAAAGGATCGCTATTCCTGTTGTTTTATCGTACGTCAGAGCCACATGTTGAAAACTTCCTAGAGTTACAACACCATTAGCGGACCAGAAGTTGTGCGAAACAGATCCTGTATCTACGACGTTACCATAAAGAGTGCCATCTCCAGTTGAAAATTCGTTAATCTCCATGTGCGCTCCGATGGGAGCAGGAGTCGGGTCGCCGTTATTTTTGTTCCACTCGCATACTGACTGATAGGCACCATCCACGGGATTAATCCACCCTTCCACGGAAAATCCGTTACTCAAGCCTACATCCAGACTCGCACTGGCCGGAACGCGAATACCGGACGAACTTGGGCTGAACAAAAATGCTTGATTCACCTCACCCGGACCAAAGCCAACTCCACTTTGCAAAATGCCATTATTACCTCCCTGGATGTCATTCGCATTACCTTCCGCTGGCCACCATGACACCAGGTCGGACAAAAGAGTCGCCGCAGTATTCGCGGCAGGCAATATGCGCACCTTCTGGACGACACTACGGTCGAGCGAGTCACGCATAAACAGGGATGTTCCAGCAAAATCCAGCACTCGTTCATAGGCAATGAAAGCTTCGTCGGGCGTCGTGGGTAGAATCGCAAACGGATGGCTGAACTCCGTGAACTGGTTGGAGAACATGCCCCAGCTCGTGTTGGCTCCATCCAGAATGCTATTCAGATTGGTATCAATGAAATTGTTGGTTTGGAATATCCAAGTGTTTGAGCTGCCGCCGCTGAATGCAACGTTCGTGAACATCGAGTTGGTATACGCGATGAGATAATTGGCCGAGTAATTCAGGAAGTTGGTGAAACCACCTGGATTGTCGGCAATGTCATTCGTGCTAAGGCCTGCAAAGGCACCCCAATTAAAAACGACGTTATTCACGAAATCGAGGTTAACATTGTTGCCCAATCGGGGATTTGCACTGTAATCATCTGCGTAAAGATTGTGATGGAAAGTCACATCGCCAAATCCGTAACGAACTTGTGATCCACCATGAAGATTGTCGGAATTGTTTTGGCCTTCAGCCAGGACAGACCATTGCACAGTTACATTCGATGAGTTCAGAATCGAGATGAGATCGTTCGGCGCGAATGCCGTAGAAACATGGTCAACTATGACATTGAAGGCATTTGTAAATTGTAATGATTCGTCAGCGACTGACGCACCTGTCCTTTGAAGGCGAACCGCATCCAAAAATACTCCCGAAGGGCCAGAGGTATTGAACGAGGAAAACACCAGCTTTGTCAGCGGAGAGGTCGCGGTGAAAACAAACGACGTAGTTTGCCAGTTTAAGGCGGAAAAAGATGTGACGTATCCCGGAGACACGCTTCCAATCGTCGTTCCATTCACTTTCACCACCGCGGACGGAGGAGGAGAGATGCCTGCATTTGGATCCTTCGTGTATGCAAAGCTTAATAAGTAAGTAGCGCCTAGCACGGTAGCTAGATTCGTAGAAATCTGACCGGGACCACTACCGTTTATGTCAATATAATAAGCTCCGTCGTAAGGCGCCCCATTAAAAGGAGGACCATTGGTCAGCAAGTCGACGGATCCAGAATCTATATGCCATCCACCATCAAAATACGGATTAATGTTATTGGAATAAGTGAAGTTGCCCACGCCACCTTCAAAACTGCTCGACCAAATCAACGAGTTGCCTCCCGCGAAGGCGGGCCGGAACCTCAAATACCTCAAAATAATATCATGCGCACCCTGCACGTAAGTGGTCGATCCGGCGACGGTCACGCCATTGCTGGGCGCGGTCTGGCCGGCGATTGTCAGAAACGAATTCGTGATGTACAGCGGCGATGCCAGATTGATCGTGCCAGACACGTCGAAGACCACGGTTTCAGCACCGTTCGTTTGAGTGACAGCCGCGCGCAAGCTCCCGGGGCCAGAATCCGCCAGGGTAGTCACATGATAAACATTCGTGCCCAGCGCACCGCCACGAGTGATGGCTCCGGCACCTTCGGCGGACGGAAACGCCGGGAAGCCATTGGTTTCAATTTCCGCCAGAATCGTATAACTGATCGGATTGGTTTCGTTGTTCGGCACGCCGAGAAGCCAGTCCCCCACCAGATTCGTGAGGGCGGAGTTTGTCCGGATGAAAATAATCTCCGCATTATTGCCCGGCAACTGGCTGCTCTGGAAGAAAGGCGGCGCGAGCGGCAGCGCGTTCGTCTGCACGGTCAAATCACCATTGCCGCTCTGGTTGTAGAGCTCAAACCGAAGGCCGACGTTCGTCACGCCAATCAATGGGAAGTTTGTGACCGAGAGCCGGAAGAAATTCGTTAACTCGGCACCCGGTCCGGCGGTGAAATTAAGCGGCACGCGATTGGTCAGGTTAATGACACTCGGTGCAGGCGGCGGAACCAATTCCTTCGCCAGCACGGCAAAGCGCACGGTGTTCGAAGCCGACAAATCCGACGCTGCAGAGCGCTTGATCACGTCCAAATACCATGCCCCGGCAGACAGCGGCACCGGCAATGAATTCGTTAGGACATAAATGGTTTCGTTGGCGTTGCTGCCGGAGAAACTGCCGTAATCGGCGCTGAGTAAGCCGGGTATCGGCAATCCCTTGCGCAACACCAAATCCGCGTTGCCGTTCAGTTGCAGCAATTGGAAAGTTGCCTCCGTCGCATTCGACGACACATTGAATATAAACGGTCTTTCCAGATCGTTCGTGTTAAGCCTGCTCGTGAACGGTATATCGTTCGTCAGCGTCGTGATATTAAAATTCACCTGCACCACAACCGTAGAGGGCACAGTTCCATTGTTGCGCACTCCGAGATAATAGGTCTGTCCCCTCTGCAACAATGGCGTGCTCGGCGGAATATTGCTGATCGTCTGGCCGCCCGCAGTGCCATTGTTTACAAACGTAAAGTCGCCAGGAGCGCCGGTGCCTGGCGGCGTGGTTTGGTTAAACAACAGATCCACCGGGGCTGAAGCCGAAACCAGAAGATTCGTTGCGAAACTGGCCCATGATGGGACAAACACGCTGAAATATGCGATTTGCCCCGGCGGCACAGTGTTCGTGCCTGCGGTCTGCGGATTTAATGGAATCGGTATCGGAGTATTGGTCTGCAAAATGAATTGCAATTCCCAACTCACGAGGTCGGTGTTCGTGCTGATGGCCCCTGTGCGGGCATCGCGAATTTCCAACTGCCAATTACCAAATGCATTGCTGCCCACCAGCACTTGCAATGGCTGCTCAGGCAGATAATACAAGTTCCCCGGCGGCTGCTCGGAAAGGTTGAACGAATCCAACAGCACGCCCGGTTCGATGCCGGTAATTTGCAGCGGCAACGAATTGCTGAGCGCTTTCAGCGAAAAACCCTGCGACTGCCAGCCTTGATTGACACCGTAAATCAGGTTGGTCACCCCACCGAACGAGACTTGGGCTTCCGCGAGACTTTCAGCCGGCGTAATACCGGGATCGAATTTGCCGATATTACGGTTGGTGGTCGTGGCGGAAATCCGGTAAATCGCCGCGATTTCAGCCGGAGACAGAAACCGGCTATAGATGCTCATCTCATCCATCTCACCAAAGAAGAAATTATTCGTGATACGGCTCATGTCTTTGCCGATCAAAACATCCCCGCCGGTTCTGGGCACAAACACTCCCAAATTCGTCGTGGCCACATTGGTGCCATTGTAATAAAGCATGGCCACGCCCGTGTTCGTGCTATAAGTGAGCGCCACATGCTGATAGAGATTGCTTTGGATCAATCCCGGCGCCGAGAAAATCTCGTGCGAAACGTTGTTGGTGCCGATGATATTTGCATAGAGCCGGCCATTTCCCGGAGAGACCGGGTTATTCGTCGCCGCCATTGAATTGGTGACCGAAATCCAAAACTGCACGCCGTTGGTCTGGATCTCGTTCACTTCGACCACGCCGAAAGGTTTATTCGTGGTGCCGCCGCAGGTGACGCCATTGTTATCCAGAACAGTCCAAAGACCGGGCAACGCATTCGTCGGGCCGAGAATGGCCGTGTAAATGGCTTTACCGCTGCAATTGGTGGGCTCGCCAGCCGCCCAGTTCGTGTAAACCACGTTGCTGACACCGGTGGACCAGATCAAATTCGTGCCAGTGGGAGAGCTATTGGTCAGGCCGATCCACATCGTATAATTCGCTCCGCCGAATTGCGCGAAGGTGTCGTAGATCCAATTCTCCTCATTCGCGTCATCCACCTCGGCGAGATGCCCGCCCAGTGCGTTTGCCCACAATTCCGAAGTCGTCCAATTCGTCTGGCCGATCAAATAATAATAATGACCGTTGGCGCGGTTCAAAAACGGCCCGGCCTTGATCACGAGATTCGAGATCGCCTGGCCATTGACCACGGTATTCGTGGGCACGTGCGCGAGCCATTCGACCAGCGGTTGTTGGAACGTGACATTGGTCGGATTGATCCAGCCTTCCACCGTGAAACCACCGCCTGCGCCAACATCCAACGAGGGCGATTGCTGGACCTGCACGTAAGTGTTAGTACCGGCAAATTCGAACGCTGTGCCGGAATCCGCCAATGCAAATGCCTGGCCAACTTCACCCGCCGGAAAATTAAACCGGCCAATCAGGCCGCCGTTATTTCCCAGCGTTTCCGGATCGCTACTGTCAGCCGCGTTACCCTCGCCACGCCACCATCCGGCAATGCCGGGACCGCGATACAAATAACTGATCGTGTAAGTTTTTGCCGGATTGAGCGAAATTACGCGCGAAATCGAACCGTTGGCCAGCGCCAGGTAATTGCTTCCGTTCGCGGCGGTGGACGGGTCGGTCACCACGCTCACCTGGTTGGTCGCCATGCTCAACAGATTGGTGCCGCCGAAGTAATTCGTGCGAATGAGAATATCATTGGTGGTCATGGTCCAACCGCCGTTCGTGTCAAAAATTGTGGCCGGCGCCATGTACAATCCATTCGTCGCCGACTCAAAATCGCTCAGTGCCAAATTCGTCCCGTTATCAAGATTGTCGTAGGGCGGCAGCGCAAACTTGATGGGCACTTCGGTGAGATTGGTATCATCAGTGAACGTGAGATACGTGTAATCCTCGGAGACAAGTTTCGGCGTGTACTGCCACTGCGTGGTGTTGACCGGATTATTGCCCCGGTTCATCACGATGTTCAGGGTGCTGCCATTCACGAGATTGTAAGGAATGACAAATGTCCCCGCGCCGCTGACAAACCCCGAATGGAAGATGTCTATGGCGCCGTCGAATACATCCAACTGGTCGGGCACGGAGAAGAAATCATACTCAATAACCAGAACTCCCGAAGTCACTGATGAAACGAGCACATTATTGGTGGCACTGGCGCCACCGGAGGTTGTGGTGCCAAAAAAGTTCGTGAAGATGTTCAAATGCCCCATGTTCGTGGTTGACGGCCCGCCGCGATTTTCAAACAGCAGGATTCGCTGGCCGGTGGGACTGATAAGCGTCAGGTCCAGATCCGAGACGCGGGAATGTTTCAACACCACACCCACGTTCACCTCCACAATATTTTGATTGTTGGTGATGAAAATATTGTTGTTCGTCACCGCATCATCCGGCAACGACGTCAGGCTATTGGTGGACACAATGGGCGTGGGCGACACTCCATTTGGATCCAATTCCAGCGTCCAAGTCAGTCGCACCGTCTGCGCGATGGCCGTGGGATTGAAAATCCCCACATAATATCTTCCCGGCCGCAAGGGCGGCAACGAGGTCCGATCAATGGAAAGACAATCGCCGGGGTTATTGATTAACTCTGTTTGATCGAACGCGGTTTGCGTTGGCAAATCCCCGTAACGAAGATAAAGCTGCACCGGCCCAGTGCTGGGTGGAATGAAATTGACGCAAACCGTGAGATTGGTTCCCTCCGGCGGCACATCGATGAAATCATAGAAGAAATGGCCGGGCTGGATGGTGGCCACAATGCCATTGGTGCCTGACTGCGGATCGAGCCGCATAAAGATATTGTCCACCTGACCAATATGGCCTGGGGCGTTATCCACTTCAGTCAGCATCCACAAACCCAGGCCTTGGGAGCCGATAAAGTTTTTCAGCGTAGCCGGACCGTCCGAGTGTTGAGAGCCAAAAACGTCGCCTTCATCATTATCCTCATAGATAAGGGTTTGATTGGTGGCGCCATTTCCCAGCGTGTGATTGTTCAAGACCGCCAAAAGTTGATCGTGAATGAGCGAGCCGAACAAATCGCCAAAGTTCTCGTGGTCCATGATGTTCGTGACCACCACACGCCGCACGGCGATCGGCTGAACCGCAATCGCCAAAGTCCTCGCTATGCCCGGCTGGTTGGGCGCGCCGTCCGGAATAGGCGTGGGAACATTGATGCCATGAAGATATTCCTCGCCATTCGGGCCCATCACACTGAATGGACTGAGCGCAAACAGCGCCGCAAATGAATACTCGACCGCTTCCTGGTCTTCAGCTTTGACTCCGATATAGAAGATTTCATTTGGCTGTGCGTTGCTAAAGACCAGCGTTTCCGTGCCTCCGCGGCTGAGGGATTTAGTCGCGCCGGCGACGACCGTCGGGTCAAGGTTGGTCAAACCAAAAGCGCCCAAGCCGCGCGCCACATATAAATCAATGTCCCCTTCCGGACGGGTCGCGTCACCTTCGTTCGGCGCATTCACTCCCACCGGCGGAATGGAAAGATTCACTGGCAGGAACGTGATAAAGGCCGCGTTGGTGAACGACTGCGAAGCATTCGTCCCCATCGTGTTGGTGATCACGTAGAAATGCCACTGTCTGTCCACGCCGACGGTGATCTGTCCGTTCGTGTTCCAATTGGCCTGATTGGTGAGGGAAAGCGTATTGGTGCCCTGCAAAGGCGAGCTTGCCCCCACCCGTTGGTTCTCCAGAATTCCGCCCGAAGTATCTGCCGAATCGCCAAATTGATTTGTGACCGCCGTTAAATCGGCCGCGTAACCGTTTGTGACCACCGGACCGTCCGTCAGGGTGAGAGCATTAGTGACCACCCCGCCGTCGCCGCTCGAAATCACCAGCGCATAATCCTGAACCACTCCGTTCGTGTGCCCGGTGACCGCGTTGACGTTCACGCCGCGCGCGACAACCGTGATGGAAAAATTGGTGCCTCCCGACTGCGGCAGGTAAACATTTTCAACGTTGTTAATGTTGTCCGAGTTGGGAGGGACATTTGTATTCCACGGCAAATTAAAGGTATTGCCCGCCGCGATGTCGTTGCCAAAGTAAACAATCGGAGAATTGCTTGGGCCAACAGAATCCATATTGGTCACGATCAAATCCAAATCGTTGACCAATTTGATGCTGGCGGCAGGATTGCCGGGAGGATCCGTCCAGACCAGCGTCACGCGCAAAGGCTGGGCCTGGGCGTTGGAGTTCACGTTGACGAAAAGCGTCCGGCTTTCGCCCGTCGCCAAAGCATTGGTAGGGTTCTGGTCCGTGAAGATCATCGGTGCCGCCGAAGCAAAAGTGTTGGTTACACCGACCGGCAGCGAATTCGAGATATTCACCAGGCCCCATCCCTCATAATTGATGGAACTCTTGACCTGGAAATTATAGAGAGGATTGATCGAGCGCGCGCCGTTGATGATCATCGCCTTCAACAAAGCCGGGCTCGGCGTGTACTGCCATTGATTGGTAAAATAATCCTCCATCAATGCGAGCGTGCCCGCCACCGCCGGTGCCGCGATGCTGGTGCCGGATTCATATCGATAGAAAGGACCTACACCTGCCGGGCCATTTGATGTGACCAGCAAGTCGTTCAAATTCGTCCGCAGCACGTCCCAATAATCTCCCATTTGATTCGTGCTCGTCACAACCGTGGTCAGGTCGAATAGAACCGGCACATTCGTCGTATTGCCGATGCCGTAAAACCAGGTCGTGTCCACTTCGCTCAACGGTAAATCCCCAGGAATAAAGACTGCATTCGTCCCTATCACAGGATCACCAACGGTGGGAAAGATGTCGGGCTTGATGCGAATCGACAGGGGAACATTCGTCGGAGAATCCGAGTTGGCGAAAACGTCCAATGCGGTGGCATTACAAGGAACAAGAATACCCCCTCTGAACAACAAATTCGTCGTCACCCTTCTGCTGGTCAAGGTGGTGACGTCCGTAGTGACCGGATTGTAATACGCGTTGGTATCCCAGGTCATTGAGCGCGTCGAAACCACAAATGTTCCCGGCGCGATCACGTCGGGTTTGAATCTCCCGAAGTCCCCTTCCGTGCCAATACCCACGTTGCCGCGCGACGAAAATCTCGCCACTTGGTTGCTTGAATCGGTCATGCCCAACCAGGGCTGATTGGTGGTGGGAACGGCGTTGGTGCCCTCGCAACCATCCACTTGAACCACTTGATTAGTAATATTCCGAGGCAACTCGCTCGCCCCGACGGTGATGACGTTTTTTGCCACCGCGGGAGAAAGCAGGCTGTCCGCATCGCCGCCCTGGCCATCATCTCCACCGCGACCGCTATTGCCCGCGGCGAAAACGTATGTGATGGCCTGCGAACCGGTCGCGCCGGGAACCGAATCCCGCACCGCCTGGTCGTAACTGGCAGCGGCGAGATTGTAATCGCTCGCCCCGTAATTCCAACCGTTGTTCGAAATCAAAGCGTTTGTGCTGGCAGCTAGTTGCTGCAACTGCGCATCACTGACATTTGCCGCCAGGGCCGGCAGGGCCCAAATTTTTGAATCCGGCGCTTTGCCGCGGAAATTTGCTCCGATCTGAGAACCCACGGCATTGCTGGGGCTGTTCGCCCCACTGGCGGCGATGACGCCCGCGACGTGCGTCGCATGGCCGTCGGTATCGGCGATGTTATTTCCCAAAACATTCGTCGGCCAGATCAGCGTCCCGGCAGGCAAATCCGGATTGAAAATGGTCGGGCTATTTGTCGTAATCCACGTATCAGCCACCGCCACCGTCACATTTTTGCCGGACAAATTAAGATAATTCGTCGGCGTAAAAACATTCGTGGATTCACCCATGAGAACGCGGGTCAGATCGTTTGCGGGCATGCGTGACCGGGAAGGTTCGACTTCCGCGATGCCCGGCAAGCCGGCCACCGAGGCGACGTTGCCGACGTTTTGCAATGCGAGTTCGGAGCCAAAGGGTGACCGGCTTTCAGAAACAATCGTAGCCCCCATTTTGGCTAGCGCTGCTTTGGTATCATCAATCCCGTCGTTGAAGGCCAGCACGTTGATCGGCCCTCCCCGTCCTTCCAACGCCATCGGCATCAGGACCGATTTGACTTTGTAATACGGCTCCCAGGGAATGACCGTGAGATTCTGGCCGAGCTGCTGCGCGACATCGGCGGTAGCGCGAACAAGATAGGCATTGTTGGGAATGTAAGAAACGATACTGGCGCCCGCCGCGCTCAAGCGCGCACGAAACGCGTCACTGACCGGACCATTCGCCTGCACGATGTAAGCGCCCGGATCACCGTGCGAACGCAACGAATCAGGGATGGAAAGATTCAGCGATTCGCCGGAGTCAATGAGCGCGTTCTCCAGCAGGATGGCCCGGCGATTGTGCGAAAGCTCGCCCATGGTCTTCTTCGTGTTGCTCAAGCGATACGCAAAAGCATTGGTCGATTTGGACACGACCGCGTTGGTCGCAGGCGGATTCAAGTCAACCACCGGCGCAGTGCTGGCTGATTTTTTATACTTTATCTCTTCAGGAACCGGAGTCACCACGGCCGCGGTAGGGTTCGTCGAGGCCGACGCCGGAGCGGCGGGCTGCGCAGGCTTCTGTGCCGCCCATTTATCGCCGAGGCGCCAGAAATAAAACGCGGCGATAAAACACGCCAGGCTCAACAACAGCCATGTCAGGGGTCGCCAACGCTTCATAGTTTAAAAGGGCAAAAGGATCAGTGAATCAAGTGGATTGATTTACACACTCTGCAAACGCTGCCAGCCAGGAAGGATTTCCTTCCCTGGTCCGGTTTTCCATTCTGAATCATGTTATTTATGCTTGGGCCGGCCCGATCATTAGTTAATCCGGGCCTAAAACATTAAATTGCTCCACCACGAGATGCGGCGGATAGCTGCGGCCTAGGGAATCCACTTTTCCATCGGTAAAAAACGGGTCGGAAGTGCCCTCCACGCGGACAACGGCCCGGGTGGCGGATTCGGCGGTAATCTGATAGTTCGTGCATAGACCGTTAAACGTTCCGCCAATCACCAGGGAGTGGTCCGCCGGATGCAGCGTTTGTCCGAAGGAATATATCACAAAACGTGGGTTTTGATTCAAGGTCAATAACGACATTATCTGCTGGGGAATACGCTCCATAATTTCGTCAGTGATGCCGTTCGCGTTCGTGCTCGCAAGTCCGGTCCCACTGATACCCCCTGTCCCGTTCGTATTGAGGAACGGTGACATCACGGAAAGCTGCGGGGTGGCCAGAACATCGCCCAAATGCTGGAAACTGCCATTCGGGAAGGGCCGGTTCGTGCTGGTCCGTGTGTTGTTAACCCCTTCCCAAATCTGAGCCATGAACGGCCCGGGGGTCACCGGGTCGTAAACGCCGGCGGGACTGATGGTGGCTGGCCCGGTAAAACCATTTATGGAATTCGTGACCACATTCACGCCTGACAGCACCGCCGACCAGGCCGCGAGATTGGTTTGATTAATATCCAGCCGGCCACGCGACGCATTGTCATTAATGGCGGTCGTGAACACATCGAACAATTGATAATCACTGACCGGCACAGAGAACATCGCATCCGGAAACGCAATGGCTCCGTTGGTGATAAAAGACGCGTCTCCCGCCCACTTCTGCCAGTCATTCGTGGCCATCAGCGGCGATTTCATATACACCGTTTGCCACGGGGTGCCGCGATGCACCCTTCCCAGCCAGCCTAAATTCGGAAACTTGTTGGTCATGAAATCCCAGTCGGCGGATTGCCGGACGCCCGGGTCCTTCAACGCGACGTTATAATCGGTTTGTGGATCTCCGTTTTGCTGATAACCGCCCCACGGGCGATAGCGGGTGTTCAGGCTGCCAATGTTATCCAGGGGCGGAACACCAATATTTTTATCCACGATGTCTTTGGCCGGGTCGGTAAGATCTCCAATCGTATAATGCACCAGTGGATCATTGGCCTGCCAGGAATAGTGTTGGTAAATATACGCGGTGGGATTGAACGGGGTCTGCATCACATTCGTATCGGCGGACGGATCCAGGTTTCCATTAAGAAAGCCCTGAAACTTATCTACCTGAGACATATTCCCCGGATCCGCGCCCGCCGCGAGCCACTGCTTGGGATCCGTAAGTGGCGGCACTCCCTCCGAAACCCCGATCTGGGCATTGACACCCTGGTTCATGGGTATACCGGGAGCGTAAGAAGCACCGGAAATCAGGTGAGTACACCAGTAAGTATAGGGATCATTTCTGGGATCACCGCAAGTAGTCTGGGTCCGAATGGCGTCGGACACATCGAAGGTCGACACTTTTTCAAGATTAACAAAATCCACCACGCGATGCGGGTTGACAGTTGTGTCTATCAGCGAAAACTGAACTCGGTTCGTGGTGGTCAGAAACAGCTCAGGCATCGCGTTGCTGGCCTCCGTCAAAAAAAGCGCCGGATTATTAGGGACGAAACGCGCCGGTGGACCTGCCACATAGGTCGCATTCGTGAAAAACACAAAACCGCTCTGCAATGGAACGATGATGGAGCCATTCACCTGCTGTTGATTGACGAACGCCGACCACGTATTCGGCGCGATGTTCGTGGCCAGCGGCATAAATTGAACAGAAGTTTGCCAACCGGTGGGAATCAGGTTCAGGCCCAACTCATTGGTCAATCCAATCCCAACCTCGTTGCTGACGGAAAGCATCAGCCCGCGCGGATACGCGGTTAAATAGGAATTCCACGCTTCGGTTGCCAGAGTATTGGAAATTCCAACCTCGAACATTTCTTTAACGTCGGTGATGGGAAACTGTCCGGGCGCCTGTTTCGTCAGCTTCAATTTTCGGCAAACCCCTATGGAGGTCTCCATGGCGAACTCGTTGAAATTCGGGAATCCTTTTTTGGCCCCAATCACCCACGGCACTCCGTAAATATTGATGCCTGCCAGCGTGCCGGGGTTATTGCTCGCCCGCGCCAGATCCCAATAGTCAAAACTCAATGGGATGGACCTCACCACTTCCTGGTAACCGGAAATCCACACGTTGCCATTCTTGCTGGTAAAGACGGGCCGGAAGACGGACGGGAAAAATGCGTTCGTCTGCGATCCTACCAGCGGCACGGTCTGGTTTGTCGAGGCGTCGTAAATATTCGCCGCCAACTGGAGGATACGATGGACGGCTGGCGTGTAATAGTTGGTCGGGTAAAGCGGGATATTCTCGGTAGTCAGCGGATAACCGATTTGATTCGTGATCTGCGCGAGCATGCGATCGGCTGCGTTCGTAAAGAAATCCATCGCGGTCCAGGCAATCAGGTTGGTTTCCATGCCGGGAAGAATGTTGCCGTTGGTATCTGTGTTTTTGAAATTGAGGTTGAGTTTGTTCCTGTCGGGAGCGGAATCGGTACCCAACTGCTGCAGCATGCGGTAAAATGTATAAGCGTCGTACGAGTCGTTGCTGGTGCCGAGGCTGGCGAGCGTCGTCCGGAAACTGGGAGTTACAATCTTTGAAACATCAAACAGGTCCTGCTGCGAAAAAAAGTGATTTGTATTGTCTGCCCCGGACCACGAATTCGCGGGAATGTCCGCGTTTGCGCCGAAGTTATTGTTATTGGTGGTGGTTAACATCAATGGGCCGTCGGAATAAACATCTATACCCGCGCCGGTCAGAGGGGCGGCGTTGTTGGCGAAAAGCGCCCGGGCATTCGTCAGACTGGGATAACCCTGATTGCCGTATCGATAACTCAGGATGTCGTTTGCGTTGGTAAAGGCGGAGCCTCGGGAAGCGATAAACGGAAAGTTGGTATTGTAAGTATAGCCGGGAAAAGGGTTCCACCATGCGTTTGTATTTAGGTCGGCCAAAAAAGCGGCGAGATTGATTTCCCACGTGCCGACTCCCTGGTTACGCATGAAGCCCTCACCCGTCGCAGTGATGCGCTTGGCTCGATTGTGTAGGTAATTAATGTCGAGAGTTTTGCTCACTGGCAGGACGATGTAGGCATATCGCGCGATAAACTTGTTGTCCGCCGCATGCAATTCCATGGGGCGCTCCAATTGGCCAATCCATTCCGGGTCACCGACAAACGAATTGCTGAGCACCCAGCCATTGAAATTGGTGGCCACAGTAATCAGCGCGCCCGAACCATTGGTGGTCAAATACTGCGGAATACCTGTCGGCCCGACCATGATCGGCCAGGTGCCGTTTTTGTCGTAACGTCCGTTGCGATTCAGATCGAGATAAAAACGGAATTCGCCCAGGCCCAAGCCTTTATTCGTGACCACAAAAACCGGCGGGCGCGGGTTGTAGAGCAGGTCGGCAATGTTGCGCTCCCACGGAACCGAGCCGGCATTGGTCATCGGCACTCCGTTGATTTCATAATCGTAATTGACGTTCGTCGGATTGGGCGCGAGACCGTCCACGAAGCCGTTGTAATTGACGTAATTCGTCGAAACGACCAGATCGAAATTCTCGAAGTTGGTCTGCACCATCATTTTGGTGAGCATCTCCGTGCAAACCCGCGCGAAGGCCGCATCATCGGCATTGCGCGCAATCTTCTGGTCCGTGGTGCCTGTCGTCGCGGTGCGCTCACGCTGGCTCAGCACCAGGAACGTGACCGCCATGAACGTGATGATCGACAGCATGATCAACGTGACCACCAGCGCCACGCCGCGTTGGCTCCTTAGCTCCGGGTCCAATGTCCAATGTCCAATGTCAGGAGCGGACGCACCGACGCCACTTTGGACCTTGGACCTTGGACTGTGGACTCTGGAGAATTTCATTGCTGAGAATAAGCTGAGGGATCGACGTTGCGAATGGCGACGCGTTGGCGGAACAACTGCACGTTGCCCGCGTGGTTCGCCAGAAAATTAGACCGCGCGATTGGGTCGGGGATCGAATTGAATCGTTTCAAAACCGCGGGCTCGAGCACGCCCATTTCCACTTCCACAAAGGCGGGCACAACGTTGTTCGAAAAGTTGTAAGACTCCACCTCGCCCGGCGCGAGAACCGTCGAATTGGTAATCACCACATAACGATTCGTCAAATTATTGCCCGGCAGGAACGATCCAAAATTGCCGACCAGCAGCGTTCCGCTGGGGTCGTAGCAACGGACGCGAAACTGGACCACACCATCGAGAATCTTGCTGATGTTGAGCCGGTTGGTCGCATTTAAAAAAGTAAAATATGGGAACTCGCCCCGGTCGTTGAATTGAGTCACCGAAACATTCGTCTCAAAACGATATAACGTCCCAGCCAGGCCAACGTTTCCAGACACCCCGAAATCACTGTTGGTGCGAACAAAATATCCGACGCCGTTCCAGGTCTGGTTAAAACGCGTGAGAAAAAACACGTCTTCGACAATATTGGTGCGCGGGATGGAACTGGCGGGCAAAATCTGTTGCAGCGGCGAATAATTGGGAATCTGCGCGTAAAAATTGACCCCGTTCGTCTGGCCGCTCGGCGCGATCTGCTGCAGGTCCCGCAACAATAAATCCGCAAACATGCGGCCGCCTTCCAATTGATCGGTCTGCGCCAGGCCGGCCCGGAAGGCCCGCTGCGTCTGGTTGAACATGGCCGTCAGCCCCAGAATAATCACCGTGAGCAGGGCCATGACCACCATGATCTCGATCAAAGTAAACGCGGCCGCGCGCCGCCAGATTGCCGACTGCCCACCCTGACCTGTCATTGTGCGTTTTGTCTTCACGGAAAATTTGCCGCGGCATTTGTCGCGAAAGAGGAGGACTGGACAAAAAACAACGGTTGGTTTGCGTCGTCATTGTTCGTCAGCATCAACGCCCCGGATGCCAGTGAACGAAACGTCAGCAATCCATAATTCGGAATCTGGCCGTTCGGCAGCACAGGCCAGCGAAAACGCAGCCGGAAATCATGCGAGTTGCCCTGCAGTAACGACATCGTCCGGTTCAGATTGGTGCGGCCGTTCCACCAGGCAACTTGCTGGTCCGCCGTCATTCCATTCGTGGCCAGCGCAGCCGTGCAATCCAGACAGAAGGCGTTCGTGTCTACGGCCGCATACGGAAAATTCTCCACAATCATTCGATAGATGAAGGCGTCCGCCAGGATGGTCGCGTTGGTTTGCGGAACATTGGCCACCTCTGCCCCGCTAAACGCCCGGACATAGGCGATAATATAATTGCTCTGATACGGCGGAAACGCGTACGTCGGCAGCGGCACGGGTTGCGGACCTCCGGTGCTCAATTTGGGCGTGCTCAACAAGCCAACGATGCGCATGCCATTCGTCAATAGGTACGACCCCGGCGCCGGCGTAATACTGAGGACCTGTGAATTGGTGAGCGTATAATAATCCGCCTTCGAATCGATCACCTTGTAATTGGCGTCGTACGTCGTCCACAGGTTCGAGATGCAAAGGACGTAATTGGTCAAATCATCGTAACCACGCGCGCCGTTGCGAATGGCATTCATCCAAACCTCGGCATCCTGCCCAATGATCGTTTCCTCGCGATTCCGTTTCTGCACATCCAACCCGCGCGGCAGCACCGCAATAATTGCCACCAACGCAAATCCAATGATGCCCAGGCACAACGCGATTTCAATGATGGTAAAAGCGGAGCGAGACAATTGAAGAAATGGTCGCGCACCGGCATTTGCCGACCCTCGACCCTCGACCCTCGACCCTCGACCCTGTCGGTCCGTAGTTGGATAGTGACGCAAGATCTTCATAACACGTCCTGTCGTTCCAATCTCGCGCGACCGGTGAGACGATCGATATGAATCACGTTAAATGAAATATTCGTGCTGTTCCCGAGAGGCGATTCCACAGCCGACGGCAATCCCTGCACGGGCATCTTGCTCGCCGGGTTATGGGGCGGCACGATCGAGCCGTACGAAAGCGGAATGTTTTCGTCGTAAGGCAGCACCGAGCCGTCACCGGGAGTCAATTGGCCCAGATAGTTAAAGGCGACGTAGGGAACGGTCACAAAATGAGCGGTGCCCAGGTTCAAATTTCCCATGAAGATCGGGTTGGTTTCCACATCGGCTGTCGGGAAGGGAATCGTGTTGGTCAGGAGAAATCCGTAAATCGGCAAGTCCGGGCGATTGGTCGGATACGGCGCGGCAATGCCGGATACATAAGTAGGCGCGGTAAATTTAAAGGGAGCGATGAACGAGCCGTCCGGGAGCGTCTTCACCCGGACCAAATCCTTCGCGTAAGATCGGCCCGGCTGGTCGCCAATATCACGTAAACTCACCATCATATAACCATTCCACTGCGCCGCGTAAAGCTGGGTGACAACCGTGCTGCTCGCCACCAGGGGCGCGAAGCTCTGTAACGCCGTCCACCCGTTTCCCGGCGTTAATTTGAACGGATCCAACCAAAAATTCGTGTGCACGAACACCATGTAAACTGTGCTGCGCTGGCTGATGGCCAATTGCCGCGCCCGCGCGCAATCATCGAGCATCTGCCGCGTCGCCGCCACCGTCACGTCCGGCTTGGCGAAGTTTTTCAACACCGGCCCGAGCAATGCCGTCAGGATGCCGATGATGGCAATGACCGTCAGCAATTCGATCAGGGTGAAGGCGGAGCGGAAGGGTCGAGGGAACGGCCGCGCGCAGCCAGTCTCTGGCACTCGACTCTCGACTCTCGACTCTCGGCTCTCGACTTTCATGACCTTATTTCCAGCTCACAACATTGTCCCGATTAGCGTCCTGGTCCGCGTGAAAAGTGATACTGGCTCTTTTGTCCGGCCCGAGCGACCAGACCATCGCGCCGCCGCGATATTCGTAGTCGTCCGAAGTGCCCGAGGAGTCGGACGGATTTACCAGGCCATTGATGCCGGCAGGTTGTCCGGGGTTTGCCTGTGAGACACTTTTCAGTTTGTAGAAAGAATCCTGTGTGTTCTCATTGAAATTCAAATCCATGGTGATGATGTAAGGATTTCCCCAGGGATCGCGATAAACCAAGTCCGGTCCGACGCCGGGCAAATTGGTGGCATCCACCATTTGCGCGTTGAGGAACTTGACTTGCTGCGTGTTTTTGACGTGACCGAGATTGACCGTGTTGGTTCCGCCGCCCGGATATTTCTCTATGTCCATCAGGATGGCGATGACTTCGGCGTTATTCGTGCCGAGACAGGGAGACGTACTTACGGCAACGTTGGGAGATATCACGTTATCCAAAGGACTGCCGCCGTAATACGTGAAATCATTCGTGCCGCCATTCTGGGCCGTTGGATAACGGCTGTAGGTCGAGTCGTAGCGATTGATGGCACTGACGAGCGCGCTGATTTCCAGCCGGGCCTTTTTGACTTGCGCGGCTTTTTTCGCGCCAGCCAGCGCCGGAAGCAGCAGCGCCGCCAGGATACCGATGATGGCGATCACCACCAATAATTCAATCAGCGTGAAGCCGTGGCCAGAGTTTCGACGAAGCGAAGAGTTGTTCATAGTACGATAGGTTGCGTGCTCCAATTACAAACCCGGTTGGTCTTACCCTTGACGACAACATCCACCCACAAATCATACGAAGCGGTGTTATTCGTCGGATGGGAGGAATTGTAGCAAAACGGAGTCACACCAGGATCGCCCGGAAGCGGATAAGGCGTTTTCTCCGTTGGCCAGGGGACAGAGCAGACCAAAAGCTTGACCTGCGGCGCGGTGACCAAATCGAGCACCCCAACCTGATTCGGTGTCAGGTTGTTGATGAAAGTCGTGGCCGCGGCACCTGAATCATCGGAGTGCGCCCGAGTGGACGTGTTGGCCATCCCTGAAATATTAAAAACTGCGGTGATATTGGGACTCGTCGTGGTGCCAATTTGTGCGCTGCCATCCACAGTTACCCATAGAGTCGGTGCGGGCTGACCTGCGCCATTGTTGGTGGTTCCCATCAGCTCGAAGTAAAGTTGGTTTGTGATAGCGCCGTTCGGACTGTCGGGCGGATAAAAGCCGAGCTTGGTTTTATAGCCATCGATGGCCGCTTCAACTGCCTTCAATTGCGTTTTCGCGGTGGAAATCAGCTTCTGCTTGTTCACTGCTCCAACGATGGGAAAAATCAAACTGGCCAGGATGCCAATGATCGCAATGACCACGATGAGTTCGATCAGCGTGAATGCCGCGTCAATGGGCCGCCGGGAAAGATGACCGGAGTTTTTCATGGGGTGTCGGTGTTTCTATCGTTCGCGCAATTCGTTCTCCATCCGCTCGCTCAACCACTGTTTAATCATGCTCTGATAATTTAAATAACGTGAGCGAGCGAGCCGTTTGATGCGCGCCAGCATCCGCGGATCGATTCGCAGCGTAATCGTCACCGACTCCGCCGAATCGCCGTTGCCCGCCAATGCCGCTTCCATCAACCGGAGGTCCGGCCGGTTCTCAGCCCAGAAAGCCGCCTCACCCTCTTCACTGTCGAAGAGCGGCACCTCATCCCAATTGGCGAACGCGCGCATTTGTATGACCAGTGGCTCGTGAGGGGTGACATAAATCCGCCACCTGTTACCCGCCACGCGTCACTGGTTTAAAGTCTGATCCACTTTCCGCTGATAAAAAAATCTTTCCTCCGGCTCAAACGGCCGGGCCAGCATGACCCGGACTTGCTTCCCGTTGGTCCGGTACACGCTGAAAATCCCCACCCCGCCCGCCGACATTCCCAGGTTGAAATACCGCGCCTGGGCGGAAAACCGAGGCGAATCCGGCAACAACCGTAGGGCGAAGGGGTCCTCAAAAGACTCTTCCACCTCTCGTTGCGTCAAAGAACTGTCAGGACTTAGCGGCGAATTGTTCCAATCAAACTCCATAAAGAGCCGATTTGTCACTCAATCGCCCATGCAATGTCCTTACAATGTATTTACACATCGTGGGTATCTTTGTCAATTCTTTTCCATGGACTCTATCGAAAAAGTCGGCCACCGGACTGCCCTCCGGTGGCCGATCTTGAAACTTGAAAAAGCCTTATTCTTTGCCGCCATTGTCGCCGCCGACGCTATTCATCAGCGCAATCAGAGGCATGAACATGGCGATAACGATACTGCCAACGACAACGGCCAGGAACACAATCATGATCGGCTCCAACAGCGAAGTCATGGCAGCGACGGCGTTATCGACTTCCTCATCGTAGTTATCGGCGATTTTGAGCAACATTTCAGGCAACGCGCCGGTTTGCTCACCGACGTCCACCATGCTGACGACCATCGGCGGAAACACACGCGAAGCTTCCAGGGGTGCCGTGATGGTTTCACCTTCCTTGACGCTGTCGTGAATGGCCAGCACGGCGCTGCCGACGATGACGTTGCCGGAGGTTTCCCTCACAATGGTCAGGGCCTGCAAGATGGGAACACCGCTGCTGATGAGCGTGCCCAGCGTGCGGGTGAAACGGGAGATGGCAACTTTGGTGACGACAGGTCCAAACACCGGCGCCTTAAGCTTGACCTTGTCGAAGACACGCCGCCCTGGCTTGGTGCGGCCAGCCATGACGAATGCAATCCATAGGACCACCACTCCGGCCAATGCGTATAGAATATGGTCCTTGATAACTTCACTGATGCCCAGCACCAGGCGCGTGAAGGCGGGCAATTGCGCGCCATCCAACATGCCGGCGAACACTTCCTTGAATTTCGGAATGACGAAGACCATCAAAATCATCAGGATGGCGGTCGCCACCACCAGCACGGCGCAGGGATAGAACATGGCGGCGATGACTTTGCCTTTGATCTTTTGCGCCTTTTCCATGAACTCGGACAGGCGCGCGAGCACGACTTCGAGCACACCGCCCAGTTCCCCGGCCTTGACCATGTTCACGAACAAACGATTGAAAACCTTGGGATGCTGCGCGAGACCTTCCGAGAATGTGCTGCCGCCTTCGATGGACAATGCCAGTTCGGCGAGGATGTTTTTCAGCGTGGGATTTTTCTCCTGCTTTTCAAGCACGCGCAAGCCGCGCAGCAACGGCAAACCGGCATCCACCAGCGTGGCCAACTGCCGGGTGAAGGTCGTCAATACCTTCGATTTCACCCTGCCGCCGAGGCCGGGGATCTTGATATTGATCTGAATGCCACCGCCTTTTTTCTTTCCAGCGACGGCTTTTTTACCAGCAGTTGGGGCGGCTTTCTTGTCCGCCTTGTCCTTGACCTTTTCTACTTCGACAATCTTCGTGGGGAAAAGCCCCATCTCCTTGACGCGGCCAATCGCTTCATTCTGGCTGTTGACCTCAAGCGTTCCCTTGGTTTCCTTCCCATGGGAATCCATGGCAACATAGTTAAACTTTGGCATAAACGGCTCCTATATTAGTCCGCGGTCCTCAGTCCACAGCCTCCGGTCGAGTCCTGTAAGCGAGGGCTGGCAGTTGACTGGAATCTGAAGGCTGGGGATTGGAGACACATTAGGTGTATTTCACGACTTCTTCAATAGTTGTATCACCATCAAAGATTCCTCGCAAGCCGTCTTCCCTCAACGTCACCATGCCCAGCTCGACGGCTTTCTGACGCACCACCACGGTCGGAGCGCGCTCGTTAATCAGCGTGCGAATCGGATCGTTGACGATCAACAATTCATAAATGCCTTTGCGTCCGCGATAACCGGTGTCATTGCAGTTTGAACAGCCGCGGCCGTAATAAAAGACTTTGTCGCCAAGATCATGCGGCGAGAGATTCAGCAGCGACAATTGCGCCTCGGTCGGCTCGAATGGCGTGCGGCAATTCTTGCATACAGTCCTGACCAGGCGCTGGCCCAGCACGCCCATCAGCGTGGAGGAAATCAGGAACGGCTCCACGCCCATGTCCACGAGGCGCGTCACGGCGCCGGGTGAATCGTTCGTATGCAGGGTGCTCAACACCAAGTGACCGGTGAGCGACGCCTGAATGGAAATTTGCGCTGTTTCGAGGTCGCGCATTTCACCCACCATGATGATGTCCGGGTCCTGGCGCAGGAACGAGCGCAACGCCTTGCTGAACGTCATGCCGGCGCCTTCATTGATCGCTACCTGCATGATGCCTTCGATATCGAATTCGACCGGGTCCTCCGCCGTCAACAGTTTCGAATCAATGGTGTTAACGCGGCGCAGACAGGAATAAAGCGTGGTCGTTTTGCCGCAACCGGTCGGCCCGGTAACCACGAAAATGCCGTTCGGACGCAGGATGACTTCGGAAACGAAATCAAAAACGTATTTGGGAAAACCCAGCGATTCGAGCTCCAGATTCACGGAGGACCGGTCGAGAACGCGCAACACGACCGATTCGCCAAACTGGGTCGGCAGCGTGGAAACACGCAAATCGATCTGCTTGGCGCCGAGCGAAAAACTAATGCGCCCGTCCTGCGGGATGCGCCGCTCGGAAATATTCAGGTTCGCCATGACCTTGATACGCGACACCACGGGAATCGCCAGGTGCTTCGGCGGCGGGGACATTTCGTAAAGCGCGCCGTCCACACGATAGCGAATGCGGAACTCCGTTTCAAACGGTTCAAAATGAATATCGCTCGCGCGGTCCTGCACCGCCTGCATCACAACCAGGTTCACGAACCGCACAATCGGCGCCGCGTCCGCCAGGTCGGCCAAAGCGTGGGCATTCTCCGAATCAGCGACTTCCTCGACTTCCTTGGCCATCTCGGAGTCTTCACCCAACTGTTTGAGCAGCTCGGACACGTTGTCGCCGTCGTCCTGACCGTAATACCGTTCAATCAACTTCTCGATCTCAACAGGATTGGCCACCACCGGCTGAATTTCTTTTCGGACGATAAATCCTAATTCATCCACGCGCGCTGGATTGAGCGGATCCTCGAAAGCGACCTGCAGCGTGCCGTCCATTTGCGCCACCGGGAGGCAGCGATACATGCGCGCCGTGTTGGCCGGGATGGTTTTTAGCAGCTCCTGCGGAAATTCCGTGTCCGTCAACGAAACCACTTGCGCCCCCAGGTGATTGGCCTCCAGTTGCAGGATCGTGTCCAGATCCATGATGCCGAAGTCTTGGAGGATCTGGAAGACGGGTGTACCGGCGCGTTTATGTTCCGCCACCACTTCCTCGAATTGCAAGTCGTCAATAAGGCTCTGCTCCTTAATGAGCGACAGCAACGGATTTAAAATTTCGTCCGCCATATCAAAAATATCGTCAAGCTGCCGGGGCCGCCGGCGCGGTAGCCTGGGCCAATTCGAGCTCCTGCAGTTTTGCCTGCACGGTCACCGGATCCTGCGCCTTGGTCACCACTTCCTCCCGCGCAATCAAGCCGGCCAGGTATTTTTCCACCAGGAAACTGTCCAGCGTCACCATCCCGTACTTGGCGCCGGTCTGGATGTCCGACTGAATACGGAAGGTTTTATTGTCACGAATCAGCGCGGCAATGGACGGCGTATTCACCATGATTTCAAACACCGCCACGCGTCCGGGCTTGTCAATGCGCGGGATGAGCAATTGCGAAATGACCGCCTGCATGACGGTCGAAAGCTGAATACGAATCATTTCCTGCTGGTTCGTCGGAAACGCGTTCGTGATACGGTCGATGGTCTTGGCGGCGCCGGTCGTGTGCAGGGTGCCGAAAACCAAGTGACCGGTTTCCGCCGCGGTAATGGCGGCTTCAATGGTTTCCAGGTCGCGCATTTCGCCGACCAGCACCACGTCCGGGTCCTGCCGCAACGCGCGGCGCAACGCTTCGGCGAAATTCGGCACGTCCACGCCGATCTCGCGCTGCGTCACCACCGCTTTCTTGTGTTTGTGATAATATTCAATCGGATCTTCCACCGTGATGATGTGCGCTTCTTCGCGTTCCTCATTGATGATATTGATCATCGAGGCCAGGGTGGTGGTTTTGCCGGAACCGGTCGGGCCGGTTACCAGGACCAGGCCGCGCGGCTTGTAGAGCAGTTCTTTGACGCTGGGCGGAATGCCGATTTGCTCCATCGTCAGCAACTTGCTGGGAATCTGCCGGAGCACCATCGCGAAATTGCCTTTTTCCTTGAAGGCGCTGACACGAAAACGCGCGGCGTCGCCGAAGGCAAAACCGTAGTCCGCGCCACCGCGCTCGCGCACGTGCTGGATGTGTTCCTCGGACGTAATGCTCCGCATCAGCTCCTCAGCGTCTTCAGGCATCAAAGCCGGCCCTTCGACCCGGTGCAAAATGCCGTGCACACGAATCGTCGGGGGAATACCCACGCGCAGATGGAGATCGGAAGCGCCTTCCGACACCACCAACTGCAACAAATCAGACATCGAGTAGGACATGCTAAATCGGCTTTAGGTTTGGACAATGTAACATCGGAATTCGCACGGGGAAAAGAGATTTCAGACCATCGAATGCGGGGGTGTCTGCGGGTTCGTCATTCTTACTCCGAATCACCCACCGTGGCACGAATGACTTCCTCCGGCGTCGTCAGCCCCGCCAGGACTTTGCGGATGCCGTCTTCGCGCAGCGTGCGCATCCCCATTTCCCGCGCCCGGGAGCGGAGGACGGAAGTCGGCACCTTTTCGTAAATCAATTTCCGCGCCTCGTCATCAATCAAAAAAATCTCAAACACACCGAAACGCCCGCGGCACCCGGTGTTCGAACAATCCGGACATCCCCGGCCTTTCATTGGCGTCGCGTTCGCAATCGTGGCCGCATCCAGGCCCAACGCCCGCAATTCGGCTTCCGTCGGCATGTAAGGCGCGGCGCATTTGCGGCAGACTTTGCGCACCAAACGTTGCGCCATGAGCGCGCGAGTGGAGGAGGCCACCAAAAACGGTTTCACGCCAATATCAATCAAACGCGTGACCGCGCCCGGCGCGTCGTTGGTGTGCAGCGTGGAGAAAACCAAATGGCCGGTGAGCGACGCATTGATCGCGATGGACGCCGTTTCCAAATCGCGAATTTCCCCAATCATAATCACGTTCGGCGCCTGGCGGAGAATGGAGCGCAAGGCCGCACTGAAAGACAATCCCACCGCCTCACTGACCTGCACCTGGTTGATGCCCGCCAGGATATATTCCACCGGGTCTTCCACCGTAATGATTTTACGGTCAGGCCGGTTGATGAAGTGCAAACAGGAATAAAGCGTAGTCGTCTTGCCGGAACCGGTCGGGCCGGTCACGAGCAGAATTCCGTCGGGCAACCCGATCAATTTTTCAAACGTCTGCTGGTCATCGGTAAAAAATCCAAGCTCAGGCAAACCGAGCTTCAATCCTTCCTTGTCCAGAATACGCATGACGATGCTTTCGCCATGGTTGGTCGGCAGGCACGACACGCGCAAATCGATGATTTTGCTGCCGACTTGTGACTGGATGCGCCCGTCCTGTGGAATGCGATGTTCCGCGATGGACATGTTGGACTGGATTTTCAGGCGCGCGATGATGGCCGCCTGCAACCGCTTCGGCGGCGACTTCATTTCCTGCATCATGCCGTCAATGCGGTAACGCAACCGAAATCTTTTGGCCAACGGCTCCAGATGAATATCCGACGCGCGCATCTTGAACGCCTCAACGATGATCTGGTTCACCAATTTGATGAGCGGCGCATCGGCTTCGACGACCGTGGCGTCGTCATTCACTGCCTGGACATGCTCTTCGGTCAATTGCTGCACCACGTCTTTGAAACGGCTGTCCTCGCCCAATCCCCGTTTGTCCGCGCCATAATACTTATTGAGCGCGGCTTCTATGTCCGCCTCCGACGCCACCTGATGGACGATTTCCAGCCGCAGCAAATGGTTCAGACTGTCGATGGTATCGAGGTCGGAAGGATCGGCGAGCGCGATGGTCAAGGTATCGCCATGCTTGAAGACGGGGACGATACGATATTTTTTGGCGATGTGGCGCGGAACGGTGGCGATGACATCATCGGCGACGGAGACTTCACCAAGATTAACGACTTCAGCGCCGAAATGGGCGGCTTTGGCCTGGGTGACATCCGCCGGCCGGATAATCTTATTGGCCAGCATCAAATCGACAACGCCAACTCCGGCGGCATTTGCCTCAGTGCGGAGTGCCTGGACTTGCGGGGCGGTCACAAAACCGAGATCCACCAGCATGTCCACCAAATAATCGTCTTTCTCTGCCACGTTTGGTTCACTGCCGCATTCTCTTTCAGAACGAGGCAGTTAAAACAGAGTAGCGGCAGACCGGGCGTTGTCAATGCGGAGTGAAGATTGCCGTGAGAAAAATCCGAGTCTCGATTGCTAATGACGGGGAGGGGTCGCCCCAACCAACTCTCGTAAGATCATAGCCCCAGCGTTACCCGCAAAGCAGCATCAACCAGTTTCATATTTGACAGGTGTCCAAGCTTGCCAACAATTGCCTTTTCCAACACCGTCGCCAGATTGTCGGTCATGATTATCGAGTCTGTAATCAGGCCGGTGCCTTTGGCTTCTAAAGATTTCAAAGAAATAAAAACCCGGCTTGGATGACCCATGCGAGCCATGTTGCTCGTTATCATCACGATGACAATTTGCGGCAGCCCGTATCGAGTTCATTCGCCTCAACGACTAAAACCGGACGACGCTTAAACGTAACTAAATCGGAATTTGGAAACAGAACCAGGACAACGTAGCCGCGCTTAAGGCCGGTCATACGCCTCCATGCCAGGAGCACTCCAGTCTTCTTCCCATGCGGCGAGCTTGCCACGAAGTTCGGCACTCTCTCGCAACGTCAACGAATTTGAATTTTCAGTCTCACACTCATGCTCAAGCTTTTCGGCCATGCAAAGCAACTTAGCCTGAGCTTGCTTCGGCAAACTCTGGGCTTTCTGAAAGATTTTCTCTGCGGTGCTCACACTCTGAAAATAACGCTTTATAATGGCGAATTCAAGCGCAGTAAGCCGCCAACCCGTGTAACCCACCCTCGCGTCCAAAACCACTTTCCTTGTAGCCGCCGAATGGGCTCGTCGGATCAAACTTATTATAGGTGTTCGCCCAAACCACACCGGCGCGAAGCTTGTTGACCATCTTGAAAATCTTGCTGCCCTTGTCTGTCCACACGCCTGCGCTAAGGCCGTAAGGAATGTTGTTTGCCCGCTCAAAGGCTTCCTCAGGCGTGCGAAAAGTCATCACACTCAATACCGGCCCAAAAATCTCCTCCTGCGCCACGCGATGCGCGTGCGTGATGCCAGTCAGGAACGTCGGCGGAAACCAATAGCCTTTGGCCGGCAGGTCGCACCGTGATTGCGTCAGTTCCGCGCCTTCGTCCACCCCGCTCTGCACCAGTTCGCGGATTTTTTCCAATTGTGGCTTCGAGTTAATCGCGCCAATGTCCGTGTTCTTGTCCAGCGGATCGCCCACGCGTAACGTCTGGATGCGGTCGCGCAATTTTTTGATCACCGTGCGGTAAATTCCTTCCTGCACAAACAGCCGCGAGCCGGCGCAACACACATGACCCTGGTTGAAATAAATTCCCGCAATGACACCTTCAATAGCCTGGTCGATCGGCGCGTCCTCAAATAAAATATTCGCCGCCTTCCCACCGAGTTCGAGCGTTAATCTCTTTTTCGTGCCCGCCACCGCCTGAGCAATGCGTTTTCCAACTTCCGTGCTGCCCGTGAAGGCAATTTTGTCGATATCCGGATGATTCACGAGCGCCGCGCCAGTCTCGCCTGCACCGGTGACGATGTTCACCACGCCTTCCGGCAATTCCGCTTCCTGAAAAATTTGCGCGAGCCGCATCGCCGTCAGGCTGGTGGTCTCGGCGGGCTTGAGCACAACCGTGTTGCCGCAAGCGAGCGCAGGCGCGATTTTCCACGCCGCCATCAGCAGCGGGAAATTCCACGGAATGATTTGTCCCGCCACACCGAGCGGCTGCGGCGTCTTTCCCGGAAACGCGTATTTCAACTTGTCCGCCCAGCCGGCGTAATAAAAGAAATGCGCGGCCACCAGCGGCAAATCCACATCGCGGCTTTCCTTAATGGTCTTGCCGCCGTCCATCGTTTCAAGCACGGCGAGTTCGCGCGCCTTTTCCTGGATGATGCGCGCGATGCGATAAAGATATTTGCCGCGCTCGCGCGCAGGCATTTTGCCCCAGGTTTTTTCATACGCGCGCCGCGCAGCCTTCACGGCGCTATCCACGTCCGCGGCATTACCCGCCGCGATTTGGGTCAAGGTCTGCTCCGTCGCGGGATTGATGGAGGGAAAGTATTTTCCCGAACGCGGCGCGACGAATTTGCCATTCATGAATAATTCGTGCCGTGGCGCGATGACATAATTTTTCGAGTCTTCCGGCGCAGGCGCGTAGTCCCACTTCGCGCCGAAATTCAATCGCCGATCTTTCGCCGGGACCACGGCATGTCCGCCATTGGGGGACACGAGTTCGAGCCGGGCGGCTTGAGCGCGCGAAGACTTCCTTGAGCGCGCGACTTTCAATTTGGTTTTCATCGATGATCTATTTTACCAATTCACGAATCTGCTTGTCCAATTCGGCCGCCTTAGCCTCGGCTTCTGGTACCGGCAGGCCGGACTTTACTCCGGGGCGGTTGAATCCGCAAAAATTCAGCCAGGCATCGCGCAGCAGTTCTTCCTTCTGCCGTACCAATCGCATAATGTCATCGCAATTCGTATTCGGAAAGAGCATCATGTTTGGCCCATTGACATTTTCCACGTCACTCGCGCCGAGATACAGGAGAATCTGTTTAGCCATGACCCAGTGGCCCTCGCCATCGGGATGCACGCCATCCCTCGCAAAATTAAAATTCGGATCACGCTCACGTTGCCCGGCCAACCAGCGATTCATCCCGGAATGCAAATCAGCCACGTCCCAACCGGCGGCGCGCTGTGCAACCAGCCACTCGGAGAATTGATCGAGCGTCTGGTTATAGCCCCAATACGGATGGCCGAAACCGAATGGAGCATTCGTCGAAACTCTCGCCTTGGCGCCAACGGGATCAAACACGGGCGGAGTAACATGAATTATTTTCGCGCCTGTGGCGGCGATTTGCTGATGCACCGATTTCATGCCGTCTTGAAAAGCCTTAAGCCGCGCATCATCGGGTGGATGATAAATCCCGTCATTCATGCCATAGCAAATGAACGTGAGGTCCGGCTTGGTTTTTTCCAGGACTCGCCCGAGTCGCTCGTGCAAATCCGGCCGCGGATTTTGTTCCGACGCTTCGCTCAACCCCGACACCGTCTCACTCGAAAGCCCCACATTGATGAATTCAAAATGCCGGTCAGGAAATCGCGCAATATAATAAGCTTCCACGTCAGCCACATATCCGCCCGCGTAAGTAATGCTATCGCCCAGGAAAACGATACGATGAACGTTTTGGAGTTTGGCGAGCGCATTAGTGTCCGCCGAAAAGCCCGTGAACGAACAAACGCACAGCAAAGCCGCAACCAACAACGGTAGGGCAAAGCTGCCGCTTTGCCCCGATTTAAAAGTCGGCGAGCGCAGCGATGCCGACGCCGTTGCGCGAAACCAACGCCCCACCGCAAAAAAATTCAAAGCGGCGCGGCAACACCGCCCAACGGTTGAATAGTCACGTTTCATTTCTTCTTCGGCTTTCGTTTTGGCGGCGCGAGATGTTTTGTTTGCTTCGCCAAATCATCCACTTCTGCAGCAAACTCCGCGTTGGCCTGTGCATCTTCCAATTTCCGGCGCACCGAATCAAATTTATCGAATTCCAACTCCGCCTTCAACTTCGCTTCTTCAGCGGAAATTTTCCCGGTGTGATTCAGGATTCTCTGTCCGCCAGCCGTAAGGAACGCATCAAGCCGCGCGATCCAGTCGCGCATATACATCGGACGTCGATCCAGCGCCTGCAACTCCGCAAAGTCGAGATATTGGCTGACGATGAGACCCAGGCGCTTCAACTCATCTTCGGTAAGATAGTTCTTGGCAACCGCGGCATCGGCTTTGCGCGGTTTTGATCCGATCCATGACTTCAGGCCAGCATTGGGCTTGGCAGAGTCAGCGCGTTGACGAATGACTTCCGCCGCCGTGTGACCGTGCGCCGCCCAATGCATCTTATTTTGCACGGTCTGAAAAAATCTCTCGGTCATCTCCGTCCGCGAATCGTAGTCCACGCTTGTCTGATAGATGTCGCAAATCTTCCGGTAAAAATTCCTTTCCGACAGGCGAATTTCCCGGATGCGCTGAAGCAACTCGTCAAAATAGCCGTCACCCCCGTCCTGCTTTAGCCGCTCGTCGTCGAGCGCGAAACCTTTTACAATGTATTCGCGCAACCGTTGCGTCGCCCAGATGCGGAACTGCGTGCCGCGATGCGATTTTACGCGGTAGCCGACGGCGATGATTGCTTCAAGGTTGTAATGTTGCGTGTCATAGGATTTTCCGTCAGCGGCAGTTATCCGGAAATTCCGGATAACTGAATTCGCTTGCAATTCTCCCTCATCGAAGACGTTCTGAATATGCTCATTGATAGTGCGAACGTCCTTTTGAAACAATTCCGCCATGAGCTTTTGCGACAGCCAAACCGTCTGATTCTCCAATCTGACCTGTAGCCGAGTCCGGCCATCCTCCATTTGATAGAAGATCAACGCGGACGAATTGGGTTTGGGCTCGCTCAAGGCAGCGAAAAGTAATCCGCACCCTGGTAATTCCCCTCTACGGTCTTGACGATTTGCATCAGCACGTCGTTCACGAGCGTGCTGGCGCCGAAGCGGAACAGGTCGGGTGTCAGCCAATCATCCCCGAGCGTTTCCTTGACCATCACGAGATAAGCGAGCGCCATCTTGGAATTGCGGATGCCGCCGGCCGGCTTCATGCCGATGCGAATGCCAGTCGCAAAAAAATAATCGCGTATCGCTTCGAGCATGACGAGCGTCACCGGCATGGTCGCCGCGGGATTCACTTTGCCGGTGCTGGTCTTGATAAAATCCCCACCCGCCTCCATCGCGATCTGGCTCGCCAGGCGGACGTTGTCGTAAGTGACCAGTTCGCCGGTTTCGAGAATCACTTTCAGGTGCGCGGGACCGCAAGCCACCTTGGTCGCGGCGATTTCGTCAAACACCTTGCCGTAATCGCCATCGAGAAAAGCCCCGCGATCGATCACCATGTCGATTTCATCCGCACCCTCGCCAACCGCGCGCCGGACTTCCTCGAGTTTCGTGCGCAAAGGATATTGACCGCTCGGAAAACCCGTCGCCACGGATGCCACGTTCACCGGCGAATCTTCACCGAGAAATTTCCGCGCATACTTCACCATGTTCGGATAAACGCAAACCGCCGCACAACTCGGCACGGCGTATTTCGCTTCCGCCGGCTGGACAGCCTTGCGGCAAAGATAGGCTACCTTCCCCGGCGTATCTTTGCCTTCGAGCGTGGTGAGGTCCATCATGCTCACCGCCATTTTCAGTCCGGCAAGCTTGGCACTGGTCTTGATACTGCGTTTGGTAAAGGCAGCGGCGCGTTCCTCCGCCATCACGGCATCCACGGTAGGAACCGGAGAATGACGAGTGACATGCGACTGGTTGCGAGTGGGAAGATCGGTTGCACTGGCCTTCGTTGCGGCAGCTTTCATACAGCAAAGAATCTGGCGGTGCCGCGCGGCGCAGTCAATTCAGTTTCCAGAGGCTTGCTATACCTTCCCCTCTGTTGCACCTTCCAATTTAGGATGAGCATCCGCTTCCAGGGCCCAAAGGCGTTCTCTCTGATTGAATTGCTGGTCGTCATTGCCATCATCGCGCTTTTAGCGGCGTTGCTCTTGCCGGCCTTGAGCCGGGCCAAAGCTTCCGCCAAACGGATTTCCTGTCTCAGCAACGCGCGCCAGATCAACCTCGCCGTTCACTTATATGCCGACGAGCACGGCGATGCCATCGCATTCTATACCAATTCAATTTATTTCGATTACAAGGAAGCAATCGCGCCGTATGCCGGCGGCAAATCCAACTCGGTGTTCATCTGTGCCGCTGATGATTTTGCCTTCACGGGCACGCTCGCCTCGTGGTTCAAGCATCCACCCGCCGCCGGCCGAAGCTTTTCCAGCCAGTCCTGGACGCACTTTTCCAGTTATTGGTTCAACGGCGGCGTAGGCACACGCAAACATACCAACGACCTGCGCATGGCGCAAAAGCCGTTCGCTTCGGTCCGCCAGCCGGCTAAAACCGAACTCATCGGAGAAATTTCCGGCGGGCTGGGTTTGAGCAGCCACGTGCGCAAGCAGCCTTTGCAATTCGCGGATGCACTCAACGTAATGAGTTTTGTCGACGGCCACGCAGACTGCATCAGGATCTATTGGAACGGAGTCGAAGGCGTCCGCGGGTTCCCTGTTTTTTATGAACCACCCGCGGGTTACGATTACAAATGGACCGCAAATTGACGGTTTTAAACATAACTTAGCCGGGCCTTGGGACGGGAAACGCCGCAGCCGCAGTCATCCCGCTATTGTTGCTTTCTGACCGTTTTGATATAATCGCAGCCACAGCATGGATCCAACGAACTCAAACCCAGCTTTGGGCACGAACGCGCCAGCCACAGTCGATTCCGTCGTTACGGTCACCCATCTGCCACTTTGGCTGCAACACGATTGGTTGCAAATCCTGCTCGTCGCACTCATCGCGCCCGGCCTTTACTACATGATGGTCATGCTGGGGCGCCGCCTGAAGCGCAGGCACGGCGTTCGGCTGGGTATCTTATATCATGCCTTCTCACTGGGATTCGCGGTGTTTCTTCCCGCCGTATTATTGCGGCCTGACTGGACCATTGTTCACCACATCGGCGCTTTCACCGTCATTTTCGGCGGCGTGTTTATCATTTCCCTGGTCGACCGTTACGTGTGGGAAATCTATTTCAAACAGCTTCAGAATATCGACGTTCCCAAGTTCCTGCCCGAAGTCGTGCGGTTGAGCATCCTGATCGTGGCAATTTTTTGGGCGTTGCAACATTTTTACGGCCAGACCTTCGGCGGCCTGATCATCGCGCCGGGCATTGCCGCGCTGGTCATTGGTTTCGCCATGCAGGATTCGCTGGGCAACATCATTTCCGGCATCGCCCTGCAAGCGGGCAAACCGTACGCGCATGGCGATTGGTTGTTCATCGATAATCGTTACGCCGAAGTCATCGAGGTCAATTGGCGCGCTACTCGTCTCCGCACTAACGACGATATCGTCATTGAAATTCCACATCGTCAGATGGCTTCGCAAACCATTGTTAATGTGAACCGCCCCACGCGGCGTCATGCCGTGCGCGTCGCCATCGGCATTGATTACTCCGCCCCGCCGAGTCGCGTAAAAGACGTGCTGCTTCATGCCACGGCCAATGCCAAAGGCGTCGCGCCCGAACCCAAGCCGAAGGTCTATTTGAAAAATTTCGGCGATTCGAGCATCGAGTACGAGATCAAATTCTGGATCGACAATCATTTGTTTTATAACGACGTGTGCGATTCCATCCGCACCAACATTTGGTACAGTTTGCAGCGGCACGGCATCAAGATCCCCTTTCCCACGCGCACGCTGCAAATCGAGCGGCCCGCCCGCAGCAAGCAACAGGAAGTCCAATCCGCCGCGCGCCTCATGCTGCGCCAGCAACCCTTGTTCAAATCCTTCACCGATGCCCAGCTCGACGCCCTTTTCCCGCGCGGACAAATCTCGAATTTCGGCCGCGGCGAAAAAATCATTCACCAGGGAGCCAACGGCGATTCGATGTTCGTCCTCGTGGAAGGCGAAGCCAATGTGGTTGTGAACCATCACGGTTTCGATACCCACGTCGCCTCATTGCGTTCCGGCGATTGTTTCGGCGAAATGTCCCTGCTCACCGGCGAGAAACGAAGCGCATCAATCGTCGCCAACTCGGATTGCGAAGTGGTGGAAATTGGAAAACCTATTCTCGCCAACAGCCTGAAGGAAAATCCGGAATTGCTCACCAAACTCAGCTCCCTCCTCGCCCAGCGGCAAATGGAAAATGAAGGCGTCCTTGCCGCCCAAACCGAAACCAGCATCATCCGCGCGAAGCAAACGGAGTATCAAACTACCTTTATCGATAAACTAAGAGTCTTCTTCGAATTATGAGGTGCAAAATGAAAGAAATCTTGCCCTTTCCGAGGGGACAATTCAATTGACAGAAGTCGTCCAGCTAACATAATCGCCACGAATGAACAAGGTGGCTGCCAAGGACGGTGTTCGGCGTCATTCAATACCAAAATGATGGTCGGAATCATCTAATTTCAGCGGGTTAAGTTTGGCAGACTGGCGTTTGAGAATTCCCGGCTAAATGAAATTCTCAAAGTTAGCACACAAGGCACCTTTCCATGAACCACTCAACCACCCCTTGGCGCGCCGTCATTCTTTGCGCGGCCCTGCTGCTCGCGATTTCAGCGCCAGCGCAGCCGGCCCGGCAATTTATATCCGCGCACGTACCCGCCGCCGCCCGGCTGGCACAGCCACTGGGTCAGATGCCGGCCGGCGACCGCCTTTCCGTTGCCATCACATTGCCTTTTCGCAACCAGTCCGCCCTGAGCAATCTGCTTCATCAAATCAGCGATCCGGCCAGCCCCAACTATCGTCACTACCTGACCCGCGAACAATTCACGGAACGATTCGGACCCACGACGGAAGATTACAGTGCCCTGAAAAATTTCGCCGCCGCCAACGGTTTCCGTGTGAACGCCGAACATGCCAATCGGATGTTGCTGGAAGTGAATGGGGCCGTCGCCGACATCGAACGGGTTTTTCATACCACCCTTCGGACGTACCAACACCCCACTGAAGCGCGCACATTTTACGCGCCTGATTCTGAACCCTCGCTTGACCTCGCCGTGCGCGTGTTGAGCGTGGGCGGCATGGACAATTACACGCTGGCGCGCCCGCGACTTCAGTCAGTTGTTTTAACCAGCCAGGCGAACGCTGAACCCAACGCCGGCTCCGGTCCGTCCGGCACTTATCGCGGCAATGACTTCCGCGCCGCCTACCTGCCGGGCACTTCGCTCACCGGCGCCGGACAAGTTTTGGGCCTGCTGCAATTCGACGGCTACACCCCAAGCGATATTGCCTACTACGAAACTCAGGCCGGCCTGCCCAATGTCCCACTGGTCAATGTCCTGCTGAGCGGCGCCAGCAGCCAGCCCAGCGGCGCCGGCGGTGAAGTCGAAGTATCTTTGGACATCGAAGCAGCTATTTCGATGGCCCCGGGTTTGAGCCAGGTGATCGTTTATATCGCGCCGAACCCGTCGCCCTTCGAAACCATTCTCAATCGCATGGTCAGCGACAACACGGCAAAACAGCTCAGTTGCTCGTGGTTTATTCCCAACGGCGCGGCCAACCCGGCCACCGACCAAATCTTCCAGGAGATGGCCATGCAAGGCCAATCGTTCTTTAACGCTTCAGGCGACGCCGATGCGTTTACCGGACTAATCGATTTTCCCGGAGATACTCCTCTGATCACGCAGGTCGGCGGAACGATTCTTTCGACCGCCACTGCGGGCGGGCCGCGGACTTCGGAAACCGTCTGGAACCGCTACAATGGCGTCGGCAGCGGCGGAGGCATCAGCACCCAATACGGAATTCCCGACTGGCAAACCAATATCAACATGAGCGCCAACCAGGGCTCAACCACGATGCGAAACATTCCCGACGTCGCATTGACGGGGGAAAACGTCTACGTGCGGGTGGATGGCCGGGATGTTCGCGTGGGCGGCACAAGTTGTTCCGCCCCGTTGTGGGCCAGCTTTGCGGCGCTGGTGAACCAGGAAGCCGTGGCCAACAACCAGCCGACCATTGGCTTTATCAACCCCTTGTTGTACAAAATCGGCTCCGGTTCGAGCTACTCCTTATGCTTCTTCGACACCACTTCCGGAGACAATACCAGCTCGAGCAGCCCCACAAAATTCTTCGCCACGCCGGGCTATGACCTTTGCACGGGTTGGGGCACACCCGCCGGGCAAAAGCTCATTGATGCGCTCGCCAATCCCGAAGCTCTGCACATCAAGCCGGATACCGGTTTCTCATCCATTGGCGGTGCGGGCGGCCCGTTCACCGTTACTTCCCAGGAACTAAGTTTAACTAACGCCGGAACCAATTCGCTGAATTGGATGCTCGTTAACACCGTTCCGTGGCTCAATGCCGCCCCGACGAGCGGCACATTAAATCCCGGAGACCCCGCGGCCACCGTCACCGTAAATTTGAATTCGTCGGCGAGCAATTTAATCGTGGGCACCTACAGCGGCGCGATCTATTTCACCAATCTCACGAGCATGGCCAGCTTCGAGCGTGATTATTCCGTCTCCATCATCAGCCGTCCGTCCGTCACCGTCCAACCGGCAGACCAGGCGGTATTGGATGGCGCAACCGCAACCTTTTCCGTCCAGGCTGGCGGCGGCATGCCACTGTTCTATCAATGGCAACTCAACGGAACCAATCTCACCGACGGAGGCGGCTTTGCGGGAACTGAAACCACCAATTTAATCGTCACCAACGTCTCGCCTGCGGACGTGGGAGCTTACACCGTCGTCGTGACCAACATCGCCGGCACGACCACCAGCAGCAACGCGCTCCTGAGCATCGTGGATTCTGTGCCCGTCATTACGATCGCGCCATCAGACCAAACCGTGATCGCAGGCCAAACCATCACGTTCACCGTGGCCGCTATTGGAACCAAACCCTTTTACTATCAATGGACTTATGGCAGTTCCGGTGGCACGAATATTAACGGCGCCACCAACGCCACCCTGGTTTTCCCCAACGTTCAACTCACCGACGCCGGACTTTATTCGGTCATCGTTTCAAATTCGATCGGCGCCGCACCTGCCGTCAGCGCGACACTAAACGTCGTCGAAGTGCCGGTAATCACCTCGTTCAACCCCGCGTCCGGAATCGTGGGCACCAATGTCACCATTGCCGGTTTCAACTTCAGCTCGAACGCGGCTGATAACGTGGTGTACTTCGGAGCGGTGCAAGCGGCAGTGACCAGCGCAAGCGCGACCAATTTGACGGTGTCCGTCCCGGCGGGAGCCACCTTCTCGCCAATCTCGGTCACGGTCAACGGCCTGACCGCGTTTGCCGACCAGCCCTTCATGCCCGTCTTTCCTGGCATTGGACAAATCAACAGTTCTTCCGTGGGTTCAATCGTGACTTTTGTCACGGGAAATGGACCGATTCGCGTCTATCTCGCCGATTTGAACAATGACGGCAAACCAGATTTAATTGTATCGAGTTGCTACGCCGGGGTTGTTTCCGTCTTTCAGAACATCAGCACCAATGGCTCGCTCACCGCCGGCTCTTTTGGCCCGCGCGTCGATCTGCTCGTGGACTCCCTTCCCAACAGCGCGGATCCTTACACGCTCACGGTTGTGGACGTCGATGGGGACGGCAAACTCGACATCGTCGCCTGCAATGCAGACCACAATCTCCTTTGCATCTTTAGAAATATTGGCTCGCCCGGCGCCACCATCACCACCAGTTCCTTTGCTGATCGCATTGACCTGCCGGCCAGCAACACCATGCGCGGCGTGGCGGCGCAAGACCTCGATGGCGATGGCAAACCTGAAATCGTCACCGGAAACCAGAATGATAACGACATTTCCATCTTCAAAAACAACAGCGCTCCCGGCAATATTGATTTTGCTCCGCCGGTCAATTTAGCCGCTGGAAGCGGCGCCACGACTGTAGTCATTGCCGATATGGACGGCGACGGAAAACCCGATATTGCCTCGGCTAATTTCTCCGGCAACACCATTTCCATCTTCCGCAATCTCGGCCTGAACGGAATCATCAATTCCAATTCCTTCGCTCCGGCGGTGAATTTTGCCGCTCCCGCAACGCCCTTCGCTTTGGCAATCGGGGACATTGATGGCGATGGCAAATTAGACCTGGTCGTTGGCGGCGAAAGCCAATCCCAGGTGGTTGCCGTTTATCGGAACACCTCTAACCCGGGTAATATTGACACCAACTCCTTCGCAGCGCCCGTTACCTTTGCAGCTTCGGGCTGGGTAAATTTCGTTGCCTTGGCGGATCTGGACGGCGACGGCAAGCTCGACCTCGCGCTGGTTACCCAACCGTCAAACAAGTTTTCTATTTTCAAGAATCTCAGTTTCCCCGGAAGTTTCACATCCGCCTCGCTGGCGACGCGCGTAGACTTCCCAGCCGGTTCCAATCCCAATGGCGTCGCACTCGGCGATCTCGATGGCGATGGCCGACCTGATGTTGTGTTCGGCAATACCTACGACGGCTCACTTTCAGTCTACCAGAACGGGGTTCCCATCGCCGCCCCGCCCATTATCACTGCCCAACCAACCAATTTCGTCGCGTCCGTAGGTAATGATGCCTCCTTCTCGGTAACAGTTAACTCATCCACTCCCCCAATTTATCAATGGTACGGAAACTCCAGTATTCTCGGAGCGACCAACTCGACCCTCACTCTGACCAACGTGCAGTTGTCCAGCGCGGGCACTTATTACATGGTCATGTCGAATGCATTCGGTTCAGTCACAAGTTCAAATGCCACTCTTACGGTCAACACACCGTCCTGCGTTCAACCTTCCACAAACCTGATTAGCTGGTGGGCCGGCGAAACCAATACCTTGGACGGCTGGGGAGCAAATCACGGTTTCATAACGAACGGTGCTATCTCATACACCACCGGAAAGATAAACGCCGCCTTCCATTATAATGGCAGCGGTGGCTGCGTGGAAATTCCCGCGACGCCTTCGTTAAATGTTGGCAGCGGTCCAGGATTCACCCTCGAAGGCTGGATCCGCCCCGCCGACCTCGTAAATCAACTTCCCGTGTTTGAATGGCAATATGACGGGACAGAGGTCGGAGTGCATTTCTGGACTTCCGCTATCGGAGGAGCCGGATGCCTCTATGCAAACATTGTTGATACAAATAACATTGCCCACTCATTTTTCTCCGCGCCGGGTATTCTCAATTCTCGCTATCAACATGTCGCCATGACCTATGATCAGGCATCCGGCGCAGCCTCGATTTATTGGAATGGAACGCTCGTCGCCAATACCAACGTCGGCTTTATCACCCCGAAGACAACGGCAAACCTCCTGCTCGGAGAACGAACCGGCGGAGTATCCCTATATAATTTCATCGGCGATCTGGACGAAATGAGTATCTACAGTCGCGCGCTCAGCCAAATCGAGATTCAGGCGATCTACAATGCCAGCAGCGCCGGGAAATGCATCGTGCCTCGTCCGCCCGTCATCGTTCAACCGCCAACCAATCAAACGACTCACGTGGGAGGTACCGCGAACTTTTATGTCATCGCCTCCGGCACGATGCCGTTGACTTACCAGTGGCATTTAAATTCAACAAACGACCTTCCGGGAGCCACGAACTCATCGCTGACACTGAATAATGTCCAGTCGACGAATGCGGGGGCTTACTCGGTTACGGTCAGCAATATTTACGACTCGGCCACCAGTTCCAACGCCGCGCTATTCGTTACTCCGCCGCCTGCTGGTGTTCCCACAATCCTCTCCTTCAATCCCACAGCGTCTGCGGCTGGAACCAACGTTACTATTACGGGCGCGAACTTTGATCCCGTGATTTCCAACAACGTTGTCTACTTTGGGGCAGTGCAGGCTGTAGTGACGAGCACGAGCACAACCAGTCTGGTGGCCATCGTCCCGGTCGGCGCCACTTTCTCGCCAATCTCAGTCACCGTCAATGCACTGACCGGTTATTCCGACCAGCCGTTCCTGCCAGTCTTCCCCGGCGCCGGCCAGTTCAGCGCTTCCTCTCTCGCGCCGAGCGTGACTTTCGGCACAGGCAACGGACCGCTTCGGGTCTACATTGCGGATTTGAACAATGACGGCAAACCCGATTTGATCGTGGCCAGTGCCTATGCCGGTTTTGTGTCCATCTTCCAGAATATCAGCACCAATGGTTCGCTCACCGCCGGCTCCTTCGCGCCCCGCGTCGATCTCGTGACGGATTTGGGCACCGGCGGCGCAGACCCTTACACGCTCACCACCGCGGATTTGGACGGCGATGGGAAGCTCGACATCGTGGCTTGCAATGCTGACCAGAATCTCGTTTGCATCTTTAGAAATATTGGCGCACCGGGCGCAACCATCACCACCAACTCCTTCGCGCCTCACATCGATTTGCCGGCGGGCAATGCCGTCCGCGGCGTTGCTGTTCAAGACCTCGATGGCGATGGCAAACCTGAGATTGTCACCGGAAACCACAATGAGAGCACCATCTCTATCTTCAAAAACAACAGCGTCGTTGGCAATATTGCCTTCGCTCAACGAGTTAATTTCTCGACGGGCGCCGGCGCCACAACCGTGGTGATCGGTGATGTGGACGGCGATGGGAAGCCAGACATTGCTTCAGCTAATTACGCAGGCAGCTCCATTTCCGTCTTCCGTAATGTCACCCTGGGAGGAGTCATTGATACCAATTCATTCGCGCCGGCAGTGAACTTTACCGCTCCCGCCACGCCCTACGGTCTGGCCCTGGGAGATCTCGATGGCGACGGCAAACTGGATATAGTCGTCGGTGGCGAAAGTGGCTCCCACACCATCGGTGTTCTGCGAAATACCGCCACTCCCGGCACAATCACTATCAGTTCATTTGCCGCGCCGGTCAGCTTTGCGACGCCTGGTTGGGTCAATTTTGTGGCGCTGGCAGACATGGATGGCGATGGAAAGCTCGACATCGCACTAGTCACTCAGCTCACCGACGGTTTTTCAATTTTCAAAAATATCAGCGCTCCTGGAAGTTTTACCGCCTCCTCGCTGGCCACCCGGGTGGATTTTTCCAGCGGGTCCAATCCGTCCGGCGTGGTGCTGGCCGATCTGGATGGTGACGGCCGTCCGGACGTCGTGTTTGGAAACGCCTACAACAACACGCTTTCCATTTACAAAAATGTCGTGGCCTTTCCCATCCCGCCCACCATCACCATTCAACCCACCAATCTGGTTGTTTCTGTGGGTAGCAATGCGACCTTCAGTGTCACCGCCGACGGAGCCGCCCCCTTGTATTATCAATGGTATGTCGGGACAAATAGTATTCCCAGCGCCACCAATTCCACATTGGTCTTCACCACGGTCTCCGCGACCAACGCAGGCATCTATCACGTCACCGTGACCAACCTCTTTGGATCGATAACCAGCTCAAATGCCACGCTCACTGTGACCGGCTTCGATCACTTCGCCTGGAACCCAATCCCTTCACCGCGCTTCAAGAGCGCGCCCTTCGCCGTCACTATTGTTGCGCAAGACACCACCAATGGCACTTTCACCAACTTCGTGGGAACGGCGATGCTCATCTCCACCAACGGTGTAACCGTTTCCCCGCAAGTTTCCGGTAATTTCGTCGCCGGTGTCTGGAGCGGGACCATAACCGTTCCCCAGGTTTTTTCAGGCCTGGTGCTGCAGGCCAACGACGGCGCCGGTCACACTGGCCTGGCCAATTCCATCGACGTCGTCAACCCGCCATCGGTCACTCTGCTAAATTTTGGAAATTCCCTCCTCATCTCGTGGCCCTTGTCACCGTCAGGCTTCCTCTTGGAAACTTCCGATAGCTTGTCATCGGGAACGTGGGTTCCCGCTTCCGGTTCGCCGTTGCAATTCAACGGTCAAAATCTCCAATCCGAGCCGATGACCGGGACGAATCAATTCTTCCGCCTGCGATTCCCCGGGCCTTGACGCCGCCGATAATCGCGTCGCGCTGACAACTTAATTCTTGGGAAATATCCCGTCTTTGTGCTTAATGCGGGCGTGCGGTTAGAGAATTTTCAGAAATATCCATCTGCCGGGTCACGCCGCTCGGGCAACGCCCTTCTCTGGCTGCTGGTTATTCTTGCGGCGGCGGGATTGATATGGCTTTGGTGGGCAGCGGGGAAAACCAGATCCCGCAAAGCCACTCCTCCCGCAGTCAGCGTCGTCACCACCTCGGCTCCTCCGGCCCGGCCAAAAGTGACCGGGCCGCTGGTTTCCCCAGTTGTGGGATTTCCTCGACCGGTCCAGACCATCTTCGAGGCGCAATTCGCGCTGGATCGCCAGGGAATTTCCTCCGGCTCTCTCGATGGCAAAATCGGCTCCCAAACGCGCGCCGCCCTTCGCGCTTTCCAACATCAATCCAGCCTGCCCGAAACCGGTGAACTCGACGACGCCACCAAGACCAATCTCACATTGGACGTCCCGCCGCTGACCACCTATACCGTGACCTCCAACGATCTCGCGCGCCTTCAGCCCGTGAGCAAAACCTGGCTCGGAAAATCACAGCAAAGCGCCCTCGATTACGAAACCATTCTCGAACTCGTCGCCGAAAAAAGCCATTCTCATCCCGATTTGCTTCGCCGGATAAACCCAGGCATCAATTGGACGAACGTTCCCGCGGGAACCTCGGTGCACGTGCCGGATATCAATGTCGACGATCCGCCCGGTAAAGCCGCCTTCGCGCGCATCAGTCTGTCGGAAAAAATTCTGGAGGCCTTCGATTCCGAAAGCAACTTGCTCGTTCATTTCCCGTGCAGCATCGCGCAGCGCGTGGAGAAACGGCCGGTCGGCGAATTGCACGTCGCGGTCATCGCACCGAATCCGAATTATACCTTTGACCCGGAATTATTTCCCGAATCGCCCGAAGCAAAAGAGCAGCCCACGATAAAATTGATCCTGCCGCCTGGCCCCAACAATCCCGTCGGTGCGGTCTGGATTGGTCTCGACAAAACCGGTTACGGCATTCACGGCACGCCCCGGCCCGAAGACGTGGGCCGCACTGAATCGCACGGATGTTTTCGCCTCGCCAACTGGAATGCGGAACTCCTGCTGAAAATCGTTTGGATGGGAATGCCCGTTTACGTGGAACCGTAAGCCCGGAGCGCCACCCTCCTAAACCTTCGTCTTGATCCCGCAGGCCCGAAGAAAACACCAGCCGCGGACCGCCTCGAAGATGCAAAACAGCCCGATGACCACCAGTGGAATCGCCGCCCACAAAGTAGAGTCCGCCGCGATAATCCCGGCAATAAGCAGAATGGATCCCGTGATGCCGCGCGCCATGCGGCCTTGGAAGCTGATGTTCCGTTTAAAAAATCCGGGCATACCGCACAATAAATTATCAACCCTGCCAGCGCAAATCTTTGTACTGTAGCGGCGGTCTATGACCGCCGCTGATTTCCTTCCCACCGACCATCCCAACAGCTAAACTTTCCCCATGGAAGCCTCTGCGACTATCCAATGCCCATTCTGTGGCCAGTCGTTCGACATCACCCTGGACACCAGCGTCGCTTCGCAGCAATTCACCACGGATTGCGAAATCTGCTGCCGCCCATTCGAGGTCACCGTGGAATGCGAGCCCGGGGAAATTCTGAGCTTGGACGTGGCCGGCAATTAAGGCAGCCTGCGCCAATGCACAATTTCGCAACTTTGGTCCTTTGGATTTACATCGTGCTGCTCGTCGTTGGCGGGCTGATTGGTTTTCTGAAGGCGAACAGCAAGGTGTCGCTGATTATGTCCGTGAGCTTTGCCGCACTCCTGAGCCTTTGCGCGGCGGGCATCATCTTTCAATACTATGTCGCTGACATCCTGCTCGCGGCTTTGCTCGTCGTGTTCGCCATTCGCCTCACAAAAACCAAAAAGTTCATGCCTGCGGGAATGATGCTCATCCTAACCCTGGCGGCGCTGGCGTTGAGACATATCCGCTTTTCCTGATCTTGAGGTAAATCCTTTCCGTTACCGTGCCTGAAACATCCCTCCCCATCTGGGAAATCCATTCGCAGATCGTTGAATCGCTGCGCACTGGTAACCGTTTGATTTTGTCCGCGCCCACCGGCTCGGGAAAAACGACGCAGGTCCCGCAAATGCTCCTTCAAGCCGGGTTGCTCGGTGACGGCCAGGTCGTCATCCTCCAACCGCGCCGCCTCGCCGCCCGCCTGCTCGCCACGCGCGTCGCGCAGGAACTCGGCGTCAAGCTCGGCCGCGAAGTCGGCTATCAAATCCGCTTCGAAAACGTCACCTCCGCCAACACCAAAATCCGTTTTGTCACTGAAGGCGTTTTGCTGCGCCAGATGATTGATGATCCGCAACTCAAAGGCGTTTCCGTCCTGCTCTTTGATGAATTTCACGAGCGCCATCTTTATGGCGACATCACCCTGGCTCGCGCGCTGGACGTGCAGGAAAGCACCCGCCCGGATTTGCGTCTTGCCGTCATGTCCGCCACGCTCGATACAGATTTGCTCGCTCACTATCTGAAACCGCGCGTATTGACTTCGGCCGGTCGGACCTTCCCCGTCGAAATCAAATACTCCCCGGACCCGAGCTATACGGACAAACGCCCCATTTGGGACCAGGCCGCCGACGCCTTCAGCCGCTATGTCAACTCCGGAGGCCAGGGGGATGTCCTCGTCTTCATGCCCGGCGGCTTTGAGATTTCGCAAACCATCGAGGCCATCCGTCACACTGACGAGGCCAAAGGTTTTATCCTGCTGCCGCTACACGGCGAACTTCCGCCGCACGATCAGGACGCCGCCGTCGCCCGTTATCCGCAACGCAAAGTTGTGGTTTCAACCAACGTAGCCGAAACCTCGCTCACGATTGACGGCGTCCGGCTCGTCATCGACAGCGGCCTCGCGCGCATCCCTCATTTCGATGCCAACCGCGGCATCAACACCTTGCTCGTCGAAAAAATCTCTCAATCCAGCGCCGACCAACGCGCTGGCCGCGCGGGCCGCACCGCGCCCGGCGTCTGTATGCGGCTCTGGTCGCGCGACGAACACGCGCACCGTTCCGCGCAGGAATTGCCGGAGATCAAACGCCTCGACCTCGCCGAAGTGGTGCTCACCTTGAAAGCCGCCGGCGTGGAAAACCTGCGCAAATTCCGCTGGCTCGAACCACCCGATGAACAAGGCCTCGCCCACGCCGAAGAACTCCTCACGGATTTGGGCGCGCTCAGGCCCGTAGCGCAGGGTTTCCAGCCTGCGGGTTCTGGCGACCTTCCAGTCGCCAGTCCGCCGCTGCAAATCACCCCCATCGGCCGCAAAATGCTCGCCTTCCCCCTGCACCCGCGCTATGCGCGCATGTTGCTCGCCGCGCAGGAATACGGGTGCGTCTACCAGGCCGCGCTGGTCGCCGCGCTCACCCAGGGGCGCGATCTGCTCCTTCGAAACATCGGCCGCGACACGAGTCAACTTCGCGAAGATCTGCTCGGTGAAAAAGCCTCGTCCGATTTCTGGATCCTCATGCGTGCTTGGACTTATGCATCGAAGAATCAATTCCGCATGGACGCCTGCCGCAAACTCGGCATTCATGCAGTAACCGCGCGGCAGGTCGGCCCGTTGTTCGATCATTTTTTGCGCATCGCCAAAAAGGAAGGCCTCGATGTGGAACCGCGCGAGGTGAAAGACGAGGCGCTGCAAAAATGCGTCCTCATCGGCTTTTCGGACCGCGTCGCGCATCGGCTCGACCAGGGCACGCTGCGTTGCGAACTCGTCCACAACCGCCGCGGCGTCCTCGCGCGTGAAAGCGTCGTCCAGCACGCGCTCTTGTTCGTCGCCGCCGAAGTCCGCGAAGTCGAAGGCAAAGACGAGGAAGTCCGCACCATTCTTTCACTCGCCACCGCCATTGAGGTGGACTGGTTGCGCGAACTTTTTCCAGAAGACATTCAAGCCGAACTGAAAGTTCAGTTCGATCCCACGCAAAAGCGCGTCGCTGCCGCTGAACTATCGCGCTTCCGCGGCCTCGCGCTTTCAGCCCGGCGCATCGAACCACCGCCCGCCGATGCCGCCGCGCGCCTGCTGGCCGATGAAGTCGTGGCCGGAAATCTCGTCTTGAAAGAGTGGGACCATACGGTCGAGCAATGGATTCTGCGGCTGAATCTGTTAAGCAAATGGTGCCCGGAATTTGAATTGCCGCCCGTCGCCGACGATGACCGTCGTCATCTCATCGAACAAATTTGTCACGGCGCGATTGGCTATAAAGACATCAAAGACCGCGAGGTCAAACCCGTCGTGCAATCGTGGCTCTCTCATGCGCAGCGGGAATTGCTCGATAAACACGCGCCGGAACGCCTGTCGCTCCCGAATGGCCGCACGCCGAAAGTTTCCTACGACGCCGGCAACCCGCCGCACATCGCCATGCGCATCCAGGAGCTTTACGACGTCACGCAGACGCCGAAAATCGCCCTTGGCCGCGTGCCGGTGCTGGTCCACATCCTCACTCCCGGCATGAAGCCGGTGCAAGTGACCCAGGACCTCGCAAATTTCTGGCGCGAGCATTATCCCCGCCTCAAATCCGAATTGCAGCGCCGCTATCCAAAACACGAATGGCGGTAGACTGTTTCACAATTCGCTTGAAAGAAAATAACCCACCGATTTATCGGTGGGTAAGCGTTCAACGAGATCCAAAGTCCCACAGGGACGACAGAAGCTGCCGCTCCGCTCCCTATTTATGAGATGGGTTCTAATACTCAGCCTCAAATACTCAGGTTGCCGCGACCGCCTTGTGACATTATCTTTCGCGGATGAATTTATTGCCGTTTGATTCCTTGCCGGTGCACAAGCCGCGCCGTTTCGTGCCGGAACAAATCGATTTGGGAGATTGGGCGCAAATCGCGCCGCTGCTCGACCAGCTTCAATCGCGCGCCGCCCAATGCAAGACCACCGCCGATCTCGAACAATGGCTGCTCGACTGGAGCGAACTCAACGCCGCGCTCGATGAGGAATCTTCCAAGCGCTACATCGCGATGACCTGCCACACGGACAATACCCACGCGGAAAAAGCCTACCTGCACTTCGTGGAAAAAATCGATCCCGAACTCAAGCCACGGCAATTCGAATTGGAAAAAATCTACCTCCGCCGGAGAGACGACCTCCGCGATTCCAAAAATAAATCCGACAGCCGGTATTTCGTCTTCGACCGCGACGTGAAAAATCACGTCGAACTTTTTCGCCCGGAAAATGTCCCGCTCGAAACCGACGAAGCCAAACTCAGCCAGCAATATCAGAAACTTAGCGGATCATTGACCGTTATCTTCCGCGGCGAAGAACGGACGCTCGTGCAAATGGGCCGTTATCTCGAAGAACCCGACCGCGCCCTGCGCAAGGATGCGTGGGAAGTCGTCGCCAATCGCCGGTTGCAGGAAGCCGAGAAGTTCGAGGAGATTTTTGACAAACAAATCAAGCTGCGCCAGCAAATCGCGAAAAACGCCGGCTTCGATAATTATCGCGATTACGCCTTTCGCCGGCTTGGCCGCTTCGATTACACACCGGACGATTGCACAAAATTTCACGATGCTGTTGCTCGTGAAATCATGCCGGCTGTGCGCGAACTCCAGGCCGAACGACGCAAGAAACTGAATGTCGAATCGCTGCGCCCATGGGACCTCGCTGTGGATCCGCTCAACCGTCCACCGCTCAAACCATTTGCCGAAGTGAATCAAATGGTTTCACGCACGCAGAATATTTTCAATCATCTCGACCGCGACCTGGCCGGGGGGTTTCAGCGCATGCAAAACCTGCGCCTGCTGGACCTCGCGAACCGAAAAGGCAAGGCCCCCGGCGGTTACCAATCCACGCTCGCGGAATCGCGCGTCCCGTTCATTTTCATGAACGCCGTCGGTTTGCAACGCGACGTGGAAACCATTTTGCACGAGGCTGGCCACGCTTTCCACGCGCTCGCCACGAGCGAGGAGGATTTGTATGCCTACCGTTCGGCGCCCATTGAGTTCTGCGAAGTCGCCTCGATGACCATGGAACTTTTGGGCAACGAATTCCTCGAGGAATTCTATTCCGGCCCGGACGCCAACCGCGCCCGTCGGACCCATCTCGAAGGCATCCTTGGAATTTTTCCGTGGATTGCGACTGTCGACGCCTTTCAACATTGGATCTACACCCATCCCGGCCACACACGCGCCGCGCGGGCCGTCGCCTGGCTGGAACTGATGGACCGTTTCGGTGGCGACGTTGACTGGACCGGCTACGATAAAAGCCGCGCCTATTTGTGGCATCGCCAGCTCCACATTTTTCTCCATCCCTTTTATTATATCGAATACGGCATCGCCCAACTCGGCGCTCTGCAAGTGTGGGCTAATTCAAAACGCGATAAAGCCGGAGCGCTCAATCAGTACAAAAGCTCTCTCGCCCTCGGCGGCTCCAAACCGCTGCCCGAATTATTCAAAGCCGCGGGTTCGCCGTTCGATTTCAGCGCGGCAACCATCAAGCCGCTGGTTGAACTGACGCGGGCCGAGTTGGCAAAATTGTAGCACTTGTTTCTTTTGCACAACGCGCGCACTTCTCAATCGCGCTAAATGTGACCAGCGCGCGAATTCTGTCTCCCTCTTCCCGGTTAGGCGGGGAGAGGGAATCGGAGCGCTCCCCGGGAATCGCGAATTTTTCAAAAAAGATTTGGCCACTTTGCCCGTTGCCTGCGACTAATCAACAGGAACAATGAGCGAAACCGCCGAAATCCTCTATCAACGCGCCCAAAAAGGCGATGTCGCCGCCGCCTCAGAACTGGTCAGCCTGTTCTATCAACGGATTTTCGCGTATCTCCGCCGTTTGAGCGGAAACGACGAGGATGCCGCCGATCTCACCCAGAAAACCTTCGCCCGGTCTTGGCAATCCCTCGCATCCTATCAACGGCGTTCCGCCTTTTCCACCTGGCTGCACGGAATTGCGTATCACGTCTATCTGGACTGGCGGCGCAAACGAAATCCCGGCGACGCCCGCAGCGATGAATGGTGGGAAACCCAGCCGGCCAACTCGCCAACTCCTTACGAGAATACCGCGGAACGCGAGTCGGCCCTTCAATTGTACCAGTGGGTCGATGAATTGGACGATGAAAAGAAGCAAACCGTCCACCTTCACTATTATCAAAACCTGCCCCTGAGCGAGACGGCGGAAGTGCTCGGCGTGGCCGTCAGCACCGTCAAATACCGCCTGCGCGAAGCACTGGATTTTCTGCGAGCCCGTTCCGCTGCAAACGAACTACACCCGGAAAGGAAAACCATATGAACGACACGATGATTGAGAACATATTATTTCACGCTCCCAGCCCGGTGGCGCCGCCGGGACTTTTGAAACGGCTCCAGGCCGGCATTGCCCTGCCGCGAACGAAATCGGAACCGAGGGCCATCGGCAATTGGCAAAATCCTCTTCGGCGCTGGTTCCCCGCGCTGGCATTCAGCGTCGTGCTGTTGAGTTGCGCGATTATGATTGCCGTGCAGGGGAATTGGAGCGCCAGCCTGAAGCAACAGAATGAAACTCTCCGCGCCGCAGCCGCCGGTTTGCCGCAATTGCGCGAGCAACACGCGGCATTCGAAAAAGCCCAGGCGCAGCAAGACGAACTCGCTCAGTTGCGAAAAGACAACCAGGAGGTTCATCAACTGCAAGCGCAAGTCAGCCAGTTGCAAAGTTTGGCTGGGCAAGTCCAACGATTACAGGATGAGAATCGGCGGCTCATAAGTTCCTTGAACGCACCCGCCCCTTCCAACGGCAATGCGACCTTTTTTGATGAAGCCCAACAGCGGGCTGAGCGCATTCAATGTTGCAACAACCTGAAGCAACTCGGCCTGGCCATGCGCATATGGGCCGGGGACAACGACGGCAAATATCCCACCTCACTGGTGGTGATGAGCAACGAACTCAGCATAGCGAAAATCCTCATCTGCCCCAGCGATAAGGCGCGAGCGCCTTACGCGACGCTGGGCTGGAGTGAATTCCAGGATAACATGACCAGCTATGATTATCTGGCGCAATCGGATGATGAACGTTATCCCCAATGCATCACGGCGATGTGCCCGATTCATCACAATTACCTGTTTAGTGACGGCAGTGTACAGCAAATCAATCCAGAGAAAGTTCACGAAGTGAAAAAGGGCGGCCGCTTGTATTTGGAGCCCATTAACCCGAATTCGACTCCATGAAAATACCGCTCTTTGGTTCATGCGCCGTTGTGGGTTTGCTGCTGGTAGGCTGGCAGCACCAGCAACTCGGCCATTTGCGCGCGGAAAATGCGGTTTTAGAACAAGCTTCGACAGAATCCGACCAATTGAAAGCTGATCTCGCAAGATCCTCCGGTTTGGAAGCTCTGGATGTGGATGAAATTTCCCGTCTCCGCGAGGAGAACCGCGACTTGCTCAAGCTCCGTAATGAAGTAAATCAATTGCGCGACGCGAGGGCGACGTTCGAGAAAGTGAGCGCTGAGAACCGGCAACTACAGGAGCAGGTCAAGACCGCCGCAAAGACCAATGCGAAGCAAGCACCCATGCAGCCAATTCTCATTCGCATCGACAGCCTATATGATCGCGGCCAGGGCACGCCGGAAAATGCAGTGCAGACGTTTTTGTGGGCGGAGCATTCGGCTAATGCGGAGGCATTGTCCCGCTGCCTGACGCCGGAACGCTGGTCGCAGATTTTGCGTTCCGTCGGGGACGGAAACAAACTAACCTTTGTTGGGAGTTTGCAACAAAACCTCGATCATATCGTCTCGGTTGAAATCGTGGCCCGGCGCGAACTCAACGCCGACACCGTTCAGCTGGGCATTCAAGTTTACGAGCGGCAAAGCGTGCTTCCCGGAAAAGGCGTGTTCACGCTCCATTTGCGCGGCGGCGAATGGACACTGGATATAACGAATAAAACCAGCCTGTATTTTTGAAGGAACTAGCGGCGGGAAAGTCCCCGGAATCCCGCCTTGGCGGGACTGGAAAGCCTGTGCTACGCGTTGGGCTTCTGACTACACCTCGATCCCGTAAGCTTTGATCTTGTTGTAAAGCGTCTGTCGGCCTATGCCCAGGCGTTTCGCAGTTTCCAGCTTGTTGCCGCCGGTTTCCTTGAGCATCTGCACAATCGCATTGCGCTCCACGCCTTCCAGCAACGTGAAATTCGTGTCCTGGCTTTGCTCCGATTCCGGCTTCACGGTCGTAATCGACAAATCCGTGGAATCAATTTCCGTGGATTCGCACAGCAACACCGCGCGCTGGATTTCATTCTGCAACTGGCGCACATTGCCGGGCCATTCAAAGGCCGTCAACCGCTCCGTTGCCTCCGGGCTGAAGCCACGGATCGGGCGATTCGCCTGCGCAACAAATCGTTTCATGAACGAGTTCGCCAGCGGCATGATGTCCTCGCGGCGATCACGCAGCGGCGGGAGGTGCACCGAAATCGCGCTGATGCGGTAAAACAAATCCTCACGCAGCTTGCCGTCCCGGATGGCTTCCTCCGGCCTGCGGTTGGTAGCCGCCACCAAACGGCAGTTCGTCTTGTAGCTCACCTTGCCACCGACCGGCCGCACTTCCTGGTCTTGCAACACGCGCAGCAGCTTGCTTTGCGTATCAATCGGCATTTCAGAAATTTCATCCAGGAACAGCGTGCCGCCTTCCGCCTGGCGAAACAGGCCTTCGCGGTCGGAATGAGCGCCCGTGAACGCGCCCTTCACCGAGCCGAATAATTCGCTCTCGATCAATTCCCGCGGCAACGCGGCGCAATTGATCTTGATAATGCGGCCCTTGCTGCGCGGGCTCATGGCATGGATCAAATCCGCGATGACTTCCTTGCCTGAACCGCTTTCACCCGTGATCAGGATCGCCACGTCGCTGGGAGCGACGCGTTCCACCGTCCGCACCACGTTTTGCATCGCGGTGCTCTGAAAAATTGGCGAGGTCCCGCCGCTCATGGTCGAGAGCGCGCGGCGCAAGGTGCTGTTTTCCTCGTTCTGCAGCTTGTGCTCGAGCGCGCGTTCCACCGTCACGAGCAGGCCCTGCGTGTCGAAAGGTTTGTTGAGAAAATGATAAGCTCCGCGCTTGGTGGCTTCCACGGCCGCTTCGAAGGTAGCGTTGCCGGTAAGGACGATGACTTCCGTCTCTGGCCATTGCTTCTTGATCTGTGGCAACAAATCCAGGCCATCGGCGTCGGGCAACTTGATATCCAGCAGCATCACGTCCGGCTGCTGTTGGCTAAAGGCCTGCTTCAATTCCGCGCCGCTCTGTGCGTCCGTGACCTCGTAGGTGTCACGGAGAATCGCCCCAAGCAAATCGCGGATGTCCGCAGCGTCATCAACGACCATTATTTTGCCCTTCATAGTTTTCTTTGCGATAGCGTACACGCTCGCGTGAACGCATGAAAAATGGCCCGGTGTTCCGGGTAACGATCCACCAGCCGTTCAGGATGGAACTGCGTCGCCACCATGAATGGAATCAAGCGGGCTGCCTCAGGTTTTAGTTCCACGCTCTCCACCACCCCATCCCCGCTGACCGCGGTCACCTGCAACATTTCCGCGACCCGGCCCACCGCCTGGTGATGCGTGCTGTTCACGCCTAGTGTCCGCTTGCCTGTTATCTTGGACAGTAATGATTCTCGTGTCAATTGCACTTCATGCACCACCTCACTCCGTTTGTCCATTCGTCCGTGGTTCAATGCCCCCGGCAATTCCGTCGGAATATCCACGACCAGTGTGCCCCCCAGGGCGATGTTCAGAAGCTGATGCCCCCGGCAAATCGCCAGCAGCGGCTTATGTTGCCGAAACACCTCATCGATCAAAATCAACTCGCGCAAATCGCGTTCCCCGCCGTCCGGGGTGGTGTCCACCGTCTTGCGCAACTTCGCCGGCAACTTCTCTTTGTAGAGCCGCGGCTCGATGTCATCCCCGCCCGTGATTAACACACCATCGCACCGCCGCACGCATTCGGCGATCAACTCGCGCGATTGCCCCACGGGCATCGTCAGCGGAATCCCGCCCGCATCCGCCACCGCGCGCGGATAAGCCTCGGATAAACTAATGGAACGGTCGTGGAACTCCACGCCTTCCGCTTCAATGCTCGGCGAAATCAAAATCAACGGTGGTCTGGCCATGGGCGAAGAATGTAAGTGAGAAACCGCCCTGTTGTCACGCCCGACATGAAATGACACATCTGAACACCGCCCGGATTTTTGCAAATTTCCGAGAGCCTAATACCCGTTCGGCAGGTTTCCTCAGCTTTTCGTTATCCACCAGGATTAGCGCGCCAAATTTTGAATGACCCATTCAGGAATTGGATGCTCCATGTGACTTAATGTTCCAAAATCCTCCAATTTCCAGGCAAAGAACTGGTTCGAATGCGGGCCTGGCAGCTTTCAGAAAAACTTTCGAGTCAACAATGCATATCCCGCCATCAACGCTAAAATAGCCAGTGAAACTATCCTCACCGCGTTGTGTATCAAAACCGGCGAAAGCTTTTTCATGCGTCGACCTTAGCCGCCCGCAATAAAAAGTGTTAATTGATAAACTTCAGGGTTGAATCGATTAAAACGATGCTTTGTACCCTACTCACTTTTCCTTCCCCGCCGACATCGCCGCGACCGCTTGAAGAAACCAAGCCGAATGGGGAATCCATTGCTCGGTCCAACGCCATTCGTTCCCGTTCGCGTGCATTTTAAAATCAATCCCCGAACCGTCCGGATTGCCTTCCTTGCCGGTGATGCCGTTTGAGATTCCCCCTTTCCCCGAACCGTGCCCGAGCATCGCGCTCATATGCGGAACGTTATTTTTTCCGAATTGATACATGAGGCATATGTCATAAGGATTACCGCCCAGGATCCACGCAATCTGGTCGCTCGCAAAAGTAGCCAGCTCCGGTTTGATTCCGAAAGCGCCCTCTCCCGGATACACCAACCGCCCGCCCACAATTGCCGCCGCCGCCAGCGATGCCAACCGCGCACCCTCACCCTGCCACCACCAGCCGCTTTCATTCTCGTGTGGGATGAAAAAACCACTCCTCACCTGCCCGCGAAACAAAAAGCTTTGCCGCGCATACCCAAAAGGATTGGCCACCTCGTGCGTGACCCGCAAATTATAGTCCAACGCCTGTTTGATGGCCGCAAGGGCCGCCGCGCGAGCGCTCGCGTCATCCTCCTTGTCCAAATAACGCGCCAGCGCGATGACCGGCAAACCTGCGTCAGATGCGTGCCAGAAAGGGCGGTTCGAATCATTGGCGATAAAATAGCCTTCCGGCGAAATTCGTCCGGCCAGGTGTTTTGCGCGCTGCCGCGCCGCATCTCGATAAACTTCCTTGCCCGTCGCAATCCACAATTCCGTCCCCGCCATCAACGCGCAATAATCGTCGATGATGTTTTCCTTGCCGTCGTCATCGTATTTGGTGTTGTTCACCTGCAAATGCGCGAAGGCTCGTTCCGCCGCCGCCAGGTATTGTGGCGATGAAAATTCTCCGTGCCGTTTCCATTGCGAGATGCGCGCCAAAGCGGCGATAGCCATTCCGCCACCCTCGCGAAACGCGCACTGGTAATCCGCCGTGGTTTTGCTGTTCGCGAGCAATCCCACCACCCGCCGTGCGCTGAGATCTTTTTTGAAATAACTGAATACCGTCATGTAAAAATAATCTTCGGGCGACAGCGAACGCATCAGGTAATCCGCACCGTAAAGCGCCTCATCCATCAATGGCGTTTTCGCATTCATGCCATCGAGCAAAGTCGGGGCGGTTTCCACGGTATTCACCATCGACCACACCACCAGCGGCGTTTGCTGCGGCGACATGAAATTGGCATACGCCAGATGCGAGAAATATTTACTGATATCACCCGAGGCGTCACACCATCCGCCGCGTAAATCAACCGTGTTGGTGCTGCCATAAAGCAACAAATGCCGGTCCGCTTCCAATTCCTCCGGTGTGTTGGCGCGCTGATGCCGGTAAAAACCGGTGATGGCCGGAATGGTTTCCGTCGCCAGAATATTTTTCCCAATTTCGAAATCAAACGAGTTGTAGTGTTTTCCGTCCAGATCCACTTGCAATTGAAAATGGCCGGGCTTTTGGCAGGATGAAAAATCCACCCGATAAAAATATTTTCCCGGAAACCAATCCGGGCACTCCAGCCCCCTCTCCGGTTTTCCCTCAAACACCGTGTCCCCCGTCCCGCTATCTTTCACTGTAACCCGGCTCGATGAGGGAAGTTGTTCTGAAGTTTCCAGCACGGCAAATTTCGGCGACCTTTGGTCGTACGCCACCTGGTTCACGTGAATGACCACATCTCCCAGCGCTGATCGCGGTTCCTTTTCATCCCCAGCTCCCAAATCTGCGGCCGGAACCTGAAGCATTAATCCAAAACAAAAATATAGGATGCAACCGAGCTCTACGCAGTGGCTAATCGGTTTTCGAGACATAAAGGATTTGTGTTATGGCCCGGCAGCATGAACCCAATGCCGCCGGATAATCAAGGCTTCTCACCTTCCGTCGCCACCGGTCCCATCGCCACCGCATTTCTGCCCCCTGAATCACGAAGAAATCGGGTGTGATCAAAAGTGCGTGAGACTCAGGCGACAAGAAAGTCGCCCAAACCCGCGGACGGGAATGTCCGCGTTGCGCTGTAGCGCAGCCTTTCCAGGCTGCGGGATTCTGGGGACTTTCCAGCCCCCAGTTTCTTTTCCCCTTTTCTGTTTTCGAACTTTCCACCATCTTCCGCCTGTGCAACCTCTCGATCCGGAAGAAATCCGCCGTGCCGTCCAATTCGCGCTCGCCGAAGACCTTGGCAGTGGTGACGTGACCACGCTGGCAACCGTGCCGGAAAATTCTCCTCTGAAGGTAGTCATGCGCGCGCGGGAAGTCCTCGTTGTCGCCGGGCTTCCCCTGGCGGAAGCGGCGTTCCGCGAACTTTCCCCCGGCCTCCAAATCGAGCCGCTCGCCCGCGATGGCCACCACGCAAAAGCCGGCGAAAACCTTTTGCGAATCTCCGGCGATGCCCGCGCCATCCTGAGCGCTGAACGCGTCGTCCTTAATTTCGTTCAACGCCTCTCCGGCGTCGCTACCCTGACCGCGCAATTCGTCGCTGCCATCAAAGGCACGCACGCGCAGATTCTCGACACGCGTAAAACGACGCCCGGTTTGCGGCGATTGGAAAAATATGCCGTCGCCTGCGGCGGCGGCGTCAATCATCGCTTCGGCTTGTTTGATATGGTCCTCATCAAGGACAACCACCTCGCCGCCTTGCGCGGAGCGGAGCCGAACGCTGTCACCGCCGCCGTAAAACAAGCGCGCGCAAAATATCCGCAACTCAAGATTGAAGTCGAAGCCGATACACTCGAACAAGTCGAGCAAGGCGCGGCTGCCGGCGCGGATTTCGTGTTGCTCGACAACATGACTCTCGTGCAATTGCGTCTCGCCGTGCAAAAGTGCAAGGGGCGTTCCCAAACCGAAGCCAGCGGCGGCGTCAATCTCTCCACCGTGCGCACCATTGCCGAAACCGGCGTGGATTTTATTTCCGTCGGCGCGCTCACGCATTCCGCCCGTGCCGTGGACATCGGCCTCGATTTCGAGCAATGAAATTCAACGCAAAGATGCAAAGTCGCAAAGACGCAAAAGCGTTTAGACTCTTTCTCAAAAGGAGCTTCCGAAACCGTGCCGGCATAGGAGCGCCGAGCACCACCTCGGTATTCGGCGCTCCGCTTGTCTGCATGACGTTCCGTCTTGTCTCCGCTTTTTCGAAGATTTCTTTTGAAAAAACCTGGGGTCTTTGCGTTAAACTTCCCATAAAGTGACCACCGACGCCGAAATTCTCGCCGCGCTGCGTTCCGCCAACGAGGGCGGCGTCTCCGGTGCGGAACTCTCCCACAAACTCGGCATCAGCCGCGCCGCCATTTGGGCGCGCATCGAGGAACTTCGCCAGGCCGGTTACGACATTGAAGCCACGCCGCATCTTGGCTATCGGCTCCTGAGTTCACCGGACGCCTTACACGCGGACGATCTCCTCGCGCGCCTCGGTAAAACCAAAGTCATCGGCCGCGACATTCGCGTTTTTCAAGAAACGACTTCCACGAATGACGTCGTCGAAAAACTCGCGCGCGACGCCGTGAAGGAAGGCGTGGTTGTCTTCGCCGAATCCCAAACCAAAGGCCGGGGCCGGCTGGGGCGCAAATGGATTTCGCCCTCGCGCAAAGGGCTTTGGTTTTCCGTGCTGTTGCGCCCGGATTTGAGCCCGCAGGAAGCCACGCAATTGACGGTAGCCTCCGGCACCGCTCTCCGCCGCGCCATCGAAGCCGCCACGGGAGTAAAAGCCCAAATCAAATGGCCCAATGATATTTTAATCGGTGGAAAAAAAGTCGCGGGCATCCTCACCGAACTAAGCGCCGAACTGGATCGCGTGAAACACATCATTCTCGGCATCGGCGTGGACGTGAACCTCAGCCCTGCCGAGTTCCCTCAGGATTTGCGCAAGCTCGCCACGTCGCTGAAAATTGAAACCGGCAAAACCATTTCCCGCGCCGACCTGGCTGTCGTCATTTTGCGGGAACTCGACCATGACTACGCGCGTGTCATCGGTGGAAAATTTGAATCGATCGCTGACGAATGGGAGGAACATTGCGGCACGATGGGCCAGACGGTCGCGATTCATGTCGGCGAACGGCGCATCCACGGACGCGCGGAATCCCTCGACGACGACGGCGCGCTGCTCGTGCGCACCGAACACGGCCGCCTCGAACGCGTGACCGGCGGAGACGTGACCTTGTCCGGATGATTGGCGCTTTATTTTTGTCACCCGCTAAGGCAGCCTCGGCATGAAACAAATGCGTGGTATGATTCTCCTCCTCGACATTGGCAACACCAACACACACCTCGGCCTCGCCAACCGCCATCGCATCCTGAAGCAGGCGGACGTCCCCACGACGGAGTGGCTGAACGGTGGCGTAAAAGACACGCTGCTGAAATTCGCAGGGCGCAATTCCATCGCCGGCGCCGCCCTCTGCAGCGTCGTCCCCGGCACCACGCCGCTCGTCCTCAAAGCAGCCTGGCAACTTTGGAAAGTCGACGTTCTCGAGCTCACGCCCAAAACCGTGCGTGGCGTCGGCATTGATTATCCCAAACCGAAAACCATCGGCCCCGACCGGCTCGCCAACGCCGTGGCCGCGCGCCATCATTTCGGCGCGCCATCGGTCGTCGTGGATTTCGGGACCGCCGTCACCTTCGACGTCGTTAATCGCGACGGCAATTACATTGGCGGCATCATCGCTCCCGGGCTGGCGGCCATGACTGATTACTTGCACGAAAAAACCGCCCTGCTGCCGCGAATCCAAATCCGCGAAGTAAATAGCGCCGTCGGAAAAAGCACGGAGCACGCGATGCTGGTCGGCGCGGTGCACGGTTATCGCGGGCTGATTCGTGGCCTGCTGAGCGAATTGAAGCGCGAATTGAAGGCGAAGCGATTGCCGGTGATCGCGACCGGAGGTTACGCAAAACTAATCGCCTCAAAACTGCCCGAAATCTCCGCCATCCGCCCCGAACTCACCCTCGAAGGCCTGCGCCTGACGTGGCAGGCACATGCCAGGTAGTGGCACGGGCATCTTGCCCGTGCGTTTCTAAGTTTTTTAGCCTGGGAAACATATGGGCAAGATGCCCGTGCAACTACAAATCCACGCTTGAAACAGCCCCGCCGAATCTCGAAACTGCCCGAGCATGAATCGCATCGTGGAACGTTTTGCGCGGCTGAAACGCGAAGGCAAAAAGGGCTTTGTTGTTTATATCGGCGCGGGCGATCCCCATCTCGAAGCCACGCGCCAACTCGGACTGGCCTTTGACCAGGCCGGAGTCGATGTCCTGGAACTCGGCGTCCCCTTCAGCGATCCCCTCGCTGACGGCCTCGTCAACCAGCTCGCCGCCCAACGCGGACTTGAATCCGGCACTACGCCGCCGAAGGTTTTGGAAACCGTGGCCGCCATTCGCAAGGAATCTCAAATTCCCGTCGTGCTCTACATTTATTTCAATCTCATTCACAAGGTCGGCATGGAAAAATTTATCGCCGACGCCGCCCGCGCGGGAGTCGATGGTCTGCTCGTGCTCGATTTGCCGCCGGAAGAAAGTGACAACTATGAAGCAGCCATGCGCAAAGCGGGCCTGTGCAACATTTACCTCGTGGCGCCGACCACGCCTGACGAGCGCATCGAACTCATCGTCAAACGTGGCGCGGGTTTCATCTATTACATTTCACGCGAAGGCGTGACCGGCATGCAGCAGAAAATTTCGGATACCATCGCATCGATGACGGCAAAAATCCGCGCACACACAGATTTGCCGATTGCGATTGGCTTCGGCATTTCCAATCCCGATCAGGCCAAAACAGTTTCACAATACGCCGAAGCCATCGTCGTCGGCAGCGCCGTCGTGAATCAAATTGCCGAACATGGGAAGAATCCGGAACTGGTTTCGCGAGTCGGAAATTTCGTAAGAACCCTGGTTTCGGCTGTCAAATAGGTGAGTTATGGCAACCAAAAGCAAAACAAGTGATTCAAAGGATCGTTTTGTTATCATCATGGCTGGCGGACGCGGCGAACGTTTCTGGCCCGTGAGCCGCGAGAAAACACCCAAGCAACTGCTCACCTTGCTCGGCAAAAAATCCTTTTTACAGGAGGCCATCGACCGCGTGCTGCCGCTGGTGCTGGCGAAGAATGTCTTTGTCATTACCAACGAAGCGCAGTTGCCGGAAGTGCGCAAGCAACTTCCCAAAATTCCAAAGGAAAATCTCGTGGCCGAACCCATGGGCCGCGATACCTGCGCCGCGGTGACTCTGGGCGCAGCCCTCGTAGGCGCGCGTTCGACCACTGGCGTGATGGCCGTGCTACCCGCCGACCACGTCATCCCCGACGAGAAAAAATTCCAGCAGGTCCTCGGCGATGCTTTCGATCTGGCCTCGCGCGGCCGCGCGATTGTCACGATCGGCATCAAACCGACCGGTCCCGACACCGGCTATGGTTACATTCGCGTAGGCGAACCGCTCCCCGCGCCCGAGGGCGCGAAACGTTACAAAACGGTTTTCCATCGCGCGGAAAAATTTGTCGAAAAACCTTATTTCGACAAAGCGCTGGAATACGTGAACAGCGGGCAATATCGCTGGAACGCGGGCATGTTCATCTGGTCGTTCGTGACCGTGACGGAAGGTTTGCAAAAACATCAGCCGGAAATGTACGCCGCGTGCCAGCGCTGGTTCAAAGTCGCTGCGAATCCGGCAAAACTGAACAAAGTGCTCGCGAAGGAATATCCCGAAATCAAAAAGGTCTCGATTGATTACGCGCTGATGGAGCACGCGCAAAACGTCATTGTGGCCGACGGTGATTTCGAGTGGGACGACCTCGGCTCATGGACGGCGCTGGCGCGGCATCTCAAACCAGACGCCGAGGGCAACTGCGCCGTTGCCGATTTCATCCACGTGGATGGCGCGCGCAATATCATCTTCGACGCCCGCAGCAAAGACCGCCGCACTCCCATCGCAGTGGTCGGTTTGCGCGACTCAATCCTGGTCCAGACCGACGACGCCGTAATGCTCGCGCATAAAAGCCAGGCGCAGAAGGTGAAGGAACTCGTCAAGAAGCTCGCAGAGATCAAGGAGTTCAAACATCTCGTGTAGCAGCCGACGTAAGGAGGCTCCAATTTTCCCCGTTAGACCGTTGAAAAATTTCAGAGCTACTCACGAACGGCGGCCTGCAACACGTTCTTGAATTGCTCCACCAGTTTCTCGTGAGCCGCGGTTGCTTCGGCATCGGTCAACGTGCGCTCCGCATTCCGATACGTGAATGCGTAAGCCAGGCTCTTCTGGCCGTCCGGCACATTCTTGCCGCGGAATACATCAAACAACTCCACCGCTTCCAGGTTCGCCGGTTTCGTTTGCTTCACAACCTGCAACACCGCTTCATGCGTCGTGGCTTCGGGCACGATCATGGCGACGTCTCGGCGGATGGATGGAAACGCCGGCAGTGCTTTGAATGACTTGGACGGATTCCGCCGCGCGAGCAGCAGGTCGAGATTCAGTTCCGCGAGAAAGACCGCGTCACGCAAATCGTATTTCTTGGCGAGCGGCGGCAGCAATTGGCCAAATTCGCCAAGTTGTTGTTTGCCCAACTGAATGGTTGCCGATTCAAGGAATAGCGCGGTGCTTTCCGCGCGCCGATTATAAGTCATCCCTCGCAAGCCGAATTGATCAAAAAATTCTTCGATCAACCCTTTCAAATCGTAAACGTCGAATTTCGCCTCACGCTCCTCACCGCTCCAAAACAACGGATTTCGTTGACCCGTCAGCGCGATGGCAATGCGGCGTTCTTCTTTAAAGGTGCCGCCAGCAACACGTTGGAAAACCCGCCCGACTTCAAACAGCGCCACATCGTAATTCTTTCGGCTGACATTATGCCGCAACGAATGAATCAGCCCCGGCAACAGGCTCGGCCGCAACACATCCATATCCGAACTCAACGGATTCGCCAGCGCCGCCAATTCTATATTTTCTAATCGGCATTCCGCATTCGCCACCAACGTTTGTCCCTGCGCCTCATTCAGTCCCAACCCGCTCAGAATGCCACGAGCATCAGCAATTTGATCGTGCACCGCATCAAACGCATTGGAACCAATCGCTCCGCGCGGAGGCGTGGCAGGAATTTTTTCGACGCCGTAAAGCCGCGCAATTTCCTCAATCAAATCCACCTCGCGTTTGATATCCACGCGAAAGGTGGGAATTTCAAATGTCGCCGTGGTGCCTGTTGATCCCGTCACGACTTCCTTGTTTAGCAGGGTGGTCGTATCCAGGTTCGCGGCGACTAGCGGCACATGCGCCGCGCCGGCGGGAGTTACCGCGCGCAAACCAAGATTTTTCAGGAAACGCACCTGTTCCACCGGGGGAATCGATACCCCCAGCAATTCTCCAACTTTTTGGTGCCGCAACACGACTTGTTTTGGAGCGGCTGGATTTGGATAAACATCCACCACGCCCTCGGCGAGCTGCACGCCCGCAGTTTCCAGGATCAATTGCACCGCGCGCTGGCTGGCCCAATCACAAATGCCCACGTCCGCACCGCGCTCGAAGCGATAACTGGATTCACTGCGCAACCCAAGCGCGTTGCTCGTGCGGCGAATATTCGTCGGATTAAAATACGCGCTTTCAATAAGCACGTCTTTTGTCTGGTCGTTAATCTCAGTGTTTTGCCCGCCCATAATGCCAGCCAGGGCAATCCCCTTTTGCTCGTCCGCAATCAGGAGCATGTTGCCGTCTAAAGTGCGTTCAACGTTGTCCAGAGTTTTAAATTTTTCATCATCCCGGGCACGGCGGATGACAATGGTCGGCTGTCCATTGGCTCCTTTTCCGATCAAATGATAATCAAAGGCGTGCAACGGCTGCCCGATTTCCAGCATCACAAAATTCGTCACATCCACCACGTTGCTGATGCTGCGAATGCCCACTTTCTCAAGCGTCGAGCGCAGCCAATCCGGGCTCGGCCCAATCTTCACGCCTTTGATGACGCGCGCGGTATACCGCGGACAAAGCTCGGCGTCTTCAATTCGCACCGCAACAAGGTCCTGCACTTTCCCGCCCGACACCTGGTCCCTGATGCCTGGAACTTTCAGTGGGTTTCCAGTGAGCGCCGCAATCTCGCGGGCGATGCCAATTACGCTGTTCCAATCCGGCCGGTTCGGCGTAATTTCCAAATCATAAACCACGTCACCTCCGGTGCGGCCCAAGTATTCGGCGAAAGACCTCCCGACCGGTGCGTCATCTGGCAGAATCAAAAGCCCATCCACCTGGTCGGGCAAGCCCAGTTCCTGCGGCGAGCACATCATGCCCTGGCTGGTGGTGCCAAAAACTTTGCGCTCCTTGATGACGAACGGCTCCTTCTCACCCGGCTTCAACGGCAACGCGAAATTAGGAAGAATCAACGGCACCTTGTCGCCCGGCTTGTGATTCGGTGCTCCGCAAATAATCGTGCGCTCACCCTTGCCGTCATTGACTTTGCAGACCGACAGTTTGTCTGAACCCTGCACTTTGTCTTTCGTCAAAATTTGCGCGACAACGATGCCTTCAAATTCCCCGGCGACTTTATGGACGCCTTCGACTTCGAGACCGAGCATGGTCAATCGCTCGGATAATTGTTCCGGCGACCAGTCAAAATCGACGTATTGTTTCAGCCAATTAAGCGTGACTTTCATTGCGTTAAATTCCCCGGAAACATACAGGCGTTCCCAAAAATAAAAAAGCGCGGAGTGAAATTCTCCACGCTTTGCTGTAGCGGCGGTCTATGATCGCCGCTGAAATTCTTCCAGCGATCCCGCCATGGCGGGATCGCTACAAAAATCAGGTCAAAGAAATCTTGTCGCCCTCTTTGAGCGTCACGATCGCTTTTTTCCAATTATTCGTCTGGCCGGCCTGGGCGGTGCGCTGGCGGCGCAGCTTGCCGCGCACGTTCAACGTATTCACCTTGGTGACCTTCACCTTGAACAATTCCTGCACCGCCTGGCGGATTTGGGTCTTGTTCGCACGCGGATCAGCCACAACCGTGTATTGATTGAAGTTCTCGCCCTGGCGCGTGCCTTTTTCAGTCAGGCGCACCGTTTTGATAATTTCGAAAGAATTCATTTTAGTCCTTGCTCAAACGGGCTTCGACTTTTTCAAACGCGCCCTTGGTGAAAACCAGTTTGTCCGAGCGCAACACGTCGTACGTGTTCAATGTATCGCTCGTGGCCAGTGTTACATTCGCGATGTTGCGCGCAGCCAGCGAAAGGTTCTTGTCAACCTCATGCGACACGATCAGCGCCGTGCCCTTCAATTCGAGCGCGGAAAGCACGCTCACAAAATCCTTCGTCTTCGGCGAGCCAAGCTTCAAGTCGTCAACCACCACGACATCGCCGGCCTTCAAGCGTTCGCTGAGCGCCTTGCGCAAGGCGAGCTGCTTCGTCTTGGAATTCACCTTCTTGGAAAAATCGCGAGGCTTGGGTCCGAAGACCACGCCGCCGCCGACCCACAGAGGCGATTGGAACGAGCCCGCGCGCGCGCGGCCGGTGCCCTTCTGGCGCCACGGTTTTTTGTTCGAGCCGGACACTTCGCCGACATTCTTCGTGCAGGCGGTGCCCATCCGTTGAGCGGCCCGATAGGCCACCACGGTGTCGTGCACGGCTTGCGTGCCCTTGCCGTTTTCGACGATCTCGAATTTCACTTCGAGTTCGCCCTGGCTTTTCCCTTTGATGTCTTTAATGGAAATTTTCATGTCAACGCCTCAATTATTTCTTGGCTTCGGCCTTCTTGGGCTCGGCTTTTTCAGCCTTGGCCTTCTTGCCCGACGCGATGGAAACCGGCGGCTTCCAGCCCTTCGGACGTTTCTTGGATTCCCGGATGACGACGTAATCGCCTTCAGCTCCGGGAATCGCGCCTTTGATCAGGAGCAAATTGTCCGCCTCGCGCACCTGGATGATTTCCAGATTCTGCGTCGTGCGCGTCACCTGGCCCATGTGACCGGGCATCTTCATGCCACGCATGACTGTGCCGGGGAACAAACGCTGGCCGATGGCGCCCGAACGGCGATGCCAGCCCTTGGCGCCGTGCGTCGAATCACCGCCGGCAAATTTGTGGCGCTTGACCACGCCTTCGAAACCCTGGCCCTTCGTGACGCCGATGGCGTCAATAAAATCTCCCGGAGCAAACAACGTCGGCCCGACCACATCACCCGGCTTCACCTCTTTCGAGAAGTCGCGAAACTCCTTGATGCGTTTAACGGCCACGCCGCTGTGCTTCTTGATATGACCGAGCAACGGCTTCGCGAGACGTTGTTCCTTTTGGTCATCGAAACCAAGCTGGACGGAATTGTAGCCATCCTTGCCAGCTTGAGTCTTGACCTGCAATACACGGTTTGGCCCGGCGAGCACGACCGTCACCGCATGCAATTCACCCTTCGCGTCATAAACCCGCGTATGGCCCAGTTTTTTTCCTAAAAGTCCTAGTGGCATAAACTCAAATTTTGATGGTGATATCCACGCCGGCCGGCAGGTTCAGTTTCTTCAATTCGTCCACAGTCTTGGCCGTCGGCTCGATGATATCAATGAGCCGTTTGTGGGTGCGTTGTTCAAAAGTTTCCTGCGACTTCTTGTCCGAGTGAGGAGACCGTTGAACGGTGAAATGCTCGACGCGAGTCGGGAGAGGGATGGGTCCGGCGACGCGAGCGCCAGTGCGCTTCACGGTGTCCGCGATGTCGCGAGCGGATTGGTCGATGACCCGATGGTCATAGGCCTTCAGTCGAATACGAATGCGTTGTCCAGCCATACAAAGAACAATTGTCTGTTAATGGTTTACTAACTTGCCCGCCAACTGCTTTTGCGAGCGGGCGTGAAATATAGCAATGTGGGTTCCCAATGCAATAGGTTTTTTGAAAAATTTTCACTGCGCCTCAAGAACAAACAAAAAGCCGGGATTTTCATCCCGGCTTGTGAATTCAAATTGCCGCGATTACGTGCGCGCCGCGGGTTTCTTGGCGGCCACTTCCAGGATCTGGTTCAACACGCTATTCGGCACCTGCGCAAAGGTCAGCGGCTCCATGGAGTAGGAGGCGCGGCCTTTCGACAGCGAACGAATCGCCGTAGCATAACCGAACATTTCAGCCAGCGGCACTTCCGCGTTGAGCAGCGTATTGCCGCTCTTGGCTTCGATGCTGACAATGGTTCCGCGGCGGCGGTTGATATCGCCGAGCAGATCGCCCTGATACTCATCCGGAGTATCGCATTCAACCTTCATGATCGGTTCCAACAAAATCGGGCCGGCTTTTTTGAAAGCATCTTTCAAGGCAAAAATGCCCGCCATGCGAAACGCGAGCTCGTTCGAATCGACTTCGTGGAACGAACCGTCGGTGACTTCGACTTTAATATCGATGACCTGGTAGCCGGCATAGACGCCGCCCTTGATGGCTTCTTCGATACCACTGATGACCGCCGGGATGTATTCCTTCGGAATTGCACCGCCGACAATTTTGTTCTCCACCTCAACACCCTTGCCCTTTTCGTTGGGCTGAACGGTGATACAGGCGTGGCCGTACTGACCTTTACCGCCCGATTGACGGATAAATTTGCCTTCGCCCTCGGCGTGCTTGGTAATGGTTTCGCGATACGCGATCTGCGGAGCGCCGGTATTGGCTTCCACTTTAAATTCGCGCTTCAAACGATCGATGATGATTTCCAGATGCAACTCACCCATGCCCGCAATGATGAGCTGGCTGGTTTCCTCGTTCGTGAAACAGCGGAACGTCGGATCTTCTTCCGCGAGACGTTGCAAGCCTTCGGACAATTTGTCGCGATCCTGCTTCGTCTTCGGTTCGACGGCCATCGAGATAACCGGTTCCGGGAACGTAGGCGGTTCGAGCGTCACGTCGTAATCTTCATCGCACAACGTGTCGCCGGTCGTGATGTTGCGCAGACCCACGAGCGCGGCGATATCACCAGCGTAGACTTCGTTGATGTCTTTGCGTTCGCTGCCTTGAATAACCATGAGGCGGCTCACGCGTTCGCGTTTGCGCGTGCGGGGATTGTAAATCGTGTCACCCTTTTTCAGGTGGCCGGAATAAACGCGGAAGAACACGAGTTTGCCCGCGTAAGGATCGGTCCAAAGCTTGAACGCCAGCGAACAAAATTTATTATTGTCACTCGTTTCCACGTGAACCACGTTTTCCGTGCCAGGCTCCAAACCTTCAGCGCCAGGGACGTCCAGCGGGCTGGGCAGATAATCCACCACCGCGTCCACCAAAACCTGGACACCTTTTTTCTTGAACGCCGAACCGCACAACACGGGAACGAGTTCAATCTTGCAGGTAAGACGGCGAATGGCCGCCTTCAACATGACGGCGTCAACCGGCTTATCTTCAAGAACAAAATTCGCAATCGTGTCGTCCTTGTTGGAAACGGCATCGATCAATTCCGCGAGGGCGGCTTTGGCGCGCTCCTGATATTCAGCGGGGATGTCCGTGACTTCGTAATTCAAGCCTTCATTGGCTTCGCCCGGTCCCCATTGCACGGCCTTTTGATTGACGATATCAATGACACCTTCAAATCCGCCGGTGATCGGTTTATTGTCATGCTCGGTGGGACCCGCGCCAATGGGCAGGAAAATCGGGAACGCATACGCTTTCAGTTTGTTGCGCATGTCAGCCAACGCGTTGTCAAAATTCGCCCCAATGCGGTCCATCTTGTTGATGAACGCAATGCGCGGAACTTTATACTTGGTCGCCTGGCGCCAGACAGTTTCGGATTGGGGCTGCACGCCCGCCACGCCGCAGAACACGGCCACCGCGCCGTCGAGCACGCGCATCGAACGTTCCACTTCGGCCGTGAAATCCACGTGTCCGGGAGTATCAATGATATTGATACGGTGCGGAACGTTATTGAACGCCTTATAAATTTGATCTTCGCCCGGCTTCGCGGTTTTTTGAGTCCAAAAACAGGTGACAGCGGCGGACGTAATCGTGATGCCGCGTTCCTTTTCCTGCTCCATCCAGTCGGTCACGGTATTGCCGTCATCCACGTCGCCGATTTTGTGAATCAGCCCCGTGTAAAAGAGAATACGTTCGGTCGTCGTCGTCTTGCCGGCATCAATATGCGCGGCGATGCCGATATTGCGCGTGCGCTCCATCGTATATTGACGATTGGGCGAATTGACCGGTTTGTCTGTGGCTGCTGCTTGCATAAATTTAAATCGTTAAATCAGTGACTGGTTAAATAGGCTGATGAGTTTAATCCGTTCGCGCTTTTCGCTGCTTTCGCTTTTTAACTCAGTTAACCATCAAACCTTTATAACAAAAACGCCCCGAGCATAGTCGGGGCGTGGGAAAATGACCCGGGACTACCAGCGGAAATGCGCGAACGCCTTGTTCGCCTGCGCCATCTTATGCACTTCATCGCGTTTGCGAATGGCATTGCCCTGCCCCTGATAGGCTTCCAAAATTTCCGCGGCGAGGGCTTCCTTCATCGGCTGCCCCTTGCGCGCATCGGCAAAATCAACCAGCCAGCGCAACGCCAGCGCGAATTGGCGATCACTCGTCACTTCCACCGGCACCTGGTAGGTCGCTCCGCCCACGCGGCGGGCCTTAACTTCGAGGCGAGGCTTGGCGTTGTCAACCGCGCGCTGCAAAATTTCCAGCGGGTTGCTCGCGGGATTTTTCTCCGCGATTTGGTCGAACGCGCCGTAAACAATTCGTTGCGCCGTGCTCTTCTTGCCGCCAATCATCACCGTGTTCACCAGGCGCGAAACCAGCGTGCTGTTGAATTTCGCATCGCTCTGGATCGGCCGTCTCGTCGCTTGTCGTCTTCGTGACATGAGTTCGTTAAATATGTTAAACAGTTAAATCGTAATTACGCTTTCGGAGCAGCGCCGGCTTTGGCTTCCTTCGGGCGCTTGACGCCGTACTTGGAACGGCTCACGCGGCGTTTTTCCACACCGGCGGCGTCGAGCGTGCCGCGCACAATATGATAGCGCACGCCGGGCAAATCCTTCACGCGTCCGCCACGCACGAGCACAATCGAGTGCTCCTGCAAATTGTGGCCTTCATCGGGAATATACGCGATGACTTCATAGCCATTCGTCAGGCGCACTTTCGCGACCTTGCGCATCGCCGAGTTAGGCTTCTTGGGAGTGCGGGTCATCACCTGGATGCAGACGCCGCGGCGGAACGGCGAGTTTTGCAACGCGGGAGATTTGGACTTGTAGCGGATTTTGCTACGCCCTTTACGAACCAATTGATTGATTGTCGGCATTTTGCTGTAAAATCTAATTATCTGTCCCGCTTCCCTTTTAATCGGGACAAACGGAGCGCGGAATATAACAAAAAGAAGAGGTGTTGCAACAACTATTTGCCAATTTCCACAGCTCGGAAAAATACCTTGCGGAGATAACGGTTTCAAGGCCCGTTTTACGGGTTTCACATTGAAACTGTAGCAGCCGACGTCAGGGCGTATTGCCCAAACCAATATCTAGTAGCAGACGAGGTAACGAGGCTCAAATTTTCTCTTGGTGAAGGTCAAACTCACCGATTTGCGCGCGTCTTCCTCAACCATAAACAGTATTTCGCGTTTCGAAATCTTTTGGGCAACACGCCCGTTAGGAGGCTTTAACCCTTTTTGATATCACTGAACAGCCACAAAGTCCGCTCCGGTGTCAGCGCCACGGAATAAACCCCGTCTCCGCCAATCCAGCTATTCGTCTGCTCGAATAGAGTATTCATTTCGGGAATTGGCCGCGCTTCGGCAAAAACCAGCGGGGCCGCTGCCGCCGGACCGGCAATCAACAACAAAGCAATGACGAGGCGCGACGGTTGCATCCTCAACGATTCAACCATGTTTTCGGCAGCAGAACCATAGTCCAGTTTTTGCTTTCCGAATAAGGAATGGAATTCCGCTGGCTTGCGTCGCGGGAGCCACTGACTTACCCTGAACGGCCATGAAGCAGCCCCTCATTAACCTTGAGGAAAAAATTGACCGCTTTGTTGGTCGGCGGAAAAGTCCTGACGCTCTTTCCACCAAAACGAGCAAAAAGGCGGATGCCATCGCCTGGCAGAAAGCATTCGGCGGTTTACGAGTGCCACGCGGCGTCCATCGTTTTCGAACCCATGAGGAAGCTGATGAATGGCTATGGCGGATGATCACACGCCGGAATCCGAGCTAGAATCCCGCGAACCGACAGTTGAGGATTTGCGAAACCTTTGTCGCGAACTCAACCTGCGTGGTGCGCGTTATATCGTCATCGGGGGGTTTGCCATTCGCGCTGCCGGCTATAATCGGGGCACTATGGACATCGACCTTGTGGTGGCATCCGATCGAGATAATGAGAGCCGGGTTTTCGCGGCTCTGGCCACTTTGCCCGACAACGCCGTCCGCGAGCTTCAACCGGGAGAACTTGAACAGCATACTGTCATTCGCGTGGCCGATGAAATTTTGGTGGATCTCATGGCTCGCGCGAGCGGAATTGATTTTGCGGAGGCCGTCAAAGACACGGTCATACGCGAAATAGACGGCGTCGCAATTCCTTTTGCATCGCCACGATTGCTGTGGCGCATGAAGCGAAATACCCACCGAGAAAAAGACGCGGCGGATTTGGTTTTCCTGCACCGCTGGTTTGCCGAACGAGGCGAATCTCCTCCGATATCCTAACAAAAAGGCCGGTCCCTTTCGGAACCGGCCTTGTGATATTCAAATGTCTTAGCCCACCAGCGGGTTCTCCGCCGGGGCAGTCGCTTCTTCCTGCTGCGGTTCGGGCTCTTCCGGCAATTCCACCAGCGGCTTCAAAGTCACCTTGCGATGATGATCGAAACCGGTGCCCGCCGGGATGATATGGCCCATGATGACGTTTTCCTTGAACCCGCGTAGGTAATCCACCTTGGCGCGAGTCGCGGCTTCGGTCAGCACACGGGTCGTGTCCTGGAACGACGCAGCGCTCAGGAAACTTTCGGTTTCCAGCGACGCCTTCGTGATTCCGAGCAGCACCGGCTGCGCTTCCGCGGGCTTGCCACCCATCTTCTCGACGCGCGAATTCTCTTCCTCGAACTCGAGCTTGTCGATCTGCTCGCCCCAAAGGAACGTCGTATCGCCAGGTTCCGTGATGCGTACCTTGCGCAACATCTGGCGCACAATGATTTCAATGTGCTTGTCGTTGATCGTCACGCCTTGCAGACGATAAACTTCCTGCACTTCGTTCACCAAATGCTCCTGCAATTCTTGCGGGCCGCAAATGTCCAGAATCTCGTGCGGATCGATCGGGCCTTCAGTCAACTGCTGGCCTTTCTTCACGAAATCGCCCTTGAACACGATCACGTGCTTGCCGATCGCGATGAGGTGTTCCTCTTCCACGCCCGTCTGCTGGTCTTTGATGACGATGCAGCGTTTGCCACGCACGCTCGGGCCGAAATCGACAATACCGTCGATCTTCGAAATCTCCGAGGCGTCCTTGGGACGGCGCGCTTCGAACAACTCGGCCACACGCGGCAAACCGCCGGTGATGTCCTTCGTCTTCGAACTCTTGCGCGGCGTCTTGGCCATCAACGTGCCGGCGACAATATGGTCGGCCTCACTCACGACGATGTGCGCGCCGGACGGAATCGGATAATTCGCAACCGGTTCGCCTTCCGCATCCATAATGATGATCTGCGGATGCAAATCTTCCTTATGTTCGATGATGACCATCGCTTCCTGCTGCGTCTGCTCATCCATTTCCTGCTTCATGGTGACGCCCTCGATGATGTCGTGGAACTTCACCTTGCCCGCTTTCTCGGAGAGAATCGGGACGTTGTAAGGATCCCACTGCACGAAGGTGTCGCCCTTCTTGACCTTGCCGCCATCCGGCACGGCGATGACTGAGCCGATGACGATATTGTGGTTTTCCAGTTCGCGGCCGTCTTCGGCCAGAATGGAAACGCTGCCGTTCTTATTCAGCACGATGCTGTTGCCGTCCTCGAGTTGCACAATGCGCAATTCGTTGTAACGGATCGTGCCGTCGAACTTCGCCTTGATCTGGGGCTGCTTGAACACGGCCGAGGCAGTACCACCGATATGGAAGGTACGCATCGTGAGCTGCGTGCCAGGCTCGCCGATCGATTGCGCGGCAATGATGCCGGTCGCCTCGCCGAGCTTGACGAGATTGCCGGTCGCGAGATTGCGGCCGTAACAATACATACAGATGCCGTGCTTGCTCTCGCAAGTGAGCACCGAGCGGATTTTGACTTTCTCAACGCCGCTCAAATCAATCGCCTTGGCTTTGAGTTCGTCAATTTCCTCGTTTGCTTTGGCGAGCATTTCCTTCGGGTTCTGCGGATTCTTGATGTCGTCGCAGGAATAACGGCCCACGAGACGATCGGCGAGTTTCACCACTTCGTCTTCGCCTTCATAAATGGCCTGCACCCAGATGCCGTTGCTCGTTCCGCAATCCTGTTCGCGAATGATCACGTCCTGCGCCACGTCCACCAGCTTGCGGGTCATGTAACCCGAGTCGGCGGTCTTCAGCGCGGTATCGGCCAGACCTTTGCGCGCGCCGTGCGTGGAGATGAAATACTCCAACACGGTCAACCCTTCGCGGAAGTTCGACAAAATCGGCTTCTCGATGATGTCGCCGCTCGGCTTGGCCATGAGGCCGCGCACGCCGGCGAGCTGACGCACCTGCTGGCGATTGCCACGCGCGCCCGAGTCCACCATCAGGAACACCGGATTGAATTCCTTCTTGCCCTGGTTTTTTTCCAGGGTCTTGAACATGACGTTCGCGATCTGGTCCGTCGCATGGGTCCAGATATCGACAATCTTGTTGTAACGTTCGCCGGAAGTGATGACACCCTTGCGATGCTGTTTTTCGACTTCCTTGATGAGACCTTGCGCGGTCTTGATTTCCTGATCCTTCTCGTCAGGAATAATCATGTCATCGATGCCGATGGAGACACCGGCCTTCGTCGCGTTGACGAAGCCGAGCTCTTTCAATTTGTCGAGCATGATGACCGTCTTGTCATGGCCGCAAATCTTGTAGCAGCGCCAGATGAGGTCGCCGAGTTCGCTCTTCTTGACCACCTTGTTAGGGAATCCCATCTCCGGCGGCCAGATCTCGCTGAAGAGAACGCGGCCCACCGTGGTCACGATCACTTTGTTATCGGCGTTGCCGAAATGCGTTGGCTTGCCGAGGTCGGGATTCGCCAGGCGAATGCGCTCGTGAGTCGTCACGGAGCCGTCGTCATACGCGAAAATCACTTCGGTCTTCGAACCAAATAATTTCAACGTGTCGATCTTGGCCGGCATCGGGGTGCGCGGCTCGGCGCTCAGGTAATAGCAACCCAGCGTGATGTCCTGCGTCGGCGTGATGATCGGCTTGCCAGACGACGGGCTGAAGATGTTGTTCGGCGCCATCATCAACAGGCGCGCTTCCATCTGCGCTTCCACCGACAGCGGCACGTGCACCGCCATCTGGTCACCGTCGAAGTCCGCGTTGTAAGCGGTACAAACGAGCGGATGAATGCGGATCGCTTCGCCCTCGATCAATTGCGGCTCGAACGCCTGCACTGACAAACGATGCAACGTCGGTGCGCGATTGAGCAGGACCGGGTGGCCCTTGGTGACTTCTTCCAGGATGTCCCAGACTTCGGTCGTCTGCCGCTCAATCATTTTCTTGGCCGAACGCACAGTATGCACGTAGCCGAGTTCTTTGAGGCGGCGGATGATGAACGGCTCGAACAACACGAGCGCCATCTTCTTCGGCAAACCGCACTGATGCAGCTTGAGTTCGGGACCGATGACAATGACTGAACGGCCCGAGTAATCCACGCGTTTGCCGAGCAGGTTCTGGCGGAAACGCCCGCTCTTGCCCTTGAGCATGTCGCTCAGGGATTTCAGCGAACGATTGCCGGCGCCCGTGACGGCACGGCCATGGCGGCCGTTGTCGAACAACGCGTCCACAGCTTCCTGCAGCATGCGTTTTTCGTTGCGGATGATGACTTCCGGCGTCTTGAGCTGGAGCAGGTTTTTCAACCGGTTGTTGCGGTTGATGACCCGGCGATAAAGATCGTTCAAATCCGACGTCGCAAACCGTCCGCCTTCCAGCGGAACGAGCGGACGCAGGTCCGGCGGAATCACCGGCAACACCGTAAGAATCATCCATTCCGGACGGCTCTTCGATGATTGCAAACCCTGGAGCAGCTTGATGCGCTTCGCGATTTTCTTGCGGATCTGCTTGCTCTTGGTTTCGGTCATGCCGATCTGGAGATTTTCCACGCCTTTGCCCAAATCCACTTTGGCAAGCGCGTCGCGCACGGCTTCCGCGCCCATTTTGGCGAGGAACGCTTCCGCGCCGTAGGTTTCGCGCGCTTCGCGATACTCATGCTCACTGAGCAATTGGTTTTGCTTGAGCGGCGTCGATCCGGGATCGATCACCATGTAATCCTCATAATAGATGACGCGCTCGAGGTTGCGGGCCGTCATGTCCAGCACGAGGCCAATGCGCGACGGCATGCACTTGAAGAACCAGATATGGCAGACCGGCACGGCCAATTCGATATGGCCCATGCGCTCGCGGCGCACGCGCGCGAGAGTCACTTCCACGCCGCAACGGTCGCAAACGACGCCGCGGTGCTTGATGCGTTTATACTTTCCGCAGGAGCATTCCCAATCCTTCACGGGACCGAAAATGCGTTCGCAAAACAAGCCGCCCTTTTCAGGCTTGAACGTGCGGTAATTGATGGTCTCGGGGTTCTTAACTTCCCCCTTGGACCAGGAACGAATGGCTTCAGGCGACGCGACCTGGATCGCGACGTAATCCACCTGGTTCACCTTATCCAACCCGAGCAACTCCCGGGCATTTTCTTTCGAACTAATCATGCTCATACAATTTCTTTCGGCGAATGTTTCTCGCGCTAAAAACTCAGTTAAACAGCCGCCAATGCGGTGGCTGCCCCCTGTTCAGAAGCCGCCTGGTCAACCGGGTTGGAGTAACCAACCTTCACGTCGAGACCGAGCGACTGCATTTCCTTGACCAACACGTTGAAGGATTCCGGAATGCCGGCCTCCAGCGCGTTGTCGCCTTTGACAATGCTTTCGTAAATCCGCGTGCGGCCCTGCACGTCGTCGGATTTGACGGTGAGCAGTTCCTGCAGCGTGTAAGCGGCGCCGTAGGCTTCCATGGCCCACACTTCCATTTCGCCGAAGCGCTGGCCGCCGTATTGCGCCTTGCCGCCCAGCGGCTGTTGCGTGACGAGCGAATAAGGCCCGACTGCGCGCGCGTGAATTTTGTCCGCAACCAAGTGACCCAGCTTCATCATGTAGATGTAGCCGACGACAATTTCCTGGTCGAAGCGTTCGCCGGTGCGTCCGTCGATCAGATGCGTCTTGCCGTGGTTCGGCAATTTCGCCTGGTCGAGGTAACCGCGCACTTCCTTCTCTTTGATGCCGTCGAATACCGGTGTGGCGAACTTCATGCCGAGCAGCCTGGCCGCCCAGCCCAAGTGCGTTTCCAACACCTGCCCGACGTTCATGCGCGAGGGCACGCCCAGCGGATTCAAAACGATGTCCACCGGAGTTCCGTCGTTGAGGAACGGCATGTCTTCTTCGGCGACGATCTTGGCGACGACACCCTTGTTACCGTGGCGTCCTGCCATTTTGTCACCAACCGACAGTTTGCGTTTGGAAGCGATGTAAACCTTCACCGACTTCACCACGCCGCTGTCCACGCCTTCACCCGCTTCGGCACGTTCCATTTCTTCGTCGTACTGCATTTGCAGGTCGTCGAATTTCTTCTTAAAGCTGCCGATGATTTCGTTGATCTTGTTGCGGATCGGCGACGGGTCGATTTCGATGCGGTCATAGACCGTCGCGAGCTTGCGCAGCAACGTCTTCGTGATCTTGCGGTTTGCCGGGATAATGATTTCGCCGGTCTCGCTGTTCACCACGTCGAGCGGAATTTTTTCGCCGAGCAAAATATTGCTCAACGCTTCCGTCAACTGGTCGCGCAGTTCATCGGTTTTCTTCCGGTATTCGTCCTCGACCTGCTTCGCCTGTTTCTTCTCTTCAGAAGTCACCGTGCGTTCGCGGTCGGATTCCTTCTTGGAAGAAACCTTCACGTCCATGACAATTCCGTAAGTTCCCGACGGAACCTTGAGTGAAGTGTCCTTCACGTCCGCGGCTTTTTCACCGAAGATGGCGCGCAGCAAACGTTCTTCCGGCGCGAGCTCGGTTTCGGATTTCGGAGTGATTTTGCCGACGAGAATATCGCCCGGCTTCACTTCCGCGCCGACGCGAATAACGCCGTCCGGCCCGAGGTTCTTCAACGCTTCATCGCCGAGGTTCGGGATGTCGCGCGTAATTTCTTCCGGCCCGAGCTTCGTGTCGCGCGCGGCCACTTCGAATTCATCGATGTGAATCGAGGTGAACACGTCGTCTTTCACGATGCGTTCGCTGATGAGGATGGCGTCCTCGAAGTTGTAGCCGTTCCACGGCATGAACGCGACCAGCACATTGCGGCCGAGCGCGAGCTCTCCGCCTTGCGTGCAGGGACCGTCCGCAATGATCTGGCCCTTCTTCACGTGCTCGCCTTTGTGCACCAGAATCTTTTGATTGATGCACGTGGCTGCATTCGAGCGCATGAATTTGCGGACCTGATAGACCCACACGCCCTTTTCGGGATCATGCTTGATCTTCTTCTTGGTGTCCGGCAATTGGCCGTTCTCAGTAATGATAATCTGGCTGCCGGTCACGGAAGCCACCTTGCCCGCTTCTTCCGCAACAATGACAGCGCGCGAATCGCGAGCCACACGGTCTTCGAGACCGGTCGCCACAAACGGCGATTCCGTCACGAGCAGCGGCACAGCCTGGCGTTGCATGTTCGAACCCATCAATGCGCGGTTCGCATCGTCGTGTTCGAGGAACGGAATCAAGGATGCCGCCACCGAAACGAGTTGCTTCGGCGAAACATCCATGTAATCCACACGCGCCGGTTCCAAGTCCACGAAATCCCCACCGCGACTGCGGCAAAGAATGCGGTCCTGGGTGAATTTGCCCTTGTCGTCCACCGGTGTATTCGCCTGGGCGATGGTATGGGCTTCTTCACGGTCGGCCGTCAGGTAATCAATTTTTTCAGTCACCCGGCCGCTTTCAACCTTGCGATACGGCGTTTCGAGAAAGCCGAAATCGTTGATGCGCGCAAAGGTCGCCAGTGACGCGATCAAACCGATATTCGGTCCTTCAGGCGTTTCCACCGGGCAAATGCGGCCGTAATGCGACGGATGCACGTCACGGACTTCGAAGCCCGCGCGGTCGCGGGACAAACCGCCAGGCCCGAGGGCCGACAAGCGGCGCTTGTGGGTCAATTCGGCGAGCGGGTTGATCTGGTCCATGAACTGCGACAACTGGCTGCGTCCAAAGAAGTCACGGATGACCGCCGAGAGCGCCTTCGGATTGATGAGCTTCTGCGGCGACATCGCCTCAACGCCCTGATCAAACAGCGTCATGCGCTCTTTCACGAGGCGTTCAGTGCGGGCCAGGCCCACGCGGCATTGGTTGGCGAGCAATTCGCCCACCGTGCGCACGCGACGGCTGCCGAGATGGTCAATGTCGTCCAACGAACCCTCGCCCTTTTTCAGGCGGAGCAAATACTTCGTCGCGGCAACCAAATCTTCCTTGGTCAAAATGCGGGAATCGCCGCCTTTAATGCCAAGCTTCTGGTTGATTTTATAACGGCCAACACGGCCCAAATCATAACGCTTCGCATCAAAGAACAAGCGCTTGATGAGCGCGCGGGCGTTCGCTGCCGTCGGCGGATCCCCAGGGCGAAGACGGCGATAAATATCCTTCAGCGCCTCTTCTTCATTTTTGGCCGGATCCTTCTTCATGCACTTGATGATGATGCCTTCATCAGCAGTGGTATCCACGACCTTGATCTTGTTGACGCCGAGCTCGGCGATTTGCTTCACGACCGCTTTGGAGAGCGGTTCAAAAGCGCGCGCCACCACGAGCCCCTTGTCGGAGTCCGTTGCGTCTTCGATCAAAACCTTGTTCGGAAGATCGTCGAGCTTCTCGGCTTCTTTCACGCTGAGTTCTTCAACGTCGTAGAAAAGCTTCAAAATTTCCTCGTCGGTGCCGGTCTTGGTGGCATCGCGTTTCTTGCTGTCGTCACCCCTGGCTTCAGCGTCGAGAAAGCTCAATGCGCGGAAGAAAGTGGTCGTCAAAAATTTCCGGCGGCGTTTTTTGCGGTCGAGATAAACGTAAAGCAAATCGCTCGTATCGAACTGCGCTTCATACCAGGACCCGCGGTCCGGGATGATGCGGAACGAATGCAGCGTCTTGCCGTTGGGATGCTGCGTCGCTTCGAACGCGAGGCCCGGCGAGCGATGCAACTGGCTCACGATCACGCGCTCGGCGCCATTGATGACAAACGTGCCTTGCGGCGTCATCAGCGGCAATTCGCCCATGAAAACTTTTTCCTCTTTCGTGCCCTTTTCTTCCTTCAACAGGAAAGTCACGTACAACGGCGCGCCAAAGGTCAGGCCCTCGCGCAGGCATTCCAACCAATCGAGCTTCGGCTCGCCGATTTCGTAGGAGTGGAAATCAAGCACGCATTTTCCGTCATAGCTCTCGATGGGAAACACCTCGGTGAAGACCGCCTGCAATCCAAGGTTCTTGCGCTTGGACTGCGGAATCTCGGCCTGTAGAAACTCATGATACGAATTGGTCTGCAATTCGATGAGGTTCGGCGGGGCGATGATTTCTTTAATTTTACCGAAGTTAACTCGTTCTGCTATTGCTCGCGATGGCATGTTTACCTTTTCTTTCTCGTCGTCACCCTTGTCCTTCGTTCCCTGATTCTTTCGAATTCGAGAACAACGAAAACGGCGACGATTTCTAATTTTCTACTAAACGACACGAGGCAAGAACGCCGCCTTTTGCAGCGAACTTGCCAAAACTCAAATCACCCGAGGTGATTTCGATGTGTTTTCTCTGCTAATCTAAAAAATTCTCTCGTTTTTTCGGAACGCCGCTCTGCGTCGTCCGGCCGGCCCCGCTTGCCGACTCCGCCTTTCAGGCGAAACGGGGCGGTCCCGCCAAAACGGGACCACCCCAAATCATGGGCCAATTACTTGACTTCAACTTTGGCGCCAGCTTCTTCCAGCTTCTTCTTCGCAGCGTCGGAATCAGCTTTGTTGGCACCCTCGAGCACCGGCTTGGGAGCACCTTCGACCAGGGCTTTGGCTTCCGCCAAACCGAGGCCCGCTTTGACTTCACGAACGGCCTTGATGACCGCAATCTTTTTGTCAGCCGGGGCCGAAGCAAGAATCACGTCAAACGTGTCCTTCGCGGCAGCAGCCGGAGCAGCTCCGCCAGCGGCGGGACCACCAGCAGCGGCAACCGCCACAGGCGCGGCGGCTGAAACGCCCCACTTCGATTCCAGTTCTTTCACCAGGTCAGCGATTTCGATGACCGTTGCATTGCTCAGTTGTTCTACGATGTTTGCTTTGTCTAATGCCATGTTACCTTTCGTCTCGTCGTCGCCCGGGCCCGGGCAATTTCAGTCACTGCCTGCGAACCGACGATTTACGTTGTTGTTTTGTTTGTATCCCTCCCCGCCGGCAAAAGCGGGAAGGAAAGTATAAACTACTTTTAGCCTTTTTCCACTTTTGCCTGGAGGACTCGGGCCAATTGGCTGGCTGGCGTGTTCAATAATGTGACCAGTTTGGTCGTCGGAGCGTTCAAAAGCCCCAGGAATTTGGCCCTCAATACTTCGATCGACGGCAAATCTGCCAACGCCACAATGTCGGTGTCTCCCAGGCGCGAATTGTTCAAATAACCGAATTTGATCTTTAATTTATCGAATTCAGAACTGAACGTCTTCACCACTTTCGCAGCCGTCGAAATGTCCTTCTGACCGGTCACCACCGCCATCTGACCGGTGAGCGAACCGTTCATATCAGCCACGCCGGATTCCTTGGCGGCGATGCGGAAGATCGAGTTCTTGACCACGTGCATTTCCGCGCCTGCTTTGCCCAGGCGTTTGCGCAACTCGGTCATGTGGCCAACCTTAAGGCCCTTGTATTCCACCACGATGAAAAACGGCGAGGCGTTTAACCGCGTGATATATTCCTTCGTTAAATTTTGTTTTTCCGGACGCATAAATTTGTGATTCGTTAAATGGTTAAATAGGTCACTTATTGCGTCGCAAATTCCTTCACGTCCACCGACACCGGCGGGCTCATCGTCGCCGAAAGTGTGCAGGAATGAATATAGGTGCCTTTCACGCTGTTGGGCCGGGCCTTCGCCACGGCGTCAATCACTGCGCGCGCATTGTCTTCAAGCTGATTGGCCGCAAACGATGCCTTGCCCACGGGCACATGCACATTGCCGGCTTTATCAATCTTGAATTCGACGCGTCCGGCTTTGACTTCCTTCACCGCTTTCGCCGTGTCGTCAGTCACCGTGCCCGTCTTCGGGTTCGGCATCAGGCCGCGCGGTCCGAGGACCTTGCCCAGCTTCCGCACTTCGGCCATGGCTTCCGGCGTGGCGATGGCCACATCGAAATCCGTCCAGCCTTCGTTGCACTTCTTGATCATGTCTTCAAACCCGATAAACTCCGCGCCAGCGGCGCGGGCGGCATCGGCTGCCGGTCCGGGTTTGGTGAACACCAGCACTTTCACAGTCTTGCCGCTGCCATGGGGCAACGGAACCGTGCCGCGGACCATCTGGTCCGATTGCTTCGGGTCCACTCCGAGCCGAAACGCGAGGTCAACCGTCTCGTTGAACTTCGCTTTCGGAAATTTGGCTAATACTTCAACGGCGGATTTCAGCGGATAAGATTTTTTCTTATCCACCATCTCCAGCGCTTTCTTGAATCGTTTGCTAGGCATTTGTTTTTGTGCGGTGCAAGCGAGTTTTTAGGCTCTCCCGCGGTTTATTGTTAACCGACTACGTCAATCCCCATGCTGCGGGCCGTCCCCGCAATCACCCGGAACGCGGCTTCTTCGTTCACCGCGTTCAAATCCTTCGCCTTCATCTTGACGATCTCCAACACCTGCTTGCGCGTCACCTTGCCGACCTTTTCCTTGTTCGGCGTCTTCGAGCCAGCCGTGATCCCGGCGGCTTTTTTGAGCAGCACGGAGGCGGGCGGCGATTTGGTGATGAACGTGAACGACTTGTCCTGGTAAACCGTGATGACCACGGGAATCACCAGGCCGGCGTCGTTTTTCGTCACGGCGTTAAATTCTTTGCAAAAGGCCATGATGTTGACGCCGTGCTGACCGAGCGCGGGACCAACGGGCGGGGCCGGATTGGCCTGCCCGGCCGGAATCTGCAACTTAATCTGTCCTGTAACTTTCTTTGCCATAAATTTTTTCGTGTTGCGTGTTTCGTGCTGCGTCAAGTATCACGAGCGCGTCAGAACCGGTCTTGACGCAACCCGCAATACGCACCACGTACTACGCCTTCTCCACCTGCCAGTATTCCAATTCCACCGGCGTATTTCTCCCGAAAATGTTCACGGTAACTTTCAGCTTACCACGTTCCGGCTCAATTTCCTCAATCACTCCGCTGAAATTCAGGAACGGCCCGTTATTAATCTTCACCGTCTCGCCAACCGCAAACGCAACCTTCGGCTTCTCGGTTTCTTCCGATGCCGAAATCTGCGCCTTAATCGACTCAACTTCTTCCGCGGGCGTCGGCACCGGCGGCTCACCGCCCACAAATCCAATCACACCCTGCGTTTCCTTGATGAAATACCACGGCCCCTCAATAATGCGCTTGTCCTCATCGAGCAGCACCATGTCCACGAACACGTAGCCCGGCCACAGCTTGCGGGTCGAAACCGTTTTCTTCTGGTTGCGCACTTCCACGACCTTTTCCATGGGCACCAGGACTTCCTTAATGAAGTCGCCCATTTCATCGGTCTTGATGCGCTTCTCGATGCTCTCTTTGACCTTTTGCTCCTGGCCCGAAAGCGTATGAATGACAAACCACTGGCTTCGCATGATAATTTCGACGGCGCGTTAGGAAATCAGACGCACCAAATAATAAAAAACGGTGTCAATGCCGTAGGTGAACAGGCCCAGCAACGCGATCGCGACCGAGACCAGCACCGTCGAGCCTTTCAATTCATCCCAGGTCGGCCAGGTACATTTGCGCAATTCCTCGCGCGTCTGTGCCACGTAATTCGAAAGCCGGACCAGATAGCCCTTCCACCATGCATAGGCGAAAGATGCCCCGATGATCACGACCCAGATTATGATTGCCGTCAGGTTGTTCTTCACAAAATTGCTTCAACTGGCCTGCCGAGCCGCAGCTCGATATTTTTCTACTCAATGCGGTCCGCCCGCGCTCCGCTCCGGGCGAAGACTGGCGGAGAGGGAGGGATTCGAACCCCCGTCAGGCTTTCGCCTGAAGCGGTTTTCAAGACCGCCGCAATAGACCACTCTGCCACCTCTCCGCGAGGTGGTTGATAGTCTTTGGCTGATAGTTGAGAGCGGCTCTCCGCCATCCTATTCACTCAACTTTCAACTCTCAACTCTCAACTCTCAACTCTCAACTCTCAACTCAATTTGGCACGGCGTGTAGGACTTGAACCTACAACCAACGGTTTTGGAGACCGCTACTCTACCAATTGAGCTAACGCCGTAACCACCGTTGGCCGGCATTTCTGCTGCCGACAAAAAAGGAGCCGGGGACTCTTAATCCCCGCACTCCATGAATCTTTCCGCTCAATTAAGCGATGATATCCGTCACGCGACCGGCACCGATCGTCCGGCCACCTTCGCGAATCGCGAATCGCAGGCCTTTTTCCATGGCGACCGGCTTCTGCATTTCAATCTCGACAGAAACGTTGTCACCCGGCATCACCATTTCCACGCCAGTGGGCAAAGTCAGCGTCCCAGTCACGTCCGAGGTGCGGAAGTAAAATTGCGGCCGATAATTCGTAAAGAACGGCGTGTGACGGCCGCCTTCTTCCTTCGACAAGACGTACACTTCCGCTTTGAATTTCGTGTGCGGCGTAATCGAACCCGGCTTGGCAAGCACCATGCCGCGCTCCACCTGATCCTTGGTCGTGCCGCGGAGCAGTACGCCCACGTTGTCGCCGGCGTTGGCCGAGTCGAGCAACTTGCGGAACATTTCAATGTCCGTCGCCGTCGTCTTCTTGGTGTCTTTCAAGCCGACGATTTCAATTTCTTCCATGCGCTTGAGAACACCGCGTTCGACACGACCGGTCACCACAGTGCCGCGGCCTTCAATCGTGAACACGTCTTCCACGCACATCAGGAATGGCTTGTCGATTTCGCGAGCCGGGAGCGGGACAAACGCGTCCACCGCGTCCAGCAATTCCTGGATGGCCTTTTCGCCTTCGGGCTCGTGCGCGAGCGCTTTTTTGGCGCTGCCACGAACGATCGGGGTCTTGTCACCCGGAAATTGATACTTGCTCAACAAATCGCGGACTTCCATCTCGACGAGGTCGAGCAGTTCCTTGTCGTCCACGAGGTCGACCTTGTTCAGGAACACCACAATCGCCGGCACGCCGACCTGGCGGGCGAGCAGGATGTGTTCGCGGGTCTGGGGCATCGGGCCTTCCGATGCGTCCACCACGAGAATGGCGCCGTCCATCTGGGCTGCGCCGGTAATCATGTTCTTGACGTAATCCGCGTGGCCAGGGCAATCGACGTGCGCATAATGGCGCTTGTCGCTCTGGTATTCCACGTGCGAAACGGCGATGGTCACCGTCTTGGTCTCGTCACGGACCGTGCCGCCTTTGGTAATGTCGGCGTAGGAAATGGGGGTCGCGAGACCTTTCTTCGACTGGACTTCAACCAGCGCTGCGGTCAGGGTGGATTTGCCATGGTCAATGTGGCCGATGGTGCCGATGTTGACGTGCGGTTTATTACGTTGAAATTGCTCTTTTGCCATTGCTATCTCCTGGTTGAGTTTGTCTGTTTATTACGACTTCGTTTTTACTTCTTTGCGTCTCTTATCTTAAATGGAGCCCATGATCAGGATCGAACTGATGACCTCATCCTTACCAAGGATGTGCTCTACCAACTGAGCTACATGGGCATAGTCAAATCCCAAACTTAATCCTGATATCTGCAAACGACAAAAAACCATCGCCCCTGCCTTTTCCTTCAAAAAAGCTAAGGGCTGACGTTTTTTTCGTTATTTACGGCCCAAACGGACTTGTGGAAAATAAGGAACAAATCCGTACCTGTCAACGGGTTTTAAAAATAATTTCCAACTATTTTACACCCCATCGCTCCAGACCGAAATTATGCTGTTAACACCGCAGATGTACGCAGATGTACGCAGATAAAAACTCCTTTATTTCCGAGGTTTTTTGCACTTTACGATGCACTTCTCTCTTATCATCTGCGTTAATCTGCGTCCATCTGCGGTTGAATAAACTTCAAGAACTCCGTCGCCGCCATTCCACCTTCGGCGGCTCCGGCAAACCCTGCGCCCGCAACGCCGTTCGGAAGTGCATTTTAGCCACTTTTGGCAGGTTTTCTACACCATGTTTAGCCAGAAATTCCTTCGCCGCCGCATCCACTGCCGCCGAGGCCCCACGCGGTAATTCCATCCCAAATTGCTTTCCCAGCCCATCCAATCGCGACACAAACTCGTGCCGCGCCAGAATTGAAGCCGCCGCCACCGCCATATCCTCTTCTGCACGATGCTTCTGCACCAATTCAATTTCCCGCCCCATCGACATCAAAGCCTTCGCCACCGTATCCTTGCTCGAAGCAAACTGGTCGCTGATCGCCCGCACCGGCAGCGGATTCATGCGATGCCGCTGGCCCATCAAATTCTCAATCACCCGCGCGGGCCCCCACGCCAGCAGCGTATTCACGCTCCGCATTTTCAGGTAAAGCCTATTATAAGCCTCATTGCCAATCGGCACGACCGTACTGACGCATCCCGGAGTCTCGCGAATCAATTCCGCCAGTTCCTTGATCTTTTTATCGCTCCCAATATTTTTTGAATCGCGAATGCCCGCCTCCTTCCATTTCTCGATCATCGTGCCATTCACGTAAACGCCCGCGACACACAGCGGCCCAAAAAAATCGCCCTTGCCGCTTTCATCCACGCCCAACCGCGGCGCGAGCAATTCCGGATTCAACACCGCTTCATAACCAAGCTTCGCCTCCTTCAAAATTTCCGGCTCCAACACAAATTCAATAAATTCCTGCGTGCCCTTGCCTTGCAACACCAGCTTGCCGCTCTCGTAAAACACCACATTAAGCTTGTCCTTCTCCGCCGCGAACCGCGCGTAAGGCACCTCGCGAAATTTATAATTCCGCTCCTGCAACAAAGCCTTGAGCGCCGCTGCCTGCTCATCAGTCAGCTTGCAAGTATGGGATGTCAACGGTTTCACTCCGGGCAACTTAGCCGGAGGATTTAATAAGGAAAGCCGGAACAAAGGAACCGAATGAAATTCATTTCAATTCCTCCCTTCCTGCTTTCCTTATTAAATTCTTTTTGCCGTCTTTGCGTTCGCTTCCCGATGTAATAAAATCTTGAGCAATGCCACGCGCGCAAAATTCGACCCTCGACCCTCGACTCTCGACCCTTCCGCGTCTGCTCCTTTCGTGGTTCGCGCAAAACGCCCGCGACCTCCCCTGGCGTCGCACCTGCGACCCCTACGCCATTTGGGTCAGCGAAATCATGCTGCAACAAACGCAGGTGAAAACGGTGATTCCCTATTGGGAACGTTGGATGCGCGAGTTGCCGACGATTGAATCGCTCGCGAAAGCCAACCCCGACAAAATCCATAAATTGTGGGAGGGATTGGGTTATTACACCCGCGTGCGCAACATGCAAAAGGCCGCGCAAGAGATCGTTGCGGAAAGTAGGAGACGAGGTAACGAGTCTCAAATCAAGTCATCCCGACGCATCGGGACTCACGTCATCTCCTACGCGTTTCCAAATAAATTTGAGGACATTCTCGCACTTCCCGGCATCGGTCGCTACACCGCCGGCGCGATTTGCAGCATCGCATTCAACCAACCCACGCCGATCCTTGACGGCAACGTCATCCGCGTCCTGACTCGCGTATTCGGCATCAAGGAAAACCCGCGCGAGAAAAATGCCAACGCGCTCCTCTGGAACCTTGCGGGAGAATTAGTCATTCACGCATCACGTTTCACGTTCCACGCGCTCCCCTGCTCGCATCTCAACCAATCCCTGATGGAACTCGGCGCGCTCATCTGCAACCCGCGTGAACCGAAGTGTCTTGTTTGCCCGATTGCAAAACACTGCTTTGCATTCCAAAACAATCGTATCGTCGATTTTCCAAATCTGGAAAAACGCGCGACACCCACAGCACGTCGCTTCGCCGCGTTCGTAGTGGAAGACCGTGGAAAGTTCCTCGTTCGCCAAAGACCTGCCGGCGTCGTCAACGCGCACCTCTGGGAATTTCCAAATATTGAATTGAACGGCGAGCCCTTAAATCCCGACTTAGCCGCGCGAGAGCTTCTGGGGTTCGCGGCGAAAGACATAAAACCGCTCTGCACCATCAAGCATTCCATCACCCGTTATCGCATCACGGTAGAAGCCTTTCGAGCCGCAGCGCCACCCGCCCTCAAGGTAGGGCAGAGCTGCTGCCGCTCTGCCCCATCATCCCGTCACGCGCGTCCAGCGCGGGACGAAAGCCTTTGGCTGCCTGTCTCCGAACTGCACAAGCTTTCCTTCCCGAGCGCGCATAAGAAAATTTTAGAATTCGTCTCCGCCTCCGTTTAAAAAAGCCGCGAAGTTTTCGTCGCGTCCAGCCGGGCCGATTGATACAGTCGGGATAACACCTCAACAGGATTGGAACTCAAAATATGTTCCGACTCATCAAACGGCGCATTGCCATTCGCAGTTACGTTTTCAAGCTGTCGCAGAAGTTGTCACCGCGCTTTGGCAAAAAGAGTCATTACAGTATCGAGGAAGTCACCGAAACGGCCCGCGATGCGGATTTCTCGATGGCTTATATTGCCTACGCTCATGCCATCTTTTGCAATCGCACCGATTTTGAAGCGTATTATGAGCAACTTCGGGTCCGTTGCACCTATGATGATTTACGCGCTACGGTAAGCCGGCGCTATTTTAAGGGCATCCGCGATTTTGACGCCGCCAGCGTTATTACGGCCACTAAGCGCACGAACGAAGGCAATTTCTACGAAAGCGGTATTGGCACCTGATCGGAGATCCATTAAATTCTTTTAAACATCTTCCGATGCGGTCCCGCCGTCGGAATATCAAACACCTCCGAATCCGCAACCCATCCCTGCCGCTCGTAAAACGGAATCGCCGGCACGCGCGCATTGCACCAAAACAGCCGGACATCTGAACGCCGAAGGATGGATTGTTCAGCGCATGCCAGCAATTTAGCGCCAAAGCCACGGCCCTGATGCGGATTGTCCGTCGCCATGCCGCGAAGTTGCCACGCCGGTTCCTCCTTGTAAGAATTCAGCATGAAACTGGCGCAGGAAACTACTGGAGCTTTTTCACCGGCCTTACAAAAAAGCCCGACATGCCAAGTCGACCCATCATCGTCGCCGGGAAATTGAGCCGCCTCCGCCGGCATTCCCGCGCGGAGAAGCCGGTGCCGAAGATCAAGAATCATCTCCACTGACACACGACAGATGCTCACTCCCGTCGCGCCGTCTTGAATCAATATTTCATTCATAGCGTTCTTGAATCCACCGCACTTGCGGCGCGATCAAAATCGTAGAACAGACATACCGCCCGTCTCCATCTTTTTCGCAAACGTAGGAGTTCATGCATTAACATGTGTGCGGGCCGGAACAGCCTAGAACCCCAACAGCCCCCAATTGACAATCATCCATCCGTGGACGATTACCAAACAACCAGCAGGAGATCAGAAAAATTATGAATTCACTAAAAGGCAAAGTTGCGCTCGTCACCGGCGCGGGCAGCGGCATCGGCCAGGCCATCGCGCAACGTTTCGCGCAGGAAGGCGCGCACGTCGCCATCAACATGCATCCCGGCGGCAAACATTCCGGCGCGGAAGCCGTCACGCCCATCGCAAAATTTGATCCCGAAGCGCTCGCCGTTCCCGCAAACGTGGACAATCGCGCCGAAGTCGAAAACATGGTCCAGCAAATCGTGAAAAAATTCGGCCGCCTCGACATCTGCGTGAACAACGCCGGCATCGAAATCAAAAAACCATTCCTCGACGTCACCGACGACGAATGGAACAAAGTGCTTTCCGTAAATCTTTATGGCAGCTTTCTCGTAAGCCAGATCGCCGCACGGCAGTTGGTAAAGCAAGGCCAGGGCGGCAGGTTGATTTTTATTTCCTCGATTCACGAAGACGTCCCCTTCCCCCAATACGCGCCTTACTGCGTTTCAAAAGGCGGCGAACGGATGCTGATGCGCAACCTCGCGATGGAACTGGCCGAGCACAAAATCACCGTCAACAACATCGCGCCCGGCGCGATCGCCACACCCATCAACCAAAAAGTTCTCGATAATCCCGAGGAGTTGAAGAAGGCGATCGAGCCCATTCCGCTGGCGCGCTTCGGCAAACCCGAAGAAGTCGCCTCCCTCGCGCTTTTCCTCGCAGGAAGCGAATCGGAATACGTCACCGGCAGCACCTATTACATCGACGGCGGCCTCACGCAAAACGTGACAAAGTATTGATTCATTGCCCTGATTCACGGATGCGAATTTTCATTGAAAAACTGGCTGATTAATTTACGATTTTGGTCCTAATCCAGGACCCGATGCGCGACTTTAAATTATGTATTATTTGGATTTGTCTTTTGGCGTTGCCTATCCCCTACGCCCGGAGTGCCACGCATTTCGTAAATCCGTCTAATTCCACCCCTGTTTCCCCCTATACGGATTGGAGCACTGCCGCGACCAACATTCAAGATGCCGTCAATGTGGCCAGCGCCGGCGAAACTGTTTTAGTCACGAACGGTATGTTTAACACCGGTGTGCAACTGGCTAGCGACGGGACACAAAATCGTCTAACACTGACGAACTCCATCATTGTAACGAGCGTCAATGGTTCAACGAACACGACAATCGACGGAGGCAATGTGACGCGCTGTGTTTTTTTAACAAATGGCGCCCGGATCGATGGATTTACGCTAACTCACGGCACTGCTGGATTCGGAGGCGGGGCATTTTGCGCCTCAACGAACGAAGTAATCTCCGATTGTCAACTGCTCAACAATTTGGCCAACGGCGGCCAAGGTGGGGGTGTCTATGGCGGGATTGTGACGAATTGCATGCTATCCGGCAACACCGCGACAGGTCCGCCCACTGTTAACATCGGCGGCGGAGCCGCCAGTCAAAGCTTTTTGATCAACTGCTCGCTCGTAAACAACAAAACTCCGGGTGGGGTAGTGGGATTCGGAGGCGCTGCTCGTTTCTGCACACTCATCAACTGCGTTATCAATAACAATTCAGTTGATCAAATAAACGGCGACGGAGGCGGCGTCGCCAACAGTACCGCCTATCACTGTACGTTTTCCGGGAACAGGGCCGAATATGGGGGAGCGGCGGACAACACCAGATTATACAATTGTACCATTTCAGGGAACTCGGGTAGTCCAGGGGGCGGAACTTCCTCTTGCGAACTTTATAGTTGCATTGTTTCCGGCAACACGTATGGAGGATGTTGGAGAAGCACGCTATACAACTGCATTTTGACCGGGAATCAAGGCGGCGATGGCGGGGGCGCTTACCAATCTTACCTGTATAATTGCACGGTTACCGGCAATTCTGCTGTGTATGGCGGGGGTGTAGACTCGTGCATTGTGATGAACAGTATTGTCTATAACAATACTACTAGTTGGATGGGACCGAACTACTACGCCACTCAGTTCGATGGTCCCATGACGCTGAATTATTGCTGCACTGCGCCGCTTCCAACTACCGGCGTGGGAAATATTTCTGTGGACCCTCTTTTTGTAAACGCAGGGTCAGGCGATATTCATTTGCAAAGCGGTTCACTTTGCATCAATTCAGGTTATAACACTTATGTGAACACCAATGTTGACTATGACAATAACCCCCGCATTCGCGGAGGAACGGTGGATATTGGAGCCTATGAATTCCAAACGCCTTCGTCGGGACTGTCGTATGCGTGGGCACAAGAACACGGCTTGCCCACTGATGGCTCCGCGGATTCCCAGGACCCGGATCGCGACGGCATGAATAATTGGCAGGAATGGATTGCAGGGACGGATCCATTCAATGTCGCTTCAGTGTTACGGATTGCGGCCATCTCCAATAATCCGCCCGGGCTCCAAATTACATGGCAAAGTGTCAGCGGAAAGACCTATTACCTCCAACGCGCGACCAATCTTTCCATTCAACCTGCATTTTCTTCAATCCGGAGCAACATTACAGGACAGGCGACCAATACGAGCGTGAACGACAGCACCGCGACCGATCAAGGTCCTTATTTCTATCGGGTCGGGGTGCAAAACTAACTTTTTATTCACATTCCGTTAATAACTTCTTTCATGTTTGCTTGCCCCGCATCCACGCGCCATGGTTTTATAACCAGAGCATTGACAGAAAAGATGTATCGATGAGCAGCGAGGGTTTTTGGTTTTTGGCAAGGCTTCGGTGAAGGAGCAGGTTTGAAAAACCCTGTGACTGAGCCGAAACGACGCCAAAAACCAAAAAGGCCGCTGTCAGCCCATTTCAATCCATCGTTACAGCTTTGATGGAAATGCACTAAGCAGGATGAGCGCGAAGTTTTGGAACCGGTTATCGTACGAACGTGAGCTTTGGCAAAAAGGCGTCGCGCTCGTCGCCGGCGTGGATGAAGCCGGCTGCGGCCCTCTCGCCGGCCCGGTCGTTTCCGCCGCCGTCATGTTTCCCGCCAGTTGGTCCGAGACCGGCCTCTATACCAAACTCCGCGGCCTCAACGACTCCAAACAGCTCGACGAGGAACAACGCGAGAAATTTTTCGCCGTCATCACCTCGCACCCGGAAATTCGCCACGCCATCGCCTCCATCGACGTCGAAATGATCGACCGCATCAACATCCGCCAGGCCGCGTGGCGCGGAATGCAACAGGCGCTCGATCAACTCGCTCCCAAACCGGAACACGTGCTGGTGGACGGCTTGAGAATCAGTTGGCTGCCTTACGCCCAAACCGCCCTGGTCGAGGGCGATGCAAAAAGTTATTCCATCGCCGCCGCCAGCGTGCTCGCCAAAGTCACTCGCGACCGCGCGATGCGCGAATTCGACAAGCTTTATCCCGGCTACGGTTTCGCCGAGCACAAAGGCTACGCCACACCGCGGCATTACGAGGCCATCACCGCGCAAGGCCCGTGCCCGATCCATCGCCGCAGTTTTTCACCGTTCCGGCCAGTTGAAACCGAACTGGAATTGTTCCCAGTGAAAAATGCAGAATGAAGAATGCAGAAAAAATTCGGGCGCGCGTAAACGACTTTCTTCATTCCGCCTTCAACATTCTTCCTTCCAAGGTCCCGCTCTCACACCAGCACGGAACCCTCGGCGAGCGCGCCGCTAAAAAGCATCTTCAACAACTCGGCCTGAAATTTCTCACCGCCAATTTCCGCTCTGACCGCGGAGAAATCGATCTCGTCTTCCGCGAAGACGATTGCCTGGTGTTCGTGGAAGTCAAAACCCGCTCGTCCGAAGATTGGGTCCGCCCGGCCGCCTCTGTGAACCAGCGCAAACGTCGGCTGCTATGCCAAACCGCGCTGGATTATTTGCGCCTCCTGAAAAATCCCCCCGTAAAAATCCGTTTCGACATCGTGGAAGTGCTTTTGCAAGAGAGCGCCGTCCGCGAAGTCCGCCATCTGCCAAACACGTTCGCAATGGAAAAGCCGTATCGCTACGGATAACAAAAAATCACTATCGATTAGGAAAGCAGGAAATAAGGAACCCGGAAGCTGTAATTATTCAGAAAAAGTTTAACGCAGAGATCCGAAAGCGCAAAGGTTTTGAATTTTTGCCGAAGGCATTTTGAATCACAGCTTAGTGAGGGTTTTTTGATCGGCACGTTTTGGATTTTGCCATCTCAACTTTGCGTCTTTGGCTCTTTGCGCCTGTGCGTTGAATTTCAAAATTTCGTTGCCACCCTATTCCGTCGCCATCACATCCGTTTCTTTCAGCTTCAAAGGAAACGGTTCCAGCGGCATCGTCCGATCGTGGTTTAGGAATTCTTCACACACGCGAAAAAATTCCACCTGCGTTGTGACTCGCCGGATTTGATGGAGAAATTTTCCCTCGGCATCCACGCCCACGCCGAAGTAATTCATATATTTCTTCATCTTCTGCACTTGCGCCAATTCAGTCACATCCGGAGAACAAACCGCATCATAGAGCGCGCGGACATACGCCAGCACGTCATGACCGCGCGGAATAAATTGCGTTTCACCGCGTTGCCGTTGGCGGATTTGATGGAACAACCACGGGTTCCGAATCGCCCCGCGCCCAATCATCAGGCCGCGCGCGCCGGTCAGCTTCAAAATCTCCTGCGCTTTTTGCGCTGAATGCACATTCCCATTCGCCAGCACCGGACAAGGCATCGCCGCCACCGCCCTGGCGATGTAATCATAATGCACCTCCGTGCGATACATCTCGTAAACCGTACGCCCGTGTACCGTGAGCAAATCCAGCGAGTGCTTCGCGAATATCGGGAGGAACTCGTCGAAGACCTGCGGCGAATCAAAACCGATGCGCGTCTTGACCGTGAATTTAATTTTCACCGCCTCACGCAATGCGCCCAAAATGGCATCCACCCGCTTCGGCTCACGCAGCAACCCGCCCCCCGCGCACTTGCGATAAACCACCGGCGCGGGACAACCGAGATTCAAGTCCACCGCTGCAATCGGATATTGTTGCAACTCGCGCGCCGTGCGCACCAGCGAAGGCACGTCGTTGCCGATCATCTGCGCCACCACCGGCCGGCCCGTGGGATTTTCCATGATGGATTTAAGAATATATTTCTCGAGATTCGAAGTGGCGTGAACCCGAAAATATTCCGTGAAATAAACATCCGCGCCGCCATAAGCCGTCATTAATTTCCAGAACGGCAAATCCGTCACATCCTGCATCGGCGCGAGCGCCAGCATGGGCGCGGTCCCGGAGAGCATCGACGCAAACTGTTCGTGGTGGTCCACGCGAACAAGGTGAATCAGGGCGTCCGCGCGAGCAAATGGATTCGATTCTATTATCGAGGCTGAACCGACGGCACGGGGTCGTTCAACAACCTGATCTCACGCTGCGGGAACGGAATTTCAATCTTCCGCTCGCGGAATGACGTCACAATCGCCCGATTAATCTCCGCAGCCGCCAGGCCGAAATCCGCGGTCCCAACCCACGGCTTCACTGCGATCTCAACGAACGAACCTTTCAGCGCAGTCACACCTACGTAGGGTTCGAACTCGCGCAAGATCCGCCGATTCGCTTTCAGCACTTCGCCAATCGCTTGAAACGCCGCGCCGAGATCCGTGCCGTAAGCCACGCCCACACTCAAGTCCAGTTGCCGGATGGTCCCGTAATTATGCAGAATTTCGCCGACGATTTTCCGGTTCGGAATCACCACGCGCGAACGGTCTCCGTGAACCAACGTCGTGGACAAAAGCTCAATCTGGACTACTTGTCCTTGCACGCTGAGAATTTCGATATATTCATTCACGCGAAATGGCTTCGTGAAAATAATGGTGAGCCCCGCGAACAAGTTTCCGAGAATGCCTTGCATCGCCAGCCCAACTCCGACGCCCGCCACGCTGATGCCGGCAATCAACGCCGTGACATCCATGCCGGCAGTCCCCAGTGCCACCACCAGCGCCGAGGCGAACACGAGCAATTTCACGATTCGCACCAGCAGCATGCGCACCGGCGGCTCCATGGATTTCTTCTCCAAAAACCGTCCCATCAATTTCCCGATCCATCCCGCCGCAACAATGCCCACGACGATCACAGCAATCGCGGACAGAATGCCCCCGCTGTGGCTGATGACGTAATCGACGAGTTTGTCCTTCCACGCTGTGTGGACCGCGACCGGCACTTGAGGGTTTGCTGTATCTGCCATAATTGAATTAGGTTCGGGCCTATTAGATAACCCCGATGCCGTTAGTCAACCAATATGCGCAGGACAGGCGTCTCGCCGGTCTCTAACTATTTCAATGCAGAAATAGAAATGTCGAGACAGACAGGCTGCTGTCCCAAGCTCAGAACTGGTCTTCCTTCTCCTTGAACAAAATATTGAAAGTCGTCAGCGAGCCGTAGCAGCGCGTGATGTATTGCTGCATCTCCACTTTTTCACCATCGCTCAACTTCTCATGCGCATTGATTTTCTGTTCCAGCACACGCAGTTGATTACGCACCATCACAACCTTGTGAAAAAACGTTTCCAGCGGCACCTCCTTCGTCTGCAACGTGGGATCCGCCGGATGCATGACGACCTTGCCATTGTGCCACCGCAGGCCCAATTCCGACACCGTCGCGCCCGGCTTTTCCACGCCCAACCGGTCAACAGTGGATTCAACGATACCTTGGACAAACTGTTTCAACGGCACTTCCGCCTCGCCAATTTTCACCGTCGGTTCCGGCACCTTGATATCGGCCAAGCGGGGATCAATCGTTCGCAGATCGTTTCCAAAACGAATTTCAGCGGAACCAGCCGAAACCTTTTCCACGATGCCCTCCCCATGGTGCGCATGGATAATTTTCATTCCCGGAGTCAAAATTGGAGTATTCATAATCTTGTTATCATCAACCTAAACCATCGACCTCGGCGAATAAACACGGATTTTAATCTTCGTTTTTTTAGGTTTTGATTTTTAATTGGCGCATGAGTTTTGCCGAACCTCTCGATTTGAAGCGCGTCAAAGTCCTGCCTCTTTCCCAGCGCCGGAGCCTCAGCGCCATCGAGAAAATCCTGGTGGACCCGGCCAAATCTCCGTCGCCCTGCCCGCCTGAAGTCGAATCGCTCATCGCCGACTGTGCCAAAAAAATCGCCGCCGCGCGGGCGCGCAACGCCAGTGTTATCCTGATGTACGGCGCGCACCTCGTAAAAAACGGCGCGCACCGCATTGTGAACGCGCTCGTCGAGCGGGGATGGATCACGCATCTCGCAACCAATGGCGCGGGCACGATTCACGATTGGGAACTGTCATTTCTCGGCCGCACAGAGGAGAGCGTGCGCGAAAACGTCGCCACCGGCACCTTTGGCACCTGGGACGAAACCAGCCGTTACATTCACCTCGCGCTGCTCGCCGGCGCATTGCGCGGCGAAGGTTATGGCCGCAGCCTCGGACGCCTCATTGCCGAGGAAGGCACCACCATTCCCACACCGGCCGAGTTGGAAAAACTTTTGCGCGATCAACCGGCGAACCCCTTGTCGCCCGCGCGCGCGGATTTGCTGCAAACGATGCTGACCGCCAGGCTGACCGGCGGTCCGATCAAGGTCAAACATCCGTGGAAGGAAACCTGCATTCTCGCCCATGCATTTCGCCACGATATTCCGTTCACGGTCCACCCCGGCATTGGTTACGACATTATCGCCAATCATCCCATGTTCAATGGCGCCGTGATTGGCCGCGCGGCGGAAATGGATTTTCGTTTGCTCGGCGGCTCGATCGAGCGGCTCGATGGCGGCGTGGTTTTGTCCGTCGGCTCAGCCATCATGGCCCCGCAGGTGTTTGAAAAAAGCATCAGCTGCGTGAACAATCTGCGGCTGCAAGACGGAAGAAAAATTCTCCAGGGACATTCGATTTTCGTCGTCGATATCCAGGACGGCGACAATTGGGATTGGTCCCACGGCGAACCACCCAAGAACAATCCGGCCTACTACCTGCGCTTCTGCAAAAGTTTCTCTCGCATGGGCGGCGAAATGAAATACGCCCAGTGCGATAACGTGGCCTTTCTAGCTCATCTCCTTTCCCACGCCAAAAAAACCTAAAAGTGCCGCTGGCGTCTCGCCGGCTGAATGTCCAGCCGTCAGACTCAGTTCACCGGATCCACAAACTGCGCGCTCATGGCCCAACCATAATCGTAAACCATGTTCAACCGCTGACAGTGGCCGTCGGCGAAAGTAACATTGCCGCCCTTTTGATGACGCATCGTGATCGTGTCGCCGTCCGTCTGGCCCACATGCGGTTCCCACCGCCCATCAACCAGGAAATTTGAGGACTTCGTCGATTGCGGCGGATTTTCGGTTTTGGAGGCATCCGCCGCCTCCTCGGCGAGCATTATTTTTTCGGAAGCCCGGCGAACGCGAGTCAGCTTGAAAGGATAAAAACCATTGCCATCGTGGCCGGTGGCCACGCCTTTAACGTTTGAAAGCGAATCGAGCGCGTAGCTGAAGTTGTAAAACTCCCGGGTCCCGGCGCCCTTGTCCATCGGGCACAGAAAGATTGAGCTGTTTGTATTCGCCATGCCGGCCCCGGTGGCGACGACGATCGGACTCTTGTTAAGCGTGGCGAGAGATCCGTCCGGCATCGACTGCCCGGCTCTGCGCCAGTAAATCCAATCCTCAGGAAAAAATCCGGCGCCGGCAGACGCCCAACCGGGCATGATGTCGTTATTGTCCGGGCAATACATCTGGAACCCCAAACCGATTTGCTTGAGATTATTAACGCATTGAGACTCGGTCGCCTTTGCTTTGGCCTTGGACAGCGCTGGCAACAATATCGCGGCCAAAATCGCAATGATGGCAATTACAACCAGGAGTTCAACCAGCGTGAACGCTCGCCGGCGCGAGCAGAAGTTCAGAGGTGTGGCCCACATAATTTATGTGCGCCATCACCGTGCCCCAACCCCATTTTTGGGTCAATATTCAAACCGTTCCCGAACCCTGTGCGTACCACGGCACACCCGTTCTGACCAGCTTTCGGACCCTTTTCTGTGAACTCAATCGAGTCCCCGCGGCTGGAATTCAACACCCAGGCGCGCCAGGCGGGACAGCATAACCCATCATCCGCCGGGCAAAAATTCGCTCACCAAAAAGCGATCCCAAAATACCCGCCAAAACTATCTGAGGACTTTGCGTCTCTGCATCTCTGCGCCTTTGCGCCTTTGCGTTAAATGTCCTCGGAACAGTTCCGCGAACTCAGAGCTGCTTCATCGCGCCATCCAACGCCGCGTAAAGCGTGCTCATCGTCGCTTCCGTTTCATCGCCCATGTTCGAAATCCGGAACGTTGTGCCCTTGATCTTTCCGTAGCCGCCGTCAATCAGGAACCCCTGGTCTTTGACCAGCTTTTGCAGTTTTGCCGCGTCCACGGTCCGTCCGCCCGGCTTCGCCCCGTTGTTCACGCAGGTCAGCGTAACGGATTCAAAACCCGCTTCCGGGAACAGCGTGAACCCATGCTTCGCCGCCCAATCGCGTGTCATCTGCGAGAGCTTCGTATGCCGCGCATAACGCGCCTCCAGCCCTTCCGCGAAAAAGTCCTCCAGCTTCGAGGCCAGCGCGTAAACATGCCCGATGCTGGGCGTGCTCGGCGTCATGCTCTGCTCGGCGTTCTTCTGGAACTCGACGAAATCAAAATAATAACCGCGGTCTTTCATCGTCGCCGCCTTGGCCAATGCCGCCGGCGAGCAGACAAACACCGCCGCGCCCGGCGGCATCGCGAATGCCTTTTGCGTCCCCGCCAGCAACACATCGATGCCCAGCTCATCGAAGTTCAGCGGCACCGCCGTCATGGAACTCACCGCGTCCACGATGAACATGACGTCCGGATATTTCTTTTTGAGCGCCGCGATTTCGCCCAGCGGGCTCATCACCCCGGTCGAGGTTTCATTATGGATGAGCGTCAGCACATCGAACTGGCCCGTGGCCAATTTTTTGTCCACGTCCGCTGCGCGGATGGCCGAACCCCACGACACCTGCAATGCCTCCGCTTCCTTGCCGCAACGCTTCGACACATCGAGCCACTTGTCCGAAAACGCGCCGCACATGCAATTCAGGACCTTTTTGGAAACCAGATTCCGAATTGCGCCTTCCATCGCGCCCCAGGCCGAGGAAGTGGAAATATAAACCAATTGTTTCGTCGACAGCAGCGTCTGAAGCTGCGGCTGCATTTTCGCGTAAAGATCTTTGAACCCCTGCCCGCGGTGGCCAATCATCGGCGAACAAAACGCGCGAAACGTTTTCTCACTGACTTCGACCGGGCCCGGAATGTGCAATTTTACATGTGCCATAAAGAGGTGATTTTTCCTGACACGCGCCCCAAAGGCAAGAACGGGATTGTTAAAGGAAGCACACGCATCCCGCCACTGTCCCGGAGCGCGGCTGTGTTCCGCGTAGCGGAACCAGCCGCAGCAACGTGAAATGCCCATGACTACCGGAACCGGCTGGATCTTTCACACAACTGCAGCCGGTCTGCGAAACAACCGCGCAGTTTGCGAAGACAGCGGAATGAACGGCACGGGAATAAATTCCATTCGACCCATTCCCTTGCCGAATATCCCCTGCCTTTCCGATTCCGATTGCAGCCCCTCCACTGTTCACTCCAAAATGATTCATGACAACCGCCCCTTTCGACCTGAAAGCCCGCGCCCACCAGGCGATGCTCGACACGGGATTTCACCCGGATTTCCCCAGCATTATTTCCCGCGAGATACAGACTCTCGGACAAGCTCCGCCCAAAAACGCAGCGGCGCGCGACTTGCGTTCGCTCCTCTGGTCTTCCATCGACAACGATTCCTCGCGCGATCTCGACCAGGTCGAATACGCCGAAAAGCTTCCCGATGGCTCGACTCGTCTGCTCGTGGGAATCGCCGACGTGGACGCCTCCGTTCCCAAAGGCTCTGCCCTGGACTTGCATGCCGCGGCCGAAACCACCTCCGTCTACACTGGCGTCAGCACTTTCCCGATGCTGCCGGACGCGCTCTCCACCGACCTGACCTCGTTGCGAGACGCGCAAGATCGTTTTTCCGTCGTCATCGAATTACTGGTTCTCGACTCCGGCGAAGTGAAGATCCACGAAATCTATCCCGCCTGGCTGCACAACCGCGCCAAACTCGCCTACAACGCCACCGGCGCCTGGCTCGAAGGGCACGGGCCCATTCCGCCGGCGATTGCCGCCGTGCCTGGAATGGAAGCGCAACTTCGTTTGCAGTTGGAGACTTCCGTCCACTTGCGCAACCTGCGCAAGAAAAACGGCGCGCTCACCTTCGGCTCCCTTGAAGCCACAACGGTCCTGCAAAACGGCGAAGTCAGGGACGTTGAATACAACCGGCACACCGTGGCCAATGACATCATCGAAAGTTTCATGGTGGCCGCGAATGTGGCCATGGCGCAATTCCTCCGCGAGAAAGGCGCGCTTTCCCTGCGGCGCGTCGTGCGCACTCCCAAGCGATGGGACGGCATCCAACTCATCGCGGCGAAGTTCGGTGTGAAACTTCCCGCCCTGCCTGACCCGCGCGCGTTATCGGATTTTCTCGCGCAACGCCAGGCAGCCGACCCGGTGCATTTTCCCGATCTTTCACTCTCCATCGTGAAACTGCTCGGCCCCGGCGAATACATCGTCGAGACACCCGGTGCCGAACACGAAGGTCATTTTGGGTTGGCAGTGCAGGATTACACACATTCCACCGCCCCGAACCGCCGTTACGCCGACCTTGTTACCCAACGATTGCTCAAAGCCACCTGCACGAACGCTCCCGCGCCGTATTCCGAAGCCGAATTGACCTCCATCGCCGCGCACTGCACCGAACGTGAAAATGCCGCCAAAAAAGTCGAGCGCCTAATGCGCAAAGTCGCCGCCGCCTGCCTCCTTAACCAGCATATCGGCGAAGTATTCGACGGCATCGTCACCGGCGCTTCACCCAAAGGCACCTACGTACGCCTGCTGAAAAAACCGGCCGAAGGCCGCGTCATTCGCGGCGCGCCAGGGCTTAACGTCGGCGACTCCGTGCGGGTAAAACTGATTTCAGTGAACATCGCCCAGGGCTTTATTGATTTCGAGCGACAGTAAGAATTCCGGTAGCGCAGGCTTTCCAGCCTGCGGGTTCGGGCGACTTTCCAGTCGCCCGTTTCGGCTCTACGACCGCTCCACCACGCAGTACGGCCTCATCATTTCTTAAATAATCCACCCAACCATGATTTCTTCGGAGGCGGCGCAGCAACAAGTGGGTGCCACGTTTCGTCCGGCTCCGACTCCTCATAGTGATAACCCGTGAGCGCCTTGGTTAATTCCTCCGGAGCGCTGAATATGAAATCCACTCCACAATCCGGACCGCCTTCAGCTTCCTGTTCCGCCAGCAAATTCTTGTGAATACCGCTGAACACAGCGGGAACCTGTCCTCTCGTGCTGAGATTCTCCACGCTCACTTCCGAATCATGGTCCATCCACCAAACCTCCTTGCCGTCCTTCCAACCGCAAGCCGTGCTGCACATCACATGCGTCTCCACTCCGCCAGCCACCGCTTCACAGCCGAGGGACAGCCGCTGTAGCGTCGCATCCTCCGTCAAAGGATGACCATAATCCCTCGCGGCAATCACATACCAGCCACCGGGAAAATCGCATCCTTGCAAACCCGACTCCTGGGCATCGCTCGGCGAATCGCCAACTCGCAGCGCCAACTCCTCAAGCACGCGTGCCTGTGGTTTACCTTTGACCGCCAACCAGGATGTTGATGCTCCCATAAATGTTAGGTATCCAACGATCGAAACTCAGCCGCGCAGAAACTGCAATCCAAAACAACCACAGCGATGACCCTCATGGTCTTTTACAGCTCCACCTCACAATACTGAACACTCCCAGAATAAAGAGAAGCACCAAAGGAATATGAAAGGGTAACAACTCATGATCTTTTACTAGAGAACCCACTACGTAGAATGCACCAACTGCAACCGCGGGCAACGCACAAACCAAAACGATCCAACTATACCGGAATCTCGTAAACGTGAGAAATGCCGACACACCTCCCGCCAGTCCCGGGCCGAGAACCATAACTGAATAGAATAATAGCAAGTTCATCGGTGCACGATGCCATCTGCCAACCAGAGTTCAGCCACTCTCATCCGTGATTAAAACCCCGCGCCCTACGGCTGCTCCACCGCGCGATAGAATCGGAACGGTATCTGCGCCGAATTCGTATCCATCAACATGAACACGTCCGACCCCGCGACGTTGGTGCCGAGCGGCACCCAATCCACAAAATTCGTCGTCGCCTGCAGCACATAGCTCTTCCCGCTGATTCCCGAAATCGGCAACACGAATTGCTGGTTGGAGAAATACGGCGCCATGAATTGCACCGGCGGCCGCACGAAGTAAATCGCGTTCACCGCCACGCTGTTGTTGTAATTGGCCTCAAACGCGCTCGCAGTCACGGTGCTGTTACTCGTGAGCATCACCGGTCCGCTGTACAGGAACGAACTCGTCGTCGGCAGACTCCCATCCAGCGTGAAATAAATCGCGGCGTTCGGATCCGGATGCACCAGCGAAATGTCCACCGACGAGAAGAACGTGCCGCTATTCGGTGTGATGACCGGCGGCAGCAACGCCGGCGTGCCCGACAAACTGTTGATCCAGTCACCCACCACCTGCACCGCGTTCGTATCGATCAGGTTGCGCGCCAGCGACGGCATCTTCACCGCGGGATTTAACGTGTTCATCCGGTCCCAAAGAATCGAGCGATAGATATCTCTCGCCACCACCACGCGTGCATTATCAAAGCCCAAATTGCCGCGCGAGACCGGCGCGTTCGTAATGTTTTGACTGCCCAGCGGAGTGTCATAACGGGCATCGATGGTCGGCCCGGTGCCGCCCGGGCGATGACATTGCGCGCAATTCGCATCGATGTATGAACGGAAGCGATCCTCCAACAAGGCGCTCAAATTCGTCAACGCGGAGAGGTGCGCGTAACCGGTGATGCCGGACTCATTAATCGCCGGGTTCAACAAGCCCAGGCGGTTCAACGTCCGAAGCTGATTGTCCGTCTGCCCCGTCGCTGGATAAGTGAAATTCCCGTTCAACTGTCGCGTCTTCACTCCCAGCACGTAACTCGCCGCCGGCGTATGGCAAATCAAACAATCCGACGGGCTCGGATAATACCACGCCTGCGTCCGCGTGCCGTCGGCGGTGGTGATGGCAATATTCTCCGTGAGATTGCTGGACAACAAATCCGCGTCGCTGTTGTCCGCGCGCCATTTATAAGTCACGCCATAAACCGCGCCATTCGTGTCTCGCACAATCAACCGCGTCTCCAACCGCCGCGTGAGCGTGGGATTCGTGTCGTTCGTCGACAGCTCGAACGTCTTCACAAAAATACTCCCCGCCGGGAAATTCCATTCGCCCGTCGGCGCAAAAGAGATTTGTTCGTCCGGCGTGTAAGGCGCGCCGCCGTTGGGCACGCCGAAGTAACGCGTCTTGAGGGCCGAATCAGACCAGAGCGGCACATTCACGCTGTAAGGCACCAATCCCGCCGTCGCAGCCATCGCCGGCGTGTTCGTGAAAACGCCCGTCAAAGAAAGTTGAGCGGGCAATGCCCCCGCGTAACTCGCCGGCATATTCAGGAACGGCGCGAACGGCGCGCGATTAGTCAGCCCATACGCCGAACCGCTGCCAGCGGTAATATTGATGTTCACCGGCGCGGAAGTGGTCGCCAACCCGGTGAGATCCGAAGCCACCGCCCTCAATTGATAAGTCCCCGCTCCCACACCAGTCCTCGTCAACGTCAGCGAATTGCTTTGAGTCCCCGCGCTGTTGCTCACGCTGCCGAAGAAAACATTGTTCGTGTAAAAATCAATCTTGCCGAGAACATTGTACTGCGAGGCCGCACTCGCCGTCACCGTGACGCTCGCACTGGCTGTGTAAGTGGAACCGTTCGCGGGCGCCGTCAGAGACACCACCGGCGGCGGATTGGTGACCGTGTACAATTGGCTCTGCGGAATAATGGCTTTGGTAATCGCCGACGAGCCCCACGAAAGCGACGCCTGCGCGCCGCCGCCGTTCTCGTAATATTCCATCTTAATATTGTATCGCTGCTGCCCGACCAACGCGATCGTGCCGCTGTGTTCCGTCGGCGATTCATCAACCCAGGCATCAATAATCAACTGATTGTTGACCCAAAGACGCACACCGTCGTCGGTAGTCGTATAAAAAGTATATGTGTCGCTGACCAATGGCTGCACCACGCCGGTCCAGCGCACAGTAAAGGTATCCACACTGATGCTCGGATCGGGCGCGCCGTTACCCCAATTGAAATTCACCGTCGCGTCCGTGCGCGTCAGCGTCGCCGGATTGTTAAACGTCATCGCCTGGTTCGAATAATACGCACCGAGCAACCCGGTCCCGCTGCCTACAGTCGAACTGTCCAGGAAGGTCGTTCCCGTCACTTGGCTATCCACGAAACCTGCCTTCACCGCCTTGACCTTAACCACCGTCGTATTGGTCAGCAGGAATTGGCCGGTATAAAGAGTCGAGTTCGTCGTCGGCGTGCTGCCATCCGTCGTATAATACATCGTGGCGCCGGGCGTGGCATCGGACAACGTCACCGTCACGGAACCTGCGAATGTCCCTCCGTTGGGCGAAACTTGCGGCGCGGCCACCCAACCGGCCGCGAGGCCGTAAACATCCAACTGACCGGAAAACGTCGCCAGATAAACTTTCCCGTTGGCCACCGTGGGCGGAACGAACTTCGCAAAATTTCCCATGCCGTCGCGCGAGCTGATCATCTGCGAATTCCATAATTCGCGACTCACATTCTGCGCGTCATAGGCATGCAGGATGCCGGGCAGGATGTTGTGGTTCGCATCACCGTTCATTTGATGCACCGCCCACAAAATCCCCGAACCGGCATTGGTACTGTTAGCGGAAACCGCCAGCAATCCTCCCGGCTGACCGCCCGGTGCCGCCGTCGGGCTTTGCGCGAAAGTCGGCAGCACGAATTTGTTCGTGCTACGATCAAATTTATATTGCTGCAGGAACGTCGACGCCGGCCAGATGTAACCGTACGAATTCGTTGGCCCGTCCCACCAAACCATCCCCCCGTGAACCTGGTCCGTTGTAACTGAAAAATGTTGGATGACATTCGTATCCGAACCGACACTGACAGGAGTTAGACCACCCATGTTGTCGCGGTTCACCAGGTAACAAACACCTTGCTTGCCGCCGGAAAAAGCCAGGCTCGTTCCAGGAATTAGGAGAAAGCCGCCGGAGCCGAGGTCAATATCGCCATTTTCCAGGTTTTGAAAATTGTAGGGCGTGAACCAACTCGCCACGGTAAGGCTGCCGCCATTGCGCACGAGTTTGAGAAAACTTTCGCCACGATTGGGTCCGCCCGCCGTATCAACCGAACCGTTGCCAGTGCTCAAATAAATATTCCCATTCGTGTCGGCGGCAAGACTGTCATCGCTCATCCAAAGGCCGCCGTCACTGCCGTTGGGCGTGTCGTTGTAAACCACCACGCGCGCAAGAGTGCTCGCGTCATAACCGATGATCCAACCGTGATACGGCCCAAGATCGCAGTGCGAAGACCACGCAATATAAACCACGCCATTAATCAGGCTCAATCCGCAGCGCTGGTTCTGCCGCTCCGGATCAAAAGTAATGACGCCGCCAACACTCCCTGCACCCGTCCCCGAATACGTAGCCGTGATGACCACCGGCGTGTGCCGGTCCTGGCCAGTCGTAACGTCCAGCGCGTGCAGACGTTGAACGAACGTTCCCGATTCCTTGGTCCGCGCCACCAAATAAATCGTGCCCGTCGCCGGATCAATCGTCGGCGTTCCCACAATCCCCATGTTTCCGCTGAAATCGACGTAGTTACCCCCGCAAGCGCCAATCGCGCTCAAATCGCTGTGCGTGGGCGGCACAATATTGGGCGGATTGATAAAACTATTCGTCCAGTACGGAGCCGTCACCGACGCATCATCCGCATCGAAGGCATAAACCGAGTCATTCACCGTCGCCACAATGACGATATTGTGAACACCCTTTCCGGGTATGTTCACGTTGGTCATGACCAGCGGCTCCGCGTAAATCTGATCATCCACCGGCCGCGTATACAGCAGGCCGAAGGTATTCGTGTTGACGTTATTGGTAGTGAGCGCCGTCTCCCGAAGATTGGCACCCGTATGAGCAAGGTCGTAATGATGAGTGAGAATGGCGACATCTGCCCGGGCCGAAACAAAAGAAAAAGCCACCAAAACGGAGAAGAAAAAGCGCTTCATGAGTCCCACCGTAAATACCCCAAAAGCTCCTCGTTAAACAAGCTTATTGTCACTAAAACTCATCATAATTTAGCGCCTTGCATCACAGCAATCACACACCTCCGGAAGTCGTGAACACGGCTTCGCAACCCAGGTAAGATAAGAAAACTATTTCTTCTCAACTCCCCGGCGCTTTGCAGCCAACCTGCCAAGCGCTTGTTATCGAATTATTCGACCGCGCCCAAAGTCCTGTTTTTGCGCAGCGGCAAAAATTCGAAGGAACGGTGACGTAAAGGATACCCCATTCGCCTATAGATTGTAATATGGCCAGGACAACGACAGCACTTTCGAGTCACTGGTTTCGGAATCAAAAATGTTGACAAATATCTATATGTTTAGACAATGTCGCTATCGGCTTATATCTAGTTTATTACCTTCACCTCTAGTGCGTGTATGAAAAACCTCCTGCCTAAATATCTCACGATTTTTTTGTTGTGCGGCTCTTGCTCAACATTTGCTGCCGATAGCCACCTGCTATGGCAAATTGGCAAACCAGATCACCAGGACAGTGAATTTGCCCTCGGACCAAAGGATTATGGCAAATTCAAAGGCGACGGGTTATTTGTTGTTGGATCCTCAGATGCCCGGCAGGATTGGCCCTATGTGCAACCAGGACCGGACGACGCCTGGGCTGGTAATTCCGAGCACCGTTTCATCGTGATTTTTGGCGTCAAGGAGGCCGGTCGAGCCGGTACCTGCCGGCTCCTCTTTGATCTTGTCGATACCCACTATCAATCTCCGCCGAAATTACAAATCGATGTCAATGGCCACACATTCGAGCGGCAAATGCCAAACGGCGGCGGCGACGGGTCTTTGGAAGGTGATCCCGCGAGTGGCAAGCCGTTTCATTTCGAGGTGGAATTTCCCGCTTCCTTGCTGGGCGCAAGTAATGTCGTTTCCATCGCCAACATTTCGGGAAGCTGGATGGTTTATGACGCGCTGTCTCTCGAGGCACCGGCAGAAATTGAATCTTCTCCCATTTCCAACGTGACCCTTTTGACTTCACTAAAGGTGGAAAACTCTCTCGTGGAACACAGCGGAAAGCTGTTTCAACCAATCATCGCATCTTTGTTTTACGGCGGTGAAGACCGTGACGTTTCAGTTCGTTTGGGGAACACGGACATAAGCCAGGTCAAATTGCACAAAGGATTGCAGCAAATTACCGCCTTTGCGCCGGAAGTGACAAACGAGACCCAGGAAACGATTTCACTGGTAAGCGGTGATATCACACTTGCCAGCCGTGCGATCACCCTGAATCCCGTACCACACTTCACCATTTATCTCCTGATGCACTCGCACAATGACGTGGGCTACACCGATATCCAACCTCATATCGCGCAAAAACAAGCGGGAAATGTCGCCCGCGCATTGGAGTTGATTCAACGCACCAAAGATTATCCCGCAGGTTCTCGGTTTAAGTGGAATTTGGAAGTGTTTTTGCCGGCGGACGATTTCTATGCCGTCGCAACGCCGGAGCAAAAAAAGGAGTTCGAACAGGCGGTTCATGATGGAAATATCGGCGTTGATGGCATGTACGGTAATTTGCTCACCGGCTTGTGCCGTCAGGAGGAATTATTAAAGCAGTTTACTTTTGCCACTGCCATGGGGCGGAAATGCGGCATCACCCTCGATTCAATGATGCTGAGTGACGTTCCGGGATTGACCTGGGGCGTGGTTCCCGCGATGGCGCAAAATGGAATCAAATATCTTTCCGCCGGCCCAAATGAAGGAGATCGCATCGGCTACATTCGGGTGCAATGGGAAAACCAGCCGTTCTACTGGGAATCCGAATCCGGCCACGAAAAAGTGCTCTACTGGGGCTCGCAGGGGGGATATTCCATGGGCCACCACTACCCGACCCTCTCTCGCGCGCTTCCCGTGCTGTTGCGAAATCTGCAGGCGAAACATTATCCTTACGACATCGCACAATTGCGCTGGACCAAAGGCGACAACGGAGGACCGGACGAAACCGCGATGGACGAAGTGCGGACGTGGAACGCCGAGCATGCCTGGCCCCAGCTGGTGATCGCCACAACGAGCGAAGCGTTTCATGCCTTTGAACAACGTTATGGATCGGAATTGCCCACTTATCGCGGCGATCTCACGCCCTATTGGGAAGACGGCGCTCCCTCCAGCGCGAAAGAAACGGCTTTAAACCGACATTCTGCCGATCGACTCGTCCAGGCGGAGGCGCTTTGGACCATGCTCACACCCGCGTCCTTCCCTGCCGCCAATTTCGATGCGGCCTGGAAAAACGTCGCGCTTTACAGCGAACATACCTGGGGCGCATATAACAGCGTTTCGGAACCGGACAAACAGAGCGTAAAGGATCAATGGCACTACAAACAGGCTTACGCTCTTGATGCCGACCAGGAATCACGTGACCTTTTAAAACAAGCCACCGACGCGCGAGGCACAGTTCAGGAAAATGCCATCGACGTTTTTAATACCGCTTCGTGGCCACGCACGGATTTAGTTACCCTTCCCAAAGAGACCAAAGGCGATGCCGTGACCGATGAAAACGGCAAAGCCGTGCCTTCACAACGATTGTCGAGCGGTGAGTTGGTTTTTCTGGCGCGTGAAGTTCCACCTTTCAGTTCAAAGCGTTTTGTCATCGGCTCAGGCTCTGCTCCCGCAGGCGATGCACAGGCAAAAGGGACGACACTTTCCACCCGGAATTTGACCGTGGCATTGGATCCTTTGAGCGGCGCGATAACCAGCGTGCGACAAAAAAACGTGAATGCTGAATTGGTTGATGGAAAGGTGAACAGCTATCTTTATCTGCCCGGCAGCAATACCAACGGCGTTCAACCGAATGGCCCGGCAAAGATCACCATCAAAGAATCAGGACCGCTTGTCGTATCACTGCTGGTTGAATCCGCTGCGCCCGGATGCCGCCATCTGAGCCGTGAAGTGCGATTGGTCGACGGTTTGGATAGAGTCGACATCAACGATCTCATTGACAAAGAATCCGTACGAACCGTTGAAGGAGTTCATCTCGGATTTGAATTCAACGTGCCTGAACCCGTTGTGCGGATCAACAGCCCAGGCGCAGTGGTTCAAATTGAGAAGGAACAACTCCCGGGCGCCTGTAAAAATTGGTTCCCCGTCGAACGCTGGGTGGATATTTCCAATGACAAATACGGCGTGACCTGGACTACGGCCGACGCGCCGCTGGTTGAAGTGGGCGGATTGACCGCCAACCTTCCCCGTGGCCAGGGAGATCCCAATGCCTACCTGAAGACCATCAAATCATCTTCCAAAATTTATTCCTGGGTCATGAACAACCATTGGCACACCAATTACCGTGCCGACCAGGACGGTCCGGTTTGGTTTCATTACGCATTCCGTGCACATAACGGATACGATTCGACCGCAGCCGCAAAGTTTGGAATCGAAAGCACGCAGCCATTGCTCGCCCTGCCCGCCGACGGTGCCAAAAATAAATCCCCTTATCTGCGCGTCGAACCGGCCAGCGTGATAGCGACCGTTTTAAAACCGAGCGATGACGGCAAGGCGGCTATTGTGCGCCTGTTTAATCCCTCGGACAAAGCCGCAAAAGCTCACTTGATCTGGAGCCGGAAACCAAAGTCCGTTTTCTTGAGCGACGCCAGCGAGCAGGCTTTGTCTACTGCGGGCCCTGACGTGAGCGTTCCGGCGTGGGAACTTGTTACTTTGCGGGCGGAAAGGTCTGAAAATTAGAGCATTGAGAGAAAAGATGTAGCGATGAGCAGCGAGGATTTTTGGGGGTTGGCGAGGCTTCGGCGAAGGAGCAGGTTGAAAAACCTGTAACTGAGCCGAAACGACTTGTCCGCCGTCCTGTCCGCCATAGCTTTAGCGAAGGCGGAAGCCAAAAACCGAAAAAACCGCTGTCAACCGATTTTAACTCATCGCTACACCTTTGATGGAAATGCTCTAAAGGCCACCGGCCAAAGCCAGCCTTTTCGCGGAATTGAAGAGTCGTCTACTATATGAGCAGTAAAACCACGATCGTATTTTTGTATCACAGCTTCGTCTGGTTCGTATTGATGACCGTTTCGTTGCGAGCGAGCAATGTCGTTGATCCCACTGGAAAACTTTATACCGGGGTCAGCGCCAACAACGAATACAGCGCCAGCTTTGCGGCAAGTAATCTCTTCTCATCCGACGTGACTGCTGTGCTCCCTGGAACTCAGGTGGAATCGACTGGCAAGGATTGGGCGATCGTCGGAACGGGTCCCGGTTACGTGCGCTTTCAACTGGATCGTAGCCACCCTATCGACTCCGTCTTTTATGCGCAACGGATTGGCGCCGATCCAAACCTCGACAAAATCGATAAGATCAGCATTTGGGTCAGCACCAATGGACCATTTGCTCCAACTGATCCCGGCACTGCCCCGGCGGCAACCGCCACTATCACAAACAAGCAATCAGGTATCTGGATCCAATACTCCTTGTCGACCAGTGTGACCGGGCGGTTTTTTTTAATTAAGGTCGAACAGAATCCCGCCGTTGGTGGCAATATTGGCGGCAACGAATTGCGCCTGGGCACCAGTGGTCCCGATATCGATCCGCCCGTGGTCATATCCATTTCGCCGGCTGCAGGCGCCCTGGTGAGTTCTTTAACGGATGTCGCTTTTACGTTCAACGAAGGGGTCGCCGGTGTGGACAATTCTGATTTGCTGGTTAATGGCCAGGCAACCGCCACTCTCACCAGCGCAACGTCCAATGAATACTCGTTTCACTTTTCTCAGCCGGCGAACGGCGCCGTCCAGATGGCCTGGGCGACGAACAACGGAATACATGACCTGAGTTCGAACCTGAATGCGTTCGCCGGCGGCAGTTGGTCTTACACCCTCAACACAAATCTACCGCACCTGATGATCTCGGAATTCATGGCGGTAAACCAAAGCACCATCCAGGACGAAAACGGCGATCATTCGCCCTGGATTGAGCTCTATAACCCGACGACGAATGCGATTGATCTCACCGATTGGTCCCTCACCGATGACAGCAATAATATATCCCTTTGGCGTTTCCCAAATGTGACGATTGAACCGCTGGCGTTCATCGTTGTTTTTGCGTCCGGCAAGGATCGCGCCATCAGCACGAACGAGTTGCACTCCAATTTCCAATTGCCGGTGAGTAATGGGTTCCTCGCACTGGCGGACCCGCGTGGGAATATTATTTCTTCCTTCAACTCCTATCCTCAACAGCAGGCTGACGTTTCCTACGGCAGCGACCTCGTCAGTCCAAATTTTACCGGATTTTTCACCGCGCCAACACCCGCGGATCTTAATTCAATCGGCGGCACAAATTTTTCTCCTGCAGTGAGCTTTTCGCAGCCAGGCGGCACATTCGTGCCTTCCTTCAACCTGCAGCTGTCAACGCCCTCCACCAATGCCGTCATTCGTTACACACTCGACGGAAGCCTGCCGATGGAAACCTCAACGGTCTACAGTTCTCCATTTCCAGTGACGGATTCAATCCAGGTGCGCGCCAGGTCTTTCACGGAAGGATTGCTGCCCGGCCCATTGCACAGCGAGAACTACATCAAGCTGGATCCCGGTCTTTTCAACACAAATTCGGATTTGCCGGCAATTGTGATTTATAACTTTGGTGCGGGAAGCATTCCGCAGGATGATAAACAATTTGCCAGTATTTCAGTTTACGAACCGCAAAATGGAAAAACTTCGCTGACCAACGGCGCCACTCTATCGGTTCGTGCGGGACTAAATATTCATGGCTCCACCACGGCGAACCTGCCTAAACAAAGCTTCGGTATCGAGCTGCGCGACGATTTGGATAATGACGAAGACCATCCCCTGCTCGGTCTGCCGGCAGAATCGGATTGGATTTTGTATGCGCCTGATAATTTTGAGCCGGTCCTGATTCATAACCCGTTGATTTATCAATTGAGCAACGAAATTGGACGTTACGCCCCGCGCACGCGTTTTGTGGAAGTGTATGTCAACACGTCGGGCGGGCCGTTGACGGCGGCGAACTACAACGGCATTTACGTCCTCGAAGAAAAGATCAAATGGGGCGAGGACCGCGTGAATATCGACAAGATTCATTCAGTGGACGAATTGCATCCGCAAGACAACTCAGGCGTTAACTTGACCGGCGGTTATTTGATGAAAATCGACCGGCTCGGCGACGATGAAACCGGGTTTAGCGCGGTAGGCCAAACCATCGCCTACGTCGACCCCAAGGAAGCGGACATTAAGACCCCTCAACGTGCGCCGCAGCAGCAGTATCTCCAAAATTACATGGACACTTTTGGAACGGTTTTAAACGGCTCGAACTATACCGATCCCACCAACGGTTTTCGCGCGTTCGTTGATCAATCCTCATGGATCGATCATCACATCTTGAATGTAATGGCCTTCAACGTGGATGCGCTGCGGTTGAGCGCTTTCTTTTACAAGGGCCGCGGTGACAAATTATTTTTTGGACCTGTGTGGGATTTTGATCGATCACAAGGCTCCACGGATGGCCGCGATTTCAGCCCCCTTTATTGGATCTCTCCTTCTCCCCCGCCAAATTTCGGGACGGATTATTTCAATTATCTTTGGTGGGGACGCATGTTTACTGACATCGATTTTTGGCAGGCATGGATTGATCGATATCAAAACCTCCGCGATGGAATTCTTTCCACGAACCATATCTATGCGAACATCGATGCCCTGGCTGCTCAGGTAGCGAGCGAGCAACCACGCGAGGCAGCCCGCTGGCCTTCCTTGACGCAACCCCGGTCCGGTTCCGTCAGCATTTACGGTTACAGTTATACGTTTCCCGGAACCTACCAGGGAGAGATTGATTTTTTAAAGAAATGGTATGCCGACCGCCTGCGCTTCATGGATACCAATTTTCTCACGAAACCGGTTTTCAGCGACAAATCCGGCGCCATTACGCCCGGCTTCAATCTCACCATTACTGCACCCGCGGGCGCGACGATTTATTACACGACTAATAATACGGACCCGCGTTTGCCCGGAGGAGGCGTTTCGTCGGGAGCAGTGATCTACACTTCTCCCATCGTTCTGACGACCAACGCAACTGTCACCGCGCGCGCTTTTGATACGACGCATCATAATTTGACCGGTACAGGCAATCCGCCGCTCTCCAGCCCATGGTCGGGAGTTACCAGTGAACTTTTTGTTCAAACTGCGGCGCCGGTGATTACGCAAAGCCCCAAAGACATGCAGGCTTATTTCGGTCAGAACACGTTGTTCGCGGTTCAAGCCACGGGAAACCCAACGCCGCTCTATCAATGGCAGTTGAACGGCACGGATCTGGACGGCGCGACGAACGCACAACTCAGTCTTACAAACCTGCAGGCGAACCAGGCGGGGATTTACTCCATCACTGCCACGAACATCGCCGGCGGCGCCAGCGCTTCTTTTGAGTTAACCATTACGCCCAAACCGACATTGGTCGTCACGGAAGTAATGTCCAGCGAGGCGAAGAAAGCAACAGGTGTAACGCTTTCCACGCAAGACTGGTGGGAATTAAGCAACCTCGGCAATTTCGGGGTAAACCTTCAAGGCTATCGTTTTGATGATGATCATAATTCCTTTGCGGATGCAGAGACGATCACCAACGCAGTGAACATCGCTCCCGGTGAATCAATTGTGTTCGTTAACAATATGACTTCGGCGGATTTTCGCTCGTGGTGGGGGCCTCAAAAGTTCCCGGCTACCCTGCAAATTATCCCTTACCCCACTATCGGATTCAGCTCGGATGGCGACGCTATCCATCTTTGGAACGCGGCCGCCGCTTCCTTGTCTGATACCGTCACCGACGTTACCTACGGCCTGGCCACAAAGGGAGTTTCCTTCGGATACGATCCAGCCGCCCGGACATTTGGCGGCTTGAGTGTTGTGGCACAAAACGGAGGTTTTGTTGCTGCTGTAAATGGTGACATCGGATCCCCGGGAACCGTCATCACGCCACCACTGTTGACCAATCCCACTTACGATTTGGGAGCAGGCCTCCAACTGAAATTTGCCACGGTATCCAATCTAAATTACCGGGTGGAATACACCACGAACGTGAATGATCCCCTTTGGATATCAGTGACTAATTTCACCGCAACGTCCTCATCATTTAACTTTACTGCCCCAGTTCAAGGGAATGTCTCGGGATTTTATCGGGTAATCGTGGCCCCGTGATTTTAGTCTGGCGATTTCTAAATAGCGGTGCCGTGGATTCGATTAGAGCGGTTTAAAAAATACTGTAGCCAATTCGGAGCGAGGATTTTTGGTTTTTGGCAAGGCTTCGGCGAAGGAGCAGGTTTGAAAAACCCTGTGACTGAGCCGAAACGATGCCAAAACACCAAAAAGACCGCTTCCCGGCTGTTTCCTTCCGAATGGCTA
>DATAZE010000042.1:0-26672 GCA_036272195.1 Verrucomicrobiia bacterium | reverse complement strand
AATTATCGTCGAGCTTAAGACGGACCCGGTTTATCAATCAGTGCATGAAGCTCAATTGCTGAACGAGCTTCGAGGGACGGAAATAAGGCTTGGGTTTCTGATAAATTTCGGTCGGGAAAAAGTGGAATACAAACGCATGATCTTTTAATCATCTGTGTTTCATCTGTGAAAATCTGTGGCTAAAATGAAAAACGTCGTTCTCTTGGGCAGCACCGGTTCCATCGGCACCAGCACCGTCAAGGTCGCGGAGGATTTGCCGGACCAGATTCGTTTGCTCGCACTCGCGGCGGGGAACAACGTCGAGTTGCTGCTCGAACAAACCCGCAAACACAAACCGCAGGCGATTTCCATTTCCGATCCGGCCAGGGCGCAGGAACTTCGCGATGCCCTCAGCACTTCAACCGAGGTTTTTTCTGGCAATGAAGGCCTTATTAAATTGGCGACGCTTCCCGCCGCCGACATCGTGCTCATCGCCATTGTCGGCACCGCCGGATTGCAGCCGGCATTGGCCGCCATTCGCGCGGGTAAAGACATCGCCGTCGCCTCAAAGGAAATTCTCGTGATGGCCGGCGAAATCGTCATGAGTGAAGCGCGGAAATACGGCGTGCGCGTCCTCGCGGTAGACAGCGAGCACTCAGCCATTTTCCAATGCCTCGACGGCAAACCGTCCGCTTCCGTGCGCAAGCTTTGGTTGACCGCTTCCGGCGGTCCGTTTCGCAAAACGCCAAAAACAGATTTTGCGGGCATCACGGTCGAGCAGGCGTTGAAACATCCCTCGTGGGTCATGGGGCGAAAAATCACCATCGATTCCGCGACCTTGTTCAACAAAGCCCTCGAAATGATCGAAGCTCGCTGGCTTTTCGATATCGAAATGCCTCGGGTCGCCGTGGTGGTGCATCCCCAAAGCGTGGTGCATTCCATGGTCGAATTTGTGGATGGGTCCATGCTCGCGCAAATGTCCACGCCGGACATGTGCCTGCCGATTCAATACGCGCTCACCTATCCCGAGCGCGCCGCCAGCGACCGCGTCCAGACCAGCCTGGCGAAACTTGGCAGCCTCACCTTCGAGGAGCCGGATGTGGACCGTTTTCCCGCCCTCGAATTGGCGCGCCGGGCAGGGGAGATTGGCGGCACGCTGCCTGCTGTTTTGAACGCCGCAAATGAAGTTGCGGTCGAAGCGTTTGTGAACAGGAAGCTGAATTTCCCCGGAATCACCGACACCGTGCGCCGGACAATGGACGCCCATAAAGTGGTGTCCCATCCCACGCTGGAGCAGATTCTCGAGGCGGACGCCTGGGCGCGCGGGGAGGCCCGGGTGGGCTGAATCATCGCTGATTGTCAGCCGTCCATTTCTCGGTTACATTTTCGACCATCACCGGATAGCCGGTATAGATCTAATGACTATTCTGAATATTGTTTACGTGGTATTCGTCGTTTTGCTTTTGTTTGGCGCGGCGATATTCTTCCACGAATTGGGGCACTTTTGGGTCGCGCGCAAACTCGGCATGAAAGTCGAGGAATTCGCCATTGGCATGGGTCCAAAAATGTTTAGTTGGACCCGCGGCGGCATCGTCTATTCCATTCGCTGGATTCCGGCGGGCGGTTTCGTGAAGTTGCCGCAAATGATTACCTCCGAAGCCCTGGAGGGATCCGCTGACAAGCAAGTCCCCCCAGCGCCGCCTCTGCATAAAATCCTGGTGGCTGTGGCTGGTCCGATAATGAACGTGATTTTTGCGTTCGTCATTGCCACGTTTATTTATTTCGTTGGCCTGCCCACCCTCGTCAACCCGTCCTTCATCGGTGAAATGGACCCGAAATCCTCGGAATACCAAATGGGTATCAAAGAAGGTGACCGGGTCGTGGCGGTCAACAATCATTCCGTCGAATCGTGGCAGGATATTACTTATGAGACGTTGACGGCCACAACCAACGTGCTGCCCGTCGCGATCCAGCATGGCAAGGAAACAAATGTTTACTATTTGACCGCCAAAGCCAGCGAGATCGGCGGCAAATGGCTGAATTTGGACCCGCGCGAACATCCCGTCATTGGATCAGTGGAGCCCGACATGCCCGCTGCGAAAGTGGATTTGAAGCCGGGTGACACAATTCTTTCCATCAATGGAATTCCCACGCCCAGCCAGGAACGAATGATGGAGGTCGTGTCGAACACCGCCGGTTCCTCGTGTGAAATCACTTTCCTGCGGAAAGGCGAAAAACGCACGGTTTCGATCACGCCCACTTATGACCCGGCAACCAAACGCGCGCGCATCGGTGTCGTCTTCAGCCCCGGCGTTTATGAAGTGAAACGCCCCGGACCATTGCCCTGGGTGCAAGTCGAAGAAGTCACTGACCGCACATTCGGGACGATTACGGCATTGATCCATAGCAAACAGACCGGGGTAAAAGTGAAGGATTTGAGCGGGCCGGTTGGCATTTTGTCGATTCTGGCTTCCTACGTGAATTTGGATTACCGGTTGGCGCTGAGTTTCCTCGTATTGCTCAACATTAACCTGGCCATCATCAATCTGCTGCCCATCCCGGTATTGGATGGCGGCCACGTCATGATGGCGATCGTGGAGAAGATTCGCCGGCGTCCGTTGAGTCCAAAGTTTATCGAATATGTCACGACCGGGTTCGCCTTGTTGCTGATTTGTTTTATGATTTACGTGACGGCTGCTGACATCAAGCGATTCCCCATGTTCCGCGCCATGTTTCAGACCAGATCTCAGATCGAAGAACCTCACAGCAACACCGCAGAACCGACACCTGCGACTCCCCGGTAACTATGCATTACTGCGAATCGCCTTATTTATATAAACGCAGAAAAACCCGCGAAGTCGTCGTGGGCGACCCCAAAAACGGCGGCGTGATCATCGGCGGCGACCATCCGGTCGTCGTGCAATCCATGCTCACGTGCGACACCATGGACACCGCCGAATCCGTGAAGCAAACGCTGGAACTCGTCGCGGTCGGTTGCCAGCTGGTGCGCATTACGGCGCCCACGGTGAAGGACGCGGCGAATTTGCAGAACATCGTGACGGAGCTTCGCCAGCGCGGCTGTAACGTCCCGATTGTGGCGGACATTCATTTCAAGCCCGACGCCGCGATGGAAGCGGTGAAATGGGTCGAAGTCGTGCGCGTGAATCCGGGCAATTACGCTGATTCCAAAAAATTTGCCACCAAGGAATATACTGACGACCAATACGCCGCCGAACTGAAGCGCATCGAGGAGAAATTCACGCCGCTCGTGCTCGAGAGCAAACGGCTGAATCGCGCGTTGCGCATCGGCACCAATCACGGCTCGCTCAGCGACCGCATCATGAACCGCTACGGCGATACGCCGCTGGGAATGGTGGAGAGCGCGCTGGAATTCGCCCGCATTGCGCGCAAAAACGATTTTCATAATTTCAAGTTCTCGATGAAGTCATCCAACCCCAAGGTGATGATCGAGTGCTATCGCTTGCTCGTCTCGCGGTTGGAGCAGGAAGGGCCGGATTGGAATTACCCGATTCACCTCGGCGTCACCGAAGCCGGCGAGGGTGAGGATGGACGCATCAAGTCCGCCATCGGCATCGGTTCGCTGTTGTGCGACGGGTTGGGTGATACCATTCGCGTTTCATTGACCGAAGATTCACCGCGCGAAATCGAGGTCTGCAACGATTTGCTGGTTCAGATTCCCATTCTGACCAATCGTCAATCGCCAATCGGCGATCGGCAATTCCCCTTCGACCCGTTTCATTTCGAACGCCGCGCGACGCCGGAAATCGAGTTGAACGACAACACGAAATGCGGCGGCGAACAACTCATCCGCGTAGTCGTCACCCGCGCCACCTGGGACAAGGTCGCCCCGAAAATTCGTCCCAAGGATGATGTGAAGCCCGAAGCGGTTTACGAAGACCTCAACATTTTTGAAATCGATCCAACGCAGGATTTTGAAATTAATTGCGACACGCAATTGGTCACCGTAAAGGACGGCGTGAATCTGCCGGTTATCACCGCGTTTCGGTTGCTGGCGGCAAAATTGAAACAGCTTGGCCGCAATAACCCGATTCTGCTGAAGGATTGCACCTGCTTCGAATCAACGGCGCTCGAACCGAAGATCGCGCTGCTGCGCGCCTCGGTCGTCATTGGGTCATTGCTGGCGGACGGCATTGGTGACGCCATTTTAATTCGCGGCGAATCCGGCGCCGGCATGTCGCTGCGCCTGGCTTACAATATTTTGCAGGCGGCAGGTTGCCGCTCGTTCAAGACCGATTACGTCGCGTGCCCCTCGTGCGGGCGAACGTTGTTCAATTTGCAAACGGTGACGGCGCGCATCAAGGTCCGCACCGAACATCTGAAAGGCGTGAAAATCGCCATCATGGGATGCATCGTGAACGGTCCCGGCGAAATGGCCGATGCGGACTTCGGTTACGTGGGCGGTGCGCCCGGGAAAATCAATCTTTACGTCGGCAAAACGCCAATCAAGTTCAACATCCCCGAAGCCGAAGCTGTCGAGCGACTCGTGGATTTAATCCGCGAACACGGGAAGTGGGTGGAACCGGAGATGGTAAACGCTCCTGTCTCCGCTATTTAAGTTTTAACCCGTGTGGTATAAACACTTTGAAATCCGCCACATTGAGAGTTGCCAATTCTGATTGATTGGAAATAGCGGTTGCCGCGATCAGGCAGTCAAAGCGTGAACCGCGTCGTCTTCCGGTTTTATTGAAAAGGTCGGCTGTTAGAGTTGCTTCCGCTCTTCCAAAAGAAACTATTTGTGATTGCAGTACTGCCTCAACCTGGCTGACTTCCAATGCCGTGACCGGCCCATTGAGAAACTCAGTCCAGGCGATAGCGCTTGTGGCCAACGATTCTCCCGCAATAAGCCATTGGTCAACTTCCGAAGCCTCGTGTGAACCAGCAGACCGATTATGTAATTCGTATCAAGATGGATCATGCCGAACGCTTTTCAGTGGCAACACGCTCAGCCTGAACTTCCCGAAGATAATTCTCCGCCTCGACCGAAGAAAGGCGGGCATCCGACTGCAATCGCCGCAAGGCCTCGCGAGGCGAAAGCATTTCCGGCGCTTTCGAATGAAGCGGACGCAGCACTACGACGGTATCATCGGTACGGATGCCGATCTCCTCTCCCGCAATAGCTTGTTTGAGCAACGTGGCTAGATTGCGAATCGCTTCAGTGACGGTCAAAGTCTTCACGGTTCTTAAGATATTTCATCGGCCAGTCGCTCGCAAGTGAGCAATCCAAGCATTGGGAAATGCTATTCGACCGCGTGCCCGCGCCCTTTCGGGATTTTCCCCAAATGAAAAATCAGAAAACCGTGGAGGAATTGTCTGACCGCCCGGGCCTGCGCGGCTGTGGCGCGCAACTCTGAAAGATTTCCCCAATCTGTTCCTGTTAGCGCATTGACTAAACCGCGCGTTTCCACGGGAAGGTTGCTCTCCTCAATATCCGGCGCGAGCCCCAGTGCGTTCAGCAGCTTAAGTTCAAAAGCAAAAATCGTTCGCGGCTTCGCCGGTTGTTTCGGAAGCGCCCGGAGAAACCCGTAAAACAACTTGTAGATTTCGGGAATTGGCGTTTGTGTTTCGGTTGTCTGCTCAATCAGCGCCGAGCAATACGAAGCCTGCTGCAGATAACTCAGCTCATGACGAAGCGCGGAATTCGTCTCGCGGAGAACCACCTCCCGCAGCGTGTGCAATTCCGAACGGCGGCTGCGCTGAAAGCTGAAATCACCTTCATAAAACAAATCCAACTTCCCGCGAAAAGGTGATTTGGTCCGGCGCGCTCCCTTTGCCACCGTGCTGATGCGGCCGAATTCCGGCGTCAGCCAATTCACGATGAGACTGGTTTCCGTGAATGGCCGCGTGCGTAGAATCAGCCCGTGGGCACGCTCGCTCGTTTGCATCAGCGTTTAGGCGCGGGAAATTCCGGCGCGATGGCGCCGAGGCTGATGATGTATTTGAGGCCGTCGGCCACCGACATTTTCAAGCGCGTCACTTTTTCGTCCGGCACGAGCATCATAAAACCGGACGTGGGATTTGGCGTGGTGGGCACAAACACGCACACGAGTTTTTCCTCCGGTTTCACCCGGATTTCCGCGTCTTCACTGGTGAGAAAACCGAGCGAGTAGGAGCCGGAGTGCGGGAATTCAATGAGCACGACCGTCTTGAACGAATTTTTATTGCCGGTGACGAGCGCGTCGTTGACCTGCTTGGTCGCGCCGTAAATCTTGTTCAACAGCGGAATGTGCATCAGTGCCGTGTCCGCCCACTCGATAATTTTTTTGCCGAAATAATTCCGTGCGGCGAGACCGGCGAGGCAAATCAGGACAATCGTGAGCACGAAAGCCGCCAGGCTCCAATACCAATACATCTTCCCGGTTCCATGCTCCTGATGCGTGAGTTCGTGTGGCAGAAAAAACAGCAGTGTGTCCGTGAAAGTGGCGACCGTGCCGAAAATCCACACGAGCCCGCCGATGGAAATCACGCCGGGCATGACCACGGCCAGGCCGGTGAAAAAGTTCGCGCGCCAGCGGGCCAGGAAGGTTTTTTTCACGACGTCAGTCTAGGGCCGGACGCCAGTTTCCTCAAGGGAAAGAGCCGGCCAACTTCCTTGAGCAACCGGTTTTCCTCCCGCTTCATTTTACGACGGTCCGCCGCGCGAATATCATCGAAGCCGCGCAGGTGCAGGATGCCGTGAATGACGTAACGCGCGATCTCGCTCTGCCACGATGTGCGGAATTCCCGCGCCTGTGCGATTGCATCATCGATGCAGATGAAAATTTCGCCCTGCAAGGCAGGTTTCGGTTTTTGAGTTTTGAGTTTCGAGTCCTCTGAATAGTCGAAGGTTATGACGTCGGTGGAACCGCTGTGTTGCAGAAACTGTTCGTTGAGCCGCGCCATTTCCGGCGCGCGAACAATGTGGATGGCGAGGTCAAATTGTTCGATCTTCAACAATTCCTTCAGCAGCGACGCTGTGAGTGTGCGCAGTAATCGCGTATTCAGCGGGATGGTCCGCTGGCGGTTTTTGATGAGCAAACTGCCGCTCAAGCGGATTCTCCCGAACGGGCCGCCGTGTTTTTGCCGCGATGTTCCTCATACGCCGCAATGATGCGCTGCACCAGCGGATGGCGCACGATGTCGCGCTTGGAGAATTCCACCACCGCGATGCCTTCAACCTGACTCAAAATGCGGTGCGCTTCGAGCAGCCCCGAATGCTTGTGCGAAGGCAAATCGATTTGGGTTTCATCGCCAGTGATGACGGCCCTGGAAGCGCTTCCGAGCCGCGTTAGAAACATGAACATCTGCTCCATTGTAGAGTTTTGCGCTTCATCCAAAATGATAAACGCATTGTTAAGCGTGCGACCGCGCATATAGGCGAGCGGTGCGATTTCAATGATGCCGCGCTCCATGTTTTTTTGGACTTCCTCGGCCGGGAGCATGTCGTGCAACGCATCATGCAGCGGGCGCAGATACGGCATGATTTTTTCGTACAAATCACCGGGGAGGAAACCGAGCGCCTCGCCGGCTTCGACCGCAGGGCGGGTCAAAACGATGCGCGAGACTTTTCCCTCGCGTAACGCCGAGAGCGCGGCGGCCACGGCCAGATAGGTTTTTCCCGTGCCGGCCGGTCCGATGCCGAAGGTCACGTCATGGGTCCTGATGGCATCGAGATATTTTTTTTGGCCCACGGTTTTGGCCGTCACACCGCCTTTTTTCTCGGACGTCGTGATGCGGTCGCCCATGATGTCTTTGAGGGTGGAGATGCCCTCATGCTTCACGATGTTCAGCGCGTGGGAAAATTCGCGGTTCCGAATCGGCGTACCCGCCTTGAGCGAATTTTCGAGCGAAAGAAACAAATTCTTGGCGCGTTCCAGGGCGTCCGCGTCGCCTTCGAGTTTGATCCAGCCTTCGCGTGAAGTCGCCTTGACGCCCAGTTCCTGATCGAGCGCCTGGAGATTGCGCGGGTCGTGGTTGAACAATTGTTGCGCGACACGCGCATTTTCAAAATGAAGTGTTTCGGTGGCCATGGGAAATTGGCGGTCGAGCGATGGAAAATTATTCCGCGAGAGCCTGCCGGAGTTGGGCGGCCAATTCGCTTAACGCCTGCGGCACCACGGTTGCGCCGGCGATGATCGGCATGAAATTGGTATCGCCGTTCCAGCGCGGCACGATGTGGATGTGCAGATGTTCGAGGATGCCGGCGCCGGCGCACTTGCCGAGGTTCGCGCCGAGATTGAATCCATCGGGTTTCATCACCCGCGTGAGCGCGGTTTGGCAGCGCCGCGTAAGCTTCATGAGATCGCTGAGTTCCTCATCGGTCAACCCATGCAGGTCGGGCGTTTGTTTGTAAGGCACCACCATAAGATGCCCGCCGGTGTAGGGATATTTATTGAGCAACGCAAAGCAGGTCCGGTCGCGGACAATGACGTAATTGGCTTCATCGTCATTGGATTGGGCAATGCGGGAAAATAAACTTTCATCCTGCGCGATTTTGGGCGCGAGGATGTATTCAATACGCCACGGAGCATGGAGCGGTTCCATTAACTGAGGTTAGCGGTGGAGCAGGGGAAAGTCAAAGGACGTGGGACGTATTGCGTGGTGCGTGGTGCGTGGATATTTGCCATGCAATGGAGTGAATTCTCATTTGGGTCGGCAGAAGATTCATAAAGCATGAATTCATTCGAGCGCGGCCGCCTGGCAGTCACGGAACACGGAACACGCTTTACTGCTTCTGCGAGTTGAGCTGACTGCGCAGCACATGGACCAGCGCCTTGACGGTCAGTTCGATGAAGAGAAACGGCTTCGCGATAAAATCGTTTCCTCCGCTCATCGTTGAATTAGCTCGGCTTTCCAGATCGTTAAGGCCAGTCACAAAGACCACGGGCGTTTTGGCGTAGGCCGGCAACATGCGGATTTTGCTGCACAACTCAAAGCCCATCATGTTTGGCATGTCCACGTCGAGAAAAACCAGGTCGAACTTCTTGTGCGCCACCAGGTCCAACGCCTTGAGCGGGTCCTCGACACTAGTGGATTTGAGGTTCGCCTTATCGAGCGCAAAAGTAATTGCCCGGCGGGAAATGACTTCGTCATCCACCACGAGCGCTTCAGCCGGGGGAAACAGCCTGTCCGGCGCCGCTGCCCGCTCGAACAGGGTGGCCATAAAATCGATTGCCGCCGCGACCGTGCGGAGAGTCGAGGCATTAATGTTGGTCGGTTTCTCCTGGAGTTCCTTGAGCAGCGCCTCCAGCGCATCGGCGATGGTCGCGATTTGCTTCGCGCCTGCGATACCCGCGTTGCTGCTCAACGAACGAGCGCGCCGGTACAACTCTTGAATCTGCTTCACGCGCGCGGCCTCGTTGTCCGCTTTGAACAACGCTTGCAGAAGCGTTCGCAGTAAAGTGAGCGCGTTCGGCAGGTCCGCGATGAAATCACGGCGCAGTTGCGCTTGAAACTCAACATCGGCCTCATTGGAGGATTCGGGCGCCTCGGTTGCCGGCGGCGAAGAAGTTTTTGCTGTATGTTTGCCGGCGGCGGAGGCGGGTGCGCCCGTTATTTTCAACGCGCTTCGGACCGCTTCGATGACCTGCTTGGGAGTGCAATTCGCCTTCGACAAGCACTTGGTGGCACCCGCTTTCCAGGCCTCCTGGACCATGTTGGAAAGGTAGGTGTTGGAGAAAACTATGACTGGTACTTGCTCAAAATCCTTTTGACTGCGGAGCTGCCGCATCACTTCAATCCCCGTCACGCGAGGCAAAACCAAGTCCAGCAAAACCACGTCGGGCCGAAACGTTTGGAGTAATTCAAGCCCTACGACTCCGTCCGGAGCGGTCTCGGCTTGAAATCCTTCAATGGCAAATTTGTTTCGATAGATGTTCGCGACGACTTGGTCATCCTCGATAATCAGGATCTTCATGCTAAGTGCGGGCGGCCATCAGGGAAAGTTGGGCGAGACGCTCGTCAAGAAACTCACGAATGCATTCGAATTCACGAGTCGCCTGGCGGCAGATGTTCACGGCGTTGACGAGTTGCTTTTCCTCGCCTTGACGTTCGAGTTCGCGGAGCAGGGGAACGATGCGGACCATGCCGCAGGTGGAACTCGCCCCGGCGCAACTATGGGCGAGTCGGCGGACCTCCGCCGTGGAGCCGGACTGGGCTGCAGCGGTAAGCTGTTCCAATTGCTCGGTCGTTTGTTTGATGTAAAGCGTCACGAGTTCGCGCAGATTGTCCACACTGCCGTCCGAAAAGTCGAGCAACCTTTCCATTTCCACGGGTGGCAGGTGTGGATCAATGCTTACCTCATGGGCGCCCGTGGCCGTTTCCGTCTGGGACGGGGTGGGAGCGGGAGCTTTAGTGGCGGCGGCGGCCCAGCGTTCAATTATGGACCGCATATCTTCCGGGCGCACCGGCTTGGCGAGATAGTCATCCATGCCCGCAGCGATACACTTGTCCCGGTCTCCCGGCATGGCACTCGCCGTCATGGCAATGATAACGATGGAATTTTGGTAATTAGGGAAATGCGATTTGTCGCGCTGACGATCGCGGATGATCCGCGTGGCTTCCAAGCCGTCCATTTCCGGCATCTGGACGTCCATGAAAATAACGTCGTAAACCTTCCGCTCCAGCGCGGCCAGGCCTTCCAGTCCGTTGCCTGCCAGGTCTGGTTGATAGCCCATCTGTTGCAACAGACGCACGGCGACCTTTTGATTGATGGCATTGTCATCGCACAACAGAATCCGTAATGGCAGCCGTTCGGACAGCTTGGGATCCAGTTTGACGACGGTGGGTTTCTTTTGCGCAGCCGGAGCAACGCCTGAAACAATGCGCACCAAAGCGTCATGCAGTTGCGCGGGTTTAATCGGTTTCGTCAGGCAAGCCGCGGGGGCGGCATTCACAATTTCCGGGGAATTACAATGCTTGCCGACCGGCGCCAAAATAACGATCGGCAGCATCATCGCACTCGGCAATTTGCGGATGGCCGCGGTCAGCGCCAACCCGTCCATCCCCGGCATCTGCAAATCAATCAGGGCCAAATCAAATGTTTCACCCGCCTGCAACCATCCCAATGCCTGTTCGGCACTGTGCGCTCCGCGAGAAGCCATTCCCCATTGGGCAGTCTGGGTGGTGAGAATGCGGCAGGTGGTCGGATTGTCGTCCACGATTAACAAGCGCAGATCCGCCACTTTTGGCTGACGGCCTTGCAGCACGCCCTTGGGCGAGTCCGGCGCGGCGGAAAGCGGCACGGTGAAATGGAAGGTGGATCCTTTCTTGGGAACGCTTTCCACCCACATCTTTCCGCCCATCAATTCCACCAACCGCTTGCTGATGGCCAATCCGAGGCCGGTGCCGCCGTATTGACGCGAAGTCGAAGCGTCGGCCTGGCTGAAAGATTTAAACAGCCGTGCCATGCGATTGACCGGAATGCCGATGCCGGTGTCGTTGACGGAAAAATGCAAGTGCCACGGGTCGTCCGCCACATTGTCCTGCGGCGAGGAAAGGGCTTTCACCTGGACCACCACTTCGCCCACGGACGTGAATTTGACCGCGTTGCTCAACAAATTGACCAGCACCTGGCGCAACCGCGAGGCGTCGCCGACGAGGGTGGTGGGAATGCCATCGTCCGTTTGACAGGCCAGTTCCAGGTTCTTTTCGACGGCCTTGGCCGCGAGCAAATCGAGCGAATCCTCGATACAAGTCCGCAAATTGAACGGCTGCTTTTCCAACTCCAATTTTCCTGACTCGATTTTCGAAAAATCAAGGATGTCGTTGGTGATGGTCAACAGCGACTCGCTGCTGGCGTAAATTGTTTCCACATAACCCCTCTGCTCGTTCGAAAGACTGGTTTCGAGAAGCAATCCGGCCATCGCGATGATGCCGTTCATGGGCGTGCGGATTTCATGGCTCATGTTGGCCAGGAATTCCGCCTTGGTGCGGGCGGTCGCTTCCGCGGCCAGCCGGGCGCTGAATAATTCGCGATTGGTTCGCGTTAGTTCGTCCTGCAAATGCTTGGTGCGAAGCGCGCAACATACCCGGGCGCGGAATTCAGCCGCCTCGAAAGGTTTGGTGACGTAATCGACGGCTCCCAGTTCAAACCCCAGCAATTTGTCTTTCGTGCCGTTCCAGGCGGTAAGAACGATCACCGGCGCCGAGCGGGTCTCTGGAAATTCCTTAAACTGCTTGAGCAACTCAAATCCGTCGGTGTCCGGCAAACCAAGGTCGAGCAGGATCAAATCAAAAGGTTCACGACGCACGAGCGCGAGGGCGGCGGCGGCGTTGGCGGCTGTCGACAAGGTGATCCTGTCCTCGGACAAAAGGGCAGCGAGGACTTCCGGCATTTTCGGATCATCTTCAATTAACAGGACGCGTGACGCAGGCAAATTCATATGGGCAATAGAGATCGTTTATTTATTCCGCTGCTATATTCGCCTTGATGCGAGCAAATTAGACACCAAACTACCGTTAAAGCCAATCTCAATCTTTCCCGTCGTGCTTGGGCGGAATCTTTAGGCAAAATAATGGGTTTCGACGCCATTCTTGGCTGAAAACAAGACAAACCAATGACGAATTCGTGACAAAGCGCGCACAAAGAAACATTGCCACACCTATCTAAAGGCGCTTAGATTCCGTTCATGTTGCAGACTGTGCTCAATCATGGGGCAGTTGGTGAATCCACTTTTCGCGATACGTTCCAAAAGGCGTATCGCTTTATGTTGTTATCGAGGGTTCTCGATGACAAATTCGCCAGCCTCTATCGCGCCGGAAAAATCCACGGCGGCGTCTTTCTTGGACGCGGCCAGGAAGCCCTCAGCGTCTCCATGGGCATCGCGATGCGGCGGGGAGACATCTTCGCGCCACTTATCCGGGATGCCGCCGGACGACTGGCGTTTGGCGAACCCATCCTCGATGCCGTCCGGACCTATCTCGGTTCCTCGCTCGGCCCCATGCGCGGGCGTGATGGCAATGTTCATCGCGGCCGTCCCAAAGAAGGCCTGCTGCCGATGATTAGTCACTTGGGCGCAATGATTTCAGTCGTGAACGGCGCTCTCCTCGCGCGTCGGTTCAGCGGGGACAATCAGGCGATTGGCATCGCGAGCATTGGGGAGGGCGCCACCTCAACCGGGGCGGTTCACGAGTCTTTGAACCAGGCTGCCGTTGAAAAGCTTCCTTTGGTCATCGTCATCGCCAACAATCAATTTGCTTACTCCACTCCAACCAACCGGCAATTTGCCTGCCGTAACCTCGCCGATCGCGCCGAAGGTTATGGCATTGGCTGCCAAAGCATAGATGGCACGGAGCTGGAAGCCTGCCTGAAAGCGGTGGGCCGCGCCGCGGAATACGCGCGCACCGGCCGCGGGCCGCAAATGGTGGTGGCGAATCTCCTGCGCCTGTGTGGTCACGGCGAACACGACGACGCCAGCTACGTTCCCGCAAAATTAAAATCCTCTCCCGTCGGACGCGATTGCCTGAAAGCCGCCGAGGAGGAAATACAATGCCGTAACTGGGCGAACGCCAATGAAATCGCCGCCTGGCGCACCGAAGCCGTCCATAAAGTCGAGGAAGCCATTGCGACCGTTCAGCGCGAACCGGGCCCTGACCCGTTCAAGGAAAATTGGTGCGCCATGGCCTCGGAGCACTTGTGTGAGGGCGTTGAAAAGTTAAACGGTTAAATAAGTTAGATGGTTAAATAAGGTATGAACCCTTCAAGCCATAATCAAACGGCAGGACACTATCGCTCTTTTGAGGACTTGGAGGTTTACAAAGCCGCACGCCAATTTCGAATGGCAATGTATCGCATAGCGAAAAACCTCCCTGAATTTGAGAAGTTCGGGCTGGCAAGCCAAATTCGTCGCGCTGCGGTTTCTCTGACGAACAATTTGGCCGAAGGGCACGGCCGGTTTCATTTCCTGGATCAAATCAAGTTTATACTTATTTCCCGCGGTTCATTGGAAGAATTGATGGACGATCTAAATATCTGCGCCGACGAAAATTATCAGCCGCTTTCCGAAGTCGAAAAAATAAAGGCCAAAGGCTGGCAATTACTCAAATTGACGAATGGTTATCTGCGCTACCTGCGCGATCGGAAATTGGGTGCCTCACTTGACTTTCACGAGACACCGCCAAGATATGGAACCATCGAAAGCGAAGAATCGCTTGATTGGTTGGAAGAATTGCTGGAGGAACATCCCGACCTAAGACCACAAACTCGAAGTTCTCCTCTCATTTAACTGATTTAACCAACCCGTGCCCATCACCTACATCGAAGCCATCCGCGAAGCCCAGGCCCGCGCCCTCGCCGATGACCCGCGAGTGTTTATTTACGGCCAGGACATCGGCTCTTTTGGCGGCGCTTTTAAGGCCACCAAAAACCTCGCCGCGGAATTTCCCGGCCGCGTCATAGATGCGCCCATCAGTGAGGACGCCATCATCGGCCTGGGCGTCGGGGCCGCAATTGAAGGGCGGCGGCCGATCATTGAAATGCAGTACGCCGATTTCTCGACCGTTGCCTTTAATCAAATCGTCAATCAGGCCGCGACCCTTTTCTGGCGCACTAACGTTCCCTGTCCGATTACGATCCGGCTGCCTTGCGGCGGAACCTCTGGCAGCGGCCCGTTTCACAGCCAGACCATGGAATCCATTTACGCGCATTACCCCGGTCTGGTGGTGATGACTCCCGCCACCGTGGAAGACGCCTACAGCATGTTGCTCGAAGCCGTGGCGATCGATGACCCAGTGATTTTTTGCGAGCACAAGCTGCTTTATTACCATCTCAAAGCCGAGAAGTTGCCGAGTGAAGCGTTACCGACCGGTAAAGCGCGCATCGCGCGGGAAGGGCGCGACATGACCATCGTGGCTTACAGTGCCATGGTCCACGAAGCACTGCTGGCGGCGGACGAATTGGCCACTGAAGGCGCGCAAATCGAAGTCGTTGATTTGCGCTCAGTCAAACCGCTCGATACCGACACCGTAATGGCCTCCGTGGCGCGCACCGGGCGATTGCTGTGCGTCGGCGAATCCTGGCCGTGGGGAGGCGTGACGGCGGAAGTTATCGCGCGCGTCGCAAGTGAGGGGTTTGGTTTATTGGACGCCCCGCCGCAACGGTTGAACGCCAAAGACACGCCGATTCCGTATCATCCGAATTTGTGGGCCGTGCACCGCCCGACCGCGCGCAGCATCGCCGCCGCCGCGAGAAATGTTTTGAGAAAATAAAACGAATCAAATTACGAATCCATGCCTGCTATTCCGATAATCATGCCGCAGTTGGGCGAGTCCATCGCCGAAGCAGCCATTGTGTCGTTCCTCGTCAAGCCGGGTGAACCGGTGGAAGCGGACCAGGACATCATCGAGGTCGAAACCAATAAAGCCACGCTGAACCTCGTCGCGCCCTGCCGGGGCAAGATTGAGAACTTTGTTGCCAAGCTCGCCGAAAGTTATCCCGTCGGCGCTGTGCTCGGTTATTTGGAGGCAAGCGCGGAAGATGCCGCACGGCTGGGGTTGGATGTGCTCGCGCCTGAAATGAACGGCAAGGAAGCCGGGCCTTCCACAGCGACCGAATCATCGGCGAGCGATGCGGAACGAAAAAAAGTTCAACCCACCGTTCGCGGCCTGCCCGTTCCGGCAAATGTCGCCGGCGCGAGTTATATGTCGCCGCGCATGAAAGCGCGCATCGCCGAACTGGGCCTCCACGCCGCCGACCTCGCGGGGATTGCCGGCAGCGGCGCAGCCGGGCGGGTGACCATCCAGGACTTTGAAAAATTCATCGACAAGCTTGAGAAGAGCAAATTGAGCCAGGCCTCGACGATGCGCGTGGCCGTTGCCGACGCGATGCGTCGCAGTTGGACGCGGCCCCTCGCCACCGTGGCGTTGCCGGTCTGCTTTGACCCGATGCTCGCCCACCGAAAAGTTTCGAAACCAAAACCCGGCCCAGCCCTCTACGGTCTGCGAGCATTAGCTGTGGCTCTCGCCGAGAACAGTGCGCCCGCCGGACGCCTCGTCGGCAGCAAAATCGTTCATCCTCCCGCAATTGATATTGGTTTTGCCGTGGAAGCTGAGGACGGCGTACTCGTACCGGTCATTCGCGGCGCGGAAAAGGCATCATTGCACGATCTTGTCGCGCGTTACGATGAACTCGTCGAACTCGCCCGGCAGCGAAAACTTCCGGTTGAAGCGACTGGCGGCTCGATCGCCACGGTCACCAATTTCGGCACCTTCGGTCTTACCTGGGCCACGCCGATTCCATTGCCGGAACAAACGCTCGTGCTCGGCATGGGCGCGGCGCGGCGGGCGCCCCATTGGGATGTCGCCCAAGGCAAATTCGTGCCCGTCATGGAAGCCAATCTGACCCTGAGCTTCGACCATCGCGTGCTGGACGGCGGCGCTGCTGGTCGATTGCTCTCCCGCGTGGCCGCTCTCCTGCAATCGCCCGAGAAGCTCTAGGAGCGCGGAGCAGCGCTCTGCGAACTCAATCCAGTCCCCACGTTTTGGGGTAAACACCCCATTGGTCCGTGGTACTCTTACGGATAACTTACTTAGGTTCCTTGTAATGGTGGTTAGTTAGGTTCGGGCGGCTCTGAGTGGAGCCGCCTTTTTTATTTTATAGTGGCACAAGCGTCCTCGCCCGTGCGTTTCGAGGGAATGTAAATCGATTGCCCGACAATTGTTTAAGGCCCGCTTTCTTCTGGGGTGTTCTCCCCATTTTTATAATCCCGCAGCAACGTTAAAAGTAACGCGCCAACAGATTCTCAACCGCCATCCAGGGAGGGCGGTTCTTTTTTTAATGGCACGGCCTCTCGCCCGCGCGCACCCGCAAGAGGATAGTTGCACTCGTCCAATTCGTCTCCCCGCGTCTCGAATAAGCTCAAAAAATACCTTCTTGAAAGTGCTTTACAGCATTAATGAATAAAATTAAGCTGACGGACCTTTATTTTCTGAGGAATCAACGAATATGGACGCAAAGACGAAAACTATTGACTCATTTAAATTGCACGAAAAAGACACCGGATCAGCGGATGTGCAAATCGCGTTGCTCACGCAGCGGATCAATCATCTGACCGAGCACCTGCAAGGCAACAAAAAAGACCACAGCTCCCGTCGCGGGCTTCTGATGATGGTCGGCCAACGCCGGCGCTTGCTGGATTATCTTCACAACACCGACGTGGAACGCTACGCGGCCATCACCAAAAAGTTGAAGCTGCGCCACTGATTTCCGGGCGGCCGCTCGAATTTCCCGATGAAATTCGAGATTCAACCATCCGGCCTCCCATTCGATTTGGGCCGACAAACGCGAACGGCCCAGTTCGCATCAAACAAATCGCGTATGGAAATCCGTTGGCCTCTGGGTAATTTCAATCAGTCCCGATCATGAGTTCGGGATTCACTGAAGTTTCTCGGCGGCAACGGAGGAAATGTAAACTATGTCAGAGAAAGTTAGTGCCTCTATTGGGCAAAGCCAAATCACCATTGAAACCGGGAAACTAGCCAAGCAAGCCGATGGCGCGGTCACTATTCAGATGGGCGAAACGATTGTTTTCGTCGCCGCTGTCGCCGCCACCAAAGCCAAGCCTGGCCAGGATTTTTTCCCGCTCACCGTCGACTACCGCGAGAAAGCTGCCGCCGCCGGAAAATTCCCGGGCGGTTACTTCAAACGCGAAGGCCGTCCCACCGAAAAAGAAATTCTCACCTCGCGAATCATTGACCGCCCGATTCGCCCGTTGTTCCCCAAAGGTTGGTACAATGAAGTCCAGGTGCAAACCATTCCCCTCAGCGCGGATGGCGAAAACGACCCCGACATGCTGGCGATTCTCGGTGCCTCGGCGGCGCTGATGGTCAGCGATATTCCGTGGGATGGTCCGCTCGGCGCGTGCCGCATCGGCCGCGTCAACAGTCAATTCGTCGCCAATCCCACTCACGCCCAGATGGCTGAGAGCGATCTCGACCTGGTATACGTGGGCAACGATACCGATCTTGTCATGTATGAAGGTTCGGCCAAGGAAATTACCGAAGCTGATTTCAACGCGGCGCTCAAGTTCGGCCATGAAGCCATTCAGCCGATGATTCAAGCGCAGAAGGATCTGGCGGCAAAGGTGGGCAAGAAAAAGCGCGAAATCACGCTCAACATTGTCCCCGATGAAATCCTGAGCGAAGCCAAATCGCGCGCCGGCGACCGCATCGTTTCCGCGCTCCTGACTCCTGAGAAGCTCGCGCGTGAAGCAAAAGTGAAGGCCATCAAGGACGAAGTCGGCAAGGACCTCGTCGCCAAATTCGGCGAGGAGAAGGTCAACGATTTCGTCATCAACGACGCTTTTTATTACATCCAGAAAGAAGCCGTTCGCGGCCTCCTCATGAAGGATGGCAAACGCCTCGATGGCCGCGACCTCGAAACGGTCCGCCCCATCTCTGGCGAAGTCGGCCTGTTGCCGCGCGCACACGGTTCGGCATTGTTCAGCCGCGGTGAAACGCAGGCCGTCGTGCTGGCCACGCTCGGCACCGGTGAAGACGCCCAGGAATTCGATTCCTATACCGGCGGCGAAACCGAAAAGAAATTCATCCTGCATTATAACTTCCCGAATTATTCCGTCGGCGAAACCGGACGCATCAGCGGCCCCGGCCGCCGCGAAATCGGCCACGGCGCATTGGCGGAACGCTCCATCGAGCCCATGCTTCCGCTGGACACTTATCCTTACGCCATCCGCGTCACCGCCGAGATCATGGAATCGAACGGTTCCACCTCGATGGCCAGCGTATGCGGCGGCACGTTGTCGCTCATGGACGCGGGCGTGCCGATGATTCGTCCGGTGGCGGGCATCAGCATCGGCATTTGCACCACTTACGGCGGCGACAAGAGAATTTCGGAATACAAACTCCTCACCGACATCATCGGCTGGGAAGATGCGTTCTGCGACATGGATTGCAAAATCGCCGGCACCGAAAAGGGCATTACCGGCTTCCAGCTTGACCTCAAGTTGAAAGGCATTCCGCACAACATCATGGTTGAGACCGTGGAGAAGGCGCGCATCGCCCGTATGCACATCCTCGCTGAAATGGCGAAGGTCATCGCCACGCCGCGCTCCGACATCAGCAAATACGCACCGCGCATCGAGACCATCAAGATCAATCCGGAAAAGATCGGCGCGCTCATCGGACCTGGCGGCAAGAACATCAAGCGCCTCGTCGAAGAATCCGGTTGCGAAATCAACATCGAAGACGACGGCACCGTGAACATCTTCTCCGTGTCGCCCGAAGGCATGAAGATCGCCAAGGAAGCCATCACCGGCATGACTGCGGAAGCGGAAATCGGAAAAATTTATCGCGGCAAGGTGGTCACGATCAAAGATTTCGGCGCCTTTGTGGAATTCCTGCCTGGCAAAGACGGCCTGGTGCACATCAGCGAACTCGCGAATTTCCGCGTCAAGCAGACCGAAGATATCGTCAAGATGGGCGATGAAATCTGGGTCAAGTGCCTCGGCGTCGACGAAAAAGGCCGCGTAAAACTCTCACGCAAAGCGGCCATGGCCGACCGCGATAAGGAAATGGGCGGCACCGGCGAAGGCGAACAACCGCCTCCGGGCTACAATGAAGGCGGCGACGGCGGTCAATCACAGGATCGCGGCGGCGACCGTGAACGTCCCGAACGCCGTGAACGCCGTGGCGGAGATCGCGGTGGTTCAGGTGCCGGCGGCGGTGGCGGCGGACGCCACGAGCATCGTCACTAATTAGCCATAAACGAATTCAAGGCGAATCCCGAGCAATCGGGATTCGCTTTTTTGCTTGTAGCAGCCGACGTAAGGAGGCTCTAATTCTTTTAGAAGAAGAAAAAAGATGGAGCCTCCTTACGTCGGCTGCTACGAAATGGGCGGTCGAAGGATATTTCCCGCATCCGGATGTTTCGCCTGGCTGTATATCTTCCAAAACTTTGGCCAGAAATCATCTTCGAGTGGATTCAAAGTCGGAAATCCGGAAATAACCGCACCGGAGAACGGCCATTCTTTTGGATGTTTGACCAATTCCGCTTGAAGCGGGTTCTGGAGGATATAATTGCACGCTCGAATGAAGGCGTCGTGGCGGCGTTCCGTCTGTTTTAAAACGTGATCGTGGGGTTGATGTTGGAATTTTTGCGGCGAGAGGCTGCGCGTAAGGTGCGTGCGCAGAAAAGCCATGCCATTTCGTTGGTCGGAATTCAACCGAAGCCCCATCCATACTAGATGCATATGGTCCGGCATGAGGCAGTAAGTTGGGCAAAATAATCCTTCACGCGCCGCCGCGTGCAGCATGAATTCACGAAATTGCATGTGAAAAGAATCATTCAACCAGCCTCTTTGCCGATGCGAAATGGATAAGGTCCAGTGTACCACTGCGTCGCCCTGATAATATTCACGTGGAAGACGCGGAAGATAAAAGAGGCGGTTCAGGTTCGGCTCGACTTCGCTTAGATGGTTCGTCGCCACGCTCGAAATCTGTCGCCATCCCGTGTGGAAATCAAGTCTCGTAGCAGCCGACGTAAGGAGGCTCTAATTCTTTTAGAAGAACAAAAAAAGATGGAGCCTCCTTACGTCGGCTGCTACGAGTTAATGCCTCCGCAAAATCAACCGGTGATCCACCCGCTTGGTCTGCTCATACGCCAACGGCGGCAAATCCGTCAGGGTAGGGGACTCGGTCTCATTTAAAATCGTCTTCGCCATGCCTTGCAGCGCGCGCCAGCGCGCCCAATCCAAATCCGGCGCGTGCGCAATTTGCCTAAGCAAACTGCGCCACTCGATAATCACGCGGTCAATATCACCCACGCCCACAAGATCAGTGATCCACCCTTGCTTGCTTAATGGATTTTTGTGAACGGAGGCCACGATTTGTTCTGCGCCCGCGCCGTATTTCGGAGGCAAGCCATTTTCCAGGTAACCGGGAATTGATTGCAGCCCGAATTTTTCATGGCACGCAATCGCCAGATGGCCGGCAAAACGATTTTCATCGCCGCAAAAGCGAAAACCCGCATCGAGATTCGCCAGGTCGTAAATGAATTCTTCCAGCGGATATTTTTCATCCTCCAACCCGGCGGCAATCGCCAGCCCATCGCCTTGCGAAAAAAAGCTCACCAGTCTTCCGCGCAAAGTGGGTACGCCGGCCGCATCGATGAGCAGCAGTCGACGCCACAGCAGCGCCGTGCCGGTTGCGGCGGACAATTGTTTGCAGACCGGAACGAGCGTGCATTGCGCGCAATCGTACGGAAGCACCTCGCGTTCCTGCGGTCGCCAAAGAGCCACGCCGTATTTATCCACCGGCACGCGCATGGTCAATTCGCCGAGGCTGACGTGGGCCAGGATTTTGTGCTCTTGAATTTCAAACCGGACCACCGGAGTTTTTTGCTGCGCGAGTTTCTCCGCTGCGAGCGGTGCGATGCTTTCCTCCCAAACCTTGAAAGGCGCCTGGCGTCCGTTCCAGTTGATCATTCGCCGAAGCCATTTGGCGATGAGCACGCGCTCGCCGGAAAGCCGCTCCGCCACGGTCATGGCGCGGCCATAAATCTTGAGTCCGTTTTCCTCGTTCAACTCCACCAACGCGCCATAGCCGACTTTTTCGAGCGCAGCCGGTTCGGAGAGGATGGACTGTAGGGCAGGCGTCCCGCCTGTCTCCATACTGGTTTTCTGCCCGGATGGAAATGGAGACGCACCGGCAACCTTTCCGACTACGATTTCCCACAGCGGTTTTTCCACCGGCGCCGGCACAGTTTCCCACTCGCCCCGGCTATTGAGCATTTCGCGAATGAGTTTTCGCACGTGACGAGCGCGTTCGGCATCCGTGTGCAAGTTGCAGGGGACCACCGGATGCTTGAGCGATTCTTCCACGCCCAGGAAAATCGGTTTCACCGTGAACAACCGTTCCTGCACCTGCACGGCTTCACGGAATGGCTCGCGCCCATGCTGCGCCGCGACCGCCATCAAATTTAACAACGCGCTCCAATCCACCGCACCGCTGCGGGACAAATGGCACGGGCGCGCATCGAGCAGCCGGAGTTCGTTCGCGGTGATAAGCACGAAACCGGTTTCGTCCAATCCGCGACGTCCGGCGCGGCCGAACATTTGCAGGATTTCATCGGGTCGAATTGGCTGTTCCACCGAATCCCGGCGATAAGATTCTCCGGCCAGCGCCACACTGCGCAGCGAAAAATTGATTCCCGCCGCCAGCCCCATCGTCGCCACTACCACGCGCAATTGCCCGGCTTTGGCCAGCGGTTCGATGACCCCCGCGCGCGCTCCGTAGCTCAAGCCGCTGTGATGATAGGCCACCCGCGCCTTGAGCAGGCGCGCGAGGTGTTCGCCTACAATCTGCTTTTGCTCCGTGGAAAGTTGCAGCGGATTTGGCGTGGGCAACTGCCGCGAAAGTTCCGCCGCCATCGATTCTGCCGCCTGACGGCGAGGTGCGAATATCAAAACCGGTCCGAGATCTTCGGCCAGTGATTTGGCAATGAACCGCGGCCAGTAACCGCGAATCTCGCTTGGCACGTGAAAGTTTAAACTATTCCCATGCACTTCTTCCAGAGGCACCGGGCGATGATCATACCGGATCAAAACCGCCTTGCGCCCGAGGCGTTGCAGCCACTTCACCACGTCCTGCGGATTGGCCACGCTGCCGCTGAGCAGGAGCAATTGGGTTTGCGCCGGCGCCAGCGCGATGGCCAGCTCATAATTCAGCCCGCGGTCGGGGTCGCGAATCATTTGATATTCATCCACCACCAGCAGCGCGGGGCCGTCCCCGTGGATGAGCCGGTTCTTCTGCGCCTCAAGCGTGGCCACGAGCACCGGTGCATTCAGGTTTTCCGCGAGATCGCCGGTCGCGATGCCCACATCCCAGCCACGCGCGCGCCATTCGGCGAGTTTATCATTCGCCAAGGCCCGCGTGGGAACCGTGTAAATGGCCTGCCCGCGATTTTTTCCCTGGTTCGACCACAACTCAAAAACCAGCGTCTTGCCCGCGCCCGTTGGCGCACGGACGACAACGTCGTTGCCTTCGCGCAAGGCGGTCACGGCCTGCTGCTGCCAAAGATCGGGAACGGTAACCTGGTTGAGCGCGGGAAGTTCGGCGAATTGTGACACCGGCGTAGACACTCACAAAAGATAATCGAATTTTGTTTAAACAGAAATGTGAAATATAGTGTCGAAGAACCCGGAAACATCGAATCAGGAAATTGTTTTCATTATTCCTTTTTCAACCACGACGTAGATTGTGGAGAGAAAAAGAATGCCTTCACGCATCAGGAATTATGGATTAGCTGTTTTAGCCACCTGCCTTGCCTGGCTGGTGGACATTCTGCTTCAGGAAAAGTTCACCGAAAGCTCGGTCACTCTGTATGTGGCTGCCGCCTTGATTTCTGCGTGGCTCGGAGGTTGGGGGCCGGCGTTGGCATCGATCGGACTGACGATCGCGATCAATTTGTTTTTTTTCCGGCACCCTTACCTATCCATGGCCGTTGGAGTCCACGGGTTCGAGCGGTTGAGTCTTTATGTGGGCGTCGCGCTGGTCATGAGCGGTCTGGCGGCGCGGATCCGGCGCAGCCAGCAGCAATTGAGCGAACTGAATTCCGAGTTGGAGGATAAAGTGGAAAAACGAACCGCCGCTTTGAATGAATCCAACCAGCAATTACAGGCGTTTTGTTACACGTTGGCCCACGATTTAAGAGCACCGCTGCGCTCCATTCAGGGATTCGCGGATATCCTGGTGACCGATCATGGGACTGAACTCGATGCCGACGCCAAAGCCGGTGTGGAGCGAATTCGCAATTCTGCCGAGCGGATGGGACGTTTAATTCTCGATTTGCTGGCCTATACGGACCTTGGACGAGCCGATTTTCAGCGGCAAGCCGTGGATTTGGAGCCGGTTTGCCGGGACGTCTTGCGAATATTTGCGGATCAAATTCAGGGCATTGATGCGGAAATCTCTCTGAAACTTCCCGCAAAGTATGTCCTGGCCGACCGCGCCGGTGTTGAGCGCGTCCTGGTGAATTTAATGGCCAACGCCTTTAAGTTCTCGGATGGCCGTCGTCCGCTGCGCATTCAAGTTGTGTCGGAGAAACGATCGCCTCACGTCAGGATTTCGGTAACGGACAATGGAATTGGGATCGACCCAAGATTCCGTCATCGAATTTTCGGGGTGTTTGAACGCCTGGCCCCGGGCGGCAGTTCAACCGGCACTGGCATTGGCCTGGCCATCGTCAAACGAAACGTGGAAAAAATGGGCGGTTGTGTCGGCGTGGAATCGACTCCCGGCCAGGGAAGTTCGTTTTGGTTTGAATTATCCGAGACTGTCCAAAAAGAGCCAGCGCGCGAGCACCAACCGGCCGAACATGTACGGGTTTGACTTGGATTCAAGCGAACTTTAGATTGCTCCACGAATGTTAGCTGCTGAATCCAAAGTGGTGTCAGCTCCTGCGACCAACCGGCTCAATTCCGAAGCGGCTATATCCTGGAAGCAGATTGTTGAACCTGTCGAACCGTTCCTGGACGCGGTGCATGCGCGCCTCGCCCAGCAAGTGAAGGAGTTCGACGCCGCCCTCACGCCCTACGCCGAATATGCGTTGAACGGAAACGGCAAGCATTTGCGCCCCGCACTCGTGGCCTTATCGGCCAATGCCGTCGGCGGCGCCAAGGATCCCCATGTCACCGTGGCCGTCATCATCGAGATGGTGCACCTGGCCACCCTCGTGCACGACGACGTCATGGACGAGGCGGAAATCCGCCGGGCGCGCCCTACCCTGGCCGCGAATTGGGGCAATGAAATCGCCGTGCTTTTTGGCGATTGCCTCTTTGCCCAGGCGTTGAAGCTCGCCGCCAGCTTTCCGACCCCCGAAATCTGCCGCGCAGTGGCCATGGCCACCAACACCGTTTGCTCGGGTGAAATTCTCCAGACCCAGCAACGCCGGAACTTCCAGTTCTCGCGCGACGACTATTTTCGCGTTCTGGAGATGAAAACTGCCGAGCTTTTTGCCCTTTCCTGCGAATTGGCCGCTTTGCTCAGCAATGCGACCCCCACCCAACAAGCCGCCTTGCGGCGTTTCGGCTTGGCGTTTGGGACGGCTTATCAAGTTTGGGACGATTGCGTCGACTTATTCGGATCCGAAGCCGCTGCGGGTAAATCACTTGGAACGGACCTGGCCAAGGGAAAATTGACCCTGCCAATTCTTTTGCTGTGGGAACGGGCCAATGCAACGGATCGAGCCCGGTTGGAAACATTGGTTGAAAATTGTCGAAATGGAGCTTTGAGCGAAGTTGGGGAGTTGTTGTCGAAATACCAAACGCTCGCGCCGTCGCTCAAGAGTGTTCATCATTATCTGGAAACGGCGCGTCAGGCGCTGGGCGAGTTGCCGGAATCGCGCGGGCGGGAAAGTCTGCTCGGCGTGACGGAATATCTCGCGCTCCAGACCGATGCATTGGGGACTCATGCGTGAAGCTGCCATGATTATGACCGAACCCATTTCCGGCAAGTCCGGCGACACGCTGAAAAGATTTCCGGAAGGAGAATCGGCCGATTCAGCCCCGCCGCCCGTCGAGGAGTCGGAATTAGTCGGACGAGCCCGTAAAGGTGACCTTTCGGCCTACGATCAGTTGGTGCAGCGCTACCAGGAGCGCATTTACGCCACCGTTTACCACATGACCTCGAACCACGAGGACGCCAATGATCTTGCGCAGGAGGCGTTTATCAAGGGATTTCAGGCCTTAAAATCCTTCAAAGGCGGGTCGAGCTTTTACACCTGGGTTTACCGCATAGCGGTCAATAAAACCATCAATTTCCTCAAACAGCGCAAGAATCGCGCCCAGATGAGCTTGAACGACTTGGACTTCAACGCCGAGCACGATCCCGACCTGGTGGCCCTGGTTTCTGACAAAACTCCGCGGAGAGAGGCTGGTTTGACGGAATTGCAGGAAAAATTGAACGAGGCCATGCAAAAGCTGTCTGAACCTCATAGATTAGTTGTTACGTTGCATGATGTGCAGGGTTTGTCACATGAAGAGATCGCGAAGATCATGGGGTGCAACATCGGGACCGTCCGGTCGCGGTTGTTCTACGCGCGGCAACAGTTACAAGGTTTTCTGTCGGATTATTTGAAATAAATATGAACCCAGATTCCGAAAATTTTGATTCATTGCGGCAGCTCCTGGCGCTTAAACGCCATGAAATTCCGCCGCCGGGTTATTTCGATAGGTTTTCCCGCGATGTCATGGCACGAATCAAGGTGGGGGAAAGCGGCGGGGCCGTTGGCTTCGAGCTTTCGTGGTTCCAACGATTGTTGTCGGTATTCGATGTGAAACCCATGTTTGCCGGCGCGTTCGGCACGGCGGTTTGCGCCTTTCTGATTTCCGGGGTTATTTCCTCGGAACAGGCACCCGCTGTCGGTAGTGCAGCGACCAGTTCAGTTAATCCTTCAATTGCCGCCGCCGTTCCGGTCAACATGGAAGAGCCGTTTGTCGCGCCGAGCAATACCATGGCATCTGGTTCCCTGTTCGATCAATTTCAACTCCAGACAAAACAGGTCGACGACCGGTTTTATCTTCCTAATAACTGAGCCAGAACGAAGCCGCTGCTTTAGGCACCTAAAATAATTTCCAGGCCACCGATTTGATATCGGTGGCTTTTTTGTTACTCGACACAGCCGTCCAACTAATGACGTAGGCGCCGACGTTAGTCGGCGCCAT
>DATAZE010000041.1:0-53169 GCA_036272195.1 Verrucomicrobiia bacterium | reverse complement strand
CTCGCCTGTATCGATTGCAATTTGCACAAAGGCCCCAACCTGACCGGCATCGACCCGCAAACCAAACGAGTCACCCCGCTCTTTCATCCGCGCAAAGACAATTGGAATGTTCATTTCAGATGGCGCGGCATTTACGTCATGGGCAAAACTGCCATTGGCCGCGCAACCATCCGCGTTTTGCAAATGAACTCCGAAGAACAACTTTCCCTGCGCTCCTCCTGAGCCGTAACGACGCCAGAAACCAAAAAGACCGCTGTCAGCTGATTTCCACTCAGCGCTACAGCTTTGATGGAAATGCCCTAATTAATCGGCTTTGGGCTGGCGTAATCGATTTCGTTTTTAGAACGGTTAAGTTGGCGGTCCGGCTCGCGGGCGCTTTTTTGATTTGGATTTCGCCGTTCCCCTTTGCGTCTTCGCCTCTTCGCCTCTTCGCGCCTTGCGTTGAATTCCGCTGCTTGGATTCGGTTAAAAGCTGCTATATTCCGCAGTTGCTTCCGGCCCCATGAACCGGTTCAATCCTCAGCGATGATCGCAAAACGTGTCATTCCCTGCCTCGACGTCCATGACGGTCAGGTCACGCGCGGCGTCCAGTTCGGCAAAGCCGAGGCGGGCGAACTGCGCAACGTCGGCGACCCCGTCGCTCTCGCTCTGCGCTACAATGAACAGGGCGCCGACGAAATGGTTTTCTTCGATATCACCGCCAGCGCCCACGGTCGCGCCACGATGGTCGACGTCATCGAACGCGCCGCCGACCAATGCTTCATGCCGCTCACCGTCGGCGGCGGCATCAAATCCGTTGAGGACATGTACACCATGCTCCGCGCCGGCGCTGATAAAATCAGCATCAACTCCAGTGCGCTCGCTAATCCCGACTTGATCCGCGCCGGCGCCGAAAAATTCGGCAGCCAGTGCATCGTCGTTTCCATCGACGCTAAAAAAATCGCGCCTGACAAATGGGGCGTCTTTTCGCATGGCGGCCGCAAAGAAACCGGTCTCGACGCCATTGAATGGGCCAAAAAAGCCGTCGCCCTCGGTGCCGGCGAAATCGTTTTAAATTCCATCGATGCCGACGGCACCAAAGCCGGCTTCGATCTGGTGATCACCCGCCGCGTCAGTGAATCCGTGGGCGTGCCCGTCGTCGCCAGCGGTGGCGCTGGCACCAGGGAACACATGGCCGACGTCCTCCTCGCCGGCAAAGCCGACGCCGTCCTCGCCGCCAGCATTTTCCATTTCGGCACCTTTACCGTCGGCGACGTGAAAAAGTTTTTGGCGGAGAAAAATATTCCGGTGAGATTGTAATCCCTACTAAACGTTTTGTTTGCAAGCGCTCCTTCTTGTCTTTGTCAATAATCATGCTAACGTCTCCGCATGACAGCCGCGCTGAAAAGCATCGCTGAAACAGTTGAACGCCTGCCCGCCAAAGACAGAATCTTGCTGGCCGAGCATCTAATTGCCAGCTTGGAAGACGCTGATCTGGAACAACAATGGACTCGCGAAGCCATTCGCCGCCGCGATGAAATCCGCAGTGGTAAGGTCAAGCCAGTTCCCGCCAGCGAGGTCTATCGTCGGATCGAACGTTTGCTGGCGAAGTGAATCCTGCTTTTCACCCGGAAGCGATTCGCGAATTCGAGGAGGCTGTCCATTTTTACAAGGATCGAGGCCATAATTTAGCCCTGCGCTTCACTCGCGAAGTACAGAAAACCATTAGCAGGGTGGCGGCTCATCCCGAACGCTGGCGGATTCTTGAGGATAACACTCACCGCTGTTTCGTTAATGTTTTTCCTTACTCAGTTCTCTACACGATTGAGGCCGATCATGTCCTCGTCGTTGCCATCATGCATCACAAGAGGCAGCCCGGCTATTGGCACAGACGTCTGAAAAAAGCCTGATGACAACCATCAATTAAAACCATGAATTCCCTGACCGAATCCCGCTGGCTCCCCATTGTCCTGCTCATTTGCTCGAACATGTTCATGACCTTCGCCTGGTACGGCCACCTGAAGTACAAAGAGAAACCCATCTTCTTCGTCATCATGACCAGTTGGGGCATCGCCTTTTTTGAATACTTCTTGCAAGTTCCCGCCAATCGCTGGGGCAGCAATGTCTACACGCCCGCGCAATTAAAAATCATTCAGGAAGTCATCACGCTCGTCGTCTTTTGCGGCTTCGCGATTTTCTACCTCGGTGAAAAAATCCGCTGGAACTACGTCGCCGCTTTCGTTTGCGTCCTCGCCGCCGTCGCCTTCGCCGTTTTGCCGACGAAATGATCGTCGTGCTTAACCGCGTCGCTGCACTGGAATTTCAATGCAAAGGCACAAAGGATGAACGACAAAAACCAAAATATGCCGATCCCGAAAACCGCGATCCAATGCCATCGAGACACTTCGAAATCCTTGCGCCTTCGCATCTTTGCGTTAAAGTCTTCTGAATAGTTAAGGCTTGGGGGCTTACTTGCTCCCCGGCTTCACCCCCGGCGTCGCCGCCAGATCCGGCGGCAGTTTGTCCGCCTCAAAAGCCTCCACCTGCAGCGCCAGCAAGCTCACCATCGGCACGCCCAAATCCACCGCGCCATTCGATCGGTCCACCACCATCGCCACTCCCGCCACCACCCCTTGATTCGCGCGCACGATATCAATCGTCTCCTGCACGCGTCCGCCCTTGGTCACCACATCTTCCACGATTAAAATTTTCTCTCCCGGTGAAATTTTGAAACCGCGCCGCAACACCAGCTTCCCTTCCTCCTTCTCCACAAAAATAAATCGCGCGCCAAGCTGCCGCGCCACTTCCTGGCCGATGACCAACCCACCCATCGCCGGTGAAACCACCGTCGTCGCTCCGAGCGACCGCACCTTGGCCGCCAGCGCGCCGCCGAGTTTTTCCACGATCGGCATTTGTTGCAACGCCAGCGCGCATTGGAAAAACTGCCGGCTGTGCAATCCGCTCCGCAAAATAAAATGACCTTCCAACAACGCGCCAGTGTCGCGGAAAACCTGCAAAACTTCGTCTTTCGTCATTGGCGAAGTTTCAAGTTTTGAGATTCCGGTTTCAAGAGAAGAATCATCGCGCTTCCGGCATTGCCCGCGATAAGGAGCGCGGCTGTGTGCGAAGCACCAGCCGCAGCAACGATAAACGACCCGAGCCCAAGCACCGTGCCTGGAGATTCGGATTTCGCTCAGTCGGCAAGACGCTCGCAGCACGTTTGCGCCTTCCTGCTTTCCTCATAATCTTTTCTCCGTGTTCTCTGCGCCTCTTTGGCAAAACCGATTTTCCCTCGCCTTTCATTCCTGATTTCTGAATTCTGGATTCATGCCCAAGTGGGTCAAATTGATCATCGCCATCGCGCTGCTCCCGTTCTGCATCGGGGCAGCGCAGGCTTTATGGATGGTCATTCAGCACAGCGGCTCGGCTGATACCACCTGGGTGCCGTTGCTCGCTGGCGCGGCTTGTTGGATCGTGGTTTACCTGCTGTTGCCCAAGCCCATGTGGATTTACGTCCTTGGCCACGAACTCACCCACGCCGTTTGGGCGTGGCTTTTTGGCGCGCAAGTGCGCAAGCTCAAAGTCACTTCGAGCGGCGGCCACGTCATCATCACCAAAACCAATTTTCTCATCGCGCTCGCCCCATATTTTTTCCCGCTTTACGCCGTCATCGTCGTCGCCGTTTTCGCCATCGGCCACCTCATCTGGAACTGGCAACAATTTCTCGCGCTATTCGATTTGTTTCTCGGCGCCGCTTATGCGTTCCACGTCACCTTGACGGCGCACATCCTCAAAACGCGCCAGACCGATATCACGGATCAAGGATACCTATTTTCCGCCGTCATCATTTTCCTCGGCAATATCAGCGTCCTGCTGCTTGGTATTCCGTTGCTGGCGGCCCGGGTTGGCGTTTGGACCGCGCTGGGCTGGTGGTTTGAATGTTCCGGACAGGTTTTTCATCGAATCGGACATCTGATTTAAAGCTTTTGGTGGGAATTCCATCTTGATATAGCTTCTTGCCTTAGGCGAAATGCCACTTCAAATTGTGCAAACGCTATGGATTTAGGCGATATACTTTCTAAAGAGCAAATCATCACCGATTTGCAGGCCGCGGACCGCTGGCAGGCCATTGATGAGTTGATCAATAACCTCGTCGCGACCGGCAAGATCAAACCCGAGCATCACGATGCCATCGCCGCCGTGGTCAAAAAGCGCGAATCCTCCATGAGCACGGGAATTGGCTTCGGCATCGGCATCCCGCACGCGAGCACCGATTTAATCCAGGAAGTTGTCGGCTCGCTCGGCCGCTCGCGCAAAGGCGTCAACTTCGATGCGCTCGATAATCAACCCGTGAACCTGGTGATGCTGTTCCTCGTGCCGCAGGGTCAATTCCAGAAACATCTCCACACGCTCGCGAACATCGCCAAGCTCCTGCACAAAGCCGAATTTCGTCAGGCCCTCGAACAAGCCCCCGACGCCGAGTCCATGCTCAAGATCATCCGCGAGCATGGAAAGAAGTAAGAGGGCCGTTAAGTAGGTCAAATCGGTTAAATAAGTATAGCGGTCGCCGGCCTTATTTAACCTGTTTAACTCATTTAACTGATTTAACTTTCCGCTGTGCTCCCACACAAACAAATCGAAACTCGCTTGCAGCAAGCCGTGCGCGCTGTTCTTCCAGACGCGGACGTGTCGGTCGTCCTCGTCCGCCCCTCGTCCGATTCCAAATTCGGCGATTACCAAAGCAACGCCCTCATGTCGCTGGCCAAAGCCCGCAAAATAAACCCGCGGCAACTCGCTACGGACGTGCTGGCGAAGCTTGACGTGGACGAATGGGCCGAGAAACCGGAAATCGCCGGCGCTGGCTTCCTGAATTTTCGACTCAAACCCTCCGCACTCGCCAAAACCCTCGAATCCGCTGCGCGCGGCGAGCATTTGTTTTTCGAGAAAGCCGCGCAGCCTAAAACCGTCGTGGTCGATTTCAGTTCCCCGAACGTCGCCAAGCCGATGCACGTAGGCCACATTCGCTCCACAGGCATCGGAGACGCGTTACAGCGACTTTTCCGGCTCCTCGGCCATCGCGTCATCAGCGACAACCATATCGGCGACTGGGGCACGCAATTTGGCAAACTGCTTCTCGGTTGGAAACAGCTGTTGGATCGTTCCGCCCTGGAAAAGGACGCCATCGCCGAACTCGAGCGCCTTTACAAAGTCATCAACACCGAGTGCGACGCCAATCCCGCCCGCCTTGAAGAAGCCAAACAAGAGCTTGTCAAGCTCCAGGCCGGCGACCCCGGAAACATCGCCATCTGGCAGGAGATGATTCGCCTCTCAGAGAAGCAGTTCGATGAAATCTATGGCCGGCTGAACGTTAAATTCGACCACGCTCTCGGCGAAAGCTTTTACAATCCCCAACTTAGGAACATCGTCACCGATTTGCTCGCGCGTGGCATCGCTCGCGAAAGCGAGGGGGCCGTGGCCGTGTTCAGCGACGGCTCATTGCCGCCCAAGGAAGATCCCTTTCTAGTGAATCGCGACGGCGAATGGGTTCCCGATCCGGCACTCATCCGCAAGAGCGATGGTGGTTTCAATTACATGACCACCGACCTCGCCACGATCGATTACCGCATCAAAACCTGGTCGCCGCAGGAAATCATCTACGTGGTGGACGACCGCCAATCGATGCATTTCAAGAAATTGTTCCTCACCTTCGCCCGCTGGCAGCCCGAAGCCGCCAAAAGCGTGAAGATGATCCACGTCGGCTTCGGCAAAATCATGGGCGAAGACGGCAAACCCTTCAAAACGCGCTCGGGCGATACCGTGAAGCTCGATGAATTGCTCGCCGAAGCCCAGGAGCGCGCGCTCAAAATCGTTTTGGAAAAAAATCCCGAGCTGCCCGAGTCACAGAGAAATGAAATCGCCCGCGTCGTCGGCATCGGTGCCGTGAAATATGCCGACCTGCTGCCCAACCGCCAAAGCGATTACGTTTTCAGTTGGGACAAAATGCTCGCCCTGCAAGGCAATACCGCTCCGTATTTGCTCTATGCCTACGCCCGCCTCCGCAGCATCTTCCGCAAAGCCGCCGACCCCCTGTCCTCCGTAGCTTCAGCGAAGGAGGATCGACCCTCGACCCTTGTCTTGGCCGCCCCCGAAGAAATCACGCTCGCGAAACACCTCCTCAACTTCGGCCAGACCCTCGAAGCCGCCGCGGACGAATGCCGCCCGAATTTCCTCAGCAATTACCTCTACGAACTCGCCGGCAAATTCACCTCGTTTTACGAAAACTGCCCCGTGCTGAAAAGCGAAGGGGCCACGCGCGAAAGCCGTCTCGTCCTCTGCGACCTCACTTCTCAAGTGCTCAAACAAGGCCTGAATACTCTCGGCATCGAGACCCTGGAACAAATGTAAAATCGGCTTAAAACCGTCCTCTTTGTTCGTTAGCATGTCAAACTCTTCAACTCGCTGATGCTCTCTTCGCAGGTTATCCGATTTTGATATTGAATCCCTTTGGATGATTAAGATGATTATTTTCAAGGTTTTGTGAATAACTTTGAGCTGTTTCGGGCTTGCGCTGATTGGCCACTCGTTCTTGAATTATGCGCGTTGGCCCAAACCCAGAAATAAATCCTGTTGTACCATGAAAAAATTGTTGTTGCTCGCCAGTGCTGTTTGCCTTCTCTCGATCTCCTCTGCCGAAGCCGGTGCGTTGAACGCCGTGTATTGGAATTTTAGTCCTTCAGGCCTTCCCCAATCCGCTCCGACGTCCAACTCGTTCTCGGGATTGACGGTGGCCGGCTTTTCTCAAAACAATAATAACGGCACCACCGCGCCATTTGGCACAACCTCGGCATCCACCGCGTATACAACCGCTGCTGGTTTCGCTAACAGCGGCAGCACCAATATCGGCGCGGCCGTGCTTACTGGAACGCTTAACACCGGCACCTCCACCTATTTTGCATTCGGTTTTTCTCTCGGCTCGTCGTCCACTCTGTCCTATACCATCAGTGATGTGTCGTTTGGATCCCGTTCGACCACGACCGGCCCGCAAACACTGTCGTTGTACGCCAGCACCGACGGTTTCACTTCGGATTTTACTTCGCTGGGTTCAATTACGGTTCCCAACAATTCAGCCTGGACAGCACAGGACTTTTCCGGCTTGTCCACTTTGCTTGCAAACGACGATAGCACCCTCTCGTTCCGAATCTACGGCTCCGGGGTCGTTGGCAATCCGTCGGCTAACACCGCCACCTGGAGAATTGATGATGTCGCAGTCACTTTGACGGAAGTTCCCGAGCCGTCAACCGTCGCTCTGGGCATTGTCTGCGGATTAGTCGGCCTGGTCGCCTGGAAGCGTCGCAGCTAAAAGATCCATTCTCCATTCCTGGAACAGAAAAGCCGGAATCAAATTCCGGCTTTTTCTTTTTTCTCGTGGCTCGATTTCCGCCCTAAACGTGTCATCCTGCGGCGATGAGTCCGCGTCGCAACCAACGGTCAGGACCGCATGAATTCCCTGCGAAAAATATCCGTTGACTCTCACGTTACGTAATAGCCGAGACTGCGAACCAGCCGCGAAGACCGCAAGGCTTCCGCTACCAGAAAACGATGGCTTACACAGTCAAACAATTGGCCCGGCTGTCGGGCGTCAGTATTCGCACGCTCCATTTTTACGATGAGACGGGCCTGCTAAAGCCCGCCTACCTCGGTAAGAACAGCTACCGATTCTACGAAGAGCCTCAGCTCTTGATGCTCCAGCAAATCCTGTTTTACCGCGAGTTGGGCTTCGAGCTGAAGCAGATCAAACAAGTTCTGGGGCGCGCCAGGTTCCAGAAAATCGCCGCCCTCCAATCGCATCGGAAAGTTCTGCAAAAGAACCTCGCCCGGACCCATTCATTGATTGAAACCATCGACAAAACCATCAAGCACTTGAAAGGAACACGGAAAATGAAAAGCCAGGAAATGTTCGAGGGCTTTAGCGTCGCCACGGGGGACGATCGGTTTGGTGAGCACATCAAGCTGGGTGGCGAACCAATCGACTGCAAGATTTCATCGCAGGACACTAACGGCGCGATGAGTGTTTTTGAGTTCACCGGTGGCGGCGGCGGCCCGCGCCACCTTCACCACGACCAGGATGAGTGGATCTACGCCATCGAAGGCGAATTTGAATTTCATCTCGGCAAGAAGCAATTCCGCCTGCGGCCCGGCGAATGCGTTTTCATCCCTCGCAAGGTTTCTCACGTATGGGCCGGAACCAGCGCGACGCCCGGCAAAATCATCAACGTGTATCAACCCGCCGGCAAAATGGAAGAGTTCTTCCGCAAGGTCAGCACGTTTAAAAATCCGCCAATCCACGAAGCTCTGGATCTCGATGAGTTTCACCGCTTTTTCGAGGATTATGGCATGCGCCTTCTCGGTCCACCGATCGGCTGGGAAGAATATCTCGCCAGTCAGGCCAAACAGTCAAAGAGAACCGCGTAATCGCGCAGGTCTTCCAGTGCTTGCGGTGTGAGGATTATCGGGAGGCCCATGAATCCACGAGTTTGCGGGCATCCTCAGCAGATATCCCTTCTCCTCGACGGGCTTGCTCGCGAGCCTTATTGACACCAGCAAGCAACTCGATCTCTCGGGCAATCTGCTCCAAAGGCGTGTTTTCCGGGAGTTTGGAAACTAATTCTATGACCATGTCGCGATTGCTCACAACCTGATTATCTCGGCTATTCGCCTTATCTGCAATACGCCGCTCTTAATCGCGTTTCCTGCCCCTCTAAGAAAGCATCGTTCTTATCCACTCGCTTCTGGCGCTTTCGAGAACCGTTTTTCCGTTGCTGTCCTTGAGTTTTGGGCTGAGACCAATAGCGAGAAACGTCGAAATAATCTCCCGTTGTGCCGCCTTTGCCAGATCGGCGCCAGTGCCTCCGTGACCAGTGTTTTGCACAGCCAAATGAAACGGCGTCGACCCCGGTTTATTCCTCAACTTCGCATCACTGCCTCTTTTGAGCAGGTATTTCACCGCAGCAGCGCTTCGCGTCCGGACGGCCCGATGCAATGGCGTGGCTCCGTTCTTGTCCTGGGCATCTATTTCCGCGCCTTCGTCGAGCAGGATTCGAATTGTTTCAACCTGTCTTTCCGGATTCCAATTCGAGCCTCCAATATACCCATCCGCCGCGTAGTGTAAGGGGCCGCTCCGTCGATGATTCTGCGCGGAATTCGGATCGGCGCCGGCGGCGAGCAGTAATTCGATTATCTCCACGCGAAACCCGGCCGCGGCCAGATGCAATGCTGTGTCTCCGACGTAAATCCAGTGCAGGATTTTTGATTCGTATAACCGGGGTGTATCAATGAGAGCCGTCGCCAGGCGGGAATTTTTTCCCAGCAATTCTTTCACCCTGGCTCGATCATCTGCGAGTATGGCTTTAAGAATTGTCTCCATCGCATCTCGCCGCGTTAAAACGTTTGAAAAATGCTTTAGCGGTTTGACCAAACACCCCGCCGGGAATTGCTTCCCGTCATTTCCTCCACGAAATCGCTGATTTGCTTCAGCGCTCTGAATGGCCTTCCGAATCAGCTCAACCGCATCGGCATGACCACATAAAGGAACGGCCCATTGATTTTGAGCACGCCCGGGCTGAGTTCATCAATCAATTCAATGAAAACCTCGTCATTCGCCAGCGCGTTCAGCGGGTCAATCATGTATTTCGGATTGAACGCGATCGCCATTTCCTTGCCTTTGTAATTGATCGCTATGCTCTCTCGCGCTTCGCCCACTTCCGGCGAATTTGCGGTGATGGCTAGGTTGTTTTTGCCGAACGTCAGCTTCACCGAATTCGATTTGTCGCTGGTCATGATTTCCGCGCGCTTCAAGGCGTGCAGGAACTCTTCCCGCACCAGGCTGATGCGTTCCTTCACTTCGCTGGGGATGACCTGCCGGTAATTCGGGTAGTTGCCCTCAATCAGCTTCGACACAATCAAAATCGAGCCGTTCTTTTCGTCTTTCAACGTGAACGACGCCTGGTTGTCCGTGTACCGAATCTCCACCTCGCCTTTTTCCTGGAGCAACCGTTTCAATTCATTCACAGCCTTGGCCGGCGCGATGAATTCTCCCTGGCTCTTTTCCGAAACGTCCACTTCCTCGTCCACCAAGGCCAAACGGCGGCCATCCGTCGCCACCATCGTCATTTTGTGGTCTTTCAGGCTGATAAAAATACCGTTCAACACGTAGCGCGATTCGTCCGTGGAAATGGCAAAAGCGGTTTTATTCATCATGCTTTTGACCGTTTCCTGCGGCAGCACGACTTTTTTGTCCTCTTTGAACTTCGGCATCGGCGGGAATTCATCCGCGCTCAAGCCGTTAATTTTGTAGAAAGAAGCCCCCGACCGGATGCTGCAGACGTTTTTATCGTCCACTTCCAGGTCGATTTCCGAATTCCCCAATTCACTGACGATTCCGAAAAGCTTTTTGACCGGCACCGTCGAAGCACCGGGCTTTTTGACCTTGGCTTCCACGCTGCACGCGATGGTCACATCCAGGTCAGTCGCGGTTAATTCCAGCTTATCACCTTCGGCTCGCAGGAGGACGTTGGAGAGGATCGGCAAAGTGGTGCGGTTGCCCACCACATTTTGAACGGCTCTCAAGCCGTTTATGATTTGCTCCTTCGATATGGTTAAGTTCATGCGACCTTAATAGATGATGTCTTATCTGTACAATCTATCCGTATTATGCGGTGTGAATAAGGCAAACAACGTACAGTGTCAAGATTCCGCGCCATGTTTGTGCATCTAACACCTGCGAAAAGAAAATCGAACGAGCGACGAGGAACCCGGCCAAGTCCTGCTTGTTCACAAAATCGACAAGTCATTCACAAAGTTTTCCCGGCTTTTACGGCACCTTGTGCGCGGGCGACGACTTCCGGCAAAATACTTTCAACAAATTCCACTTCTTCTAACGAAGAATCGCGGCCCAATGAAAACCGAACCAGTGAATTAGCCAGCTCCGGTTTCACGCCCAACGCGGTGATGACATGCGAAGGCTCAATCGAACCCGCCGAGCACGCCGAACCGCTCGAAGCGCAAATACCCTCCATGTCCAAATTCGCCAGCAACGCAATGCTGTCCGCGCCATCGACCAAAAACGAGACCATGTTGGAAAGGCGATTTTCCCGCGATCCCACAAATTGAACCCCCGGTATTTCATCGACGAGACGAATCAATCGTTCCGACAAAATAGACAATTTTTCCTTTTGAAACACAGGTTTAACGACAAACCGTTCCAAAGCTTCAACAAAACCGGCAATTGAGACAAGATTCTCGGTGCCGGCGCGCCGCTCATTTTCATGGCTGCCCCCAAACAAAATCGGCTCCGGATGAAGCGGCGATTTGATGAAAAGCGCCCCGGCGCCTTTCGGCCCGTGAAATTTGTGCGCGCAAATCGAAACCAAATCCGCGTTGAACTGGTGAATATTCGCAAACGGCTCCTTGCCGAACCACTGCACCGCATCCACATGAAACAAAACCCCTCGCTCTCGACAAATTTTGCCCAGCTCTGCGACCGGCTGAATCGTCCCGATCTCATTATTGGCTGCCATCAGTGATACCAAAATTGTGTCAGGCCGCAGCGCCTTGACCAAATCTTCCGGCGAAATCATCCCATCACGATTCACCGGCAAATAGGTGGTCTCAAAACCTTCGTGCTTGGCCAGGTATTGAAACGGATGCAGGACCGCATGATGTTCAATCGCCGAAGTGATGAGATGCCGGCCTTTGGCTTTGAGTGCCCGCGCCGCGCCGAAAATCGCCATATTGGCGCTCTCCGTGCCGCCGCTCGTGAAAATCACTTCACTGGGACGACATCCTAGCACCTTGGCGGACCGCTCGCGAAACTCATCCAAATATGCCCGCGCTTTGCGCCCCACATGGTGCACGCTCGAAGGATTGCCCCAAACCTCGCTCAAAAACGGCAGCATCGCCTCGCGCACCTGGTCATCCAGTGGCGTCGTCGCATTGTAATCAAAATAAATCGAGCGCATGAAAACCAAAATAGTAGGAGCCGACGTAAGGAGGCTCTGACTTTTTCCGCAGAATGAGGATGATCGTCTTCACTACGGCAGCTTACTTCCCGCAAACCGATCCTCCGTCCACGGATCCGCCGTGTTCGAATATCCGCGCAATTCCCAAAATCCCAGGATGTCCCGATCCAGGAAAGTAATCTCGCGAATGAACTTCGCCCCCTTCCACGCATACCGCTTCGGGACAATTACCCGCGCCGGCCCGCCGTGGTCCGCCGTCAACGGCTTGCCGTTCCACGAATGCGCGATCAGTACATCGTCATCCATGCAAACATCGAGCGGATTATTCGTGGAGTAACCGTCGTAACTCTTGAAAAAAACGTGCATCACTTCCGTCTTGGGCTTCACCAATTCCGCAATCGTGAGAAACGCCACGCCCTCAAATTCCATGTCAAACTGGCTCCAGGTCGTGACGCAGTGAAAATCACTCACGTCTTTGAACTGCGGCAAGGCGAGAAATTGCTGCCAGTTCAGCGTGACCGGGTTTTCCACCTTGCCGGAAATCTTCAATTCCCATTTATCCAGCGATACATCCGGCCGCACGCCAAGGTCGAGCACCGGGAAGTTGTGCACCTGCCTCTGCCCCGGCGGCAAACGGTCATGTGAACGCACCGTCGGCTTGGCCTTGCCGGCCATCTTCTGCGCCCAGCGTTCCTTCGCCGCGATGTATTGTTCCTTCACGTCGCCAATTTAACGCAAACCCGCAAGCGCGCGAGCGCGAAAACTTGGAACTTGGAACTTGGAACTTGGAACTTCATATTCCCCTCATGTTCAAGCCAGCCGACTTGTTTGACCTCACGCAGACCGAACACGCCGCCATTTTCGACGGCTGCGAATTCGCCTGGGACGCGATCAAGAGAATCAAGGATTACCTCGCCGCGAATCTCAAACCCGGCTTGAAAAACCGTTGCGATGGCGTCGCCTTCATCGGCAAAAACGTTTTCATCGGCGAAGGAACCGTGGTCGAAGACGGCGCCATGATTAAAGGCCCGGCGATCATCGGTAGGAACTGCGAGATCCGCCACAACGCCTACATCCGCGACAACGTCATCATCGGCGACAACTGCGTCATTGGAAATTCCTCCGAGTTGAAAAACGCCCTCTTGTTCAACAACGCCGCCGCCCCGCATTTCAATTACATCGGCGATTCCATCCTCGGCTACAAAGCGCACATCGGTGCCGGCGTGGTGCTCTCCAATTTCAAATCCCTGCCCGGCAACATCAAAGTCGAAATCGACGGCAAACCCTTCGACACCGGCCTGCGCAAGTTCGGCGCGCTGCTCGGCGACTTAGCCGAAGTCGGCTGCAACTCCGTCCTGAACCCCGGCACTATCATCGGCCGCGGCTCCGTTATTTACCCAAGCACCAACTGGCGAGGGGTGTTACCCGCTGACAGGATCGCGAAGAATAAGGGGATGGTTGAAGTGGTCGTTCGTAAAAAGTAAAACTGCGCGAGCGAAACCGTCCTGATTTCTCAATGCCTCTTAAAATACTGCACCTCCCGCTCGTGTTTCCTCGCCGCCTGCAGTGACTTGAACGTCCCCAGGTTTCTCCGCTTGTTCGTTTTCGGATTTTTCTTACGCGAATATAGCCGGTAACCGCCAGTTTTCAGTCTTCGAATCATAAATACCTCCGTGCAGTGTTAAAATAGTGCCACTTTTGGAATCTCCCAAAGGGAAATTTGTGGTTCGCGGCAAGGCGAGGCTTCCTTTGCCCGTACGCGATTGCTACGTTGCGCTCCGGAAATGATTAGCAACATCGAAGCGCAGCCCGCCGGCGGCCATCACGACCTCGTAAAACAGGTCGAGGAAATCTTTTCCCAAAACGGCATCCTGTCGCGCGCGAAAAATTTCGAATATCGCCCTCAACAACAGGAGATGGCCGTGGCCGTCGCGCGCGCGCTGGAAAATCGCGAGCATCTCGCCGTTGAAGCCGGCACCGGTGTCGGCAAAAGTCTCGCTTACCTGGTTCCCGCGATTCTTTTCGCCGTGCAGAGCAAGAAAAAGGCGGTGGTCTCGACGCACACCATTAATTTGCAGGAGCAGCTCACGGAAAAAGATTTGCCGATGCTTGCCGGCGTGCTGGGCGCCTTGCCGGAGCCGGTGAAATTTCAATTCACCATGCTCAAAGGCCGGGCCAATTACCTCTGCACGCGCCGGCTCCAAAAAGCCATGCAGCAGTCCGGCAATCTTTTTACCTCTTCTGAGGGCGAAGAGCTTCAGCGCATTTACGAATGGTCCAGGGAAACCACCGACGGCAGCCTCTCGGATTTTAAAATCGAGCCCGACCAGAAAGTCTGGTCCCAGGTGTGTTCCGAACGCGGCCTTTGCTCACCCAAAATTTGCGGTTATCAATCCGACTTCAGCAAAGATCATCCGGTTTGTTTTTTCCAGCGCGCGCGCAACAAAATTTTGTCCTCCGACGTGCTCGTCCTGAATCACACGCTCTTTTTCACGTTGCTTGGCGGCCTCAGCGAAGAGCAGGAGGGCGGCATCTTGTTCAAGAACGACTTCGTCATTTTCGACGAAGCGCACACGATGGAAAGCGTCGCCTCGCGGCACATTGGCCTGAGCGTTTCCAGCGGTCAGATGCGTTACGCATTGAATCGGCTGTGGAACCCGCGCACGGAAAAAGGCCTGCTCGCAACGTTGCGCCAGGGCGCGTCCGTCAAGCTCGTGGCTGAATTGTTGAAACAGGCGGATGATTTTTTTTCCAATGTCGAAACCGCCTGCGAGGAAATCCAGCAAGCGATTAAGCAGCGCAGCTTCGGCGGCGGCGAACGCCGGCGCGAGTGGTCCGAGTTGCGCATCCGCCGCGCTGAATTAGTGGCCGACAATGTGACCCTTCCGCTCCAGCGCCTGCGCGAATCGGTCAGCGACCTCATCAAGATCAGCGAGGACAAGGACATCGGCCAGGAACTGATGGAATGCAACCGTCGCCTGTCCGAACTGCGTGAGGAAGTGGTGATGTTTCTCGGCCAAACAGCCGAAGACCACGTTTATTGGGTCGAACGCTCCGGCAAAAGTCAGCGCAACCTCGCGCTGAACGCCGCGCCCGTGGACGTCGCGGAATATCTCCGCCGCCGTTTGTTCCAGAGTGACACGTCGGTAATCATGACCAGCGCGACGCTCTCGACAACGAATTCGATGTCTCCCGACGCGAATAACGAAACCACTCCACCCGCAGCGCGCAAGACGTCTTCACCCCGTCGAAATATAGCGGGTTTAAATTATTTCACCAAACGCGTCGGCGCCGAAGTCGCCACGCAACTCCAGGTCGGCACCCCTTTCGATTACGAGCGGCAGATGAAATTATTCGTCGCGCGCCAAATGCCGGACCCGCGCGAAAGCGGCTATCGCGATGCCCTCGTCCATTGGATCGAGCATTTCATCCGCATTACCCACGGAAAAGCGTTCGTCCTGTTCACCAGCTACAAATTGATGCAGGAAGTCGCCGAATTGATGCAGCCGTTTTTCGACAAGCTTGGCATCGCGTGTTTTGTGCAGGGCACCGGCACGCCGCGCTCGACCATGCTCGAGAAATTCAAGGAAGACGTCGACTCCGTGCTGTTCGGAACCGACAGCTTCTGGCAGGGCGTCGACGTGCCGGGCGAGGCGTTGAGCAACGTGATCATCACGCGCCTGCCATTCGCCGTCCCCGATCACCCGCTGATCGAAGCGCGTGTCGAGGCCATTGAAGCGCGCGGCGGAAATTCCTTCGGCGAATTTTCATTGCCCGAAGCCATTTTAAAATTTCGCCAGGGCGTTGGCCGATTGATTCGCACAAAAAGCGATACGGGGATCGTGGTGGTGCTGGACAATCGCGTGCTTGCCAAGCAATACGGACAGGCATTCCTCGACGCCCTGCCAAAGTGCCCGGTGGAAATTGTCTGAAATGGATTACCACCAATCCCTTAAAATCGCCGGTGGCCTGGTGGCGCTGCTTTTGTTCGTCCCCATGGTCCTCGGAATTCTGAAGGACGGCGCCGATGGTCACAGCGGCGCCTCATGGCTTTTGTGGGGTGCGCTCGACACCGTATTGACCATCACCATCATCGAGCAGCACGGAAATTTTCTATTGCCCCTCGGCTTCGCGATCGGCGACGTATTGCTCGTGATATTATTGCTGGCCAAAGGCCGGTTCCAATGGGGCAGGTTTGAAACCGTCATCCTAGCCCTCGTCATCGCGTGCATCATCATCTGGAAATTCTCCGGCCCCAAATCGGCGACGATAGCGGCCACCCTGGGAGTTTGCATCGCGCTCTTGCCAGGATTGCTGGCCATGTGGAAACGGCCGCAGCGGAAATTGGGCAACATCTGGGCCGGCTACATCCTGGCCAATGTCCTCTCGTTCTTCGGCGGCACCGCCATGACCATCGAGGAACGATTCGCCCCCGGCGTTTTCGCCCTGTGCGCGCTGGCGATGTTTCTCGCAAGTCGAAGAAAAGTTCTTAATTCGAACGGCCTCGACGAATCCTTCCCTAAGATTCAGGCCTAAGGCAAAAGTGTTCCGCAGAAGTGGTTCGTCGACCGCTTTTTTTAAGCAGCACCGCGAATCAGTTAAATTTCATTTGGGGTTCGACCACGGCGGGTGAGTTTTGATTCCCCTTCCCTACAATTTCATCCTTTTTCTTTTTCAAACAATCCGGGCACATGCCGTGGGTGGTCTTCGTGTCGAATTTGGAATTGAAAAACTTTTCCATCGCCAGCCATTCGCCGTCGTGACAAACATTCCGGCACCAGCCGCAGACGCGCAGAAATTCTTCGAGGTAATGCAGGCGCTTCAGCAGTTTTTTCGTCGCCAAAAAGACCCACAGCCAGATGAACAGGATCACCAGCGTGCGCAGCGATGCGCGACGCCAATCCGGGATGAACTCTTCTCCATACAACAGGTGGGGAAGCCGCAGGACTTCCGTGAGCCACGAAAGCCCGATAAGCAAGGAGAAGGCAATCGCTTCCACCCAGAGGATGCTGTTCGACTTGCCTTTGCTTAATATTCTCTGTTCCTCGGACGCAAACATTTCAAAACTTCCATTCACCACACTTCCACCGGCCCCTTGGGCACGGGAATCTGTTGCCGTTGAACCACTTCAGGTTCCAGCATGAATGAAGCCACCATTGGCGGCGGTTGAAATTTCGCCTTTAATTCTCCGTTCTCCTCGAGAAATTGCCGACGCCACTGGAGATAATTTCCCAGAACGTCATGAAAATGGGCGCGGGTGGCTATTTGCACCACATGCCGGTTGAATTCCGCGGCGGGTCCAAAACGCTTGGAGTACCACGGGGCCACCTTGCGGAACATGCGGCAGCCGAGCTCCTCCCCAAAAACTTCGACCATTAAATCCAGGTGCCGGCACATCACCCGCACCCGCTCCGCAAAGGGCGGCTCGGGCAACGCAGGACAGGCATCCTGCCTGTCTCCATTTGAACCCGGGAAGTCAGAGACAGGCGAGACGCTTGTCCTGCTTTGAAGAAATTGCAACGTCCGCCGAAAAATCCACGGATCATAAAACGCGCCGCGCCCAATGCTCACGCCCGCGCAACCCGTATCGTTAAACATCTTCTCCGCCGCCTGCGGAGTAATGATGTCCCCATTGCCGATCACCGGAATGCTTTTTACCGCCTGCACCACGGAACGAATTCCGGCCAAATTCACCGTGCCGCCAAACCCCTGTTCGCGCGTCCGGCCATGAACGAAAATCGCCGCCACACCCACGTCTTCCAGCGCGCGCGCCAAGTCCGGCGCTGTGATATTCTGGTCGTCCCACCCCAGGCGCATCTTGGCCGTCACCGGAATTTTTACCGCGTCCACCATTCCCTTGACGAGCGCCGCGGTCTTGTCGAGCTCCGTCATCATCGCCGAGCCGCCACCGATCTTGACCACCTTGCGAACCGGGCAGCCCATGTTGATATCCACCGAAGCCACGCCCACGGATTCGAGGTACACCGCCGCATCGCGCATTTCTTCCGGCACGCAACCAAAAAGCTGCACCGCCAGCGGCGAATCCTCCGCGCGCGTTTCAATCAGCTTCAGCGCCTTTTCCCGTTTCTCGAGCAACGAGCGCGCATTGACTAGATCCGTCGTGCAAAGCCCCACACCGCCGAGCTCCCGCACCACGAGGCGGAACGGCAGATTTGTGTATCCCGCCAGTGGCGAGAGAAACAAATTTGACGGCAATGAGAGTGAGCCAAAGCGCATGTCGGAATGATTATAGCGCAGGGGAATGGGGAGCTAAATGGTTAAATCGGTTAAATGAGCCCACCCGCGCCCGAGCCTTTTGCACCTTCGATTTGCTATCAACCGCTTGATCAACTGAACTGACACAGCCGAACTGACACAGCCGAACTGACACAGCCGAGCTGACACAGCCGAGCTGACACAGTTGAGCTGACACAGTTGAGTTAAAGCAGCTGAGGTGACGAACCTGAGCTAAGGCATCTTGGTTCTCAGCACGATATTTCACGGAGCATTTACGGAGCATTTTGGGTTTGACACTAGGAGCATCAAAATTAAAATGCGCCTACCCATTTGCCGCTAAATTCAAATGGGTAGGCGCTAAGTTTTTAAGCAGCGGCATGTCCTGAATGCTTGGCGCAGTATTTGTCCCTGCGATTTCGTGGCCAACCCAGGATCAATTCCCGAAATCAATAAATTCCGTTGGAATCTTTGGAAATTAGAGGCGTCAACCCTGTTTGACCAATCCCCAAGCTTGCAGTTTCTTCGCACAACGCGTTATGCTGGCAGCGCTTGATTACCGAGTGGAACATACAAACCCGCGGCCATGGCTGTGAAGTGTGCGGCAAGCCGTTTGCGGACAAAGAATCGTATCACACGCTGTTAATTGCCGAAAAATCGGAATTCCGCCGCTCCGACGTTTGCGTCGCCTGCTGGCCCGCAAAATCCGCCGATTCCCAAAGCAGCAGCGAGTTCATTTCCCATTGGCAGGGCGTCTACGAAGCGCCGCCGCCGGTCATCGAGGCCATCCAAAAAGAAACCGCCGAAACCATTCTGCGGAAACTCATCGAGCAAAACGACCCTGCCCACGCGCCCGCCGGTTACATCCTCGCCGTCATGCTGGAACGCAAACGCATCCTCAAGGTGAAAGAACAGTTCGTTCGCGACGGCCAGCGCATTTTCATTTACGAACACCCAAAGACTGGCGACATCTTCACCATTGCCGACCCCAACCTGCGCCTCGATCAACTCGAACAAGTCCAGCGCGACGTGGCCGGATTGCTCGAGCACGGGCTGAATCCCCCCGCCGCGCAACCGGAAGCTGCGCCCGCCGAATCCGGCGAGCCGCCCGTGCCGGTCGAGACCGCCGCTGAAACCAAAGCGGATTGAGCCACTTTTCCCGTGTCCGCCTACGAGGAACTCCAAAACAAACTGGGATACACCTTTCGCGACCTCGAACTGCTCAAGCTCGCGCTCACGCATCCCTCCGTCGCCCATGAGCTGGGCACGCCCATGCAGACCAATCAACGCCTGGAATTTCTCGGCGATGCCGTCCTGCAACTCGTTCTCACGCGCGAACTCTACGAGAAATATCCCGCCTTCGACGAAGGCCCCCTGACCAAGGCCCGCGCGAAGCTCGTCAATCGCCAGACCCTGGCCGAGCGCGGCGCGCTCCTCAATCTCGGCGCGCACCTGATGCTCAGCCGCGGCGAAGAAACCCACGGCGGCCGCTCCCGCCCTTCCGCGCTCGCGGATGCCTACGAAGCGCTGGTCGGCGCGTTGTTCCTCGATGGTGGTTTTGAATCCGCCCGCGAATTCATCCTGCGCGAATTCAACGGCGACCTTGGCGGCCTCACCGTGATTCCCATCATGGAAAATCCCAAGGGCGAATTGCAGGAATTATTGCAAGCCGTCTCCGCCGAAGCCCCGCAATACCACGTTGCCTCCGCCACCGGCCCGGATCACGATCGCATTTTCGAATGCATCGTGCAGCATGGCGGCACTGAACTCGCGCGTGGCCGCGGCAAAAGCAAAAAAGCCGCCGAAAGCGAAGCCGCCCTGGCCGCCTTGACAAAATTGCGCGAGAAAAAAGAAGTGGCATCTGAAACATGAATTATTCGTGGCAGCCGACGTAAGGAGGCTTTAATTAATTCGCCCAAAAAGTATGAATTTGACTACGGACTGAGTAGCGCCAGCGTCTTGTCTCCGGAACGTCTGCGGCTATAGACTTGCTCGCCAGCGTCAGATTCCTGTGGCATTTTCCTCCAATGTTGTTCCGCTGGTTCGAACATAGCCGCGTCTATCATCCCACGCGCCAACTGGAAGCAACCGGCTCCGAGCTGGGCCGCCCGTTCGAGAATATTTTTTTCAAAACGAAAGACGGCGTCGAATTGAACGGCTGGTTTTACCTCGCGGAAACGAATTCACCCCGCGCGCAATTTGCATTCCTGAATTGCCACGGCAACGGCGGCAACGTCAGCCATCGCCTCGGCCTTTACGCCGCCTTGCTCGAAACCGGCGCGAGCGTGTTGAGTTTCGATTACCGCGGTTACGGCTTGAGCAAAGGAAAACCGAGTGAGGAAGGAACCTATCTCGACGCCCAGGCGGCCTGGCACTGGCTGCGACAAAAGGGATTCGCCGGCAGGAACATCATCGTCTATGGCGAATCACTCGGCGGCGGCATCGCCAGCGAATTGTGCGCGCGCGAAGAGACCGGCGGACTCATTTTGCAAAGCACCTTCACCAGCCTGCCGGACATCGGCGGTGAGCTGTACCCCTGGCTGCCCGTTCGCCTGGTCGGAAAAATCCGTTACGACACGCGCAGCAAATTGCCGCGCTTAAAAATCCCCGTCTTTGTCATGCACAGCCGCGACGACAGCCTGATCAAGTTTCGTCACAGCGAACAAAATTTCGCCGCCGCCAACGAGCCGAAATTTTTTTGTGAATTACGCGGCGGCCACAACGACCGCGCCTGGGAAGCCCCCGGATTCGAACCCGCCATCGAGAAATTCCTGGAAACCGTGCAAGAAGCGAACGAGCCCGCGCAGCGCTAAGGCATTCAAGTAGCCGTCGACGTCAGTCGGCGCCAGTTTATGAGGAGGACAGGCCTCGCGCTGTTTCCGTTCTCAGCCTTATCCCGGCGGCCAATCCATCTTCCGCCCGCCGATAATATGGCAATGCAAATGCGGCACCGCCTCGCCCGCATCCGGGCCGTTATTGAACACCAGCCGAAAACCTTCTTCTGTAAGCCCGAGTTGCTTCGCCACCACCGCCGCCTTGATCAGCAAATGCCCCAGGACCTGGTGATCATCCGGGTGCGCCTCCGCGATGCGCGGAATCGGTTTCTTGGGGATGATCAGCACATGGACCGGCGCTTGCGGTTTGACATCATGAAACGCAATCACCTTGTCGTCCTCGTAAACGATCTTGGCCGGAATTTCCCGGTCGATGATTTTTTCAAACAGCGTCTTGCTCATGAATTGAGTTTCGGGTTTCGGGTTTTTAGTTTCGAGTTTACAACTTCGAACTTCGCCTTAGGCCTTCGCCGCCGCAACGCGAAACCCGAAACTAAAAACTCGAAACTTATTCAACCAAAAGGGCGCAATTCGGCTGGTTCGCCTCGTTCGCAAAACAATTCCGCAAATACTCCACGATCTGGTCTTCCAGGCTCTGGCAGCGCCGGCTCCAGCGCCGCGCGCCCGTCAATTGCTTCACGCAACTGCGCAACCCGCGAAAATGCAATACCTCCGGCTCCCGCAACAATTGCTGCCGCAACTCATCCCGCAGTCGCGGAAAGAAAAACAGCTCGAACCCCTTGCCCGATTCACACGCCAGCAGACGCAGGTCGGATTTCAACACGCGCCGATCCCCGGAATTTTGCGCCACCGGTGCGGCCGATGACCCCTCGCACTGGAGCGTGAAACCGCGCAGCACCTTTTCCAGCGCACCGGCAAACTCACCCACCGTCACCGTGATGCGCCCCAGGTCATGTTTGAAATAATGGAACACCGCGCTCGCCGCGTGCTTGAGAAATTCCGGGTCAAACACGCCAATGCCATCGCTCGAGAGTTCCACCGAAATCATTTCCGCGGAGAAGGGAATGCTTTCGCCGCTGCTCGTTTCAAACAACAGACAATCGTATGCGAGTGCAATCATTGTTTTGCCTCCAGTTTTTTGACCTCCTGCACGAAATCCGTCGCCTCCTGGAACCGCCGATACACACTGGCGAACCGCACATAAGCGACCTCATCAATCTCGCGCAAACCTTCCATGACGAGCTTGCCGATCACGTCTCCTGGAACCTCGCGTTCGTATTTGCTGGTGACCTCGTCCATGATTTTCTCGACGAGATCCTCCATGCTTTTGGGGCTCACTGGACGTTTCTGGCAGGCCTTTTTGATGCCCGACAGCAATTTATCCTTCGAGAATTCCTCATGCCGGCCATCGCGCTTGAGAACCATCAAACCCTGATGCTCAATTTCCTCGTAAGTGGTGAAGCGATGACCGCAAGCGATGCATTGGCGGCGGCGGCGGATGGTGGCACCTTCGCGCGAGGCGCGGGAATCAATCACTTTATCATCCTGGCAACCGCATTTGGGGCAACGCATATTTCCACAGCTAATTGTGGTTCACGTATTTGTACCATACCGGGAATTGTGGCGTCAAGAAACATGTAACCGAATGGGTAACAAACCCCGCCTTGTAGCGGCGGTCTATGACCCCGGAGGAATAAAGGGTGGAGTGAGCGTCCGCGCGAGCCGCCTACCCCCCTCCGGTAGGGCCCGAGCTGCCGCTCTGCCCCATTATCCGTCCCGCGCGATCCGCGCGGGACGAATCTTTTGGTGGCCGTTTTTGAAACTCATGAAAGACAATTCCATGACTAGCGGATTACGCCGGGCGGGTGTAGCTTCGCCAGCATGAGAGGCTCCAGGCTTATTCCGGTTATCGTCGTTGCTGGTTTTGTCATCAACGGATTTGCTTTTTCAGCAAACGCAGCCGCGGATGTCCCCGAGCATCATAATCACGACACGCGCGACGGACTTTACATTGATCCAGCGTTCACTTATGCCGCCGCGACCAATCTGACGCGCGATACCAACTTCAGCGGCGTCATTGGCGGCGCCGTTTTCGCCCAGCCGCTCTACATTGAAAACGGACCGGGCGGTCGCGCCATGATCATCGCCGTGACGGAATCCAACAATGTCTACGCGCTCGATGCCGCCAGCGGCAAAGTCATTTGGCAGGACCATGTCGGCACGCCCGTGCCGGGATCCAGCCTGCCCTGCGGCGACATCGATCCCCTCGGCATCACCGGCACGCCCGCCGTCAATTTGGTCAACCGCACCTTGTACCTCGATGCCATGACCACCCCCGATGGTGGAACGACGAAAAAACATCTCATTTACGCGTTGAATGTGGACAACGGCACCACCAATCTCGGCTGGCCCGTGGATGTCAACGCCACCGTCAAATGGGGCACCACCAATTTCACCTCCACCAGCCAGAATCAACGCAGCGCTTTGGCCGTGTTGGGTGGATATGTTTATGTGCCTTACAGCGGCTTGGCCGGTGATTGCTCCACCTATTACGGCTGGCTCGTCGGCGTGCAGGAAAACAATCCTATCAACGTGCAAGCCTGGGCCACAGGCGCAAGAGGCGGCGGCATCTGGGGAGTCGCCGGCGCCTCGAGCGATGACGGAGTCACTCCCTACGTCGCCACCGGTAACACCTTTGGCGCCAGTAAATGGAGCGGAGGAGAAGGAATCCTTCGTTTTCAACCCGGCCCCGTCTTCAGCGGCTTGACCAACGATTATTGGGCCGCGACCAATTGGCAGGCGTTGGACAATGCCGATGCAGATATCGGCGGCTCCGGCACCTTGATGATGGACCTTCCCGGAGCCACGCCCTCCCAGCTCGTGGTCGCTCTCGGCAAGGACAGCAACATCTATTTGCTCAACCGCACCAACCTGGGTGGCGTCGCCAGGTCGGTGGTAAAAGTTCCCGCCGGCAGTGGTTCCGCGATCATCGGAGCTGGCGCCACCTATCGCACAGCGCAAGCGAGCTATGTCACATTCAACTCCGGCGGGGTGTATTCTTATCGCATCCAGCCGGGCAACCCGCCAACTATTCCCTCCAACTGGCAAGCCGCCATCTCCGGCCGAGGCTCGCCCTTTGTCACCTCGACCGATGGCACGAATAACGCCATCGTTTGGGTCATGGGCGCGGAAGGCGACCAGCGATTGCACGGCTTCAATGGCGATACCGGCGGCGTTATTTTCAACGGCGGCGGCGCCAGGGAATTGATGGCCGGCCTGCGCCGATTCAACACCGCCATCGCCGCGCGAGGCAGGATCTACGTCGCCGGTGACAACAAAGTCTATGCCTTCACCGTGCCCGTGCCGCCCGTCGTTTTGACAAACTCCACGGATTTGCCCGACGGCACCTTTCAATTCAGCTTCGCCAACACACCTGGCCTCAGTTTCAGCATTTACGGCACCACCAATCTGGCGACCTCCGCCACCAATTGGACGCGGCTCGGCTCGGCCACCGAAACGAGTCCCGGCCAATATCAATTCACCGATACGACCGCCCGCCCGCAACATTACTATCGCGTCACCTCGCCGTAATCCGCTCCGTAACGGCGGTCTATGACCGCCGCAAAAAGGATCGCCGCTAATTTGTCCTCCTTGGTAGGGCCTGAGCTGCCGCTCAGCCCCATAATCCGTCCCGCGCGCACAGCGCGAGACGATGGTTCAGTAGGAACTGCTAATTATCTTTAACGCGAGACAAAGCAACTGCTGATCGCTTTGGCGAGATCTCTCTGACTAAATCGATTTGGTGTTACTTTGAACGACTAGTCTTCATTTTGGTCTTCATCTTCCGCGCCCGCGGGAAAATCATTGAGGCGAGCTTCGGCGAGACGCTCCAAACGTTTGGCTTGAGTAAGTAGCGTTGTTCGCAATCCCCGTTTAACGCTTCGTTCGCTAATGCGTCGAGCGAGGCTCGCTATGGTAGCCGCCCGTCGCGCTATTCTAACATCAGCATGTTTGCGATGCGGAAAGATACTGTCAGGAATGATACGCCGGAAGTACGACTTCGGAAGATTGACGAGTTCTGTTTGCCGAGGGGGTTTTTCGTTAAGAATGGCCCCGAGCTTCGATTCTTTGATAACTTTCTGGAAGACTGTGAACTCCGCACGATCAAGGTAATCGCGGCGTTCTAATTCTGGAATGGCAGATATATCGAGCGGCCAAACACGAATTTCCGCGACCTCGAAAGGATCGAGAACATTCATAGCGACTGCATCGGTTCTCTGGTTGGTAAGATGACGTCCTATTCTGCTACCCAAACCTTCATAGGTCTGTCCTACGTAGATCGGTTCGCCGTCATAGTCAAAAAAGGCGTATATGCCCCATTTGTGGCTGCCGATTTTCTTCCCGTCATCAGCCAAAGTTTTAAAAAAGGCATCAATCTCTCGCCTTATCGCTGTAACGTCAGAGGGAGGGCCGAGAGAGTCGACCGTTACGGGAAGCTCGGGCTTTATATTTGATACAGGTTTCGCCGAATTTAGAGGGTTCTTCTTTGGCATACTTTTCAACCCAAACGGGATTCAGATAGTTTCTAGCGATCCACTCAATGACAGGAACACACACCGCGTCGCCAAAACCAAAGAGAGCTTGGTTAAGCGATACTCGTACCGTGAAGTCGTCCGCTCCCATTAAACGGGCACACTCCCGAGGAGTCAGCAGTCGCACATTATATTGACCCTCGCCGGCTGCAAATAAAATTTGCCGACCACTGCCTCCTCGAGGAGTCCGCAGACATCCGGCAATGCCATCGGTGCGGAGTTCAGCCATGCATTTGCCGTTGCGAACTCGCCTAAACACTGTTCCGAAACTAATGGCCTCACCCCGAATCATAGACTCGGCCTGAGCGCGGTGTTTCGGGCTCATTTGGCTCAACATGTAATCGCATCGCTGTCGGCTCCACCACATTTGATGGTTCAATGGCAAATCTTCTATTATGTCTTTCAGACATTTGGCGCGCTTTGGAAATGCAGGAAGCCTGCGAATCAGCCAGTTGATGTCGGGGTGCAGCAGAATGAAGCTGGCCAGAGCGGAAGGACGGGCTTCGCTTTCGCAAAAGCCGGGCGCATCATTCAGAATGGAGACCGTCTCGGTTCTCATTCCGACGACAAATAGTCGCTGGCGACTTTGCGGCACGAAGCGGGCGGCATCAATAATGAATGTGTCCACCGCGTAGCCAAGGTCGTTAAGGGCCAAAAGAGCGTCCTCAAAGTCACGGCCGTCGTTCGAAGATAGGAAGCCTGGCACATTTTCTAACAAGACGAGGGGAGGCGGACGACGCTCGCGTTTTAGAGTTTTCAGAATGTCTACAAAACCCCAAAAGGCAGACGAGTGTGCCCCAGCAAGTCCTTGTCGAGCGCCAGCTAAAGAAAGATCGTTACAGGGAAATGAAGCAGTGGCTAACGAGACAGCGGGAATCTGATCTGGCCTGAGATCGTGAATGTCACCAAGCACAAACTCGTCGCTGCTGCCAAAATGGTCTCTGTACATCTCCCATTTGTCTCGGTCAATGTCATTGGCAAAGGCGAGATTCCAGCCAGCGTTTTCCAATCCGATGCGCATAAGACCAATTCCGGCAAAAAATTCCGCAGCAGTTTTGGCTTGTGAGATCATTGCCGTATTGGGGGATTGTTCATCTCTTTTACGTTTTACTCAACTCGGAAGTGATTCGGCGGACAACAATTTCTGGGCGCCGAAGCGAATGACTCCAAACACGAAGAACCTTCCAACCAGAGGCCTTAAGCGCTCGCGTAATCGTCCGATCTCGTTCTAGATTGCGCGAAATTTTACGCGTCCAATATTCACGATTATTCTTAGGCATCCTGCAATGCTGCGGACATCCATGCCAAAAGCAGCCATCGACAAAAATAATAAGACGATTGCGACGGAAGGTGAAATCCGGGCAACCGCGCAGAGGTTCGTGTCGACGCCACCCCCCGATACCTGCAGATCTCAAGAGAGAAACCAATTTAAGTTCAGTTTCCTTATTGCCGCGGGAAGTGACCGCAGCCATAACAAGCGATCGCTTTTTCTTTGTGAAAACGTCAGCCATCAGATCACCGAGAGTTCAGTGCGTGCCCATTCTCGTATCCTTGCGATTATCATGCAAGAAACTTGCTAGGAGGCAAAGTGCGTAATTGCAAAATAACACTTACGCGAATTTCCCTCGCCGTTTTCCGTGCGTATTTCATTTAAATTATACTCTTCATCAACCACTTCCACCGAAAACCTTACCGTAAGTTTTTCCACGTAATTATTTCGTGCTTCAATGGCGCGATGAATAATGCAAGAGTCGGAAAAATCGCAAGGTTGCCAGCCGCCATCCGCTACGAATTAAATCGTCGCCTCGAGAATGGCGTGCTCGGTAAAGACATCGTCCCATGGCTCAACGCGTTGCCGGAAGTGCAGCGCGTTCTCACCGAAATGTTCGGCGGACAGCCCATTTCGGAAAATAATTTATCCAATTGGCGCCGCGGCGGCTTTCAGGATTGGCTGCGCGATCAGGAGCGCCGCGCGCGCCTGGAAGAACTCTGGTTAACCGTAAGACAGGCATCTTGCCTGTCTCCATCTTCCTCTGAGGAAGAGCCGCAAAATCCCGCTGATAATCTCGAAGGCCGGATGCAGCAGCGCGTCATCGTGGAACTTGCCGAACAACTGGAACGCCTCGCTACGGTCAAAGATCCGGCAGAGCGATTCAAACGCCTGATACGCCTCTCCCGGGAAGTGTGCCGCGTGCAAAAGGCCCGGATTCACGCTTTGGAAGTCGACCTGCACCAGGCCAAAGCCGCCGATTTCGTTCAACTCCATTCCACCCCCATTCGTCCCGTATGAAAGCTATTACAACCTTATACAACAAAAACCCCCCGGGGGGGGTATACGTCAGCGAGCGGGCGAGCCAAAAACAAATTCAGCGGCGCTCACAGAGACGCCGCTACAGGGGGTTTGGCTGCGAGGTGCGGCGCGATTTCTTCGCGCATCGCCTTCAAGGCTTGTTGCATGTCCGGGGATTCCAACATTTTCTTCGCGATGGCTTCTCCCAGCATTTCGCCGGCGGCGGTGTCGCTCGGAAAATGCACTCCGCCGATGACCCGGCACCACATGGTTTCATGAATTTGATTTTGAAATTGATCCGCTTTTTCGGGAAAAGCGGCGGAGAGAATGGTGCCCCACAAGGCTGCCGCCGCCGCGTGGCCGCTGGGATACGAGGTGTTGTCCGGGCGTCCGACGATCGGATGGACCGCGGGGGAATAATTGTACGGTCGCGCGCGACTCCATTGTTTCTTCACCTGATCATCCACGATGTGCTGGCTTTCGTGGTCGATTTCCTTGAACAACGCCATGGTGCGGGGAAAGTCGGACGCGCGAAACCAATCACCGAGGACGGGTTGGGCGAACGAGGTGACGGATTGTTTGGCCACGCGTTTGGCGCGGGCTTCCTGTTCGGGAGTGCGGTCGTGTTGCACGTCGAGAACGATTTCCAAATCGGCCCGGCCCGCCGGGGAATCCATCGCGGGCGGCGGCGGGAGGAGATTAACGAGGTTCGTGCAATCCGCGGGAAGAAAATGTTGCGCCTGGCAAACAGACACCAACGCAAACGACACGGTAAAACTCAGTATCAATCGACGAATCATGGAACGAGGCTAGGAGAAGGAACCCAAGAGCGTCAATCTTCCGGCGCGGTTCATCACCGAATTTTAACAGGAGGAAACGGAGAGAATGGAGGTCAGAAGCCAGAAAGCGGAAACAAATTTGCGGAACTTACCAACGAAAAAGAGGAGTGCGCACCCCATTCTCAATCGAGCATTTCGCCGCCTTCCTCCGCGCCTTTGCGTCTCTGCGTTAAAAATTCTCCCTCAAAACACCATCGGCAATCCCTCATCCAAAATTTTCACGCAGTTGGTGAGCTTTTCTTTTTCAGCAATTTCCAGCAGCCAGCGCGGTGGCTCATCCATTTCTTCGAACGACAATTTGAACGTGCCGTAGTGCATGGGAACAAAATGTTTCGACCCCAAATCCTTGAATGCTTTCATCGCCTGGTCGGGGCCCATGTGTACTTTGCGGAAGCTGTCGGGGTGATACGCGCCAATCGGCAGCAGGGCGATTTCGGGGCAGACACGCCGGCCGATTTCTTTGAAGCCATGAAAGTAGGCGCTGTCGCCGGCGTGATAGATGCAGCGGCCCTGGTGTTCCAGAATAAATCCGCCGTAGCCGCGGTGCTGGTCGCGCAAAGTCCGCGCGCCCCAATGTTTGCTGGGCGTGAAAGTCACCTTCCAATCGTTATTGGAAAAGGTTTCCCACCATTCGAGTTCGATGATGCGCTCAAAACCGAGGTCCATGGCGAGGTCGCCCACGCCCCACGGCATGATGCCGATTTTCGGATGCGGCAACCGGCGCAAGGTGGGTTTATGAAAATGATCAAAATGCGCGTGCGTGAGCAGGACGAGATCGATGGGCGGCAGGTCCTGGATTTTCAGGCCGGAACGTTTGATGCGTTTGAGCAGGAAAAGCCAGTTGGCGAAATTGGGGTCGATGAGGACGTTCAGGTCGGTGAATTGGACGAGGAACGAGGCATGGCCGATCCAGGTGATGGCGACTTCGCCATGTTTCAATTTGGGAAAGACCGGTGCCCGATGCTGTCCCGTGCGCCGGGTGAGCAGGGTTTTCCAGACCATCTCATGGAAGAAAGTGCGGGGGTTGAAATGTTTTGCGGGGGTGAGGTCTTTGAACGATTTGGGCAACGGTTGGCGTTTCTGGCGCGGCGGTTTTGGCATGTTGTCCTTTTAATGCTTTTCATCCCGCGCTATCCGCGCGTGTTAGAGAATATGGGGCCGCTCAGCAACGCGGCCCTACCGTCTTGCGATAGAATACTCTTACCGCGCATTGAATAAAAATCAAATACCTGCGTCGAACCAACAGAGCAGGAAAGCTCTGAAACGAAAGGTAAATTATGAAGAAAATATTTTTAGGTCTGGCGGTGATGGCAGCGGTGGCAGTAGGTGCATCGAGCGCTCGCGCAGGAGTGGAGGTATCGATCGGCATACCCGCGCCGGTGGTCGTGGTAAGACCCGCCCCCGTTTATTATCCAGCTCCCCGAGTGGTTTATGCGCCGCGCATTCCAGTGGTGGTGGCTCCGCAGCCGGTTTATTACGCGCCGGCGTATTGCCCGCCGGCTTATTGTGCGCCGGCTCCGCGGGTTTATGTGCCCGCTCCGGTCGTGTATGCGCCGAGGCCGGTGGTGCGGCTCGGTTTTGGATTTGGCATTCATCCGTTTTATCACCACGGACGTTGGTGACGCCTGGAGGAACCAAGGTGCCCGCCGGTGCAAGCCGGCGGGTTTTTTGTTTTCATTTTTTCGCGGGAAGTAGCAATTTGAGAACGTGAGCAAACTGCGGAAACAACTGGACCGGTTCCTCGCCAAACGTCCGAAGCTCAGCAAGGGCGTTTACATCGCGCGCGGCGCGGCGGTCCTCGGCGATGTGACCCTCGGCGATTATTCCAGCGTCTGGTACAATGCCGTCCTCCGTGGCGACATCAACCGCATCGTGGTGGGCCATCACACGAACGTTCAGGACAACGCCGTGCTGCATCTCGCCGACGATTATCCGTGCATCGTGGGAAATTATGTGACCATCGGCCATTCGGCGATGGTGCACGCGTGCAAGGTGGGCGACGAAACATTGGTCGGCATGGGCGCGGTGATTCTCGACGGCGCGGTCATTGGCAAGCAATGCCTCATTGGAGCCAAGGCGCTCGTGACGCAGGGCGCGAAAATTCCAGCGGGTTCGCTGGTGCTCGGCGCGCCGGCAAAAGTGGTGCGCGCGTTGACGCGCGAAGAACGTTCCGGCCTGAAAGCGTGGGCGCAAAAATACGTGGAGAACGCCGCTTACTGTTTGAAAAACAAAAACCGGCTGCACGTCATCAACCCATGAGAAGACTGCAAAAGCGCGTGTTGGTGGCGCTCGGCTGGTACGATTACCGGCTCCATCGCGGCATCGAGCGCTACGCACTGGAACACGGCTGGAACCTTTCCGCGAATCTCGCGCGCGAAAAAGTGATCCCCTGGGGCTGGGAGGGCGATGGTATCCTGGCGTGGCTTGGCGCGGGGGATGATTTGGCGGATTTCGTGAAGCGGACCGCGCGGCCCACGGTGGATTTTAGCTTTCGCCGGCCTTATTTGCGATTTCCGCGAGTGATTGAAGATCACGCGCACGCGGCGGATTTGGTAGCCGAACATTTTCTCTCGCGCGGCCTCACGAATTTTATTTTTTACAGCGAATCGGACAACTGGTCTTACGAAGAGCGAGGCAACGGTTTTTTAAACGCGCTGAAACGGGCAGAGCACGAATGCGCATGGTTACGCTGGCATCAATCCTCAAGTTTCCGGACGGACAACGAGCAATGGCGGCAGCGGCGCAAGTGGCTGATTGTGCACATCAAGCAGGCACCAAAACCGCTGGGAATTTTCGCCGCAAATGACGAGCACGCACTGCACGTGCTCGAGGCGTGCGAAAGTGCGGAGGTCCATGTTCCCGAGCAGGTGGCGATTGTGGGCGCGGAAAATTATTTGCTCGCGCCGGACGCGATGCATACGCCGATCTCGAGCGTGGACACGAATTTGGAAACACTCGGTTACCGTGGCGCAGCGTTGCTGGATGATTTGATGAATGGAAAAAAAGCGCCGCCGGAACCTATCCGCGTGCCGGCGCTGGGCGTGATTGTGCGCAAGAGCAGTGATTTGCTGGCGGTGAATCACAAGGGTGTGGCGAACAGCCTGCGGTTCATCTGGGAGCATTGCCACGAAATGATTGGCGTCGAAGATCTGGTGGGCGTGGCCGCGATGTCCCGGCGGGGTTTGCACAAGGCGTTCATGGAGCATCTCGGCCGCACGCCGGGCCAGGAACTTCAGCGGGTGCGCATCGAGCGCGCAAAACGATTGCTGCGCGAGTCTGGTTACAAATTGGAAGTGCTCTCGAATATGTGCGGCTATCGAAGCGCCAACAGTTTTTGCATCGCCTTCAAACAGGCCATCGGCATGTCTCCCAAACAATACCGCGACCAGGCCAAGACCCTCGCGGAAGCGAAATAAAAAGGAACATTTAGCTGCTGATTTGAATGCCGGTATAAGCAGCATACGCTGAGTTTGCCGCAGTTCTTTTACCCACTGAAGTTGCAATAAATTGCTAATGATTATGGTGGAAATAACATACCTTATGACGAAACGAGGCCGCGAAACGGGCGGTTGCGAAATGATTAATAATGGGTGATGAGGCACAATTAAACGAACCGCTCAGGAGCGGTGATTCCGGACTTGCCGCCGAGAAGACGATGCGCGTGCAGCAGCTTTTCGTGAAGCATCAGCTCGGGCTGCGCGCGTTCATCCTTTCATTGGAGCCGAATTTTACCGACGCGGAGGATTTATTGCAGGAGGTTTTTCTGGTGGTCACCCGCAAGGCGAATGAGTTTCAGGAGGGCACTAATTTTTTCGCGTGGGCGTGCACCATCGCGCGCTACAAATTGCTGGAATTGCTTCGCCGTCGCGCACGGTCGCAGGCGCTGTCGGAGGAAGTCATCGAGGCATTGTGCGCGGTCGAGACGGAACACGCGTTTGACGATTCCCGCGTGGCGATTTTGCAGCAGTGCCTGGAGCAACTGGCCCCGAAGGCGCGGCAGATGATGTTCCTGCGCTATTACGGGGAGCATTCGCCGGCGCAAATCGCGCGGCTGGTTTCGTGGACGCCGAACGCGGTGCGCGTGGCGTTGTCGCGGGCGCGCACGGTCTTGCAGGAATGTCTTGAGCGCCGCATGCGGAAGGAGGCCGCGCGATGAAAGACGAGCGGCTTATCGTTTTGCTGGACGCCTTCCTCGACGCCACGCTGTCGGCGGAGGAAAAGCAGGAATTGGAGCGGATGCTTTTGGAATCCGACGCCGCGCGGCGGGAATTTTGGGAACGCGCTTCGCTGCACGGCTGGACCTACGCGGCGGCCAAGCTGACCTACGGCGCCAAGCCCGCGGAAGAAGTGGCGCGGGAACGGCGCGGGTTGCGCGGCGCACCGTTTGAGGCCTTCGAGAGCTGGTTGAGACGCGCGAGCCGGTTGGGATGGAAAATGATTTTCGCGGGCGCTGCCGGAACGGCGGCGGTAGTGCTTTGGCTCGGGATCCGGGCGTTGCAACCGGTTCCGCTCGATGAGGACGACGGCGTGGCCGACCTGACGCCTTTGCCGACGGTGCGCACAAATTATATTGCCACGCTGACCCGCGGGACCGGAGTGGTTTGGGACGGCGAAAGCAACAATATCGAAATAGGCTCGGCGCTTGCCGCAGGCTGGTTGCATTTGAAATCCGGAGCGGTGCAAGTGGAATTCAACAGCGGCGCGCGGGTGATTCTTGAGGGGCCGGCCTCGCTGGAACTGGTCTCGGCCAGGGAAGCGCGGTTGGATTTTGGCAAATTGAGCGCGCGCGTTCCCGAGCCGGCGCACGGTTTCAAGGTTTATACTTCGGACCTTACGATGACGGACTTGGGCACGGAGTTTGGTCTGAATCGGCCGGCAAACCAGCCCATGAAAGTGGAAGTGTTCGAGGGCAAGGTGGAAGTGGCGAAGAATGGCGCGGTGCAGCCTGTTCAAGTTTTGAATGCGGGCCAGGGCGTTCAGGTCAACGCGCAACAAATGCAGCCGATGTCGGCGGTGGATCCCCGGGAATTCCTAAGCGTGCAGGATCTCGCGTTTCGTGAATCGGAAGAACTGCGCACGCGCTACGCGGACTGGCGGGAAAGCGATGCCGAACTGAACTATGATCCCGCAGTCCTCGTGCATCTTAATTTTGAAGACCAAAGCGACGCTGAACGCAACCTGATTAATCGCGCCATTGGCACGCGGGCGTCGTCGCGCGCGATGATTCTGGGCTGTGATTGGGGTGAAGGCCGGTGGCCGGGAAAAGGCGCGCTGGAATTCAATGGCCTCAATGACCGGGTGCGGCTGTCAGTGCCGGGCGTGTTTGACTCGCTCACCTACCTCGCCTGGCTGCGGGTGGACGGCCTGCCGAACCAACGGAATGGGCTGGCGTTGGTCAATACCTTTAAGGCCGGCCAGGTCCATTGGCAGATTCGCCGGAGCGGCAGCCTGGAAATGGCGGTGCGAGTCGAAGGCGGAAAGACGGCATGGGATCACCTCGTGAGCCCGCCGGTCGTCACACGAGAAAATTTTGGCAAATGGATTCAGCTCGCCGCGGTATTCGATGGCAGTCGCGGACGAATGGTTCTTTATTTAAACGGACGGGAAGTGGCGTCCAAGGCCTCAAAAATACTGCCGCTCACGCTGGGGACTTTGGAACTCGGTAATTGGACACCCGCCGCGCGAAATACGAGCGCCGATTATCGCATTCGGGATTTTCACGGACGGATGGATGAATTCACCTTGTTGGGCCGCGCGATGTCCCCCGAGGAAATCCGCCGCCAATATGAATTGGGCAAACCGCGTGATACTACTGCGGTGGCCGGACTAAAGCGTTTCTAAAAATACTGTAGTCGCGGACGCGAGTCTGCGCTGACGGATTCTTTCGCTTACCAGGCTGACTAACGTCGGCTGCTACTCAGAACCATGCTTTTTTCCCGTCCACGTACGTGCGCACGAACTCGTCGTCTGTCTTAGTGACGTAAATGATGCCTTCGATCAGGCCGATGAGATGCATGATCGGATACAGTGTGCCGCAGGATACCACGGTCACCATGAGCATGATGATTCCCGCGCCGGTGTAACCGAGGATGAACTTGTGCACACCCAGCGCGCCCAGAATGATGCCGCAAACGCCGGCGGGAATTTTGTTAGAGGCGCGCGGATTGGATATCGTCGGCGGAGCCGTGAGGGTTGCAGCAATCGGGGGCGGGGAAGTTCTGAATTCAGCGGCCAATTCGGGGAACGAAGCGAGCGGCTTCCACTCCGACGAGCCTTCCGCCTGGCCGAGTGTTTCGGCCCGCACGCGGTTTTCGGCTATCCATTGCCGCATCTGCTGGAGAGTTGCCGGCCCGTATGGCTGTCCGTCGGCTCCAATGATTTTATACATAACGCACCTTTCTATTTTGAATGAGCGTGCTGCAGATTCGGAAATTTTCCATTACATTTTTGGGGGTAGGTTTGTAATTCGCGGCGGGACGCTTCCCGGTGGAAGCGGTTCCGGGACCTTCGCCTGGCGCAAGAGACTGAGACTCGTTAGCAGCGACCATAGCCACGAGGCTGCGAACAGCGATCCGCCGGCCAAAAAGTATTTGGCGTAGGAAACCGACGGCTGATCGTCGTACATCAGGTTGTAATATTCCTTTAGCGTCCGCACAAACCACACGATGATGAGGGCGAAGCCGGCGAGAGCGAGCACGAGTTGCCCGATACCCGGCAGGATTCTACGCCCCATCAATGAGCCGAGGCCGGGCGTCGCGAATTGGTTCATCAGAAAACAATTCCGCGCCGCGGCCGGGCTAAGCGGTTTTGCGGCTGAAGATGTCTTCATAAGCGCACATGAGGGCCGCCAGGGTAAGGGGAACGGTCACGAACACGCCAACGCAACATGCGCAAACGCCGCCGATATTGATCAGGCCGATCACCACTGCCAGTCCAAAAATCTGGAACCAGTGCCGGTGGACCATTATCCAACTGGTTTTTATCCCGCCCCAGACGCCCATTTTTTTGTCGCTGATGAGCGGCAGGACGAACATCCAATTGATGGAGAAATACATGGCCGGGACCATGCATATCAGGAAAACGGGCAACGACGAACTAAAGGCGGAAATCATGTGGGGGAAAATGTCCTGCGGATTGACTGAGCCCGGATTTTGCCGGAGAGAATCCATGATCGGCCCCAATTTGGAGGCATTCGCGATGTTGTAGGGAAGCATGCAGGCGGAGCCGATGACGCCAGGGATTAATTTGCCGAGATAAAGATCCTGAAATTGTTTGAAGCCGGAGAAGAGATCGCCGGCACTGGCGGGCCGTCCGCGAATGACGGCCAGGTAAACCCGATAAAGTCCTCCCGTCGCTGGTCCCATCACCAACGCGAGAAAAATGAAATAGACCGGCGTCAGATATTGGGTGGTTTTGTAAGGCAGGCGATTGACACCGCCTACCGCGAGAATGGCCTGGATGATCAGACTCGCGCCAAAAACCAGCGCCACCAGGAGCAGAAACGTGACGAACAATGTCCCAAAGTTGTTCTTGAAAACCCCCCAGCCCCGGCTGATGCAACCCATGATGTCCAGGGAGTAATCCCCCGCCAGAATATCCTCTGGCGCAACTGGCGCGCCTTCGGCTCCGGCGGCTGCCACCAAGACAGCACCGGGTACCAGGCCGAATTCCGGATACATCTCCAGCGGCTTCCATTCCTGCGAACCTTCAGCGCAGACGGGAGTTTTTCCGTTCACGCGGCCTTCGGAAATCCATTGCCGGATCTGGTCGCCGCTGATTGGCCCGTATTCTTTTTGGTCTGCTCCAATGATTTTATACATGATTTATTTTCCGCGAGAAAATCCGCGGTCGGCTTAAACGTTGACTACCTCAGCTGAACTGCGATTTCACTTCGACTTTATTCAGGACGACCAATCCCCAGATGCCGAAAGGGAGGCCCAAAACGCAGCAACAACTGCACGGCAGCATGGCGACGATGCACGCGGCGATGGCCAGCGAGCGGCTCTGCCCGCGCAACATTTTCAGCGCTCCAAAAAGCACAAACCCATTTATGGCGATGCCAATGAGATCGGGAAATCCGCCCGTAGTTTCAATAATGTGCCGCCACGCCTCCGGAAAGTTGGGGGGAAGAGTAGGATGAATGCCCGCAAAAGCGCGCAAGGCGGCGAATAAACAAAGCGCCACTCCTATGGAAGACGTAACAATCAGCGCGATGGCGGGCCCTTTCACCGCTTGGAGCGCCGCTTCGCGTGAGCCGACGTCGCCCGGCATGGCCATCGGGGCCGGAGCTGAACCCAGCGGCGGAGGTGGTGCGCCGGCGGTTGCCGGGCGCAGAACATCGGCAAATTCCGGGAAGGCGGAGAGCGTCTGCCATTCGCCACCGTCACTTTGTGCCCGCGTCTGCGCGTTCAGCCGGCCGTCAATGATCCATTGCCGGATCTGTTCCGCGCTGATGGGGCCGTATTCCTTTTGGTCTGCTCCGATGATTTTAAACATAGAGTTTTCTATGGGTCTGAGGTTGGTTTAACTCATGGATTCCATCGCAATCGGCTGAGTTGGTCGGCGGTCGATTGTTGAATGCTCCCGTCAGCGAGGGCCACGACGTACAGACGGCCGTGGCGCGATCGAGGAGGCATTAATTCCTGGCCGCCGTTGGCATTCCAGCCGTCCTCCGTTTCAAAAAGAAGAACCGTGTTGGGATTGATGTCCTTTTCGTCCATGCCATCGAGGCGTGAATTAAAAGCGTAGTCGCAGCGGTCGCCGGGATTTGCAGCCGGGCATTTGAAAACGCGATCGGAACCGGCAAACGGCTTGATGGCATCACACCACGTTTTCGCGGGTGGCAAATGACCTGCGTTGTCTCCTGAGTACATGCGCACGGCGATAGTCAGTTGTTTCATGTTGTTGACGCATTGAATCGTGAGCGCGCGTTGTTTGGCTTTTGCGAGTGCCGGCAGAAGAATAGCTGCCTGCAAGGGAATCATCAGCAAAAGCACGCCCGAGACAATGGTTCCAGCCAGCGCGAGCCCGAACCCAGTGAGAGCGCCGTTGCTTTTTTTCACCCGGTTCATCGCCATGATGCCGAGGACCAGGCCAACTATCGCGCCAATGCCGCAGGTGAACAATCCGAGGACACCCGAGACCAGCGAGGCAATGGCCAAGCCGCTGGTTTTAGCGGGTGGTTGGAAAGCGGGCGGTTGGCCGGGCGCGTTCGGAGTCAAAGGCGGGACACGGTTGGCGAAAGCGGCCGTGAATTCGGGGAATTCGCCCAGTGGTTTCCAGTCGCCGCCGTCACCTAGGGTTTTGGTTTGGGTATTGACGCGACCTTGGGCAATCCATTGATTGATCTGGTCTGCCGAAACCGGACCATACTCCTTTTGGTCCGCTCCGATGATTTTATACATAGGCATCGTCCTTTAGAGCATTTTCAAACGCTCCGCTCCCGTGCTTTTATCCGATTATCTCGGCCAAAGCAAGGTCAGGCCGCGAACCATTGAAAAATCGGGAACGGCAAATTCCGCAAGACGCCGAACAAAAGCCAAGCCGCGAGAAAAAACCACAGCCACTTGGGATTCGTCAATATTGGTTCGTTTCGCGACAGCCGCCACATCCAACTCAGACCGAACCACGCGGCGAACGGCAGCGAAATGACGAACATGGCGTTCAGCCGGACGGCAGCGATGAGGTTGCCATGCAATAATTGGTGAAGGGCGCGTTGTGCGCCGCAACCGGGGCAATCCAGCCCCGTCACTTGATGAAAAAGGCAGGGAGGGAAAATCGCAACCTTCGTGGGATCGAAGGTAAAATAAATCAAAACGCCAGCGGCCGCTAAAACGACCAAGCCGGCCCATAGCAGCATTTTTGTGCTGGGAAATCCAACCCGCGAGATATCAGAGCCGGTAGACATGGTGAGAAGTTCCGTCCTGCCAATGCGTGGAGGCGACTCCAATGGCGATCAAGATGCAATATAGAAGCAGGCAGATACCGGAAAGGACCAGTCCGGCGACGGCGAGTCGGCGACCGCTATAGAGCTGCGGGTTGCGCAGGATTTGCAGCAGACCAATGAGAGAGCAGATGACGCCGAGCAGGTTCAGGGGCAGCCCGAAGCAACAACAAAAAATAGAAGGCACTACGCACAGGATGGAAACGATTCCCAAAATAAAACCAGACGTGGCAAATCCGTTTGTTCTTTGCGTGGAAACGGCGGGCACAGTCACCACAGCGGCCGCGAACAACAGCGAAAATTCCGGAATCGACCCGAGAGTTTTCCATTCGGTGGTGCCGGGAGCCTGCACGAGAGTAGTGGCAATGGCTCGGCCCTCGGCGATCCATTGTCGCAATTGCTCCGCCGAAATCGGGCCGTACTCCTTGCCATCGACTCCGATGATTCTATACATGACTGGACTCTGGTTAATTCTCAGTGTGCCGTCAAGCGCGGTCCACTAATCCGCCAAATCCGCCAATTTCTTCGCGGCGTTGCCGCCGTCAATCAACTCTGCGGCGCGATCCCAGCCCTCTCCCAGAGTGCGCGCGCGATTAGCCACGAACAATCCCGCCGCCGCATTCAACAACACCGCATCGCGTTTCGGTCCGCGATCTTCTCCGCGCAAAATCCGGCGGATAATTTCCGCATTCTCTTGACGGTTTCCACCGGCCAGATCGGCGAGGGCTGCCGGTTGCAGCGGAAAGTGACCGGCATCGAGCGTCGACGTCGCAAACCCACGTTCCTGGTAAAACTCCGCAACCATATTTTCGCCCAACGTCGAAAGTTCATCGAGATAGCTGACGCTATCTGAACTAGTTTGAGCTTCGGACTTTGGACGTGGGACTTTCCCGCTGACGACCATGCCCCGCCGGGCGCCGAGCGATTGCAGCACCTGCGCGAGCGGTTCGCACAATTCGGGGCGCGGCACGCCGACCAGTTGCGCGCCGGGAAGTGCGGGATTCAACAATGGGCCGAGAAAATTAAAGATAGTCCGCTGGCCCCGGCCGGCGCAGAGCTTGCGGGCGGGCCCGATATGCCGGAAGGCAGGGTGATAGTTCGGCGCGAAAAAAAATGCGAAATTCTTCTCGCGCAATGAATGCGCCGCTTCCTCCGGCGTCAAATCGATTTTGATGCCGAGTGCTTCGAGCACATCGGCGCTGCCTGCCTGCGAGGTGACGGCGCGATTGCCGTGCTTCGCCACCGGCACGCCCGCGGCGGCGCAAATAATCGCCACGGTCGTGGAAATATTGAACGTGTTGAGGCGATCGCCGCCGGTGCCGCACACGTCCAGGATTTCGTGGGTGTTGCGCCAGGCGGGATCAAGTGGGGGCGCAATGGATTTTTCGCGCAGGGCGCGGGCGAACGCGGCAATTTCTTCGACCGTCTCGCCTTTAAGCGCGAGATGGCAAAGAAAGTCCGCTTTGAGGGCGGCGGGAACTTTTTCGTCAACGATTTGTTCGACGGCCAGACGCGCTTGTTCGTCAGAAAGATGTCGCGCAGCGGCGAGTTCAACGATTAGAGTATCGAGCGTCATGCGGTTTTCGGTTCAATAGCCAGCACGGTATACCCCATCCGGCTCGCAATCAAAATCGTAAACTGAAAGCGCGTCTTTTGACAGGGACAGCGCGCTACGCTGTCCGCGCCGCGTTCAGCGGCGCATCGTGGGGTATGTGCGTGCTGTTGATGCGACTCGTTCCGCCCACTATTACGGGGGCGGGGACGCCGCAGCACAGGTCCCTACCGCGTCAGTTCGGTAAAAGTAGTAACCTCGCGGTTACGGAAAGTGTCTGAATTCTTTCGAAGTAATTTTATGGCGAACAACGGAAAATCACGGTGGCTGAAGTGGCTTGTTATTTTAATCGTAGTCGGCGGAGTGGCTGGCGCGGTCGTCTGGCATTTTGTCGGCGCTCGGGATGCAGGCCCGGAATATCAGAACGCTGAAATCACGCGCGGCGATATCATCCAGGCCGTCACTGCCACCGGCACATTGAATCCGGTCACGAATGTCACCGTCGGCAGCCAGATTTCCGGCAACATTCAAAAACTGTATGCGGACTGGAATTCGCGCGTTAAAGCCAACGAAGTCATCGCTCAATTGGACCCGTCCAGCTATCAAGCCGCAGTAGCGCAAGCGGAAGGCGACCTCGCCAGCGCCAGCGCCACCATGGAGTTGAACCAGATTGAGGCGAAGCGCGCGGATGAACTTTTCAAGAGCAAATTGATTTCCGAATCCGACCACGACACGGCCATTGCCAATCTACACCAGGCCCAGGCCGTGGTTAAGATCAAACAAGCGGCACTCGACACCGCCAAGGTCAACCTGGCGCGCTGCACGATCTATTCGCCGGTGGACGGCATTGTCATTTCGCGCAACGTGGATGTCGGCCAGACCGTGGCCGCGAGCTTGAGCGCTCCGACGTTGTTCATCATCGCCAACGACCTGACCCAAATGGAAATCGACGCAAACATCGCGGAGGCGGACGTGGGCGGTGTGGAAGAGAAACAGGATGTGACGTTCACGGTGGATGCCTTTCCGAGCCGCACGTTCAACGGAAGTGTGGTGCAGGTCCGCTACGCGCCGACGAATTACCAGAACGTGGTCACCTACGATGCGGTGATCAGCGTGGGAAACAAAGACATGAAATTGAAGCCGGGCATGACGGCGAATGTTTCCGTGGTGGTGGCGGAACGAAAAGATGCGTTGAAGGTCCCGAATGCGGCGCTGCGTTTTCGCCCGCCGGAGGTCATTGGCAAAGACGTGAAAACCAACGGGGCGGCAAAATTGGAAACGGGCACAAACGGCTCGGGCGGCCAGGGCGGTAATCGTGGCGAAGGCCACGGCCATGACCGTGGCGGAAGCGGCCACCCGCATGTCGAGCACCAGCCGGTCCGGACCGTCTACGTTCAGGCGGACCCGGTGGATCCAACCAAGTTGAAGCCGGTGCAAGTCAAGGTCGGCATCAGCGACGGAGTTTTCACTGAAGTGATTGATGGTCTCAAAGAAGGCGACCAGGTAGTGACCGGTTTGAGTTTCCAATCGGATCAGGCGGGTGGCGGGCGGCCGAACAATCCATTTGGCGGCGGTTTCCGGCGCATGTAACCGAAGGGCGCGCATGAAACATTTCCCCATTCGCTATTCCATTTTCTGCATTTATGTTGACGGGCCATGCCGCTGAAAAAAGCTCCCGACGAAATCGTTCGCGTGCCAGAAGAAGTCACTGGGCAGCCGCAGCGGATGGTCGTCGGCGAGTTGATGCTGCGGCAAACCTTTTCCGCGTTGCGGCATCGGAACTTCCGCCTGTTCTTCAGCGGCCAACTGGTTTCGCTCATCGGCACCTGGATGCAAAACACGGCCCAGGGCTGGCTCGTTTACGAAATCACCGGCTCGAAATGGCTGCTGGGGCTGGTGACGGCGGTCAATTGCGCGCCGATGCTGTTCTTCTCGATTTTGGGCGGCTCGATTGCCGACCAGCATTCGAAGCGCAACATCGTGTTGTGGACGCAAACGGCGATGATGGTCCTGGCGTTCACGTTTGCGGGTTTGGTGTGGAGCGGCCATATCACCACAGGCGAAATTCTTGTCATCGCCGCTTTGCGAGGTGTGGCCATGGCGTTCGATATGCCGGCCCGGCAGTCGTTCATGGTGGAAATGACGAGCCGCGAGGACTTGATGAACGCCATCTCGCTCAACAGTTCCATGGTGAACGGCGCGCGGGTGATTGGGCCGACAGTCGCGGGTCTTTTGATCGCACAGATCGGGATTGCGATGTGTTTTTTCCTGGACGGCTTGAGCTACCTGGCGGTGATTGCGGGGCTGATGATGATGCGGCTGCCGAAATTTGTGAAGGCGGAGCGCACGGGTTCGGCGGCGGCACACGCGTTCGAAGGCTTTTCCTACGTGTGGAAACATCGGCGAATGAAAACTTTGCTGATTCTTTTTGCGATTGTCGGTGTTTTCGGATGGTCGTATTCGGTGTTGATGCCGGCGTTTGCGGCGGACGAGTTGAAGGTGGGCGCGGGCGGCTACGGCGCGTTGCTCACTGCGAACGGCATCGGCGCCCTGTTCGGCGCGCTCACGGTGGCATCGGTGGGGCATCGACTGAGCCGCCGGTTCCTGGTTTTCGGCGGATTATGGATTTTTTCAGCAATGCTCCTGTTGCTGGCGTTCGTGCACAATTTCTATCTCGCGCTGGTGTTGCTGGCCATTGGCGGCTGGGGAATGCTGTTGTTTTTTTCCACCACCAACACCTTGCTGCAACTCGGCGCCTCGGACGAAATGCGGGGCCGAGTGATGGGCGTTTGGGCACTGGTGTTTGGAGGCATGATGCCGTTTGGCGGATTGGAAGCGGGAGCGTTGTCGCATTATTTCGGCGTCCGCTGGACGGTGGCGACCGGGGCCGTGGTCTGCGCGCTGGCGGCGCTGGTGACGTGGTTGATTGTGCGAATGTGGGGGAATGAAGAAGGAAGAATGCAGAATGCAGAATGAAGAAAAAGACCTGGTATCACGAACAAAGATGTTTGCGCGGAGAATCATTCGGCTTTACGTGGCTTTGCCAAAGACCAACGTCGTGGCGCAGGTATTAGGGAAGCAATCTCTTCGTTCAGGAACCTCAGTCGGAGCGAATTATCGCGAAGCGAACCGCGCTCGCTCCAAGGCTGAGTTTATTTCGAAAATAGGTGACTGCCTCAAGGAAGCGGATGAGACGCTTTATTGGCTGGAGTTGCTCTCAGACGAAAGCATTATTGCATCTTCACGCATGCAATTAATTATTAAAGAAGCCGATGAACTGGTGGCTATACTTACCACGATCTCCAAACGCGCAAGAGGTGACGCATGACTACTTCTTCATTCTACATTCTTACTTCATCATTCTAAATAATGAGCGCGGTAATTAAACTCGAAGATATTCATAAGATTTACCACACCGGCGAGGTGGATGTGCACGCGGTGCGCGGCGTAACGCTGGAGATCCAACCGGGCGAGTTTGTGGCCGTCATGGGTGCGAGCGGGTCGGGAAAGTCCACGTTGATGAACATGCTCGGCTGCCTGGACCGGCCGACGCAGGGCCGTTACCTGCTTGAGGGCATTGACGTTTCGCAACTTGACCGCGACCAGCTCGCGGACATTCGCAACGCAAAAATCGGCTTTGTCTTCCAGGGGTTCAATTTGCTGGCGCGCACATCGGCGCTGGAAAACGTCGAGTTGCCGATGCTCTACGTGCATCGCCGCATTCCCGGCAGCCAGCAACGTGAGCGCGCGCTGAAGGTTCTGGAAATTGTCGGCTTGGCCAAGCGAGCCGACCATCATCCGAACCAGCTTTCGGGCGGCCAGCAGCAGCGCGTCGCCATAGCGCGGGCGTTGGTGAACCAGCCGGCCCTGTTGCTGGCGGATGAGCCGACCGGAAATTTGGACAGCCAGACGAGCATTGAAATCATGGGTGTCTTTCAGAAGCTCAATGACCAGGGAATCACCATTCTGATGGTCACGCACGAGCTCGATATTGCGAATTACACCAAGCGCAATATCATTATGCGCGATGGCTGTGTCGTCACTGATGAAGCCGTGGCTCGACGGTCAATCGCGGAAGATGAACTACGCAAACTTCGTGAAGCACACCAGGCGGTGAATCTCGCATGATGAGGGCAATTGCAACCGTTCGAATCGCTTTGCGCGCGCTGCGACGCAATAAAATGCGGTCGTTGCTCACCATGCTGGGCATCATCATCGGCGTCGCGTCGGTGATTTCGGCCGTGAGCCTGACCACCGGCGCCACCAAACAAGTTGAAAGCCAGGTGCAAAGCCTGGGCGAAAGCGTGTTGACGGTTTTTTCCGGCAATTTCACGAGTGGCGGAATGCGCGGCGGCTGGGGCAGCGCGCCCACCTTGACTGTGGACGACGCACTGGCGATTGCGACGCTTCCGAACGCCGTGGCCGTCAGCCCTGAAGTGCGCGATCGCGAACAGGTCCTGGCCAACGGCCTGAATTGGAACACGCTCGTCCAGGGTGAAGGTCCCGATTACCCGCAAATCCGTAATTGGCGCATCGGCAGCGGCGTGATGTTCACGGAACAGGATGTGCGGAGCCTGGCGAAAACGGCGGTCATCGGAAAAACCGTCGTGGACGAATTGTTTCCCAACGAAGATCCGCTGGGCCAGACCATCCGCGTCCGCAATATTCCTTTCACGGTCGTCGGTGTGCTTGCGCCGAAAGGTTTTAATCTTTTCGGCCAGGACCAGGACGACATCGTGTTGGTTCCCTACACCAGCCACATGAGGCGCGTCACCCATCGCACCTTCGTGAATTCCATTCTCGTGCAGGCCGCCAACGACAAAGTCATTGATGCGGTTCAACAGGAAATCACCGACTTACTCATCGCGCGGCATCGCAGCAAGGAGCAGGATTTCACGGTTCGTAATCAATTAGAACTCATGCAGGCGGTCACGGCCACCTCGCGAGCGATGGGCTTTTTGCTTTCCGGCGTGGCGGCGGTTTCGCTCTTCGTCGGCGGCATCGGCATCATGAACATCATGCTGGTGAGTGTTACCGAACGGACGCGCGAAATCGGTATTCGCATGGCCGTAGGCGCGCGCGGGCCGGATATCGTGGTGCAATTTCTTATGGAAGCCGTGACTCTGAGTGCCATTGGCGGGTTGATTGGCATCGGCAGCGGCATTGGTTTCTCGATGCTGATTGCGGCGTGGAAAGATACGCCTACGGTTACGCCGGTGGCGTGGATAGCGATCGCCTTCGCTTCCAGCGCTGTTATTGGAGTTCTTTTCGGTTTTTACCCGGCCTGGAAGGCATCGCAACTCGACCCCATCGATGCGTTGCGTTACGAATAATGTTGAAACGGTCGATATTTTTGGGGCAGGACGTCGCTTTTCGATGAAGACAGAGGTTGTGGCCACTCACACCGCGGCGTTATTTCGCGCGGCGGTGGAAAGGGCGGTTGAATTGTTGCGCGCCGGTGAGGTCGTAGCATTGCCGACCGAAACGGTTTATGGGCTGGCGGCCAATGCGCTCGATTCAAAAGCTGTGGCGCGAATTTACGAAATCAAGGGCCGGCCGGCGTATAATCCCATTATTGTTCACGTCGCCGGTGCTGAGATGGCGAAGCGTTGCGTGAGCCAATGGCCGCCGCTTGCGGATAAACTAGCCCGCTCGTTCTGGCCCGGTCCGCTGACGCTGGTGTTGCCGCGCGCGAGACAAATTCCTGACCTTGTGACTGCCGGTGGTGAAACGGTGGGCGTGCGCTGGCCGAGCCACCCGTTTATCCAGGAAGTGATTCGCGCCTGCGATTTTCCGCTCGCTGCGCCAAGCGCCAATTTATCCAACCGGGTTTCTCCGACCAATGCGGAGCACGTCGCGCGGCAACTGGACGGGAAAATCCCACTGATTGTGGACGGAGGGCAATCACAAGTCGGCCTCGAATCCACGGTATTGGATTTGACCACGGAACCGCCGCGGTTATTGCGGCCGGGAATGATTCACGAAGAAGCACTGATGGCGGTGACGGGAAAATTGGGCCTCGGTTCCGGCAACGGCGAAGAAATTTTGAAAAGTCCGGGCCAGCTTCGCAAACATTACGCGCCGAAAGCGAAGCTGATCGTGTTGAGATGGCGAAACGATGCGGACTTGCACTCTCAACTTTCCTCCAGCGACCCGCAACTGATACGACACGTCCTCGCCCACACGCACATTCCCTCGCAGGAAGGCTTCGCGCGCGTGAGTGTGATTCCGCATGATGCCGAGGCGTTCGCGCGCGCGTTGTACGCGGAGTTGCACCGGTGCGACGAACTTGGCGCGGGATTGATCGTGGTGGAAGAGCCGCCCAGCGAATGGCGGGCGATTGCGGATCGCTTGAAACGCGCCTCGGCCGGTTAAGGTCCATGAGGAATGCGGCCCGGCGTGGTCAAATCAGCAGAGAGCAAAATATGCAAAGACGGAATCATAACGGTTTGTTTGACGAATCAAAACGGATGCCTCAATCTCCATCCACGATGAAATGGTTTGGAATCCTGTTGGTGGCCATGGTGTCCGGATTTTCCGTATTGGCGGCAGATACGAATGATTCGGCAACGGTCAGTACGAACTCGCCCAGCGTGCCCGACGCGATTTACGCCGAATTGACCAACTCGCTCGCGCTAGAGACAAATGTACCTGTAAATGCGCGCCAGCTATCGCTGCAGGACTGCATTCAATTGACCTTGCAGCACAATATCGAGTTGCAAATTGACCGGTATAATCCGCAAATTGCGCTCTATGCGTTAAAGGCCGCCTACGCTCCTTACGATCCGACAGCGGCTTTTTCCGGACAGCACAGTCACAGCAAAAGCGGCCCGGTTTTTTTGGGCACGAATATCATCGGCGGCACAGTGTCGGACCAGGACAGCTTTAGTACATCGGTGGGCGGATTGTTGCCGTTTGGGACGAGCTATCGACTGACCGGAACCACGGCGGACACTGTCCAAAACGATTTTGAGATTCGAAGGAATGCCGGCGCGCAAGCGTCCATTGACGTCACCCAACCGCTACTGAAAAATTTCTGGATCGACAGCACCAGGCTGGTTATTCACGTGAACAAAAACCGGCTGACATATTCCGATCTGCAATTGAAGTTGCAGGTGATGCAGACCATCACTGCCCTGGAAAAAAGTTATTATGATTTAATTTACAACCGGGAGAATGTTCTCGTGCAGCAAAAAGCCGCGGAACTGACCGACCGGTTGGTGATGGAAAACAAGAAGAAGCTGGAAGTGGGCGCGCTCGCGGAATTGGATCTCGCATCGGCCGAGGCGCAGGCAGCCCAAAACCGCGCGGCGATTATTGCGGCCAGTAGCCTGCTGGGAACCCAGGAAAGGGCGTTGAAACTTTACATCACCGATCAGATTTCCCAATGGGCGGATGTGACCGTGGTTCCCTCCGGAAGCCTGACGGCGGTACCCCAGGATTTTAACCGCCAGAATAGCTGGAGCAAGGCGTTGGCCGAAAGGCCGGAATATCAACAGGCAAAGCTGGACGCGGAACGGGCCGGCATTCTATTGAAGTACGATTGGAACCAGTTATTTCCGGAACTGGATGTGATTGCGACCTACGGCTACAACGGTTCAGGGACTGTTTTCAGCGGCGCGCTGTATGATGTTCAACAGCGGAACCGGCCGTTCTACAGCTATGGCGGCCAAATCAGCATTCCCCTGGCGAATATAGGCGCCCGGAACACTTACCGGTCCGATAAACTTTCTTTGCAACAATTTATTTTGGGCATCAAGAGAACCGAGCGGGACATATTGATCGCCGTTGACAACGACGTTGGCTCGTTGAAGTCGGATTATGACGCCGTGCAGGCCACGCATGCGCAGCGCCTTTACGAAGAACAGGCGTTGGACGCCGAGCAGAAGAAGCTCGATAATGGAAAAAGCACGACCTACCAGGTGTTGCTGGTGCAGCGCGATTTGACTTCCGCTCGCGGCGCGGAAATCCAGGCTTTGGACACTTACAACAAGGACCTCGCGCAGCTCAGCCTTGACGAGGGTTCCACGCTCGAACGCCTGAATATTGATTTCCAGGTAAATAAATAGCCGGGCGGCTAATCGGTCTGGCCCGACACCCCGCTGGCGTCTCCTATAAAATCTGTCGCCATATCGGTGAGGTCCATCGCTTTTACGGGCAAATATTTTCCAGTCGCGCTGGCGAGGAGTTCGCCGGCGGGATTTCTCAACTCGGATTTGGCTTCAAAAATTTTATCGCGGCGATTGGCTGCCAGTTCACCGGTGGCAATGACTTCTTCATTGGGCCGGAGCGGTTTTTGGAAGCGCACAGTCATTTCAGCACAGTAACCAAAACGCTTGGTTTGGACGGCGCAGGCCCAGACCATGATTTCGTCCAATAAGGTGGCAATAATTCCACCGTGCACCACACCTTTGAAGCCGATGTGTTCGGGCCGGGGCGTAAAATGTGTGCGCACGACATCCCCGTCCGTCTCAAAGCGGAGCCGCAGCCCAATGGCATTCGATTCACCGCAAACGAAGCACGAATGCGTGTGTGGCAATTCTTTCATACGAGGAATAGGCTGCCATTATGCCAGGCGTGCAAGTGGAAAATCACATTTTACGTTTCACGTGTTGCGTGTTCGAAAACAGAAACGCAATACATAACACCCAATACGCACCACGCCGCATGCCAACACCCACTTGCTTCGCCCGCCCCCATCTGTTATCCACGCACAAATGATTAAATCCGGCCTTCGCGCCGTCTAATGCTCATGGCAGTCGCAGGTTCGCCCCGGCCGCGCGTCGTTGTCGATGGCAAGTTTTTCCGGCTGGGTGGCAAAAAATTTTACGTCAAAGGCATCGCGTATGGGCCACTCCCGCCCAATGCGCAAGGCCAGCCTTTTGCGTCCCCGGAACAAACCGCCCTCGACCTCGACCAGATCCGCGAGCTCGGCGCGAATGTCCTTCGCGTTTATCACATCCCGCCGCGCTGGTTTCTCGATATGGCGGGCGACCGCGAACTCAAGGTGCTAGTGGATATCCCGTGGAACAAGCATCTGAGTTTCGATACCGCGGCGCGACGGGCCGAGGCGCGTGAAGCCGTCCGCAACGCAGTGACGGCGTGTTCCCGCCACCCGGCGGTGTTTGCCTTCAGCATCGCGAATGAGATTCCGCCGGACATCATCCGTTGGACGGGCGCGAAAGCGGCGGCGAATTTCATCGACGAACTTGTTTTCGAAGCCCGCCGCGCGGACCCCGATTGCCTCTGCACATACAGCAATTTTCCTTCAACGGAATTTCTGCGCCCTCGTGCAGTGGATTTCGTGACCTTCAACGTCTACCTGCATCAGGAGCCGGCTTTTAAAAGCTACCTGGCGCGGCTGCAGATGATGGCGGACACCAAGCCGCTGGTGCTGGGTGAATTCGGCATCGATTCGTTGCGAGAGGGCGAGGCGCGCCAGGCGGAGATGCTGGCGTGGCAAATTGAAGATTCCTTTCGTGCCGGATTGGCGGGCACGATGGTGTTCACTTTCACGGACGAGTGGTATCGCGACAATCGACTGGTTGAGGGCTGGAAAATGGGTCTGGTTTCGAATGACCGGTGGCCGAAGGAATCCTTTTCCGCGGTCAAAAAAATGTACCACGCGGCGCCGTATTTTTCGCTCGCCAATTATCCGAAAGTTTCCGTGGTGGTGGCGAGCTACAACGGCGCGCGCACGCTGAAGCAATGCCTGGAATCGCTGCAACGGCTGAATTATCCCGACTACGAAGTCATCCTGGTCGATGATGGCTCGACCGACGCAACGCAGAAGATCGTCGCTGAAATGGCGCGCGCCACTCCGGGTGCGCCGTTGATCAACATTCGCCATGAAAAGAATTTCGGCCTCTCCGTTGCGCGCAACACGGGCATCACTGCGGCCGCGGGCGAAATAGTTGCCTTCACCGACTCCGATTGCCGCGCGGATGAGGACTGGCTTTATTATCTCGTGGGCAGCCTGGCGGGCAGCGAATTTGTCGGCGTGGGCGGTCCGAACCTGTTGCCGCCGGATGATTCGGGCGTGGCTGCGGCGGTGATGGTTTCGCCGGGCGGCCCGGCGCATGTGATGTTGACCGACCGCGAGGCAGAGCACATCCCTGGCTGTAACATGGCGTTTTATAAACGTGCGCTGGAGGAAATTGGCGGCTTCGACCCGATTTTCATGAAGGCGGGCGATGATGTCGATGTGTGCTGGCAACTGCAGCAGGCGGGTTGCAAAATCGGGTTCAGCCCGTCCGCGTTCGTGTGGCATTACCGGCGCTCGACCATTGGCGCGTATTTAAAACAACAGGAGGGTTACGGCGAAGCCGAGGCGTTGTTGGTACGTAAGCATCCTGAAAACTTCAATTCATTCGGCGGCGGCATCTGGCAGGGACGAATTTATGCGCCGTCCAAGTACGGCGTGGAGTTGCGCGCGCCGGTGATTTATCACGGCTTATTCGGCAGCGCGGGTTTCCAGAAAATCTACGCGCCTGATCCATCGACCGCGCTGATGTTCTGCACCACGCTGGAGTATCATTTGTTCGTCACCATACCGTTGTGGATATTGACGGGGATATTTCATTATTTGCTGCCGCTGGCGATAGCGGGGCTGGCAATCCCGACGGGTGTCTGCGCACTGGCGGGGGCGCAGGCTGAGTTGCCCAGGAACAAAATCAAATGGTGGTCGCGTCCTTTGGTCGCATTGTTGTTCTTTTTGCAACCCATCGTTCGCGGGCTGGCCCGTTATCAAGGGCGGCTGGCGCAAAGGCCATTGGAATTGGCCGCGCAGGAATCGCTAGATTCGGTGGCGCTGTTCCACAGCGGAAAACCGTTGAACGAGGTGCAGTATTGGACCGGCCAGAGAATTGACCGGCTCGACTTTGTGGCGGCGATTTTCCGGCGGCTGCAGGAACGCGGCTGGCCGAACAAATCAGATGTGGGTTGGAGCGATTATGATGTGGAAATCAATGGCAGCCGCTGGAGTCATTTGCTGCTGACTACCGTTGTGGAGGACCATCCGCAAGGCCGTCAACTGATTCGCTGCCGATTGCGCGCCGTATGGTCGTTCCAGGCGAAAGTCATCTTTTGGGCGTTGGTGGCGCTGGAATTATTATTCATCGGGCTGGTGGGCTTTCAACGGATCTGGCCGTGGTTCGTTTTACTGACGTTGCCCATCTTTGGATGGTTCGTGACGCGTGAACGGCGAAAACTCCAAAGCGTAGTCACAGTGTTCCTGGATCAATTGGCCAAGGAGCGCGGCCTGGTAAAAATCCATCCGGATGCTGGTGCCACCGGACAGGCGCCGTTAACGGGAGTGGCCGTTAAGGAACCGGGGTCAGGGTAAAGATATGGTTGGTCTGCTGCGCCGCCGCGTGGATTAAAATATCCTCCGCCTGAAGTTGCGCCTCGCAGTCGGACATCTGCGCAATATAACCAACCACTCCGAAATTATTCGTTGGCCAACGGCCGCGGGCCATGGATTCGTAATTCACCATCAACCGGTTGTCGCCGGGATGCGCCCAGATTGAGGCGTCCGAGCGCAGCACATCAGCCATGTCGCACATCAGCCCCAGAACCTCTTCTTTCTGCGCCCAAAACGGTCCGCTGTAATTCGTGAAACTGTTGTACCCGGCCGCCAGTTGAGCGGAAGAAAGTGTCACGACATTGCTCCCGTCAATATTCAGGTTATAATTGCCGGACGGAATATCGGGGATTTGGAGAATTTCGCGGAATTGATTGCCGAGTTCCGGCATCAACGCAAAAGCGCCGCGGCAATCATTGGTGACAACGTTATCCGGCACGTAGAATCCCGGAGCCATGCGATCGGCATGAAAGGTAAACGTGATGCCGTTGCCGTTGCGAGACAGGCCCGTGACCGAGCAATGATTGGTCGAGGAAACGGTTGCCGCATGGAAATTGATGACCGCCGTGTAGGTGTTCGAGTCCACTCCGAGGCTGCGCAAGGTTGTCAACGCCCAGCACAATTGCAGCTCGTTCGCAGGATGATCGTAAGCGGGCGCGTTGAACCAAAGATTGGAATTGGCGGGATAACCGCCGGCGCCATTGGTGACAACGTTCACGAGGTTGGCCCATGAATCCACGAACGGCACGCGGTCCTCGCTGGCCGCGCTGCGGCCGCCATAGGAATAATCGCGCGAGAACGGCCTGCCATCCACGGTATAATATGGAATGTCGCCGATGACGATTGAGGAATAGAGATGTGCGGGATTGGCCTGGCTCCAATCGTGCGTCAGGGTGCCAAACCGATTATAAGCGTTCGTGGGATACTGGAGAATTTCCTTGAACATCCCATAAATGGAATTCGAACCGTAACCTCCGTTTTCGCTGACGTAAAAGAGGTTTAGTCCGTTGGTTTTTCCGTAGCTCGCCCCCGCATCGGGAATGCCATATTGCGGCTCGCGCTCCGTCAGCATTCCGAAATTGCTGTCACCGCTTCGGCTATGGTCGCGAAAGGAAATGAAATGCTGTGGGTAATAATTAATGAAATAACTGCCGATAAAAAAATTCTGCCGCTGGCCGTAGTCGCCCCGGGCGAACGAGTCCGACCAGGTCGTCACCATCGTGTCGTTGGTGATCACGATCGGCGAGCTATTGCCTGTGATAATTTGTTGCCCGGGGACCTGGTTCGTGTAGCCGAGGCCCCCAAGCAGGTTAGACATTCTTGCAACCGCCGCATCCAGCGTGTCTCCGGCTTCGTTGCTGATCAGAGTGTGAGGCGCGTCAAAACTCGCCACCAGCGTACTCTCCACATAGGTCGGAGTGTTTGTGTCATAAGAAATCACTTTGCTGGAGCCGGACAGGACTTTGGGAAAAGTGACGGTCGTGTTGACGTTCACGGTCAGGAGACTGTCGGCTCCCTCGGCCAGAACATCATCGGAAGTGCTGCCTTCACTGACATCGCAACTAT
>DATAZE010000040.1:0-38066 GCA_036272195.1 Verrucomicrobiia bacterium | reverse complement strand
CTCGGTTGGGCATCGGTTGAAATTTTTCTACGCCACGCAAGTGCGGCAGGCGCCGCCGACATTTTTGCTGTTCGTGAACCGTGACGAGCTTTTTTCGCCTCAGTACAAAAAATATCTGGCGGATTCATTGCGCACCGCGTTCGGTTATGAAGGCTGCCCGATTGTGCTGGTGCCGAAACCGCGCCCGAAAACAGTCGAATCTGTGCGAAAATTTCGTCCTAAATCGCGAGATGAAGACCGTGGGCACGTGCGTTCCGGACGGCGGCCGCGCGGAGGAAAGCGTCAGCGGCGGGCGAAGCGTTAGGGCATTTTTTTCAAACGTTTTAACGGCAAAACGTCTCGCTTATGCGGATCGGGACGCCCGTGCCATTACTTATCCACCGAGAGTTATTCACCTGCGGGAACAACTTCAGAAACTCGTGTATCCAATGATTAAATGAATTTTTCGAGGGTGAATAACATTTGTGTAACTTTTTTTGTAATTTTTCTTGTCACCCCAATCCATAGTGATAAATTTGTTTGTGTCCCCCACTAATAGGGGCTTAGCCCTTCGGTGAAGGGGCTGTTTTTTTGAGAAATTAGCCGGAATTCGGATGATAAGCACTCGTCGCCGCTGGTCACCCCAGTGGGGCGCGCCGCCAAAACAATTCAACTAGAGAGGCACACAATGATTGACGCTCGCGAAGAAGTCCTGTCTTCAGCACCCCCGCAACACCGCCGTCGCACGGCGGCATCAGCCACATCCACCCGCGGTTCAAAGGCGGCGGCTCTGCCCGCCCCAAAATCGGAACGCATCGATCGTATTTTCAGCGATGCAAAAATCAAGCCATTCGACCAAATCGAATGGGAGCGGCGCATAGCGGAAATCACCGACGACGCCGGCAAAGTCATTTTCAAACAAGAGAATGTTGAAGTGCCGAAATCGTGGTCGTTGCTCGCGACCAAAGTCGTGGTTTCAAAATATTTTTACGGTGAGCAAAACACTTCTGAGCGCGAAACCTCCGTGCGCCAGCTCATTCACCGCATCTGCCGCACGATTGCCGATTGGGGCGTGAAGGATGGTTATTTCAGCAAGGCTGACGGCGAAATTTTTTACGATGAGTTGACTTGGTTGTGCGTGAACCAGTACGGCGCGTTCAATTCGCCGGTGTGGTTCAATGTGGGCCTCTACCACGAATACGGCGTTGGCAAATCGTCCGGCAAGGGGAATTGGTTTTACAATCGCAAGACCGGTGAGGCTGAGCGCGCCGCGACCCAATATGAATATCCGCAGGGCAGCGCGTGTTTCATCCAGTCCGTCAACGACAACATGGAAGACATCATGCGCCTGGCGTATAGCGAGGCGATGCTCTTCAAATACGGCTCCGGCACGGGCACCGATTTGTCGCCGATCCGTTCGAGCAAGGAAAAATTGAGCGGCGGCGGACGCCCCAGCGGCCCGATGTCGTTCCTGAAAGTTTACGATCAGGTCGCCAACGTGGTGAAGTCCGGCGGTAAAACGCGCCGCGCCGCCAAGATGAATACCCTGCGCGACTGGCACGGGGACATCGAGGAGTTCATTGACGCCAAGCAGAAAGAGGAAAAGAAAGCCTGGGCGCTTATCGAACAGGGTTATGACGGCTCGTACAACGGTGACGCTTACGGCAGTGTCATGTACCAGAACGAAAACCTGTCCGTTCGCGTCAGTGATGAATTTTTGCAGGCGGCGGAGGACGGCAAGGAATGGTGGACGCGCAATGTGACGAGCGGCAAGCCGTTGCAGAAGAAGGACGCGAGCACGTTGCTGCGGAAAATCGCGGAAGGCACCTGGATCTGTGGCGACCCCGGTTTGCAATACGACGGCGCGATTCAAAAATGGCACACGTGCAAAAGCACCGAGCCGATTCATTCGACCAATCCCTGCAGCGAATACGTTTTCATCAACAACACGGCGTGCAATCTGGCGTCGTTGAACCTGATGAAGTTCAAGCGCGAGGATGGCAAATTCGACGTGGAGCGTTTCAAGGCGGCGGTGCGCATTTTCATCACCGCTCAGGAAATCCTGGTGGACAACGCGAGCTATCCGACCAAGGAAATCGCCGAGAACTCGCACATTTTCCGCACACTGGGTCTGGGCTTCGCCAACCTGGGTTCGCTATCCATGAGCTACGGATTGCCCTACGACTCCAACGAAGGCCGCGCGCTGGCAGGCGCCATTACTTCCATCATGACCGGTCATGCGTATGAGCAAAGCGCGATGATCGCGGGCAACATCGGCGCGTTCCCCGGTTACAAGGACGCGCGTTGCGCACACATCCCCAAGCCGGTGGCCAAGGACAATATTGAATCAATGCTGGGCGTGATCAAACTGCATCGCGATGCGGTGGAGCAAATTCAGCCGAGCCAGGAGTTTAATTATTTGAAGGAAGAAGCGCGCAGTTGCTGGAACCGCGCGCTCGAACGCGGCAAGAAATCCGGCTATCGCAACGCGCAGGTGACGGTGCTCGCGCCGACCGGCACGATTGCCTTCCTGATGGATTGCGACACAACCGGCGTCGAGCCGGATATCGCGCTGGTGAAATACAAACTGCTGGCCGGCGGCGGCATGTTGAAGATTGTGAATCGCACGGTGCCACAGGCACTGCAACGCCTCGGCTACTCGGCGAAGGAGATCGAAGGAATCATCGCGCACATCGAGAAGCACGACACGATCGAGGACGTGGAGGACAACGGCGAGGCGATTCGCAGCGGCCTCAAGCCGGAGCATTTGCCCGTGTTCGATTGCGCGTTCAAGCCGCACAAGGGCAAGCGCAGCATTCAATACATGGCGCACCTGAAAATGATGGGCGCGGCCCAGCCATTTATCAGCGGCGCGATTTCCAAGACCGTCAACATGCCGAACGACAGCACCGTGGAAGACATCCGCGATGCCTATGTCCAGGCCTGGAAGATGGGGCTGAAGTGCGTGGCGATTTATCGCGATGGCTCGAAGCGCTCGCAACCGTTGAACACGAAGAAAACGAACGAAGGCGGCGCCAAAACCGCGAATGTCACTTCGGCGGATCCGCGGGTGAAAGAACTGGAGGCCGAGATTGCCAAACTGCGCGCTGAATCCGGCAAACCGTTGCGCCGCCGCCTCGCGGACACGCGCACGGCCATCACGCACAAGTTTGATATCGCCGGTCACGAAGGCTATCTCACCGTCGGTTTGTTTGAGGACGGCCGGCCGGGTGAATTGTTTGTCACGATGGCGAAGGAAGGCTCCACGATCGGCGGCCTGATGGACACCATCGGCACGTTGACGAGCATGTCGTTGCAATACGGTGTGCCGTTGGAAACGTTATTGAAGAAATTCGCGCATCAGCGTTTCGAACCCTCCGGCTTCACCAAAAACCCGGAGATTCGCAATGCGTCCTCCATCATCGATTACGTGTTTCGCTGGCTGGCGTTCCAATTCATCCCCGGCTACCGCGAAGGCATCAACGCCGCGCGCACGCAGCCGGAGTTGGCCATGCCGGGCCTGATGGAAGAAGTGAAAAAAAAAGTGAACCGTCCGGTGCCTGAGTTGCCGATTTCCGAAGACCCGGACGTGGTGGACTTGCAGCCGGGCAACGGCCATGGATACGGGAAATCGTCGCTCAAATCGTTGACTTCGATGATCGTGAACCAGCAGGACGCGCCGACGTGTCCAAGCTGCGGCCATGTGGCGGTGCGCAACGGTGCTTGTTACAAGTGCCTGAATTGCGGCGAGAGCTTAGGGTGCAGCTAAACGGGAATAATGCACAAAACAGGCCGGAGAGTATCGCTCTCCGGCCTGTGCTTTTTTAAGGTGTTGAAAGGGCTTATGAATTCAGCCACGATTCACATCAGGACTCGGCGCTGTTAACGGGGCTGGCCGTGAACTTGTGAATGAGTTCGGGGCGGCTGATTTTTTGAAAAGCCTGGGCGAACTTCTCGTAGGAGACGCCATCCAAAAGAAAGTTGAGTTTCTCAAAGAGGTATTTGGCGTCGTTTGCCAGTCTGGGAAAAAACAGGAGGGTCATCGGGATGTCGTGCTCCGCGACGGTATGAACCAGCTTATAGAAGCGATGTGCGAGCACGGTTTCCTGGTCTTCCGGGCGGCGGATAAGCCATTTTCTAAATCCGAGGAAACGCTGAGGTATCAAAAACTTGGGCCTTCCTTTTCGCGCCACGTCCCGGCGGCTTTCGGCGGCGGAATAGAGATCCCTGATGGGAATAATCGCGTGATCGATCACGATATCTTCAGTTTTGAGAATCCGGTCGAGGTCCTCGCAAAGCCCGGGGCTCTTGACGATATACGGCGCCGAAGGGTTTTTCCAAAGTTCCAATTCCATTCCGGCCCGGCGTTCCTCGCAGAATTTCGCATACGGGTCGGAAAAGCCGGTGTCCAAGCCCAGCTCGGTGAGCAATTGCACCAGAAAGGTTGTTCCGGCCCGGCCGGTTCCAGAAATGATGACGTGATGGCGAACTTTTTTATCAGGATTGGAATTTGTATCGCGAGGCTTGAATGCCATAACGCGCCACGCTAACAAAAGTTTAGGCGGGAAAGCAAGTCTCGACGAGGAGACCGGGGCGATGAATGGGTGCCTTCCATTTAACTCAATTAACTTTTTTAATTGAGGAATATCCCTGCTATGTTGCGGCCCATGAACGACAACACCCAGCTCACTTTCATCAAAGAAGATCCGTGGCGCATTTTCCGCATCATGGCGGAGTTTGTGGATTCGTTCGAGACGTTGTCACAGGTGGGGCCGGGCGTGACGATTTTTGGCTCGGCGCGGGTATTGCCCACGAATCCGTATTACAAAGCCACCGTCCGGCTCTCGCGGGAACTGGCCAAACATAACCTGGCGGTCATTACCGGCGGCGGGCCGGGCATTATGGAAGCAGCCAATAAAGGCGCGACCGCGGCCAAAGGGAAATCGGTGGGCTTGAATATCGAACTGCCGCACGAGCAAAAAGGAAATCCTTACGCGAACATCCCGATTCATTTTCACTATTTTTTCGCGCGCAAGGTTTGCTTCGTGAAATACAGCATCGCCTTCATCTACATGCCGGGCGGGTTCGGCACGCTGGACGAATTTTTCGAAGTTCTCACGCTGGTGCAGACCGGCCGCATCCCGGAATTTCCACTCATCCTGTTCGGACGCGAGCATTGGAAGGGATTGCTCCGCTGGATGAAGGACCGGTTGATCGCAGGCAAATATATCAGCCCCGGCGACCTGGATTTATTCAGGCTCACGGACGATCCTGAGGAGGTGATTGATGTCATCCTCGATTACAAACGGCGCGTCGGCCCGCCGGAAGTGATGCCGAAAGCGTTTGCGTAATGCGTCCGCTGATACAGGAAATTCAAACCGGGCACACGCCGGAGTCGTTGGTGGAGAATTTGCGCGGCGAACCCGGTGTGGTCCTGCTGCGCACGTCTTCGTTTGATTCGCCTTTTGCGCGCTACTCATTTGTCGCCGCGCGACCTTTCCTGACTTTCCGCTCCAGCGGCTCTCGGTGCGAAATAACTCAATTTGACCCTCGACCCTCGACCCTCGACCCTCGATTCTCCACCTTTGGCAACCCCTGGCACCTGCTGGACAGCCTGATGTCGCGCAGCGAATTGCTCGAAGAAGTGGACCTGCCGTTTCCGCTGGGTGGTTGCTTCGGCTATTGGGGCTACGACCTGAAAAACTTCGTTGAGCCGAAGCTTTCCCGCCGGGCCGCGAACGATTTGGAATTGCCGGATTGTCATGTGGGATTTTTCGACAGCCTGGCGGTGTTTGATCATCAACTTGGCAAGACGTGGATTGTTTCGACCGGCCTCGCCGCCGATGGCTCGCGCAATGAAAACAGGGCGGGGGAGCAGATGGAGTTTTGGCGGCAGATGCTTTCGGCAAAATCGGAAGCCTCGATCGCGGACGGTAGCAGCCGACGTCGGGAGGCGCTAACTTCAATAGTCCGGGACGATATGAACCCCCTGGCGTCGGCTGCCACGGGTTCACGGGTGGGGGCGGGCGTTGTTTCCAATTTCTCCAAAATTAATTTCCTTTCTGCAGTAGCGCGCGCGCAACAATACATCCGCGCTGGAGACATCTACCAGGTCAACCTCTCGCATCGGCTCACTGCACCGTGTGAATTGCCTGGCTGGGAATTGTTTCAGCAACTGGGAGCGGTTTCGCCGGCGCCGTTTTCGGCTTTCATGGACTGCGATGACGGGAGCGGCCAATGCCGGTTTCAAATCGCGTCGTCGTCTCCGGAGCAATTTCTTCGCATGAGCGGTTCGCAAATCATCACGCGCCCCATCAAAGGTACGCGCCCGCGCGATATCGACCCGACCCGCGATGCGCAACTCGCCTATGAGTTGCAGACCAGCGCGAAGGAACTGGCGGAACTGGTGATGATCACCGATTTGCTGCGCAACGACCTGGGTAAAGTTTGCGAATACGGTTCCGTGCAGACACCGGACCTGGCGCGGTTGGAAAAATTCGCGCACGTGCAACATCTGGTCTCGACGGTTGAAGGCCGGTTGCGGCCGGACGTGACGCATTTCGCTGCGCTCGCTTCCTGTTTTCCCGGCGGCAGCATCACTGGCGCGCCAAAAATTCGCGCGCTGGAAATAATCGATGAACTGGAGCCGCTGTCGCGCGGGCCTTATTGCGGCTGCCACGGATTTCTCGGATTCAATCGCGAAAGCCAGTTAAGCATCACCATCCGCACGGCCATTTGCAAAGACGGCCTGGCGCATTTCAACGTGGGCGCGGGCATCGTGGCGGATTCCAGTCCGGAAGCGGAATATGACGAGACGCTGGCGAAGGCGGCGGGTTTTTTGGCGGCGATGGAACGAATTTTCAACGCAAAGACGCAAAGGCGCAAAAGCGTGAAGAATCCGGTATAACTTTGCGCCTTTGCCTCTTCGCGCCTTTGCGTTAAATACGGGCGTGCAGATTTTTCTGAATGGCCAGGTCGTGCCCGAAGAACGCGCGGTCGTGTCCGTCCTCGACCGCGGCTTCCTCTACGGCGATGGATTGTTCGAGACGATGCGCGTTCGCAACGGAAAACCGTTTCGTTGGGACCAGCATCTGGAGCGGCTTCAGCGCGGCGCGGAGTTTCTGAAAATCAAGCTGCCTTACCCTCCCGGGGCATTGCGCCGTTTTGTCGATGAACTCATTGCTAAAAATGAAATGCCCGGGGCGCTTCTGCGCCTGACGCTTTCGCGCGGTGTCGGCGTGCGCGGCTATTCGCCAAAGGGCGCGGACAGTCCGACTCTGGTGATGTCCCTGCACGCTGCGCCGGCGGACGGCGTGCCTCCGCGTTGGAAACTAATCACCTCCTCGCATCACCTGCCGGCCAACGAGCCGCTCGCGCAATTCAAGACTTGCAATAAACTTCCCCAGATACTTGCGCGCGCCGAAGCTGATGCTGCCGGCGCAAATGAGGCGTTATTGTTGAACACGGACGGCTTTGTAGTGGAAGGCGCGAGCAGCAATTTATTTTGGGTTCAAGGTGAGACGATTTGCACGCCGCCGCTGGCGGCTGGAGTTCTGGAGGGTGTCACCCGCGCGGTCGTGGTGGAAATTTGCCATACGCTGGCTTTGAAAGTGAGCGAGAAGAATATCACCGCCGAAGAATTGAAACGCGCTGACGGGATTTTTGTTTCACTGAGTTCGTTTGGAGTTGTTGAAGCATCTTCGCTCGACGGTGAGAGTTGCAAACAATCGCCGTTGCCCGGGAAAATTCTCTGCCGTTATTCGGAATTGATCGAAAAGGAAGGCGCGTGAGTGGATTTGACTCCCGGCGGACTATTGCCATCCTACCCGCATGATTACACTGCTCATCGGCACGAACCGCCCGGGGAACAACACGCGCAAGGTCGCCCGGCATGTGGAAGAGATTTACTCAGAGCTGAAGGTTCCATTGCATGTGCTTGACCTTGCGCATTTGCCGCAGGAGATTTTTTTGCCGACGAGCTATGCTGAGAAACCGAAATCGTTTCAGCCGTTTGCCGAGGCGGTGCTGCATTCCTCCGGTCTGCACATCATTTCGCCGGAATACAACGGCGGCATTCCCGGCGTTTTGAAGTATTTCATCGACATGCTGAAATTTCCGGAAAGTTTCGAGCGGCGTCCGGTTTGTTTTACCGGCGTGGCGGCGGGTATCTGGGGCGCGCTGCGGCCCATTGAGCAGTTGCAGGCGATTTTCAGCTATCGCAACGCTCATATTTTTCCGGAGCGGGTTTTTCTGGCGCAGATCAATTCGTTGCTGGATGAAGGCGGCTGGTTGAAAAATCCGGAATTGCTCGGTCGCCTCCGCAGTCAGGCGGAAGGGTTCGTGGATTTCGTGGAAAAACTGAAACAAGTGAAGTTACGTGGAGCCGCGCGCTAAGTTCATCCATCTCATTTGACAATAATCGCGTCAGGCGTTATTTGAGAACAGTTCAACCAATCAATTACTTATGAAACTGCACGCCATTGCCATTGCCCTCGTCACCACTCTTTTTGCCAGCCTCTCGATCCCAGCCGCGGACGCGGCGCCCCTGCCCAAAGCCGGGGACAAAGCGCCGTTGGTGGAAGGCAAGGATCAGGATGGGAAGGACTGGAAATTGTCCGACGAAATCGGCAAGAAGGTCGTCTTGCTGTATTTTTATCCGAAGGATTTCACCGGCGGTTGCACGGCTGAAGCTTGTGGGTTTCGCGACAGCGTTGGTGACTTGAAAGACAGTAACGTGCAAGTCATCGGCGTCAGTTTTGATTCGAGCGACAGTCATCAAAAATTTATTGCCAAGTATAACCTCCCATTCCCCTTGATCGCCGATACCGACGGGAAGATTGCGGACGCCTACGGGGTGCGCATGCCGGAAAAGGAAATGGCGCGGCGCGTCAGTTTTCTGATTGGCCTCGACGGCAAAATCGCCCACGTGACTGACTCGGGCAAAGCGGATGTTCATCTGAAGGAAATGAAAGAGGCGGCCGCAAAGCTGAAGAGCTGATAGGCGCGAGCCAAATTTCTTGCGAAAGCGCCCGTGCGCGAGTAGATAATTCCGGGGCTGTGGCGGAAAACCAGCCTGCTAAAACCGCATGACATCCGAATTTTCCATTTTCGCGGCGCGAGTGGCTGATTTTATCGCCATTTGCGCCGCTGAATTTTCCAGCGAGCAGCACGATAATCCCGATTTCTGGACAGCGCACGCCGATGCTGAATTCAATGGCATGGCGTTGATGCTGTTCACGCTGCAATTTGAGCATGACCCGGCCTACCGGAAATTTTGCGAGGCGCGAGGAATGACGCCGGAAATGACGACCCACTGGACGCAAGTTCCCGCCGTTCCGACGTCGGCGTTCAAGGAGTTGGAAATCTCGTGTTTGCCGCCGGCCAAACGCACGCGCGTGTTTCATTCCAGCGGCACGACCGCGCAACAACCCAGCCGCCACTATCATAACGTCGAGTCGCTGGCCATTTACGAGGCCTCCCTGCTTCCGTGGTTTCGATTTCATATTCAACCGAAGAAACGGTTGCTGCTGCTCACTCCGTCGCCCGTCAACGCACCCCATTCTTCGCTGGCGCATATGTTTGAAATCATTCGCCGGGATTTCGGCGCGCCGGAGGAAAGTTTTACCGGCGCGATCGCTGGGGACGGTTCCTGGACCTTGAATTTTGAATCGGCGGTGAATGCCCTGGAGAATGCCTGCCGCAACGGTGAACGAATCGTTGTTCTGGGCACAGCGTTTTCATTCGTGCATTTGTTGGATTACCTCGCGGAAAAAAATCGGCGATTCCATCTTCCGTCAGGCTCGCGTGTGATGGAAACCGGCGGTTACAAAAACCGCTCGCGGGTTTTGCCTAAGGCTGAATTGCACGCGCTGATCACCGAGCGGTTGGGCGTTCCGTCATCCCATATTCTCTGCGAATATGGCATGAGCGAATTAAGTTCGCAGGCTTATGATCTTCAGAGTCTGCATCCGTCATCCGTCATCCGTCATTTTCAGTTCCCGCCCTGGGCGCGTGCGCAGATTATTTCTCCCGAGACCGGCCGCGAAGTTCGCGAAGGCGAAACCGGCCTGGTGCGCGTCTTCGATCTGGCGAATGTGTTTTCGGCAATGGCAATTCAAACAGAAGACCTGGCCATTCGGCGCGGTGGTGGGTTTGAATTGATTGGCCGCATCGCGCTTGCGGAGCCGCGCGGCTGTTCGTTGATGACCACATGAGTGAATTGCCCGCAAATCACAAAGGTCGCACGCTCTGGCTCACGGGAATGTTGCACTGCTTCACGCATCTCTACGGCGTTGCGTTGCTGCCGTTGTATTTGCTGATGCAGCGCGACCTGAAACTCGACAGCGTCAGCAAGGCGACTTCGCTGGTGACCATCATGATGGTGGCGTATTTCCTGCCAAGTTATCCGCTCGGTGTTTTGGCGGACCGCACGAGCCGAAAAAAACTACTCGCCTATGGGCTGTTGATCAACGCCTTCGCATTCATCGGCCTCGCGTTTGCGCGCAATTATTCCTGGGCCGTGACTTTCGTAATCCTGGCGGGAATCGGCGGCAGCGCGTATCACCCGGCCGCGACCGCGATGATCGCGCGGCTGTTTCCAAAAAATACGGGGCGGGCGCTGGGCCTGGCGGGCATTGGCTCGGGGACGGGATTTTTTGTAGGCCCGCTTTATACCGGCTGGCGCGCGGCGACGCTGGAACCGGTGCTCGGGGCGGCGGCATGGCGGAGGCCGATTTTGGAAATAGGAATTTTGGGAATTCTCGCCGCGGGTGTATTCGCATGGATGGCCAGTGAGGAAGCGGTTGTCATAACGGATCGAAAGGAAACATTGCCCACGGGCAAATTATTTCCCACGCCCGCGCTTTGGTTTTTTTTCCTGCTGGCGAGTTTTCTTTTCAGCCTGCGCGATTTTGCCGGCCTGGGGATGGCGAGCTTAAGTTCGCTGTTTTTGCAAAATGCGGAGGGATACGACACCCGGCGCGCGGGAATCGCCGTGAGTGCGCTTTTCATCGGCAGCATTGTCAGCAATCCATTGCTGGGCAGTTTGAGTGATGGCCGGAGAAAACGTTGGATCGCGATTGTCATTGGAACCGGGTCGTCATTGATCATCATTTTTCCGCACTTACCGGGGCCGTGGACCATTCCCTGCCTCCTGGCGTTTGGATTTTTCTTCCTGGCCAGTTTTCCCATTGTGGAAGCGGCGCTCATGCAATCCGTGCCGGACGCCGTGCGCGGCCGTGTGTTTGGAATTTACGTGACGATTACCGGATTTGTCGGCGGGCTGGCGGCGTGGGTGATTGGCCTTTTGGTGAAGCACATGGGTGATGCAGCGGGTGAAGGGCATAATTACTTTGAACTCTATGCCGCAGTCGGGAGCCTCGGACTTCTGGCGTTGATCGGGCTGCCCTGCCTGCACGCGATTCGCAAACGCGAGCTTTTGGATGAAACGCCTTCCGGGCTGCCACCTGCGGTTGCGGCGGGAAAGGGATCTTCCAAATGAACCTGCCAAATTACTTTTTAGCGGACCTGCCGCCGGACGCAGTGCTTACGGCCGCGATGGTCGGCGACGCTTGTCAGACGCTGAAACAAAACCGTGAGAAATATCTGGCTGCGCGTTCGACGCAAAGCCTCGTGGAAGTAATTTGCGGTCTGGCGGAAAACTGGCTTCAGCCAGAGTATCCGTTTCGCAAGCTCGCACTGGAAAAAGGCCCGACGGCAACGGGTTTTTCGCGGGGGACACTCGCTAACGGTCTGGACAACTTTTTCAAACAGTTCACGCTGGAAAATTTCAACGCGTTGCTGCTGCAGGAACTCGGCCACGCTCGCCGATTGGACGAAATTGTTTCCAACGGCCCGGAGGAGAAAAGTTCGCGCGGCGCCGTGGCGCGCGGGCCGGAGCTTCTCGCGCACATCACGGCGGGAAACATTCCGAATCCCACGCTGATGAGCATCGCGCTCGGCTTGCTGACGCGTTCGGCGCAATTCGTAAAGTGCGCCAGCGGTGCGGCCTTTATCCCGCGACTGTTCGCGCACTCGCTTTACGACGCCGAGCCGAAATTGGGCGCGTGCCTGGAAATTGCCGAATGGCGCGGCGGGAAAACGGACCTCGAAAAAGCGCTGTTTGAGCACGCGGATTGTGTGACCGCTACCGGCAGTGACGAAGCACTGGCGGCGATTCGCCACCATTTGCCCACGCGAGCGCGCTTTCTCAGTTACGGTCATCGATTGAGTTTCGCTTACATCGCGAGCGATGCGCTCAGTGGGTTTCAGTCGAAGAAAACTGTCGCGCGCGCGGCGGCCGATGTGGTCGCTTGGAACCAGTTGGGCTGTCTGTCACCGCATGTAATTTATGTCGAGCACGGGGGCGGAGTGGCGGCGGAGCATTTCGCCGAAATGCTCGCGGAGGAACTGGCGAAGCGCGAGGAGACCGAGCCGCGCGGCGAAATCTCGACTGAAACTGCGGCGACGATCGCCTCGCGCCGAGCGTTTTATGAAGTGCGCGCCGCACATTCGCCGGACACGCGTTTTTGGCGCAGCGAAAACTCCACGGCCTGGACGGTAATTTACGAGGCGGACGCGCGGTTCCAGTTGTCGTGCCTGAATCGTTTCATTTACGTCAAGGGCGTGAGCGATTTGCAGACGGCATTGCAGGGCGCGGACACGGTGCGTGGCAAAGTTTCAACCGTGGGCATCGCGGCCGGCGAAGAAAAAGCGAAAGAATTTGCGAGTCAACTGGCCGCGTGGGGCGCGACGCGCGTTTGTCCGCTCGGCCAGATGCAGAACCCGCCATTGACGTGGCGGCACGACGGCCGGCCCGTGCTCGGCGATTTGGTGACGTGGATGGATTTCGAAAAATGAATTTAACGCAAAACCGCAGAGGAACGAAGACGCAAGGTGCAGGCCTTTGCGGCCCTGCCTCTTTGCGCCTTTGCGTTAAGAAAAAGGTTTGTTTTGAATGAGTATGGAATTACGAAAAACATTTCAATTTGAGGCGGCGCATTTACTGCCGCGTTTGCCGAAGTCGCACAAGTGCCGGCGGCTGCACGGGCACAGTTTCAAGGTCGAAATCGTGGTTGCGGGTGAATGCGACGCCGAACTTGGCTGGGTGATGGACTACGCGGATATTTCGGACGCGTTCAAGCCAATTTGGGAAAGGCTCGACCACCGTTACCTCAACGAAATTCCCGGCCTCGAAAATCCGACGAGCGAAAACGTGGCTCTGTGGATCTGGAAAAAATTGAAACCGAAGCTGCCGTTGCTCACCGAAGTGGTGGTGGCGGAAACCTGCACGGCGCGGTGTGTTTATCGCGGGTAGAACTAAAAGTCAGGGCTCGACGGAGTCTCGCCCCACCTGGCTTCGGCGGCTGACGCGCTCGTAAAGCTGCTCGTATTGCGGGACGATATTGCGCGCTGAAAATTTTTCCCGCGCGCGTTGTTGCGCGGCTTTTCCCATCGCCTCGCGGAGCTCTCGATTCTGAATCAACTCTTCGGTGGCGCGGGCGAGTGCGTCGGCATCGCCGGGCGGCGCAAGGCGCCCGCTCACTTTGTCTTCGAGCACTTCGGGAATTCCGCCGACACGCGTCGAGACGCTCGGGCAACCAAAACACATCCCCTCTAAAATCCCGAGGCAAAAGCTCTCCGTTTCGGACGTGAACAGCCCAAGGTCGGCCGCTTGCAAATAGTATTCGATATCCGCGACCTTTTCGCGAACGATTACGCGGTCCTCGAGGCCAAGACGTTTCATTTCTGAAACGAACGGTGCGAAACTTTCCCCGGCGAGGACCAACAGCTTGAAAGATTCGCGCGGTTGGATTCGTGCAATCGTTTCGAGCAGCAGATCGATGCGTTTCACGGGCCGAAGATTGGAGGAGTGAAACAACAGCACTTCATCGCGCAGCCCGAGCTCACGGCGAACTACTTCGCGGGACCATTTCTGCGCACGCGGTTCAAAAAAATTGTGGATCACGTCCATTGGTCCATCGAAACCAAGAACGCGCTGGGTTTCCTGTTTCAAAAATGCGGAAACGGCCGTCACAGCGTCCGAGCGCGTGAGTGCGTGATGAATGGCCGGGCCATAACCGGGATCGCAACCGAGCAGCGTGCTGTCCGTGCCGTGCAGGGTGGTCACCACGCGCGGCTGCTGCTCCGGCGGCAGCATGGATTGCGCGAGGATCGCCGCCGTGGCGTGGGGCACCGCGTAATGCACGTGGAGCACATCGAGGTGATGATCGCGACTGACCTCAGCCATGCGGACAGAGAGGGGCAGGGTGTAATCAGGGTATTTGAACAGCGCGTAATCGTTGACGACGACGGGATGAAAAAAAAGGTTCGCCTCATTTTCCGGCAGGCGAAACGGACGCTCGTAGCTGATGAAATGAACTTCGTGGCCCCGCCGGGCAAGCTCCTCGCCCAGCGCCGTCGCCAGGATGCCGCTGCCGCCTACTGACGGATAACACGTGATGCCGATTTTCATTCTAGTGGCGTCCCGCCCGTGAGTTTCTGTTTGTGGGATGGTTGGCTCATTTAGAAACGCACGGGCGGGACGCCCGTGCCACTATCAATCCGCGCGAGAGAGTCGAACACGAGCGGATCGTTGGGAAACAGGGCCATGGCGTGCTCGACGCCGGCGCGTAATCCGCGCAACCGCGCCCGCGTGACCTGCAACTCGACGTAAGCGCGGGCCTGCGTTTGCGATGCATGCGCCTCCATGGCGGCGGTCCAGGCGCGCACGGTGCCCGGGGAGGAAACATCCATCAACACCGGTGTGATGTCGGTTGGCTCCGCTTCCGGCGTCACGGCGTAGAAAAATAGTTGGCCGATGGCATGAGGCGGCACTTTGCGTAATTCCTTGAGTCCGCCAAACCGCGCAAGCCGCGCGGCGTCGCGCACCAGTTTTCCCAAACGCCAATGATCAGGATGCTGGTTTTCCACGAGGCTGGGCGCGAGTACGATGCCCGGTTTCAATCGGCGAATAATCCCCGCCAATTTAATCGCGTGGGCCGCGCGGATTTCCAGGTGCCCGTCGCCATCGAGGTCCAAAAATTCGATGCTCGCTCCGAGTAACGAAGCGGCTTTTTTTGCCTCGGCGGTCCGTTGGGCGGGCGTGCCGTGAGTTCCCGCTTCGCCGCGCGAGCAGACGACGAGGTGCGCGCGGCGTCCGGCGCGGGTTTCGCGCGCGATGACCGCGCCGCAACCGAATTCGATGTCGTCGGGGTGCGCGCCGAAAACGAGGAGCGGCGGAAGTTTATTTGGGGAGGTCGGTCCAGGCTTCATCGGAGCGCTCGATTTCATCGCGGGTTACAAACGTGATTTCCGGCGTTTCGTCGGTGTGAAGATAGGCCCTTTCGCCGAGACCGGCAATGTAATGCGTGCAATGGACGAGCGATTGCATCCAGCGAAGGCGCGAATCGCGCGTGGGGCTGATCTGTTCCTTGCCAAACGGCGCAAGCGGAAGGGTCACAAACGAATTTCCGCCTTCGTGCAGGGTCAGCGCTCCATTCGCATAGCGGGCGCGCACGATTTCGTTTTCGTGCGGAACATCCACGAAAAAGTCCGAGATATCACACGCTGCACGCCGCGAGCCGGGATCGCTGGAACGCACGACGCGAATTCCTTCCAGCAGGCCCATGGCGCGATAGATTTCCATGCAAAAATCGGCGATATTGGTTGCCGACGCCTTCTTGAAAATATCGGTGAGGCCGTGTTCCACGTAATTCGGCAACTGGAGCACGGTTTTGTTCTGCCAATCCGCCGGGATGTGTTTGAGGAAGAGAGGCGAAAATTTGCGTTGCAGCTTGTTTTCGAAAGCGAAGTTCAACACTGCCGGTTTGTCGGTCGCGCGGTGACGCAGGATGGTGCGAGTTTCGCGCGGGTCGTGGTCGCTGTCATGGCAGAAAAATACAATCTCGCCGCCGAGTTCGGATTGCAGGCGGCGCGCGGTCTCGATTTTTGCGACGAGAAAGCGTTTCGGAAAAAATCCGCACGGCTGCTGTCCAAAACAAATGACCGGTGAGGCACTCATGCGGGAGATGGTATCAAAGGGGTTTTGAGCGCCGGTTGAAGGATCGCGCTCACCAGGATGCATACCAGACAGCCGATGACGTTATACCAAAGATAACTGAGTCGACTATCCGGTACGGTGAAAAACAATAGCAAGACGACTACTTGCGCCGTGAGCCCGCCCCAAAAAACTGCCGTGCCGCCAATGCGACGCATAAAAAAACCAACCACGAACAAACTGAGCATCACGGGATAAAAGAGCGCGCCAACGATGTTCACTGCCTGGATTAGATTTTCGGCGAGGCTCAGGCAAAGCGCGAATGTGATCGAGACCATTCCCCAAAAAACAGTGAAAGTCCGGGAGGCGGCCAGATAATGTTGTTCGGAAGCGTTCGGTTTGAGCACGGGTTTATAGAAATCAACAATCGTCGCCGAGCCAAGCGCATTCAGCTCGGCTGATTTGGCGGAAAGCGCCGCCGCGAAAAAGCTCGCCACCAGGAGGCCAATCAACCCATGAGGAAAATGGTCAAGGATGAAGGTGATGAAAATATAATCTGTGTCGTTTCTTTTATCGTGCGGATCCACGGCGAGCCGGGCTTCTTTGCGGACGGCTTCAACCTGCTCGTGCGCGACCATCACCGCTGAACGCGCCACGGCTTCCGCCGCATGGTCGCCCGTGTGCCGCGCTTGCACCCAGGCCTGTAGCTCCTGCCGCTCCTGTTGGTGCGCCTGGGAAAATCTGGCGTCGATGTCGTGGGTTTTGGCGGTGTCGCTTTGCGCGGTGCGTTCCTTCCAGCCAACCTGGTCGAAATAAATCGGCGGGCGCTCGAATTGATACGTGACGAAAAGCAGCACGCCAATCGCCAGGATAAAAAACTGCATCGGTATTTTGCAAACGGCGTTGAACATCAGGCCGAGGCGGCTTTCGCGCAGGGACGAGCCGGTGAGATAGCGTTGCACCTGCGATTGGTCGGTGCCGAAATACGCGAGCATGTGAAAAGTGGCGGCGATGGTGCCGGACCAAAACGTGTAGCGCAGTCCGGGATTGGTCGAAAAATTGACCGCTTCCAGTTTGTGCATCGCGCCGGCGATGGTGAGCGTGTCCGACATCGTAAGGCCGGCGGGCAGGTTCACGATGAGGATAACGAAGGCGGCGACCATGCCCGCAAAGATGACGGCGATTTGGTATTTTTGGGTGGCGTTGACGGCATCGCTGCCGCCCACGGCGGTGTAGATGACAACGATCAGGCCGCTGCCGATAATCGTGGCGCTGAGCGGCCAGTTGAGGACTTTGGAGAGAACAATTGCGGGAGCGTAAATTGTGAGGCCGGCGCCTAAAGCGCGTTGGAGCAGAAAAACCACCGCGCCCAGCAGTCGTGTTTTCATGTCGAACCGCCGGCCAAGGTATTCGTAGGCGGTGATGACGTTCAGCTTGCGGTAAATCGGAAGGAACACCGCCGCGATAATGATGAGCGCGATGGGCATGCCGAAATAAAATTGCACAAAGCCCAACCCGCCCACGTAGCCCTGGCCGGGTGTGGAAAGAAAGGTGACCGCGCTGGCCTGCGTGGCCATGACTGAAATGCCGATGACGAACCAGTGCGTATCTCCGCTTCCTTTGAGAAAGGTGCTGAAGGTTCGCCGCTGGCGCGTATGCCAGGTGCCGTAGGCGGCAATGCCCAGGATCGTTATCAGCAGGATGGCGTAATCCAGCCCGTTCACGAAAACGCCCTCGTCAACGCAATCAGGAGCACGACCCACACGGCAAAGGTGATGAGCACGAGCGTGTAAACGCTGCGCCACGTGCGCAGGCCGGGTAACCCGGTGCTTTCATCGCTCGGTTTCGGCGTCATTTCCCCAGCGAAATCAGGTTGGCAAAAAGACGATACGCGCCCGGCACGCCCGCCGGAAGCTGGCGGAAGAAGGCCAGTCCCGTGTAAACGAAGTGCCCCTTGCCGTAATCCGCCACGAGCAGGCTGCCTTTCAAAGGCGCTTCACCGGGGTCGTTGCAGGCGAGGATCGGTGTGAAGTGATCGTCCCATTGGTTCGGAAAATAAGTCCCGCGCTCCTGGACCCAATTTTCAAAATCCGCCACCGTGATTTTATTGGGCGCGTTCAAGACCGGATTGTCTGGCGCAAGAAATGTGACCGGCGCGTGTTCATCCGTGACGCGGTCCTGGGAGATTTTCAACGTGAGCGGCGTGGATTGCAAACCGTCGACGCGATTGTATTGCATGACGACCGTGCCGCCGCCTTCCGCGTAAGCGAACAGCGCGGTCAATTTGTCCCCGAGATTTTTGTGCGTATCAAACAGGCGGACGCCGGTGACAATGGCGTCAAAATTCTTGAGCCGTTCCAAGGTCAGATCGTCGGTGGTCAACTGGGTCACCGTGCAGCCCATTTGTTTCAAGCAATCGTCCACGGAATCACCCGCGCCCGGAAGGTAACCGATTTTCCCGCCGCGAATGGCGAGGTCGAGGCTCACGCATTTCAGCCGGGCAGGGGGTTGCAGCAATTGCAGCGGAATGTGCGCGTAACTTATTTCCTCGCGGTCATTGTGCCAATGCGCGCCGTGGATTTCCGCGCTCGCGCCGATTTTTGCCGTGGTGGACTGGACGGGTGCGGTTACGGAAAACGTCAATCGCGTTTTATCGCCCGCTTTGGCCAGCGTAAATGATTGTTTCGCCGGCGTGACTTTCCAATCAGCGGGCGTTTCGAGTTGCAATGTGCCGCTGGAGTCCGGTCGCGCGGCGGTGACTGCAATTTCGATTGAATGCGAGGAGCCGGGAGCGAAGAGCGCGACTTCAGAGACGAAGTGAAGGGAGACCGGCGGAATCACGTCCAGTTTCCGGCGCGTTTCCTTTCCATTCGCATCTGTGGCGACGTTCATCGGCTGATCGGCGAGCACGAGAATTTCTCCATCCACGGAGAAGGTTTGTTTAATCGGAAATACCGGCGGGTTTTCCGGCGTGCCAATCAGCGAAGGGTCATCCACATGAAACAAGCCGGGAGTGCCTTCTTCGCGCAGCCAATACGGTTGTGTCACGGGCGTACTGGCAGGAAGGGTTTGTTCCGAATCCCGAGAGGCCGACTTGTCCGAATGGAGGGTGTCTTCTTTATGGAGTGCGGTCCCGATCGAAGGATAACTTGTCGTCATCCAACGCACGGGAATATCCGCATGAAGTGTGACCGTGTGATGCAACGGCAATTTTTCGCCGGGGACAAATTCGGCCTGCGGAACGGTCGTTTCAATTTCCAGCCCGAGGCAATATTGCACGATCCTGGCCAACTGTTCACGTTTTTCGGAAACCAGCGGGTCGGTTGATTTCAACGCGGCAAGCTGGCTGTGCAATTTCAGCAAAGCGGGCACGCTCGCGGCGGGATTTTTCTCATCGAACTGCGCGATGATCTCGTCGGCGAGTTTGCCGATGGCGCCGCCGCCGGGGAAGCGTTCCCAGGTCGTGCTGACGCCTTCAAAGATGTCGTTGGTGGCCGGTTCACCGGCGAGGAGTTGAAAGGATTCAGTCCGCGGGCCGCCGCCTCCGCCGCCAAAGCCGCCGAAACCTTGCGTCTTGTGCATCGCGCGGCTGCGGCCGGCGAGTTCGACGAATGAAAGGCCGGAGACCGGATCGTTGCCGTTGATCTCCAGGTGCAAACCGTTGTCGGCGCCGCCGCGGCCGTTGACGAGAATGCGCCTGGGTTGCCAGGGCGTGAGCGTCTTGAGTTGATCTGGATACGCTTTGGGGTCGCCCGCGAGCTTAAAGGCTTCGAGCGCCAGCACAGCCGAGGCCGTGTGATGGCCGTGAGTTCCGCCGGGCTGCGTGGAAAACCGCGTGACGATAACATCCGGACGAAACGTGCGAATCACCCGGACAACATCGGACAAAATCTCGTCCTTGCCCCAGATGCTCAGTGTCTCGCGGTAATCCTTCGAAAATCCAAAATCGATCGCGCGGGAGAAAAACTGCCGCCCGCCATCGAGCCGCCGCGCCGCGAGCAATTCCTGGGTGCGGGCCACGCCGAGCTTTTCGTCGAAGTCCGGCCCGAGGACATTTTGCCCGCCGTCACCGCGGGTCAGCGAGAGATAAGCCGTGCGATAATTCAGTTTGCGCGCGAGATAGGCAATGAGGACGGTGTTCTCGTCGTCAGGATGCGCTGCGACATACAGCACGCTGCCCATTTCGCGGAAGCTGCGGAGGTCCTGCAAAATAGCTGCGGGAGAGGGGGTTTCAGCGGCGCGTTGAATAGTTGGGAATAGAGAAAACAAACACACGGCTAAAAATAAAAATCGCCGACACGAAATTGTCATAGTGGTTGAAGCAGTTTGCCCTCTCTATGAACCTGGTAGCAACCGACCTAACGAAGCTCATACTTTTCCGCAGAAAAATTAGAGCCTCCTTACGTCGGCTGCTACGGTTCGAGAATTGAAGTCATTCAGCGTGGGACAATGCGAATTATTCTATTTCTGCACGGTGTAACTGACAGAGTAACCGGTATTCTCCCACATCATTTTTAATTCGCCCTGCTTGGTGAGCGCCATCGTGAATTGGTCCACCGGCTTGTCGAGAGCTTCTTTCTTCAAGTCGACGCGCGCGAAGTCCTGCTTTTCGTCGTACTGAGTGCCCCATTGGCCGATCTGTTTGCTGACGATCAATTTGGCCGAGCCGTCTTCGTTGGGCTGGGTGAACAGCGTGTAGGCGCCAGCCGGGATCGGGGTTCCGCCAAGAACAATCGGTTTTTGCGTGACCAAGAGCGTGGCTTCGTCCGCGCCGGTGCGCCAGGCCTGACCGTAAGGCACCAGGCCGCCCCAGATTTTCCGGACTTCGCCGCTATGGGGATCTTTGCTGTAAGGACGACCGTAGACGAGCGTGACACGATTTCCGTCAGACACCTGGCTGATGGTTTCGTGCGGGCTGACGCGTTTTTGTTGGGCCATCAACGGCAAAGCGCCGAGAAGGGCGGTGATGATGAGAGCGTGTTTGATTTTATTCATAATAGTCCTGGTTCTTTGTTATGGACGCTCCGATTCGCCCCAAGGTAACCGGCGTGTTTTCGAAACGTCTTCGGGCTATTGGAGGCTGTCGATGAGGTCCTGGTTCAATTTTACATAACCGCCTGCACCATCGGTTTTGGTGGCCAGTTCGGAAGAATGTTTTGCCGCCGCAATGGCGCCTTCCTTATCGCCCAATTTCGCAAGAATTTTCGCCTTCATATTGACGGTGTAATAAGTCTCGCTGGCTTTGACCGCTGCGTTAATCCACGTTTTCGCCTTCTGCAAATCCAAATCGTGGTCGTAATAAAACATCGCCGCCTGGTAATACGGTTTTTTGTCGCCGGGCGCGGACATCGCGGCTTCGATTTGCGAACCCAGGCTGCCGACGAGGTCGAGAGTGAGAGGAATCTGCACCACGGTGTGTTCCCAGACTAAATCGATGATTGCCGAATCGTCGCGGATGGCGTCAATCAAGATGCCAAAGGTCTCGACATGCTCGGCAAGCTCTCCCGAGCGGACAGTGATGCGGGCGACGTCATTGCTGGCGCTATAAGCGAAAGGGCTGGACTTGGTGTCTTTATTGATGATGACGGTCCATTCCGTTTCTCCGGGAATGGTGAAGAGGGAATATTTGCCGGCGGGAATATCAGTGCCGTTCAATTTGACCGGCGTGCTGAAGGAAATCGTGGTCGAACCGTTGGCCCCGGTCCGCCACACCTGTCCGTAGGGAACCAGCCCGCCAAAAACCGGGCGTCCTTTTGCGCTGGGGCGCGAGTAAACGATTTCGATGTCGGTCAGGCCGACGTGTTGCTTCAAAGTGCTCGTCGGACTGGGTTGTGGGAATTCCACCCGCGCGACTTGTTGCGCCGGAGCCGAGGTTGAAAAAAGAACAGCCGTGCCGGCTGCGAGGGAAAAAAGGAGTGCTTTAGTGTTCATTGGTGTTCGCGAGCTTAGGAGAATCAGGCCGGAGTTAAAGCGCAAAGTTGCCACCAAAATGGCAAAGGGCGAATATTAAAAATTGTACATCGCAAAAAATCGAGGAAATAGCTGCAGAGCAGCGAAAGAGGATAGCCCATAGCGTGAGCCGTGGGAACCGAACGTGGATATTGTTAAGCCCAGGATGGGGCGAAAGAAAAATGTCGTGGCGCGTTCTTTCGCCGCTCCGCGGCTCGGTTCCTCCTTGTCCCGTCATTCCCACGGCTCGCGCCATGGGCTACCATCTAGCGCCACTCCGTGGCTGAAATACTGTTCAAATTTTGATATGTGCCAAAATGGCAAAACGGTCCTCATCAATCCACGCGGTAAGAATTCAACGCCAAGGCGCAAAGAAACGAAGGCGCAACGTTGGGACCTCGAAACCATTGAAAATCTTCGCGCCCTGGCGCCTTTGCGTTAAAAATGTTCTTCAACCGTTTTTGGCTAGCCATTACCCAGGGCGTTGCCCTGGGCTTATCATGTTACGGGCTTTCAGCCCACACGCAGACGAAGTTTTCATTCCGGGAACGAGGTCGAACACTTATACAAGTTATTTGCGACTCGGGAGACTAGAGGGCAACATTCCATCCGTCGACTTGCACCATTGGCTGCGCACCAGTCGGCAGGGCTTGATAAGTCGCCGAGACTGTGCGCTTTTCGCCGGGCAACAAGGAAAAATAATTGTCCTCCCAGATGACCGGCAGAATTTCGCTGTCACGATCGCCGGTGATGTTCATGTTCTTTACTTGCAGGTGTATGAAAAATGCGAGCGATTTGCTGGGGTTCTCGACTGTCACATGCGTCACGCCTTCTTTTCCGCGCTGGGTTGAGTCCGCCCGGACGTCCAGCTTGACCGGTGGCAACGTGCTGAGCGCTTTGAAATCGGCGAATTGTTTTGTGGGTGTGTAATACCAGTCCGAGCCTTCCTTCGGCTTATCCAGCGTGTCGCCCTGTGTGGACAACCAGTAGAAATTTTCGCTGACGAGTTTGCCCTTCGCGTCTTCCAGCTTGAGCTTCACAAAATAAACGGAACTCAGGCCTGCCGTTTCCGGGAGCAGGAAGACCCGCTTCACACCGTCCGCAGCGATGTTCAAATTCGTTTGCGTTGAAAAACTTTCGGTCATATCGAGATTGTAAATTTTTGCCGTCGCTTTCAGCCCGTTGAATGAGCGATAAAATCCGTTGACCACGGCTACTGAGCGATCATCGTAGGAATATTGGATGTGCAACGGCTCACAGGCTTTTTTCGTGCCGTAATAACCGCCGCCGGGCCGTAGGTAGAAATCGTAAAGATGCCAGATCATCGACGGCCAGGCGTTGTTCATCATCCATTGAATCACGCCAGTGGAATCGTATTTATTGCGCGCGTACGCCTCGAACATTGCCCGCTCACCGTCGTAAGTCATCACTTGCGCCTTCTTCGCGTAATCCTCGAGGCCGGTGGCGTCACCGAAACGTTTGTTCAATGCTTCCGTAAAAATTTTCACCGTCTTGAATGAGCCGCCGCCGCAGTGGAAATCCCAGTAATCATCAATCGGCCAAAGATGGTCCGCGGGCAGCATCCGGCGCAGTGATTCAACGGGTGGGATCGCGGGGCCGGGGCTGGTTTCGGTATTGAAACAATTCGCGCCGCCGGCTTGCATGGCGGTGTACCAATACATGGGCGGAACGTATTCGTAAGGGCCGCTCATCTTCATGCCGGTGGGCTCGGTGAGCGCCGGCTTGTGTGCGCTGGCGGAAGATTGCGCAGAATTTGGCCAGTCGAGTTCCTTGAGCACCGCGAGATAATTGCTCTCCGCGCGCGCATTGGGCGGGTTATCGCTGCCATACCAATACGTGAGCAAACACGGATGATTGCGAATGCGGCGGATCTGGTCGCGCAACGACTCGGTCGCGATGTCGTAATCCGCGTCCTTCCACTTGCTCCATTGCTCCCAAAAATCGCAGCAGCACCAGCCGGCAATCACCATGATGCCTTCGCGGTCGCACAATTCCAGGAAGCGCCCGCTCTCGGTTTTGCCTTCGAAGCGGATGGCGTTCAGACCCATGTCTTTCACGTAGCGAAGTTCCTGCACCTCGCGCTCGGCTGAAGGTCGTAAAAACATATCCGGCGCCCAGCCGCCGCCGCGCACGAGCACGGGCTGGCCGTTGATTTTAAAAACGCGAAAACCTTTGTCATTCAGTTCCGAGGTCGCCTCGCGAACGCCAAAGTGAATGAGCGTTTCGTCTGATGTGCTGCCGTTCGCCGTCACCTGCAGACGCAAGTCGTAGAGATTCTGCGGCCCCATGTTGACCGGCCACCAAAGGCGCGGATCGTGCAGGATGAGATTGGGAATTTCCACGTGCGCGGTTTCGTGCGGCGCGAGCGCGACGGTTTTGCTGAAGCGCAAGTATTCGATCGCGCCGTGTAACGTGGCGTTCACGGTTGTATCGCCGGGGTTCTCCAGGTCCGCGGAAACAATCAAGTGCGCCTGGTCCAGCGACGGCATATCTAGCTTCGTCACCACGTGCGGGTAATGCAATGCCACCGGGCCGGTGGTGGTGACGTAAACATCGCGCCACAGGCCCATATTTTTATCCGGCGGCGTCGGGTTCCAATCGACCCAATTGATGCCGAGGCTGTTTTTCTCCGCCGGAAACGTCTCCACCGCGAGCACATTCGGTTTTCCGGCGGTCACCACGTCCGTGATGTTGAATTGATACGTGCGATAGGCACCCACGATTTGATTCGTGTCCGCGATCTGTTTCCCATTCACCCAAATGTTCGCGCGATAACTGATGCCGTCGAAATTCAACCAGACCTGTCCGTCGCGTTTAGGCGTGATTTTAAATTCCTTGCGATACCACCAGGGGCCTTGGAAGGCGTTGTTGGTGGAAAGGTCTTTCAAGTTCATGCCGAAATAAGGATCGGGATATACCTTTTCATCCACGAGCGCGCCGACCACGGTCGAAGGAACCGTCGCCCGGTGCCAGGGCTGTGCCGGTTTGAAATCAGGACGAGAAAGCGCGTCGCCGGTTTCCGAAACCAAATCGGCGGATTGAATCGACCAGCCGTCGTTGAGCAAGGTTTTGTCGGTTGATGCAGCCCATAGGAGTGGCGAACAACAGACAATTATTAGAGTGGCGAAGATTTTTTTAAGTGCCTTCATTTTGCACACTGTCTGTTGGTTGAGGATTTGGATGCGGGGACGCATCGCGTTTTTTAGAGCCCGTTGTGGGCCGTAAATTGGGATTACCGTGCCTGTTTTCCATTGCAAGGGCAAGGCTTTAGCTTACTTACGCAAACCATCAAAATGGCTTTGGCAACATTCCGGGAACGCTGCTTTTGGCTGGTTTGTTTGGCATCTCATAAGCTGCTAAACAACCCTGTATTCATTTTCAAGCGCTCTAAATGCAATCTAAACTTATCGCTATGACGGTTCGCGGAACCAAAAATCGGTTGTGGGTCGCGCTGGGAACGGCAAATAAATCCCTGCTGGCCGCATCAGGCATCGCCGCACTCTTTCTGACGTCGTTCATTTATCCGGCCCAGGGCCAAACGCAGCCCGTGCCGGAAATAACGACATTTTCCAACTGGGTGGCTCGCTACCGGACGGAAGTTCATCCCAATACTCGAACCGCAATTGTGGCCGAGGGTGTCGCTGCCGCGCGAGAACGTCGTGCCCGGTTGAAATCCCTGATGGCGTCCGATCCGCGCGCGGCGCTCGCTGCCAGCAGTTCCGTTACGAATCCAACCGATTTGCCTCCGGAAATTCAACGCGAATTGGAAACGCCTTTTTCCGGGCGCGGTGATTTTATCGTGCGCGGAGCCATGACGGCTCAAGGCGGCCCGAAGGTGGAACCGCTGCATCGGTTGGTGCGCGTGAGCAATAAAACTTATCGCGCGCACGTCTTTGGATCGCGCCTTGCCGGCGTCAGTCAATATGACGTTCCCGTGAGCGGAATCGCTTTGGACAATGAAGCGGTGCTGGAGCCTGCTGCCACTCCGCAGGAATCGGAACCCAGCCCGCCAACGGCATGGACTACCGGCGGAAAAAACGTGTTGATCATCCGGGTTGATTTTTCCGACCGCACGGGCGCGCCCGAAGGTTATTCTGCCGCCACGGTTCAAAATATCGCCGATACCCAAATCGCTCCCTATTACGCCAAAAGTTCCTACGGCCTCACTTCCCTCACCAACACCGTGACGCCGTTGGTTTATCGGATGCCGCAAACGGCGGCCTATTATGCCACGAACGGCGCCGATGATACGTTGCATGCGGACGCTGAAAGCGCGGCCGCGGCTAATTTTTCGGTGGCCAGTTATGATCGCATCATTGTGTTTTTCAGCAGCCTTGGCGGCATCACGGGTTCGCAAATCACTTACGGTGGCCTGGCGGATATTCATGGAACAAAGGTCTGGTGCAACGGCGAATTTGATTTTCGCGTGATCGCCCACGAACTGGGCCATACCTACGGCCTTTATCACGCCAATCTCTGGCAGGTCAATGACGGCAATCCCATCAGCCCGTCGGGTGTGGACACGGAATACGGCGATGATTTCGATACCATGGGCGCCAATTTTGCGAACGATTTTGGAACCGATTTTGGTCCGTGGTTCAAAAATATATTGGGCTGGGTTTCTGATTCGCAGGTCAAAACAGTCACCGCCAACGGTACCTACCGTATTTATGCCTTCGACCAAAATAATTATGCCACTGCCCCGGGCGAAATGCTGGCCCTGAAAATCGCCAAGGATAGCACTCACAATTATTGGGTCGCCTGCCGGACCGACCTCGCCAACAACTACTCCATGACCAACGGTGTCTACCTGGAATGGGGCTACAATGTGACGCGCCAAAGCGATTTGTTGGACGTCAACACTCCCGGCACCAGTGATCAGGATGCCGGACTTTATGTGGGCGGAATTTTTAATGATGCCGCTGCTGCCAGCGGCCTGGGCGTAACTATTCATCCGCTGGACCGCGGTGGTGTTCCGCCGAATGAATACCGGGATGTTCAGATCATCTTTGGCACCGCACCACCGCTCGCGCCCACCTTTACGTCCACGCCGGTCGATCAATCCGGAGTCCTGGGACAAACGGTGAACTTCGCCGCTGTGGCCAGCGGCAATCCCTCGCCGACTTATCAATGGCAGCGCCAGGCCGCCGGCAGCACGGTTTGGACTACACTGACTGACAACGGTTCTTACAGCGGAGCCAACACGGCTACTCAGGCGGTGACGCTCACTTCTTTCAATTTTTCCGGAGACCAATTCCGGTGCGTGGCCGCGAACAGCCAGGGGTCTGTGACCAGCACTCCGCCGGCGACCTTGACGGTCGCCACTGCATTGGTCATCTCCACTTTTGCCGGACAAACGGGCACTCTTGGCATCGGAAACGGAACCGGCACCAACGCCACTTTCGGTTATCCATGGGGATTGGCTTGTGACGCGGGGGGCAACATCTACGTGGCCCAATATTATAACGGCGTGGTCCGAAAAATTACTCCGAACGGCCTCGTCAGCAATTTTGCCAGCGGCTTTTTTACTCCGGAAGGGATCGCCATCGATGCGGCAACGAATTTGTACGTGGTCGATTCCGGACATAACGTGATCAAGCGGGTCGGTCCCACCGGGGCCGTGACCACGCTCGCCGGCGCTTCCGGCGTCGCAGGATGGGCTGACGGCACGAATACTTCCGCCTTATTTTCCGCTCCCTGGGGCGTCGCGGTGGATAGTCTCACGAATATCTACGTCTCGGATTACAACAGTAACGTCATTCGCAAAGTCTCCCCTATCCCTTCCACCGCCAGTTGGGCCGTGACGACCATCGCCGGGTTTCCCGGACAATCTGGCAGCTCTGACGGAACCAATAGCCAGGCGCTTTTTAATCATCCGACCGGGATGGCTTGTGATCCTTCGGGGAACGTTTACGTGGCGGACGTCGGTAACCGAACCGTGCGCAAGCTCGCTCCGGACGCTACCGGAACTAATTGGATTGTGACCACCTTTGCGGGACAAGCCGGCATTTTTGGGCATCGCGATGGTGTGGCCACCAATGGCACTTTCGGTAATCCCTACGGTCTGGCCTCGGATTCATCCGGCGATATCTATGTGACCGATGGCGGCTATGGATTGGTTCGTTTCATTTCCACGAATGGTCTCATGACCACCCTCGCCGGCAGTTTCGGTTCAGCGGATGGCTATTATACCAACGCGGGTTTTGATTTTCCTTACGGCATTGCGCTCGATCCTTTTGGCAATATCTATATCGCCGACACCTTCAACTACACCATTCGCGTCGCACACGTGGCGCAAGTGATCGTTCCGTCCCTGAGCATCGCGGGCGCAGGCCAAAATTCTGTCGTAAGCTGGCCAGTGCCCACGAGCCAGTATCGTTTGCTGGCCACCACGAATCTCGCTCCCTCCAACTGGATAGTAGTGACCAACGTCCCACGGACATTTGCCAACCAGAATGTGGTAACGAATCTCTCCGGCAGCGGCTCGATGTTTTATCGCCTGGTGAATCCTTGAGAAGCTGACTATTCAAACCGGATTCTCCGTTTCCAGCCTCTGCGTCAGATCAGCGGCCTGGTCGGCAGCGGTACATTTATAATAGCTGTTCTCATATTCGATGCCGACCGAGTCCTGCTTCAGCGCGGATCGAATATTCTCAGCCACTCGAATCACCAATCGTGAATCCATGGTGGCCACTTTCACGAACAACATTGGCTCGACGGTTCCGCGAAAAACTCCTTTTCCCTCAATGAACGTAAATGACGCAAAACTCTCGCCCAGAATCCGCAGGATATTTTCCCGGGCACCTGGTTGATCCATTCCGATGTAGAGCGTGAAAATTTTCATGCGATTCGGTGCGGCCTTCCGCTATTTCGGCTTCCCCATTCAAGATACACCTTAAGACGTGAACGAACACGGCGTAATAAGGAGAACTACGCATTCCAACCCATGGAGTCGCCAGGCGCGCAAACGGATATTACGCCATGCCCGCCATCCGTTTTCGTGATCTTGTAAAAACGTCAGGAAAGCCGGAACCAAAATCGCTTTGGACGGAGCCCCGGCAGGATCCTCAGTTCATGCGCGCCGTTAAAGCGAACCGGGTACTGACGGTCGTGCAGCCGCCCGCCTCAAAGAAAACGGATTTTGGCGAGATTGGTTTTCACCGGCAACCGCACTCGTCTTATTTTATTTTTCCAAAGCCATTGCCGGCGGATAAGGGGAAAGTAATTGGAATAAAATACGACCTCGTTGAACCATCGGAACCGGAAGATGCGATTTCATCTGAAGATTTGAAGTCGGCATCCAAACCCAAGCGCACCAAGACTTCGAAACCTGAAAAGAAAATCCCAGCCGACAAGACATTCGAAGTTCGGGTCCGCCTGGTCACCGTTGCCGAAACGAATATTTCAATCAAGGCACGGACGAAGGGCGAGGCTAAGGAGAAAGCACTCGAGACCGCGAAAAGTCAGGAGTTCGCCACCTCGAAAGAACAGATTACCGCGACAGCGGTGTCGGAGAAGTGAACTCCATTTTGGAAGATTCTAAAAAATGGTGCGCGCTGCAGGTTTCGAACCTGCTTGTGGGGTGTGAGTGTCTTCGTTCATGATCGTGTGTTGTTAACCGTTATCGCCCGTTATCATGCTTGAAAACCTCAATGAAGCCAACATGTTTGGCGCGTTTACGCTCGATAACGCACTGGAAAATGTTTTGCAAAGTTTTGCATGGGCGGCGGGCTTTTTGGAATGTTTTGGGTGAGCGAATCCGGCCCAAATGTTTTGGGATTGTTTTGGGCGGTAAACGGCGGGGATAAAGAGACGTGGCAACGGTCGTGCGTTAAATACGTCTCATCATCTAAATGGGGCGGGAGTTATCCTCAAATCGGAAGGTGGTTGAAGACGGCGCTGTGGCGGCGGCGGCGGCTCAGGACCGACAGCGGACTGGACCATTTGCTGCGTCATGTACCCAGTTTCGTCTATCACCGGACTGGGCTCGTCTCGCCCTAGCGAAAATGCCGCTGTAATAGGTAACGCGACGCAAAGCGAAACGACTATCAAACTAAATGAGCTTTTGATCGATTCCGCCATCAATGCCTGAATGAAAGATACAGGGGTGTTATACAAGGTTCGCAATGCTGCTTTTTTTCGTTTCTTTTCGGACTCCAACGCTCTAGTCCCACGACGAACCGAACGCAGAAGAGAACAGATGGCGCAAGGGCACGTGCTGCTGCGAGTCAGCGTCGGGTGAGTTATGTCGTGTTGGGCTTGAGACGGTTTCCTCGCCAGTCGTAGCTTATCCGAATTTTTGACTTGAAGCCTTACCTGCGTGCGAGATGCGGACTCCATTATTCTGCAAAAAAGTTAAAATTATGGTTATGAATTGCAAGCCACGAAGTCACCTTTAGATAAATATCACCGTTCGCATCCTCGGTGCCATTGTGCACTACTACGTTCACAACTCTAACATGGTCGAAAACAGATGCAAATCCATCCAGTAACCCAAAAACATCCGCCTTGGTCACTTGCCGCCGGTCGGGGACTGGATTTTGCCCGTCAACAAATGTGAGCATATCCTTGGAATTTTCCCGATAAACCATAATCGTAAGAGCATTTTCGGGAAAAGTGCGTGGGACACCCGACCCCTTTTCTACGATACCAGTTACGACTGACGACCAATTTTGACCTTGCCCGGACACTCGCGTTGCATACATCAACGCGGCTATAATCAGGACGAAAGTTATCAATGTAAAAAGGTCCAACATCGACTCATATGCCGCAACGCGCGTGTTCGAGTCTTCTCGCAATTGAATGGAAAGACGCGTTTTCATAATTCGACACGCAATTGAGGCAACGGTGTGGTGGATTCCTGCCGGGGTTCCTCAGAATCGATAAGCACGTCTGATCGGTCAAGCAAAACGTCATTTGCGCGTCCGCCTTCGAGCGAAATTAATCTTAAGAGGAGACCTAAAAATGTCGAAATCATTGCGACATGAATCCCTGTCAAAAACGCGTCCAGGTCATTGGTTGATCGTGTTGCCGGATGAAGCACCTCGACTAGACTGGAAACAGTCAAAATGAAACCTATTGCTGGTCCCAATGCTTGTAAGAATCGAAATCGTGAATCCCACTTGTGCCATTGAGCGATGTATTTGTCGAACGCTTTTCGCCGATTGTCGAACGTCGTAGTCTTTTTAATCCGGAGAAATTTATTAAGGCGCTTCTTAAGGCGACTATCCGAAAAAAAGTACACCTGTATCTCCATGTCAGCCACCTTGCAGAAGACAATTACGCACCCGACAGATAGCGCCGTCAAAATCCAGTTCGACACGACATCATTGAACTTGAATATCCAACTCGCTAAATACCGGCGAATGTAATGGAAGCGGACAAGTTCGGAACTGTGTACCTTCAAATTGTTCTTTGCAAAGGTCGCAAGCTTGAGTCGACTCCCATTGATCGCAACTGACGAAATGCGAACTGCAACATCAGAGGAGATGTCCATATGGACCTTGAAAGCGTTGGTTGCTAGGCCATTGTTCACTTGATTCGCTAATGGATTCCGTATCAACAAACTAGACGCCTTGATATTGGCGACAACTGGAATTAGATGAATTTCCGAGACAGCGTTTGTTGACGGCGGCGGAATCAAGCCAATGCCGCAGTCCTTGATTTCAACGGAGTCTTGAAAATTGATTTCAAAATTCTGAAACGTCGGGAGATCGAACGTAAGATTCGTGCTATTCACTTCAATGTAGGGCACGCCGCCCAATGGCAGCAGAATAATTAAAGCGGTCGCCATTAGAACCCCCAAAAAAGGCAGAAGACGGGTCGGAACCGGTATTTTTCCCAACTGAGAAATAGCCCACTTAATCATGTGAAAGTTGATACTTCACAGCTATCCGCATGGCAACGGAAATAACCGAGACGACGGAGCGGAGAAAGCCAGTAACGGCTTCCCCAAGCGTTCTCCCGCCCGGAAGTCTCCCCGCCGATTCGGCAAACTCGCTAACGGCTCCGAGCAGTGAAACCTTGCGCCCGGTAGTCACGTAAAATCCCCGTAACCGTTCGAGTGCGGCCAGCGCATCGCTAACCTGACCCGGTGAAAGGGTTGCGGCGAGTTTCCCGCCAGCGATGTCAGCTACGATTTTGTCCCCCGCCTTTTTGACCGCGCTGTATGTTGGAAATCTTTTGAACCGACTGTGCGGCTTTCCCTCAATCCGAATGCGCCTGTAAAGTTTGTAGGGACGGGCCGGGTTCCTATCGTCCTTGTCCTTGTCCTTGTCCTTGTCCTTGTCCTTGTCCTTGTCCTTGTCCTTGTCCTTGTCCTTGTCCTTGTCCTTGTAAATCGTGGCCCAAACCTTGCCTTGGCCCCGATAACGGAGTCGCTTTGGAAACTTCACATTCTTGTTCAAATCCATCGCGAAGTTTTGGGTTTCTTTTGCGTGGATGGCTAGTTCACCAATTTCCTTGGAAAAGATGGTGCGCGCTGCAGGTTTCGAACCTGCGACCCCTTCCGTGTGAAGGAAGTGCTCTACCACTGAGCTAAGCACGCAACCGGAATCGAAAGACCGCCGAAAACTGCTGGTTTTCGCAGGCCTTTTCGCAATTTTGCGAGGCGACAAACTGCTTCTTTTTCCTTTCGCTGGCAAGCCGAAAAATCGCCAGCGCCAGAACAAAAGTCAGAAACGAGGAGACCACAACCATCAGGATCGTTCGTCAGGTACCACCGGTGTGCTCAGGTTGCATTTGGGTCGGAAAATAAAGTTTCAATATTTTTTTCTGGTTTGAAACGCATCTGGCGCACTACTGAATGGAACTCCGGTAAAAATGAACAGCAGCGTAAGCAGCACGCTTATTTTCCGCCCACGTTGTGCGCACACAGCGCATCGCAGGTTATAGCCGCAGTCGGTCGCCCAAACTCTTATGAACACCCAAAACCAACCTCACCCCCAATTCAGTCCGAACCATCTCCCAGGATTGGGCTCAATTAAACTCTCTTTTCTTGCTGTTTTAATGCTCCTTTGGGCCGTTGGCGTGGCGAGCGCCGGCAATGTGTCGCTGAAAACGAGTGACGCGGCGAATACCACCAGCTTCACGGGTTCGACCAACTGGAATCCGGTGGGAATTCCGGTGCCCGGGAATACTTACTTGACCGGACCTTTTACGATCCGGACGACGAACGCCACAACCACAGGCCTTACTTTTCCTTTCGCCGGCGATTCATTATCCATCGATGCGGGCGGTCGCTTATTAGGCAAAATCGGCAACAATGCCGCCAATAACACGGCAGTTGGAACCATCGTGGTCACTAATTTGATTCTGAACGGCGGCGCGTTGGATCAAGCCGGAGCCAATAGCGATAACAGCGTCCTGACGGTGGCCGGCAATGTCACGGTGAACGCGGCGTCATTTCTCGGAGCGCTGGGCGCGACCGCCAACGCCAATGCCAAGTTCGAAACCGTGGAATTCACGGCCTCCATCAGCGGTTCGGCTGCGTTGCAGGTATCCGGGCCGAATATCAACACCGGCCAGGACACAGGCCTCATTAAGCTGAGCGCCGCCAACCCTTACGCCGGCACGATCACGGTTTCCAACGGAGTGAATAATGTTATTGCCAGCCTGGCCAATCGCGTTTTGCAACTCAACAATCTGAATGCCCTCAGTAATGCGACTTTGAATCTGGACGCTGCGCAGGCTAATCCAGTGTCTTTCGCTGCCGGCGTCAACTCCGGGACCTTCAATTTAGGAGCCCTGACTGGCAGGTCGCCCCAAACCCTGACGGACAGCGTGGGTTTACCCGTTACGCTGAGCATTGGCGGCAATAGTTCCAATACCACCTACACCGGTTCGCTGACCGACAGTGGTAATTTGGTCAAAGTGGGTTCCGGAACTCTTACGTTGGCCGGCACGAATATTTATTTCGGGGCCACCACCATCAGCAACGGCACTTTGCGATTGGGCAACGGGGGAGTGGGCGGGTTGCTATCGTCCAGCAGCACTCTGACGGTCAACGGCAACCTGGCTGTCAACCGCAACAACACGGCGATGCAGGGCGTTGATTTCAGCGGCAGCCCGATAACGGGAACCGGTTCGTTCACCCAGGCGGGAACGGGCACGACTATTTTGAATGCCGCGAACAGCTACAGCGGCGTCACCCTCGTCAATGCCGGCAAACTGGTGATCAGTTCCGCCCAGACGGGCGCCGGAGCGATCACGGTTGCGGATGGAGCCAAACTGGGGGTCACGGTTTCCGGCGGCAGCCAGCTTTCACCGAGTGCCGTGACGCTGGGAACCAGCGGCGCAACCGCTTTGGAATTCGACGGACTCAACAGCACGACCGTCGCACCGATCAATGCCGGTACGCTCTCAGTGGGTGGGGCAGTGACGATCAACATCACCTCCGGCACTTTCGCGGCGGGAAATAATTATCCGCTGGTTCAGTGGACAACCGGCGGCCCGGCGGACGCGAGCGCCTTTACATTGGGCGTCTCGCCTGGGCTGACCGCAACCCTTTCCGTCAGCGGTTCCACGCTTTACTTAAACGTCGCCTCCGTGTCCGACATCTGGACCGGGATTGTGAATGGCAATTGGGACACAGCCACGGCCAACTGGACCGGTCATGCGAGCGTGTTCGCCAATGGCGCCGCGGTACTCTTTGATGATTCAACTGGCAACGATTTCGTGACGGTGAACGCGGCAGTTCAGCCGGGAAGCATCTTGTTCAACAACAGCGCGTCATTTTCCTACACCATCACGTCCAGCGGGGGTAATAACATCGGCGGCAGCATCGGATTGACCAAAAACAACAGCGGTAGTGTGACGCTTTCTGGCGGCGCCAACACCTACACTGGTGTGACTGCCGTCAATGCCGGGACTTTAAGCGTGGGCGCCCTGGCCAACGGCGGTTCGCCCAGTGACATCGGCGCCGCGAGTTCTGCGTCCGCCAATCTCGTCCTTAACGGAAGCACTTTGGAATATACCGGTGGAGCGGTCAGCACTGATCGTGGCGCGACCCTCGGCGGAAGCGGAGCCACGCTGCAAATCGATTCGCCCGGGATCGCCCTGGCTGATAGCGGAGTTATAGTTGGTTCCGGGTCATTGATTAAAACTGGCACGGGTGCCTTGGCTCTTTCCGCGGCGAATACTTTCAGCGGAGGCGTGAACTTGAGCGGGGGAGAGTTGGATATCAACGCGAATTCCGCCCTCGGTACCGGCACATTGACCATTGGGGGAAGCACGACCATTGATAATACCGGCGGTAGTGATGTGACGCTGGCGCCAAATAATGCGCAGCTTTGGAACGGCAATTTCATCTTCGGCGGATTTGGTCACAACCTGAACCTGGGCGCTGGGCCTGTCAGTCTGCCGGCCACCTGCTTTGTGACGGTGTTCGCGAACACGCTGACAGTCGGCGGTGCGATTAGCGGAGCGGGAGGCCTGACCAAGGTAGGCGCGGGCACTCTCGTGTTATCGAGCACCAGCACGTTCAGTGGAACCATGAACCTCACGGAAGGCACGCTGGCCATCGGCAACGATTCGGCCACCGGAAGCGGTCAATTGGATTTCAACGGTGGTTTCGCAGGAGCGACCATCCAATCGGTGGATGGGGCGGCCCACACCATTACGAATGCAATTAACTTCGATGGCGGCGCGGGCGCGATCACGATTTTCGGCGGCACTGCCAATCTCAAATTCACCGGCTCGGCCAACAACGGCACTTCGAAGACATTGATGGTGAATAATCCGCAAACCGAGTTCAGCGGTGCTCTGATCGGCGCCAGCGCGCGCACGGTAACCGGCACGGGCACACTTCTATTAAGCGGTACCAACACCTACAGCGCCGGCACCACGATCAGCTTTGGGGCCACGTTGCAGTTGGGTAATGGCGGGACCACTGGCTCACTGTCCGCCAGCGGAGCCATTGACGACGAAGGCACCCTTAGATTCAACCACAGCGATGCACTCGTCCAGGGAGTCAATTTTTCCAGCACGCCGATCGTTGGTGGCGGTTCGGTGATTCAGGATGGTTCCGGCACGACCACGCTGAATGCGGCCAACTCCTATTTCGGGCAGACCATTGTGAACCACGGCGAGTTGTTCATTACTCCCGCGTATCAAAACAGTGGAGATGTCATCGTCGCCGACGGGACCAGTTTTGGTGTCTCGGCCAGTTCGGTGAGCAACAGCGCCGCGATTGGGAACCTGACCCTGGGCAACGGCGCGCAAAGCACGCTCGACTTTTCCTACGGTCTGATTGGCAATCCAACCAACGCCGCTCTTTTTGCGAACACCGTCACGATTAACGGCACCTGCGCAATCCGTGTCGGTGGTAATTTCGTGGTCGGCACATTCCCGGTTCTCAAATACGGCAGTCTCTCGGGTTCGTTCAGTGGCACGGTGGTCGGTCCGCGCGGCGTGACCGCCACGCTCTCAAACGACACCGTGAATCAGATTATTTATGTGACGGTGTCCTCGGTTGGCAGTGGGATTGTCTGGACCGGAACGAATAATATCTCGCCCAACCTTTGGGATTTGAATCAGACAACCAACTGGCTGATTGGAAGTGTGCCGACGGATTACATCGAGAATGTGCCTCCGGGCGACGCGGTGACTTTTAATGACCAGGGCAGCGGCACCGTGCTGTTAAGCAACACAATCAGCCCGGCCAGCGTCACGATCAACAATGCGTCAGTCAATTACACATTCCAGGGCACCGGCCAAATCAACTCGCCGGGCGGACTGGCGAAAGTCGGAAATGCCGCGGTGACGATCAATGTGCCGGGCACTTTTGCCGGCAACACGGTGATTTCCAATGGCACCCTCAGCCTCGGCGCCAGCCAAACTTTCGGCAACCTGTCTGGCAATAGCGCCGTGACCGTGTCCGCCGGGGCGCCCACAATCACAGTCAACAATAGTTCGAACACGACGTTTGCGGGCAATATGTCCGGGGCGCTTGGCTTGACCAAAACCGGCGCCAGTGTCTGGACGCTGACCGGGAGCAACAACTTCTCCGGAAGTTTGTTTGTGAGCCTGGGCGCGGTGACATTGGATTCCGGGATCATTAGTTCCAGCGCCTTTAGCAGCATCGGTCACGGCGGTAACGACGTCGGCACGCTGACGCTGAAAGGAACCGCGAACTTCGCCACCACCAGCGACTTCAACGTGGGCGATGTGGGCGCTGCGGTGGGCACCGTTAACATCCAGGATACAACCAGTTTGAACGCGAACGCGTTTTATGTGGGATCGGCAAATGGGACGGCCTCGACCGCCAGCGGCACGGTCAATCAAACCGGCGGCATTGTGGCGGAGTTGAACATCACCGCCGGAACATTCTGCATCGGTGGACGAACCGCGGGCACATCATTCAGCGGAACGGGAACTTATAATTTGAGTGCCGGTTTCCTGAGCGCAGCCAGCGCGATTCGCGTGGGAGCAGTGGGCGTGGGCACTTTGAACCAGAGCGGCGGCACGGTGACCGCCAGCGCGGGTGTGGACATTGCCACGGCCCCCGCTGCGACGGGCACGTATAATCTCGACGGCGGCACGCTCAGGACTCTCAACGTGGTTTCCTCTTCGGGCGCAAATTCCATCATGAACTTCAACGGTGGCGTGTTAGTCCCCACCGCAAACAGCGCTGCTTTCGTGACCAACGTGGCGCAGGTCAATGTTCGCAACGGAGGCCTGAAGGTGGATACTGCCAGTTTCAACGTCACCATCGCTTCGACTCTGCAGCATAGCTCGATTCCGGGCGACAATGCCCTCGACGGCGGCCTGACCAAAATCGGCAACGGCACGTTGAACCTGACTGGCCTGGGTTCGTTCTATACCGGGCCAACTGTCCTCGCAAGTGGGGCGCTGAATTTCTCCGCAAATTCAGTCGCCAACCTCAACAATGTGACCGTCAATAACGCCGCTCTGGGTTTCGGACTGAATGGAGGGACGGCGACCTTCCCAGCGACGGGCCTGACGCTCGCCGGAAATTCGACATTGAACTTCACCTACGATCTCGTGTCCGGCACTCCTGCCGCGGCCCTCGCGATCAGCGGCAGCTTCAACGTGGCAGGCACAACCGTGATTAACGTGAATGGTTACGGGTTTGCGATCGGCCAGTTCCCGTTGGTGACTT
>DATAZE010000039.1:0-38924 GCA_036272195.1 Verrucomicrobiia bacterium | reverse complement strand
GTGGACGTTTTGTAAGCAAAAGCCAGTCGAGCCACGGCGTATCAATTATTAGCTGCCAGAGTTTCGACCGCCATTTGTTTAAATCATCTCGGTTTTCAAAAACGTCGGCCATGGATGCACAAAACACCCGCCGTCGTTTTTTGCTTTCCGCTGCGTCAGCGTTCCAGCGTATGGGCTCTTGCCAATGCTTGTCCGTGAAAAACCTCCGGTCCTGCTTTGCTCCCCACACATCCTGTCCTACGCGATGGGCCCATGTTTCAGCGTAACAATGTTCGCAGCCGGGCGAAACCTTCGTGCACCCCCACCACGGGTTAAACGTATGGTCTGTCCATTCAATTGACGAGTTTTTGCCCATGAATCTTAATGACGCTAATCGCTGCTTTTAGAATTCGAATTCACTTCGTACTGCATACCCTAATGGGTTAGACATTGCCCGTCCAAGTGAAAAATATCCCGCACTTTTAATATCAAATCAGTATGCTTCGATAATCTTGCTGTTCTCCAAAGAAATTCTATCTTGATTAGGTGGAAAAATGCTACCTGTGTGGCGCAACGGAAAAGAAATTGACCGGCGATCATGTTCCGCCGAAGGGCTTCTTTCCTGCGCCTCGCCCCAAGAATCTGATAAAAGTGAAATGCTGCGACGATTGCCACAAACCGCTTTCGCTCGACGATGAGGCGTTTCGCGCTTGGGTTGCCCATGTTCATAATGCGAGCCCTGCTGGTAAAACGATTTTGAAAGACAAAGTGGTCGGATCGTCGTTTGAGAGAAGTCCCAAATTGCGAGAAAGTGTCAGAGAACACGTAGGGATGAGCACCTTGAAAACGCTCGGGTTGCAAATACCGGTTCCAACAATCAGCATTCCCGAAGAAAGGGCCAACAAATTTCTGATTCGTATCACGAAGGGGCTGCTGGCTCATTTCTACCGGGGATATGATTATGGCTCCGATCAATTTAGCATCAAGGTTCCCCCACCGAATCGGGAAAGTCTGGAATATCTTCGTTCCATCGCAAAGCACTGCATCAGAGATAGCCGAGGCGATGGAGTGTTTGATTTCTGGCGGTTGGTATCTCCCAAAGGAGATGGAGGCGTGTGGATTTATTTGTTCTACAACGAAGCGTGCTTTTCGGTGATTCATGCTCCAAAATCGAAGTGGGAAAAAGGGGAGCCGCCTAACACTCCGTTGACGTAAATGGCTGTGAAGCTCCCTTCACGTTCCGATTGAACCACGCCGCCAGTTCCCGTCCGAACGCAGCTTTGTCCCACACCTGCACCTTTCCCAACCCGGTGAGCATCGCCTGAACGAATCGTTCATCCTCCGTCGGTCCATTGCAGACCGCTGGCAATTGAACCTCTGCCGGTGATCGCATCAGCCGGGGCGGTTCCACTATCTCGTCCACCAGATCTTCCGCTGTAAACCATGTTTGATTGCCAAGCCATCCCGCACACCCGAACAGTACCACAATGTACCCTCGCTTAAGAAAGTAATATCTCATACAACGACCTCGATGAAATGTTGGGTGTTTTTCTCGACGGTTGGAACGAAGATCGTAGATGTTGGATGGACGCGAGGTTTCATAGGTCCCCACGCAGGGATGCTTTTAAACAGAAAAGGCAAAGGCTTTTGAGCCTTTGCCTTTTTGAATCCGCCGATTTAACGGCAGTGGCTTATTGCGATCGCGCTCGGAAGTATCGCTGGGATTGGTTCGGCACTTCCCAATCCATGTAATCCAACGTGCCGTTCGTATCAGTCACACCGTTGGTCAGCACTGACCAATCGGTAAAGTTCGTCGAGACCATGATGTCGTAGGGGCGGCCCACTTCCCCGGTGAGGGTGATGAGTGCGTGGTCCATGATTATTCCAGCGCAACGGTTGGTCGGCTGCACGAGGGCCGGCAGGGATTCGATCGTCAATACTGCGGGCATGCTGGTGACGGTCAATGTTCCGTTGGTCAGGGCCACTTCGTAGTTGGCTAGTTTGCCATCCGGATCGTTGATGGAAGGAACAATCGGATACGTGCCGGACATACTCGTGGGCGTTGCTTCGGAATCATAGGTGGCGCTCATATTATCGGCAGGCACCGCGCCGGTGATGGTGCCGGTGAATATCGGATTCGTCTGGCCGTAGGCACGGGTGGCGTCGTCGGCCTGCACGGACAAGGGTGCTTTGGCGATGACAAAGGTGTTCGTTTGACTGCCGGCATAGCTGCTGTCATCGATAATGCCGATGACTTGATAATTTCCGGCGTTCGTGGGTGACGCGCTCACCCCATTGTAGGTCAGTGCAACGGTCAAACCTTCGGGGGTGGTGGAAACCGTGATGCTTTTGCCCGAGCCATCATAGGCCGGGTTTAAGTTGCCGAGGAGGATCATCGCAGTAGCCTTGACGACGCTCAGATTCAAAGCGTTGGTGGTGACATTACCCGCCGCATCCGCAGCCATGATTTGAACGTTGAACATACCGGCTTGCGAGGGAGTGCCGGAAATTATTCCGCTGTTCGTGTCGGTATTTAAACCGTTCGGCAACCCGGCCGCGTCGAAAGTCATCGCACCGCCGGAGGCCGTGATGGTATAGCTGAAGGCCATGCCGTTCGTGGCATTCGCGTTGCTCGCGCTGGTGATGATGGGCGCGATGTCATCGACGATGTTGATCGTGAATGCTTTTTGGAACGTGCCGTCGTTTCCGTCATCAGTTTGGATACGGACGGAATAATCGCCGGGTGAAAGCGTGGCCGCGTCATTGGCCCGCAGGCTGGCACCGGAAATATTGAACGAGTTGTTGTCCGTGGAGCCCGCGCCGGAGACGAGCGAATAAGTGTGGCTGTCCCCGCTGTCGGCGTCCGTGGTAGTGAGTGTGCCGACGGAGGCATTTGCACCCGCCGATTGATGGGCGGAACTATTCGAGAGCGCGATGTCGGTCGGGGCGTTGTTGGGAGCGTAGATGTAGGATTCGCCGGTGGGCAACGGTCCCACCAACTGGTTGCCTGCAAGGTCAGCGATAAGGGCGCTAGCCAGGACAGCCGGCGCCTGGCTAAACATCAGCGCGGCAATGGCTGCCGCCAGGATCGTTCGTGCCGGACTAAATGAATGCGATGGTTTCTGAACGGTGTTCATATTCGTTCTGGTTGCTTTAGGATTCTCCAAAAGGATGGTTCGAAAATGTAGATTCATGTTTTCAGGGAAGATTGAGAGTGAGTCGGAATTCGCCCGTGCCGCCCGTGATGTTGACGGTCACGTCATACGATTGCGGTCCGCCTGTGACGGATGCGATCGTGCCAGTGATGGTGCTGCTGCCCACCGGACTGATACGGAACAAACCGGAGAAGGGCGTGTTGACGGGTTCGGAAAAATTGACCTGGAAGACAACGCTGGTTGTCTGGACGGTCTGATTAAGCGGCGTCTCGCGCAGGATGGAAACCAAGGTCGGTGGCACTCCGTCGATGAGCACGGAGGCAGTGCTGGCGACGTTGTTGAGAGCCAGGTTCGCATTATTTGAAGCGGCGTCCCGGAGAGTACCGCCGTTCAAGTCAAGGGAACCTCCCACGGTGACGCCGTTGGAATCCAAATTGCCGTTCACCACGGTGTACGAAAACACCAGATTGGTGGTGCCAGTGCCGGAAGCGTAATTGGCGTAGGCTGTGCCGCCGGTGTCCAGCGTGATCGGAAGGCGCGGCGTGCCGCTCGTGGTGTCCACGATGGTTGCTTCGTCAAAATTGACTCCGAAACTGAGAACTTGCCCGAGGCGATACGTTTTGTTGGCCGGGGCGGTGACGTTGACAATGGAGGGCGGCGTGGTGTCAGCAGCTGCCGCTGTGGTGGTGAAACTCCAGTAGCTCGTGTCGTTGACGCCGGTGATCTGGGCATTGTCACTGGAACGTTTGAAAGCGGTGGCGGCCCAGGTGATGTAATAGTCCGTTCCGTTCGCCAAACCCGCCACGGTAAAGCTCGCTTGCGCGCCATTAATGGTCAGGTTGCCGACGGGTATCGTGGCCACGGTGGAGTTGTCCGACGTCTTTTTGACGAGCACGTTTCCGGTTCCAACCGCAACGGTGGAGTTGAAGTTGATGTTGAAGGTTTGATTCAACAGAACGTTGGTGGAATTATCCGCCGGGGTGAGGCTGACAACCGAGGGCGCATTGTTCATGAGATAATGAATCGGTACCGCGCCATTGGAGGCCTGATAATCTCCGACAAACAGGTCCACATCGCCGTCGCCATCGATGTCCACCAGGCAGGGCAATAGCCATTGGCCGGGGCTAAGGCTGAAGTTCGAGCCGGGGAACGCCGTCGCGGGATCCACCGCGACGAAAGCGCCGTTGTCATTACGATAATATTTGAGGCCTACCTGCGAGCCGTTGCCCCAGACACCGACGACCATGTCGTAATCGCCGTCGCCGTCAATATCCGCAAAGTCAATCAAAGGATAGGACAGTCCGGAGGGGATGTTCGAGAAAGGCGGCGTCGTTTGTGTGAAAGTACCATTACCATTGTTCCGATAATAAGTGATGATGCCAGTCTCGCCGGAAATCACGAAGGCATCGTCATCACCGTCGAAGTCCACGTCCTTGAACCGGATCTGGCCAAATTGCGAACTGGTCGAGGTCGGCAGCCCGGACGGGTGAAATTCCGTGAAGGTTCCGTTGCCGTTATTCTTGTAGTAATGGAAGGTGGTTGACTCGGTGTAAAAGTCGCCGAGTGCGACCGCGACATCCGTTTTTCCATCGTGATCGATGTCGCCCATGGCGGGCAAGCGCATGCTGGTTGCGCTGCCGGTGTCGGTGGCGGGGATGCCGGCCGGCAAAGTGTCCAGGGTGAAGACGGGCGCGGTTTTGGTGCCGGTGTTGCGATAAAACCGGAGCCGGTCATGGCCATCCATGTCACCCACGATCAAGTCGAGGTCTCCATCGCCATCAATGTCACCAAACGCCGGAGCGGTCCCTTTGAGGCCGGTAATGGCCGCGACGGGGCTGGTGGCCGTGATGAAAGGCCCGCTGGCGTGCGCGGAATTGGTGTGAAGCAGGATGCCGACTGCAAGGGTCATGGCAAACTTCGTCAATTGCGGAAGCGTGATCCGCGGATGCTGCGCGAGGATGCCAGCGTAATGCCGGCGAATTGCCTCCCTTTGCCGGCGCGTAAATCGGCGAATTCCCAGGACGCGTTTCAGCGCCCGGGTAAAATGTTTCAGGGCAAACCGTCCGGTTGCTCCGGCGCGGAGACAGGTTTTAGGTACAACGAATGATTTCATAGATTAGGTTTAAAGTTTCAGCAAAGAACGGGCTGCCCGTGGGGCATCAAACGGTTTGTTTCTGCGGTTGGGGGTTGTGGGTGACCTGGGGGGTGGCCCAGAACGTCGCTTCCGGGGTAGCTACGGCGTGACGGTGAACTTCCTGATCGTGCCGGAGCAAATTCGGACGGCGGATACCGGACAGCACCCGGAGGTCATAAATTTCTTCGCACGAATTGTCGTAACGCAATTGCGCGACAAGGCTTCCAGTCGGCAGATGAATGGCGGTGATGCCGCAGAACAGTTCCTTGCGGGCCAGTTCGAGGTCCCCGAAGGTGTGGGTTTTGCGGAGCTTGGAAGTGGTGACAAACAAGTAATCTCCGCAGCAATCCATGCCGCGCACAAATCCGTTCACGCGGGTGATGACTTCGTATCGGCAGGTGCGCGGGTCGACGCGAACAATTTCGCCGGTGGCAGACAGCAGCAGCAACAGCTGGCCGTTGATCAGGCGTGGCGAGTGGGGCATGGGCAGGCCGCCTAGAATGATTTCGTTCGTCTGGACGTCCATTAACACGCCGTCGCGCGCCTTGCCGGGCCGCCAACCCTGCGCGGTGTCCGTGGTGCCGAGGGCGGTGGCGTACTTGACTTCACCACCCTCAATCGCCATGCCGTTGAGATGGCAGCGATCTTCATGTTGTAATTCCGAGATGAAGGCCGGTTTCCAGACGGGAGTGAAGCTGAACGTGTGGTCAAATTTTGAGATGCAGGAAAAGCTGGTGTTGACGCCCACGAGGGAACCGTTCACCCAGGCCAGGTCGTGGACCGCAAGCTGGCCGGTGTACAATATGCCGCGCGGAACGAATATGCCGTCATAACAGCCCGGCTTGGTGGGGTACGTCTGCGCGAGTTCCGCGGAATTGGCCAGGAGCACGATTTCTTCCTTGGTGGCAACGGCCAGTAAGTTTTTGTCCAGCGCCAGACCCATCGGCGAATTGAACGTGCGCGGCAACTGGCAGATTTGTTCTCCATTCGAACTGAGCGCGATGACTTTGCCCGCCTGATAAGTGCTGATCAAGAGGGAGCATTCCAATTGCGCGAGCAATTCTGAAAATGCCGGCAGATAGGAACAGTGAAACGGAGGCAGGGAAGCTTGCATTGCTATATTTTGTTATTGTGAATTTAATGGCGTGAAAGGACGCAAAAACACGGGCACTGGTTGGTAAAACTTTTGAGCGCAAAAACCCTTTGAGGACCTGGAGAACCTTTACCGAGTGATTAATTTTCGGGATCCAAAATTTGAACGGGCAACGGGAGGATATCTTCGCTCCAGAAATTGCGGAGCCTGCCTTCGCCGTCGCGGAAAGCCATGCAGCGAAAGCCGGAACCAATCACGATGACGGATTAAGACGGAATTTCCCTTTTATGATTCTCCGCACGTTCATTTTCATACGACGGGAAACCAAGCAATATAACCGCCAAAGGCATGGCCATTTTTTGGCGTTTGTTTGCCATAAATTGGCTGGTGGGTGAGCGGTTTCTTTTTTTGCGAGGAGAAAGGGGGAGGGGCGAGGGTTATCAGAAAAGAGCAGACCGACTAAAATTATTGCGCCGCGTCGGCAATCCGATGGCTGTAATCGATCTGGAATGATCGACAGTGCGAGTGAGTTTCTTTTTAGAGTCTTTCCAACGCCAACATTTAGCCAGGCACTGCCTAAAAATTATTCATCCGAATTTTCATCGTGGGCTCACGGCGACGCCTGGATTTCAAGAGGCTCCGACTAAAATCGTCTGCCGTCCCATTCGCCGCCACCCTTTCGCAAATTACTACGCGGTGAAAGTGCGGCCCAAGCCCAGACGGGCCAAACCTTGACGATAAGTGATCGAGCTTCGATCCGCCCGGATGTGCACTTCGGATTGCAAATCGATGGGCAGTTCCTCCGGGCATTGGCTTTCCACCAGTTCTTTGTCTTCCGCAAAGACCTGATGGTTGAAATCCAGCACCGTCTGCAATGGTAATTCGGGATCAAAGTTCCGGCAAATCGGGACAAACACTCGGCTTTGTTTGCTCGAAATGGGACTGGTGGCATTTAGGATATGCAACTGTCCTTGTGGAAAAAAGACCGTGAGTTTTGCAGTGAAGGGGAAAAACACTTCAAACAAACGGCGCCAGGCGAAGTCTGGCGGAGCCAGATGTTTGGAGCCGTGCGCGTAGTTTGAAACGGTGCTTACATAGTCGGCTGTGAAGCCATTGGCCGTGGGTGCCACTGGATAATTCTGCACTTCTGGCTTGTTCGCTTCACCAAAAGACCCGGCGTGAACTGTGGCGAAGTGGCTCACGTCCAAAAAGCCTTCCACTTGTCTGCCTGCCGATGATTTCAGTGTTATCGATTCTGGCAGCACTTGAATATACCCCGGCATTTGCCACTCAGGAAATTCGGGAAACGGCGTTTCGGCATTGGGAATGATTTGCGTCCAGATTAACCCATAATTGTCCCTGATCGGATGAGTGCGAAGGCAAAGCTTGGGCGGAATTGCCGCGCCCGGGTGAGCCGGAATTTTTACGCATCGTCCGTCGGCGGCATAACGGAAGCCGTGGTATTTGCAAACCAACTCATCCCTCTCCACGCGTCCCAGACTCAAAGGCACCCCACGATGCAGGCAAAGATCGCGGGCTGCATGCACCTGACCATTGCTCGTCCGCCAGAGGACGAGCTTCTCATCCAACAACTGGACTGCCAAGGGGCGCTCTTTGACTTCGTGCGCAAAAGCAACGGGATACCAGTGGGGACCCAAGGCTCTCCAATCCGTCTCAGCAAAACTGCATTGGGCCGGCAGCGGCACAGATTCGACTTGTTGAACTAGGGTCATTTCGTCCGATATATTTGTGAAAATATAACGGACGCGGTTGTTTTTGTGCAAGGCAAGCCTTTGGAGAGGCATATCTCTTTGACCTCCGTCTATGAGTCGTTTTAATTCGCGCTCAACCGGCTTCGCGATATTTAATTCCGCGAGCAATATTATTGGCGATAGCGACAATGGCGGCGTTTCCGCAACAGCACTGATGATCGCACCTTTGGAGCGTTACCAACTTCCGACGTTGCCGGGAAATCAAGGTGTTCACGCCGGCAGCAGCGTGCCCGGTGATCTCGCCATCTTCGGCACACTTCAACCCGCTAATGCCGGGGTTGGTGTACCGGCTTGGGTAGTTGGGGTTCCGGCGACCTCTCAACCCGTCATGGTAAATGGAAATTATGTGGTGACCAATTCTTCGGTAGGCGCACAGATGTTCTACCAACTTCGCAGTCCGTAAGCGTGCTTAGAGTCAGAGGCCGGGCGGGTTCCCCTTGATTTTGCCCGAGTCTTACCATTGATACGATATACCTTGCCGCGGAGCCGTTTTCGATAGCCGTGCGATATTTACTTTACGCTGCCGGAAGTTCCAGCCAGAAGCCACTCCCTTTGCCGGGTTCGGATTCAACCCCGCAAGTGCCGCCCATCCGCTGCATCGCTCGTGCGACGATAGCCAACCCGATCCCCGTGCCTTGATATGAATCCGAAGTGACCCCTCGTTCAAAAATTCCGAAGATTTTCTGGTGCGCTTCACGCGGTATGCCAATGCCTTCATCTCGCACCCAGATTCGAACGTGATTCGGAGAAGGTTGCGCCGGTGACGACGCATCTTCTTGTGACGCGGGTTCGGTCGAACTGAAGATCAACGTCCGCGAGCGTGTGTTGGGAGAACTGTGGGGTACGATTTCAGCGGAAATGGTAATCTTCGGAGGCTTTTCCGCTGGCACGAACTTGACTGCATTGTCAATCAGGTTGGAAAAAACATGTTGCAGAAGTCCTTTGTGAGCCAGAACGGGATGCAACGGGGAACAAATCGTGATTGTCTGACGTGCGGAAGGGACGAGCAGGGTGGCCAGATCATCGACAATGGGCTCCAGCTCAACCCGGGACAGGGCGATTTCCTGCCGGGAAACTTTGCTGAATTCGAGCAAATCCCGGGTCAACGTATCCATACGGCTGGAAGCGCGGGCAATTTTTTCGACAATCCGCTTGGCCTCCGCGGGCAGTTCATTGGTGAAATCTTCCAGCAACACTTCGCAGTAGCCGGTAATGCCTCGCACCGGCGCGCGTAAATCATGGGCGATCGTATACGAGAACGTTTCCAATTCAGAAATAGTTTCCTGCAAGCTGGAAGTTCGTTCCTGGACTCGTTTTTCCAGAAGCTGGGCGTGCTCGCTCAATAGCTCTTTTGCCCGGCGAAGCTGCTGGCTGGTGTTTTCCCGGTCCAGGGCGGTGGCCAGATACTGAGCGATGGTTTTCATCAGGTCCGACTCTTCCGGGAGAATCCATTCGTGCGTTCCCGTTGCGAAGCAAAGCAAACCGAGATCGCGATCCTTGGCGAAAAGCGGAATGACCACAGCGGCGGATATACCGGCCTTCTTGAAAATGGAATATTCAGGCTCGAGACGCCGGGAAATCGCGTTGAGAGTGATTACTTCGCGCGATTCGCCGGGGAGAACGGCAAGAAAAGGACATACGGAAAAATCTTTTTCCAACTCGACTGGAATTCCACCCGCGGCGTCGAGGCTGGACGTTCCTGTTTCCGGGTCCCGGAGATAAATAAGGAAAGTGTCAAAATCGAGTTGTTCGGCGATTTTGAAGAAAAGCTGGCGAACGGCTTTTCGCGGTTGATCGGTTTTCAACAGCTGGCCCAGCGTCCAGGAAAGCAATTCATCACGGCGATGCTGCCGGGCGAGCATTTCCGCCTGGCTTTCACGCTGCGTGACGTCCTCGATTACGAGCACAACCCCGCACACCTTGCCTTCAAAAAAAAGAGGCGTTATCCGCGCTGTTTGCAGCATGAGCGGCGTGCTCGTTTCGCGGAAAGGTGACGGCAGAGGCAGCAAATAACGGTGCAGCGACGTCGAAAGCACGCTGGATTCGCCTTGCAAAGCACGTTCAAAGTGCGAGACCAGTTTGCGTTCGCGAAGATCGGGGAAAAGGGTGAACAGGTTCTTCCCGGTAACATCTACCAATCGTTTGCCACTGTGAAGTTCCATCCAATGATTCCAGCTTCGAATCTGGAAGGACTCGTCCAGTGTCACAACTCCGTAGGGTGCGAATTGCTGAATCCACGATAGGAGCGCCTCCTCCCTCCGGGATGCGGAATTGTCAGTGCTGTCAGGCATTTTACCGGTATTTAACGTAGCTCGCGCTCTTCCCATTTTTTCAATTCCAACAATAATCTTTCGAGCGAGGTTACCCCGAGAATGATCACCAAATAACCGCTGACATCACTTGCGCGCATATGAAAGCGCGTGTGAATGATCAAAGCGTATTCCAGTTCGTCACCGCCAACCGTGATCGATTTTAAAACCTTGTGCACGGTTTCAAACTGAAGGTGAGGCACAGTGAACGTTACCTGAACTTTCAAAAGATTTCCAAAAGCTCCCAGGCAGGCATTCAATACAATGTTTCCGACCTCGGTGATCACTTCGCGGGCCGCACCGTCAAGTTCCGGAGTATTCGCGCGGTCCGTAAGGAGCCGGTTCAACAGCATGGCTGCCTCGCGGTCCAACAAGAGAATGGCGTTCCCATTAATGGGTCCAGAGAACACCTGGTTCACGCTGGCGACTTCGCCGAGGATGACTCGCTCCAGCTTGTCTTTGATCTCATGAATCAAATGAATGGCCACTTCCGGAACGGCCAATGAAATTCGATGACCCGTGAGATCGGACAATGCGGCGGCGGCCCGCGCATAGCCGATGTTAATCAATTCCGTTAAGGCGTCCTTCTGGCTGGAGGTCAATTCCATACGGTGCCTCCTTTCAAAACAACCTCCAACACCTCGGCTAACTGGTCTTTGGTAACGGGTTTATTTATCATTGCGGCCGCTCCTGATTGCTTCACTTCTTCCCGTGTCGTTCGTTGAATGTCCGCAGTTGCAATGATGACCGGCAAGTCGGGATTCAACTCCTTGAGCTTCTGTAACACATCCACGCCATACATGCCGTGCATCAATAAATCGAGCACCACGGCGTCGTGATGATTGAGGAGATAGCGCTCCAATGCCTGGGCGCCGTCGGACACGTCCTCTACCTCATGGCCTAGTTCCTCCAGTATTTTCCGGATCAGGCGTCGCGCCAGTCCGGAATCGTCCACCACCAGGATTTTGGCTTTCATAATCGTTTGCAAATCTCTTCCGCCATGGATTCCAACGGGATTGCCTCGTCACTCAGCCCCGCTTCCACGACTGAGCGGGGCATTCCATATATCACACAACTCTTTTCCGCCTCCGTCAAGATGGTTCCTCCCTGTGCCTTGATCCACGCTGCGCCTTGCTTGCCGTCATCTCCCATTCCCGTCATCACCACTCCCAACACGCGGCCGCGGTAAACTTCAGCTGCCGATTGGAACAGCACGTCCACCGACGGCCGATGAGGTTTGTCATTCGGTTGAGTGGAAAGTTGAACCACCACTTGTCCTGTGGAATTACGTTTGAAAGAAAGATGACGCCCGGCTTGCGCCAGCAATGCCTGGCCCGGCACCACCGGACATCCTTCGTACGCCTCTTTGACCGGCAATTGCGAAATCTCATTTAATTTTTCCGCAAACAACGCCGTGTAACCGACGGGTATGTGCAGGACCATGACCAGCGGAACGGGAAGATCGGCCGGAAATTGTGGAAGCAAATAGCGCAATGCCTGCGGGCCGCCCGTCGAGATTCCCAGCACCACAATATCGACATTGGCCGCTGATGCTGGTGATGGTGCAGACTTTTCTCTTTGAGGCGCAGACTGTAGTGGAGACAACAAAGCTTGCGGGGGCGCCAACGCCGCGTCTTTCACTTTTTGCACGAGCTCTTCGCGCATGAAAAGCAACTCATCGGTGGCCAGTGAGGTCGGCTTTTGAATGAAATCCACCGCGCCCGCCTCCAACGCATCCAATACCAACGCGGCATCCTGCGGGGACGCAGTCAGGATCAGAATAGGAACGGGTTTTCGCGCCATTTGCCGGCGCACGAATTCCACGCCGTCCAATTCCGGCATGATCAGGTCGCACGTCACCACGTCCGGGTTGAGTTCCTCGACCATTTGCAGGGCGTCTTCCCCGTTCCGGGCCATGCCCACCACGTCGATGTACGGACTGCCCGAAAGCATTTCCCGAACGACCTTCCTCACGAAGGCCGAATCATCCACAATGAGTGTTTTGATAAGAGACATGATTTCAAACGCGGACGTAAACCAGCGCGCCTTCGATTTCCTTCAAATCAAAATCCGTGGTGAGCCGCAACAGCGACTCGGACGCGCCCACAAATAAATGCGCGCCCGGCGGCATCTTCGCGGCCATCATTGCCACGGTTTGCCGGATTGAATGTCGGGAAAAGTAAATGAAGGCATTTCGGCAAAAAAGGGCTTGCACCCGGGCCACGGGGGAAACTTCTCCCAGTTCCAAAAGGTTCACGCGCGAAAACTTCACGCGTTCCATAATCTCCGGGGAAAGTTGCGATCCTCCCGCAACGGGCGCAAAATATTTCTGCCGCAGCGCCGGCGAAAGGACTCGAAACGATTTTTCACGGTAAATGCCGCGCTGCGCTTTTTCCACGGCGGCGGGGCTGGCGTCACTGGCAAAGATTTCTATCGGATGCGACCCCAGTCCTTTTTCAGCCAGAGCGATGGCAATGGTGTAAGGCTCTTCACCCGTCGCGCACGCCGCGGACCAGATGCGAAAGGGCAGGGAAGTCTTTTGAAACCATTCCGGAATGATATTGTCCACCAGGGCGTTTATCTGTGCGATTTCGCGCCAAAAATAAGTTTCCTGGACGGAGAGAGCCTCCCAGGCGCGATCCCATTCACCGCGGTCATTGTCTTTGAGGGCATAGTAGTATTCCAGGAAAGAGGCGCATTCCCGATCCCGCGCCAAAGGCTCAAGCTTCGCGAGCAAAAGATCCATGCGGGAGTCTTCAAAAAAAATGCCGGTCCGATCGTGAATCAAATCACGCAACAACTCGGGGAGACCCTCGGGCACACGCAAGGCTTTCGGCACAACGTCAGTCGGCATAGAGGTGCAACTTAAGCACTTGCCCCGCGGTCAGGATTGGATGCACCGCCGTTGCGGCTGCCCTTGCGGCTTTTGGGGGAAGCCGCTCGTGCCGATGTTTTTTCGAGAATGCGTTCAATCCCCTTCGCCGCCTCGCCATTTTGTTTGGACACATCCCGAACCTCTTGGATTCTTTTCAGGATGGTCATGGTCGAGCGTGAATTTTCCAGGTTGGCTGCGGCGATCAATTTGACCTGCTTCGTAACGTTTGCGGAACCCTCCGTAAGTTGTTTGAAACTCACAACCTGCTCTTTCATGGCCCGGCTTGCTTCTCTCGTCTGCTGGTCGAGATCGCTGGTGGCGGCGGTAATCTCCTGGGAATTCTTGGCTTGTTCAATCATGGCTTTGGTCAGCCCGGTAAATTGGGTGATGAGCCGGTCGGTTTCCTTGGCCACCTGTTCAATCGCGATTGATTGTTCCGCCAGGGAGCGGGCGGTCCCAGTCGCGCCCTTCCGCATCGAGTCAATGGCTTGAACGATCTGGGTGGCTCCGTTCGCCTGCTCGGTCATCGCTTTTCGCACTTGCGCGGCAACGCTGGTGGTTGTCTGCGCCGCCTTGATGACTTCCCGCGCCGCCTTGGCCTGCTCGTTGTTGGCCTGTGAAACTTCTTTGGCGCCTTTCCGCATTTGAGCCGCCGCCTGGACGATCTGCTGCGCCCCTTTCGCCTGTTCCGAGGTGCTGACCGCTATTTCCCGCGCTCTGCCGGTGACCGTGCTGATCGAGTCATTCACTTTCCGCACCGCCACTATTTGCTCGTCGGAAGCCCGGCTGATCTGGGAAACAAGCGATGAACTTTCAGTAATACCCGTCAGGATGGTTTTCAATCCCGTCAATCCCGCTTGGGAAAGCTGGCTGCTTTCCTCCGCAATTCGCGCGCCCGAATTGGCAACGTCCGTCGCCTCTTTGGTCGCATCTTCCAATCCGCGGACAATCTCGACAATTTCCGCCGTCGCTTTCGCGCAGCGATCCGCCAGATTACGAATTTCCTCCGCCACCACCGCAAATCCCCGCCCGGCTTCTCCCGCCCGCGCCGCTTCGATGGACGCGTTCAGCGAAAGCAGATTGGTGCGCTCGGTGATGACTTCAATGGTGCTGACGATGCCGGAAATGTCCCGGGTCCGTTTGTTCAATTCACGCATCACGGTCGTTGATTGAGTCATCGTTCCGGCGACTTTCGCGATGCCTTCAATGGACTTTTGAATCGTCTGCCCGCCTTCTTCTGCCTGCCGCGAGACGCGGACGGCGATATCTTCGGTGCGCTTGACCAGTCCATTCACGGAACGGCTGGCCTGCTCCATCTGTGCGGCATTGGTGGCGGCATCCGCCGACACCTGTTTGATGGTTTCGCTATTTTGCGCCACGCTCTGGATGGAACGCGCCAATTCCTCGATCGAAGTCGCGGTCTCCTCTACCGAGGTCGAGAGAGTTTCGCTCATGCCCCCGACCTCCTCAATCGATGCCGCCATTTCGTTGATGGAAGAAGAAGTCTCTTCAGCGGCCACGGCGAGATCCTCGGAACTGCGAGAAACGTTTTTAATGGACTGGCCCATTTCTTCAATGGCGGCGGCGTTTTCGGCGATGCTCGAGGCAAGATCGTCGGTATCCCGCCGAACTGATTTTACGGAGGAGGTCACTTCCTCCATCGCGGTCCGAATTTCCTGTCCGGAAGTCGCCATTTCCTGCGCACTGGCAGCCACATTTTTAATGGAAGAAGCCAATTCCTTGACCGACACCGTCGTTTGCGTCGCGCTGGTGGCCACCTGCGTGACGTTTGCTGTGACCTGTTCCACGGACGCGGCAATTTCGTTGGCGGATGAGGCCATCTCTTCACTCGAAGCCGCGACCGAGGCGGCTTGTGTCGCCGTTTCTTTTAATGAACTCGCCAGTTCGTTGGTCTCGCTGGTAATGCTATCGAGGCCGGTATTTTCTTCCTCCAACCCGGTGGTGACCCGGCTCACGATCTCGAGAATATCATTGGATGAGCCGCCATTCGCCCCGGCGTCAATATTCGGGGATTTATTTTTCGGCGTTCGTGGAGAAGTGGGATTGATTTTTGCCATAAACTTTTTCTCAGGTGGTTAATTGTTCAGTCGGCGTCGTCTCGGTTTCGGGAGGCAGTTGCACATCATCCACGTTCAGGACGCCTTCCAGATCCAGGATAAGGACCAGGCGTCCGCCAACCTTCGTGACAGCTTTCAAATATTTTCCGTTGATTCCCGTAAGCGTGCCTTCGATGGGGCCGATGCTTTCAGTCGGCAGATTTTGAAATTCTCGGGCCGTGTCCACGATCAAACCCACCGTCCGGTTATGGACGGTGGCGAAGACAATCCGGGTTCGCAGTGAGTTTTTCTCGCGCGGAAAACCAAAACGCACGCGAAGATTCAGGGCGGGAATGACCTGGCCGCGCGAAAACACAACCCCGTCAATTGCCGGATTCGCATTTGGAACCAGTGTGACGTGCTCAAACATCTCGATGTGCTTTACGGCGACGCTGGGTATTCCGTAAACACTGCCCGCAAGTTCAAAAAGGACATAGGATTCAGTTTTGGCGTTCATATCATTTTTGCACAACCGAAGTCTCATCGTCCGGCTGATGTCGTTCCGGTGGACGCACCGTGCCGCTGGTCAGGGCCGCTCCATCCAAAATTAAGACTGGTTTCCCATCCCCAAGTTCGGTCGCGCCGCTGATCCCAGAAACTTGAATCAAAGGGTCCTGGAGAGTGCGAACCACGACTTCTCGCTGGCCGATGATTTCCTCGGTTAAAAGCCCAACGCTCCCCCGTTCTGAAACAATGACCAGCAGATAAAATCTCGTTTTGGGCGTTCCGGGTAAGCAAAAAATATCCGCTAATCGAATGACCGGCAAAACGCCTTCTTTATAGGCGATGGCTTCGATGCCATTCACCGTTTGAATGTCGGCCTCGGTTCTTTGCAGGATCTCCCGAACGAAACTTTGGGGAACCGCGCAGGTCTGTCCGGCCGATTCGATAATAAATGTTTCCGCGATGGCCAGGGTCAACGGGAGCCGAATGGTAAATCGCGTGCCGCGTCCTTCTTCGCTCGCCAAGGTGAGATTGCCGCCCAGTTCGCGAACGGTCGCCTGCACCACTGCCATCCCCACTCCGCGCCCCGAAGTGAGATCGGCATCTTCACGCGTCGAAAATCCGGAGGAGCAAAGTATTTTAAGAATCGAATCGTTGTTTACCGTCTCCGGGATTTCCAACCCCAATTTTTCCGCGCGCTGGATAATCGCGTTTGGATTGATTCCTCGACCGTCATCCCGCACTTCAATCAGCACTGAATCGCCGGCAGTCGAAGCGCTCAATTCAATCGTGGCCTCCTCGGGTTTCGATGATGCCGCGCGTTCCTCCGGTGTTTCCACGCCGTGACTGAAAGCGTTTCTGACCAAATGGAGCAATGGGTCTTTGAGGCGTTCGATCAGGTATTTGTCGATGGCCGTCTCCTGGCCGGTGAGCTTCAGGCGGACCTTTTTTTTCGTCTGGCGCGCGAGGTCCCGCACCACGAAGGGCATGCGCGCGAAAATCTCGGCAACGGGAATGAGCCGGACGCGCATAATCGCTTCCCGTAATTCCTTGAGTGAACGCCCGAGTCCGCCATTCACTTCCAGCACGCCCGTTAAATCCACCCGGTTCCCGTTTTTGTTCAATCGGGTCAGTTGAGTATCCAGGCGCGAGCGATGAATCACCAGTTCGCCCGTGATGCGCATTAAATCGTCCAGGCGCTTTAAATCAACCCGCACGATATGCGAGGGAGCCAGAAAAGGATTATGTTCTGCTTCTTCAATTCGTGTCGGTCCGGTTGGCAAAGTCACCAGCTCGCTCGATTCTGATTCTTCCCGTTCCACGGTAATACCCTGGGCTTCCCATGCCGAGAGATCAGCCGGAGCCTCGTGTGTCGCCACCAGAAATTCAAACGCGAGCTTATTCTTTCCTTTAACCTTTGAAGTGGCTTCGAGGATTTGCCCAAGTTTCGACAATTGCGCGCGAACAGAAACGACGTTGACGCCTTTAGTGTCGAGCGCCTTCGTGGGCGAAAATGTGAATCGCCACAAGAGCAAACCGCGGGCTTTCGCGTCCTCGATGGCGCCCGGCAGGGATGGATCGGGAGAGCGGGCTTCCGTGCTCGCCTTCCTGAGCGGAGCAGGCTGGGGGACCGCCCATTGCTCACATTGCTTCCTCAAATCCACCAGCAAAGACTCATATCCCGGAAACGGTTTGCGGGAGCGAAAAGCAGCGACAATCTGTTCCAGTTTCTGTATCGCGTCGGTCAGGACCTCGAAACCTTTGCTGGTCAATTGCGCTTTTCCATCCCTCATCAGGCGTAGAAAATCCTCCGTCGCGTGGGCCACGGCTTCCGCGGGTTTTAATCCAACCAGCGCGGAAATTCCTTTTAACGAATGAAATTCCTGGAAAAGCTCTTTAACAACCTTCGGGTCGGGTTCGGCCTTGTCCACGGAAGCCTCCAGCCGGACCAACCCCTGCCGGATTTGAATTAAATGTTCGTCTGCCTCCCCAAAAAAATCGTCAAGTAATTGCGCATCCAGCCCCGGTAGGGAATCGGAGCTCAAGAGACGGCCCCCTTCTCGGGATTTACCGGACAAATATCCTGGAGAAAACGGTTCAGGTCGCTGGCATTAACGGGCTTTACCAGGTAGTCCGCCGCTCCCAGTTGAGCTGCCCGCTCCTTGTCGTTCTGATGTTCAGAGCCACTCAGCACAATCACGCGCATTTGGTGGTTGAAAGGTTGGCTTTGCAGCCAGTCCAGGACTTCGAAGCCATTCAGCACCGGCATTTTTAAATCCAGAAAAATGATTCTGGGAAGCGATTCGGAGTCAGAGGCTGATGCGTTTTTAAGATATTCAATCGCTTCAGCGCCGTCAGAAACATGATAAACGATGCAGCCGCTCCCTGACTTTTGAAGGGTTCGCTTGAAAAAGTAGGCGTCGTCTTCTGAGTCTTCGACCAACAAAAGGTTCGGTTTCTTCGTATCTGTCAACATCGTCCGCAGTTCATTCAGCAGCGCCGCAGGCCCGGCTCTTCCCTCTGATATAGCGATTTGTAATTAGCATCAATTCAATAGGAATACTATGTGGGGAAACCGTGCCTTTCATGGTAGGTATCCACCCCATTTCAATCGGGGCTCACTGATGATTCAGGCGGCCCTTCTCGAAAAACCATATAAGGGGTTCCGATTGCAAACCCGGGCACTTTCTGTAACTTCTCGACGCTCGCCCATTGCGAGATTTTATCCATGCGCTTCCGTGACCTCAATGAATCTCAGATCCTCGCCGTGGCCATCACCGCCGAGGAAGAGGACGCCCACATTTATCGCGATTTCGCCGAGTCTCTGCGCGCGGATTTTCCGGCGACGGCGGAATTATTCACCAAAATGGCCGCGGAAGAAGACGGCCATCGCCATCGTCTGATTGAATTGTTCCGCCAGCGATTCGGCGAACATATTCCGCTCGTGCGACGGCAGGATGTAAAAGGCTTTGTCGAACGTCGTCGACCATCGTGGTTCACCCTGACAGTGCGACCTCAAAACGCGCGCGCGGAAGCGGCGTTGATGGAGATCGAATCCCGCCGTTTTTACGAAGCCGCCGCGCAACGCGCTACCGATGCCAAAGTCCGCCAATTACTCGATGACCTCGCGCAGGAGGAGCAACGCCACGAGGCGACCGCTGGGGAAATTTCCGACGAGCAGGCCTCTTCGGGCGCGTTGAGCCACGAGAGCGACGTCGCCCGGCGTCTGTTCGTCCTGCGATTCGTGCAACCGGGCCTCGCGGGCCTCATGGATGGCTCCGTCTCCACACTCGCGCCGCTGTTCGCCGCGGCCTTTGCCACCACGAACACTTCCGCCACCTTCAAGGTTGGCCTCGCCGCTTCCGTCGGCGCCGGCATCAGCATGGGCTTCGCCGAGGCGCTCTCCGACGACGGCAAACTCAGCGGACGCGGCACGCCGTGGCTGCGCGGCGTCGTCTGCGGCCTCATGACCGCACTGGGTGGACTCGGCCACACCATGCCGTATCTCATCCGCAATTTTCACCTCGCCACCTCCGTCGCGCTGGCGGTCGTCGCCGTCGAACTCGCCGTCATCGCCTGGATTCGCAAACGCTACATGGACACGCCGCTGCTTTCCGCCGTGTTCCAGGTCGTGGTGGGCGGCGTGCTCGTTTTCCTCGCCGGCTGGCTCATCGGCTCCGGTTAATTCCAAAAATACTTGGATTGCGATTTCGCCGCCGGCGTGTTTAATGTGCCGCCATGCCAATGCAACCGAAATGTCCTTTTTGCGAAAAGCCCATCACCACCTGGGCCGTGATGAAGGCGCCGCTGCCTTCGGCAATCCGCTGCCCGCATTGCCGCCAGAAAATTCGCGTGCGCGGCGTGGCTGTTTACTTGACGGCTTACCTGTTGCTCGTCATTGCGCTCGGGGCATTGCTCATCGTCGCTCGTCGACGCGAAATAATTTCCAGCGCGATGGTCATCGTCATCGCCATCATCGCGGTCGGGTTTATGGAGTTTGTCGTCAGTATTGTGGTCATCCGCCGCGCCACCTTCGTCAAACCGGGGACGTGAAAACGTGGTTCGCATTGCGTGTCACGTTTCATGCAACACGCAACACGTAATCCGCTTTTAGACCTTCGGCTCCCAACCCGGCTCATATTCACGATGCCACAACTTGGCCGCAGCTGAATCCTTCTGGATGTGCCCGTTTGTCGTGTCGCAATTCAATTCCCGGCCCGTGCGCCACGCGATATTTCCCAAATGCAACATCGCCACACTCTTGTGGCCTTCCGTGATCGGTGAATTCGGCGTCTGGCCGGAGCGGATGCAATCCAGGAAATTTTTCACGTGCAACTGATCCAACTCGATTCCGCTCGCGCTCACGGTGTTCGTCGGATCCGCCTTCGCGTCCTCCTTCACGCTCTTGATGACCTTGTGGTTCGAGTCAAAAATCGTGTAATTCGCACCTTCGAGCAGCGCCGATCCCTTCGTGCCGTGAACCAGCGCCCCGCGATCCAGTCCTTCCACCGGGTATCCGTTGCAACTGCGCCCCTCCCACGTGATCGTTTTCCCGTCCGGATAATCCCACGCGATGACCTGCGTATCCGGCGTTTCCCAATCATCCTGGTAAAAGTAACGCCCGCCGTTCGAAGTCACCCGGCTCGGCCAATCCACACCCAGCGCCCAGCGGCAGACATCCACCTCGTGCGTGCCGTTATTCAGCGCCTCGCCCGTGCCCCAATTCCAATGCCAATGCCAGTTGTAATGAATCAAATTATCCACGAACGCCTTGCGCGGCGCCGGCCCCTGCCACAATTCATAATCCAGCCAGTCCGGCACCGGCGCGGCATTCCCATGGCCGATCGGCCCGCGCTTGTTCACATACCACGCGCGCGCGAACACCAGCTTGCCGATGATGCCCTCGTGCAATTGCCCAATCGCCTCGTGCATCGTCGGAAACGAACGGCGCTGATTGCCCATCTGGCAAATGCGTTTGTATTTCGCCACGGCCTCGATGAGCAACTCACCCTCGTGCGGGTTATGGCTGCAAGGTTTCTCCACGTAAACATGCTTGCCCGCCGCCAGCCCCATGATCGCCATCGGCGCGTGCCAATGGTCCGGCGTCGCGATGGTAATCGCATCGACCGATTTATCCGCGAGCACCTTGCGAAAATCCTTCATGCCCTTCGGTTCGGACTTCTGGCGTTTCAACGTCGCCTTCACGCCCTTGGCAATCGCGCGATCATCCACATCGCAGATATAAACGATCTCCACATTCGGCAAACCACCTGTGAGACATTCCACGTGGGCAAGCCCGCGGCCGTTCGTGCCGATGACGGCCACCCTGATTTTGTCATTGGCCCCGATGGTATTGATTGAAGGCGCGGAAGCATCCTGCGCCCGTGCGAGAGGGCTGAGATAAGAAGCCAGGCTGAGTCCAACGCCAGCCGTGCCGGCCCGTTTAATGAAATCCCGACGATTGATGGATTTTTGCATGAGTCGGAGAATACGCCGCCCGCCGCCGCCCGCCAAGTCCCCATTCTATATGACGGCCATCTCCGCGACCGCCGCAGTTTTTTGGCCACAGATGGGCACAGATGGACACAGATAGGGTAGGGCGGACCTGCTGGTCCGCCTTGGGCAATCTCGTATTTGAGATTTCAGATTTCATAGGCGGCATCCCCCCGGTTGAAAGGGTTGGAATGGGGGCGAATGCACATATTCCTTCGAAATCCATGTCCCGGCCAAGGGGCGAGAGACGAGGGTCGAGAGGTAGGGCACCATAAATCGTCGCGGACTCCTGGAGCGGCCAGCGTCCCGTTGGCGAGTTTCCCGGGGGGCGCAACTTGCACGCGCGCCGGAGCGCGGCTGTGCTGAAAGCCAGCCGCAGCAATTCAGTTGGCTCCAAGACCGCTGAAAAAAGGTGGCGCACGTCGTTTTCCGGGTGCTGCGGCTGGTCTTCGACACAGCCGCGCTCCGCCAGATGGCGCAGGTTCCAAGTTGCACCGAGTTTCTGGTCGTTTGCCAGGTGACTCGCCGGCCCGTCCTCCGTAGCACTACCGCGGAAGGTGGACGGGCCTCCTTGCGGAGCGCAGCCAACGTTCTCAGGTGTTGAAAGAGTTTCATTTTTGATTTTTTATCTCCATTTTAAACCGGTGGAAAAACTTACGGTAAGGTTTTCGGCTGACTGCGCGAGGGATCGGGATTGCTCTGGAACGCCAATGGATATTGGCTCTTGAGGCAGTCTTGCATCTGGCTAATTTCCGAAGTCCATCCGGAATAGGCGGGCTTGGCAGAGCATTGTGAATGATATCGAACGCGCCTTTATTTCGGGTATTTTTGAGGCCACGAAATTTGAGTTTTAAGAATTGCGAAACGGTTTCGCATTTCTAAAAATGACCCCGTCACGCCATGAGAACCGCATTCATTACTTCTTTGGTCAGCGCGCTAATGAGCTTGATTGCGATTCTCGGTCTTTCGGCCATGACAATCGTTCCGCACCGCGGCGCAGAACTTTGGCAGGCCCAGATGATGCTGATTTCTGCGGTATTTTTCCTGATTTGGATCGCTCTCGCTTTTTGTTTGCGACCTCGACCCAGTTTGCCGTTGCTGCCTCGCTGGTTACGAGGAACGCTGACAGGGGCTGGAGTGGTCTACGTTTTGGGCATCTTACTTTTTGTGATCGGATGATTTTATTGCCGGGACAATACGCTAGAGACAGAGCCGCACGGCGCTGTGGTATACAATTCACACCTCCGCCCCGACGTGGCTGAACTTTGGCTTTAGGTAGCTCCCATGAACCCCCATCGAGACGTTCAGGATTCCTGCAGATCAGATTCGGCCGCTCATACCGAACATGGGAGGCTGTTTTGCATCGGATCGAATCACGGTGGACGGCGCACCAGTTGGCCATATGTATCGCGAGCAGCCGGACAATGATATTGATAGTGGCTGGCGATTCTTCGCTGGGGATGAGTCGCAGGAATATATAGACACGCCCGACAATTTCGCCATTTATGAGGTCAACACGATCTGCAATTATGATCCTGCCATCATTCCTTTTCTTGATGCGCCTGTTGCTTCGGCGTTTGGGCGAGTTCCAGGCGCTGACAGGTTCGAGGCGGAAGAATTCACTGGAGGAGACGATGCGTGACTACCTGCTGCAGCCAACGCTGAGCGGCGTTCGGGATTCAGCGAATCATAGGTTGGATTGTGATTCGATCGACTAACTATGAGTCACACTTCTCACACACCTAGCGGACGGAATCCCAGCGAGCAGGAGTTGCGCGAAGCTGACAGAATTTTGGGTCTGAATCCGCACCAGCAGCGGAATCATCCGTCGTCGGTTCCTGCCGACCACAGCAAGCTCTCGCACATCAACACCTATGGTGGTTTGCCGGAGTTTTATCTCGACCAGCCTTTTACTTGCCGCAAGTGCGGCAAGAGAGAGATTTGGAAGGCAAAGGACAGAAAGTGGTACTATGAGGAGGCAAAGGGGCATATTGATGCAAGAGCGGTCGAGTGCCACGATTGCCGCACAAGCAAGAAACGAGGGACCATTTCAGACGTTCATTCCGCCTGATAGATCCAAGAGATATGCGGGATTGGCAGTCAGATTTTGCCGGGGATATGGGGAAAACCTCGTGCACCGTGCCAGAAACGGACAACCTGAATTTTTTGAGCCTCGCGGTTCAGTCGGTAGATAATGCGATAGGAGCGGCAAATAATTTCACGAAGATCCGGTTGGCGAAATTCCGGTACGCTTCGGCCCCATCTCCGGGAAACCCGTCAAATTTTCGGCACGAGTGATTAATTCAAATCCGAGCCGGCATGCGGCGTCTGAATTGTGTTGAGCGATGTAACGGACGATATCCGCCAAGTCCGTTTGGGCTGACGGAGCAATAATTACCTGCCAGCCCATGCGGCAATCTTGGCTTTGACCTGCTCAATGGGAATGCCCTCGCCGCGATCCAATTCATCAAGGCCCTGCTGGACTGCCTGACGAAAATCCAGTTCGTAGATGGCATCATTGAGCGTGGCATTGGGCGGCAGTTTTTCCGCCACTTCCAAGAGAATTTCTTTCGCGCTCATAACGTGCCATCAATTTCCATTTTAATCGCGGGATTGCAACTGTTTTCAAACGGGCAAGTGACGGAGTAGGAATAATTTCTGTCGCCCCTGGCGGGGCTTGTTGCCTTTTTGCCCGATAACCCATGGCTCACGCCATGGTTATCGTCTTTCGCCTCTCCGAGGCTGGCATAAAGGCGGACCGGCCGGTCCGCCCTACCTTGAGATGAGCCTTCCGTTCAATTGCCTTTATCTGTGCGGATCTGTGCCCATCTGTGGTCAAATATAGGGCTCGTCCCCCTTCGCCAAGGCTTCGGCGGGACAGGCCGGAGTCTCGCCCCACCTTGAATGCTCTTACTCCCACTTCATACCGGTGTAAGCCACGCGCCAGATGGTTCCGTTGCCGTCTTCGGTGACCAACAACGCGCCGTCGTGCGCCACGGTCACGCCGACGGGGCGGCCCCAGACGCTGTGGTCGTCCACGACGAAACCGGTCAGGAAATCCTCATATTCGCCTGTGGGAATTCCGTGGTTGATGCGCGCGCGGGCGATTTTGTAACCGGTGCGCGTGGTGCGGTTCCACGAGCCGTGCAATGCCACAAACGCATTGCCCTGATATTCCGACGGGAACGAGGCCACGCCGGATGTGGCGGTGTAAAATGTCATTTCCAGGGAGGCCGAATGCGCTTGTTCCAGCACGTCGGGCACAATCGCTTTACCGGCGAGGTCGGGCCGTTCGCCAGCGTGCCGCGGGTCTTCGTGGTTGCCCATGTAATACCAGGGCCAGCCGTAGTAGCCGCCTTCCTTGACGCGGGTGATGTAGTCCGGCACCAGGTTATCTCCCAGGCCGTCGCGCTCGTTGGTGGATACCCACACATCGCCGGTATCCGGGTTGATGGCCATGCCGACACCGTTGCGGATGCCGGTGGCAAAAGCGTGCAGAGGCTGCTTGGCTTCCGGATCGGTGACGAGGATGTTGGCGCGATGTTCCTCCGGTCCCCAAGCCGCGCCGAGGCCGTGTTCGGCTTCCCAGGCTTTAATTTCCTCGGGCGTCTTCTTTTTCATTTCCTCGGCCACGTTCGAGCCGGAGCCGATCGAGAGGAACATGCGGGTGCCGTCTTTGGAAAACGCCACGTCGCGCGTGGTGTGGCCACCGGTGGTTTCCGTGAATTTCGCGATGAGGACTTCGGGCGCGGCATTGGCTTTCAAGTCGCCGTTGTGATAGGCAAAGCGCACCAGCGAGTTGCGGTTCGCCACATAAATCCATTGCGGATTTTCGCCGGGCGGATAAAACGCGATGCCAAACGGTCCGGTCAGGCCTTCGGCGAAAATTTGGTTTTCGGTCGGCGCTTCTGCACCGTCTTTGGTGCGCAGCACGCGAATCCGTCCGCGACCGGTTTCAGCGATGAAGATGTCTCCGTTCGGCGCGGTGCGCGTGAGCCGGGGACCGTTCAGGCCGCTGACAAACATTTTGACGGTGAATCCCGGCGGGACGGCCAGAACGGCGTTGGTCGGCGCGGGGACAACTTTCGGGCCGTTGCCGGCGGATTGCGTCGCGAACGGCTTCGGCAGTTTTGCCTCAGTGAAATGATGTTGCACGCCCGGGGCCTGAAGCTGCCAGTCATTCGGTTCTTTTCCGCCAGCCGCAACCGACATCTCTGGATATTTCAAGGTCACGCCTGCGGGAACTTTCAGGGTCGCAAGATAAGCGATGACATCGGCGCGGAGTTTGTCGTCCGGCACCGGAATGGGCATGGCGGTGCCGGGCACTGTTTGCATGGGGTTGGTCAGAAATTGGTTCAATGTTTTCGCGTCCCAGGTAAAGCCGGAGTCCTGCAACGCCTGGGTGTAATTGAAATGAGGGCTCGAACCTGCCTTGCGCCCCAGGACGCCCACCAGGCTGGGTCCTTGTTTCATGATGACAGTGTTGTCCGGCCCGAGTTCCGGCGAATGGCAGATCATGCAACTGGCCTGGAAAAAAGCTTTGCCTCGGGCGGCATCGCCCGTCGATGCGTCCTGTGCGTTCACGCTGGTGGCCGTCAGTCCGGCGATCAATGAGGCCACGGGCACGAATCCATATCGAACCAATTTTTTCGATGACATTTTTTTCATTCTCAAAAAAGATTTTGCCTGACACTTCAATTACTACCTGGCTGCTGCGGCCGAAATATGACTGCTGGCCCAGGATAGACCAAGCCAGAAATACGACGGGCGATACAATTCATGACGCGCGCCGATTCCGCAGGTTACAAAATCCGATGGATGGAGAAGCGTACGCCTCGACCCTCGACACCCGCCTCTCGACACTTTACGTTTTCCTTCATGTCGATTGCCGATATCAGACGGGATTACAACCTGGCCGGGCTGCGGCGCAGTGATTTGGACGCGGACCCGATTGTCCAGTTTGGCCGCTGGTTTGAGCAGGCGGCGGCGGGGCGCACCAACGAGCAGGGCGATGTGACCGCGGCCACGCTGGCGACGGCTGATAAGGAAGGCCGGCCTTCGGCGCGGATAGTATTGCTCAAAGGCGTGGATGCGCGCGGATTTATTTTCTTCACGAATTACGACAGCCGCAAGGGGCGTGACTTGGCGGAGAACCCGAATGCGTCGCTGGTGTTTTATTGGCCGGACCAGGAGCGGCAGGTGAGTGTTGCGGGGCAGGCGGCAAAGGTTCCGCGCGCGGAATCGGAGGCGTATTTCAAGTCGCGTCCGCGCGGAAGCCGGCTGGCGGCGTGGGCTTCGCGGCAAAGTGAGGCGATTGAAAATCGCGAGGCGCTGGAAAAACATTGGCAGGAGCTGCAAGCGAAATATCCGGGCGAGGATGTGCCGACGCCGCCGAATTGGGGCGGGTTTGTGCTGGCGCCGTCGCGGATTGAATTCTGGCAGGGTCGCCCGAGCCGGTTGCATGATCGGTTCCGGTATTCGAAGCAGGGGGAGGGGAAGTGGGTGATTGAAAGGCTGAGCCCTTAAGCTGAGTTGAGAGTTGAGGAGGTCCATTGGCGGCAGTCACAGACCGCCGTTACACTACGATTGGAGGAGCAAAATTTGTCGATAATTTCCCCTTGCATTTCGCCGAGGGAGGAGGAGGTTTGACCAGGGATGCGACAGGCCGCAGCTGAGAGTCGCGCTGGCTTCAACAAGTGTCTGCGGCACGAAAATGTTTCAACAAATAACAGACAAGAACGAGGCGAAAATTTCCCGGGCGAAAGGCATTGCGGTCATCTATGAGACTCCCGCGATCCGCGAGCACGCGGTGCGGTTCTGCGAGCGGCTGGCCGCGGAGCAGGGGGCACCGATGGAAATGAATTGGTGGTCGTTTCAACTGCTGGGCCATCCGGCATTGCGCAGTGACGCGGTGGAAAAGGCCGCCGGGGTTGATGTGATGGTATTCGCGATGAATGCGAGCGGCGATTTGCCGGAGGAAATCAAATTGTGGATTGAGCGCTGGATCAATAAACGCGGCGAGCGCGAGGGGGCGCTGGTGGGGTTGTTGCAGCGCGAAGAGCCGCGGGGCATGGCGTCGTTCCGCGAGATCTATTTGCGGCACGCCGCCCGGCGCGCGGGGATGGATTATCTTTCGCACGCGGCGCCTACAGCCACGAAAGCGATTCCTGATTCGCTGGATTCTTTCAGTGAGCGGGCGGGCCAGATGACTTCCGTGCTGGCAAATATCCTGCATAAACATCCTCATAGTCCGCCGATGTTGTAGGGGCGGAGACAGGCGAGGCTGCGTTGCGAAGCGATTCTTGCCGGCGGGACGCCGGCGCTCCCAGGCGACGTGAGTGCGCGCCGGCTTGAATAGAGTTGCACGGAGTTTCGGGGCTTGTTTCCATTGCGCCTTCAAATGCAGGACGATTATGACAAAAAAAGTGGGTTGGTTTTCGGTCTCATTGGCGATGATTTACATGGGTGTGACCGGCGCGAAGGCCGGCGATGATTTCTCCGATTATTTCCAATACGACAAATACGAAGTGACTTTGGCCAGCGGCGTGATGTTCTCGCCGATTGGCGCGGATCGAAACCGGCACACAGTGGATTACAGTTTAAGCGGCTTGCAATTGGGTTGGATGTTCACGGAGCCGGGGCAGTCGGCGTGGTGGCGCGGCAATTGGGAGCTGGCGGTCGAAGCGATGGGGGGCGGCGTGTTTGAGGGCAGGGGAAATTATTTCGCGGGCGGGACGGCGTGGGTGCGGTATAACTTCGTCCAGCCGGGCTGGAGGGTGGTTCCTTATGTGCAAACCGGTGCGGGTGCCGAGGCGACGGACATGGACCAGCGGCTCATCGGGGAGACGTTTAATTTCAATCTCGGTGTTTCCGCCGGGGCGAGATACTTCGTGGCGCAGAATTGGGCGTTGATTACCGAATTCCGGTACCAGCACATTTCCAACGCGACAATTGCGCGACATGACATCGGCATCAATGCAGTCGGACCGATGGTTGGCGTCTCTTTTTTCTTTTAATCGCCTCGGTCTTAACTTTCGGCCTTGGGCGGCTCGACCTCAGAGCTGGTGGCTGCCTCTTCCTGCTGTTCACTGATGACGGGCGCGATGGCCTGGAGCTTGTCGCCGGCTTCGAGGTTGATGAGCTTCACGCCCTGGGTGTTGCGGCCGGCTTCGCGAATGTCTTTCACAAACGTGCGCACCATCTGGCCACCGGTCGTGATCAGCATGATTTCATCGTTGTCGCGAACCGTGAGCGCGCCAATGACCGCGCCGGTTTTCTCGTTCGTTTTCATCGTGATGATGCCCTTGCCGCCGCGCGATTGAACGCGGTAAACAGGACCTTCGTTGTCATCGAACGGGGTGCGCTTGCCGATGCCGTTTTCGCTCGCGACGAGCAAGGTGGCATCACGCACGACTACAGCAGCAGCCACGAGAGCGTCGCCTTTTTCCAGGTTGATGCCTCGCACGCCGCCGGCGGCGCGGCCCATCGAGCGCACATCGGATTCGTGAAAACGAATGCTCATGCCGTCTTTGGTGATGAGCACGACGTCGTCACCGGGGTCTTTGACTTCGTTATTTTCCACGATGCTGCCGCGAGTGAGTTTCACTTCGATCAAGGTGTCGCCCTGGTCGATGCTGATGGCAATGATGCCGCCTTTGCGGACGTTGGCGAATTCGTTGAGCGAGGTTTTTTTGACCGTGCCTTGCTGGGTGGCGAAGAAAAGCTCACCCGCCTGCTGCCAGGTGACGTCTTCCTTGTTCGCGTCGGTTTTGGATTGAATGCGGATGAGCGCGGCGATTTTTTCGCCGTTCTTTAATTCAAGCAGGTTGGCGATGCTGCGACCCTTGGCGGCGCGGCCCATATCGGGAATTTCGTGCACGCGCTCGACATAGACGCGCCCGGTGTTCGTGAAGAACATTAGGTAATCGTGCGTGCTGGCGGTGAACAAATGCTCGATGAAATCCTGGTCCTCGGGCGTTTCGCTTTCGCGCGTGGCCATGCCGATGACGCCCTTGCCGCCGCGTTTCTGCGCGCGGTAACTGGAAACGTTTGTGCGCTTGAGAAGGCCGTTGTGCGTGAGCGTGATGATGACGCCCTCGTTCGCGATCAAATCTTCAATGGCAATCTCACCTTCATCCGGCACGATCTCGGATTTGCGCGGTGTGGCGTGCTTTTCCTTAATCTCCTGAAGCTCTTTCTTGATGATGGCCATCACGCGCGATTCCTTGGCAAGAATGTCCAGCAGATCCTTGATGACCTCGAGGAGGGTCTTGTATTCCTTGTCAATCTTGTCGATTTCCAGGCCTGTCAATTGATACAGCCGCAAGTTCAGGATTTCGTCCACCTGTCGTTCGGTGAGGGCGTAGCGGCCGGCGTTTAGCCGCGCTTCGCTGCGGATCAGGATGCCCCATTTCTCGACTTGCGCGCGCGACCATTCGAAAGCGAGGAGCTTGACCTTGGCTTCATCGCGCGTTTTCGAGCCGCGGATGATGGCGATGAATTCGTCGAGATTCGACAGCGCGATGAGATAGCCTTCGAGCTGTTCGGCGCGTTCCTCGGCCTTTTTGAGTTCATAACGCGTGCGACGCAAAATCACTTCGCGGCGGTGCTCAATGTAGCACTGGATGATTTCCTTGAGGTTGAGCGTCTTGGGGCGGCCGTGATCAATGGCGAGAGAATTGACGCTGAAAGAAATCTCCAGTTGCGTGTGCTGGAAAAGATTGGCGATGACGACCTTCGGGTTGCCTTCGCGCTTGAGCTCGATGACGATGCGGCAATTTTCGTCGGACTCATTCCGCATTGCGGAGATCTCGGTGATGACCTTGTCATTCACCAGGGCGGCGATTTGTTCCTCGAGGCCGGCGCGGTTGACGTTGAAGGGAATTTCCGTGATGACGAGCTGTTCGCGGTTGCCCTTCATCTCCTCGATTCCGATGCGTCCGCGCAATTTCACACTGCCCTTGCCGGTCGTGAAATAATTCTTGATGCCCTCGACGCCACAGATGAATCCGCCGGTCGGGAAATCCGGGCCTTTGATATATTTCATCAGCTCGGGAATCGTGATGCCCGGCTTGTCGATCTGCGCGCAGATGCCGTCAATCACTTCGCCGAGATTGTGCGGCGGCATGTTCGTGGCCATGCCGACAGCGATGCCGGTGCCGCCGTTGACGAGCAAATTCGGGAATGCCGCGGGAAAAACAGTGGGCTCGGTGAGGCGTTCGTCGTAGTTCGGGACGAAGTCCACCGTGTCCTTTTCCATGTCTGACATCAGCAACGCGCCGAGATGTGTCAGGCGTGCCTCGGTGTAACGCATTGCCGCCGGCGGGTCGTTTTCGACGGAGCCAAAATTGCCTTTGCCGTCCACCAGCTTTTCGCGCATGGCCCACGGCTGCGCCATGTGGACGAGCGTCGGGTAAATGACCGCTTCGCCGTGCGGATGGTAGTTACCGGAGGTATCACCGCAGATCTTGGCGCATTTGATGTGTTTGCGGCCGGGGAACAAAGAAAGGTTCTCCATCGCATACAGGATGCGCCGCTGTGAGGGCTTCAAGCCGTCGCGCACATCGGGCAGCGCGCGCGAGATAATCACGGACATCGAGTAATCGAGGAACGAATTTTTGATTTCGTCGGCGACGTTGATCTTGGAGATTTTTTCGCCGGCGGAATACGCGCCGCCGCTGGGTTTTTGCTGGGGTGGGATATTGGAATCGGTTTCGTCTGGCATGATAAAAAAATTCTAAATTTTGGATGATGGTTCCGGAAACACCGGGATGTGCATGGCTCGCGCTGCGTTTGCCAGGCGCACATCAGTAGTTACCAGCGGAAAATCCTGGCACAAATCGGCCGTCGCAAGATGGATCGCATCCAACGTCCGCAGCGGTGCGGGCGGGTGACAGTATTCCAGGCAATGCGTCGCTTTCCGCAGCACAACGGAGTTTAACGGCTCAATTCTAATTTCTTCGTTGGCAACGCGCGCCTGAAATTCCTTCCACGCCAGCCGGCGGTCGGCGGCCTTAATTTTCCCGGCGCGCTCGCGGGCGAGCAGCGCCGAGAAAACTTCAGTTTGCGCCAACTCGGATGTCGTCAATCGCTGGCCTTCGAGCGAACGAATAAAAAATTCGCTGTCCGGCTCCGCGACGAGCAGCTTGACGATGATGCTGGTATCCAAATACATGATTACCAGCCACGCGCGTCGCGGTCTTCGCGAACGATTTCTTCCGCAGTCGGCCCGCCACGCCACGGAGGCATCTTTTTAAGGTGCTCCCAGGTTCCCGTGAATACTTTGCGCGATTTGCCTTTTGAAACCGGTGACAACACCGCCTTGGGCTGGCCATCGCTCGTAATCGTGACTTCCTGTCCCCGAGCAACCAGCTCCAACAAGGCGGAGAGCTTGGCTTTGGCTGCGCGCACCGGAATGGTCATCCCGATTCCCGGCATGGTCACCGCCTCTTTCAATTCCAAGCCCCCGGACTTGTGCGCCGGGTAGAGCGTTTTGGTTGTCTTCGTTTTCATGTGAAGCAATGTAGTCACGCGTGACTACATTGTCAATCAACTATTTTAAACATCGAGATTCCGCACGTTCAGCGCGTTCTCCACGATGAAATCGCGCCGCGGCTCGACTTCTTCGCCCATCAGCTTCACGAACATTTCCTCGGCCTCGACAGCGTCGGTTAGTTCGATGCGCAACAGCTTGCGCTTGACTGGATTCATGGTCGTTTCGAAAAGTTCCTTCGCGTCCATTTCACCCAGACCTTTGAAGCGATACATCTGGATGCCTTTCTTGCCGACGGCTTTAACCGCCGAAAGAATTTCAGGAATGGAGAATAGCGGCATGACCGTTGCGCGGTCGCCTTCGCCCTCGATGAGTTCGAAGAGCGGTTTATCCTGCGCGGCGTATTGATCGACCGTCAGGCCTTTCTTGCTCAACTTGCCCAGCAAATCGCCAATGGCTTTGCTCTCGAGATGAAGATGGTAAAGTTTGGCGCGGCGGATCGGGCCGTCTTTTTTGCGTTCAAACTCAGTGTCGCCCCCGAACAAGTCATTGTTGGCCGACTTGAATAGCTCCACTTCATCGTTGGTCAGGAAGTAATTCACGGTTTCATCGTTGCCGTTCCGGACCTTGACCATGAATTGCGGCAAGGTGCCGTCCGCGCCGCGTTTGGCGACGTAATCGGCGAAATCGCCGCCGAGCCGGCGGATGTAAGTGGCGTGTTTATCCAGCGATTCGAGCAGCGAAAGAATTTCCTCCAATTGCTTGGGGGCGAATTCGCGGCCGTCCGCGAGATTTTTCAACTTCACTTCCTCCACGCCGTTCTGAAGCAGGATGCGATTGAGTTGCACATCGTCATCGATGTAATCCGTTTTCTTTTTGCGCGTGATGCTGTAGAGCGGCGGCTGGGCGATATATACGAAGCCTTGCTTCACCAACTGCGGCATCTGGCGGTAGAAAAACGTGAGCAGCAACGTGCGGATGTGCGAGCCGTCCACATCGGCATCGGTCATGATGATGATTTTGTGATAGCGCAACCTTTCGAGATTGAACGCGCCTTCACCTTCGCCGTCGCCAATGCCGGTGCCGATGGCGGTAATCATCGTGCGGATTTCGTTATTTTGAAGAACTTTATCGAGGCGCGCTTTTTCGACGTTAATCAGCTTGCCGCGAATCGGCAGGATGGCCTGGAATTTCCGGTCGCGCCCTTGTTTGGCGGAGCCACCGGCCGAGTCACCCTCAACGATATACAACTCCGTGTTTTCCGGGTCGCGATCCGAGCAGTCCGCCAGTTTGCCGGGCAAACCGCCGCCGGTCAGCGCGCTTTTGCGCACGGCTTCACGCGCTTTGCGCGCGGCTTCGCGGGCGCGGGCGGCGTTGAGGCCTTTGTCGATGACACGTTTCGCCACCGGCGGATTGGCGTCGAAATACGCCATCAAGCCCTCGTAAGTCACCGAGCCGACGATGCGTTCAACTTCGGGCGAAAGGAGCTTCACCTTGGTCTGCGATTCGAATTTCGGATCGCTGTGTTTCACGGAAATGACGGCGGTCAAGCCTTCCCGCACGTCGTCACCGGTGATTTGCGGATCCTTGTCCTTCAACAACTCGTTGGATTTGGCGTATTGATTGATGGCGCGGGTGAGCGCGCTGCGGAAGCCGGACAGGTGTGTGCCGCCGTCGGGATTGTAAATCGTGTTCGTATAACAAAGCACCTGGTCGTTGTAGCTATCATTATACTGCAACACGACCTCCACATGGACCTCGATGGGTTTGTCGTCGAGTTTTTCCGTGGTCTCCTTGCGAAACGCAATCGGCTTCGGATGCAGCGGCTCTTTGTTTTTGTTAAGCTGTTTGACGAATTCTTCAACGCCGTCCTTATAAAAATATTTTTCCGGCTTGGACTCCGTTTTGCGTTCATCAACGAAGACGATTTCCAGTCCGGAATTCAAAAAGGCCAGTTCGCGCAGGCGCTGGGAAATAATATCGGCCTTGAACTCGGTCGTTTCGCGGAAAATCTCCGTGTCCGGCTTGAAGGTGATCAAGGTGCCGGTGTGCTTGGAGGTGCCGATGACGTGGAGCTTCTGCATGGTTTTGCCACGCTCGAATTCCATCTGATAGATTTCGCCGTTGCGCGAAACCTCGACCTCGAACCATTCGCTGACGGCATTCACGCATTTGGCGCCGACGCCGTGGGTGCCGCCGGAGAATTTGTAGCCGCCCTGGCCGTATTTGCCGCCGGAGTGCAAGGTGGTGAGCACCAGCTCCACGCCGGGTAAACCGCTCTCTTTGTTGATGTCCACCGGAATGCCGCGGCCATTATCGCGAACGGAAATTGAGCCATCGACGTGAACGTTCACCTCAATCCGGTTACACTTGCCGGCGAGATGTTCGTCCACGGAATTGTCCAGCACTTCGCTGACACAATGATGAAGCGCGCGCTCGTCCGTGCCGCCGATATACATGCCGGGCTTTTTGCGCACGGCTTCCAACCCCTTGAGTTGGGAGAGTTTTGAGGCGTCGTATTTTTCTGGTGAATCGGGACTGGTTTGTGACTTTTCTTCGGCTTCTAAAACGTTTTCTTCAGGCATAAAAATCTTGCGGGATGGGGTGTGGGCCATCCGGGTTTTCGGTAACAAAAATACTAGAAAAAACACCCTTCCAACACAACCTTTTGTTTCGTTTTTTACCCATAAAAAAACACCGTTAGTTGTGTAAAAATGAAAGGGGAAACCGAATATATTGCGGTTTCTGGGCCTTCGCCTTCGAACTGCTCAATGTAGTCTCAAATACCTTCGAGTGCAATCATTCAAAAAGGATTTTTCGCACCAAAAAACACTCATTTTCCGAGCAAATACGAGGGATTTTCTGGAACCGAATCGGAGCGCGGAATTCATTCCGCGTGTTTCTCTCACCGACGACCCGCAGAATGAATTCCGCACTCCGGATTCCAGGCGCAGGGCGAACTTTCGCGCGCGGCGCAGGAGAAATCCAGGCTACTTTGACGCGCCTGGTTTATGGTGAAGTTTAGCCGCGTGAATGGTAAAAAAATCGCGCTTGCTTTGCGGCCAGTCGCACCTACTTTCCACGCATGGCTGTTTTGGAATCGATCAACAAAGAATCAACCGCAACCCGCGACGCGAAGGCACCCCATTCGCCGGCGAATTTTCTGGCGCACCCGGACCAATTTCCACGGCGACACATCGGGCCGGACGAGCCGCAAACCAGGGAGATGCTCGCGCTGCTGGAGCGTCCCAGTCTCGACGCGTTGATCGATGAAGCGGTGCCGAAACAGATTCGGTTGCAGCGGTCGTTGCAACTTCCCGCCGGTCGTGGCGAATACGAAGTGCTGGGCGAACTCAAGACCATTGCGTCTCAAAACCAGGTTTGCCGCTCGTTCATAGGGATGGGCTATTATGATTGCATCACGCCGGCGGTCATTCAGCGGAATATTTTGGAAAACCCCGGCTGGTACACCCAATATACTCCTTACCAGGCGGAAATCTCCCAGGGTCGCCTCGAAGCGCTGCTGAATTTTCAGACGATGGTCACTGACCTGACCGGTTTGGACATCGCGAACGCCTCTTTGCTGGACGAAGCCACCGCCGCAGCGGAAGCGATGGCGATGTGTTACGCGTTGAAGGACGGTCGGAATGTATTTTTCGTCGCGGAAGATTGCCATCCACAGAACATCGATGTGGTGAAGACGCGCGCGAAGGCGCTGGGGATTGAAGTGGTTGTGGGTGATGCTACGAAGTTCGAATTTAACGACAAAGTATTTGGCGCGCTGGTGCAGTATCCGAATACGTACGGTGGTATCTATGATTATTCTGGTTTCATCGAACAGGCGCACGCCGCCGGCGCGATGGTGACTATGGCCACCGATTTACTAGCGCTCGCTTTAATTAAACCACCGGGAGAAATGGGCGCCGACATTGCGGTGGGCAGCGCGCAACGTTTTGGCGTGCCGCTCGGCTACGGCGGCCCGCATGCGGCGTTTTTTGCGACTCGCGACGCCTTCAAGCGTCACATGCCGGGACGCATTGTGGGCGTCTCGAAGGATTCACGCGGTAAACCTGCCTTGCGGCTCGCGCTGCAAACACGGGAGCAACACATCCGCCGCGAGAAGGCCACCAGTAATATATGCACGGCGCAGGCGTTGCTGGCGAATATTGCGTCAATGTATGCGTGTTATCATGGGCCGGAGGGGTTGAGGAAGATTGCGGAACGAGTTCACAAATTGACGGCACTCCTCGCCGCAGGCTTGCAGAGGCTCGATTATGAGATTGTACATGATTCATTCTTTGACACTCTGAAAATTTTTCTGAAGGCCCGGAACCCGGCTGAGATTTTCAAAACGGCCGAATCTTACAGGGTTAATCTGCGCGCTCATAACTCGCATTGGTTTGGAATTTCTTTGGATGAAGTTAGTTCGGTTGCCGATGTCGAATTGCTGCTGCGGATTTTTAACAACGACAAACCCGTCGAGTTCAAACTATCCGAACTTGATATTCCGAGTTCGTCATTCGTCATTCGTCATTCGTCATTTCTGACTCATAAAGTTTTCAATTCCTACCACAGCGAAACGGAAATGATGCGCTACATCAAGCGGCTGGAATCGCGCGACCTTTCGCTCACGACTTCGATGATTCCGCTCGGTTCGTGCACGATGAAGTTGAACGCCGCCGCCGAAATGCTGCCCATCACGTGGCCGGAATTCGGTAAACTCCATCCTTTCGCGCCGCTGAAACAGACCAAGGGGTATCAAACCATTTTTCAGCAATTGGAAGAGTGGCTCGGAGAAATCACGGGCTTTGCGGGAATCTCATTGCAGCCGAATGCCGGGTCGCAGGGCGAATACGCCGGCCTGTTGGTCATTCGCGCGTATCACGAAAACCGCGGCGAGACGCATCGCAATGTTTGTTTGATCTCGACTTCGGCGCACGGCACCAATCCCGCCAGCGCTGTCATGGCCGGGATGAACGTTGTGGCGGTCGCGTGCGACAAGGACGGTAATATCGATCTCACGGATCTGCGCGCCAAAGCTGCCGCGCACAAGAACGATCTCGCGGCGTTGATGGTGACGTATCCTTCCACGCACGGTGTGTTCGAAGAAACCATTAAGGAGATTTGCGAAATCATCCACGCGAATGGCGGGCAGGTTTACATGGATGGCGCGAACATGAATGCGCAAGTCGGCCTTTGCCGTCCGGCGGACATGGGCGCGGACGTGTGCCATTTGAATTTGCACAAGACGTTTTGCATCCCGCACGGCGGCGGCGGGCCGGGCATGGGACCGATTGGCGTGGCGGAGCATCTCGTGGAATTTTTGCCGGGCCATCCGGTGGTGAATCTCGGCGGCGAGAATCCCATCGGTGCGATTTCCGCGGCGCCGTGGGGCAGCGCGAGCATTTTGATAATCTCGTGGATCTACATTGCGATGATGGGCGGCGCGGGGCTGACCGAGGCGACCAAGTATGCGATCCTGAATGCCAATTACATTGCCCGCCGGCTCGCAAAATTTTTCCCGGTGCTTTACAAGGGCCACGGCGGGCTAGTGGCGCACGAATGCATTCTGGATTTGCGCGCGTTCAAGAGTGTGACGGTTGAGGACGTCGCGAAGCGTTTGATGGATTATGGTTTTCATGCGCCGACGATTTCCTGGCCGGTGCCGGGCACGATGATGATCGAGCCGACCGAGAGCGAGTCGCAGGGGGAACTGGACCGTTTGTGCGATGCGCTCATCAGTATTCACAGCGAAATCCAATCGATTGAATCGGGCGCGGCGGATAAGCAGAATAATCTTCTCAAAGGCGCGCCGCACACGGCGGACATGGTGGCCACGGACAAATGGAGCAAGCCATATTCACGCGACCAGGCGGCGTTTCCCGCCGCGTGGCTGCACGAGCACAAATTCTGGCCGTACGTGGGGCGCATCGATAATGTTTACGGTGATCGCAACCCGGTTTGCACGTGCGTGGGCATGGATGCCTACGTTGATTGAATAGAACAGAGTTTTGGCGCGTCCATCCCTTGGCCGCTTTGGCGGGTGCCGGAGTGGAGAAGTTAGCGCCAGGCTGACCCCCGGGATAGAACCTATTCCGTTGGCGGGGTCATTTAATGGAAAATGAATATTATGAAAAAACATGGTCAATCAGCTGTTCTCGCCGGGATTTGCGCGAGCACGTTTTGTTTAACCGGCGCTTATGCGCAATCAGGCCACCTCGCTACGCAAGACGACAAAGTCAGCGCGCCGCCGAATACTTATAGCTGGTCGCCGGAGTCGCGGTTTTATGTGGGCGCGGATGCGGGCGGCGCTTTGACAAGCGATACCAGGGTGAAGGAATTTTTCGGGCCGGTGGATCCGGGCACGAAAGTCAGGCTGGATCCCGGTGTGCGCGTCGGTTTCGTGGGCGGTTATAAATTTACGGACTGGTTTTCATTGGAGGGCGAAACGGGGGTTATCGCGAATAATATCAAATCAATCACGGGCGCAAGTATTGAAGGCAATGCGGACCTCGCCAACGTCCCGTTCCTGGTAAACGCGCGGTTTGAATTGCCGCACAAACGATGCCCGGTGACGCCTTATTTCGGCGGCGGCGCGGGCGGCTCCGCGACTGTTCTCAGCCTGGAGCATCACATTGATTTGAATGATGTGCGGTTGCGGGGCAGTGATGCCGCGGTCGTTTTTGCGTATCAAGCCTTCGCGGGCCTGCGTTATGCGATCAACGATCAAATGGGTATTGGCGTGGAATATCATTATTTCGCGACGACCGGTCCGACGTGGGATGCCGATCGCAGCAGCGGCACGGAGTCGGATCATCTGCGTTTTCTCGGGGTGCAAAGCCATATGATCAGCGTGGCGTTTGATTATCGTTTCTAAGCGGCTGAGCCAGTTTAAAAAACGAGCGCCGATCTTTTGATCGGCGCTTTGCTTTTATAATGAGTATCGGATGAGTTTTCTTTAGTGCTAACAGGCCCTAGAGCGGTTTAAAAAATACTGTAGCCATTCGGAAGGAAACTGCCGGGAAGCGGTCTTTTTGGTGTTTTGGCGTCGTTTCGGCTCA
>DATAZE010000038.1:0-56502 GCA_036272195.1 Verrucomicrobiia bacterium | reverse complement strand
CATCCTGCACTGGGGTGAAATGGGGACGCGCTGGGGCATCAACCGGACGGTCGCCCAAATCCATGCGCTGCTCTACCTGTCCCCCCGCCCGCTCCATGCGGAGGAAATCGCCTCGACGCTGGGTGTTGCCCGCTCGAATGTGAGCACCAGCCTCAAGGAATTGCAGGGCTGGGGCATCGTGAAACGCGTGCATGTGCTGGGCGATCAACGCGACCATTTTGAATCGATGAAAGACGTGTGGGAAATGTTTCGCGTGGTGCTCGACGAGCGAAAGAAGCGCGAAATCGATCCCACGCTCGCGGTTTTGCGCGAGTGCATCGCCGAGGCGAAAAAGGACAAGGAAACTGATGAACATTCGCAATCGCGCCTGAGGGACCTGGCGGAGTTTTTTGAAACCACCACTGCGTGGTACGCCCAAATCCGCCAATGGCCCACGAACGCCCTGGCGAAGTTCGTCAAGCTGGGCGGTAAAATCCGCAAGCTCGTGGGCGCAGGTAATTAAATTTTTTTGCGAAAGAATTTCTGTGAATACTGAAATTACAGACACAATGAACGTAAGGCGAAGCGAGTGGATCTGCTACGACGCTGATTGCGCCTTTTGCGTCCGCTGGGCGGGGAGGCTGGCGCGGCGCGGATTCACCGTGGTTCCACTGCAATCGCCAGCCGCTCGCGCCGTCCTGCGCATGCCGGAAAATGAGTTGCTGGCCGAGATGCGCGTGATCACGCGCGAAGGAAATATTTTTGGTGGCGCGGACGCGCTGATTTATCTCAGTGGCGTTGTCTGCAAACCGCTGCTTGCGCTGACTCTCGTTCCAGGGATAAAGCCGCTTTTGCGAAGCGCCTACCGATTTCTTGCGCGTCGCCGCGGTTGTCGCGGGGGCGCTTGTGAAAACCTTCCATCGAAACGCACGGGCGGGACGCCCGTGCCACTATTGCTTCGGGTGGGGAACCCGGCCGATTGGCTGCCGCTGCTCGTTTTTCCTCCGACGGCGGCGGTCATCGGCAAACAATTTCCCCCCTGGCTGTATATGTGGACGCTGGCGTTCGCCCTGTTCCTCGGGTGCAAATGGCTTTGCTTCCGGAGAGAGTTGGCGAAGGGCGCAAATCCCAGCCTGGGAAGAAAAGTTGGGTTCCTGTTTGGCTGGATAGGAATGGATGCGGCAAATTTTTTAACAAATGACGACGCACCCAAAATGCCGCGAGCTACGGAATGGTTTTTTGCCGGCCTTAAAACTGTCATCGGCGCGATTTTGATTTGGGCGAGCGCGCGGGCCGCCTGGCTCGTGAACCCTCTGCTGGCCGGCTGGACCGGAATGATCGGGATTATACTGCTCCTGCATTTTGGATTATTTCATGCGCTTGCCCTGGCCTGGCGTGCCGCCGGCGTTCCCGCCACACCGTTGATGCGCGCTCCCCTGCTCTCGCGCTCGCTCGGCGAATTCTGGGGCAGCCGCTGGAACACGGCGTTCCATGATCTCACGAAGACATTCCTCTTCCGGCCGTTACGCCGCGTGGCCCGCGCACGCACGGCGACGATGCTCGTATTTCTGGTTTCGGGCCTGGTGCATGATTTCGTGATCTCGGTCCCTGCCCGCGGCGGCTATGGATTGCCCACGCTTTATTTTTTGCTGCAAGGCGCGGGTGTGCTTTTCGAACACACGAAAACTGCGCGGCGCTACGGTCTCACGCGCGGGTTTCGCGGCTGGCTATTCACCTTTGTTGTAACTGCTGGGCCGGCATTCTGGCTCTTTCCGCCGCCATTTATTCATCGCGTCATTTTGCCGATGCTCCATGCCATTGGCGCAACCTGAAAGGAACTATGAAAACTCTGAACCTTACTCTTGCACTTGAAATCGCCGGCGTGATGCACCTGGGCCTGATGTGCGCGGGACTGATGATGCCTCGTGTCGTGGACATGCGATTGCACCTGGCCGGGTTGCCGCCGTTCGTGCGGCATCAATTTTGGGTTTACTACGCGTTCATTGCGCTGTGTCTGGTAGGTTTTGGCACCATCACTCTCGTGCTCGCTCCCGCGCTCGCGGCGGGCGGCGCTCTGCCACGGGCGCTTTGCATTTTTTTCGCAACATTTTGGACGCTCCGATTCGCGGCCGCGGCATTTGTTTATGACATGCGGCCTTATTTAACAACCGGCTACCGGCGATTTGGCTATCTGCTGCTCAATATCGTCTTCGCCTATTTGCCAATCGTTTACGCCTGGGCGGCGTGGAAAGGCGGGCGATGAATACGAAAACACTTAAGTTTTTTCTTTGCCCGCAATGGACGGCGCGGCTTTTGCGCCGAAACCCAAAGACATCGGCGCTCGGCAAACCAAAGCGCCGCCGTCATCATGGACCAACAACCTTTTTTGACATGCCATGAATACGGAATCGACATTTGCCATTCGCCAGCCAAAGTTTCAGTTGCCCGCCGTTGCGGGAATCATTGAACGACGAATCCTCGTCAATTTCCGGTGCCATCCCGACGCCCTTCAACGCGTGCTGCCGGCTCCATTTCGCCCGAAACTGGTCCGCGGCTGGGGCATGGCCGGCATTTGCCTTATTCGGCTCGGCGGCATCCGCCCGGCGTTTCTGCCATCCGTCGGCGGGCTGCGATCGGAAAATGCGGCGCACCGAATCGCGGTTGAGTGGGACGAGAATGGAACCTCGCGGGAAGGAGTTTTTATTCCGAGACGCGATACAAATTCACTGCTCAATCGAATCGCGGGTGGAAAACTCTTCCCGGGCGTTCATCACGCCGCGACTTTTCGCGTTTATGAAACCGCGAGCCGTTTGAAACTCGAAATGCGCAGCCATGACGGCGCCGCGTCTGTTCGCGTCCACGCCCGAGTCGTCGACGAGCTTCCCGCCGGATCCATTTTTCAATCGCTGGAAGAAGCTTCGGATTTTTTCCGCGGCGGCGCGCTCGGATGGTCTTCCAGAACGGACGATAATGCATTTGATGGACTTGAACTAAACTGCGATGAATGGCGAATGGAGCCGCTGGCCGTTGAAAGCGTCAAATCGAGTTTTTTTGAAAATCGGGAAATTTTTCGGGCTGATTCGGTCAAATTCGACAGCGCGTTTCTCATGCGAAACATTGCCCATGAATGGCGTGCACGCGGACGGCTGGCGGTGAAAAAGACTTCAGTATGAAAAAACGAATCATTCTTGCGGGCGGCAGCGGGTTTCTCGGAAATTCGCTGGCGCGAAGATTTATTGCGGCGGGCTGCGAGGTCATCGTGCTCACGCGCAAGCCGGAAGGTCGCAGCGACGGCGTGAAGGAAGTTTTATGGGATGCCAAGAGCGTTGGCGAATGGGCCGCGCACGTGGACGGCGCGGACGTCGTCATCAATCTCACCGGCAAGTCGGTGGATTGCCGATACACCGAAAAAAATAGGCGCGCGATCATCGAGTCGCGGGTGAATTCCACACGCGCCGTCGGCGAAGCCATCGCGCGCAGCGCCAAACCGCCGCGCGTCTGGTTAAACGCCAGTTCCGCCACGCTTTATAAACACGTTTTCGACCATCCCATGGACGAAAGCGGAGAAACGGGAGCGACAGCCGAAGCGAAGGACGCGTTTTCCATCGAGGTCATCCGGCAATGGGAGCGCGCGCTGGACGAGGCGCGCACGCCGAACACGCGCAAGGTCGCGCTGCGGATCACTATGGTTTTTGGGCCGCATGACGGCGTTTTTCCCGTGCTGCGGCGGCTCGCGCGCCTCGGGTTGGGCGGCAAATTGGGCAGCGGCAAGCAATACGTTTCCTGGATTCACGTGGAAGATTTTTGCCGCGCGATTGAGTGGATCATCGAGCGCGAGGACTTCCGCGAGCCGGTCAACATCGCCGCGCCCAATCCACTGCCGAACGCGGAAATGATGCGACTGATGCGGAAGTCCTGTGGCGCGCCGTTTGGGTTGCCGGCAACGGAATGGATGCTGGAAATCGGCGCGTTCTTCCTGCGAACCGAGACGGAATTGATTCTTAAAAGCCGGCGCGTGGTGCCAGGCAAATTGTTAGCGTCGGGTTTTCACTTTCATTTTTCCCATCTTGAAAATGCATTGCGAGATCTCGAGCATCGAAAGGCCGGTTGAATCTGTCGACGTTCTGAGCGGCACGGCACGGAAGCGAATGCTGTCTGTAACAGGCGAGCCGCTCTTTTTCGCTGACTGGTTGCGGGCAGTTTTCGTTCATTATGAAGTTCCGGCCGCGGAACTTCAGCGCGATGTGCCCTTCGAACTCGATTTACACGACGGCAAAGCCTATGTGTCGCTCGTCGCGTTCACCATGCGTGGGATGCGCCCCTGCCGCGGCGGACGCCTCGCGGCATGGCTTTTCAAGCCCATCGCCACGAACGACTACCTCAATTTCCGCACCTATGTGCGTCACGACGGCGAGCCGGGAATTTATTTCTTAACCGAATGGATGAACAACCCCTTCAGCGTCCGGCTCGGCCCGCTCACGTTTGGATTGCCCTATCGTTTCGGCGAGATGAATTATAAACATCGTCATGAAGATGGATTCCTGACTGGGGCGGTTCGTGAATCAACTGACGGCTCCTCTTTTGCTTACGAAGCGACCCTGGCAAAACATGACTCCGTCCCCTGCCCCGCGGGTTCGCTTGACGAATTCCTGCTGGAACGTTACACCGCCTTCACTGCTCACAAAAGCAAGCGACGCTTCTTTCGCATCTGGCATCAGCCGTGGAGACAACAGGCGATTCGCGTTTCCGTTTCGGACAACCGCCTGTTGCGCGAGGTTTGGCCGTGGTTCTCGGCGGCCACGCTGGCAGGCGCAAATTATTCCCCGGGCGCGCGCGATGTGTGGATGGGCCGCCCGCATCAGATATTTTGACGGGGATCACTGTCGCGCACGACGTCGTTCGCGGACACTTCCACGCAGGTTTGACGCCCGAGAAAATCCAGGAGCACCGCCACGCGTTCGCGCGAGGAAAGCGCCTGGCTGACCACCGCCTGCATGCCTTGCAGCGGACCTTGCACAATGCGCACCGTGTCGCCGGTCTCCAATTTATCCTCGAGGACGTGAATTTCTTTTCCGCCCCACAAATGCCGAAGCTCCTCGATGCTCTCATCCGGAATGGCCGGCCAGCGGTTTCCAAAATGGACGACCGTCTGAACGCCGTGCGCGTGCTGCGCGTGGCGCAGCGATTTCTCCCACTCGAACCGCGCAAAAAGGTAATTCGGGAAAAGTGCTTCCGTCACCCACACGCGGCCGCGTTTGGTAGCGCGGCGGAAACGAATGCGCGGCAAAAACACTTCCATCCCGGCGTCCTTCTGCAAATACCCGGCCGCCATGTGTTCATGCTTTGGCTGGCAACGGAGACAAAACCATTTCATAATTGAGCTCACCCGACACTGGTTGACAGCCATCCTACACTAATCCGAAAAGCCGAATCGTTACGATTTTGAGACGAACCGATCACTCACTCCCTGCCGTCGAATCGAAACACAGGCGTTTTCGCGTGCTGGCCTTCCTCACACTTTGTTTCGCGTGCATTTTGTTTTCGCCAACAGTGCGAGGCCAGAGTGAAGAACTCCGGACCGTCGCCGCCATTCGCGGACTGACCGCCGAGCAAACGCAGGAGAAACTCCCCGTCCGACTCAGAGGCGTCGTGACTTTTTTTGATGAAAGCCTCTTCTCGCGTTTCATCCAGGACGAAACGGCGGGCATTTATCTGCAATTCCCCGCGAACGTCGGCCCGCCTCAACTCGTTCCGGGACAAGTCGTCGAAGTGACCGGCACCGGCAGTCCCGGTGAGTACGCGCCCGTCGTGGTCGTCGACAACATGAAGATCGTCGGCGAAATGCCGCTGCCGAAAGCCAAACCGGTCACCTACCAGCAGCTTGCCAGCGGAGTGGAAGACAGTCAGTTCGTGGAAATTTCCGGCATCGTGCGATCGGTCCGGCCGCAGGAAAATCCCACGTATCACCAAATTGAAATCACTACCGGCGGGGGCCGGCTCCTGATATTTGCGAGGGAACTTCCCGTGAAGCGCGCCGAGGACCTGCTCGATAGCACCGTGCGCGTGCGCGGCGTCTGCTCCACTCAATTCAATCATCAAAGACAGCTTTTCGCCATCCGGCTCATGGTCCCGCGTCCCGATGATTTGAAGATTGAAATTCCCGCCACGGGCGACCCGTTTGCCATTATCGCACGCCCCATCGACAGCCTTCTTCAATTCGCACCGCAGGCCACGTACGGCCATCGCGTCAAAGTCAGCGGCACGGTCATTTACTTCGATCCCGGCTCCGCGATTTTCCTGCAGGACGGCGAACACGGCGTGGAAATTCAAACGAAGGAACGCGACCCGCTGCAAATCGGCGACAAGATTGAAGCGCTGGGATTCATCAGCCAGGGCGACTACACACCGCGGCTGCAGGACGGAGTATATCGAAAAATTTCCGACAACCCGCCGCCGCCGCCCGAACCGGTGACTCCGGATGAAGCCTTGACCGGCAATCACGATTGCCAGTTGATCCAGGTTTCCGCGCGGCTGATTGATCGCAGCCTTCACGGCTCCGAACAATACCTGGTGCTTCAGCAAAGTAATTTTATTTTTCAGGCCAGCCTCAAACAACTCAACGGCCATGACAATTTCTCCCAGCTCGAAAACGGCAGCTGTGTCAAAGTGACCGGCGTCTGCCGCATCGACCCTGGCGAATGGCAGGCCGGCGACAACTGGCGCGCCAGATCTTTCAGTATCCAGATGCGTTCACCGGATGACGTCGCCGTGGTGCTCGCGCCGCCGTGGTGGACCTTGAAAAAACTGCTCTGGATTGCCGGCATGCTTGGTTTCGTGGCGCTCGTTGCTTTTGTCTGGGTGGTCGTATTGCGCCGGCGCGTGGCCGAACGCACGCGCGAGCTGGAAATTCAAATCCAAAAACGCCAACTTGCTGAGCGCACACGCGAAATCGAGCAGGAACGCGCCCGCGTCGCTCATGACCTCCACGACGACCTCGGTTCGGGCCTGACCGAAGTCAACATGCTCACGACGCTCGTAAGAAGCCCGGCCACGTCCGTCGAGGAGAAGCAGCGCTATCTGGGCGAACTCTCGGAAACCGCCCGGCGCATGGTGACCTCACTGGACGAAATCGTCTGGGCGGTGAATCCGCGCAACGACACCGTCGCCTCGCTCGCGAGCTATTTCGGCTCCTACGCGCAACGTCTGCTGGACCTCGCGTCAATCTCCTGCGGCCTTGATATTGCCCACGACCTGCCGGAATACCCGCTCGACCCGAAATTCCGCCAGGAGCTTTTCTTTGCGTTCAAGGAAGCGCTCACAAATGTCGTGCGCCACGCCGGCGCGACTCAGGTTTGGCTGCGCATTTCTGTCAGCAACGATTGCCTGACGGTGGAAGTCTCTGATGACGGCCACGGCTTCGACCCAAAAAACCTGCAGGCCGGCCAGGATGGCATTGCCAATATGAACGAACGTTTGGAATCCCTCGGCGGCCAGTGTGAAATCACGAGCCGCGCGAAGGAGGGAACCGTCGTATGCCTGCGCGCATCCCTGCCTAAAAGACTTTTATGATCAAGGTCGGCATCGTCGAGGACAACAAAACGGTCCGGGAAGGATTCGAGACCTTGCTTAACCGCACGCCCGGTTTTCAATGCGTCTGCACCTGCGACACCGTTGCGGATGCGCTCAAGAAAATTCCCAAGGCCAAGCCGGACGTCGTTCTCATGGATATCCAATTGCCCGATTCCACCGGCGTCGAATGCACCGCCAGGATCAAGGAAATGATGCCCGCGGTGCACATCGTCATCGTCACGGTGTATGAAGATTCTGAGCGCATCTTCCAGGCATTGCGCGCCGGGGCTTGCGGCTACCTGCTCAAACGCGCACAGCCGGAAAAAATTATTAATGCCGTCCAGGAAGCGCACGAAGGCGGCGTTCCCATGACGCCGGAAATCGCCCGCAAAGTCATCGGGCAATTTCGCGGCCAAGCCACGGCGAAAGAAGAAGTCGAAAGCCTTTCCGAACGCGAACGGGAAGTGCTCGAGCACGTCATGCACGGCTTGGGCAACAAGGCCATCGCCGATCGCATGGGCGTCACCGTGGCGGCCATCAAGTGGCACCTGCAGCACATTTACGAAAAGCTGCACGTCCATTCCCGGACCGAAGCTGCGTTGAAATTTCAGCAACGGCAGTCCGAAAACTAGCCGCTCGGCTAGCTAGGCAGTTTTTCGGGCGCGGCTACGATTGAGTCGCTGTAGCCAATCAAGCCCAACCAGGCGATTTGCCGAAGCAAGGCGCGATTTATGAAACAATCCCACTGCGCAGAACTTCGTGTGAAGGATCGTGGAATGAATTCCGCGATCCGACAAACCGTGTGCCTGCTTGCCTTGATCAGCAGCGGCCTGGCAACTGCTATCGCAGCCGGCGACCCAGTCGACGCCTTGCTCGCTAGGATGACGCTGGACGAAAAAATCGGCCAGATGACGCAAGTGGACCTCGCTGCGTTGAAAGACCGGTCTGATGTCCAAAAATATTTTCTCGGTTCCGTTTTCAGCGGCGGCGATTCTGATCCCGCAGATAATCGCCCGGCAACCTGGTTGCAGGCCGTCACCGAAATCCGCGCCCAGGCGCTGCAAACTCGTCTAAAAATCCCGCTCCTCTACGGCGTGGATGCCGTCCATGGTCATAACAACATTCTCGGCGCCGTCATTTTTCCACATCACATCGGCCTCGGCGCAACGCATGATCCGGCGCTGGTTGAAAAAGCGGAACACGTCAGCGCGGAGGAAATCGCCGGCACGGGCATTCGCTGGGCCTTCGCGCCGTGCGTCGCCGTCTCGCGCGATAGCCGTTGGGGCCGCAGCTATGAAAGCTTCGGGCAATCGCCCGAGTTGGTTTCCGAGCTGGGCGCCGCGTCCGTGCGCGGATTCCAAGGTGATCATTTGGGCAAAAATTCCGTGCTCGCCTGCGTCAAACATTTCGTCGGCGACGGAGGGACTGAAAACGGCAAAGACCAGGGCAACACCGTTTGCGATGAAGCAACCTTGCGAAAAGTTTTTCTGCCGCCCTACGCCGCCGCCATCAAGGCGGGCGCTCAATCCATCATGGTTTCCTTCAGCAGTTGGAACGGCCAGAAAATGCACGGCAACAAATATCTGCTGACTGACGTGTTGAAAAACGAAATGGGCTTCCAGGGCTTTCTGGTCTCCGACTGGGCGGCCATCGATCAGCTTTCGCCGGATTACAAAAACGACATTGAGACTTCCATCAACGCCGGCCTCGATATGGCGATGGTTCCCAATGGGCCAGGTGCAAAAAATAATTACCGCGAATTTATCGCCGACTTGAAGGACCTCGTGGCCGCGGGCAAGGTTTCCCAGGCGCGCATCGACGACGCCGTTCGCCGCATCCTGCGCGTGAAATTCCAGATGGGCCTGTTCGACGCCATCGACAACCCCGCGCTCACCTCCGCCATTGGTTCGCCCGAGCATCGCCAGGTCGCGCGCGAATGCGTGAGCGAATCGCTCGTTCTGCTGAAAAATTCCAATCATGCGCTGCCGCTGAAAAAGAACCTCAAGCACATCGCCGTCGCCGGCAAAGGTGCGGACGACATCGGCATCCAATGCGGCGGCTGGACGATTAACTGGCAGGGCAAACCCGGCGACGTCACCACCGGCGGCACCACTTTGCTCGCCGCCATCAAAAAAACCGTCAGCCCGGAAACGCAAGTGGTCTATTCTCCCGACGGCCGTGATTTGCAATCTCCGGATGTGGTCATCGTGACTGTCGGCGAGCAGCCGTATGCCGAGTTCAAAGGGGATCGCCCGGAATTGAATCTCGCGCCCGAAGACGCCGCGTTAATCGCCCGTGTCAAGGCCGCCCACGTCCCCGTGATTGCCCTGCTCTACTCGGGCCGTCCGCTGGTGCTTGGCTCCGCGCTCGACCAATCGGATGCCTTCATCGCTGCGTGGCTGCCCGGCACGGAAGGCCAGGGAATGGCGGACGTTCTTTTCGGCGATCGCATGCCTTCCGGCAAATTGCCGCGCCTTTGGCCGGCCAACAACGAACAACTGTCCGTTGACCACCTGGTTGGCGACCCTCTTTTTCCAGTGGGATTCGGCCTCACTTACGATTACCTTACCAGGAAGTAAATGGTGAAATCCGTTTTTTCCGCGCGAGCTGGTTTGACGTTGTTACTCAGCGTATTCATTGGCTTTGGATTATCCGCGCGCGCCGCGAGCCTCCTGAGCAACCCGGGCTTTGAATTCGATCCGGCGTCTCCCAACACCACGTTCCCCGGCTGGACACGCTACGGCGTCAATACCTATAACGAAACCGGCGCTCCCGCCGCCCACAGCGGCACGAATTATTTCAAAGTCTATCAGGCCTTCAACGGCGCCCTCAACACCAACGGCGTCTATCAGGATTACATCGCCGGTCCGGGCGCAACCTATTCCGCGGATGGCTGGGCGGACACCGCCGCGAGCGACACTCTCGCCGGCCAAAACGTCGCCTGGATTGAAGTCACTTTTCACGATGCCGGCGCAAAGGTCCTCGCGCTCTACCGCTCCGCCGTCATCAGCACCAACTTGATCGCCAGCGGGGCTTTCCCGAAAAACACGTGGAACGATCTTCAAGTCACCAATCAATACGACATCAACAGCCTGCAAGTCACCAACACCGTCGCGCAATTGGTCGCGCCGCCTGGGACTGTTTTTCTCCGTTACCAGATTTTGCTGCGCGGCGGACCCGATTCCGCCGGCGGCTCTGTTTATTTCGATGACCTCAATCTCACGCGCATCAGCGCCGCGCCCTATGGCGACATGAACATCATCTGGAGCGACGAATTTGACGGCACGGCCATCAACCCAAAAATCTGGACCTACGACACCGGAGCGGGCGGCTGGGGCAACAACGAACTCGAAGATTACACCAGCCGCACCAACAACGCTTTCGTCGCGAACGGAATGCTGCACATTGTGGGACGCCAGGAATCCCTCGGCAATTCGCACTACACCTCCGCACGCCTCAAGTCGGATGGCCATTTTTCCTTCACCTACGGCCGCCTCGAATGGCGCGCGCAACTGCCCTACGGAGTCGGCCTCTGGCCCGCGCTCTGGATGCTCGGCACCAATATTTCGGTCTCAAGCATCGGCTGGCCTGACTGCGGTGAAATCGACGTCCTGGAAAACAAAGGCACGAACGTCACCAAGGCGCAATCGAGCATTCATTACGGGGGCGACGGCACCGCGACTTATACTTTCACCGACGGCCAGGCCGCCACGAATTTTCACACCTATACGTTGGATTGGACGACCAACACGATGCTCTTCTACGTGGACGGGCATCTTTTTGAAACGCAGAACAGCCCTTGGGGCAACACCGATGGCGCCTCGCCCTTCCCATTCAACAAGCCGGCATTCCTGCTCATGAACATGGCCGTCGGCGGCAACTATGTAGGCAACCCCGACCAAACCAACATCGACGCCGGCACGGTCTTTCCCGCCGAATTCCTGGTCGATTACGTTCGAATTTACACCACCACCCAACCCTTTCGCCTGGCAGTCATGCAGACCAGTTCCAATATTATATTGAGCTGGCCGAGCAACATCGTTTGCCATTTGCAGGCGCAAACCGACGCGCCGCCGTCGGGGATCGGGAACAATTGGATTCAAGTGGGCACCACGACCAACCAGGCGCAAATCATCCCCATGACCAGCAGCGCCTACTTCCGCCTCGTCACGCCCTGACCGTCGTTTTCAGCCGACCCGACACGCCTCTCTGCGTTCATCGTTGGTCTGATCGCACGGTTACGCATAGGACTTGTTTCTCTGCCGGCAGACGGCCAAAATCAGATCGAAGATTTCACTATTCCGGCGGTACGAACCGGGGCCGGAATGGAAAAGAGAACTGTCGGCATGAAGCTGGAAACTTTGATTAGCTGCCTCAGATCGTTGAATGGAGTCGTGCGTCTCCGAGGTTTGACCTTGTTCATGAGCCTGCTGTTTTGCTCTTGCGCGACGGAAAACCAGGTTCATTCGCGCCTTCCAGCCCCTGTGACCATGAACAAGGATGCCGGCCGCGAAGGGCTGTTGATGGTGGTGGTCCGCCTGGCCGACGGTGAAAAACTGCCGCTCGTGATGGACACCGGCTCTCCGGTGACGGTTTTTGACAAATCACTGGAACCAAAGTTGGGCAAACGCCTGGACACCGGGACACTTATGAATTTCGGCGTCGAACAAAATGTCAACGTGTATGCCGAACCCAAACTTTATCTGGGAAATGTTCTGTTGCGGACGACCGGGTCGAACGTTGCGACCTTTGACCGCAAAAAACTGGCGGATAAAGGCTGGCCTTCGTTCATGGGATTTCTCGGCATGGACGTGTTGCAGAATTATTGCATCCAACTGGATTTCGCCGCCGGCCAGATACGTTTTCTCGACAACGCCCACGCGGACAAAAGCAAATGGGGCAAACCATTTCCGCTGACGGACATCGGCGACGGCTGTTTTTCCATGAACGATAATCTGGCCGGTGTGAGAGGCCCGTGTTCGATGATTGATACCGGCTGCGATTGCAGTGGCTGGCTGCAGCCGGTGCTATTCCGGCAATGGACGAATCAAGAGGCGTCGGCGGACGAGAAAATTCATTCGCCGAACGGCACGCTGGGCGGAGAAATTTATCATGACATTGATTTGCGCCCGCTGAATGCCAATCCACTTGCGAACGATGACGGGCACATCAAATTCAATGGAGTCGGCCTGCGGATTCTGGCCGAAAATCTGGTAACGTTCGATTTTCCACACCAGATGATGTATCTCAAACACACCAGCGACTGGCCGCTGTTCACCAGTGACAAAGAGGCGGTGATGAAACTGGCGGAGAAATCATGCATGGAATCATTCCTGCAATTGCTAAAAAGGGATCGCTTGCCCGGAGCGTCCAAAGATGACCACGGGAAAACGACCACGTTTCATTTTAACCATGGCTTCTCGCCTTATCTCGACACGGCCACCGTGGAAACGTTAAAAAACGGCGATTCGTCGTCCCTCTATCATTATACTTTTACCCGCACGGCGGAAAATGGCCCGTGGAAATTGCAAAAAGCCTGGCGGACGGATCAAAAGGGTCACACGATTGAAGAATATCCCCTTCCGCGACTTACTGCTTCCCGGCCTTAATTGAAGATGGTGCTTCTTGACCGATGGATCGACTTCGGCGATTCCAATTCTTTCATGAGCCTTGTGACGGCCTTTTGCTCTGCGAAAAACCGTCCGCTCGCAACTTGACTTTATGCAAAGCGATGTCGTTTTCCGTGCTTGCCGCGTGCCTATAAATATTGGATGAGCAGTTCATTCCGTTGTCCTGAATTTCATAAAGGCCATTGAATCCATAAACAACGAATAGTCTTTGCTATCGACTAATTTGAAATTATTCGTCTTAAAAACAGCCGTAATTTCCTCTTTGGATCTCAATCTGGTAAACGGACTGGTGGCGCGGCCTTTTGTAACGTCTTCGAAAACAAACACTGTCTTCGTACGTTCACAAATGTTTTTTATCGCAGTTTCAAAATCTCTCTTTTCTGCGCTATGAGTTAGAATGAGTGAACAAACCGCCACGTCGTAATTTGTGTCTAACAACTCGCTGTCTTGAATAAAGCCAATCGCAAAACGAACTTTTTCACCCAAGTGAGCCAATCTTTCCCGATTGCGTTCTACCATGCGTTCGCAAATGTCAACGCAGGTCAAACTGCGACACACTCTCCCTAGTCGTTCGCTTATTCGGCCGATCCCTGAGCCGGGTTCCAAAATAACGGCGTTGAAAACATCATTACCCATAAAAGCCATAACAGCCTCCACATAACGCCTGGACTCTTCTTCCAGTCTTTCAATTGGATAGCGAATACTCATCACTGCGAGGCTCCCCTGCTTGGAAGCGCGTAAATCCCATTCGTCAATTATGCGATGCCTCCGCCATTTTTCCCCAAGCTCATCAACACATGCCAATGTCTTGTTAATACCATGCTGTTGCGCTAAAATCGTCAGCAGTGTTGCCTCCGCGGCTGGTTCCCAACAAGACGTGGGGATACGGTTTAAAATCTCACCAACAGGCGATAGAGGTAGAAATTCAAAATTGGCCTTTGCTTTTGAAAAACCAATCCTTGGATTTGCCAGTAAATTAGCCTCGATTTCTTCCGAATTTAACTCGGAATGCTCAACAAAACAGCATTCAAAAAAAAGTTTCCGAGCGTCAGCACCAAACTCGACAAGTTTTAATCGCGCCGGATCGACTTGGTGATTTATTTCGTGGCGGCATTTCGCAATCGCCTCCGTAAATGGATGCGGCCATGCACCCCATCGCAATGTTCCGCTGGACGAGAAGGTCCAGCGATTCGGATAAACATGCGATGCGGGGGAGTGGCGTGTGACTAGAATCGCGTTGTCTTTAGAGACAATAAAAACGCCGGCTCCACATATATTTGTCAGGGCGAAATCTCGCAAACTCCTTTCCCGCAAATGAGCGATCTGTCCAAATTCTTGTCGAAATGTGCGCTTTGGATTGCCGGGCAGCGGATCATCAAGATGCTCACCCGATTTTAAATAGTCGGTGTATTTGATTTTAGAAAATGAAAAATCAAGCTTGGACCCTTCCGAGACAACGCAGTGCTCAAGACGGCAGCTGGGAAAATCGAAATCGGGTGTATTAATTAATGTATCTGCAAATTCCGGCGGTAAAATATACTCCCTGGAGCTGCGATTAATTGAAATGTCGAAAATCGAAAAAGGTTTGAACTTTCTTTTATTAACATTTAAGGACGGAAGAAAAGCGGTCTTGAATTTTCCAAACTCGAATAGGCCGTCGTAATCTTCCCATGATCCACGGTTGAGTAAGGCCATCGCGAGATCGTCTGACTGCCTGGGTATTCGATAGCACGTCGCGCCAAACAACTCGTTTGGAATAAGCCCGTCCTTGGCTTCATTGGCAATCAAAGGTACGAAACGCTTGTTCTTACCGGAATTCCTATAAAATTCATTGGTAATGATCAAACCTTCCCAAGAGGCGCCACGTCCCTTGCCGGGCTTTTCTTTGCCGTCGAATCGGCGACGATAAATCTTGTCGAAGAACAGGAGGACCCAATCGGCCTCTGCAAGTTGACGCTTCATCCACCGAGGCCACTGTTCTTCTGGACCGTAAGGTTCTTTGACGTCAGCATCCACGGCGACGATCAAACCCCTTGCTCGCAAAACAGCCACCAGATTCGCGACCGTTTGCTTGTGCGCTTCCGACGAATGCGCGTAGCTGATGAATACTTTTGGAGTGTTCATGATCTCGTTCCTCTCTTAGGCCTCCCCTCGTTCTCCCACCTCACTTGTCACCCGTTATGAGCGGCCAGCTACCACGTCTGTGACTGTGCGAGGCGGTATGATGGTTCGGCGTTCGCGTAAGTCATTAGGAAAGTGGTGCCTCGGGACAGACTTGAACTGTCAACCAATTGATTAAGAGTCAACTGCTCTGCCAATTGAGCTACCGAGGCGAACCGACAGCCGAAACGTTAAGCAACCGCCATCGCCTTGGCAAGTCTGGAACGCACAATCGCGGCGCTTAGCCCAAAATGCACCCGAACCGCCTGAAGGCGGAACTACAAACTGAGCCGCCCTGGGAATCCGCAACGCACCCTGATCCGCAGGGCCAACCAAAAATTTTGAGACTCGTTACCTCGTCTTTTACGAAAACGCCCGTGGCAAACTCGCAAACTGAAACCTCGAATCCTCCGGTCCTTTTGTCAGGTAAATTATTGACACGCCGCTACGCTTTTTCCTGACAAAATATCCTGCTTTTTCCTCATTTGCCACGCCATGGCAAATCGTGTCCATTGCCACATGGCAAAAAGACTTTATCAACATCCGCTGCTTTGGAATTGCGGATCGGAGCAGGAGAAAGCTCAGGAGCGCGCGCGCGAATATAAATCGCGCACCACCCGGTTCGCCCATGATATTCGCCTCTCCGATTTTCTTGCCGCATCACCCGATTGTCACTCATCGCATATTGAGAGTACGCAGCCGGGAAAGGCACACTTGCCCGCCTGATGGTACATCGAGACGTGCGAAAACAATTTGGGATGGCGATCAAGGCCTGGCGGGGAAGATCGGGTTTCTCGCAGGAGGAATTGGCCTGGCGAGCGGGATTGCATAGAACTTACGTTGCAGACATCGAACGTGGGGCGCGAAATCCATCGCTGCAAAGCATCCAGAAGCTTGCCGCGGCCTTGCGGCTCTCTTTCTCCACGCTGTTTGAACCGTTCGGCGACATTCCGCACCCGCCCGGTACGGATCAACCCGGCCAGCAGGCCGATATCCTGTTCGTCGAAGACGATGCGGATGACGTGGCGCTGACGATGGAGGCTTTTCGCCGCGCCAATGTGAAAAACTCGATTCATGTCGCGAGCGACGGCGTCGAGGCGCTGGAATATCTTTTTAGCAACGAGTCCGGCAACCGGGGCACGCTGAAGAACCGCCCCAAATTGATTCTTCTGGACCTGCACCTGCCACGCATGGACGGCATGGAGGTCCTCCGCCGGATTAAGGCGGATGAAAACGCCCGCACCATCCCGGTCATTATTTTGACATCTTCCCAGACGAGCAGCCAGATAATGGAATGCCGCCGGCTGGGCGCGGAGTTTTACATCGTGAAACCGGTGGATTTTGAGCGTTTTTGCGCAGTCATTCCGAGGCTCAGTGGTTATTGGAAATTATTCCTCCCGGGCGAGCACTGTCATGAACCCAAAACTTCCTGAACTGCCGCTGAAAGTTTTGATTCTGGAGGATTGCGAGGAGGATATGTTTTTCCTGCTGCGCAAACTGGAAAGCAGCGGCTACCGGCCGGACTTTGAGCGTGTCTGGACCGAGGCGGCCACCCACGAGGCGCTTGGCCGCACGGCGTGGGATCTCATTATCAGCGATAGCTCGCTGCCCGGCTTCGACGGGTTGCGCGCGCTGGCGATGGTCAAGGAGATGGGATTGGACATTCCCTTTATCCTGCTCTCCGGCTGGATTCCCACGGAAAAGGCGACCGCCGCCAGAAACGCCGGCGCTTTCGATTGCATTCCAAAAAACAATCTCGACCTGCTGGTTCCCGCAATCGAACGCGCGTTGCAAGCGAAGAAGGAGAGCAACCGCGGGTCAGGCAAGGGCTTTCCGGCGGTGGGCGAGCCGGTCATCGCTCAGTGCCGCGACTTCCGTTGCCTCGCGTACGTTGACCCTGACGGAAAATGGCGGGATTACAACAATTCCACGGAATTGCCCGAGGTCATCAATTGGTTCACGGCGTAGGACGGTTAAAAGTGAGTTGCGCCCTGGGTCACTTCCGTTCCCGCCGGCCAGCGGCACATCTTTAAATAGAGCCGTTCCGTATTATCGTCGTAATCCTCGTGCCGGAAAAACTTCAGCGAATCCTTGATTTTGCTGTCGGGGAATTGGGGGGCCGCGAGCAATATCAGTTCGCCCAACTCGCGCCGGTTGGGTTTCTGAATCTGTTGAAAAGGCCACGCGCGCGCGGGATCGGCAAAGGGAGCCATGAACTCGATCGCTTTCAAAAGACAGCGGCCATCGCTCGTTTGATAATGCCATAAATCCACGCCGGCGCTGCTTCCCAGCGCGGCAAGCTGCGTCTCGGCCTGCAGGTTGAACAAGCTGTAATGGAAGGACAAAGTCCGGGCCAGTTCGCGCGGCATTTTTCCGTCCGGCTCGATTTGTTTGGCAATGCGTTTGTCGCAGGCGGCATGAAGTCTCTCTCTCGCAAAATCCGTTTTGCCCAGGAATAACGCCAGCGAAACGGCCTGCACATCGTAAAAAGTCCCGTGATTGTTGGTGGCAGCTTCTTCGCCCAGGCCAATTTTGCTGGTGGTCAACCAATGCAAATAATCTTCGGCCCACACGGTCATTCGTTGCTGATCATTTGTGGTCCAATTCTTTGATCCGGCCAGCAGGCCGACGGCATCCACCAGATCCGCCAGGCCACGAGCGCCAATAAGGCCGGCGGGCCTGCCATCCACGCCGCCCGGAATGCCCTGGCCGAAATTCAGGTTTGGATTCATCCGCGTCGCCGGGTCCAAAAACCAGGCGCGGATAAATTGACTCGCCTTGGCCGCGTATTTTTCGTCGCCGGAAAAATAATACGCCAGCGCGAGCGTGTGGGAGTCGTAACAGACTGAGGCAAAATTCCCGGCGTCAGAGTCTTTGGCGGCCTCGGGATTTCGTTCGCCATCGTGGTTGACGAATTTTGCGCCCGAAGAATTGGTGTCGGGCCAATAATACGGCGCCTGGCTCATGAAATCATGCTTGTCGCCGCTCGGGGGGATTTGGTGCTTGTCCATCACCGAAGCTGCGCGGCGGCTGAGTTCCCGGTCCGCTTCCGCCAACAGGTGCGCCAAAGCCGGCTGCAAGGTCCGATCGCCCGCTGCGAGCATCGATTTGCTGGTGGCCAGCGTCTGCGGATCGGCCAGAAAAGTTTTCAAGGTTTCATGATTGGAATCTGAGGCTCGAGCGTCGCCGGGAAACAGCACACCGGCAGCCAGGAGAAACGCGGCCAGCAACGTGTTGCAGCCAGCGTAAAGTGGCTTTAATTTCTTCAGCGGAAATGGAGTGAGCCTCCTTACGTCGGCTGCTACCGTATTTATCGAGCGAGACAACAGGTTCATGGCACAGGCTTGAACAATAACGCGGCCCGTTGGCCGGCGGGGATGGACGAAATATCCTCCTGGTAAAAGTACCAGAGGCGCGCGGTCGTGTCGTAGGTGGTGATTTCCGACATCCGTTCCACTTTGATCCACGACACCGAGGCGTCCGCGAACAATTCATTGCCGCCGTCGGGAAAATTCGCCCTTTGACGCTTATGGGGCGACGACCATTTGGCGCCGTCGTAGAAAATATCTTCTGAAGCCAGCACCCAACTGCCTTTGCCCGTGCTCAGCTTTTGTGGACTGAGCGCGGGAAATGTTCCCTGCCGATTGTTCCACGAAGTCACCCCGCCCAGATATTGATAGCCGACCTGCCACTGGGGCAAAGGTGTGGCTGAAGGGTTATAGGTGGCCAGACCGTTATTGATCTCCGGGCAGACCCAAATCGATGGGGAATTCGTCTGGGTGAAATCCAATCCCACTGATTTGGATTGCGTGGCCGTGTCATCATTCAGCGCGTGGAGGTTAAACCTGCCGCCGCTCACGGGCCGGGGCGAAAAAAGCTTGTCGTTATTGTCGCCGGCGTAAATGGTCAAACCAATACCGATCTGTTTTAAATTGTTAAGGCATTGAGTGCGCTTTGCCCGTTCCTTGGCGCTCGCCAGCGCCGGCAACAGCATCGCCGCCAGGATTCCAATGATCGCGATCACCACCAAAAGCTCGATAAGCGTGAAGCCCTTAATTCTTTCTCCGTCAATTTTTCTCATGATTTTCCAGACACGCAATCGCAAAATCCGTGTTGGGCCGCCGGAAGAGTCCGGCGGCCCATGGCACGGGTTTATTGGGACAGGATGAAGAACTGTTGCGGCACCGCCGGGTTGATGATGTTGGTGGACAGGTTCAGGTTGCCGTTGGCATCGAAACTATTCGTCAGCAAGGGCGTCCATTGGCTCAACGGTTGCACCAGGTTCGTGGTGCCCAACAGCACCACCCGCCCGCCATCCACGCCGTTCGTGGCGCTGAGGGTCAGCGTTGTTCCGCTGACGCCCACATGGGTGATTTGAGCCGGTAGCGCCGGCGGCGGCGCCGTGGTCACGTGGAACGCAACCACTCCGCCGTTGTCCACCAAGGTTCCGGCATATCCCGCCGGCAGCGGCGCAAGACTCAAACTCGCGAACGGATCGCCGCTCTGGTAGCTGATGAGCGGATACGTGTTACCCGCAACCACTCCAGTCAATGCGCCAATCCGCAGGGTGATCGTCTGGCTACTGCCGCTGGTCGTAATCGAGCCGGCCACGACACTGGCGGCACCGGCGCCGCCGTTCACGTTCAATTGCAGTGTCGCCCCATCCGCAATCACCAACCCAGTCAGAGGCGCGCCGGTCGAACCTGCCGAACCAGTGACGATAAGCGTGCCGGCGTTCAGGTTGATGGCGCTGAGAGCGCTGTTCGAGCCCGCCACGATATTCGCGGCCTGCACGGTGCCGCCGTTGATGTTCAAAGTGCCGGACGTCGGCGTCGCATTCGTGTTATTGACGCTGACGCCAAGATTCAAATTGCCGTTCACGATCAGCGTGCCCGCTGCGCCGATGGCAGAGTTCGTGAAAACACTGATGGTGCCCACGCCTACTTTGGCTCCAATGGTGGGTTGCAGGCCGATGTTCACGGTGTTCGCCGTGATGGTTCCGGCCTCAAACTCCAAGGTGCCCGTGGTCGTGCCGGCGCCAGACGTGGCACCAGAGGCGCGGCCGACGTTCAGCGTGTCCACGCTGGCAGTCACAAATCCGCCCGTGAGGTTGAGGTCGCCGATGCCGGCGGTGGTGCCGCTGTTTCCGATGCCGTCGCCAACGTCCAGGTTGGAAACCAACGTGGTGGTATATCCCTTGAAAGTCACCGACGGATACGGAGCGCCATTGGTGTAAATCGGGTTGAACTGCATCGTCCCGCTGGATTTTTGCCGCGCAATACCAATGCTATCGGCTGAAATCGTGTTAGCCTGGCCGAGATAAAAGAGGGATGTCTGCCCCTGGTTCTGGTTGCAGTCGCCGATGATGATTCCCGAGTTACCCGTCGCCGAACCTGCTTCGACACTGTTCGTGGTCGTGTAACTGCACGAAATCACGTTCGTCCTCGCCAGATAAATATTGCCGCTCGGGCGGTTCACCTGGTTATCCGTCGTGCACGCGCCGATTCCCATCTTGCTGATGTTCGCCGTGAAATTATCCAGCGCCGACATATCAAGAGTCGCAAAAGTGGTGGCCGTCCCACTGTCGCCTATCCAGACCTGGAAGGTGCCGTTGCTGATATTATTGACGTTGAAAGTGGCGCCCCCGCCGCCCGCAATATTTACGAATTGTGCCTGCGCCAGCGAGATGCCATCCACCACGCCCACTTTCACGAAATTCGTGACAGCGAGGATTGCTCCATTGGCAATGGCAGTATTGTGAAAGGTGCTGAAATTATTGGAGTAAGTCAGCGAGCCAATCGTGAAATTTCCGTTCGCGAAATTATTGACATTATCAGGAAGGAGCGCGCTGATTCCGCCGCCTGGGGCGGACATATCCGTGCCGTTCGGCGCGGTTCCGAAGTCATTGAAAACGACGTTTTCACCCGCACCCGGCGCCCCCGGTGATTGCCAATTCGTGCCGTCAGACCAATTGGTGCTGGTGAACATGTCCGCGCCAGTCCAAAGGACCTGCGGCCGCACGCCGATCGGCCCGCTGTTGACCGTAAGAATGATGGCCGTGGTGTCCGGGCTCAACGCCACGCCGCCGCTAACGGAGCCGGCAGGAAAGGCGCCCACGGTCATGTTGAACCCGCTGATGCCATTCGGACTTTGCACGAGCACAATCGTGGCCGGATAGCTCGCAATCGGCGGCAGGCTGGAGACGTTGATGACGTTGCTCGTCCCGCCCATCGAGAAACCGTTCACAACCAGATTCGTTTGCAGATAACGAGATACCACTGTCAGACCCCCATTAGCCAGAGTGAGCGAACTCAGAGTCGCCGTTCCCGCAACGCCGGAGACATCAAGCGTCCCGCCGGTGACATTCACCTGCACGCTGCTGGCGATCGAACCGGAGTTGGTCAAAGCAAGCGTGCCGTTCGTCACGGTCGTCATGCCGGAGTAAGTGCTGGGAACACTCAAGGAAAGGATGCCGCTGCCGCCCTGAGTCAGCGTGCCCGCGCCGCCAATGGCATTGCTGATGACGAGATTGTCTGAGCGATTGAAAACCAGCGACCCCTCGTCATCCACGATGCCGGCCGGAAGAACGCCGTTGGCATCATTGTTTCCAATCTGCGCCATCGCTCCGCTCACGATCTTCAATCCGCCGGAAATCGTGCTATTGGCGTCGTCCAAAATGACCGTTCCAGAATTGACGACTACGCCGCCGCTGAAATTATCGCCACCCGTGTCCGCCAGCGTCACCGTGGCGGTGCCGTTCATCGTCAACGCGGCCACGCCTGTAATGTTACCGGCGCCGTTGAAGATGTAATTCAAGACGCTGTTGTTTTGAACCCAATTGGTCGGAGCAAAAGCGCCGGTCACGTTGACTATGTTCGTTTGAGCCAAATCGTCGAACGTCACCACATCGCCGTCCTGGTATTTGGACGCGGAGCCCCCGGTGTTCCAATTCAACGTGGTGGTATCCCACTGGTTGTTCACGTTACCGCGCCAACTGGCGCTGGCCAGGTTGGGACCGCTGGTAATGACCACCCAAATCGTGCTGGAATTGTCGTTGGAAATGGTTCCCTGAAACGTCCCCGGCAATGTGCCGTTCAAAAAAACAAGCCCCGCGCCGCTGCCGTTTTGATAAGTAATGACCGGAAATTGGGTCGGGTAACTGCCGAGCGCCGGCAAAGAACTGATATTGATGACGGCCGTCCCGTCGCCCGTGAGAGTGGTCACCGCGGCAGCAGTCGCGCCATTGGCGACCGGGAATTGCAGCGTCGCCCCGGCGCTGACGTTAAGCGACGACAACGGCACCAGCGAAGTGCCCAACGCATTGGACACGACCAGCGTGCCGCCACTCATGTTGATCGTGCTGATTCCGGTTCCCGCGACAATATTGCTCGCCAGCACCGTGCCGTTGGTGATGTTCAGCGTGCCCACTGTAGTACCGCCGGACACATTATAGCGCGCCAACCGCAGGGTTGAATTCACGGTCAACGTGCCGCCATTGATGTTCACGGTGCCGGTGTTAGCTGCGGTCGACGAGTTGGTGGTCTGAAAGCCAATTTCCAGCGTGTTGATATTCAACGCCCCCGCGGCCATGATCAGCGTGCCCGACGCGACTCCCGCACCGGCGAAAGCTTGTCCGTCTCCCAACGTCATCGATCCGATCATCGCGTCCACCGTGCCGCCGCTGAAATCCACGACGCCCGTGGCGAACGATCCGATCGCCGCCGTGGCTGAGGAATTGTCGCCTATGTTAAACGTCGTCACGCGCGTGCCGCTGTGCCCGCGCAAAAACAAAGACGGAAGAGTGCCATTCGTAAAAGCAGGATTGAAATTCAACGTGGCGACGCATCTCTGGTTCCCAACGACGATATTGTCCGCGGCGATGTTGTTGACGATGCCCAGCGCCAGAAGGTTGTTCAGACCCGGACTGCTGCCGGTGTCGCCGACGTCAATGGACGGGGCCAGCTTCGATCCGACCGCCAGCGTTGTGATGCTGTTGGTCTTCGCCAAAAACAGAATTCCCTGCGGCCGGGTCGTGCCCGTGCCGGGGAAAACTCCCACCCACACATTGCCAACGCTGGCGCTGAAAGTGTCCAGGCCGGACAGATCCAATATTTCGTTGTGCGACCCGGCAGTGGTCGAAATCTGCCGCACCGCGAGGACGGAACTGATGTTAGTGCTCGTGATCGCTAGCGTTCCGCCCGCTCCCGAAATCGTATTGGTCACCATCAAGGTGGCCGGGCTGGCGGTGGTATCCGTGCCCGCGAAAAGATTGGTGGCTGCCACCGCGTTGGAAATGGTCAGCGTCACCCCTGGCAGGATCAACGTATTGTGAACGCCGTTCGTTTGGCGAAAAGCCAGTTGCCGGATGGTGGTGCTGGTGTCCACCACATTATCAATGGTGACAGTATCAATCGCCGCGCCGGTGTCATTGAAGACCACGTTGGACGACGCCGTCGGCACCACGTTTGGGACCCAGTTCGCCGCCGTGCTCCAGTTGGTATCGACGCTCACGCTGTTCGTGGCGTTCCATAAAGATTGCGCGCCGGCCGGCAACGCCGAACCAATCATCGCGACCACAAGTGCCGGTAAAAAAGATTTAAATAGGCGCAGATTTTTTTTCATAGACTGATTGTCCGGGTGCTTTATTTGGATTTGGTTTGTCTGAACGGATCCGGCGTTTCAAATTCGCTGGCTTTGCTCTGGCGTGGAAATAACGGAACAAAAATGTCTCGGGTGATTTTTCGGTCAATCCGGTGGCGGTAAATTCGCGGGCATCGAAAAAACATTGGTTATTAACGATGCAAGCTTAACAGGAATGAAGGATGGTTCATGTCCTCGTTTCATGTGACAGCAGGAAAACCGAAAAGTGGAAGCGCCGTTTTGAAGAAACTCCCCTGCCCTCGCTCAATTTCCGCCGGATAAATTCACGCGGAATTTCGCCACGGCTTCCGTGCGCGAATTCACGTGCAATTTTTCGTAGATGCGTTTGATGTAAGTGCGCACCGTGTTCTCGCTGATCTTAAGCTCGGTCGCAATTTCCTTGTAAATCAACCCCTTCGCCAGCGCCGCCAGCACTTGCGCCTCGCGCTCGCTCAAACTCTGAGATTCCGATGCCGGACCCGGAAGCTGGTTGAAAAATGCCACCACTTTCCGCGCGATGCGCATCGACATCGGCGCGCCGCCTTCGTGCACCTGCTGGATGGCCGTCAGCAATTCCGCCGACGATTTGTTCTTGAGGATGTAACCGCTCGCACCGGCGCGGAGAGAATTGAAAATCAAATGACTGTCTTCGTACGTGGTCAACATCAGCGCCCGCAACTCCGGCATTTGCGCTTTCAATTTGGCGATGCAATCGATGCCGCTCATGCCCGGAAGGTTGATATCCATCAACACCACCTCCGGTTGCTCCGCCGGCACCGCGGACAAGGCCGCTTCCCCGGAAGAATGCACGCCCAACAGCCGCACCCCGGACGCACGACGCAGCAACGCCACCAAACCCTCGCGGGTTTTGCGGTCGTCTTCAACGATGGTGACAGCAATGGACATTTTAATCGCCCGGCGGCCACGGATAACGGAGTGAAATCTTTGTGCCTGCGCCCGGCGCGCTCTCGATGTGAAACCCCGCGTTCAATTCTTTCGCCCGTTGACGCATGTTGCGCAAACCGTCCGCTGCCGGGTCATCGTCTGTTTGTCCCATACCGCGGCCATTGTCTGCAATCAATAAATCAAGCGCAGCGGGGGTAATGGAAATTTGCAGCCGCACTTCGCTTGCCTGCGCGTGGCGCACGACGTTGTTCAACGCCTCCTTCACGATTAAAAAAAGGCTGTGCCGCAATTCCGCCGTGACCGGACGCTCCGGCGGATGGTCCGGCAAATCGAGCGTGCAACGAATGTTCGCCTGTTGCAAAAATTCCATCGTGAACTGGCCGATGTACGCCACGAGTTCCGGCAGCGTGTTGTTTTCTGGATTGACGGCCCAAACCGCCGCGTCCAGCGATTTGATCGCCTCCCGCGCCGCCACCAGTCCATCCTGAACGGTCCCGATGACTGCGTCCGGTTCCGAACGTTGTTGCAACGCGAGCTCGAGCACCAGCGTCATCTGCGTCATGTTCGCGCCCAGATCGTCATGCAGATCCTTCGCGATGCGCGCGCGGTCCTGGTCCAGCACCGCCTGCTGTTCCAGCAAACGCATCCGCTCACGCAACCGGCGAAATGAAAGATAACGCACCAGCGCAATGACCACCGCCGTGAAAGTCATCACCAGCAGCGCCCGGAACCACAACGTCTGCCAGTAGAACGGCCCGACAATGAACGGCAGATTGAACCCGGTTTTGTTCCAGACACCGGCTTCATTGCAGGCGGTGACTTCGAAGTCGTAATTGTTCGCCGGCAGCCGCGGATATTGAGCAATCCGCTGCGTCCCGGCCTCGATCCAATCCGTGTCGAATCCTTTCAGCCGATAACGGAATTGGACGTTCTCCGGCGAATTAAAACTCAACGCGGCAAAACTGAATTCAATCTTCGTGTGCCGCGGCGGCAACCGCAACGTCCTGCCCGGCTGGTGCAGGTCCAGCAGCCTTGATTCCTCCGGCGCGCGCAACGGAAATTCGCTGTCGTAGAGTGCCACGGGTTGGTCATCCAGCCGCACCTCTTTCACAAATACCGTCGGCGGAATCGGGTTGTCGCGAATCATGCCCGGCTGCACCGTCAGCACGCCTTTGCGCGTGGCGAACCAGAGGCGTTCATCGCCACCGCTCCACGCGGAGGGACTATTTTCACACACCGGTTGCAGGCTGGGCAATCCCTCGCCCCGCCCGTAGGCGGTGGACCGAAGATGCGTGCTGCGCCCCTCGGCCACGTCAATCAGTTCCTCCAATTGCACGCGAAACAATCCGTGATTTCCCGTCAGCCACAATCCGCCCTGGTTATCGGAAAGCATCTGCGAAACCGAGTTGTCATAAAGGCCCTCAGTTATGGAAATGCGCGCGTAATGGCCGTTATGCCAGCGACCCACACCCGAACCCGCGTAGCCGATCCAAAGACTTCCATCCGGCGTCGTGTGGAGGCAACGCACCGAATACGGCGGACCTTTTTGGGCGCCCCATTCGTTCGTGACCACACGCCCTTCCACGCGCAAAATCTGGCCGTCCGAACTCCCCATCCAAACGGTCCCGTCAACGCCCTGCGTCAATGCGCGAATCGCATGGATCCCGGAAGGCAATTGCAATCGATGAAATTCTCCATCCTTGAACTGCCACAGGCGGCTGGGCAAATCCGTCGCGATCCACAAATCACCATTCGTCGCCTGCAACAACGAACGAATAATCGGGCTCACCAATCCTTCGTTCTCGCCCCATTCCTGACATTTTCCGTTTTGAAAATGCTGCAAGCCGCGTTCGCGCGTGCCGATCCACACCCCGCCATCGCGCGCCGGTGTCACGCAGGTGGCATTGCCGCCCGGCCATCCGTCCGCGCTGGTCACCGTGGCCCATTGGTTGCCGCGTCCACGCGCAAGCGAGCCGTTTTGGAATGCGGCCCACACCCATCCGTCCGCGTCCTGGCATACCGAGCGCGCCGACTCAAACGGCAACCCCGCTTTCGTGCCCATTAAATCCATTGCCCGGGAGCGCAGCAGATTCAACCCACCGCCGTCCGTCCCCACCCAAAGATTTCCTTCACGGTCTTCCATCAGCGACGCGATGTCCGGGTGCGACACCGCCACATGCTCGAGCGTGTGTCCCTCGAGCCGCAACAATCCTTGTGCGCCCGTGCCAATCCACAACGCGCCCGTGTGGTCCTCCAGCATCACCTGCACCGTGGTTGGCTCCGGGAAACTCGCGAACTCCTGCACCCCGCCCTCTTCGGTATATTTCACCACGCGGCGCGGCGTGCAGATCCAAATCCCGCCCGAATGCGATGTCGCCAGACGCAGTGGCCCGGTTTCCATCGTGGTCAAAAGCTGCCAGCGGCCGTCGCGAAAAACACCCACGCGCGACCGGCTCGCAAACCATATCTGCCCCTTCTCATCGGCAGCCATGTAGACGTTTCCACCCGTCGGCAGACCCTCTGCCGCCGTAAAACGCTCGACTTGATTTCCCTGGATGCGGCAAATCTCGGTGCCTCCGTAAAACCAGACGCCGTCCTCGTTGTCCTCCGTCACGCCGGTCACGCGCCAAAAACCAAAACCATCGGAACCATCGAAAACCCTGGCCTCCTTGTCATCCACACGGATCACGATGCCGCGATCCATCACCAACCAGAGCCGTCCGCGCCGATCCAGGTACATCGCGCGCACCACGTGGTTGGGCACTTTGGGAAGGTGGGTGACTAAAAATTCCTCGAAATGTTCCCCGTCGAAGCGCATCAATCCGCCCAGGGTCGCCACCCACAAATGGCCGTCGGACGTTTGCGCCACGCCCGTCACGTCATTGTCCGGCAACCCTTCGTCCGTCTGCCAGGTGCGGGTCAGCCAGGAATTCGCCGGAGGTGCCTTCTCAGTGCTCTCCAATGTCCCAGCCAGCGAGGCAACGCCGCCGATGAGGAAGCAAACAGCGCCGATGCCCGCGCAAAAAAATCTCAATCCGCTGGACACGACCGCACTCTATTTTCGTTTGGGGAACAACTCAAGCACAGACCAAGCTCACGAATTCCACGGGCGCATTCCTATTCTCGAAGCGTGAATTTTCCTGGTAGGGACATCGCGCTGCGATGTTCCCCGCCCGCGTAATAGCGGGCGGAACGCGCGCCAAGACGTGCGAATTTGTAAACATAGTTGCGCCGCTGAACGCAGCGCGGATAGCCCAGCGCGCTGTCCCTGCCATTCAATGTCCGCCCTATTTCTGCTCCAGCAAAAAAGTCATCTCCGACTTCCGGCCCAAGGCAGATTGGATATCCAGCAGCTTCGGGTAGTCCTCCGGAGTTACAATTGCCGGCACCGCGTCGAAATGTTCCGTCACCACGCATTTACCGTCCGCGCTTGTTTTTGTGATATGGACTTGCGAGCCGCCGGGGGCCGCAAACTTCCCGTTACTCGGCGCGATATCCGTGGGCACAAAGCCGGAGGGCCATTGAATTTCGGCGCGCACGACACTTTCATGCTTGTCCGCAAGGTACAACGGCAAGGAACGTCCGCCCGTGCCGGCGGCATAGAACGGTGGCTTGAATGGCAAATCAAAATAAAAGTATTTACCACTGGCCACGCCATAATCATCCAGATCCACTGTGAACTCCTCCAGGCCTGGATAGCTGTCAAATTTCGTGGTCAAATCCCCAGCCGCCTGCGCGCCCTGCGCCACCCGCGAAACCGCCTCCTGGAAATAACGCTGCCGTTCTTCCGGCGGCAATTCAGCAAAATACCGATGCTTCCTATTGTAATTTTCACCGTAATAGCGGGTGGAAATTTTCATCCGTGCATGGCCGTTATCCGAAAGCGAAATCGCGTAATCGGTCTCGATCTTGTTCGCACAATCTTTGGCCGCCTGAATTGTCACGATTTTTTGGCCGGCGAGTTTCATGCCCAGATTTCCATCGGCGGAGGTCGTGCCCAGTTGCGAGTATTGGTCCGTGTCGTTGAAATAATAATCATCTCCGTCCACGGAAATTTTAACCAACGGCATTTGAAAATCGTCCGGCAGCGGAACCTTGTGGGCAATTTTCGTGATGTTTTCGATCGGCGGCAAATCCGAAGCCAACACGAACTCCGGCTGAAATCCCGCCGCGGTCAGCATCGCGCTATACAGAATCGCGCGGTCAGCCAGATGTCCATAGCCATCGCTGAGCGTGGTGTCCGCGTCCGAAAGCTCACGCAGCGGCAGGCTGGTGAACGACGGTCCGGCCAGGCGGATGTTTTTTGCGATGAAATCGCGGATGGCGCGCGCCGCATCCAGCTTCGATTTGGAGGCGCCGGTCAATTGCCGCGCCAATTCGGCAGCCTTGGTGGAATTCTTCGAATGTGCCCCCATCGCGTCATTCACGGATTTCCAATAGTCCCCGGGGTTTCCGATAAAATATTGCACGCCCGCGTCATAGGTCCAGGCCGGCGGCAATGATGGCTCGGACGGCAGCGCCTTCACATTCGCAGCCTGCCACTCGACAGTCTCCGCATGGTTCGAGGTCTTCCGTTGCTCTTCCACCATGCCCTTCGAGCCGCTCACGAATTGATGAATCGGCAGGCCGTCCGGCACCGTCACGCGCACGGATTTTTGGTCGAGCGCATCGGGAAATTGAAACAATTCAAATCCCGACAACGAAGCCATGTCATGTTGTGAGATTTCATATTCGACTTCGAGAGTCGAGCCAATGTCCACACCGGGCAGATTGACCACGAGCACTTTCCCGCCCGTGTAGCGTTTCGCGCTGGAGTTCCAACCCTCGTCCATCGCGTTGATCTCTCCCGGAGAAATTTTCTGCTGCGTGCCGCTCTTGGAAGTCACGACGGCGCTGATTATTTTCACATCCTCGCAGGCCGGGTTATAAGGAATTTTCACCTCCGCTTCGCGAATTTTTCCAGCATAGGTCAGGATGCGCTTGGAATATTTCGCGCGATACACCGCCGTGTGCGCGTCCACCACCTCCAGGGTCTTCCGACTCTCCAAAATCCGTGCGTTTGAGTCCACTGCTTCGGGGGTTTGCTCCTTCACTTGCGCAGATGTCTCGGAAACCTTGGTTTTCAATCCCATGATGAGATTTTTGCGGGCATCGTAACCCATATCCTTCAGCGTGCTCTTCAATTGGAGGTATTGCGCGGGCGAAAACTCAACCGCCTTCAACATCAATTCACGCGAGCACGTGAGCGAATCATTCTCAATCGTGGCGCTGACCCCATAATCCATGGTATCCCGGTGAATGGCGGCAAAGTTCGGCAAAGCCAGCGGCCCGGCAAATCCCCCGGTCAGCCGCAGGGAAATGTCTTCACGCACGCCGCAGCTCTCTTCGGTATTGAGCGGATATTTTCTTTTTTCCAATCCCGCCGCGCCAACGAGAATACGGCTGGCGATGCCTAATCCCCCGGTGATCCAGGGCAGGCTCACGATGGATCTCTCGCCGCCGTTCGCCGTCAGGCCACTGGCGGAAAATTTAATTTCCGCGTGCAGCGGCACGGAGGTATCGAGCACGTTTTCCGGCGTTATTTTCAACGAAATCAATTTTGACCCGGGCATCGACTCCTTAAGCCGTTGTTCAAAAAACCGTCTCACGTCGTCCGGCTTGAGGTGCGCGAAGCGATTGCGGTAAGCGTCATCGTTCACGCCCGTAAACGAAACTTCCGAGGTCGCGTCCAGCGTGCCTGCGGCATCCAATGTGCCGGTGGTTTTGGCCGTCAGCATGTGCTCCTCCGGCGGTTGCACCGGGCTGACGAGCAGCGTTTCGCCTTCCGGTTTGCACACGAGATAGCTGCGGTTGCAATCGTACGAAGGCAGCAAGTCACGCGTGTTTTCATCGGTCGGATCCATCAGCGTGTAATCGCCCTTTTTGAGTTCCGCGCAGACGATGGCGTGATTGAAATCCGGTTGCGGCACTTCCAGGTCACGTTTGGCGCCAATGTTGATCAGGACCGGGTAAGCATCAAACCCCGCGAGGCGCAGCATTTCCACCAGCAATCCCGCCTTGTCACGGCACACTCCGTATTTCTTGTCATAGGTGACGCAAACATCGTGAGGCTCAAAACCGGGCCGATCTTTTTCCGGCGTCAAACCCATGTAACGAATGTTCTTCGACACGTAGTAAAAAAGAGCCTTCACCTTGTCCAAGTCGGTGTGCGTATCAGCGGTCAGGTCAGTGACGGTCTTCTTCATTTCCGGCGTCGTCATTTCCAGGTGCGGCTTGCTCAGGTTCCAATACCATTTGGAAACGTCGCGCCAGGATGGGATGGTGCTGACAAATAATCGTTGCAGCACTTCATCGTACGGCGGCATGTCCGGCTCGTCGTACATGCGGGGAACATTGGAAACGTCCCAATGATAAACCGTCATGTCACTGTTGGTTTCGGCAGAATACGAAATCGTTCCCGGCACTTCCGCCCGCAAGCCAATCCGTTTCAAAGGCATCGCGGCGGGCGCATGGACTTCGTAGGAGGCGTGGCGGATAAAGCTCGTGCCTTCGAACACGTTTCCCTCGTCAAATTCGTCCGGCATGATCGAACGATGAGTAATCTGCCGCACCACCAGGTGGACGGTATCGCCGATTTCCAACTGGGGAATACTCAGGCGCAGGACGCGCATGTTCGGGTCGTAAATATTCATCGCCATCTGGCTGTCGTCGATGGATTCCTTGGAATTCGCTGCCACGTCGACTGCCGCCGTTGTGCCATCGGGCTTCAACACCTCCACCTTATTGATCTCAATCGTCCAGTACGGCAACATGAAGCCAAACGCCAGTTCGCGGCTCCCGCGCTTGCCTTTTTCCGTGAGCACTTTGGTGAAAAATTCATCCTGGCTCTGCCCGGTGCCGTCCGGGTTATAATGGCGGACGCTCCTTTGCTCCACCGTCGGAGCATCGTCATCGGGATATTTTTGCGTCGTGATTTCGGCCGCGGCCGCTCGGATTTTCTGCAAATCCGCCAGGCTCCATTCCGGGCCGGAAAAATCCGCGGCGCTATTGGTTTCGGCGGCGCAAACCGGCAGCGCCACCAGGGTCAATATCAGTAAAACGACCGACCACACCTCCAAAAATGATTTCTTTGTCTTCATGAAAGGGATTCCATGCTATCTCACCAATGGACTCTCGCCAGATTTTTTTGTTCAAAACCGACTGCCTGCCTTGAATACAGCGAACCACATTTTTAACTGACTTTCCAAACTTGACGGTTAATAGACTTGAGTTGCAAGAGTTTGTCCAGCGTTGGACAGGGCTGACGCATTCAATTTCCAAAGATTCCGGCGAGAATTTATGATCCAGGGTTAACCTTCCGAAGCCGCGAAATCGCAGGCCTGGAAACTGAATCGAGCATTCGAGATGGCGCAGAAAAAATATCGATCCTACCCATTTTAAATAGGAGAAAATGGGTAGGATCATTTTAATTTTGATGATTCTTATGTCAAACCAAGAATGTTCCCGGAAAATATCGTGCAAAAAAATTAAGCCGCGTCGTCCGGCAGCGTTGAAAGCCGGTGAAGCATTGCAGGTCGAACTCATGAGCCATTGGACATTGGCGAATAAGTGACTTGTTCAAAGCGCCATAAAAGTTTAAGTTCGCGAAATGGCTACGACTTCGTTCACCAAGAAATCGCTGGGGTTGGAGACGACCGAACCCGCCGTGACGCCTCCGCCGGCGTCCACCACGACCACGAGTTTCACCAAGAAACCGAAACTCGGCGGGGCCAAATCCAAGAAACGCGAAATCCCCGAAGGCCTGTGGACCAAATGCCCCAAGTGCAGCACCATGGTTTTCGACAAGGAACTGGACGAAAACCTGAAAGTCTGCCCCCGTTGCCAATATCATTTCCCCATCGGTGCGCGCGAACGTATCCATTCACTGGTTGAAACCTGCACCTTCGAGGAAATGAACGCCGAAATGACGAGCGTGGACATCCTCAAGTTCACCGGCGTCGCTTCCTACGAAAATAAACTCGCTGAATATCAAAAGTCCACTGGCGCGAAGGACGCCGTCATCACCGGGCTTTGCAAAATTGGCGAACACCGCGCCGCGCTCGGCGTCATGGATTTCACCTTTCTCGGCGGCTCCATGGGTTCCGTGGTCGGCGAAAAACTGACGCGGCTCATTGAAAAGGCGACTGAAAAAAGCCTGCCCGTCATCATCATTTCCACCAGCGGCGGCGCGCGCATGTATGAAGGCATGTTCAGCCTGATGCAAATGGCCAAGACCTGCGGCGCGCTGGCCTATCATGCCGCCGCCAAACTTCCTTACATCAGCGTGCTCACTCATCCCACGACCGCCGGCGTCATGGCCAGCTATGCAAGCGTTGGCGATTTAATCATCGCCGAACCCGGCGCGATGATTGGCTTCGCCGGCCCGCGGGTCATCAAGGACACCACCCAGGCGGAATTGCCGCCCGGATTTCAAACCGCCGAATTTCTGCTGGATCACGGGCTCATCGACGCCATCGTTTCCCGCAAGGAAATGAAGCAGCAATTGTCCGATTACCTCGACTTCATGACTGAGGCCCGCCGCAAAACCGCCGCCGCGAGCTAACGTGCTTCCGGCATCTTGCCGGAAGACCTGGACTTTGCCCGTCGGCGAGACGCCGAAGGCACGTTAATGCGCCGTCCCCGGTTCGTCTCTGATTTCCGCCACTGAGGTCTAGTCCCTATGGAGACTGCCGCCCGCGAGGCGTTCGTTAAAGGAGGAACGGCCGTCGACCTATCTCGCCTCCGTTTCTGTTGTATGAAAAAAATTCTTTTTTTAATGGTGACGGCACTGGCTGTCTGGGCTGGCACGCGAACGGCGTCGATGAATTCCACCTCCGCGCAAATGCCCGCCTTTACCGGCGCGGTCATTCCGCTCACGAATCAACCCGTTCCTTTCACGAACCAATTGGTGACTCCCCTGACAAATAATATTGGATTCACCAACACGCTCGTGCAGATGACTAATGTCTCAAGCCTCCAATTGAGCGATGTTTTGGCCAGGTTATTGAGCCTGCAAACGAACATTGAAGAGTCCCTGCCCCTCCTGTCGTTCCTGACGACGAACATCAACCTGGCCGGCCCGTCTCAGACCAATCAGTTTACCGGACCGGTAGAACCGATTACTTCGGGTCCGGCACCTTTATTAACACCGACCGGAGCAACGACCGGCCGGCAACAGCCAGTCTCTTTCTCGATGACTGTGGGAACCAATACCTTCACGCTGGATCCCGCCACGCTTCAAGCGCTGGTGGTATTGCGCGATGATTTGGAACTGGCCTTGCCGGAATTACAGGCGTTGAACGGAACCTCGCCCGGAAATGTCCCCAGCGCAGTTGCGCCTGCGGTGGTCAATAATGTCAATACTCTGACGGCCTCACGCATCACCACCGGCTTTTTCGTGCCGTTCACCAATATGCCACCGTCGTTGATTCCGGGATTTCCGTAAATTCACAGTTCAAGATGGCGCCGACTAACGTCGGCGGCTACGTCATTAGTTGCTCCAGTATATTACTTCTCGGCACTTGCCAATACCGTCTCAAAGTGCGGCGGTTGTTCTTCGCGCGCGACTACACTGATTTCGATTTTCTTGAAACCGGCCTGCTCCAGCCAGCGATGCAAATCGCTCTCCGGAAAGCCAAGCCACCGGTCGCCGTAAAGCTCGCGCGCCTTCTCGAAATTATGCTTCAACAAATCGAGAATCAGGATTTGCCCATGCGGCTTCACCAATTTGTAAGCTGCCTCAATCGCCTTCGCCGGTTCCTCGGCATGATGCAGCGCCTGACTGAGCACCACCAAATCCATACTGTGTGGCTCAATCGGTGGGTTCTGCAAATCACCGAGCCGGAACTCCAGGTTCTTCAGATTATTTTTCTTTGCCTTGGCCGCGCCGAAGGCCACGATTTTCTCCGAGTTGTCCACCGCAATCACTTTTTTGCACCGGCGCGCCAGCAACTCGCTCAGCAACCCCTCGCCCGCGCCCAGGTCCGCCACCACGAGCGGCGGCAGGATACGAAGAAGTAAATGCCCAAACGCCTGCCACGACCGGCCCGGGCCGTAAATGCGGTCAAAGCGTCCGGCGATCTGATTGAAATACGTTTGCGCCTGCTCGCGGCGGCGGGCGAGGATGCGCTTCAAATTGATCTGGTCGCTTTCGTGTTCGGAAAGCTCGCGAGCGCCGCGGATCGCGAGTTCAATAAATTCCCTGGCGCCCTCATTGCTTTCCGGGTGCAGGCGATAGAAAGTGCGCTTGCCCTCGCGCCGCGATTGGACCAATTCAGCGTCCTGCAGCAGTCCCAAATGTGTCGAAATGCGCGATTGCCCCATGCGCGTGATTTCCTGAAGTTCGTTGACCGACAACTCGTCTTTTTCCAGCAACGCCACGATGCGCAACCGCGTGGGATCGGAAAGGGCTCGAAGTGATTTTAGCGTAGTAGACATTTTTATTTTTTACAGAAGGAAACGAAGACAACAAAGGAGGGCCAAATCGCCTCACGGCCTAATTCATCAGCCCTTTGAAAAAGAGAGTGCATATATATCCGAGCCTTCGTTTCCTTCGTTTTCTTCGTTTTCTTCTGTAAAATCAGCTTCAAATTTTTCTAAAAATAGGTTGACGCTGCTGAAAGGCGTTATATCATCCTATCTTGATACGTCAATATGTTATTGTCGTAAAGTTAAACGAGCTGACAAATTAATGAGCAATCGATTCATCTTTTCTTCGGAGTCCGTGGGCGAAGGCCATCCGGACAAGGTCGCGGATACTATTTCCGATGCAGTGCTGGATGCCTGCCTTAAAATCGACAAAACTTCGCGCGTTGCCTGCGAATGTTACGTGAAATCGAACATCGTAATCGTCGGCGGTGAAATCACGATTCCCAAAATCGGCACCCGCAACCCGACCGACGTCATCGACGTCCCCACGATTGCCCGCGAGGCCATTCGTGAAATCGGTTACGTGAATGACGATGACGTCTTTCACGCCGACAAGGTATTCGTCAATGTCATCCTCACCGGCCAATCCGTCGATATCGCCCAGGGCGTCGATGCCCGCAAAGCCAAAGGCAAGAAAACCGCCAAGCAAGGCGCCGGCGACCAGGGCCTGATGTTCGGTTATGCCTGTAACGAGACCCGTGAACTGATGCCCGCGCCCATCATGTATGCACATCGTCTCGGCCGCGAACTCACCAAGGCTCGCAAAAATGGCGGCCCCGCATGGCTCCGCCCCGATGCGAAGTCGCAAGTCTCGGTGGTTTACGAAAACAACAAACCGGTGGCTATTTCCAACGTCGTCATTTCCACGCAGCACTGCGACAAGCTCAACGGCAAGGAAGTCACTCACGCGGAAATCGAAAAATTCTGCGTTGAGCAGATCATCAAGAAAGTTTTGCCCGCTCGCATGCTCACCAAGGACACCGAGTTCCTGATTAACCCAACCGGCCGTTTCGTCGTTGGCGGACCCCAGGGTGACACTGGTTTGACGGGCCGCAAGATCATCGTCGATAGCTACGGCGGCATGGGCCGTCACGGTGGCGGCGCATTCTCCGGCAAGGATCCGACGAAGGTGGACCGCAGCGCCGCTTACATGGGCCGCTGGGTCGCGAAGAATATTGTCGCCGCCGGCCTCGCTTCCCGTTGCGAACTGCAATTCGCCTACGCCATCGGGCATCCTGATCCGGTCAGCGTGCATGTCGATACCTTCGGCACCAACACCGTTTCCGAAACCAAAATCATCCGCGCCGTCAATCGCGTGTTCAGCTTCCAACCCTCGGACATCATCGATCAATTGAACCTGCGCCGTCCGATTTATAGCAAGACCACCAACTACGGTCACTTCGGCAAGAGCGACGCCGACCTGACCTGGGAAAAGACCGACAAAGTTGAGGCCTTGAAAAAAGCGCTCTAAGATTAACAACTAAAGATTCATTATTATGGCAAAAGTTAAACTCTCTCCGCCTCGCGCGAAAACCAAAGTGAACGGCAACGGCTCCGCGAAACATGATTACGCCGTGCGCGATCTTTCGCTCGCCGAATGGGGCCGCAAGACCATCGAAGTGTGCGAACACGAAATGCCCGGCCTCATGGCCATTCGCAAGAAATATGGCCCGCAGAAGCCGCTCAAGGGCGTGCGTGTCACTGGTTCGTTGCACATGACCATCGAGACGGCGATTCTCATTGAGACGCTCGTTGAACTCGGCGCTTCCGTGCGCTGGGCGAGCTGCAATATTTTCAGCACGCAAGACCACGCCGCCGCCGCGATCGCGAAGGCCGGCATCCCGGTGTTCGCGCACAAGGGCGAAACCCTTGAGGAATATTGGGATCTCACCCTCGCCGCGCTCACCCACCCAGGCAACAAAGGCCCGCAGATGATTGTTGATGACGGTGGCGACGCCACCCTGCTCATTCACAAAGGTTACGAGCTGGAAAACGGCAGCAATTGGATCAACACGCCGAGCGACAACCACGAAATCGCGGTCATCAAGGCGCTCTTGAAAAAGGTCGCCAAGGAACGCCCCGGTTTCTGGCATGAAGTCGTGAAAGATTGGAAAGGTGTTTCCGAAGAAACGACCACCGGCGTGCATCGCCTCTACCAGATGTTGGAGCAGGGAAAACTTTTGGTTCCCGCCATCAACGTCAATGACTCGGTCACTAAATCGAAATTCGACAACCTCTACGGATGCCGCGAATCCCTCGCGGACGGCATCAAGCGCGCCACGGACGTCATGATCGCGGGCAAAGTTGCGGTCGTGTGCGGTTACGGCGACGTCGGCAAAGGCAGCGCACATTCGCTCCGCGGATTCGGCGCGCGCGTCATCGTCACCGAGATCGATCCCATCAATGCCTTGCAGGCCGCGATGGAAGGTTTCGAGGTCACCACGCTCGAAGACACGCTCGGCACGGCGGACATTTATGTCACCACCACCGGCAATTGCGACATCATCACGCTGGACCACATCGTCAAGATGAAAGACCAGGCCATCATTTGTAACATTGGCCATTTCGATAACGAAATTCAAGTCGACCGTCTGAACAACTTGAAGGGCGTGAAGCGCGTGACCGTGAAGCCGCAATACGACAAATATATTTTGCCGAATGGCCGCTCGGTTTATTTGCTCGCTGAAGGCCGGCTCGTGAACCTCGGTTGCGCCACCGGCCATCCGAGCTTCGTGATGAGCAACAGCTTCACCAACCAATGCCTGGCGCAATTGGATTTGTGGGCGAATCGCGCGACCAACAAAATCGGCGTCTATCGCCTGCCCAAGAAGCTGGACGAAGAAGTCGCCCGCCTGCACCTCGATCGCATCGGCGTGAAATTGACCAAGCTCTCCAAAGCCCAGGCCGAATACCTCGGCGTGCCGGTGGAAGGGCCGTATAAGCCGGAGCATTACCGGTACTAAAATTGTAGCGACGGTCTGCGACCGTCGCTGACTTTTCCGGCGCTCACAGAGCGCTGCTACAAAAGGCGAATCCCGAAAGGGGTTCGCCTTTTAATTCTTCAGCGGCAAGATGCGGACGCGAGAGCGAACTTCGTCCAAAACGACCAAGGCTCCGTGAGAAGCTTCACCCAATTGGGCGAAAGGTTCATGTCCACCAATATCTTCATGTGGGCTGAAGCGGCAGTTCAATTTCTTCGGCGCGCCAAGCGGCATATTTTAGCGCCTGATTGATGTCTTCCTCTTCCAGATACGGATATAATTTAAGAATTTCCGCGTGGGCATGACCGCTGGCGACCAACCCCGCTACCATTCCCGCCGTGACACGAAGTCCACGGATGCAGGCCCGACCGCCCATTACGTTGGTATTTAAGGTGATTCGATCCAGCGTTTTCATGAAAGCAGTTTAGCAAATTTACGTTCCATTTCCAACAGCGTTTTGATCCCCTATAATTACTTGAACCTTGCTTCGCCGCAGCGTGGTACTACAAGCGGCAAGCCAGTTGCTAAACCAGTGTTGAACGAGTTAACATGATGACGAACTACTCAAAAACCCGAGCATTTAAACGGGTATAGAAGAATTTTGTCAAAAACACCCTGACGCAAAATGACCGCAATGGCAAAATCTCAACCGGCTGGTTCGCTCCTGGCGGACTATCATGTCAACGGGCTCTTCGACGAAATGTACGGGCGCGATGGCGGCGTGCTCGGCCATTACGAGAAGGTCCACTCGGCCTTCGGCAGCCTCGCGCGTGAGGATTTTCACGCCAAACGCCATTCGGTTGACCTCGCCTTCCTTCGCCAGGGCGTCACCTTCAATGTCTACGGCGATTCGCGCGGCGCGGAACGCATTTTTCCCTTCGACCTCGTGCCGCGCATCATTCCGGCCAAGGAATGGGAACTTCTCGAACGCGGCCTTGCTCAACGCATCACCGCGCTTAATCTTTTTCTTCACGACATTTACCACGAGCAAAAAATCGTGAAGGATGGCGTCATCCCCGCGCATTACATTCTCTCGGGAAAACATTTCCGGCGCGAATTCGTGAACTTCACCGTGCCCAAGGACATTTACATCCACGTCTGCGGGACGGATTTGATCCGCGATGACAAGGGGCAATACATGGTGCTTGAAGACAACGGCCGCTGCCCCAGCGGCGTCAGTTACGTGCTGGAAAATCGCCGCGCGATGAAGCGCACGTTCCGCGGCATGTTTGAGAACGTCGGCGTGCGGCCGGTGGAACATTACCCGCAGGAACTGTTGAAGACGCTGCAACATATTGCGCCGGCCGGCGTGGCGTATCCGCGCGTGGCGTTGCTGACGCCGGGCGCGAACAACAGCGCTTATTTCGAGCACACCTACCTCGCGCGACAGATGGGCATCGAAATCGTGGAAGGCCGCGATTTGCTCGTGCGCGACGAACACGTTTTCATGCGCACGACCAAGGGCCTGCAACCGGTGCACGTGATTTATCGCCGCATCGACGATGACTTTCTCGACCCGACGGTTTTTCGCAAAGACTCGATGCTGGGCGTACCCGGATTGATCCGCGCGTATCGTGCCGGGAATGTCTCGCTCGCGAATTCCATCGGCACCGGCATCGCCGACGACAAGGTCATGTATTATTTCGTGCCGCGGATGATTCAGTATTACCTCAAGCAGGAGCCCATCATTCCGAATGTGCCCACCTATCTGGCGAGTGAAGAAGAGGACCTGAAATATATTCTGGAAAACCTCGAAAAACTCGTCGTGAAAGCCGCGAATGAATCCGGCGGTTACGGCATGTTGATGGGCCCCAAGGCCGCGAAGGCTGAAATCGAGGAATTCCGCGCGCGCATCCAGGCTGACCCGCGCAATTACATCGCCCAGCCGATGATTTCCCTTTCGTGTCATCCGACGTTTGTGGACGGCGGCTTCGAAGGGCGGCATATCGATCTGCGGCCGTTCATTCTTTACGGGGAAAAAATCGTCATCGTTCCCGGCGGCCTGACGCGCGTGGCGTTGCGCAAAGGCTCGCTCGTGGTGAATTCATCGCAGGGCGGCGGCAGCAAGGACACCTGGGTGCTTTATGGAGATGAATGACGAATGGCGCGGAGATGCCGCCGCCAACAGTTCACATCTCCACTCGTTATTTGTCATTCGTCATTATTTTTGATAAAATCGTGATTTGTAATTTCGCATGTTAAGTCGTGTAGCCAACAGTTTGTATTGGATGTCGCGCTATATTGAGCGCGCGGAAAATATTGCGCGCATCCTCGACGTGAATCTCCAGTTGCTGCTGGATTTCCGCAGCCTCGATGACGAGGGAATGCGCGACCATTGGATGCCCATCGTGCAGGCAGCGGGGGAGCAGGAATCTTTCATCGCGCAAAAGCAGCGCGCCACCGCATCGGCCGTCGCGGAGTTCATGGTGTTCCGCCAGGAGAACCCCAACTCCATCGTGTCTTCCATTTGCCAGGCGCGCGAAAACGCCCGCATGGTGCGCGATCAAATCACTGTCGAAACGTGGGAGGAACTCAATCGCCTGTACCTCTTTGTGCTGTCGCCTGAAGCGCGGCAAATGTGGCTCGACAGCCCCACTGATTTTTTCAACTCAATCAAATCCAGCTCGCTGCAATTGATCGGCTTGAGTTATGCCACGCACATCCACAATGAAGGCTGGTGGTTCAGCCAGGCCGGGCGCTACATCGAACGCGCGGACAAAACCTCGCGCATCCTCGACGTGCGTTATCACACCCTGCCGGCTCGCGGCATGCCCAAGACCGTGAACCAGACCGAAGCCCTCGAATGGTCCGCCATTCTGCGTTCGTGCAGTGCCTGGGACGTTTTCAAATCCGCTTACGGCGCCGAGGTGCATCCCCGCAACGTCGCCGACATGCTGGTGTTGAACGAAAATTTCCCGCGCTCCATTCGCTTTTGCGTGGAACGCCTCAATGACGCGCTGCGCCGCATTTCGGGCGTTTCCGAACGCCGTTTTTCCAACGATGCCGAAAAACTTTGCGGGCGCCTCGCGGCGGAACTTCAGTTTTGCACCATCGAGGAAATCTTCGAGGCCGGGCTGCACGATTATCTGGACCAGGTGCAGCTCAAACTCAATAATATTGGCGAGGCGCTGTTTAACGCTTACATTTTTCAGTCCTTCGAGCCGGACGGCGAGGTGCAGCTCGTCCAACAGGAGGAGCAACAACAACAAGTTCATTGCCATGACGCCCGAGGCGCAGTGCCACGACTAAATCATCTCACATGATTTCCCCCACTCTTACGACTCCAAGCATTTCCAACGAAACGTTGATTTCCTACATCAATCTCAAACTCGCATTGTTGGGCTACCAACCCGCTTCGGCGGCCGGCGGTGAATTCGGTGAAATGGCCTCCTCGCTCGTCGCGCAATATCGCGAGAAAGAGCGCCTGCTCGCGGCCCATGTCTGCCCTCCCGATCAGCGCATCCAGACTTTTCTCTACGATTATCTCCAGGAGATTCCCTTCACCCGGCTGCCGCCGCGCACCCTGACGTTGGACCGGCCAGGCATGGCCCGCGCCCTCTCGCTGCCGCTCGGTTGCGATGAATTTCGCTCGAGCATTCTCAGTTCCTATCGCACCCGGCAAGGCGTCCTGCACAATCCCTTGAGCGATCGCCGCACCACGCAAGGAATCTTTCATGTGACCGAAGGCGGACTGCCGATTCCCGATGATAAAATCGGCGTGCCGAAAGCGACTTTTGGAAAAATGCTTGCCGCAGCCCTCAACCCGCCACGCGACATCATGCAATTGCCTTTCACGGCGGGCCAACCCAATCCGGTCGAATGCTTTGTTTCGCTTCTGCTGCGGCCCGTCGTTTGTCCCGAAGTTCCCGGTTTCACCGATCAGAAATCGATGGAGATTCGCTTCTTCGCGCCCGGCAATCTCGTCAGCAACCTGGATTTCGTGGAAAACATTTTTGGCAACGCCGGCGATCCCGGGCTGCCGGAAAACGACGCCGCCCTCGATACCGAACATTGGACCGGCCACACCGGCTGCGTCATCCTCGCGCCGCACCTGATCAAAATCACGAAAAAAGATGCCGGCCTGCCTCACTGGGACAAGGCCACCGAACGCCAGCGCCGCGACGGCATGTGTTGGAAAACCGAATCGGAACTTTACAACAACGGCGGCCCTTTCAAGCTCACCTGCCGCGACGAATCCGGCGTCATCGTCACGCTCATCGCGGACAATTATTTCGGTTACTGCAAAAAAGAGGTCAAGACGCAGATCAGTTACGCCGCCAATCTTTACGGCTCGTGCGAGGAGGAACACGCGGGCGGCGCGCTCGTTTTTCCCTCCTATGATTTGGGTGAGGAATTCAGCGGCGACAGACACGTCAAAAGCAAGGGCCACAATTACGAGGAAGTGTGCCGGCTTTATGGCGAGCTGATCGACACGCGCCCCGAAGGCTACGCGATTGATAAAAAATATCGCGACATCATTTACGTCCCGCACGACGCTTACTTCGATCTGCACACGCAAACGATCTCCTGGACTTCCGCAGGAAAAGAGCAACGCATCAAGTTGTTGCCGGAAAATACCTACGTTCGCCCGTCCGGTTACCGCGTCCGTATGGAAAAACCCGGCCCCAACCGCGGCTGGCGTCTCGTGGGCGTGCGGCCCTGGGGAATTTTATGCCATAAACCCTGCACCGTTTCCGGCGGCGGCAAATCCGAAATCTCCAAGCCCATCACCGATGCCATTCTCGTCGGCCCCGTTTTTGTCTCCGACTTCAAAAATGACTTTGACCAGGTCGCGAAATTGATTGACCACGATTACAGCGGGCGCTTCATCCAATCGGACGAGAAGGACGACCGTCCCGTGCTGGCCGCGGAACGTTCGCTCGGCTCGGTCATCAAACTGCTCACGCCTGACGAACTCGATTACACGCCGGAATACAACGCCTGGCTCGAGAGCGTCCCGCAATACCTGAAGGAACTCGTCTTCGTGGTGAAGCGCTACTACAAACACTCGTGGAACGGCAATTGGCGCGATCACTTCAGCGTCGACATCATCAACGGCAAACCGGCGAATGAGTTGAAGTGCGATAATCGCAAGCTGGTGACCACCTATTTGCGCGTGGGCTTCGAAGCCGACGGCTCCTGGCGCACGTTCGGCCTGCGGAAAGATTTTCATCCCGCCATAAAAATCCAGACCGAGGACGACATTACCGCGTCCGTGGTCGTGCCGCCGGCGGCCCTAGGCGCGCCCGGACCGAATTCATTGAAATTCGTCTTCAACACAGAAAGCCGTTTGTTCCAGCGCCCGGATGACGCCATCCACCGCGGTTACGACAAGGTCACCGAGTCTGATTTCTCCCGCGCGGACAATTTCTTTTCGAACTACGAGCCCCTGCCCTCGCGCGTCTCCCGCGAAATCTTTGAGGACGCCATCGGCTTCCATCAGTTTACCGAGCCGATGCGCAATCTGATTCAGGCGGTCATGTCGAACGGCAGCAGCGGTTACTTCGTCTGCACCGCGAACCCGCGCCTCGTCGAGGGCAAGCCGAGCAAAAATCCACGCTACCTGCAAATCCGCCCGGACTTGCTCAACCCGCGCCAGACTTATCTCGCGGAAATGGGCACCCGCATGTTGAACCGCCTTCCGCCCGAAAAACCGGTTTATAATCCCGTCGCCGCCGTACTGCCGGGCCGCCGGAACAATCCGCCCGAGCAAGGCATCCGTTCGCTTGCAGTCTATAATCCCATCCACTATTTCGAGCTGCCGGAATTGTTCATGGAATTCATTTGCAGCATGACCGGCAAATCGCCTTCAACCACCGGCGCAGGCTCGGAAGGCGCGCTCACGAAAGGGCCGTTCAACGCCCTGCCGCCCATCATCGATCTTAACAACGCGCTCGTCTCTTACATCCTCACCGGCCATCAAGCCTTTGTGACTGCCGCCGGATACGTGGGACCGAAAGTCCGCGTCGATCACGACGTCAGCCTGCTCGTGCCGGAAGTTTGGTGCCGCATGACGCCGGCGGAACGCGACCCGAATTTCCTCATCGCCGAACGGTGCCTCGAGAAATGCCGCGACTTCGAGCACGCCGGGAAGAAAGTGCTCGCGGGCCGGCTCGGCTATCGCATCAACGCGAAATTTGTCCGCCGGTTCTTCGGCCGCGTCTTCAATCATCCCCACTCGGTCTGCACCGACGAAATGCTGCGTCCGGAATTGCAGGGCATGGACATTTTTGTCGACGGGATGGATAACATCGTCGCCACCCAGAAACGCGTGGGCCAAATGTATTTTGACGACGGCAGCATCGCACAGGCTTGCCCGCCGATGCAGGCGCTATTGCACATCATGGTGCATGACGAATGGAACGGAGCCGGATTGGACAATCCCGAATTCCGCAAACTCTTCACGCGCGAATCTTTGCTGGCCAGCGACTGGTATGCCGCGCGGCTCGCCGCCAAGCAAAAGGTGGACCGCAAGCTCTGGAGCCGGCACATCGACTATTTGAATAAATTCCTGAAACGCCCAAGCCATGCCGACGAAGCCGAACGGCTCGGTATCGCCAATCGGCTCTCGCAGGCGAATAAAACCGCCGAACAGGTCGATGCACCGGCGTATCTGGATTCCCTCCGTGGAACCATCGGCGCGGAACCCATCGAACCGTACTTGCACAAGGGATGAACCCATTTCATTTGAAAAGAATAGACACCCCTGGAATTCGTAAATCGAAAATCAAATATCGAAAATCGTAAATCCTTGTGTCCATTCACGTCGCTCTCCACCACAAAACCCATTACCGGTACGATCGTCTCGTCAATCTCGGTCCGCAGATTGTACGGCTGCGGCCCGCGCCGCATTCGCGCACGCGCATCCTCAATTATTCCCTCCGCATCTCACCGGAAAAGCATTTCATCAACTGGATGCAGGACCCGCAATCGAATTACGCCGCCCGCCTGGTCTTCCCGGAAAAGACCCGCGAATTTCTTGTCGAGGTGGATGTCGTGGCGGAAATGTCGGTGCTCAATCCGTTCGATTTTTTTCTCGAACCGAACGCGGAAAAATTCCCCTTTGAATACGACCGCGTCCTCGATCATGAACTGGAACCGTTCCAGTTAAAATGCGCGCTGACCCCGAAGTTCACGGAGTATTTTGAGAAGTTACGCACTGATATCCTCGGCAAGGACATCCCAAAACCTTCCACCCTCCGCACGATTGATTTCCTCGTCGCCATCAATCAACGCCTCTGGAAGGACATCAAATATCTCATCCGCCTGGAGCCCGGCGTGCAGTCGCCCGAAGAAACGCTCACGAAATCGAGCGGCTCATGCCGCGATTCGGCGTGGCTGCTCTGTCAATTGCTCCGTCATTGCGGCCTCGCGTCGCGATTTGTCAGCGGCTACCTGATTCAACTCAAGCCCGACGTGAAAGCGCTTGATGGCCCCAGCGGAGCGGAAATGGATTTCACAGACCTGCACGCCTGGACGGAGGTTTATCTCCCGGGCGGCGGTTGGATTGGATTGGATCCGACTTCCGGCCTGCTCGCGGGCGAAGGCCACATTCCGCTCGCCTGCACGCCTGACCCGACCAGCGCCGCGCCCATCAGCGGCGCGATCGATGAATGCAAAACCGAATTCAGTTACGATATGACCGTGACGCGCGTTTACGAATCTCCCCGCGTCACCCTGCCCTACACGGATGAACAATGGACCCGCATCGAATCGCTCGGCCACGCGATTGATGCCGACCTCGATAAACACGACGTGCGCCTCACTATGGGGGGCGAGCCGACGTTCGTTTCCGTTGACGATCCCGACGGCGCGGAATGGAATTTCACGGCCGTTTCGCAGAAGAAGAGAATTCTCTCCGGTGAACTCATCAAGCGGTTGCGCAAAAAATTTGCGCCCGGCTCGCTGCTGCATTACGGCCAGGGCAAATGGTACCCCGGCGAACAACTCCCGCGCTGGGCACTGGCCGCTTATTGGCGCAAGGACGGCGTGCCGATTTGGAATGACGACTCCCTCATTGCCGACGAATCGAAGGATTACGGCCACGGCGCGAAGGACGCGAAGGAATTGCTCGCGCGCATTTCGCGTGTGCTCGGCGCAGACCCGAAATACATGGTGCCCGCGTATGAGGACGCTTTTTATTATACGTGGAAGGAGCGCCGCCTGCCCTCGAACGTCACGCCCGAAAAATCCAATCTCAAGGACAAGTGGGAACGCGAGCGCATCGCAAAACTTTTTCAACGTGGCCTGGGCGAAGTAGTCGGCTACGCGTTGCCTATCAAGCGCGCGCAATACGGCCATCAAACCGGTTGGATGTCCGGCGCATGGTTCCTGCGCGATGACGACACGCTCTGGCTCATTCCTGGCGATTCCGCAATGGGCCTGCGGCTGCCAATCGATTCCGTCCCATGGGTTGCGGAAAAAGATTATCCCTGGATTTGGCCGCAGGATCCCTCGCAACCGAAATTGCCGGAGTTGCCGCGAGAATTTCCCTACCGTACGCAACCTGAAACCAGCGGGCAACGATTCCTGCGTGGTCGTGGTGAGCCAACGCCCGCCGGTTACGGGCCGGGCCAACGTCCGCAACAACTTGGAAAATCGGAACCCAGGCTGCCCGAGTTGCAAAAAGATTTCGATCCGTCCCGCCGCCCAGTGCAGGGCGAAAGCGCGTCCTGGATAATTCGAACGGCGCTTTGCGTGGAACCGCGCGAGGGACGGTTGCACATTTTCATGCCGCCGGTCGCCACCACCGAAGATTACCTCGATCTCATCGCCGGCATTGAAACCGCCGTTACTGAGCTGGGCACTCCGGTCATCATCGAAGGCGAAACCCCGCCGCGCGACCCGCGCCTGAACAAGCTCGCCGTGACGCCGGACCCGGGCGTCATCGAGGTGAACCTGCACCCGAGCAAATCGTGGGACGAACTAGTGGAGCGCACCACTGTGCTCTACGAAGAAGCGCGCCAGACCCGGCTCGGCACGGAAAAATTCATGCTCGATGGCCGCCATACCGGCACCGGCGGCGGCAACCACATCATCATCGGCGGCGAAAGTCCGCAGAATTCGCCCGTCCTGCGTCGGCCCGATTTGCTACGCTCGCTGCTCACGTATTGGCAGAATCATCCCTCGTTGAGTTGGCTGTTCAGCGGCTTGTTCATCGGTCCTACTTCGCAAGCGCCGCGCGTGGACGAAGCGCGCAACGATTCGCTTTACGAACTCGATGTCGCCTTCAAGGAACTCGACCGCAACCTCCAGGCCTTCGGCTACACGCCGCCCTGGCTCGCGGACCGTTTGTTCCGCAACCTGCTCATCGATTCCAGCGGCAACACGCACCGCGCCGAGTTCTCGATCGATAAATTATTCGCGCCGGAAAGCAGCAGCGGCCGCCTCGGCCTCGTCGAGATGCGCGCGTTCGAAATGCCTCCTCACGCGCGCATGAGCCTCGCCCAACACCTCCTCCTGCGCGGCCTCGTCACGAAATTCTGGCGGGAGCCTTATCGCAACGACCTTGTGCGCTGGGGCACGGACATTCACGACCGCTGGATGCTGCCGCATTTTTGCGAAACGGATTTGCGCGATGTCATCCAGGATTTGCGCGAAGCTGGTTATCCTTTTGAATTCGAATGGTTCGCGCCGCACTTTGAATTTCGCTTCCCGCGCATCGGCGACCTCGCCCAGCGCGATCTGCAAATCGAACTCCGCACCGCGCTCGAACCCTGGCACGTGCTCGGCGAAGAACCCGGTGGCGGCGGCACCGTGCGTTACGTGGACAGCTCGCTCGAACGTCTCCAGATCAAGGCCCGCGGATTGATTGACGATCGGTTCGCCATTACCTGCAACGGCCATCGCGTCCCCTTGCATCCCACCGGCGTCAACGGCGAAGGCGTGGCCGGCGTGCGCTACCGCGCCTGGCAGCCGCCCGGATGTTTGCAGCCCACGATTGCCTCTCACGCGCCCTTGCGCTTCGACCTGTTCGATACCTGGAACCAGCGCTCGCTCGGCGGTTGCACTTATCATGTCGCGCATCCCGGCGGGCGGAGTTACGAGACATTTCCCGTCAATAGTTACGAGGCTGAATCGCGCCGGCTCGCCAGGTTTTTCCGCCATGGCCACACGCCGGGCAAAATGAAAATTCCTCCAGTGGGGTCCAATCCTGACTTTCCCTTTACGCTGGATTTGCGCAATGTCTGAGGAAGACAAATCACGAAAGAACCCTGCACAACCACCGATGTCTCAGGCGCAGTCGCAATCAGCCACCAGCGATTCCGGCGCGGCGAAAAACGCCGCGACCGTAGCCCGCGGCTTGCTGGCGAATTATTCGCACGGCGACTCCGCCTTCGATGAATTGATGGACCGCGACGGCGCGTTGCGTCCGCATTACGCAAAATGGCTGAGCGCGCTCGAGGTCCTCGATGCCGCCGAACTGAACCGTCGCTCGGACATGGCCCGCCTCCTCATCCAGGAACAGGGCATCACCTATCACGTTTACACCGATCCCCGCGGCACCGAGCGCCCATGGCAACTCGATCCGATTCCGTTCATCGTCGCACCGGAGGAGTGGCAGGCGATTGAAGCCGGCCTCATCCAGCGCGCGAAATTGCTCAATACCATCCTGGCCGATTGCTACGGTCCGCAGGATTTGATTCGCACGCGCTGGCTTTCCCCGGCGCTCATTTTCGCGCAACCCGATTTTTTGCGCCCTTGCCACAGCAGCCGCGCCACGCAGAACACGTTGCTGCATTTTTATGCCGCTGACCTCGGCCGTTCGCCGGATGGACAATGGTGGGTGATTTCCGATCGCACACAAATTCCCACCGGCGCCGGTTACGCGCTCGCAAACCGCCTCGTCATGGCCCGCGCGCTGCCCGAATCGTTTCGCGACAATCACATTCATCGGCTCGCGGGATATTTTCGCGATGTCCAAAACACCCTCGCGCAAATCGCGCCACGCAAGGCCGGGAATCCGCGAGTCGTGATGCTCACGCCGGGTCCGCACAACGAAACTTATTTCGAGCAAACCTACCTCGCGCGTTATCTGGGCTACATGCTCGTCGAGGGCCAGGATCTCACCGTGCGGGACAATTACGTTTTCCTGAAAACACTGAGCGGCCTCGAACGCGTGGATGTGATTTTGCGCCGAGTGGATGACGACTTTTGCGACCCGCTTGAACTGCGCAACGACTCCATGCTCGGCGTGCCCGGCCTTGTCGAAGCCATTCGCGCGGGCAATGTGACCATTGCCAACGCGCTCGGCAGCGGCCTGGTGCAAAGCCCGGCGCTCATGTCCTTCCTGCCCGGCCTTTGCCGGCATCTCCTCGGTGAAGAATTGAAATTGCCGTCCGTCGCCACGTGGTGGTGCGGCCAGCAATCCGCCCAGCAACACGTGCTGGAAAATTTGGACAAACTCATCGTCAAACCGGCGTTCCGTTCGCACACCCCCTTTAAGCCGTCCGGAAAATCTCCCGCCGAAAACGAACGCGACACACTGCGCCGCCGGATCGAGTTTGATCCCGACCTGTTCGTCGCCCAGGAACAGATCGAATTGTCCACCGCGCCCTGTTGGGACGGCCATGCGATCGTTCCGCGGCCGGTCGCGCTGCGCGTTTATCTCGTGGCGAATGGCGACGGCTACACCGTCATGCGCGGCGGCCTCACGCGCGTTTCGCCCGGAGCCGAGGGGCGTTTCATTTCTCTGCAACACGGCGGCAGCAGCAAGGACACGTGGGTGCCGTCCGAAACGCCCGTTGAGGGCACGACCCTCCTCTCTGCCTCAACGCAAACGGTGGAATTGCGCCGCACCGGCAACAATCTGCCCTCCCGCCTCGCGGACAATTTTTTCTGGCTCGGACGCTACTCCGAACGCGCGGACGCCACCGCGCGCCTCTTGCGCAGTTCCCTGCAACGCTTCACTCCCGAACGGAATTCCGGGGCCACCTCGCTGCTCGCCCCGCTCCTGCACAGCTTGCACACGCAAGGCCAATTGCCCGGCATCCTGGAAAAACCGGAAGTGCGCCAGAATTCCGAAGCGCTCGAAGCGGAATTGCTCGCGGCCATCTTTGACCCCGAGCGCAGCGGCAGCCTGCGCGACAGCGTCGAGCAATTGCACCGGCTCGCAATGCTCGTCCGCGACCGCACCTCGCACGACATGTGGCGCGCGCTCAATCAGCTTCATCAACGGCTCATGTCCCCGCCGGGCAGCCTGGTTCTCGCCGGCGACGCCGCGGATGTTTTGAACCAGGCCCTCCTCGGCCTCGCCGCCCTTCACGGCCTCGCGCGCGAAAACATGACCCGCGCGCAAGCCTGGCGTTTCCTGGACATGGGCCTGCGCATTGAACGCGCCATTTATTTGTGCACGCTCCTCGATGCCACACTGCACTCGCCGGACGCGGAAAATCCCAGCGTGCTCGAAGCCGTGCTCGAAGTGGCGGACAGCTCCATCACCTTTCGCTCGCGTTACAACCTGCTGCCGCACGTGCCGGCGGTGTTCGACCTCGTGTTGCTCGATGACAAAAATCCACGGTCGGTGCTATTTCAAATCGCCCAACTCGCCCAGCATTTCGAACATTTGCCACGCGAACGCGAGAACGCGCCCGGCTCGGGCCGAAGCATTTTGCGTGAATGCCAGGATAGATTGAACCAGCTCGATGCGCGCGAGCTCGCGCCTCCGCGCGAACGCTGGGCACAAAGCAGCGTCAGCCAGGCGATCAAAGCAACCATGCGCGATTTGCCGAGATTATCCGACGCCATCGCCGCCAGCTATTTCGCGCACTCGGCAACGTCGAGGACCGGGCAAGGGCCTTCCTGATGACCTACCAAATCCTCCATCGCACGCTTTACGAATACGCGGCGCCAGTGACGGTCTCGCACCACGTCACGCGTCTGGAACCGCGCGGCACGCCGGCGCAGGAGCGCGAACAATTCACGTTGAAAATTTTTCCCGAGCCGACTCTCCGGAAATCGCGCCCCGATTATTTTGATAATCGCCTGTGCTTTTTCAGCATCCAGGAAGTCCATAGCCGGCTCGAAATCATTGCCCACAGCCGCGTTTCCGTGCAGCCGCACAATTCCCGCGGCGACGAACCCTCAACGCCGTGGACCGAAGTTGCCGGGATGTTCCGCGACCCGGTTTCGCCGGGAGTGGTCGAGCCGTATCAATTCATTTTTGATTCACCGCAAGCCTGCGCTTCGTTTGAGTTTTTGGATTACGCCGGCGAAAGTTTTCCCGGCGGCACTCCCCTGCTCACCGGGGTCCGCGACCTGACGCGTCGCATTTACCACGATTTCAAATACGATCCCAAAGCGACCACCGTGGCCACGCCGTTGGACGAGGTTTGGAACAAGCGCCGTGGTGTTTGCCAGGACTTCGCGCACCTCGGCATCGCCTGCCTGCGTTCGCTGGGTCTGCCGGCTCGTTACGTCAGCGGCTACCTGCGCACGCGTCCGCCGGAAGGCAAGCCGCGCCTCGTCGGCGCTGATGCTTCCCACGCGTGGTTCGCCATTTTTTGCCCGGGCGTGGGCTGGGTGGACTTCGATCCCACCAACAACGTGCAACCGTCCGAAGAGCATATTACCATCGCGATCGGTCGGGATTATGCCGATGTGAGCCCCGTCGCGGGCGTCATCACGGGCGGCGGCGCGCATGAAGTGAAGGTTTCCGTGGACGTGACCGAAGCTCCCACATCACGCTCATGAAGTGGGACATCACGCATCGGACTCAATACAAGTATGCGTCGCCGGTCTTCGGCAACGGAAACGAATTGCATCTCGAACCGATTTCCAACGAGGAACAAACGCTCGAATCATTCGACCTGCGCATTTCGCCCGAGACACGCGTACGGCATTACCACGATTTTTATTCCAACGACGTCCATCACTTTGAAATCCAGGAATCACACAGCGAGCTGACTATCGAAAGCCGCTCACTGGTGACAACTCACGGATACATCAGCCTGCCGCCCGACGCGCGTCCCGCACCACGGCGACTGCTCAAGGACGTCATCAAAGTAGGCCGTTGTTACGATTTTATCCAATCGAGCCGTTTCGTGGACGTCGCGCCGGAAACCTGGCGGCTGGCCCTGGATGCGATTCACGACGAGGACGACGTCTGGCAATGCGCGTTGCGCCTCATGGAGTTCGTCCGCGAACATCTCACGTACCAAAGCAATTCCACCAACGTCCACACGCACATGCGCGAAGTGCTCGCGGCGCGGCGCGGCGTCTGCCAGGATTTTGCGCATGTGTTGCTCGGGCTGTGCCGCACCCTGCAAATTCCCGCGCTCTACGTGAGCGGTTATCTCGCAACCGAAACCGCCAGCGCCACGCATGCGTGGGTCGAGGTATTCGTGCCCGGCCATCGCTGGCAGCCGCTGGATCCCACCCACAACCGCCAGCCGGATGAGACCTACGTCAAACTCGCCGTCGGCCGCGACTACGCCGATGTCCCGCCGGTGCGCGGGACCTACAAGGGAACGACGAACCGGACGTTGACGGTTGACGTGAAGGTGGAGAAAATAGTTTAGAAACGGTGGGCTGAAAGCCCGCAACCTGTCAGCCCGGGGCAACGCCCTGGGTAACATCGAGGTAAAAAACCAAGCCCCGGTTCATCAATCAACATCCGTCGCCAGCGAGGGATTTTTCAGATGCTCAAACATCCGATGAATCTGGAATTCCAAAATGCGCGAAATTGAAAGCGGCGGCAGCGCACTCGGCGCAAAGAAACCGACCTCCGGCGTTTCCCGGCTTGGGGTTGCTTCGCCGCCGATAATCTCACATATGAAACACATTTTATACACGTGAAATGGCAGTGGCGGATCGTGCGGATGTTTCGCGCGATCATAAACGGCGGCGAGTTTCGTCACCCGCGATAGGAAGCCGGATTCCTCCCGCACCTCGCGCTCAACCGCTTCGCGCGGGGAATCATTCACATCCGCCCACCCGCCCGGCATCGTCCATAAGCCATCGGCAGCTTCGCGGACCAGGAGGATTTTTCCCTCGCGAAACACCGCGGCGCGCACGTCCACTTTGGGCGTCGCATAGCCCTCCTGCCCATCGAACATTTTCTGAAACGTTTCGATCGGCGTATCGCAATGGGCCGCCATCAACTCCGCGGCGATTTTTCCGACCAATTCATAACGCTCGCGGTCGTATTCGTTGGCATTAAATTCAAGGCCTGTCTGCGCCGTCGCCTGAAGCCTGCGCGCAAGAGCCCATAAACGTGGTTCGGCAGCCATGCAGGCATCCTGCCGGAACGACCGGCGCATGGCAACAACGTGAGACGACACTGCTGGAAAATTGACGAGATGCCTGCTACATATGACGCGAACCGCGGAAAAGCTCATGAGACGGAATCCATTAAAAACTTTATTGCTCGCAACCTGCCTGCCTGTCTTGGCCTTCAACTGGTGCGCGATTCAATCGGCGCAAGCTGGCTCATGGCTGACAAATAGCCCCATGAGCACTGCGCGGCAGGGCCATACGGCGACTCTTTTACAAAATGGCAAAATACTGGCGGCCGGAGGTTTCACCGGCACCAATATCGTCAACACCGCCGAACTATATGACCCGGCCAACGGAACATGGACGCCGATAGGTTCAATGAATGTTCCTCGTTACGGCCACACGGCTACTTTGCTGGAAAACGGCAAAGTGCTCGTGGCGGGCGGGTTTAACACCGATTATCTGACCAGCGCGGAATTATATGACCCCGCAACTGGAACGTGGGCCTTGACCAGGCAGCTTAACGTCGGCCGATTCGCCTTCACCGCGACTCTGCTGCTGGATGGCAAAGTCCTGGTGGCGGGTGGGAGTAGCAGCAATACAAACACCCCCACGGCTGAATTATATGACCCCACCACAGGGTCGTGGACACAAACGGGAAACCTGCAAGATGGACGGGTTGAACACACGGCGACCCTGCTTCCGGACGGGAGGGTGCTGGTCGCAGGCGGTGCTGGTAATCCGATTGATTTTGATCCGGACACTCACGACACCCTTTCGAGCATGGAGGTTTATGATCCCTCGCTCGGAACATGGTCGCCGACTGGTCCTTTGATGCAAGCACGCCTGGCGCATACGGCGACTTTACTGCCCAACGGATTGGTAATATTTACGGGAGGCAGTTCTGCCGGGCCTGGCAGTTATTCGAGCACTGAATTATACGATCCGGCCACGGGAATGACCGCATTGGCCGCGCCCATGAATTCCGGACGCGCCGGGCACTCGGCAACGTTACTCCCCAATGGCACTGTCATCGCCATCGGTGGAGAAATTACCCCTGGTATAAACGTAACCAATAGCGTGGAGATTTATGACCCGGCCGCTGGAAGTTGGTCGCTGACGGACTCACTCACTACCGCACGCGAGGTCCACACCGCCACACTCCTGCCCGGTGGTGAGGTCGTTGTCACGGGCGGCGTAACGAACGCCAATTACCTGAGCACCTCCAGCACGGAACTATACGATCCGACCATTAACCCAACCACCGGCACGTGGAACAACATCAATTCGATGCTCACGGCGCGATCGACCTTCACCATGACGTTGTTGCCCAGCGGCAAGGTGCTTATCACCGGCGGCCAACAAAACGGAACCTATCTGGCAAATTGCGAGCTCTATGACCCGGTCGCTGGAACATGGGCCAACACCGGCTCATTGAATTACGCTCGCTTCAATCATACCGCAACGTTGCTTCCTAATGGAAAAGTGCTCGTCATCGGAGGCGCTGGCAGCCTCATCGGCCTCCCCTACCCGGAGATATATGACCCGGCCACGGAAACGTGGACAACGAACCGGACCATGGACGGCCTGGCGTGGGCCAACACAGCCACCTTGCTCCGCAATGGCAAAGTGCTGGTCGCCGGCTCCATCGGCACCAATAGCGCGGAATTATATGACCCCAATTCCGATAGCTGGACCGCAACCGGGCCAATGATCACTCCCCGCACATTCCACAAGGCGATTTCACTTCCGAATGGCAAAGTCCTCGTCGTCGGCGGCTCCGGCAGCGCCGGCAACCTCAGGACCGCGGAAATATACGATCCCGTCATCGACAAATGGACCGCGGCCGGGACCAGCCGAGCATCCACTTACTTTTTTTCAGCGGCAGCTTTATTGCCCAATGGCAACGTAATCGTCGCGGGCAGCGATACCAACAATTTGCCCATCGCCGATTTGTTCAATCCCGTCACCGGCACGTGGATCATGACCGCATCTCCCGGCCCCAACCATTTCCTCCCCAGTCTCATCCCGCTGTTGAATGGAAAAATATTGCTGGTTGGCGAAGGCGCGGCTCCGAGGATTTACGATCCAACAATGGGCCGGTGGTCCACCACTACAACCATGAACTTCGATCGTCAGGATGACCGAGCGGTGTTGTTGCCAGACGGCACCGTGCTGGACGCCGGCGGCGATACTTCCATTAACCACTCCATAGTTCCAACCTCCACCGCTGAAATCTACAATTTCGGATTCGTCTCCGCGAATCCCCCTTCGCCGCAAATCGCCTTGATAAACTCGCCTCTGAACCTCGGTGGTGCTTTAACCATTGCCGGCTCAGGTTTTCGCAGCGTTTCGGAGGGTTCCAGCGGCAGCGTCCAGGATTCCGCCGTCGACTATCCGTTGGTTCAACTGCGCAATATTGAAAGCGCTCAAACGGCCTTTTTACTAACCACCAATTGGTCAACGAATTCGTTCACTTCCCTGCCGGTGTGGAATTTCCCGCCCGGCTTTGCCCTGGCAACGATTTTCGTCAACGGCATCCAAAGTACCTCCAGTATTGTCAACCTTGCCGTGCCCTCACCGGTAGCAACCACCTTCACCGGTGCGCGGACTTCAACCAACGGCTCGTTCCAGTTTTCCTTCACCAATAATCCTGGAACGCTGCTCGGTGTGCTGGCCTGCACGAACCTATCCGTGCCCTTGGGCAATTGGGCAAAACTTGGCGGCGTCATTGAAACGTCTCCGGGACAATTTCAATTCATCGATTCGCAGGCCACAAATAACGCACAGAATTTCTATCGGCTCTTTGCCCCCTAGAGCGGTTTAAAAAATACTGTAGCCAATTCGGAGCGAGGATTTTTGGTTTTTGGCAAGGCTTCGGCGAAGGAGCAGGTTTGAAAAACCCTGTGACTGAGCCGAAACGACGCCAAAACACCAAAAAGACCGCTTCCCGG
>DATAZE010000037.1:0-46477 GCA_036272195.1 Verrucomicrobiia bacterium | reverse complement strand
TTTTGGACTGCGGCAGCCCTCTGCCGCTTTGGTGCATGCGATTCTAGCCTATGAAGATCTCACCCCACCCATTTATAATCACACCCAGACGCCCGTGCCACTATCAAATTTCCTTTTCTTCAAGCTGGTTCCGATTATCCTGCTGCGCTCGGGTTTTACATGAATGGCCGAGCGGGGATTGCAGATTTGGATTAAGGTTTTAACGATGGACGCAGCGCACATTAGAAATTTCAGCATCATTGCCCATATCGACCATGGGAAGACGACGCTTTCAGATCGTCTTTTGCACCGAACCGGAACAATCGCCACCCGCGATATGGAGGCACAATTGCTCGATTCGATGGATCTCGAACGCGAGCGCGGCATCACCATCAAGGCGCATCCGGTGACGATGCTTTACAAGGCCAAAAACGGTGAGACCTACGAGTTGAACCTGATCGACACGCCCGGCCACGTGGATTTCGCGTATGAGGTTTCGCGCAGTTTGAGCGCATGCGAGGGGGCGTTGCTGGTGATCGATGCGGCGCAAGGCGTGGAGGCGCAAACGGTCGCGAATTATCATCTCGCGTCGAAACAGAATCTGGAAATCATTCCGGTCATCAACAAAATCGATTTGCCGCATGCGAATGTGGCGCAGGCAAAACAACAATTGGAAGATGTGCTGGCGTTGCCGTCGGAAACAGCCATCTCGTGCAGCGCCAAGGAAGGCATTGGCATCGAGGATATTTTGGAAGCGATCGTCGCACGCATTCCGCCGCCGAAAGCGACGGATCAACCGACTTTACAGGCGCTGGCTTTCGATTCTTATTTTGACACTTACAAAGGCGTGGTTACGCACGTGCGCGTTTTTAACGGTGAATTGAGGGCCGGCCAGCAGGTGAAGCTGTTGCATTCGGGGAAAAATGTTGAGGTGAAAGAGGTTGGCAGTTTTAATCCGAAGCCTTACGTCCGTGAAAAACTGGAGTTGGGTGAGACGGGTTATTTTACCGCGAACATCAAGAGTGCGGCGGAAGTGAAGATGGGTGATACGATCACTGATGCGCGGAATCCCTCGTCGGTGCTGCCGGGCTTCAAGGAGATTCACCCGATGGTGTTCAGCGGGATTTATCCGATCAACACGGCGGATTATGAGCAGTTGAAATCTTCGATGGGGAAATTGAAGCTGAATGATTCGGCGTTCGCTTATTCGTCGGAGACGTCGGTCGCGCTGGGTTTTGGTTTCCGCTGCGGTTTTCTAGGCTTATTGCACCTGGAAATTGTGCAGGAACGGCTGCGCCGCGAATACAACATGGACATCATTGCGACGTATCCGAGCGTGGTGTATAAGATTCATCTTTCGGATCGCACGCAGAAGGAAGTGGACAACCCGGCGTTCATGCCGGATGTGACTTTCATCGAGCGGATTGAAGAGCCGATGGTGAAGGCTTTTGTCATTTGCCCGAACGAAAATATCGGCGACATGATGGCACTCATTTCGGAAAAACGCGGGGCGGTGGACCACACGGAAACGCTGGATGCGCGCCGGGTGATGTTGACGAGTTTGATTCCGCTGAACGAAATCCTGATTGATTTTCACGATCGCATCAAGAGCATCACGCGCGGTTTCGGCTCGATGGATTATGAGCCGGCGGATTACCAGGAGAGCGAGATGGTGAAGCTCGACATGCTGGTCAACGGTGAGCCGATGGATGCGTTTTCGTGCATTGTGCATCGCAGCAAGGCGGAGGGCAGGGGACGGGCGCTGGCGGAGAAGCTCAAGGAGGTCATTCCGCGCCAGCAATTCGCCGTGAAGATCCAGGCGGCGATCGGCGGAAAAATTGTGGCTTCGGAGACGGTGAGCGCCTTCCGCAAGGACGTGACCGCGAAATGCTACGGCGGCGATATCTCGCGCAAACGCAAGTTGCTCGAGAAACAAAAAGAGGGCAAAAAGCGCATGAAATCGATCGGCAATGTGCACATTCCGCAGGAGGCGTTTATTGAGGTGTTGAAGGCCTAATTCACCACGGATGAACACGAATTTAGAGCCTTCTTACGTCGGCTGCCACGGTTTTTGAATTTATTATGACTTTGAACTGGTTCACGTCCAAGACCGTTCGCGAGGCCACGGCGATGCGGAAGCACGTCCACAAATTGCTGCAACATCAGCGCGATATTTTGTCGCCCAAGGCTGTCAGCGAAGTCGAGGCGGCGTTGAAGGACATTCGGGACACCGTCGCGGCTGGTGCGGATAAAGCCGCGCTGGAAAAGAAGATGGAAAAACTGGAAGAGACGGCCAATAACTGGATCAAGCCGTATCCGAATGCGGCGTGGCGCGAAAACGTGGAGGTGTTGCTGGTGGCTCTGGCGGTGGCGATGGGTATCCGGACGTTTTTCCTGCAACCGTTCAAGATCCCGACGGCTTCGATGCAGCCGACGTTATACGGCATCACTTCCAAGAATCTCATGGTTGAAACTGATTATCAGCGGCCCAGCGGTTTGGGTCGCGTGACGGATTGGTTGGGCGGCGCCACTTATTTATCTTACAAGGCGGACCAGGAAGGGACGTTTGACGGTGTCAGCAAACCGTTGCGATTCCTCATATTCAATATCAAGCAGACGTTTTGGTTCGCCGGCAAGCCGCACAATTTTTGGTTCGTGCCTGACACCGGCGGCGGGATGCCGTTGCAAGCGGGATTGGCGCAGACAATTGGGCTGATGTTCACGCCGTTGCAGCCGGCCGCGCCGGACCCGCGAGAAATGTCCGATCTCGAAGGCCGTATGGGAATCCCTCGCGGGACGACGTTTCACAAAGGCGATGACGTTCTGAAAATGAAAATTGTCAGCGGCGATCATTTGTTTATTGACCGCGTGAGCTATAATTTTTTACCGCCGGGCCGCGGCGATATTGTTGTGTTTGAGACCAAGGGAATTTCAGAGGAACAGCGCAACCGATTCGGCATCCCGCCGAACGAATTTTATATTAAGCGCCTGGTGGGCCTCGGCGATGAGACTTTGTCGCTGCAACAGGATTATCTGATAAACGACGTACCTGGGCCTGGCGGAATGGCTCTCGACGTGCCGGTTGGGCATTTGGCGATCAATGGGCATCCGCTGTCGGTGTCGACGCCGCATTTTGGAGGTTTGTATTCGTTCTCCAATCCGGCGCCCGGGACCAAGGCCGTCAAGTATCAGGCGAATCATTATTACGGTCACGCGATGATCGAGGATTTGGCGGCGGGCAAAGAATTTCACGTGCGGCCGGATTATTTCTTCGTCATGGGCGACAATACAATGAACAGCCTGGACTCGCGTTACTGGGGAGATTTTCCACAGGACAAAGTCATCGGGAAGGCGTTTTTCGTTTACTGGCCGATCAATGCACGGTTTGGTTGGGGGTACCACTGAAGCCGTAACTACTCAGGAAGGGTTTTAACGCAAAGGCGCAAAGGTGCGAAGACGCAAAGTTTTAACTCCAAACTGAGTCATTTCAGCTTTAGTATTTATGTTGCACAATGTTTGTTATCTTTAATTAACATTTGGCAAATCCTTTGAGAAGCCTTGCTGTGCTGGTTCTTGTGGGTTGTGGAATCGGTTGATGGTGAATGCTGCGGCGTGATGTTCAATTCTCCACGATCACGGGCGAATCGTAGAACTCGATGATGGGGTCGACGTGAAACTTCGCGCGAATCATCGGGGCGACGCGCTCGGTCATGAACGCGCGGGCGGATTTTTCGTCGTTCCACAAATAGACTCCGCCAGCGGTGCGGCAGTCCTGCGAATGCAGGAATTGTTTCCGGACTAATCCGGGCACATTGCGAAAATTTGGTGCGGCCTCCTCGAACGAGGCGCGAATCTGCTCGACGGTAAGGCCGGGTGGCAATTGGAAACGGGTAACGACGGTAATCAAGTTGTTCATGCGACCATTTATAGGCTGCCAATCGTTTTCTGTGAATGGGACAAAGGAGGTAGTGATTGTTGATACAAGCCACAATCGCCGCACGTTTGAAACCAGAGCGGAATTTCTATCAACGTCGTTGTCTCCCCTGCCCTTCGCAGAAATGCGTAGAGCATTTGCAATGAATGGGCCAGGATCAGCGGCCATAGCTGTCGCCATTTCCAGTAAACAAATCCATAGAGCAAGCCCATGGCAAACATGGTCACAAAACCGTTCAACCCCATCGTCAAATGTAAAAAGCCGCGGAAAAGTGCCGCGGCGAAAACCGTGAGCCACGGGCCGTATCTTTGCAGTGTTTGAAAAAAGTAACCGCTCTCAATGGATTCTTCGAAAATAGGATTCACGATTGATATCAGGATGATTACCGGGACGGTCAAATGACTGACTCGGAGAAAAGCCGAAGTGCCGGGAGGCTCCGCCACCGTGTGCAGATGGCCGGTCATCAGCAGGCGCACAACGCCCGCGACCAGTTGAAAGGCCAGAAATAACAGCACACCCAGGCCGGTCTCTTTCCATGACATACGAATTCCAAATGCCGCCAAAGACCAGCCGCGAATTTTGCCGATCCACGATACGACTCCTAAAATAATCAAATCGCAAATGACGCTGAAAATCACGTTGCCATTTTCAAGATTAACGACGTCTTTGTTCCTGGAGTTGGAATGCGTGGCGCCGGCGGCCGGTGCGACAGGTGATTTATAGCCCAGATGCAACTGGCGGCGATGGTGAGGCCGAAACAGAGAAACAGGATGAGGCAGAATTCTGTGGGCATTGAAAGGTTGCGAATGAGCGAGGGCACGGGAATAAAGACAGCAGATGGGTAGAGGTGTTCGAAACGAATCGCTAAACACTTCTGGTCCTGACCGTATAAATGCGGAACTCGATACTGGGGTTCGGGCTTGACTCTTTATACGGTGATTGCAAGGTTTTTCACGAGCCCTTGGAAAATCCACTTATATGATTACCACCCGCAAAACAACTTTAGCCATCGCCATCGTCTTTTCGTTGCTTTCGACAGCGATTGCGAAACCGCCCACTTCGCGCGAAGGATTGGTACTTTGGTTCCAGAAAGGTCCGAGTGTGGCTAAAGTGAACGATTCGAGCGGGCATAGAAACGATGGCGAACCGGTGTCGGTCGTGGTATCCAACAGCCCGTCGCTGGTTTCGATGCAGGATACGCATCAGTTGACGCTGGCGCTTTGGATCAAGCCGAACTCGATTCCACACGAGTTTCCGGTTTTGATCAGCAAGGGTGGCAATCAACCGCCCGGCGCTTATGGCGGTTATGAACTGACGCTCAACTCGAATAGCGGGAACGATATTCTGTTTTTAAGCGGCGGGTTCTACGCGGAAACTATCCAGGCCGATGAGTCGTCAATCAATCAGCATCTGGGCGAGTGGACGCACGTGGCGTTTACCATTGATACCGATGCGCAAACAGCGCAGTTCTACGTGAACGGCGAGGGGGTGACGAACAGTATGCCAGTTGGGAGTTTTTCGGATGTGAATTTCGATGTTCCAAACGATCTTTATTTTGGCATGCCGGATCCGGCGGCGAATGCGAACCGCGCCCGTTTCGATGGGACCATGAGTCAAATCATGATTTACAACCGGGTGTTGTCAGCCCAGGAAATTCACAACATTTTTTCGCGCACCAAGCCCAAGGAAAAACCAAGTCGCGGGAAGAATTAATTCGAAAGCGGCGGAGGGCCGCCGCAGTCCAAAACCTGGCGGAGTGTTTGACGCTCGTTTCCGTTATCTTGTCGCTGCCGGCTTAAGAGCCGGCTTCAAAATGTTTTCGTAGACTTCGGAATATTTGCGCGCGGTTTTTTCCCAGGAGAAATCGACGGTCATGCCGTTGAGCCGGTAATGCATCATTAATTCCGGTTCGGCGTAAAGGGCCAGGGCTTTGCGGATGCCTTTCGCCAGGGCGCTGCTGGTGTATTCGGTGAATTTGATGCCGTCGGCGTGGTCCGGGCCTTCGGCGATGTCGATCACGGAGTCATCGAGGCCGCCGGTGACGCGGACGATGGGCACGGTGCCGTAATGCAGGCTATACATTTGATTCAATCCGCAAGGCTCGTAGCGCGAGGGCATGGTGAAGAAATCGCAGCCGGCTTCGATGCGCTGGGATAATCCCTGGTTGAAACCGATGCGGGCGGCGACTTTCGTGGGATAACGCAGGGCCAGGTCGCGGTAGGCATTCTCGTAGGCCGCATCGCCGGTTCCAAGGACGACGAATTGCATGTCCGCGCTGAGCATTTCCTCGAGTGCGCCGAGCAAAATATCCACGCCTTTTTGATCAATGAGCCGGCTGATGTTGCCGAAAAGCGGGATGTCCTTGTTCGCGGGCAAGCCGAGTTCTTTTTGCAGGTCTAATTTGTTCGCGATTTTGCCGCTTAAATCATCGATGGAATAGGGATGCCGGAGATACGGATTGTGGGTGGTGCTCCATTCTTCGAAGTCGACGCCGTTCAGAATGCCGATCAGCGAATCCTGGCGCTTGAGCAAGAGGCCCTCGAGGCCGCAGCCGTATTCCGGAGTGGTGATTTCGCGGGCGTACCGGGGGCTGACGGTGGTGACGAGGTTGGCGTGGGCGATGCCAGCCTTGAGGCAATTCATCTGGCCGTAAAATTCAGCGCCGTCGGGGTTGAAATAATCCCACGGCAGATTGGTGAACACGTAACGCCAGGCGGGGAATGTGCCCTGGTAGGCGAGGTTGTGGATGGTGAGAATGGTGGGCGGCGGGCTCCCCCACCCTGCGGCCAATTGCTCGTGATGCATCAGCAGCGGCACGAAGCCGACCTGCCAGTCATGGACATGGATCAAGTCTGGCTTCAACTCATGACGCGCCAGGTGCACAACGGCTTTGGAAAAAAAGATGAACCGCTCGTCGTTGTCCGGATAACTGATGCCGTCGGGCTGCAGGTAAGGCGAATGGCGGAAAAAGAATTCCGGTTGATCGAGGAAATAAATCGTGAGGTTCTCGATGGGTGAAAGCGACCAGACATCGCCGGGAACGGTTCGCGCGCCGAGGGGCAGCTCCAGTTTCAGGCCAGTGGGTTTAAGTTGCGGCAATTTCTCGCGGATGCCGGCGTAGAGTGGCGTAATGAGGCTGACTTTGTGGCCTTCACGGGCGACGGATTTGGCGAGCGCGCCCACCATGTCGGCGAGGCCGCCAGTTTTCGAGTACGGATGGACTTCGCTGCTTGCCAGCAGGAGTTTCATGCGGAGAACAAAAGCCAGGAATGACTGTTGAGCAATAGGGGGTTTTCGGAAAATGTTGCGCGTGAGCGCATAAGTTCCAAATTCCAAATTCCAAATTCCAGAGAAGCACCAAGCTTCAAGCTCCAAGGGAAATCCGGGCTGCCCTCTTCACGCGGGCTGGCTGCGTTTTGGAATCTGAAATTTGGAGGTTGGGGCTTGGGATTTTTCTCCATGTTCGTGAGTTCTTCTTCAGGCCCGTTTCAGACATGAATTCGCTCGGTCTTCAGATAGGGCTGGAGCGCAGCGGGGATCGTAACGCTGCCGTCGGGCTGTTGAAAGGTCTCGATCAGCGCCACGAACAGGCGGGCGAGAGCGGTGCCGCTGCCATTCAGGATGTGAGGGAATTTGTTGTCTCCGGTCTCACATTTGAAACGGAGATTCATGCGGCGCGCCTGGAAGTCTTCGCAATTGGACACACTCGATACTTCCAGGTAGCTCCCCTGCCCCGGCGCCCAGACTTCGATGTCATACGTTTTGGCGCTGCCGAAACCCATGTCGCCGGTGCAAAGCAATACGACGCGATAATGCAGGCCGAGCAATTGCAGCACGCGCTCGGCATTGGCCACCATTTTGTCGTGTTCCGCGTAACCGTGCTCGGGCGCGACGATTTTTATCAGTTCGACCTTATCAAACTGATGCACGCGGATCATGCCGCGAGTGCCCACGCCCGCAGCGCCGGCTTCACCACGAAAACACGGGGTGTAGGCGCAGTAATGAATCGGGAGTTGGTCTTCCTTGAGAATTTCCTCGCGGTGAATGTTCGCCACGGGCGTTTCGGCGGTGGGGATCAGGTAAAGCTTTCCGAGTTCATCGGCCTTATCGCCCTCGGCGACGCCGTAATACTGGTCTTTGAATTTGGGAAATTGGCCGACGCCGAGGAGGCATTGCGGCGCGACCATGAACGGCGGGGAAACCTCGGTGTAACCATGCTCGCCGGTGTGAAGATCGAGCAGGAATTGAATCAAGGCGCGCTCCAGTTTTGCGCCCCAGTTCGTATAGAGAATGAATCCGCTGCCGGAAAGTTTCACCGCACGGGCGAAATCGACGAGTTTCAAGTGTTCGCAAATTTCAACGTGGGTTTTGGGCTTGAAATCGAAAGCGGGTTTTTGGCCGAAGGTGCGAATGACGGGATTATCCTCGGCGCTTTTGCCCGCTGGCACGGATTCGTGCGGCAGGTTCGGAAGCTGCAACATCAACTGATCGCGCCGGGCATCGCATTCGGCGACTTCCTTATCGAGTTGAGTGATGCGGTCGCCGAGTTCGCGCGTTTCCTTTTTTTTGGCTTCGGCTTCTTCTGTTTTCTTTTGGCCCATCAAAGCGCCGATTTCCTTGGAGACGCGATTGCGTTGGGACTTGAGGTTCTCGACTTCGGCCAGCAGTTTGCGACGCTTCTCGTCCGTTTGAAGAATCTCGTCGATCAATGCTTCATCCCCTGCCCCGCGCGTGGCGAGGCGTTGACGTACAAAATCCGGTTTTTCGCGAATGAGTTTAATGTCGAGCACGCGCGGAATTATAGGTGTGACGTTCGACAGGGCAAGAGTGAAGCCGGAGCGGAAATGACGAATGGCTCGGTGGACGTTGAAGGGCCGATCAAAAATGGAAACAGGCAGGATGCCTGTCCTACGGGCTTACGGAAAATAAGCGACGGAGGCGTGGTGAGGAGGTTTGTTTAAAAAAGACCAGAGGCAGGGATCTTATGGCTCCGGCCTAAGGGAATTGCTTATTTCGACGAAAGGGTGCCTCGTTTCTGGATGGCATAAGCCATGCGGTATTCACCGCGGTTTATCTCAATTTGGCGGCTCTCGAACATGGGAAATAGTGGATGAAACGCGCTGAATACTACCGAAGTTACGTGGGCACGCTTCTTTGGCTGCTCGCCGTGCTGCTTTTAACGACGTCCTCTGCGGTGGCGGGCAAGATGTCGATGGGCAGCAACGCCGAGCAAACTTTTCCGCTGCTTCAAACCAAGACAGGCACGTACACAAACGTGACAGTCACGAAGAAGACCAAAGAGTGGATTTTTATTCTTCATTCCCAGGGCGTGTGCAATATCAAGGCTACTGATTTATCGACCGACGCACGAGTTGCGTTGGGTTATGAAGAGGCGCCCCAGACGGCGGCCGAGGCAGCCAAAGACGGCAGCGCGCCGAGACGCGCGCATCCACCGCTGGCGGAACTGGCCAAATTAGAGATGGCGCACGTGAAGGAATTTGCGGCTGGCTGGCGAACCAACCGGAAGGAAAAGGTGGCGGAGGCAAGATCATTCCTGGCCAGCAATCCCCAGGTGACTTTCATCCTGCTCTGCATCCTGGCGGTCGTGTACACTTTCATCTCGGTGTGTTTCTGGTCCATTTGCCGCAAGACGCATATCGCGCCCGGGCCGCTGGTGTGGGTGCCGTTTCTCCAATTGATTCCGCTGCTGCGCGCCGCGAACATGCCGCGGGTTTGGTTTTTCGCCTATTTCATACCGATCATCAACATCATAGCGATGATCATGTTGTCGATTAACATCGTCAAAACGCGCGGGAAAAATCCGTGGGTGGCGTTTCTATTAATCGTGCCGCTGACAACTCCTTTTGCATTTCTGTATCTCGCGATGTCGCGGAGCGCGCCCGTTGAGATGGTGACCAATGAAATACTTTCGTTGGAGACGGCGTGAGGGAAGTTCCAAATTCCAAGCTCCAAGATGTCAGAGGTTTGCCCGTGAGAATTGAAACGCATGGGCGGGACGCACGAGCCGCTTACACTATCTGGTTGAAAACTGCCCTGCCCTGCTCCATTTTGCTGTCATGACGAAATCAGTTTTTACGGGGGCGGTATACGTGGTGCGCGATAACATCGATACCGATCAGATTATTCCGGCGCAATACCTGAACCTGGTGCCGACGATCGCTGACGAATACGAAAAACTCGGCAGCTATGCACTGTGCGGTTTGCCGGAATCGCTGTATCCGGTTCGCTACGTGAAGGACGGGAGCCTGGACAGCGAGTATCCAATTGTGGTGGCAGGAAGGAATTTTGGCTGCGGCAGTTCTCGCGAGCACGCGCCCATTGCCATGGGTTCGGCGAATTGTGAAGTGGTATTGGCGGAAAGCTTCGCGCGCATTTTCTTCCGCAATTGCGTTGCCACCGGAGAGCTTTATCCCTGCGAAATCATCGATCGACTTTGTGAGGTGTTGAAAACCGGCGACGTGGTGACGGTGGACCTGGACGCCGGCACGGTCACGGAAAAAGCGACGGGCAAAGTGCATCAGTTCAAACCGCTGGGCGATGTGCGGCCCGTGGTGGACGCCGGTGGCATTTTTAATTTCGCGCGTCAAAGCGGCATGATTGCGAAGTAACGCTGGCCAGTGAATCTTCTGCCAACTCCCCGCTCGCTGAAAAGGCGTCCGGGGAGTTTTCTTTTGTCCGCTTCAAAACCGCCGGCGGCAATGATTCGTGTCCGTCAAGGCGGCCCCGCGCCGGGTCATCCGGAGGGCTACGCGCTGACGATTGGCAAAGGGGGAATTGAAATCGCATTTCACGATACGCCGGGCCTGCGTGCGGCGATGGCGACTTTGCGGCAATTGATTCGTGAATACGGCCGCCGGTTGCCGTGCGTGCGGATTCGCGACTGGCCGGATTTTCAGCGTCGCGGCGTGATGCTGGATGTCTCACGCGGCCGCGTGCCGAAACTGGAAACGCTGCTCGATTTGGTCGATCGCCTGGCCGATTTCAAAATCAACGAACTGCAGATCTACACGGAACACACTTTTGCCTATCGCAAATATAAATCGGTTTGGCAGGGCTGGGGCGCGCTTACGGCAAAGGAAATGAAGCGGCTCGACACGCGGTGCCGCGAACTGGGGATCGACCTGGTGCCCAATCAGAATTCCTTCGGGCATCTGCGTTATTTTCTCGAGCCTCCGCGCGTTAAACAACTGGCGGAGGTTTCGCAGCCTTACGAGGACGAGAGCGGGGAATTTCTGCGCCGGCCGTCCACCCTGGCGCCGAATCACCCGGGAACGATTCCCTTTTTGCGGAGGCTTTATGATGAATTATTGCCGAATTTCTCGAGCGAGTTTTTTAATGTTGGTTGCGATGAAACCTGGGACCTGGGCCGTGGGCAGAGCAAAAAATTGTGCCAGACCAAGGGCAAAGGCCGAGTGTATGCAGATTTTCTAAATCGCGTTCAGAAGGAAGTTTCGCGGCGCGGCCGGCGGATGATGTTCTGGGGCGATATTATTTTGAAATATCCGCAACTCATCCGGAAACTGCCGCGGAAGGTCATCGCCTTGAACTGGGGTTACGAGGCGGATCATCCTTTCGACCGCGAAGCGGCGCTGTTCGCGAAGTCGGGAATTCCGTTCTATGTCTGTCCCGGCACTTCGACGTGGATGACTCTGATCGGCAAGCACGATAACGCGCTGAAAAATCTGCAACGTGCCGCTCAAGCCGGCCGCAAACATGGAGCGCAAGGTTATCTGATAACGGACTGGGGTGATGGCGGGCATCCGCAACCGCTGGCAGTAAGCTGGCTGCCATTGGCGGCGGGTGCGGCGGTCGCGTGGTGCCAAAAGACGTTTAAGGAATCCAGCCTGATCCCGGCCTTGAGTCGCGACATTTTTCAGGAGCGCACCGGGCGGGTCGCGCGAGCAGCGCGGCAGCTGGGAACCGCGCATCGCAAATTACATTTCACGGAAGTAAACGTGACGCCGTTGGGAGCGGTTATTGCGGCGCCGCCGCCGGAGACGCGGGAATTGTTTTGCCGGAACGGCCTCAAATATTACGCGCGGATTCGCGCCAGGGATATTCACGCCGCCATGCGTGAGGTGAGGAAGCAGTTGAACGTTCTTGAACGGGTGATGCGTGATAAATCGTTGTCCCTGGCCGGAAAAATCCTGGTTCGCGAGCTGGAACTGGCGGCGCGAATGGCGGAGCAATCTTGTAAACTCATGCTTTGGCAACAGGCGCGAGCCCGGGGAAAAACATCACGAGCGAGGCAGATGGCACGCATCGCGATTAGAGAGTTGATCCAATTGGACCGGGAGTTTAGCGCGTTTTGGCCGCAACGGAATAAAGGGACTCCAGCCAAATGTTCCGAGTTTTTGAGGTGGCGTATTGCTGATTATCGAGAGGGCTTGCGCGCATCGACGACGTAGTTGATACCCCTGCCAATTCGCAATTTATAACTTCAGCGAGAACCCACCGATAAATCAGCGGGCTATTTTCTTCCGCCGCTACGCAGCTTCCAAAAGTCAGTTACAAAGCCATTTCTCCAACACCGCGCTAAAATGGGCCGTTGCGACCGTTGGCCAAATAAATGACTGCTCCGGTAACCGCGGCCGCAAGGAGGCCGATAAATAGAGACAGGGCCAGGAACCGCAAATCGCGTTGGCGCAAGGTAGGATAACTTTTATAGGCACGAGAACGTTTCATAATTTGTTGAGTGGATCAAACCCGCAAACGTCCCTTATAGTATGCAACAGGCTTGCATAACCATTGCTGAAGATGCAAGCGTTTTTCAACCAACCCGGCTTATAGCGTTGATTATGAACGTTTTTCTTGCTAATGGCAGGAGCGTTATTCATTTTAGTATCATGCAATCACATGAACTCCTGCGCGAGGTGTTCCAGAAATGCAGCGCCAAGCAGGTGGCTGGCGAGCTGAACCTGTCCCTTTCCACGATTTACAAATGGGCGGAGCCGGACGACGGCACGGGCAGCGGCACGGCGAATCCCCTGGATCGGATTGAAGCGCTCCTGCGTTGCACCGATGATCGGCGGCTCGTTCAATGGATTTGCCAGCGATCCGGCGGTTTTTTCATTCTCAATCCGGCGATCAACAAGCCGCATCCGTCATTTTTAATTCCCGCAACCAACGAAATTGTCCAGGAGTTCGCCGACCTGCTCGCGGTCATCGCGACGGCAGCGGCAGACAATCAAATCACGTCGAAAGAGGCGTCGACCATTCGTGAGCGCTGGGAGGAATTAAAATGTGTCACCGAAGGATTTGTTGCCTGCTGCGAGCGAGGCAATTTCCTGCCGATGAAAGAAAAAGACAAGGGCGCAAGTCTGCCGGCGGCGCGACAAACACTCTAGTGGTTTCAGTAAACACCCCACCACCTGCTGCACCCGCACCGGCCGCGAGAATAGACCCGCGGCAAAACTCCTACTTTGCATTATTAAAAATTCGCGCGATTTTTACCGGAACTATGATGGCAAAAACGGTTCCGGCATGGAGACGGGCAGCCTGTTTCTTCACCTTCCTCACTATGGGGATGGTATTCATGGCATTTTCCGTCCGAGGGGGAGAGACAACTTTCGCGGATTACAACGACCAGGGATTTTTCAATAATTTTTCGGGGGACAGCGGCGTGTTCGCCAATGGGACTTCCACGCTGACGGTTTCTTTCGACAATCGCGTGTTCCACGGAACCAACGGAGCTTCGCTGCGGCTGGATTATTCGGTGCCGACGGGATTTTGCGGTTTGTGGAATTCAGCATTGGGCAAAATGAGTTTTCCGCGGCATGTCCTCGACTTCAAAAACCTTTATGGCTCGCTGCGGAATAGTTTGGGAAACCCTTCGCGGGTGGAAAATGTGCAGGTGACAAATTTCACCTTTTGGGCGCGCGGCAACGGGGAAGGCGATTTTTCGCACCAGATCAAAATTGAAATCAAAAGTGCCGCCGGCGAATTGTTGGGCACCCAGCTTTTCACCCTTCCCAATCAAACCAACTGGGTGCGTTTTGATTTTCCCATCGACACGACGGGCACCAACGACTGGGAGCACGTGAAGGAAATTGTGTTTGTGATCGAGAATTGGAGAAACGAAAACCGCAAAAGCTATTTTTTCCTGGACGACCTGTCGTTTGGCACGGATGAGCCGCCGATCGATTTCGCGCACCTCAGTGATGATCAAATGCTCGATCTGGTTTCGCAGCGCGCGTTTTCCTATTTCCTGACGTTTACCGACGACCTGGGTTTTGCGCTGGATCGTTCCACGTTCTCGGACATTGTCAGCGTGGGGACGATTGGGTTTCAACTGACCTCTTACTGCGTCGGCCACGAGCGCGGCTGGGCCGACCGGACGGAATTGGAAAATCGGGTCGTCGCCATCCTGCAAAATCTCAACAAACTTCCCACGGGCCCGGATACGGATATTTCACGCGCGGGTTATCGGGGATTTTTCTATCACTTTCTTGCGGCCAATGCCGGGACGCGCAAGGACCCGCGAGTTGAGCTTTCTCTTTACGATACCGCATTGCTGATGTACGGCGTGCTTTCGTGCGAGGAATATTTCCCAACCAACAAGCAAATCCAAACGCTCTCGCGGCAGTTGTTTGACCGGGTCGAATGGGACTGGTTTGTGGACCATGTGCCCGGCTCTACCAACGCCAACCAGTTTCGTCTCGCCTGGATGCCAGGGCCGACGATTCACGGGACGTTCTATAATCATGTCGACGGCCAGACGGATGAGGCGCTAATGGTGGACCTGCTGGCGCTCGGCTCGCATACGCACCCGGTTTCTTTCAAGACGTATCTCTCGCGTAATCGTGTCTTCGCGTCCTATCCCCGCGAGGACGCGGACAAAATCATGGTCACGTGGAAAGGTTCGCTGTTCAATTATTTCTTCGCGAGTTGCTGGCTTGATTTCAGCAAGCGCGGTCCTGATCGGCATCCGACAACGCCGTGCAACCTGTGGGAGAACGACCGGCTGGCGGTGATTGCCAACCGGCAGTTTTGCATCGATCACGCCACGAACCTGGTGGGTGGCTTAAATGGGCACTATGCGACTTACGGGGAAAACTCCTGGGGGCTGAGTGCGTGCGATAACCTGGTGGCTCCGGCGTCGCATTACATCAGTGAATATTTTGCGTTCGGCGCGCTTCCCACCGAAGAAAATACGAAGCTGGGGACGAAGGCGTTGCAGGTGGGAACGGTGCCGGTTTATGGCGCGGCCAGTTGCATTAATTTTCTGCCCACAGAAGCGATCGCGGCGCTGCGGCATGATTTTGAGATTCCCGGGTTGTGGAGTCCGACTTTCGGTTTGGGAGACGCGTACAGCCTGGACCCGCATTACATTGGTTCCGTTTGGGACAAGAACGGCAATCCGCAGGTTTTCTATGCGGATTACCTGAATGGCTCGTGGATCAATCATACCATCATGGGCATCAATGTCGGCCCGATGCTGCTGGCGATTGATAATTATCGGAGCGGCCAAATCTGGAAGCTGACGGATCGGAATTCGCATATCCTTGCCGGAATGGATGAGGTTTTTGGAAACGGCCCGGCGGCGCCGTTGGCGCGGAAGGAAATTAAAAACTAACCGGAACGTGCTTCCGAGATCTTTCGGAAGATCTGGGCGCTCTGCCGGTGAAACGCTAGCAACACGTTAGGGCCAACGTGAAAGCTGCCAACTCCGGCGCATGGTCGGAAAATGAATTCGAGCCTCCTTACGTCGGCTGCTACGAATTAAGTTTCGGCGAGGATGCGGTTCATGCGCTGGATTGCTTCGTCAATCTGTTCGGGGGCGGTGAAGCCGATGACGATGGCGTTGATTTCGGGCTTCGACATGGCGAAGCGGATGGATTTCTCGCGATCGTCCGGATTCTTGAAATCACCGTTGCCGAAAATTTTCATGCCGATGACGCCGTGACCTTTGGCGTGCATGGTCTTGATTTGATCGACCACCGGGTTCACGTCCACGCTGGCATCGGGACCCCAGGCGGATTTGACACCGTCCATATAACGGCCCAGCGGATTCACGCGGACGAGGTGCACTTCCGTCCATTCCGAATCAACCGCGTTTTGCAAGGCGGCGAGCGTGTGGCAGGAAACGCCCTTGGCGCGGATCCATTTTCTTTCCTTCGCCTCGTTAAAGCCGTCCATCACGCGTTTCCATTCGTCCGTCCAAGTGTCTTTGGTCATGCAATGAATCAACAGGCTGTCGATGTAATCCGTGTTGAAGTTTTTGCGATGACGATCGATGGTGGCGAGCACGTCCTGAGGCTGGCCGGGCACTTTTGATTGGATGAAAAGTTTCTCGCGCGGCAGGCCTTTGACGCACTCGCCGATCCACGGGAAGGTCTCGTAGCGCTCGGCGGTATCAATATAAGTGATGCCTGAATCATAAGCGTGGCGAACCATCTTGACGAACGCGTCCTTGCCTGCGCCGATCTGGTCGTGGCCGGAATTGACGCCTGTGCCGATGCCGAGGCGGCTCAATTTGATGCCGGTCTTGCCCAGTGTCACCTGGTCAGTGGCCGTGCGCTTGGTGACGGCGGCTGAGGAATTGATAACGCTCCAGGGCGACAGCAACGCGGTTCCCGCGAGGGCGACAGCGGAGGTTTGGATAAACTGGCGGCGAGTGAGTTGATTACGTTTCATGGGCATCCTTTCGAGGAAGATTCATTCAGAGAGCTAAGCGCATCTGACGAACGGGGTATCATCGGGATTAAATATGCGCCTCTTTTTAATAGAGGCAATCCTATTTTTGCGGAGAGAGCGCCGATGGGAACCGGGAACAGGAAAGTCCCCAGAACTCGCAGCCTGGAAAGGCTGCGCTACAACGGTAACATCCTGTTTGACATTTTTTTAGGGAAAATCGTATTGTCCGGCACCGACCGGCCCGCATGAAAAAGCGCAGCATCCTTTTTGTCCTGTTCGGGCAATTTTTTGCCACTCAATTCCTTGCCGCGGCGGATGGTCCCTCAACCAATGAACCGGTCAGGCTGCCGACCGTCACGGTGTTGGGCACGAACAGTCCATCCCTGACCGCCCCATCGCTCGAACAGGCTCGCAAACAATATCAGCAGGTGCCGGGCGGTTTCACGATTACCGGCGTCGGACAATTCGAACGGGGTCGCGGCTCGAGCGTGGAAGATTTGCTGGAGGGCATTCCAGGAGTGAACCTCCAATCGCAAAACGGCATGGAGGCCACTAAAATTTCCATTCGCGGCTCGGGCATTCTTTCGGACGACGAGCCGCTGGGCCTCCAGGTTTTGTTGGATGGGTTCACTTTCAACCAGGGCGACGGCGAGGTGATCCTGGAAGATTTCGATTTGGGCGGTGTGAAGTCTGCGGAGGTCTATCGCGGGGCGAATGCTTTCAAATATGGCTCCATCAGCCTCGGCGGCGCCATCAACCTGACGTCAAAAACGGGGTACGATGCGGACCGTTTTTCCCTGCGGGTGGAAGGCGGAAGTTTCGGCTTCGTGCGGGCGCAGGCCAGTTCCGGTGGCGTGGAGGGACCGATGGATTATTTTGCGTCCGTCAGCGGGCGTTCGCGGGAGGGCTACCGCCAGCACAGTGCGGAAAACACCGAGGACCTGTTCTCAAATTTTGGATACAAATTCAATGAGAACACAGAGAACCGCTTTTACCTGACGATTGCCCGCACGGACCGGCAAGTGCCGGGAGCGTTGAGCAAGGAGGAGTTGACGGCCAACCCCAGGCAGGCCGTTCCCGACAATATCGCGCAGGATGCCAACAAGGGTTGGTATTACCTGCGACTGGCGGACAAGGTGTCCTACAAAAATGACAATGAAGAAGCCGATGCCGGAGGATACTGGTGGCATCGGCAATTGGAGGAACGAGGTTTGTTTAATGAAGATAATCCGGAAGGAATTCAGGATTATTATTCGGACAATTTCGGAATTCTTTTAAATTCCGTGACTCATTTTCACCTGTTCAATCTTCCCAACAACCTGACCATCGGCGCCAATCCGACCCTGGAGGTGGAAAACGACGGCGACTTTCAGAACAACGACGGACATAAAGGTGCGGTGACCGGCGGGGACTCGGAGTTGTCCATCAACGCGCCGATTTACATGGAAGATCAGCAATACGTGACCGAGCAGCTTTCGCTGATCGCGGGTTTGCAGGCCATCCACGTGAAACGGCATTTGACGGATCGTTTTAACAAAACCGACAGCGGCGATCAGACGGCCAGCGTGAGTTTTCGCACCATCAATCCGAAGGCCGGCATCATCTGGGAGATCAACAAAAAAAGCCAGGTTTACGCGAACTTCAGCCGAAGCTGGCAGCCGCCTTCATTCGACAACATGCTCGATTTCGACGATGACAATCCGCCTCCGCCTTTCGGCACCGGCAGCCTGGTGTTCAGCCCGTTGGAACCGCAACGCGCCTGGACTGCGGAGATCGGCACTCGGGGCGAAGCCGGGCGTTTTGAGTGGGAGCTTTCGCTCTATCATTCCTGGGTCAGGGACGAGTTGTTGGAGGTGAATAATTCGAGCGGCGTGGACATTGGGGCGGTCAATATCCGGCGCAGCTATCATCAGGGGATCGAGGCGGGGCTGGAAACTGAACTGTTCAATTCCATATTCACGGAAAAAAGCGGAGATGAGCCGGCGGACAAACTTTCCCTGCGGCAGACCTATACGTTGAGTGATTTTCATTTTGACGGAGATCCGGTTTACGGCGACAACCGCATTGCCGGTGTTCCGATTCACCTTTACGAAGCGGAATTAATGTACGAATCGCCCTGGGGATTTTATGCCGGGCCGAATGTGCAATGGAACGTGACCCGCTACCCCGCTGACCATGCCAACACGCTATACGCGAGTTCCTACGCGCTGGTGGGATTCAAAGCGGGCTTCCAATTTCGCAAGCACTTCTCAATCTTTTTTGAAGCGCGCAATTTGAGCGACCAACATTATGCCGCCGCCGTGGATCCCATCCCTGACGCGCGCACAGGGGATGACCCCATCCAAATTTTTCATCCGGGAGATGGCCGCGCGTTTTACGGGGGCGCTTCGGTGAGATTTTAGAGCATTTCATAAACGCTTCCAGTGTCCTGAATGTGCCGACCTTTCAGGGCTTGGCGTCTTGCTTTAACATTACCCAAGGCGTTGCCCTGGGCTGTCCTGTGAAGGGCTTTCAGCGCGGACGCAGAATGAAGTTTCATTCCGGGAATGGACGTAGCCGCCGACGTTGGTCGGCGCCGACTCACGTCTGCGGCTACGGTATTTTTAGAGAGGCTTTAGCGACGATACTGACTGTCGCGGTCACGTCCCGTCGCGGGGAGTGAACCCAGTTCCCGTTCCAGGTTGGCGAGCCTGTTGTCGATTTTATCGAGCGGGACATTGCTTTCACGCGCGATGGCCGCCCAGCCTTTTCCGTTCACGTGCCGGCTCAAGTATTGTTCCGGCGAGCCTTTCGTATTGTCGGCCAGGACTGCCGCGATTAATAGACCGGCCGGGCCTGCATCTGGATGCTGGCTGTGCATTCGCTGGAGTTGGTCTTGGGGAACGCCGGTCTCAACGGAAACGTCGTGGATCGCCTGGGTCATTCCACCCCGTTTGTCGGCGAGGGAATTCACGGATTGAGCGCGAGTCTCGAGTTCATCCTTGGCACCCTTTGGATCTGCATGCGCCAAGCTGGTCATCAAACCGAGCGAGACGGTGGCAGCGAGTAGACTATATATTAATTTTCTCATAATTCTCCTTTTGCCAAAAACCTAGCATCCGGCCAGCATGTCTCAATAACGGGATTTACCCCATATTTGTGACAGAGCATACTCATACGGTCACATCGGCCGCGGCGAACCTTGCCGGTCCGGTTGCTCTCGGACGAATGTCTTTATGAAAAAAATAAATTTTGTTCGCCCCGTCCTTTTTTTTCTGGCGCTTTGCGCGGGCGTTTCAACCGCCGCGAATCTCGGCGCTGCTGAAGCGCCGAAGCCGATTGGGCCGCTCCCCTCGCCCGCTCAACTCACCTGGCAGGAGGATGAATTGACGTTGTTTGCGCATTTCGGAATCAACACCTTTACTGGACGCAGCACCGGCCTGGGAAATGAAGATCCGAAATTGTTTAATCCGTCCGCGTTGGATTGCGGCCAATGGGTGCGCGTGGCGAAGGAATGCGGGTTCAAGGGAATTGTTCTCGCCGCCAAACATTACGATGGCTTTTGTCTTTGGCCGACGGCGACCACAGAACGCAGCGTCAAGAGCAGCACGTGGAAAGGCGGCAAAGGGGACGTGGTCGCCGAATTGGCGGATGCGTGCAAAGCCGGCGGGATCAAGCTCGGCATTTATTGTTCGCCGTGGGACCGCAGCGTAACCAATTACGACTCGGACAAGCCCGCCTACGCCAAATATTATCAACAGCAATTGACTGAGTTGCTCGGCAACTACGGCCCCGTTTATGAGATGTGGTTTGATGGCAACCGCGCCGACATGGCCGATTGGCCGGGCGTCATTGGCGTCGTGCGGAAACTCCAGCCGAACACCGTGATCAAACAGGGTCCGCGGCTGGAAAACATCCTGGAAGACGTGCGCTGGGTGGGCAACGAGACGGCCTGCGCGCCGCTCGCGTGCTGGAGCGTTTATCCCGCGCCGGCGCAAGGTTCACCGGATAACTCTCAATCCGCGAAATGGTTCCCCACGGAGTGCGATGCCATGATGGTGGGGCATCGGTTTTGGGACGGCACGCCGCCGAAGGATTTGGCGACGTTGCTCGATTATTATTACACGTCAGTGGGACGTAATTCGATTTTGATGCTCGGCGTCGCGCCGGACAAACGCGGCCTTTTCTCCGACGGTTCCGTAAAACGCCTGCATGAATTTCACGATGCGCTCGAGAAAATTTTCGGCACGGATTTCGCCGCAGGAAAAAGCGGAGTCGCCAGCAATGTCCGCGGCGGTGATGATGCTTTCAACGGCGACAAGGCGCTGGACGGAGACAAGAACACGTATTGGGCTACGGACGACGGTGTCACGAACGCCGCGCTGGAAGTGGATTTAGGCGACGAAAGGGAGTTCAATGTCGTTCGCCTGGAGGAAATGATCACGTTGGGCCAGCGGGTTGCCGAATACAAAATTGAGGCCTGGGACGATGCGGCGAAAAATTGGAAGGAATTGAATCACGGTTACACCATTGGTTATCGCAAGCTGGATCGGTTTCCCAAGGTGAAAGCGTCCAAGGTGCGTCTGACGATTTTGCAGGCGCGCGCGTGTCCCGCCATTAAATCCTTGGGCGTGCATCTGGATACAATTTCGCCGGAGGAAGATTTTCAGCCGGACAAGGCGAATCATGAAATAAAGCCGAAGAAATAAAATACCGAATCGTGCAACCCAATGAGCGTACTCACCGATAAATCGGTGGGCCATTTTCTATCGTCCTGACGGACTTTCGTTGCCGAAACTAACGCCTATATAAGGCAGGCCAGCCGGAGGGTTGACGCACAATACAGATCGAGTGCGCCGAGTTCCTTCCATCCGTTTTGAATATCCGGGCCTCAAACTTCGTCTGGACTCTAACATGCGCAGTGGTTAAGCAAATACGGAATCAACCATTGATTTATGAAAATGACCGCCACCGTCATAACCGCAGGCGCCTGCATTTGCCTGCTTGCCCTCGCCGGTTGCTCAAGCGTTCAGGCGCCCAAAGGCCCGGATGTTTCGTTAAAATCCTGGCCCGCGGGAAAATCACCGCTGGAAATCGGCCAGCGTGTCGCGCAACGTTTCATCGACAGCCCGCACTCTAATTTTGGCCGGCCCGGTCCGCCGCCCTACATCACCTATCCCGAAGCCTGCGCGTGGTACGGTGCGCTGACGTTTGCCGAAGTTTCCGGCGTTCCGCACCTGAAGGGGCAATTGATTCGGCGGTTTGAGCCGTTGTTCAACACCGAAACAAACTTGATCCCGCAGCCGGACCATGTGGATCACACGGTGTTCGCCGCCGTGCCGCTGGAAATTTATATCATGAATGCGGACCCGCGTTGTCTCGCGCTGGGCAAGGATTTTGCCGATAAGCAATGGGGCGCGCCTTTCGGCACCAATGCGCCATCGGATGGCGAGTCCTATCGCCTCCGCGGGTTGAGCTGGCAAACGCGCCTGTGGATCGACGATATGTTCATGATCACTCTGGTCCAGGCGGAGGCGTTTCGCGCGACCGGCAATCATGAATATATCGATCGCGCCGCGAAGGAGATGGTCCTCTATCTCGATGAACTTCAGCAATCAAACGGCCTGTTCTATCATGCGCCGGGTGTTCCCTATTACTGGGGCCGTGGCGATGGCTGGATGGCCGCGGGCATGAGCGAGTTGCTGCATTCGTTGCCGAAGGACAATCCGGATCGGCCGCGTATTCTGGATGGCTACCGGAAAATGATGGCGGCGCTTTTAAAATATCAGGACGCCAACGGCATGTGGCACCAATTGATTGATGACCCGGGCGCGTGGCCGGAAACTTCATCCTCGGCGATGTTCACGTTCGCGTTCATTACGGGAGTGAAAGAAGGCTGGCTCGATGCCGACACTTACGGTCCCGCGGCGCGCAAGGCGTGGCTCGGCCTCGTTTCTTACCTGGATAAAAATTACGACCTCCGCGAAGTTTGCCAGGGCACGAACAAATACAATCCGACGACAGATGGGCCGGATGGCCGCGCTTATTATCTCGCGAGGCAACGGAACACCGGCGACATGCATGGCCAGGCGCCCCTGCTGTGGTGCGCGACGGCGTTGTTGCGGTAGGGAGATTTGAGCCTCCTTACGTCGGCTGCTACGATTTTATGGAGCGTAGGTATTGAGCAGGTGCTCGAGGTCTTTCACCGTCAGGTAACCTGGCGGTCCTTCGAACCGCACGATGCCGGCGGGATCGGTCAAAACTGCGTGCGGAATCATGGTGACCTCGAAGGCCTGAAGCGAGCGTGATTGAGTATCCGTGCCGACGAAAAAATTTACCTCTGGCGACTTCATCTTCATGATCTCTTCTTTCGGCTCGTTACTCAAACCAATGACGGTTAGCCGATCACGAAATCGGCCGGCGAGTTCATCGATGTGCGGGATGGCATTGCGACATTGCTGGGCGGCCGTGGTAAAAAAGACCGTCAAGACGAATTTCCCGTTGGGATTTGATGGGGGCGTCGTCACCCAATCATCGATATAGATCGGGGGCGGGCGCTGGCCACGGAATGAATGCGCGAAGATTTCCGGGACGACCACGTCGCCACTGTCGTAAGTCGCCGTCGACATTTGGCGGCCGAGCACCGTTTTTTGCGCCTGGATGTTCCGCTGAAATTGTGCGGTGGCTTCGGCCTGACTTTTCTCTGCCTCGCCGGCTTTGGCCGCGTTAAAGTGAAAGTGCTTCTGCATTTCCGGCTCGAGATTCTTCAACTTGGCGTTGCCGAGACCACCGGAATACGTGAAATAAATGTCCGTGGCCGTAACGGTGGTGACGGTGATATTGCTGTAGATGTTGTCGCCCGATTTCAGCACGGACAGCTTTTCATCCGCCTGGGCCGCGAAAATTGCCAGAAAAATCCCCATGCCCAGCGCGGTTTCAATCAATTTCATTCACTGGAAATAAGCAAATCACACGCCAGTATTTGCCGGGGTAAAATCGCGATTTCCGTGGAAATTTCGCTCTTTTCACTTCGCAGTTTTGGCTTACCTTTCCCCGGCATGACTTTAACGGAGCAAATGACGGTGCTGGCGAAACAGGCAAAAGCCGCCTCGCGGGAACTCGCGAAGCTGACCACGGCGGAAAAGAACGCCTGCCTGCTCGCGATGGCGGAGGCGCTCGAAAAAAACGCCGCGGCTCTCAAGCAAGCCAACGCGCTCGATATGGATGCCGGCGCAAAGATGGGCCTCACCTCCGCGATGCTCGACCGGCTTAAGCTCGACGATAAACGCATCGCCGGCATGGCGAAGGGATTGCGTGAAGTGGCGGCGCTTCCGGATCCGGTCGGAAAAATTCTGGATGAACGCGTCCGGCCCAACGGCCTGAAGTTGCAAAAAATCACCACTCCCATCGGCGTGGTGGTGATCATCTATGAATCGCGCCCAAACGTGACTGCTGATGCGGCGAGTCTTTGTTTCAAGTCCGGCAACGCGACAATTCTTCGCGGTGGCAAGGAAGCGTTGAATTCAAATCAACTCATCGCTAAAACGATGATTGATGCCGGCAAGCGCGCGCTGCCGCATTTTCCCGAGCATGCCATCCAGGTAGTGCCCACGACGGATCGTGAGGCCATCCCTGCCCTGCTCTCGCTCACGCAGTACGTGGATGTGTGCATGCCACGCGGCGGCGAGGGTTTGATCCGCGCCGTGGCTGAATCATCCAAGGTGCCGGTGATTAAACATTACAAGGGCGTGTGTCATGTGTTTGTGGATGCCGACGCGGATTTGAACATGGCGGAAGAAATCGCGATGAACGCGAAGGTCCAGCGGCCCGCCGTTTGCAACGCGATGGAAACATTGCTGGTGGATAAAGCTGTCGCGCCGGAATTTCTTCCTCGCATCGCCCAAAAGCTGGCCGAGAAGAATGTGGAATTGCGCGCGGATGAAAACACGCGCCAACTTCTCAACTCTCATTTTCCCAACGCTCAACTAAAAGCCGTCACGGAACAGGATTGGTTCACGGAATATAACGATTACATCCTGAACATTCGCGTGGTCGATAATGTTAAGCAGGCGATCGAACACATTAATCATTACGGCTCGGCGCACTCGGACAGTATCGTCACGAAAAACGAGGGGCGCGCGAAGCAATTTCTCCACGAAGTGGATTCGGCGACAGTTTATTGGAACGCCTCGACGCGCTTCACGGACGGCGGCGAGTTTGGCATGGGCGCCGAGATCGGCATCAGCACGGATAAAATTGGCGCGCGCGGGCCGATGGGGTTGGATGAGTTGACCACTTATAAATGGGTGGGGATTGGGAACGGGCAGGTGCGGACTTAAGAAGTGTCGGTCGGCGTGCCGCCCTTTCAGGGCTTGGTATCTTGCTTCAACATTACCCAGGGCTTTGCCCTGGGCTATCCTGTGAAGGGCTTTCAGCCCACATGCAGACGAAGTTTCATTCCGCGAACGACATTCCCAAAATGAGGTCGAACAATTTACAAGTTATTTGCGACTCGGCAGACTGGTTCTTAGGCAGATTCATTCTTTTCGGTTTGATTTAAGTTGGAGCCTCCTTACGGCGGCTGCCACCTAGTTCTTTCGTTTTTGACGCTGGCCGAATCCACGCTTACTGTGCGGGCGTGGAAACCGTTTCAGCATCACCGAACCCGGCATCCGCGGCTGAGGCCGCGCAGTTTGTTCGCAAACAAATGCCAGCCGAAGGTTTGTTCGCCGGACAGGAATGGCGGGTTTCTCCCGCTCCATTCAAGCTGGATGACAAATTGGCCAAGGAGCTGGATTCGCTGGGCCGCGTGCTCTTGCAATTTTATCGAGCGGTCAACCTGCTCTACCGCAAGAGCGTCGAGGGCAAACAACCGGATTGGGTGGCGCGCTGGCTTGAACTGGGGAAACCGCCGGAACTGATCGAACTCCAGCGTGCGACGAATCTTAAAAATGAAACGCCGCGGGTGATTCGTCCCGACCTGCTGCTGACGGAGGATGGTTTCCGCGTGACGGAGCTTGATTCTGTTCCGGGCGGCATCGGTGTGACGGCGTGGTTGAATCAGACGTATTCTCAGTTTTCCGTCCTTGGCGGCGCAGCCGGCATGCTGCAAGGCTTTGCCAGCATCTTTGGCGATGCGCCCCGAGTGCATATCATTGTTTCGGAAGAAGCGGCGACGTATCGGCCAGAAATGGAATGGCTGGCCAAACAACTTGGCCCGCGGTTCGCGGTTCGCGATTCGCAGTTCACGGACTTCGCTGGTGGCGACGCGGTGTATCGTTTCTTTGAATTATTCGACACCGCCAATGTGCCGAATTCGAAAAAGATTTTTGAACTGGCGGCGGAAAAACGCATTCGACTGACGCCGCCCCCGAAACCTTTCTTCGAAGAAAAAATGTTGTTCGCGCTTTTATGGAACCGGCATCTGCAAGGTTTCTGGCGGCAGGAATTGGGCGACGGCTTTTTCCAGCGGATGCTTCGGCTGACGCCTTACACGTGGATTGTGGACCCGACGCCGCTGCCGCCGCACGCGGCCATTCCCGAACTTAACCTGACGGACTGGCAGCAACTCAAATCGCTCTCGCAAAAAGAGCGCGATTTGATTTTGAAGATTTCGGGTTTTTCGGCACATGCCTGGGGTGCGAGGGGCGTTTATCTTGGCAGTGATTTGCCCCACGCCGATTGGTCGGCGGCGGTGGACAAAGCCCTCACGGAATTCCCGCAGTCGCCGTATGTCCTGCAACGTTATAACCATTCCAAGCTGGTCGAGGCGCAATGGTTTGATTTCGACCGCAACGAAGTGGTGCCGATGAAAGGCCGGGCGCGGCTTTGCCCGTATTATTTTGTCGCCGGCGAAGCCGATGCCGCCCGGGCGCAGCTCGGCGGTGTGCTGGCTACGATTTGTCCGCCCGATAAAAAAATCATCCACGGCATGACCGACGCGATATTCGCGCCGTGCTCCACATGAACCTGCCCGGATACATCTTTCTGGCATTTAGTTCGCTCTTTATCATCGTCGACCCGTTGGCGGCGATTCCGGCATTCATTTCGATGACTCCCGACGACACGCCGGAAGGCCGGCAGCGCATGGCGGGATTGGCGTGCGCGGTGATGGCGGGGGTGCTGATCGCGTTCGCGCTGGCGGGCAAAGCGATTTTCAAATTTCTCGGCATCACGATGCCTGCGTTTCAAATCGCCGCGAGCATCGTGCTGCTACTCGTCGCTCTGGACATGTTGCGAGCCCAACGCTCCCGCGTGCAGGAGACCAGCGAAGAGACTGAGGCTGGAACGGGCAAAACGGATATTGCGATCACGCCGCTCGCGGTGCCGATGCTGGCGGGGCCGGGCGCGATTTCCACGGTCATTCTCCTGCAGCAGCGCGCGACGGATTTTTGGCAGCACACTGCGTTGTTCGGATGCATCCTGGCAGTGGCGCTGGCGAGTTATTTAATCTTCCACGTGGCAGCCCGTGGCGCGCGCTGGCTGAATCCGATTGCGTTGAGAATCGCCACCCGCATCATGGGATTGCTGCTCGCGGCAGTGGCGATTCAATTCATGCTCAACGGGCTTCAGGATTTGGGAATCGGGATACCGCGCCCGACCTGAGGGCCGGCGGGATTTTCGATCGGTTTCATGGTTGGCACTGGCGGCCTCGGCGGTGTGACTGCGCCCGGCAGCGGTGGCGTTGGCGGGTTGGCCATGGCAGGAGTCGGAAGCGGTGGCAGCGGAGGGCGCGGCTTGAGCGGGGCCGGCTCTTCCGCAACTTTCATTTTTAAAGTGCTCGCTGTCGGCGCGATTGCGCGGCGCTTTTGGGCGACGTCCAGGCGCTGGCGCATTTGCGTCCGGTTCACGCAATACAGCAACGCGGATTCTTCGCTGATCAAATCTTCTTCGAAGGCCTTGATTAAAGATTGCTCGAAGGTATGCCACCCGACGGTGCTGCCGGCCTCGATAATATCCGTGAGGCGGCGAGTTTCGGTTTCCCCGAGCGCCACGGCTTCGCGACTGCGCAGATTGCTGCCCATCAATTCCGTGACCAGCAGGCGTCCGCCGGATTGCCTCGGCACCAGCCGCTGGCTGATAACATAACGCACCGTTTCAGCGAGGCGCTCGCGCACCTGCTTTTCTTCGTCCGTATTGAACATGCCGAGAATACGGTTGATGGTCTGCGCGGCGCTGATTGTGTGCAGCGTGCTGTAAACGATGTGGCCGGTTTCCGCCGCCGTGAGCGCAATTTCCATCGTCTCGCGGTCGCGAATTTCGCCGACGAGAATTATTTTCGGCGCCTGCCGCAAGGCCGCGCGCAGACCGTCAGGGAAGGCAAAGAAATCCCGCCCCATCTCACGCTGGCTGAAAGTGGCTTTGATCTGCGGGTGCAAAAATTCGATGGGGTCTTCCAGCGTGACGATGTGAACCTCGCTGGTCAAATTGACTTCGTTCAACATCGCTGCCAGCGTGGTTGTTTTGCCACTGCCAGTGCCGCCGGTGACGAAAATGATGCCGGTCTTTTCCTTGATGACCTCCAGGAACACCGGCGCGAGTTTGAGCCGCTCGATTGAAGGGATTTGGGTCTGCAATTTCCGCAGCACCATTGCGTAGTTGCCGTTTTGTCGATAGATGTTAACGCGAAAGCGACAGATATCGTGCAGCTGATAACTGCAATCACACGAGCCGGCCTTCGTCATGTCCTGGATCAACCGCTGGTTTTCGTTAATGATGACGCGCGCCCAGCTTTCAATCCGTGGACTGGTGAGCAGAGGCTCGGATTCTCCCGACGAATACGGTTTGAGTTTGCCATGGTTTTCCACCTGCGGCGGACGGCCCACCACGAAGAGCAGATCCGAAACGCCTTCGGCGCTTTCAATCATCGCTTTCAACAATTGATCAAATTCTTCTTTCATACATTCCCTGTGATTTTATGTGTCATCGCCGGTTGCCACCGTTTGAGCGCCGCGGGAGAATCTGAAAATGAGACAAAGTCATTCACCCCGGCATATTTGCGGCAAAAAGCAGCTAATTCTGTGCCGCAAATCCAACCAGCAGAGATTTTTATGAAGGGTTGCAGGCTCAACTGCGAGGGCACGGCCCACGTTCACAGAGTGAAATAATGATGAAAATCATGCCAAACGTTGCGCCGCTGGACGCGGCGCTGACAGCGCAGCGCGATATCCCTACCACATGAATTAATCGCGGCATTCTCTTTTTTGAAGTAGTTTGTCTCACAACAAGGCTGTGTCAAAAAATTGCATGAGATGGTTCAAATCAATTGCCTGGACGGCGCTCGGTTCCTGGCTGCTCCAGTCGCTGATGTTCATCATGCTGTTTGCCTCGGCATTTGAACGCATCGTCGTGCAATGTTTTGTGTCGCTCGGTGCGCGGCAGCCGGAAGCGTCGGCATTTCTCTCCGGCACAATGAAAATCCTGGCGTGGCCGGTTCACCCGCTGTTTCCCTCAGCTTGGGCCGACGCTACTTTTGTGCAGGCGATTTTGTTGCTGGGCTTGAATAGTTTGATTTGGGGCGGCGTGCTGGGGACGATTTGGTTCTTTTTGAGACGAATGCGGGGCGGGCGCGGCGTGGAACGCCCATCGTAGGACAGAAAAGCAAAATTGAGACGGGCAGGATGCCAGTTTACGAGGTTCAGCAAGTTCTTGGAATTTCCCGGGAATTCGTGTTTCCTTGCGCTTGCAAATGGAACCACAACTGCAACCGCTGGACTCGTTGATCGCACAGCGCAAGGCCAAACTCGATGCCTTGCGCGCAAAAGGCATTGACCCTTTCAAAAATAAATTCACTCCTTCCGAGACCTGCCACGCCGCGCGCACCAATTACACGGAAGGCCGCGAGGTCGCCGTCGCGGGGCGCATCACCGCGCACCGGGACATGGGCAAAAGCATGTTCATCAATGTGCGCGACCAGAGCGGACACATCCAGGTTTATGCGCAGAAGAATGTCCTGGGCGACGAGCAGTGGGACATTTTCACGCACCTGGACCTCGGCGATTTCATTGGGGTGCGTGGGACGTTGTTCACGACGAAGACGGGTGAAATTTCCATCAAGCTCGCAAGCTTTACGATTCTCGCGAAGGCGCTGCGACCTCCGCCGGACAAGTATTACGGGCTGGAAGATACGGAGATTCGTTATCGCCAGCGCTATCTGGATTTGATTGCCAATCCGCCGGTGAAAAACGTCTTCCTGATGCGGAGCGAAATCATTCGCGAGATTCGTGATTTTCTGCACAACCGCGGTTTTGTGGAAGTCGAAACGCCGATGATGCAGGCCATCCCCGGCGGCGCGGCGGCGCGGCCGTTTATCACGAAACATGAAGCGCTGGGCAGTAATTTTTATCTTCGCATTGCGCTGGAACTTTATCTCAAACGCCTGCTGGTGGGTGGAATTGACAAGGTTTTTGAGATTGGGCGCAACTTCCGCAACGAAGGTCTTTCGCGCAAACATAACCCCGAATTCACCATGCTGGAGGCCTACGAGGCGTATGGGGATTACGAGAGCATGATGGACCTAGTACAGGGCCTTGTTTGTCACGTGGCGGAAAATGTTTTGGATACATTAACTATCGAGCACAAGGACGCCGAAGGAAAAATCACCAAGACGATCAATCTCACGCCGCCGTGGCGGCGTGTGAAATACAAAGACCTCGTTCGCGAAAAGGCTGGCGCAGATTGGTTTGAGATTTCGCCCGCCGAACGCCGCCAGCGCGCGCACGATCTCGGCGCTGAAATTGGAAAAGAATACGAGGATTTCGAAGTCACGGGCGCAGTGTTTGAGAAACTGATTGAGCCGACGCTGATTCAGCCGACTTTCGTCACGCATCTGCCGAAGGAACTGGTGCCGCTCGCGAAATTGTCTGGCGAAGACCCGACGACGGTGGAGGTTTTCGAGTGCTGCATCAACGGCCAGGAAATTGCGCCGGCTTACACCGAGCAGAACGATCCCATCGAGCAGCGCGAACGCCTGCAACATCAAGCCGGCGGCGAGCAGCAAAAGTTGGACGAGGATTTTCTGGTCGCGCTCGAACACGGCATGCCGCCCGCCGGTGGCATGGGTATGGGGATTGATCGACTGTGCATGATGCTGCTGGGCCAGGAGAGCATTCGGGACGTGATTTTATTTCCGCAATTGAAGCCGAAATGAACCAAACCCGGCGGGAATGGTCGAAGCAACATGCTCAAACCTTTTCCCGTGATTTACGCCCTGCTGGTGGCGCTTACGGGTGTCGCTCCGAGTTTTTGCCACGGCGCGCCAGGTGAGTTACCTCCGAAGCTAAAACCAATCGCCACCTGTCCGGCGCTGACGACCGCTGCGGCAACGAACCATATCGCAATGACGCGATTGGATCCGTTCGGCGCGACGAATACGTTGCGTGCTGGTGATTCGGCGACGATTTTAGGAACGCTTTTCCTGAAAAAAAGCCAGGCGCAATGGCTTCTCCATATCGAAGCGGCAGCACTTCCCGCATCGCAAAATCCTGTCAAAAAACCGCCACCGCTGGTGGTTCATCTTTTTGATACGCCGGTGACATTTGAATCAAAACCGGTTCCTGCCAAATTGCGAATGCTGGGTCCGTTTCCCGTTGGCGGCGGTTCAAAACAGATTAAACCCGAGGACACGAGGACGCGGCTTTGGCTGAATGAAAGCTTTCTCGGCGTGGGCCTGGACCAGGCGGCAGCGGTAATATCACGCCGGTTTCACGCGGGAGACACGAACAGCGCGACGGCCTCGACGAATGGATATGCGAACGTGAAGCTGACCACGGCTGAGAAGCGCGCCATCAGCGGCGCGGTTCCGACGCTCGTATCGTATTTTGAAATCGTTCAACACACCGAGGGTCTGGAAGATTTACTTCTCAAACTGGTCAAGATGCCGTCCCTGTGGTCGATCATTCGCCACGGCGGGGTGGATGTCAGCCTGCATATCGACAAGGAGGCTTTCGCGGGAAACCCGGCCGATTGGAATCTGCCGGCGAACGTTCCGGTTTATTATCTGCCGTGCACGTTCACGCTCAACGGCCAGGCGGCGGTTAATATCACAATGGTGGTGACGTCGCCGCATCCGCCGTTGCTGATATGCGGAGGTGTGATTGCGCTGCTCGCGGAAAGGCCGGGAGACAATGAGAGTTACATGACACTAAGGGTCATCAGCGCGCGCCGTGGGCCGGAATATGAAAATCAAAATGAACTAAATAACGGCGGTGACAAATAAAATCCTTCTCGAACGCTTCTCCTTTCTTAATTCGGGATTTTCTCATAGGATTGACGGATGCAGCACCTGATTGAAGGCGTTCATAGGTTTCGTCATGAAGAGTTCGGCAGTTATCGTTCGTTATTCCAGCGGCTCTCACGTGAAGGGCAAAATCCCCACACGCTGTTCATCACTTGTTCGGATTCGCGCGTGCTGGCCGAGTTGATTACGCAAAGCAAACCGGGTGATTTGTTCGTGGTCAAAAACATCGGCAACATCGTGCCGCCGTATGCCGCCACGGGCACCACGAACTCGACCGCCGCGGCGGTAGAATTTGCCGTGGAAGTTCTGCGGGTGAGTGACATTGTCATCTGCGGCCATTCTCAATGCGGCGCAATGGCGGCATTACTCGAGGGATTGCCGAACTCCGAACGAATGCCGCATCTGAAAGACTGGCTGAAAATCGCCGCACCGGTGCGCGAAATTATTCAGGCGGAATACCCGCACATCACAGACCCTGAGCATCGCAACAGTGTGGCGGCAGAGGAAAATGTGCTATTCGCGCTCGAGGCTTTGCACAGTTATCATTGCGTGCAGGATCGGCTTATGGACGGCTCCCTGAGGCTGCACGGATGGTTTTTTAAAATCGCCACCGCCGAATTGTTCGCTTACAACCCCGAAGCGCGGCAATTTGCGCCGTTGATTCGGGATAAGGATGCGAAATTGTAGGACTTGCCGGGGCACGTCTTGATGACTTTCCGTTAAGCCGATTATAAACCGGCGCTTCGTCATTCGAAGCGGGGCACTGTCTAAAACACGCCCCATTTGCCAATCCCTCCGCTTCCTGTTAGGTTTTGGGTTCGACATAATGAGCAATCCGAAGACTGAAACTAAGAGTGAAGCCGCGGCGCCGGCGCCATCCGATTTTATCCGCGACATCGTTGCGAAGCACGTGGCGGAGAACAAGTACCCGCGCATTCACACGCGGTTTCCGCCGGAGCCGAACGGCTATTTGCACATCGGCCACGCGAAAAGTATTTGCCTGAATTTCGGCATCGCGCGCGAGTTTGGCGGCGTTTGCAATTTGCGCATGGATGACACCAATCCCACCAAGGAGGATGTCGAATATGTCGAGTCCATCGAGGAAGATGTGGAGTGGCTGATTGGCGGCTGGGCGAACGACAAATACGGACTGAAGCCAAAGGGCAAAACTCCCGAGGCGAAAACCTCGGAGGGAAAACAGGATTTCTTTTTGCCGGCGGTCGTCGGAAAAACGCATGACGATTCCGCGGTCGAACCTTTTTACGCCAGCGATTACTTCGATCAGCTTTACGAGTTCGCCGTGCGGCTCATCAAAAAGGGCAAGGCCTACGTGGATGACCTTTCGGCGGAAGACACAGACAAATATCGCGGCGCACCGGACCGGCCAGGGCAGGATTCGCCGTGGCGCAATCGCAGCGTAGAGGAAAATCTCGATCTCTTCGCGCGCATGAAGAACGGGGAATTTCCCGACGGCGCACGCACGTTGCGCTCGAAGATCGATATGGCGTCGCCGAACATCTGGTTGCGCGACCCGTTGCTGTATCGCATTCGCCACACGGCCCATCATCACACGGGGAACAAGTGGTGCATCTATCCGATGTATGACTACGCGCATTGCCTGAGCGATTACATCGAAGGCATCACGCACTCGATTTGCACGCTGGAATTCGAGGTGCATCGGCCGCTTTACGATTGGGTGCTCGAGAGCCTCGACCTGCCGCGTCCCCTGCCCCATCAGTACGAATTTGCGAAGCTCATCCCGACTTACATGATTGTTTCCAAGCGGAAACTTATTCAGCTCGTGAACGAAAAAATCGTGACGGGCTGGGATGATCCGCGGATGCCGACGATTTCCGGAATTCGCCGCCGCGGCGTGCCGGCGAACGCCTTGCGCAATTTCGCCACGGGCGTGGGTGTGACCAAATACATTTCCACAACGGACATCGCCGTTTACGAGCACGCGATTCGTGAGGAGTTAAATCGCATTGCGTTGCGCCGGTTGGCGGTGCTGCGGCCGATCAAAGTGGTGATCACGAATTATCCTGAGGGCAAAACTGAGGAACTGGATGCGGTCAATAATCCAGAGGATCCGAGCGCGGGCACGCGCAAGATTCCATTTTCGCGCGAGATCTACATCGAGCAGGACGATTTCACGGAGACGCCGCCGCCGAAATATTTCCGCCTTAAACCCGGCGGTGAGGTGCGGTTGAAATACGCGTACATCATCAAGTGCGATGAAGTCGTGAAAGACGGCAGCGGGAAAGTCGTGGAGCTGCGTTGCACCGCGGATCTCGACAGCAAAACCGGCGGCGCGACGGCCGGGCGCAAGATCAAAGGGACGATTCATTGGGTGAGTGCGGCGCATGCGATTGATGCCGAGGTGCGTCTTTATGATCGCCTGTTTACCGAGCCCGAACCGGAGAAAGATGGGCGTGATTTCAAAACCGTTTTGAATCCACATTCGCTCGAGGTCATTACGGCGAAGTGCGAGCCGAGTTTAAAGGAGGCGAAGCCGGAATTGCGTTATCAATTTGAGCGGCTCGCGTATTTCGCGCTGGATAAGGATTCTGGCGGCAGTTCGAAGCCGATTTTTAACCGGACGATTACGTTGCGAGACGCCTGGGCGAAGGAAGCGCAGAAGGGTTAGGACTCTCTGCGATCGGTCAATTCGCTTGGAGCATTTTCAAAATGTTGTAGTCACCGGTGAATTGCTTGCCTGTTTCTGTCGTCCCTTCCGGGACTTGCGGTCGCTTTCGCACCGAACCCAGCGATAAATCGCTGGGCTATTATCTTTCGTCCTGACGGACTTAATTACGGATAGCTCAACCGGTAGAAAAGGTTCGTGGATCCAACCGAATCCGTGAATTGAGCGCTTCCCAGGAACGACGGCACGGTCACAACTCCAGCAGGAATCCATTGCGGATTTACCAGGGAGCCCGCCGATTGCAAAGTATATGTCCGGCCCGGCGTGCCGATTAAATTGAGGGCGATCGCACCGTTGGATTGTTGTACGGCGGTGAAGAAACTCGTGGGGCCGGGGCGCAATTGGACGCTGCGCTGAGTCAGGCGCGGGGTGGTATTGCCGATGCGATTCCAGTAGGTGCGGAAATCATAGTGGACGCCCGCGACGGCGTTGAAGGTCAGTGGGAAAATTTGATAGAGGGTGGTTGGGAATTGGTTGCGCGTGATGTTTTGAGTCGCGACGGTAATATTGTTGTCCACATCAAACACGGAAATCTGGGCGATGACAGCGTTGTCCCAGTTAAAATTGTCCACCTTCAATTCAAATTGCGCCGTGTAATCGCCGGGCGCAAACGTCTGCCCGGGTCCGCGCGTGAGGTAACCAGGCGCGGCATCGTGAATATAATCAGCTTCCCAGCCGTTCAATCCGTCCAGTCGACCGAGGTCGTGCGTGAGGGTTGCCGCGCACCAATTTTCAAGGCCGTCGATCGTGGTGTCGGTCATGGTGAGCAACGGCGCGCCGGCGACGTTGTTCCAGTAGATGCGAAATTCCAGCGGATCGACGGACACAGTATTCGTGAACACCAGCATGAAATCCTGCTGCGTATTCGTGGCCGTGAACGCGCTCCAGGGGATGTCCGCGCCTGCCAGGATCGCGCCTCCGTTATTTTCGCGCACATCCAGCCGCACCAAATTCACGGTCGAGTTGCTCACTGTGTTGACGGCGAGGTGAAAATGCACGGCGTGTGGACCGGTGGGCAGATAGGAAACGTATGGGCCGTATTGCAGGTAATCCGCGCGCGTGGCGGCAGCGCTGCTCCAGGTCACGCCACCGGCCAAACTCCCAACGGCATGGCTGAAGGACGGATCGCCCGAGCCTTTGCAAAACGAAAGCGCGGAGGTGATGGGCTGCGCGAGCGCGCTCACCGCCATCAGCGCGGAACTTTGCCGCGAGGCATCGGCGGCATCGAATGGCCCGTCCCAATGCACGCCGAGTTGATTGAAAGTATTGCGCCCCTTGAACCAGAGCGCATGGGAGTTCGTGCGAAGATAAGTGTAATAGGCCGTCGTGTGGGTTTCATCGTAGAGATACGCCAGGTTGCGCTGGAAAAGGCCCTTGAATTCCGAGCCGTCGCCGCCGCAATCGCCCGATTCACACGGCTCGACCAGCACGCCGTTGGCGTCGGTCAGGTGCGCGATGGCAGCATTGGCGATGACTATCGCCTGGCTGAGATAACTCCCGTTGGCGGTCGTCTTGTAGAGGTCGGTCAAGCCGCCGAGGAGGACGCCTTGATTGTAAGTCCAGGTGGTCTGTCCGTTGTTGACGCATCCGTTCAGGCCGTCGTTGATCAGGTTTTGCGAATTGATCATGCCGCTCGCCTTGAACCAGGTCCATTCGTTCGTGGCCCAATAAAAGTAACTGCCCACGCCGGAGCCGTCGGTGGGAGTTCGTTGGTGCAGACGGATCGCGGCGGTTAGAAAAAGCTCGTTGGGAATAGCATTTTTGTAATTGCGAGATTTGTTCCACCAGATGCCGCCGGGACAGGTATTGGTGGTGTCCCAGCCGGTGGTCAGGTCGGCGAAAATGGTTTTGGCCATGTTCAAGAAATTGGTGTTGCCCGTGACGTCATAGGCGTGAATCCAGGAAAGTGTCCACCAGCCTTCATCATCGTAATAGTCGTTCAGGAAATTGCCGCTGGCATTGGCGTTGAACGTATTCGTGAGCGCCGCGAGATATTGCGTGTCGTTGTTGGCGTTGATGTCTTCGATGACGGCCTCGATGCAATTGGCAGCGTTCCACCAGCCGGTGGTGAGATAAAGCCCGTTGTTGGGATTATACCATTGCTGGAGCATCGCGGTGGCGGCGGCGGAGTTCGCATTGAAATCATCCTGCGCCAGGAGAAGACTCGAAGTCCCGCCGCTGACGGCAAAAATCGCCGCTTTCGCGGAGGGGTTGCCGGACAGATAATCAAGCTGAATGCTCGTCACCGGGCTGGCGGTATCGGTCAAAGGAATATCGGCGGTGTAAAGTCGCGGGTTGCTGCTGTTGATGGAGTTCACTGTTTTGCTGTCGACATAAACCCGGCCATTCGCGAACCAGGCCGTGGGCGCCAAATTAAACCAATCCTGCACTGTGATGGCGTTGCTCTCGGTGGTTGAGTCCGCATGATGCACCAGGCAGGCGATGGTTGCGGGGCCGTTGCCCACGGCGGTAAGGAATGATAAAGCGGCGAAACTTGCGGGCGCGGTCGGAGTGATCGTAACGACCGGTGCGTTCGATATAATCAACACCGCATTTTTCGCCGTGTAGCTCGGCGGCATTTGGTAAACGTGGTCGGGCACCGTGACGTTCGTAAGCAAAGCACCCGCGTGCGGCAATCCCGTGGCGAGCGCTTGCGGCACGTAACCCAGTTCATAATAGGTCGAGCCGGTGTTGCCGGTGCCGCTGTCCATCGTGGCCGTCGTCACGCCGGATAATGCGCCCGGTTTGCCCGCTCCGGCTTCAACTACGATGTCTTCATTGTAGCCGGTCACGGTTATCGGCGAAAATGACGCGCCATTCAAACCGCTCACCGCCATGATCACTCCGTCGCCGCTGCCGGAAGTGTAGGTAAAATCGATGCTCGTAACCGGACTAGCCGTGTCGGTCAAAACAATGTCGAGTGAATACAGGCGAGGGTTGTTGCCGCTCACGGATGAGAAGGCGAAGGTTCCCACATCCACACGGCCATTCGCAGTCCAGGCTGGATTGACGCCGCTGAACCAGTCGGGGATGCTGGCCGTGCCGGTCTCCGAAGTGCCGTCCAGATGATGCACTCGATACGAGAATCCCACGCCGTTGTGGCCGCCGCTTTCGAGAAAAGACAATTGCGAATACGCCGCGGGCGCCGTTAGCGTGAACGTACCGTTGGCCACCGTTGAATCCAGCAGCAAGGCATTGTTTGCCGTGTAGCTCGGCGCCATGATGTATTGATGATTCGCGAGGCTCTGGCTCGTGAATATCGCGCCCGGGTGCGGCAAACCGGTCGTGGGACTGGCCGTGTTGTATCCTTGCTCATACCAACTGGTGCCGTTGTTGGCTACGCCGGCATCCATGGAAGCCGTGGTGTAACCACCGGCGACGACGGGCTGTGGTGCGGTGGACTCCACCACCATGTCCTGGTTAAAACTTCCGCTGGTTAGCGCGACGGGAGAAAAACCTGCCAGCACGGCGGAAGCCATTCCCAACACGGAAAAAAGAGCGACCAGCATTAAAGCAGAGCGCTTGAGCCGAGGGCATGGACGCAGACTCGGGCGCGTTACGTAAGTCAGCATTGTGTAGTTTAGTATCATAACCGATCCCGGCGCAGAAGTCATTTCCGAAAGAAAGAGGCTGAATTAGCGGGACAAATGATGTTCGGATTCATGGGGGGTGGGATTAAAGGTGGGGAGGCGCCACTCGACCCTAAAAGCCCACGCGCTTTAGGAGCGTTCGGCAAAGCGGCAGAGGGCTGCCGCAGTCCAAAACCTGACGGAAACTCTTTTGCAATTCTTATTCGCGCTAGCGTCCTGGACTGCGGCAGCTCTTCTGCCGCTTTCAGATTGCAAGCCGGTAAAAAAGAGATTCTCCCGCCCTATGTTTAATCGTACCCGGTCTCGGGCCTTGGCTCCGAACCGCATAAATGCGGAACTACAAACAAGTGAGGCGGATGTCAAAAGACTTGTTTAATCGTGCGCCTCGTGTGATAAGTCCGGATGCCCACTAGGCGAGGCTCATTTCGTATATTCCGGTTTCTCGGGATTGATGTTTATTTGCATTATTCCTGGATCTTAATTGCCATTCTCCGAATTGAATTTCTGCGTTTTCACAGATACCAGTCGCCGGTCTGGTATGTGATTGAATACCTGGCGCTGTTTGCGATCGTGCTAACGCATGAGTTCGGGCATGCGCTGGCGTGCCGGCAGGTCGGCGGACAGGCAAATCAAATTGTCCTCTGGCCGCTCGGCGGCGTGGCGTATGTATCACCACCGCAACGACCAGGAGCAATGCTCTGGAGCATCGCGGCGGGGCCGCTCGTCAATGTAGCCCTGGTTCCCGTCTTCTCTGTTTTCTGGTATTGCAGCCATTTACTGGGCTGGCCGGCAACTTATCCGGATATCGAACAGTTTCTAAAAACGATTTGGGCAATCAACCTTGGCCTGCTCCTGTTCAACATGCTGCCGGTCTTTCCACTGGATGGCGGGCAAATTCTGCGTTCATTGCTTTGGTTCGTGCTCGGGCGCGCCAATAGCCTGTTGGTGGCGAGCATCGTGGGATTCGTGGGCGTGGCCGGTGGCGCATTGTTCGTCGCGCTGACCTATTTCAGTGGAGACAATGTTTCGGCACTGTGGTTCGGAATTTTGGATGCATTCGTGGCCATGAATTGTTGGCGCGGCCTGAAACAGGCGCTGGCGCTGGGGCGGTTGGAAAAAGCACCGCGCCGGCCGGAGTTCTCCTGTCCGGCCTGTCACACGTCGCCGCCGGTCGGAGAATTTTGGGGCTGCAGCCGGTGCCGAAGGAATTTCGATACGTTCCTGACCCAGGCGGTTTGTCCGCATTGCAACGCGCAATATAATGTGACGGCTTGTCCGTTCTGCTACAGCCTGCGACCGATGTCCGAATGGAGCGGTTCGCAGGCGACGCAGCCGAATCCGTGAACTTGCGGGAGCCGACGTCAGGCTCACATTGATTCTGTGGAGAATTGGAGCCTCCTGACGTCGGCTGCTACTTTGGAAGACACAAAAGAAAAAGGACGCGATTTTGTCGCGTCCTTTTCGCTTTTAAATTTCCGGACGATTACTTCAAATTGCCGAGCGTGCTTTTAATGGCATCGAAGTTCGGCAGGTCTTTCGGCGTGGGAGTCTGTTCGCTGTATTGCACAACGCCGTTTTTATCAATCACGAACGCCGCACGCGCCGCGGTGTCGCCGACGCCGGCGAGCATGGGGAAAACCACGTCGTATTTCTTGATGATTTCCTTGTTCAAATCGCTGGCGAGGGTGATGCCGATTTTCTCCTTTTGCGCCCAGGCTTCCTGTGCGAACGGGCTGTCCACGCTGACGCCGATGACTTCCGCGCCCATGCCGGAATAGGCGTTCAGCCCGGCAGTGAGGTCGCACATTTCCTTGGTACAAACGCTGGTGAAAGCCAGCGGGAAAAACAGCACGACGGTGTTTTTATTGCCGAAGTTTTTGCTGAGAGTCACGTCCACGAGGCCGGACGCCTGTTTGGATTTGAGGGTGAAATCGGGAGCCTTGGTGCCAACGGGTATTGCCATAATTTTCTAAGCGTTAATGTTTTTGGTTAAATTGGTGCGTATTTTATAGAGACGGATGCGCCAGGTGTCAAACGAGGATTAAGCCAGCGCCGCCAGCACTTCTTTGACGTGCTCTTCCGGTTTCACATCCGGCCAGATCTTTTTGATGCGCCCGTTCGGGCCGATGAGAAAAGTGACGCGATAGGTGCCCATGTATTTGCGGCCCCAAAAAAGTTTCTGTCCCCACACGCCGTACGCCTCCACGATTTTTTTGTCTTCGTCCGCCAGCAAGGTGAAAGGCAGTTGATATTTCTTTACGAATTTGTCGTGCGATTTCACCGAGTCCGGGCTGACGCCGAGCACGATTGCGCCTTGCTTCTTAAATTCCGCAAACTCGTCCCGAAACCCGCAAGCCTCTTTGGTGCAGCCGGAGGTGTCGTCCTTGGGATAAAAATAAAGGATTACGTTCTTGCCCTTGAGTTCCGCGAGCGAGATTTTGCCGCCGCCGTTGGTCAGCGCCGAAAATGCGGGTGCGATATCGCCTTCTTTTAGTTTGAGTTCAAATTTTATAGCCATTTGAGAATTACCTTCCGCCAGGTTTTAGATGGTTCAATGGGTTTTGAGTTTATTCGAGATCATCGGTGGTTTCCGTCGCGGAACTGCTCGGGTGCGCGGCCAGTTGCTTCATGCCGTCACGCAAATACAGCAGTCCGGAAATGCCGGTGCAAATCGCCGCGCCAAAAGTCCACACGGTAAACCAGGCCGGCGCCAGGAGCGTGTCCCAATGCAGGAGAATCCAAACGATGCACAACATTTGCAAGACGGTCGCGATCTTGCCGGCCATTCGCGGACGGACTTTGACTTTGCCCACGGTCATGGGGATCACCACCATCCCGACAAGTAACAACAAGTCGCGGCCGATGATTGTGCCGGTGAGCCAGAGTGGAATGCTGCCGAAGTAGGGCGCGTTATTGAAGGTGAACAACACGATGCCGGAGACGAGCAGAAATTTGTCGGCGAGGGGGTCCAGGATCGCGCCCAGTTCGCTGCGCTGGTTGTAACGCCGGGCGATGTAGCCATCCACGCCGTCGCAAATGGCGGCAATGCCGAACGCGAGGATGGCCATCAGGCGAAATTCCTCCTTGCCGGTCTTCACGTAGTACAGAGCTTCCACCACGAAAAAAGGGATGAGGAGCATCCGCAGTATCGTCACCTTGTTCGCGGTGGTCATGTTTCGAGCCGGCATGGCGCTTCAAGGGAACGGGCAGCCGCGACGGGTGACAAGAAAAAACGTGATGAACACTGGGGACTGGAAAGTCCGCGCTACGAGGCGTTTCGGAATTGAATTGAATTCGAAGTTAAGTAAACTGCGCCCCACATGAATTCTGAAACAAGTTCAAAACCTCAAGTTGGCATTCTTATGGGCAGCGATTCGGATTGGCCGACGATGAAGGCCGCAGCCGATGTTTGCAAAGATTTTGGGATCGTCAGCGAGGCGCGTGTCATCTCCGCACATCGCGATCCGCATGGTTTGGAGGAATATGTGACCGGCGCGCGTGAGCGTGGGCTGCGGGTGATCATCGCCGGCGCAGGCGGCGCCGCGCATCTGCCGGGCGTGACGGCGGCGTTCACGACTTTGCCGGTGATTGGGGTGCCCATCATGGGCAAAGCGCTGGACGGGATGGATTCGTTGCTTTCGATTGTGCAAATGCCTCCCGGCGTGCCGGTGGCGACGGTGGGCGTGAATGCCGCGAAAAATGCGGGCATCCTTGCTGTGCAAATCCTCGCGACGGGAGATGAGAAGCTTCAGAAAGCGCTCGCGGATTTCAAGGTGAAGCTCACCGAGGAATCACGCGCCAAGAATCAAACTCTCCAAAAGAGTTGATCTTCCGGAAACGGCGCGCTTCAAAAATTGGCGAGAGCTTTCTCAATTCTCCCGAGCGCCTTCTCTTTACCAATCACTTCCAACAAATGATAGAGGCTCGGCCCGGAAGGATTTCCGGTCACGGCCAGGCGCACCGGATGCACGAGCACGCCGACTTTGACGCCCAGCTCGCCGGCTACGGCTTTTAGGGCGGCCTCGATGTTGGCGGTGCTGAAGGGTTCCGTTTTGGCGAAGGCATCCCGCAGCTTTTCCAGGCGCGGCTTGTTTTCCGGCACGAAATTTTTCTTCGCGGCTTCGGGGTCGTAGGCGATTTCATCGCGGAAATAAAATCCGGCGTAGGCGGGAAGTTCGCTGAACGTTTTAATTTTGCCCTTGCAGGTGTCGAGCGCGGCTTTGACGTAGTTTACGTCCAATTTATTGGTGTCGATGCCACCTTTCGCGAGCGAGTGCACGGCGAGTTCGTAGAAACGGTCGTTGGGCAGGTCGCGGCAATATTCGCCCTGCAACCAAAGCAGTTTTTCGAAATCGAATTTGGCGTTGTGCCGCAGAATTTGCGGCAGGTCGAAACGCTCGACGACTTCCGCGAGCGAAAGTTTTTCACGATTCTCCTTGGGCGACCAGCCGAGCAGGCAAAGATAATTGTTCACCGCCTCGGGCAAAAAGCCTTCGTCGAGGTAGGTGCTGAGTGAGGCGCCGCGGTCGCGTTTGCTCATCTTGCTGCCGTCCGCATTCAGGATAAGCGGGATGTGCGCGTATTTGGGCGGCTCGACGCCGAAGGCTTTGAACAGCGCGATGTGCTTGGCGGTGTTGCTCAAATGATCTTCGCCGCGAATGACGTGGGTGATTTCCATTTCGAGATCATCCACGACGTTCACAAAATGAAAAACGGGCTGGCCATCCGAGCGGACGATGACGAAATCAGGATCGGCTTCTTCGCGATCGGTCAGCTTGCGCAAGACATCGCCCACGACCAGATCCGGAATCAGGATTGGCTCGCGCTGCATTTTAAATTTAATCGCGCCCTCATGCTTATAGGCCAAACCGCGTGAGAGCAGCGCTTCGACGCGGCGTTCGTAATTCTCGCGGCGTTGCGATTGGAAATAAGGACCGCGCTCGCCCTGGCAGGGACCGGTCGCGTCGCTGGTGAGCGGGCCTTCGTCCCAGTTGAGGCCCAGCCAGCGGAGGCCGTTGAGGATGACGTCTACGGCTTCTTGCGTGTTCCGCGCGGCGTCCGTGTCCTCGATGCGAAGCACGAACGTGCCGCCGACGTGGCGGGCGTAAAGCCAATTGAACAAAGCAGTGCGCGCACCGCCGATGTGCAAATAACCGGTCGGCGAAGGGGCGAATCGAACCCGAGTTTTCATGTCCATTTAGTTAGCCACAGATAAACACAGATTGACACAGATGAAAAACAAAAAGGCACGGGAGGGATAAGGGAAATTGCAAATTGGAGATTTGAAATTTGAGAATCAGGCGGATGCGAGGTGAAGGATGCGGCGCGCGCGGAGTGACGCGCCCACGACCGGCCAGGGACACCGGACTGGAAAGTCCGGTGTACCCGCAGGCTGGAAAGCCTGCGCTACGCGAGCGGTATATTAATGACTGGTGTGTCGAGTTGGGGTGGCACAAAATACGCAGTATGAATCTTGAACATTTTGCGCTGCAAGTTCCGGACCCGGTTGCCATGGCGGATTGGTATGTGAAATACCTTGGCTGCAAAGTCGTGCGGTCCGAAGAGGAACCTTCATATGGAAGATTTCTGAGCGTGGGACGAGCGCTGTTCGAAATTTATCGCAATCCAAAAGCGTCCGTTCCGGATTATAAGACAATCGAACCGCTGCATCTGCACGTGGCGTTCAATTCTGATAACCTGGTCGCGGACCGCGATCGCCTCGTGAAAGCCGGAGCGCGGGTGGTGAGCGATGTGGCGACGACCCCGGCGGGAGATGAAATCATGATGCTACGCGATCCGTGGGAGCTTCCCATCCAGTTTGTGAAGCGTAAGGACCCGATGGTGTAAACTGCGAACAGCGAGGTCTCGCCGGCAAGCGAGAGCGCTCCAACTTGCCGGCGGGACGCCGGCGCTCCCAGGGCGACTAGAGCCTCCTTACGTCGGCTGCAACGAATTGTTGCAACACGCGGCAGAGGGCTTCCAATCGCGGCACGCTGGCTCCGGCATTCTTCGCCTGGCACAGCGGTTCGAGGAACAGGCTTTCCAACTCCAGCGCCCTGCCCTGCTCGAAATCAATCAGCGTCGAGGCCTTGTACGAGCCCATGGTGCGGGTGCGCTCGATTTGCTTTTCGGCGAGCGCTTCGGAAACGTTGTATCCCAACGCGCGGGCTGCGGCGATGACTTCAAGCATCAATTCGCGCACCAGATTTTCCCAGCGCGCTTCCGCCAGCAACTTGTCCGTGGTGAGAACCGGGCCCAGGGATTGCCGATTGGCGATTGGCGATTGAGGATTTATTAGAGGTTCGTAACCCGCAGCGCCGGCGACGCCGAGGCCGTTGAAAGGGACGTTCCAGATTAATTTTTCCCAATGCGCCTGGGCGAGATTGTCAGAGACTTTGCAATTAACGCCGGCATTGCGGAACAGGGTAGCAATGTCATGCGTGCGCGGCTCGGGCCAGCGCTGAAATTCGCCGAGCACCACGACTCCGTGCGCCATGTGCTCGATGACGCCGGGCGCGGTGCGGTTCAGGCACACGAAGCAAAGACCACCCATCACCTGCTCGATCGGAAATAATTTCGCCAGCGCCTCCTCGTTGCCCAAGCCGTTCTGTAGGGTCAGCACCGCAGTTTTGGATCCGACGAGCGGCGGGAGCAGTTTTGAGAATTGATCGTTGGCGGTGGTTTTCAGCGCAATCAGCACCAGATCGCTTTCACCAATTTCCTCGGGCGTTTTGGCGCATTTGGGCCGGGCGTTGAAATTGCCCTCAGGGCTGTGGATGAATACGCCGTGGCGTTTGACCGCGTCATAATCCGACCGCAACAGAAAATGAACTTCCTGGCCGGAGCGGGAAAGCATCGCGCCGTAATAACTCCCGACTGCGCCTGGGCCAACGACGGCGATCTTCATTGGATGAATGGAGGAGGAGCGAATTCCATGGTTTTCGTGGTATAACGATTCTCGAAACAAATTCCGGTTATTTGTTTTCGTCCCGCGCTCTGCGCGCGTAATGGGAAATGGGGCTGAGCAGTAGCTCAGCCCTACCAATACCAATACCGGTCCAACAATTCATTTGCCCAATAAATCCAATAAAAAAGGCGCTCCGAAAATTCAGAGCGCCTTTTGAAAAGTCGAGGCTTACTTCGAGCCGAGGATGGCGTCCTTGGCGGCTTTGGCCACCTGGAACTTCACCACGCGCTTGGCAGGAATCTGAATCTGTTCGCCGGTGGCCGGATTACGACCGAGGCGGGCGGCGCGATTCTTAAGCTTGAGCTTGCCGAGGCCGGGCAGCGTGAAAGTATTCTTGGCGTTTTTGTAGGCCAGGTCAGCGAGCGACTCGAGAAATTGGACGGATTGCTTCTTGGTGATTCCCACTTTCTCGGCCAGCGTCGAGGCGATCTGTGATTTCGAGAGCGATTTTGCCATAGTTTTTGTGTGTGTTTGTGTTTTAGTTGTTATTAACCGACTTTCCAAAAGTCAATCGACTTGGCTCGTATTAAAGCCCTTCACGAGGCTCGCGCAAGCAGAAAATTAAAAAAAATACCGGGAAAATCAGGCGATTTTTCACGCTCTATTCCCACGACAGGCTTGACATAAATCCACGAATGTTAACCATCGGCGCGTGGCTCTCTTCACTATTCAGAACGAATTTCGTTACGACATCGTGCGAAAAATTTTTGAGGGCGGCATGGGCATCGTCTATGAAGCCGAGCAGCATGGCACGCGCGAATTCGTCAAGCGTATCGCGATCAAGGTCGTGCGCCAAAATTACACCGACCAAAGGCAGTTTATCGATAATTTCATCGGCGAAGCCAAGCTCGTGGCCGACTTGATCCACACGAACATCGTCCAGACCTATCACCTCGGCGAAGCCAACGGGGTTTATTTCATAGCGATGGAATTGATTCGGGGCGTGAATCTCGAACAGTTCTGCCAGCAGTTGACCGATAAAAAGCGGCAGCTTCCCAAGGAATTGGCGGTGTTTATTGTCAGCCGCGTGGCGCGCGGACTCGCCTATGCGCATTCCAAAACCGACAAGGACGGCAAGCCGCTGGGCATTGTGCATCGCGATGTGAGCCTGAAAAATATCATGATTGCCTTCGAAGGCGATGTGAAGCTGACGGATTTCGGAATCGCCAAGGCACGCGGTTTTCTGACGGACCAGGAGGGCGAGGTGGTGGCCGGCAAAGCGGATTTCATGAGTCCCGAGCAGGCGGATTTTCAAATCACGGACAAGCGTTCGGACCTGTTTTCCGCGGGGGTCGTGCTCGCGCATCTGCTGCTGGGCAAAAATATATTCAAAGGGCCAACCGCGGAAGAATCCCGCCAGCGCATCATGACGTTGCCGGTTCCTGATTTTCGCAAGGAGGATTCGCGCGTGGACGACCGGCTAAACGAG
>DATAZE010000036.1:0-52911 GCA_036272195.1 Verrucomicrobiia bacterium | reverse complement strand
GCGTCTCGCCCGTGAGAACCGAACCGCACGGGCGAGACGCCCGTGCCACTAAATTTACCGCACCAAACACGGGCGCTTCGGGTCGAATTTCCAGCCGGGAATCAGGAATTGCATCGCCGCCGCATCGTCACGAGCGCCCAGGGACATCTTCTGGTAAAGGTCGTGGGCTTTTTCGATTTCACGCATGTCCGGTTCGATGCCGAGTCCGGGCGCCACGGGAACAGTGATGAGGCCGTTGGTGATTTTCAGAGGCTCTTTGGTCAGGCGCTGGCCATCCTGCCAAATCCAATGGGTATCAATGGCGGTGATTTTTCCGGGCGCGGCGGCGGCCACGTGCGTGAACATTGCGAGGGAAATATCGAAGTGATTGTTCGAATGTGAACCCCAGGTCAGGCCACCCCAATCGCGGCATAGCTGGGCCACGCGGACGGAGCCTTGCATGGTCCAAAAATGCGGGTCAGCAAGAGGAATATCAATGGCTTTCAGCCTGAGCGCATCGGCCAATTGCGGCCAGTCGGTGGCGACCATATTAGTGGCCGTAGGCAGGCCGGTTGCGCGGCGGAATTCAGCCATGACTTCGCGGCCGGACAGGCCACTTTCCGCGCCGCACGGGTCTTCGGCGTAAGCGAGGACTTTGTGTTGATCGCGGCAGAGCGCGATAGCTTCAGCGAGGGACCAGGCACCATTCGGATCGAGCGTGATGCGGGCTTGGGGAAAACGTTTTGCCAGCGCGGTGACGGCTTGCATTTCCTCCGCGCCAGCCAGAACGCCGCCTTTGAGTTTGAAATCATTGAAGCCATAACGCGTGTGAGCGGCTTCAGCCAGGCGGACGATGCTGTCCACCGTCAGGGCTTCCTCATGACGCAGGCGCAACCAATCGTCCTTTGCCTCAGGCGAACTGAGGTACGGAAGGTTCGTTTTTTTGCGGTCACCGATGTAAAACAAATATCCGAGCGCTTCGACTGAGTTGCGTTGCTGGCCTTCTCCCAGCAATGCCGCGACGGGAACATCAAGGAACTGGCCGAGCAAATCGAGCAGAGCGCTTTCGATGGCGGTGACGGCGTGGATGGTAGTCCGTAAATCGAAGGTTTGATTGCCGCGACCGCCGGCGTCACGGTTGGCGAATTTCTGCCGGACGGCGTTCAGCACGGAATTATAGGCGCTGATGGGCTGGCCCAAGACAAACGGTTTTGAATCTTCGAGAGTCTGGCGGATTTTTTCGCCCCCAGGAACTTCGCCCAAGCCGGTGCGTCCGGAATTATCTTTCAGGATGACCACGTTGCGCGTGAAGAACGGACCGTGGGCGCCGCTGAGATTGAGCAACATGCTATCGTGCCCGGCCACGGGGATGACGAGCATTTCGGTGACAATCGGGGCGCGCATGGCGGGTTGTGAATAGCGCGTTTTGGCTGGCCAATCAAGCCGGGCGTTTCATTGACTCACCGGCTGTGGGACGATTGGCGCGGGAGCCGCCCGCAATTCCACCCGTTTGATTTCGCCGACGATGAACAGGTAGCAGAAGATTGCGCCAAGGGCATTGGCCCCAACATAAATCAGCGCAGGTGCGTAACTGCCCGTTCGATCGTACAAATAGCCGATGATGCTTCCGGTGGTAATCGCCGCGGTGTTTCCAAAAATATTAAAAATGCCACCGCTCAGTCCGGTGATTTCCTTCGGCGAAGTATCGGAAACGACCGTCCATCCCAGCGCGCCGACGCCTTTGCCAAAAAACGCGACGCACATGATGATCAACACCAGCCAAATCGCGTGGATGTAATTGCACGCGATCATCACGCAGGAAAGCAACATGCCGACCACGATGGGAAGTTTGCGCGCGAAGGTGAGCGAACGGCCGCGACGCAACATGAAATCAGAAGAAACACCGCCGAGAATTCCGCCCAGGCAACCACACAACGCAGGTGCTGCCGCCGCGTATCCCACCTGCTCAATCGACAGGCCGCGGTGCTTTAAATAATCGGGAAACCATTGGATGAAAAAATAAGTCAGCGTCGTGATACAGAATTGGCCCAGGTACACGCCCAGCAGCATCCGGTTCGAAAGCAATTGCCGCACATGCGACCATTTGACGTTAAAACGCGCTCCTGTTTTTGCGCCCATGTCCATGTTCACCAGGCCGCCGCCGCGTTCGATGTATTCCAACTCCTCTCGGGTGACACGCGGATGTTCTTTCGGGCTGTAAACCATCTTGAACCAGACCGGGGTGAGCAGCAGCCCCAATCCGCCCATCACCCAGAAAACGTAATGCCAGCCGAAATGACCCATGATCCGGCCCATGAGCGGCGCGAACAGCACGAGTGAAAAATATTGCGAGGCGTTGAAGATGGAGGAGGCGGTCCCCCGCTCTTTCGCCGGAAACCACGCCGCCACGAAGCGGCCATTGCCGGGAAAAGCCGGGGCGAAACTGAAACCCGCCAAAAACAACAGTGCAAACAAAACAGCAAATGCCACCCGCCCGTGCAAATAGCCGGCGAATCCCATTAAAAAAATAAAAAATGACCAGAGGAAGAACGCGATGCCATAAACTTTTTTTGAGCCGAACCGGTCCAGCAACCAACCGGCCGGGAGTTGCGCAATCACGTAAGACCATCCCCACGCGGTCACCAGCCAGCCAAACCAGGTATTGTTGAGTTGCAAATCAGCGCACAAACCGCTTTTGGCCATCGAGAGCGTGGCGCGGTCGCCGTAGTTGAGGGAACTGACGAAGAACAATATGAATACGATGACATAGCGCACGTGGTTCTTCATGGGAGGCTCACTTCGTAGCAGCCGACGTGAGGAGGCTCAAAATGTTTCGCCGGCAATATTGGAGCCTCCTCACGTCGGCTGCTACGGCATTTTGCGACAGGCTCTGCTTCGTCAAACCGGGGGAGCATAACGCGAGTATGTCGCGCGTCGATGGGCGGTCAAGCCGGCAGTGGGTTTTCGGCGGAAATCCATTTCACGCTGTGATCGCCGGTGACGGCGACGGTTTCGAGCGGCGAATCAATCCGGAAAAATGACCACGGGCCGGGGATGAATGGATACTTTTCGATGACGCGCTCGTCGATGTCGATGCCAAGGCCCGGGCCTTTCGGAACAACCAGGTCGCCGCGATCGATCTCGAACGGATCGCGGAGGATTTCCTCGGCCAGCGGCCAGGGATACATCACGGGACAACCGGGTTTTGTGTAGATGGGAAATTCCAGCCATTCGACGACGTCCGCGGGCCAGCAGATCCCGAGATGGGCGGCAGCGAGCACTTCCAGCGCGGTGCCCCAGCTGTGGAAGGCAAAGCGCAATTTCTTTTGTTGAACGTTCGCAAAAATTCGCCGGCCCATGGCAAATCCGCCCTGGCAACAGACATCCATCTGGATGTAATCCGCTGCGCCGGTCTGAATGAGGTCGTCAAATCCCTCCTCTTCCTGCTCGTGCTCGCCGGTGGCAATGGGCAGAATTTTTTGCGCGCGCAAGGCTCGGTAGGCTTCGTGGTCATCCGGCGGGATGGGTTCCTCAAGCCACGTGGGATTGAATTTTGCCATTTCGCGAGCCAGGTCGATGACGGTTTGCAGCGAGTAACTTTTATCGCCCATGCGCCACCAGGAATGCGCGTCAATCATCAGGCCGACGTTCGGGCCAACGGCCTGGCGCATGAGTTCGACAGTTTTTAAATCCTGCTCGGGGCCGAGCGCCGGGCGCATTTTGTACGCGCTGAAACCCATTCCCGCAATGTGCGCCGCCTCACGGGCATAACCCTCCGGCGACATATACATGCCGGCGCTGCCATATAATTTGATGCGGTCGCGCTGGCGGCCGCCGATGACTTCCGACAATGGGCAACCCTCGTAACGGGCGGCCAAATCCATGAGAGCGATTTCGACGGCGCAATAGGTCTTGGCGATTTCGAGGTCGCCGGCAAATTTTATTTCCGCCCAACGCCGCGGGTCTTTGCCCAAAAGAAATGGACGGATGACCTCGTGAATTTCCTTTTGAGCGCGCTCATGCGCGGGTCCCGGCGCGTAGCCGATCAGGCCGGTGTCGGTCTTCACGCGAATCAACATGGCATCGCGTTTGAGAATGGTCCGCTCGCCGCCGTGAAACGGAAGTTTCAACGGCTGCGGCAGCGCGTAGGACATGAGGAAGGATTGGACTTCGGTAATCTTCATTTTTTTCAACGAATACTTTGGCAGCCTTTATTGCAGCGCACGGGCGAGATGCCCGTGCCACTATCAGCAATCTTCTTTCGTGAGCTTGCCGTCCACCAATCGCCAGATGTTCCGCGAGTTTTTGTTTTTCAATTCCGGAGGCAGCGCGGAGTCGGGGAAATTTTGAAAACAAACCGGACGAACGAAACGCTTGATGGCAAAGGTGCCGACTGAGGTGAACCGCGAATCGGTGGTGGCGGGATACGGGCCGCCGTGTTGCATGGACGGGCAAACTTCCACGCCGGTTGGGAATTGATTGAAGATGAGGCGTCCACACTTCTCGCGCAGAATTGCAACGAGGCCGGCATGTTCGAGCAAATCCTGCTCGGTGCCGTGAATGGTGGCGGTCAATTGCCCGGACAGGTCGCGGGCGATTTGCTCCAACTCCTCGGTCGAGCCGGCGTTGACCAGCAACGTGGACGGTCCAAAAACTTCTTCGCGAAGGACGCGCTGTTGCTGGAAAATTTTTGCGTCGGTGTTGAACACCATGGCGGAAGCGCGGCCGGGCGCGGCTTCGGTGGAAGATTTTCCGGCGACGCTGACCCCGGGAACTTTTTTAAATTTCTCGGTGCCTTCCTGATACCGCGCGCCGATGCCCTGATGGAGCATGACGCCGGGCGCAACCGGGCCGACGAGTTGGCCCATGCGCTCAACAAACGCGCGCCAATCATCGCCCTGGCGGCCAAAGGCGAGGCCGGGGTTGGTGCAAAACTGGCCGACGCCCAGCGTGACGGACTGGGCCAGCCCTTCGGCGATGGCATTGCCGTTTTGTTTAAGCGCGTGCGGTAAAATAAAAACGGGATTCGTACTGCCCATTTCCGCAAAAACAGGAATCGGCTCGGGACGTTTTGCGCCGGCATCGAACAAGGCGCGACCGCCTTGCAGCGAGCCGGTGAAGCCAACGGCTTTGGCGGCAGGGTGTTGGACGAGGCGAATGCTGATTTCGGTGCTCACGGCGTGGACCATGGAAAAAACGCCATCAGGCATTCCAGTCGCCTCGACGGCGGTTTGAATGGCGCGCGCGACAAGTTCGGAAGCGCCGGGATGCGCCGGGTGCGCTTTGACTACAACGGGGCAACCGGCCGCGAGGGCCGAGGCGGTGTCACCACCGCCGACGGAATAGGCGAGGGGAAAATTGCTCGCGCCAAAAACCACCACTGGGCCGAGCGGGACGAGCATCCGGCGGAGGTCAACCTTGGGCAGCGGCTTGCGATCGGGTTGAGCACGGTCGATGGAGGCTTCGAGCCAGGAGCCTTCGCGAAGCAATTCAGCGAACATCTTGAATTGATTGATGGTGCGATTGCGCTCGCCGGTCAGACGGGCCTCAGGCAGTCCGGTTTCCGCGCCAGCGCGTTGTAGCAATGCGTCGCCGAGCTTCAGGATTTCCTCGGCGATGCGGTCCAGGAAGGCGGCGATTTTTTCGGCGGGCTGACGGCGATAATCAGCGAAGGCTTTTTCCGCGAGCGCGAGAGCTTCATCCGCTTCGGCGGCGGTTGCTTCGTAAAAGAGCGGGGAAAGTTTTTCGCCCGTTACGGCGGCGATGCCAGAGAACGTTTTTGTTCCAGCCGAAGCGACGGCTTTTCCATCGATTAAATTTTTTCCGTGCAGTTCCATAAACAATCAAGACGCGGGAGGACTAATTCGGTTAACATCTCTCGGGGCGTGTGGATTATCAAGGATTCGTTATCAAGAGCTTATGTTGCTACACTCAACGTCTTGAACTCCGTGCATAATCCCGGGGAAACGGACGAGTGGAAAGCCTGCCCCACGAAACGGCCAGTCACTTTTTTCTCGCCAAAACTCCGCGCCACAGGCACAAGGTTCGTTTCCGTTTTTGAATTTATCAAGCCATGGTCGAGACAATTGTAATTCTGGATTTCGGGTCGCAATACACGCAGGTCATCGCGCGGCGCATTCGCGAGTGCAATGTTTATTCCATCATCCTGCGCTATGACACGCCGGCAAAGGAAATCGAGGCGCTGAATCCGCGCGGCCTCATCCTCTCCGGCGGGCCGTCGAGCGTTTACGCGAAAAATGCGCCGTTGCCGGACAAGGCGATTTTCAATCTTGGCCTTCCGTTGCTGGGCGTCTGTTACGGACTGCAGGTGCTTGGGCATTTTCTCGGCGGCAAGGTCGAGAAAGGCGAGAAGCGCGAATATGGCAAGGGCACGCTCCGCGTCACGGACAGTTTTTGCCCGCTGTTCGCCAATCTTCCTGAATCGCTCCAGGTCTGGAATTCGCACGGCGACAAGCTGACGAAGCTCCCGAGGGGTTTCAAGCCGGTTGCGGTGACGGACAATTCGCAGTTCGCGGCCATCGAGGACCGCGCGCGAAAGATGTTCGGCTTGCAGTTTCATCCCGAGGTCGCGCACACGCCGCGCGGGAAGGAAATCATCGCCAATTTCGTCCACAATATTTGCGGTTGCGGCAAGAATTGGACAATGCGCGGCTATATCGAGCAGGCCGTGGAGGAAATCCGCAACCAGGTGGGGAAGGACCGCGTGATTCTGGGCTTGAGCGGCGGCGTTGATTCCAGCGTGGCGGCGGCGTTGATTCACAAAGCCATCGGCGATCAACTCACGTGCATTTTTGTCAATAACGGCTTATTGCGCGGGCGCGAGGCGGGGGTTGTGCGCGAGGTTTTCGGGCGGCATTTCAAAATCAAACTGCAATACGAGGAACAGTCGAAATTATTCCTGCGCCGGCTCAAGGGCGTGACCGACCCGGAACGCAAACGCAAAATCATTGGCAGGACGTTCATCGAAGTTTTCCAGAGCGCGACGAAGCGCGCGGGCAAGGCGAAGTTTCTCGCGCAAGGGACGCTTTACCCGGATGTGATTGAGTCGGTGCCGATCGCGGGAAATCCCGCGGCGATGATCAAGAGCCATCACAATGTGGGCGGGCTGCCGAAGAAAATGAAATTTCAACTGGTCGAACCGCTCAAGTGCCTGTTCAAAGACGAAGTGCGCGAGTTAGGCCTGGAATTGGGCCTGCCGCGCGAGATTGTCTTGCGGCAACCGTTCCCCGGACCCGGTCTGGCGGTGCGCATCTTGGGCGAAGTCACGCCGGATCGCTGCGAAATTTTGCGGAACGCCGACACCATCGTGGTCGAAGAAATGAAAAGCAGCGGGTGGTATTACAAGATTTGGCAGAGCTTCGCCGTTTTGCTGCCCATACGCAGCGTGGGCGTGATGGGTGACGAGCGGACGTATGATTACACCATCGCGATTCGCGCAGTGGAATCGCAAGACGGTATGACCGCTGATTGGGTGAAACTGCCTTACGATCTATTGGAGAAGCTGGCGAGCCGGATCATCAACGAAGTGAAAGGCGTAAATCGTTGCGTGTTTGACATCACAAGCAAGCCGCCGGGAACGATCGAGTGGGAATAGACAGGGAGACGGCAACCACGCTTGGGCGCGTCTTGCGATGTGGAGATTGCGCGCCGAACCGCCTAAAGGCGGAACTACAGACGAGTGGCCAAATGCGCCCCAAACACGGCGTATAAGGTTCAGGGCCAACGCATCGCAATTTTCGGAGGACGCGAAAGGTGGAAATTGATTTTTTCGGTTTGAATTCGCGAAAAGTAAATCCGCCGCAATCAGAATCGTTAAGAGACGATTTTCAATGGAACAAATGACCCTTAACCACCATTCAAAAAAGCTAACACTTATGCCAATTGGAAGGATTTTTATGTCGAGAAAAATTAAAAACGATCACGTTGAAAATTCAGACGTATCAGTCCTGAAATAGGAGATGCGTCCGCCCTGGTATAGGGTTGAATGGGTATTGCCTGGAAAACAACTGTCCGTTTAGTATCTCCTCGCTATTGAATTTTGAGAGTCTGATTTCCGTCCATTTTGCCGTGTTAAACAGAAGCGGTGAATACGCGCCACGAAACTGAATCCTGAGATGAAACGCTTATGTAATCCGGTTAGTGGGAGCCTGATCGCCGCTTTTTTGTTTCTATTACCAAACCTTTCACAATTGCGGGCCAGTGAAAACGTGGCTCACGAGCCTTTCGCCCAATGGGCCAATGTGCCGGACTACGGCCAACTGGTGGTCCGCCTGACTTACGAGGAATCGGACGCTTATCATTTCTGGGCGGGCAATACCCGTCACCTCGTGGATTTCCCGGAGCGCGGTGAACATTACGGCATCGATATCAACCAGGGTTACATGAGTTTACAGTATGGCCTGTCGGAAAAATGGGCGGCGGATCTGAGCCTTGGCTATACAACTGTGGGGTGGCGTTATTTTGCGAATGGAGCGACGCCCGGGACGATTCGGTCCACCACGGGATTGATGGACACTCCGCTTGGACTGCGTTACCAAATTTTTAAGGAAGGAGAAACGGACTTCGCCTGGGCGCCGACGTTGACCGTTCGCGCCGGCGCAATCCTCCCGGGAAGTTTTGATGAACACCTTCCGTTCGCGCCGGGAACTCGTTCCACGGCCATCGAGCCTGAGGTGCTGGCACGGAAACATTTTGGGTGGACCGGACTGGGAGCCTACACGGACGATTTGTTCCGCTGGAACCATACTTCAGCGAACGATCTTTACATCGTGACCATCGGCTTGTTCCAACAAATCAAAAACTGGGAGCTGGACGCGGGCTACCGGCACCTGGGAAGCATTAGCGGCGGCAGTATTCAATTCGACCCGGCGACGCATAATATTGTGTATCCTCGAGCGGTGCGCGAAAACCAGGATTCGATCGAGGCGGGATTTGATTACCGGAGTTCGTGGCACGGGCTGCGGATTGGCTTCCAATCGCGGACGGTTTTTGACGGCTCGAACACAGATAAGAAATTCTGGCTGGGTGGTTTTGTGGAGATGCCTTTTAGCCTGGTGAAGTCAAAATAGGGCATCTTGCCCGTGCCACTATCAGACGGCTTGACGCGCCGCGGGAACACGGCGAAGTTTTAGCGCTTGGCGCAAAATTTGGCAGAAGCAGCGACAAGCGATTTATTCGCTCAGGTCTTGGCTACTCCCGCTGTGCAATCCCTTGCACGGCGCCTGGAGCGGGGAGGAGTGTTGTCCTGCGCCAGCATCGATTCAGCCGCGCGGCCTTTCCTGGCGGCTGTGCTGGGTCGATTGTTTCCCCTCCGTCCAATCGTGGTGGTCACCGATCTTTTAAAAACGCAGGAGAGTTTTCAACAGGATCTTGAGACGTGGCTGAATCCACAGTCTCAATCGCCGCCGCTGTTTTTTCCTGCGTGGGAGGTTTTGCCGCATGAGAACAAGCTCCCGCATTCCGATACCATCACCGACCGGCTGCAAACTCTCGTGGCGCTGGCGGGGATTGGGGAGAACCGGGAGGCCAAATCGAAAATTGTCGTAACAAGTGTCACGGCGTTGTTGCAGAAAACTTTTGCTCCGGGGCAGTTGCGCGAGCGCATAAGAACGCTCGCGCGCGGCGAACGAATCGATCCGTTGGACCTCGTGGAATGGCTCGAGGAACAGGGCTACGAACCTGAGGCGCAGGTGACGCAAAAAGGCGAACTGGCATTGCGCGGCGGCATTCTCGACGTATTTCCCCTGACCAGTCCGTGGCCGGTGCGGTTGGAGTTTTTCGGCGACGAGTTGGAATCGCTGCGTTACTTCGATCCCCTCACACAAATTTCGCGCGAAGGAATCACGACGGTCACACTTCCTCCGGCGGGAGAGCTTGGGGTGTTGAAAAGTGAAGCGGAGCGCAAGGGCCACGCGCCTTTGGCGACGTTGCTCGATTTTTTGCCGGACGACGCCATTTTTATTTTGAGCGATCCGGAATCGCTCACCTTGCGCGCCGATGAATACGCGCAGCAGATCCCAGGACAGGACCCGTTTTTTATTTCGTGGCAACAATTCCGCGCGGATGCGAGCAGGCCGGGCCGGACATTCCTGGAATTATCCGAGGCCGCTGAGGAGGGAACCCTAAATGATTGTCCGGCACCGGAATTCAACAGTCTGGACACGTATCGCCCGCTGGCAGAACGTGCGTTGGAACCGCAGGTGGCCGAGATCCAACGCCGGGAATTTTTCGCCCAGCTTCATCGATGGGTGCGGCAGGATTATGCGGTCCATGTTTTTTGCAACAACGATGGCGAGCGGCAGCGGTTTTTGGAGATTTGGGATGAGCTTGGCTTAAACGCAAATGAAAATGGAGGCCAGTCCGCCTCCGCGACACTTCGGCGGGACAAGCAGGAAGCCGGTCCTACGTTGCACATTGGTTCGTTGGCGCGCGGATTCATTTCTGACGAAGCAAAGCTGGTGGTGGTGACGGATGCGGAGATTTTTGGCCGTTACAAAATTCAACGCCCGCGCCGGTTGAAATCACCGCATGCGCAGGCCACCCGCTCGGCGCTTGATATCGACTTCACCGAATTGGAAGAAGGCGATCTGGTGGTGCATTTGCAGCATGGCATCGGAAGGTTTCTGGGACTGAAGAGCCTTCCGTCCGCGGCGGGGGGGCAGAAGTCTGAAGGCAAAAGTCAGAAGGCTGAAACGGAGTGTTTGGTGATTGAATATGCACCGAACGATTCGACGCAGGAGCCGCCAAAACTTTATGTTCCGGTGACCGAGTCGCACCTCGTGAGCAAATACGTGGGCGCGGGAAAATTCCGGCCGCCGTTGAACGCGCTGGGCGGCACGCGCTGGCAAAAAGCGAAGGAGCACGCCGAACGCGCGGTACGGGATGTCGCGAGCGAGTTGTTGTCCATCCAGGCTGCGCGCGAATCGCAGGAGGGTCATCCGTTCAAAGCAGACACGCCGTGGCAGCGGGAATTCGAAGGCTCATTTATTTTTGAGGAAACGCCGGACCAACTTCGCGCGATCAATGAGACGAAGCTGGACATGGAACGGCCCAAGCCGATGGACCGGCTCATCTGCGGCGACGTGGGTTTCGGCAAAACCGAGGTGGCCATTCGCGGCGCCTTCAAAGCCGTCATGGACGGACGCCAGGTGGCCGTGCTCGTGCCCACGACGGTTTTGGCGCAGCAACATTTCAATACGTTTCGCGAGCGGATGGCGGATTGCCCGGTGCGCATCGAATTGCTCTCTCGTTTTCGCACGCGCCGCCAGCAGGAGCAGGTGGTGAAAGACCTCGCGGCTGGCGCGGTGGACATCGTGATTGGCACACATCGGTTGATTCAAAGCGACGTGGTGTTCAAAGACCTGGGCCTGGTGGTGATCGATGAGGAACAGCGCTTCGGGGTGATGCACAAGGAAAAGTTCAAAATGCTACGCAAGCTGGTGGACGTGCTGACGCTCAGCGCCACGCCGATTCCGCGGACGCTTTACCTGGCGCTCACCGGCGCGCGCGACATGAGTTCGATTCAAACGCCGCCACACGACCGGCTGCCGGTGGAGACGATTGTCACGGAGTACGACGAGCGCGTCATTCGCGATGCCATCCAGCGCGAACTGCATCGCGGCGGACAGGTTTTCTTTTTGCACAATCGCGTGGCGACGATTCATACAATGGAGCAAAAACTGCGCGCGCTTGTGCCGCAGGCGCGCATTGAAGTTGGCCACGGCCAGATGCATGCCGACGAGTTGGAAGAGGTGATGACGAAGTTCGTGAACGGCGAGGCGGATGTGTTGCTTTCGACGACGATTATCGAAAGCGGTTTGGATATTCCGAATGCGAACACGATCATCATCGATCGCGCCGACCGTTTTGGATTGAGCGATTTGTATCAGTTGCGCGGTCGGGTGGGCCGCTACAAGCACCAGGCTTACGCGTATTTGCTGCTGCCGCGGCATGCGAGGCTGCTGACGGACGTGCGCAAGCGCATCAGCGCGATAAAGCAATACTCAACGCTCGGAAGCGGATTTAAAATTGCAATGCGCGATTTGGAAATCCGCGGCGCGGGCAATTTGCTCGGCGCGGAGCAAAGCGGGCACATCACGGCAGTGGGATTCGAGCTTTATTGCCAGTTGCTCAAACAAAGTGTGTCGTCGCTGAAAGGCGAGAAGGTCAAACCGCGTGTCGAGGTGCAGGTGCGCCTGGATTTTCTGGGCGATGCCGCCGCACTGCCGGAAAGTTACGCGACGGAGCCGCAACATCGCATCGAAATTTATCGCAAGCTCGCGCAGGTGACGGATAAGCCGGCGCTGGAAATTTTGCAAAAGGAATTGCGCGACCGCTTCGGAGCGATGCCGCCCGCGGTCGAATTGTTGCTGTTGTTTGCGGAATTGAAAATCCTGGCGAGCGAACGCGAGGTTACGGTCATGGAGGTGAAGGAGGACAAGTTGATGCTCACACGCCAGGGAGATTTCATCACGCTGGGCGGGAAATTTCCGCGTTTGACGAAGAAGGATGTGAAGGGGCGATTGAAGGAGATCAAAAAGCTACTGCTGGCGCTGTAACGTTGCGTCGGAATTGGTCTTGATGGAACTAGAATTCGTTTTGGAAATGGAATTTGTCGGCGAAACCGACTGCGCGGGAACCGGCCAGGCTTCGTATTCGCGTTGCGCGCGGGTGCGCCGCACCAGCACAGTCATCCAGATTATCGCGAGCACGAATCCCAGCACGGCCAGGCCCAGCACAAACCAAGGCCAGGTGTAACGCGGCGGAGGATTCGATTCGTTTTGGTTATCCATAACAGTTCGATGCAATTTAATATTTTTTCGTTTAATAGACGAGGCGGAATAAAATCAAAGATTGCAACGTTGGAACAATTTAACGATTTAACTACGGACAATTTAACTGCCCAACATGCACCTGGCCCATCTGCGACTCCGAGACTTCCGCAATTACGCGCGGCTGGATGTGGATTTTGCGTCGGGTTTTCATCTGCTCCTCGGCGATAACGCCCAGGGCAAAACGAACATTCTCGAAGCGATTTATCTCATGGCGACCCTGCGGTCATTCCGCGGTGTCGGCAGCGCGCAGATGATCCGGCATGGGCAAAAGGGGTATTTCGTCGGCGGGAACGTCGTCGCGCAGGGCCAGCGTGAAATAAAAATGTATTGGTCGGCGGCGGAGCGCAGCCTGAGCCTGGACGGCAGGCCGGTGCGCAAACTAACAGATTATCTCGGGGCGTTGCGGACGGTGGTTTTCTGCACAGAAGATTTGCAACTGGTGAAAGGGACAGCGCGCGCACGGCGGCGTTTCCTGGACCTGCTGCTCTCGCAAACGCACGCGACTTATCTGCCGTTATTGCAGCGTTACGCGCAAGCGCTCCGTTCGCGCAATGCGCTGTTGAAGCGGCCCATTCTTGACGAGGCGGCGCTCGAGGGATTTACCCGCGAACTCATCAGTGCGGGTGAGGAGATCGTGCGGATGCGCCGCGAGCTGGCGCCGAAATTGTCTCCGCTGGCGCGGCTCGCCTATCGCCGGATTTCCAACGACGCGGAGGAATTGCGCATCGAATATCAGCCCAGCGTAAAAAAAGATTTCGCGGTGGAACTGGCGCAGGCGCGGCGGCGGGAGCAATCGTATCGGGCGACATTGATTGGGCCGCATCGCGACGATTTGCAGCTTTTGTTGAATGAAAAATCCGCGGCGCAATTCGGCAGCGAAGGCCAGAAGCGCACGTTGGCCACGTCGTTGAAAATGGCGCAGGCGGAATACCTGACGGGCATTCACGGTTCGCCGCCGATTCTCCTCATTGACGACATCATGGGGGAATTGGATGTGAAACGCCGGAGCGGATTCCTGCCGTTGCTCGAGCGGGCGCACCAATCGCGCGGGCAGGTGTTCATGACGGCGACGGAGGAAAACTGGCCGCAGGAACTGAGCCGCGAACTGCACCGGTGGGAAGTGAAAAACGGAAGTCTTAACACGAAATAGATAAGGGACGGCGAGGTCGACGTGATTTTTGAGCGGGAGGATTTACGCGCAGGGACTGGCTTGCTTCGCGCTTATCACTCCGGCATTCTACCGTTGCTTTGAACATTCCCGAACATCGAAAGGCAATCGACAAGCTGGACGCCCAGATCGTCAAGCTCCTGAACGAGCGCACCAAACACGTCCTCGCGATTGGCGAAATCAAACTCAAAGCCGGCGAGGAAATCTACGCGCCGCATCGGGAGCGCGCCGTGCTGGACCGCATCTGTTCGCAGAACTCTGGCCCCATTACAAACGAGTCGCTCCGCGCCATTTACCGCGAAATCATGTCCAGCGCTTTGTCATTGGAAAAATCCATGACCATCGCCTACTTCGGACCCGAAGCGACGTTCACGCATCAGGCCGCGATCCGAAAATTTGGTTCCAGCCTGCTCTATTCGCCACAGAAAACCATCGGCGATGTCTTTGCCGAGGTGAGCAAGAACCGCGCGGATTACGGCGTGGTGCCGGTCGAGAATTCCACCGAAGGCGTCGTTACGCACACGCTCGATATGTTCGTGGACAGCGATTTAAAGGTGGTGGCGCAAATCATTTTGCCGGTGCAGCAATGTCTGCTCAGCCTTTCGCCGCGCAAACAAATCAAAAAACTTTACGTTCATCCGCAATCGCTCGCGCAATGCCGCGCGTGGATTCAAAACAATTTACCGCACGTGGAAATCATCGAGACGTCCTCGAACGCGCGCTCGGCTGAATTCGCTGCGAAGGAAAAAAGCGCCGCTGCCATTGCCGGCATCCTGGCCGCCGAGAAATACGGCCTGCCAGTGCTGGAACAGGATATCCAGGACAATGCCGCGAACGCCACGCGCTTCCTCGTGCTCGGCCGCAAGTGCAGCCCGCCGACCGGTAACGACCGTACCAGCCTGATGATGAGCATCACCGACAAAGTCGGCGCGTTGCATCACGCGCTGGCGGCCTTCCGTCGCAACCGCATCAACCTCACCAAGATCGAATCGCGCCCCAGCAAACGCCGCGCGTGGGAATATTTCTTTTTCATCGACTGCGACGGGCATCAGGAGGACCGCAAAGTCGCCAAAGCCATTGAGCAATTGGCGCAGGAATGCAGTTACGTCAAAGTGCTGGGGTCGTATCCGAACTCGGATTAAGGCGGTAAAAGACATCCCTTTGCACAACCGACATTACCATTGGAGGTGATTCGGTGAAAACATTGGAAGCAAATCCGTACTTTTTTCGACTTCCCAAAAATACATCTAGTGCTAGGCTTCGTTCATGTCTCAGCAGCCTATGAGTGACTATTTCATTTGGGGAATCGATGATTCTCCGTATGGGCCTGTTGAGCTTCCGACTTTGGTCAATTGGATCAAGGACGAGCGCGTCCTCGGAAACACCTGGGTTTACGCGCGCCGGGACTCCACCTGGCAGCGGGCGGCGGACATCACCGAATTGAAAATGTTCTTCGGGAAAAAGTTTACGCGCTCTGCCGATGGCCCCGGCATCACTCCCGGGGCACTGCGCCGGATCAAAATTCTCGCGGACCTGAACGACGCCCAACTGAGTCATCTGTCCGATTTCATGGAGTTGCAGCGCGTCCCGCAATGGACCACCGTGGTGCGCCAGGGTGAACCCGGCGATGCCATGTATCTCATTCTCGAAGGCGAATTGCGCGCCCGCGTCATGGTGGGTGATCGTGAAACGATCCTGGCGACGTTTGGCGCCGGCGAATTTTTCGGCGACATTGCGTTGTTTGATCGCGGCCCGCGCTCCGCCGATGTGCTCGCGAACGTGGACAGTTCGTTGCTCAGAATTTCCTCCGTTGCATTCGAACGACTGGCCAAGGAAGCGCCCGCGCTCGCCACGCCGTTCCTGCAAGCCACCTCGCGCACACTTGCTTCGCGCATCCGCGCCGACAACAAACGCCTCGGCCAGATGTCACAACAATTCAGCGCCAGCGGGCGGTAATCCGTTAAGTGGCACGGGCATCTTGCCCGTGCGTTTCGTTTCTCATTGGCTCTCGATTCCGGAGATCACGCTTCGTTTCCTCCCGTCGACGAAATAGGGACTTCACCCTATAAGAGGTCTTCCATTTGATTTCTACAATAAGAGTCACCTGAGCCGTGTTGGGCGGTGGATGCCGGCATCGCGCGCGGTAAAAAACGACATTTGTGCAGACGAGATTAGGACTCTATGATTTTCAGAAGGTCGAAATGCGGTGCCTAAATTTATTTGTCGTCGCGCTAAACGTTGCTCCTGGATTGATCCCTTCCTTCGAATGACGTCCAAACAGACCCCAGACGCGCCAAATCTCGAAGGCCCGCCCACGGCGCCATCCCCCGGCAATTCGCTCAACGGGGCACGACCGCCGTTGTCCGACGATTGGCTCGCTGGCAGCGGGGAAACACGCCAGCTTATCCGCGAGTTTGACTGGTCAAAACATGAGTTCGGCCCGCCGCAATCCTGGCCGCCGAGTTTGAAGACCATTGTCCGCATGATGCTCGACTCCCGTTACGCCATGTGGATGGGTTGGGGGCAGGAGCTCACATTTTTTTACAACGACGCTTACGCCCGGGACACGCTGGGTAAAAAACATCCCTGGGCCCTGGGGCGGCCAGCACGGGAGGTGTGGGCGGAAATCTGGGCCGACATTGGTCCCCGGATTGAGAGTGTTCTCCGAACGGGCGAGGCCACATGGGATGAAGGTTTGTTGCTGTTTCTGGAACGAAGCGGTTATATCGAGGAAACGTATCACACGTTTTCCTATAGCCCGCTCTACGAGGATACAGGACAACGGCGCAGCATGCTGTGCGTGGTCACAGAGGAAACCCAACGGGTCATCTCCGAGCGGCGCCTGACCTTGCTGCGCGAACTGGCCGCTAATACAACCGTCGCACGGACAATTGATGAAGCGTGCGGAAAGTTTGTTCAGACACTGGAACAGAACCCGGCCGACGTGCCCTTCGCATTGATTTACCTTCTCGATCCCTTACAGAAAAAGGCATCGCTCAAAGGGGCGGTGCAAGTCCCCGAGAATCATTCAGGGCGCTTCGCGGAAATTTGCCTGGATAACGGCGCTGAGCAACAGTGGCCGATCGTCGAAGCTTTAGCCACCGGACAACCGGTCATTATTTCGAACCTGGAGTCGCGGTTCGGCAAATTTTCCGGCGGAAAATATCCGGAACCACCACAATTCGCGGCCGTGCTTTCCATACCGGGCACGGATGCCGAACACCCGGTCGGCGCGCTGGTGCTGGGTGTTAATCCACGTCGAGCGATGGATGACGATTACGAAGGTTTTTTCCAACTGGTCGCCGGCCAGTTTGCAACGGCGATCTCCAATGCGCAGTCATACGAAAAAGAACGCCAGCGAGCCGAGGCCCTGGTGGAACTCGATCGCGCGAAGACCACTTTTTTCAGCAATGTCAGCCATGAATTCCGGACACCGCTCACGCTGATGCTTGGACCGCTCGAAGAATTGCTGGAGCGGGACGGGGCCGTTTCGCCGCAGGAAACGCGGGGCGAGCTGGAAGTAATCCATCGCAACAGCCTTCGCTTGCTGAAGCTCGTCAATACGCTGCTCGACTTCTCAAGGATTGAGGGCGGCCGCATCCAGGCGAATCACGAACGCACGGATTTATGCGCCTTCACCACCGATCTTGCCAGCGCGTTTCGTTCGACGGTGCAGAGGGCTGGCCTGCACTTCGATGTGCAATGTGATTCCTTGCCGGAACCGGTGTTCGTGGATCGTGACATGTGGGAGAAGATTGTCTTCAACCTCCTTTCAAATGCCTTCAAGTTCACGCTCGACGGTGGTATTTCGGTGCGGCTCGGTTCGGAGGGCGGACATGCGGTGCTCCAAGTTACGGACACCGGCACGGGCATACCCGCAGGCGAAACCGAGAATATCTTCAAGCGGTTTCACCGGGTGCAAAACTCGAACGCCCGCTCCCATGAGGGCACCGGCATCGGCCTGGCGCTCGTGTACGAACTCGTCAAGCTGCACGGCGGAACAATCTCGGTTGCCAGCGCTCCCGGCAAAGGCTCGACTTTCACGGTGCGCATCCCGTTTGGCAACGCCCATCTTGCGGCCGAGCGCAGCGGCGCGCCCGCAAACCAGGGGTCCACCGCCCTGCATGGGGATGCCTTCGTGGAGGAAGCATCTCGCTGGGCGCCGCCCAGCGAGATGAATCAATCGGATCAACCTCTCCTCTCGCCGCAACGGACCAACCGCAGCGGTGCTCCGCGCATTTTAGTTGCCGACGACAACGCCGATATGCGCGATTACATCGCGCGCTTATTGCAAAGTCGTTATGATCTCGAAACTGTCGGCGACGGCGACGCCGCTCTCGAAGCCGCCCGGCGGCAAAGGCCGGACGTCATTATCACGGACGTCATGATGCCGGGAATGGATGGCTTCGCGTTGTTGCGCGCCATTCGCGCCGACCCGTCGTTGCGGACTATCCCGGTCATTTTTCTTTCGGCGCGAGCGGGTGATGAAGCAAAAGTCGAAGGCCTCGAAGAAGGCGCTGACGACTATATGGTCAAGCCCTTCGGAGGCCGTGAACTCGTCGCGCGGCTGGAATCACATCTCAAAATGGCGCGTATGCGCCAGGAAGCATTGGCCAACGAAACGAGCCTGCGCGAAGAATCGCAAAGCATTCGGCAGCGATTGGAATCGGTTTTGTCCGGCATGGATGAGCAATTCATCCTCCTGGATCGTGACTGGCGTTATGTTTATGTGAACGACCGCACGCTTCAAACGACTGGATTGAGCCGGGAGGAATTGTTGGGCCGCTCCATCTGGGAATTATTCCCCGCCGTCAAAACGGGGAATTTTCACGACGAAGTCCTGCGGGCAGTGGAGCACAAAATGCCGGGACGATTCGAGTTTAATTATGAACCATGGAACCAATGGTTCGATATTCGCGTTTATCCCACCTCCGAAGGCGTGCTCTTGCTCGCCACGGATATCACCGAACGGGTCCGCGCGAAGGAAAAATTGGAACAGACGGTGGCTGAACGAACAGCGTCACTGCGCGCGGCCATCGCACAGATGGAAGAGTTTTCCTACAGCGTCTCCCACGACCTGCGTTCACCGGTTCGAGCAATGAAAGGTTACGCCAGCGCATTGCTGGAAGATCACGGAGGCAAACTCGACGAGCAGGGCCGCGGGTATGTGGAGCGGATCATCGAAAGCGGTTCGCGCATGGACCGCCTGATTCTCGATGTGCTGACCTACAGCCGCGTGGCGCGCCAGGACATCAAGCTTCAACCGGTGGATCTCGACGGCTTGACGCGCGGTATTCTGCTGCAATACCCGGAATTTGATCCCTCCCGCGCAAGAATTTCCATCCCGGGCAAGTTGCCGACTATACTCGGTCACGAACCCTCTTTGAGCCAGATTATCTCAAACCTGTTGAACAACGCGGTGAAATTCGTTCTCACGGGTCGGATGCCGGAGGTGATTATCCGCTCCGAAGTGAACGGCGACCAGGCGCGGCTGTGGATCGAAGATAACGGCATCGGCATTAAAACCGAATACCAGCATCGGCTGTTCGGGATGTTTGAACGAATTCATCCTGGCGGGCGATACGAGGGCACCGGCATCGGTTTGGCGATTGTTCGCAAAGCAGCTGAGCGAATGGGAGGCAAAGCGGGCGTCGAATCCGATGGTGTCAACGGAAGCCAATTTTGGGTGCAGCTGCCAATGGCCTGACTTTCGATTTTCGTCAGCAGACTGTCGATCCGACGGCTTGGTTGTCTGCCTCTGCTTCGTGGTTGAAAACCCCTCGTTTCCGCTGCATTCTCCCTACGATGAATTATCTCGCCGAAGCTAAAAATGTCTTCGACATCGAAATCGCCGCGCTCAAAAAAGTCCGCGCGCAACTGGATGGTTCCTTCCAACGCGCCGTGGAAATCGTCGAGGACACCCTCCGGCGGCGAGGGAAAATTGTGGTCGTCGGCATCGGCAAATCCGGCAACGTGGGCCGGAAAATTTCTGCCACCCTCACCAGCACAGGTTCCACGAGCGTCATGCTGAACAGCGTCGATGCCTTGCACGGCGACCTCGGCATCATCAATGACGGCGACCTGATTCTCGCGTTGAGTTATTCGGGTGAGTCGGAGGAGTTGTTGAATTTGCTGCCCGCGTTCAAACGTTTTTCCGTCAAAATCATCTCGATCACCGGCGACGTGAAATCGTCGCTCGCGCTGCACAGCGACGTGGTCTTGAACGTGCGCATAGCGAAAGAGGCCTGTCCGTTCAACCTCGCGCCGACCGCGAGTACCACGGCCACTCTCGTGATGGGCGATGCCCTCGCGATGGCGGTATTACAGGCGCGCGGTTTCAAGAAGAGCGACTTCGCGCGCTATCATCCCAGCGGCGCCATCGGCCGCGCGCTGCTGTCGCGCATCAGCGACATTATGCGCACCGGCGAGCGCAATGCCGTCGCGCGCGAAGACATGCTGGTCAAGGACGCCTTGCTCATCATGACCCGCGCCAAATCGGGCAGCCTAAGCATCGTGAATGCGCGCGGCAAACTCACCGGCGTCTTCACCGATGGAGATTTCCGCCGCCGCATGTCCACTGACGAGGAGTTGCTCTCGCGCACGCTGCGCAGCGTGATGACAAAAAACCCCATCGCCATCCGCGAAAACGCGCTCGCGCAAGAAGCGCTGAGAATTTTCAATGAGCGCAACATCGATGACTTGATCGTGGTAAATGCCAGACGCGAGCCGATTGGGTCGGTGGATTCGCAGGATTTGCCAAAGTGGAAAATTGTATAGGCCGGCGATGTGCCGAACCTGAACGGCGTCAACTCACCTCAGCCTTGCCGGTTCGCCGCTGCCGCTCCGCCACCGCCATGGGATCGATCTTTACGCGCCGCAACCAGGCGAGCGTCCCGAGCCAGGAGAGCGGATCGCGAAACATGCGCACCTTTTTGCCTTCTTTGTAGGACCGCGAACGATAGTTCACGGGCAATTCAATCGGCCGATATCCCTTGCGAATCAGTTTGATGAGCAGTTCGTAATCGAAGTCAAAACGATTGCATTGAAACTCCAAACCGAAGAGGCAATCCCGACGAAAAACTTTGAACATCGTGAACGGATCGCGGAGCCGCTGCAGAAACAGCACGTTGACCAACGTCGTGAAAAACCAATGCCCGACATTCACAAACAAGCTCAGCCCATGCTGGCCTGTAAACCGGCGCATCTTCAGAACTTTCCGCCCGCCGTGCCTTGAGCCGAGGACGAAGGCACTGCGCCCGGTCACCAGTTGGTCCAGCAGCGCGTCGTAATCCTCCAGGTCGTATTCCAGGTCCGCATCCTGGATCAGCACGTAATCTCCGGAAGCCGCTTTCAAGCCGGTGCGCACGGCGTGACCTTTGCCGCGCGGCTGATCTTCGAAAATCAGCTTCACCTTCGGATGATCTTTGTATTTCAGGACGGTTTCCCGGGTGCCGTCGGTCGAATTGCTTTCGACCACGATGATTTCCATTCGGACGGTTGGCAATTCCTTCCGCAACAATCCTTCCATCATGACGTCAAAAGTTTTGGCCTCGTTATACGCGGGGACAATTACTGAGAGCACTGGTTGTGGCCGCACTTCGGCTTTTCGCGCGAAAGCCATGATGCCACTTGCGACAATTCGCCGGTGCCGCTCGCGCGTTCCTTTTGGCAAAAAGCGGGCGAGAAAATTCATCGACGGCGTTATCCCTGGGACAGGAAATCGCTCGAAATGCTTTCGCACGTAATCCAGGCTCAACACTTTCCAGCCGGGTTGAACGATGACTTCGCGGAAGCCGGATTTGAAAAGCGCGGTCTGGAGGGTTTGGCGATCGAAATAAGTCAGGTGCTCGGCTTTGAATTCCATCCACTTTTGCCGCAGCAACCGCGCCGACCAGGAATCGGTCGAGGGAGTGGCGACAAACAAGGTTCCGCCCGGCTTCAACACGCGATGGATTTCGCGAAGAAATTCCAGGGGCGCGCGAACATGCTCGAGAACATCGGAAAGGACGCACAGATCAAATTGTTCCGCAGGCAAGGATGCCTGCCGTAATTCGCCACAATGCACCTGGCCTTTTTTGAGGCGCTGGCGCGCACGCTCGCTCGCGGAAGCGGAATACTCGATTCCAGTAACATTCCAACCGGCTTTTTCCGCGACTTCGAGAAAGTCGCCGTCGCCGCATCCGACTTCCAACAACCGGCCCGGAGGGGAACCGCGATAACGGGCGATTTCCGAGAGATATCCCGCCGCCGTAGCTTGTTTGACTTCACCCGCGGCACGCCGGCCTTCTTCACTTTCGCTGCCTAAAAAATAGTTCGCTCCATAAATCCGCGCCAATTCGGTGTCGTTCGGCTGCGGATTAAGAAACACCAACCCGCAGTCTTCGCAGCGCACCACGCGGTAAGCCGATGCCGAAAAAAGGTAGTAGATCCTCGTCCCCTCACAAACGTGACAGGCTTTGACCGACGGCCTTTCATCCGTTGGCTGACTCATGGCATTGGTACGTAAGAACTCGATAGCGGCTCGTCCCTTTTAAATTTGCCGCCAAAAAAATCCGCGGCGGCGAAAACTGCAATCAGCGCCACTGCCGCCCAGAATAGTGCACACGCCAGGCGCCAGTGGGCCGGTCGATAGGTGAACTGAACGTGGTAATCGCCCGGTTTATCGAGGTAAACGCCTTTGAAAACGCGGTTGACGGTCAGCACTGTTTTCAACTCGCTATTCGCTGTGGCAGTAAAGTTCCGGCCTTGTTCTTCGGTAAGGCAAACCACGCCTGCGGAATCCGCGTGGATATCAAAGGCAGTGGAATTGGGAAGCGACTCGTAATGGCTGGCCGGCGCGACAGAGGGGGTGGAATTGTTTCGCAAAGACGTCAGAGCGGGATAACCGGTGATTTCATCCGGTGTCAACGCTGCAAACGGCTGCTTTCCGTTTTCTAAAAGATACTGGATGAATTTTTTTGTGGAAGCGATGGAGACGATTGAATTGCAAAAAAATGCCCTCGGCCAGACATCCAGATTTTCCAGGACTCCCAGATCGCTTTTGTCGGTGAGATGAAACCCCAACCCGTCCTGCACGTTGACTTTGGGCCGTGTGAGCACGTATTTAACATTCAGCAGGTTTAAAAGAGCGTGAGCCGCGACCAGGTTGGTTAGCTGCACATCCCAGCCCGGTTCCGGGGACATTCCGGGAAATTCGTGCAGCAGGCTGACAAATTCGTTATTGCTCAAAGGCGCGCAGGAACGAATGTCTTCCAGGCCGTAAACCGCCGCATAATCACCGTAGAGGATTGCTTCGGCGCCCATCACGCGAAAGGGTTGGGAAGAGTCCGCCTTGATTTCTTCAATGGCCGGACTCGGCGCATCGAGAGTAACGCGCGGTTTGGGGACGATAAGCACGTATTGGTTGCCGAAATTGTAGAGTCCAAAACGAAAGTGCGGCACGAAAGCTAAAACCGCCACGCCTAATACTCCGACCCATGGAATCGGACCCCTGCTTTTTAAAAACGTAAACAGCAGCGGCGCGCCAAACGCCCCGGCGGCCATGGCTGCATAATAAGCCCAGGGCACGGACCCATGCTCAAACCCAAAGCAATACAGAACAGTCATTCCCGCAAAAATCACGGCGACCCATAACAATCTGCTGGCCGCGCCTCGGAAATTTTCTTCCGTAACGAGGCTCTTGAATCCGTAGGCGCATTGAATGGTGAGATGAATGATCAGCAAATAGGAAAAATCCGTATGCGTATGCCCGACACGATTTAAAAACGGTACGAGGGAGAGAAGCCCCGACGGCACCCATCCAAAAATACAGCCACCCCAAAGCAGAATCGCCCCGGTATTAATCCAGTAGAAAATGTCTTTCTTAAAAATCCGCCATCGAACCAGGGAATAAATGCTTCCGACCAATATCAGGAAACTCGCGCCGGGCGCCGGCGCCATGAAAGTGTTCCCATTAACCGGCAGGCGAAAAAAAACGTCGTCGAAAATTCCCAGCAAGCTCGCGAACGCGAACTGCGTGACGTGCACATCCGAATGAAGCGACCAGGCCCCCTGCAGCGCCGCCAAAAACGAAAGCCACATCGGCGCCGTCAGCGCCAAAAAAAGGCCAGTGCCAATCACGAGGCGCAGGAAAACGACCGGCATCCTTCCGATGCTGCGCGCGCTGGTCAGCGCAAACACTGCCGCCGCCAAATTCAAACCACCAATAAGAACAACCGCCGGTTCGACGTGTCCGCCGTTGAAGCACCCGAAATTTGCCACCAGCCACACCAGGCCCCAGCGGAGATAGTGCCTCGACTGCAGATCCAGCAATTCCAGCGCCGAGAGCAAAATCCAGGGAGCATATGAAAACACGAAAAACACCGTATGGTTGAAGATGAAGTAGAAAGCGCCGCAGTAAGCCGCCATTCCGGCAAACAGCAATGCCAGCGGCAGGTTTCCAAAAATCCGACGAATGAGCAGCCCGAACCCAATGCAAAAGAGAAGCTTCGCCATTACATACTTGATGTCCCACACGAGCGAGGAACCGTGTCCCGCGATGACGATCCATTGCAGCGGGTCACCAATCATCGAAATCGCCTGCCCGATCAGCGTGTCACCCGCATGGCTATATCGGTTCCACAAGGGTATTTCTCCGTGTTCCCAAACACTGCGCGATTCAATGAAACCCACCGGCACGCCCCAAATCAGCGCCGCGCCCACGTCGCTTCCGTGAGCCACCGCTGGTTCCATGTCCTTGTCCATTCCCGGCAGTGTTGGGTATTTTTCGTAAACCATCGGCAGTCCGTAGGCGGGGGCGACGTAACTTCTACCGCAAAAAATGACTGGGTAACAATTGACCGCAATCGCCGCCAGCGAAACGAGCACGATGACAAGAATCGGATGGTTCGCGCTCCATTTAAAAAGCAGGGGGCCAAGATCGGTGCTTCTGGCATCGAATTTGGGGGAGCCGCTTATTTTCATCGCTTTTTGATGCCAATCAAATGCCGACCACGCTTCTCGATCTTAGCCGAAGCCGGTGCGGTTCGTGCAATCTGGCGGACGATTCACATCGTCAATCCAACCCGCTGGCTTTTTTGGCCCGGTCCAATACCTGCCGCGCCAATGTCCGCGCCTTCGCTGCGCCATCGGTCAAAACCTTATTTACATGGTCCAGGTTTGCCGCCAGTTCCGCGCGCTTCTTCCGCGCCTCCGCGAAATAATTCCAATAGTGCTCAAACAAGGCCTTTTTCAGATCGCCATATCCGAGACCACCGGCGCGCAGGCGGTTTTCAAAATCCTTCGCCACATCCGTCGGCGCGACTAATTTCAAAAGCTGCACCGCTAGATTGTTATCCGCGTCCGGCTTTGGCTCCGCGGGCGTGCGACTGTCCATCATGATGCCCATGATTTTTTTTCGGATTGCCTTTTCATCGCCAAAAATCTCGATGGTATTCCCATAACTCTTGCTCATCTTTTGCCCATCCGTCCCCGGCACGACGGCCACTTCGTCGCGAATCTGCGGCTCGGGAATCACGAAGGTTTGGCCGTAGGTCTCGTTAAACTTAACAGCCATGTCGCGGGTCATTTCCACGTGCTGCTTCTGGTCGCGACCGACCGGCACGACATTGGAATCGTAAATCAAAATGTCCGCCGCCATAAGGACGGGATAGGCAAAAAGCCCGTGATTGGGCGCAATGCCCTTGGCTATTTTATCCTTATAACTCGTGCCGCGTTCCAGCAGGCCCATCGGAGTAAGGGTGGTCAGTATCCACGCGAGTTCAGTCACTTCCGGCACGTCGGATTGCTTGAAGAAAACGGATTTCTTCGGATCAAGACCACAGGCGAGAAAATCCAAGGCAACATCCAGCGAGTTGGCGCGGCGTTCCGCGGCATTAAACAGCGACGTCATGGAATGATAATTGGCGATGAAATAAAATGCCTCGCCTTTTTCCTGCAACTCGATGGCCGGCCTCATCATCCCGAAATAGTTTCCGAGATGCAGCGCGCCCGAAGGCTGAATGCCTGACAAAATTCGCATGGCGGCAGGATAACGGGGAATGAGGAAAACTGGAAAGCAGGAAACTTTACCAGCGGCAGGCGAAATCAGCGAAACAGGGGCACGGCCTGAGGCTTGCGTGCTTCAGTTCAGCTATGCGGTTGCTGTTCCGCACTTTGCTCCTCTGCCTTCTGACTTCCGCCTTCTTCCTTCACTGCCAGTTGTTCCGGCGGCGTCGTTGCCAACCCGGGGTCGGCGGTGAGCGGGGCGGGTGGTTTTTCGACGACGATTTTTCGGAGTTCGTCGGCGGCGGGCAAATCTTCGAGACTGCGCAGGCCAAAATATTCCAGGAACAACGACGCGGTGCCGTAGGTCATCGGGCGGCCGACGACTTCGGCGCGGCCAATGGCTTCAACGAGGCCGCGTTCGGTGAGGGTTTGCATGGTGCCATCCACGTTCACGCCGCGAATCTGCTCGACCTCCGCGCGGGTAATGGGCTGGCGATAGGCAATGATGGCCAAAGTCTCGAGCGCGGGCTGCGAGAGGCGCGGCGGGCGCGCTTTTACGCCGACAAGCGCCTTGAGCCACGGCGCGAACTCAGGCTGCGTGACGAATTGCCACGAACCCGCCACGCACGCGAGCCGATAGCTGCGTTGCGCGTCCTCGTGGTCTTTGGCGAGTTGCTCAAGCGCGGAAGTCACGTCGTCTTCCTTGGTTTTTTTAAGCACTTTGACGGTGGAGTCGGCGTCTTCCTGTTCGGCGGCATTGGCGAGCACGTCGCGGATTTCCTTCACGCTGAGCGGCTTTTGCGCGGAGAACAGAATCGATTCCAAAATAAATTTCAGGTCCATCTCTTAAATTTTCGATTTTCGATTTACGAGCCTATCCCGGAGTTCCGCCAGTTTCCTGTGGTGAAGCGGCAGGAGTTTCCTCGACGGAAGCAGATTCAGAGGCGACAGGATTCAAAACTGGTTCTGAAGGTTCGGGTGCTGAGGGCTCGGAAGGAGATCCCAACACGCCGGGAGAATCCTGTCCTACATTTTGAGAGCGCGTGACTTCGATTTCGGCGAAAGGCTCGGGTTGGGCACACACGAGTTGCTTGAGCCGGATCAATTCGAGCAGGGCGAGAAACGTGCACACCACTTCGGAGCGGCTCGCGGCTTGAGCGAACAATTCGGAAAAGGTCACCTTTCCCCGCTCCGTAATCGCCTTCAGCACGTGCTCGATTTTTTCGCTGACGGTCCATTTGTCATCGAAAATATCGCGCGGATCATCACGCTTGGTGAAGCGCTGGAGGACGGTGTTGACGGCATTGAGCAGGTCGAAGATGGAGACTTCCGGCTTGGCTGCGGGGCGGTCGGCTTCGAATTCCGGTTTGATGGGCAGCCGCGGAAACGTATTTTCGCGCGCGACTTCCAGCGCCTGCAATTGCGAGGCGGCATCCTTGAATTTTTTGTATTCAACCAATTGCCGGATGAGTTCCCAGCGCGGGTCCTCGCCCTCCTCGTCGCCCTCCACCTGCACCTGTTGTTCCACGGGGAGCAATTCGCGGCTCTTGATGTACATCAGGGTGGAAGCCATCACGAGGAACTCGCCGGCGATTTCGAGATCGAGCAGGCGCATGGTCTCGATGTACTCGATGAATGTCGTGGCAAGTTTGGTGAGATTGACCTCGTAAATGTCCACTTCCTCTTTTTTGATGAGGTAGAGGAGCAGGTCGAGAGGCCCTTCAAAAACTTCAAATTTGACTTTGTATTCAGCCATGTCAGCCGCGGCAAATTCGCTGGCGCGGAACGAACAAATCGTAAGCGGGCGAGTGATGGTTGGCAATGGGAACATGCGATGAACCTGATGTGAACATAAGGGGAAACGAATGCATCAGTATTCTTAACATTAGCTGCCGGGGGGTTGACAAAATGGCGCGGGAACATAGAATTTCATTGTTCGGGTGGCAGTACGTTTCTTCAGCGGGGTTCCCCACCCCCACCTCCTTGGCGTCTGCTGCCCGAATATTTTTTTGTGTTCGGCTTGACGCGCGGGCACCATTTCCTTAGGTTCTCCTGCCCCACGCGGGGGCGTAGCTCAATTGGTTAGAGCGCTGCCCTGTCACGGCAGAGGTTACGGGTTCGAGCCCCGCCGCTCCCGCCATTTTCTTTTGGGTAATCCCTTGAGATGGCATCCCCCCACCGTTGGCACGAAGCTCAATGTGCCGCCGGCGGCAAACTCCAGAGGACACTGGTGACACCAGTGCGCGCCTGCTGAATTGCTTTCTGTTGGTTGGGATATTTGGCGGCAAATTGATTCAGCAAATTCTGCGCTTCGTCCCCATGGCCGGTTTGAGCTAAAATTTGCGCCAAGCCGCTCACTGGCTCCGGGTTTTCCGGCCACATTTGACTGGCAAGGGAGTAAGCGTCCTCGGCTTCACTGGTAAAATTGTGCGCTGCCAGCAGATTCGCCGTCGAATTAACGTCATGCGAATACGCTTTCATCGTACTATCCGAACCCGTCGCACTGGGATCCGCCAGCAGGCCTTGCGCTGTAGAACGCCAATAATCCACCGACTGCTGCGCGAGTTGCTGGTTGAAAGGATTCCCGTCGCTCTGCGCGTTGAGTTCCATCAGAGGCCCGAGAGGAAGCGCGTCGGAGTACGTGCCCCGCAACGGCGTGGATTCCTGCACGGCGAAGGATAAATCCGGGTTCTTTGCGGCGAGCATCTGCAGAAGCAACTGATTGATCTGCATCACCGAAACCATCCCCGAATACTGGACCTTGCCGTCAACCATTTGGATGTTTTCTCCGGGAAGAACCTGCTTGGGCTCGTCCGGGAAATCTATGTCATGCTGCAGGCGCTTCTGCGCGTCCGTAACGTATTCCTGGAACGCGCGTTGTGAATCCTCTTGGGACAATGGATTGAACTGGTCGCCGTAAAGCTCGCGCATGTAATCCAAATACGTTGAATCCGCGAGAGCGTTTTGAGTGACGACGATGTGGGGATCGCCGCTTGTCTCATTGATCAACTCCGGCACCCATCGGCCATCATCGGTGCCGCCGACGTACACCATTCCCGGCCGCAGCGAATCCACAATGGCATTGCCGTAGTCGAGGAGCTTTTGCGCTGGCCAATTGTGGGCTTGCTCAGCCACACCGTACGCATCCAGCACCGTTTGCCAGTAGGGTTCCAGGTCGGGTCGGTCGCTTTTCGAATAGGTGTATTGGTGCGTATGGGTAGCCAACTCTTTCCAACGACTACTAATCTCGTCCCAATCTCCTTTGTCGACGGCCTTGAAGAAAGCATCGATTTCGGGAGGCAATTCCTGATTCAACCGGTGCGCGATTCTTTCCGCTATGGCTCGATGTTTCTGGCCGAAAAGGCGAACTTTTTCGGCGACAATCTCTTCGGCGGTCTTCGCAGACTCCGGCCATCTTCGGACATGAGACCGATAGCGCATATTCGGCTTCGCGGCGATTTCCGAATGCCGATTGAACTCATTTGGGTTGGGCGAGTTCGCATTCCCAGCGCTGGTTTTCTTCAATCGCGGCAACAGCAGGGCAATGAGTATAATCAATACGGCAGTCACAACGACTAACTGCCATAGCCCGTGTAATCGGCTGTTCTTTCCGAGCAAATCAGTCCTCCGCGACTCGAATGATGTCATAGGTTGTCATCCTTTTACCGATAGACACCATTGGGTGCGGATTTGTGTACGCATTCGGAAAGGAATGGATATAACAAAGAAGGCGAACAGAATTTCTCCGTTCGATTGGTCTTCTTCGATTGAAGAATTCTGACGAAATTAGCCAGTTACGATACCAATTCAATTAGCGGCGGTCATAGACCGCCGCTACAAAAGATCAAGCGCTGGCAGCTTTGGAGGCGGCGAGGTCGCTGCGGCGTTGGGACATGCTCTTGAAGAATTCGTAGCCTTCACGCAGACGGCGCACGCAGACGTCCTTGTCCTCCAACATCGTTTTGATGATGCGCAGGATGGGTTTCGGGCGCAGGTAGTAGCGATGGTAGAAGCGCTCCACGTTCTCGAAGATTTCGTCCTTGCTCAGGCCGGGGTATTCGAGCGCGCTTTGCTGGAAGCCGTCGCCCTCGACGAGGTCGGTCTTGTCTTTCTTCGTGAACCAACCGTTCATCTTGGCCATGTCGTAAAGCTCAGTGCCGGGATACGGCGCAGCAAGCGAGACTTGCAGGGAAAACACGTCGAGTTCTTTGGCGAAGTTAATCGTCTGCTCGATGGTTTCCTTGGTCTCGACCGGCAGGCCGAGGATGAAGGTGCCGTGGATCACCACACCGGCCTGGTGGCAGGCCTTGGTGAATTTGCGCATTTCGTCGGTGGTCACACCTTTCTTGATGCGCGTGAGGGTTTCGTCGTTGCCGCTTTCGTAACCGACGAGGAAGAGGCGCAGGCCGTTGTCCTTGAAACTTTTGATGGTTTCGTAATCGAGGTTGGCGCGGCTGTTGCAGCTCCAGTGCGTTCCGAGCGAGCCGAGTTTTTTCGCGATTTCGCGGGCGCGCGGGAGGTTCGCGGTGAAGGTATCGTCATCGAAGAAAAATTCGCGCACTTGCGGGAAGATTTTCTTCATGTAGGCCATTTCGTCGGCGACGTTCTGCGGGGAGCGGACGCGGTATTTGTGTCCGCCGATGGTTTGCGGCCAGAGGCAGAAGGTGCATTGAGCGGGGCATCCGCGGCCGGTGTAAAGGCTCACGTAGGGATGCATGAGGTAACCAATGAAATATTTTTCAATTTCAAGGTCGCGCTTGTAGACATCCGCCACCCAGGGGAGCGAATCCATGTTCTGGATCATCTCGCGCTCAGGGTTGTGTTTGATTTTGCCTTCGTTGTCCTTGTAGGAAAGCCCGGCGATGCTCGCGAGGTCGCGGCCTTCAGCGACTTCCTTGCAGGTGAAATCAAATTCTTTGCGGCCGACCCAATCGATGGCGCGCGAGGCCTTCAGGGTTTCGGTGGGCAACACCATCGTGTGCGCGCCAACGAAGCCGATTTTTGTGGACGGCTTCTGGTCCTTGATGGCTTCGGCGACTTTGCAGTCGTTTTTCAGCGAGGGCGTGGAGGTGTTGATGATGACGTGATCGAAATCTTTCGCGATGGCGAGGCACTTGGCGACGTCGATATTGTGCGGCGGGCAATCGAGCAATTTGCTGTTCGGCACAAGCGCGGCGGGCTGGGCGAGCCAGGTGGGATACCAATAGCTGGTGACTTCGCGCCGGGCCTGGTAACGCGCGCCGGCGCCGCCATCAAAACCATCAAAGCTCGGTGGAGATAAAAAAAGTGCGCTCATTCGTAATTAATTTGCGAGTTGATAAATTGCCGGGCGATACCGCGGTTTGGGAATGCGTTTTTTCAGGTCGCGAGCGGTTTCCAGCCAGAGATCTTTTGCCTTTCCCACTTCACGCAACGCCTGCACGGGCGTCTTTCCAAACGCAGAGCAGTATTTCAGATCAGGGATATCGGCCATGTACCCGCCGTCTTCATCGCTATAAAAGACATTAACGTGATAATCTTTCATTCAGAGTGGAGATTCTGAGGGCTGTTCAGAGCCTTTTCGAGAAGTTTTGCCGCCTGTATTCACAAAGGCTTCGCTCACTCGGACTTGGACTTGATCTTCGCCAGCAACTCATCGCGTTGCGTGGTGTCGCCGGTGCCGCAACCGCCACCGGTCGCGGAATGATCGTGCGGCTCTTCACGGCGTTGGAAAACGGACTGTGCGCCGTTCATGGCGGCACGCGGTGAATTGATCGCCGCCTTGGCTTCGGCCAGGTGGCCTTTACCGATGGACACGCCGTTGAAGGCCTTCGCCACCAATTCCGGGCTGGACTGATAAGGCTTCGGTTTGGAGCCGAAGTTATATCTGAAATTCTTCCAGTTATCGCCGCTCTGATAATTGGTGCCGAGCGCACCGCTGGGGTCGTATCCGCAATGAACCATGCAATTCTCGCAACGCGGATCGCGCGCGACGCCGTCCACCACACCGTATTTTTCCCAGTTCACTTTCGTGAGCATTTCCTGGTAGCCATCGTAATGGCCGTCAGTCATCAGGTAACAAGGCGCTTTCCAGCCTTTGACGTTGAAGGTGGGAATCGCCCAGGCGGTGCAGGTCAGCTCGCGTTTGCCGGCGAGGAATTCCTGGTAAACGGGCGTGCCGAAAATCGTAAATTTTTCGCCCCACTCCTGGATGCGCGCGAATTTCTGGCGCGTCATCTTGCGGGTGAGGAAGAAATCCTCAGGCTGCTTGTTGAGGCGCTTGACCATGTCCTTCTTGGCGGCGTCGTATTCGTAGCCGGGCGAAATCGTGTGGCCATCCACATCAAGCGACGAAAGAAACGCGAACATATCTTCGAGTTCCTGCACGTCGGTTTCCTTGTAAACCGTGGTGTTGGTGGCGGTCTGGTAACCGAGGATTTTTGCCATCTTGATGGCTTCCACGCATTCCTTGAACACGCCTTCGCGCTCGACGATGAGGTCGTGCGTGAATTCCAGTCCGTCCACGTGGACGTTCCAATACATCCACTGGCTGGGTTTGATGACGGATTTGGCGCGCGCTTCCGGGCCGGCTTTGCGGATTTGCTCGGCGTCTTTTTCAGAAATCAATTTCTCATCGAGCAGCTGTTTGACTTTAATTTCGGCATCGGCATCGTAAATACTGGCCAGGTAGTCCCTCATTTTTTTCCGCATGAACATGCCGTTCGTGCAGATGTAAACGATGCGGCCCTGGGACAGGACGCCGTTCACGAGTTCCTCGATTTTGGGGTAAATGAGCGGTTCACCACCGCAAATGGAGACCATGGGGGCATCGCATTCCACCGCGGCGGCGAGGCATTTTTCCAGCGGGACCATGTCCTTGAGGCTGGTGGAATATTCGCGAATCCGACCACAACCGGTGCAGGTCAAATTGCAAGTGTGCAACGGTTCAAGCTGCAACACCATGGCGAACTTGGGAGTCCGCCGCAGCTTGTGTTTAATAATATGGCCGGCGATCTTCGCCGACAGAGCGAAAGGAAATCGCATAAGCTTATTTTTAGATTTTAGCTACTTGTTTGACTGGCATGACTGCGGGCGCGGACGGATCAGATTGCGTCGGTGGGGGATCCGCCTTCATCAAACCCGGCAAAAAGAAATCGAGGGGCGATACGCTTTTAGATGCGTTGATGCCCGAGCAACCCGCTACCAGTAGTAGCAATGCCAGGTATGGCGCAGACCGTAGTAATTTGCCATTTGAACTCACTCAGTTGGCAGTATAAGTCGGAATGGAAGGTTGGCAACCCATTATTTATTGAACCGGCCTCGACATTTTTAAGATTCCGACGTCTATTTGAACCCGGAGGCGAATGATCTGGGTCATGTAAAAAGTTCCAAATCGCAAATTCCAGGTTCCAAAGAAATCCGCAGCCTCAAAAAGCGTTTAAGATATAAGCCAAACTGGAGCTGGGCAATATGGGTTTTAAAACGTGCAAGGAAGGCTGAATTTGAACAGACTATCGAAAATGATTACGGTCCGTTTGCCGGGACTTTTTTTCCGTACTATCGCTGCCAGTGGGTTGATGCTCGCCTTCATGATGTGTGCCAACAAACTAATGGCCGAGGACGACACCAACTCAGTGATCGAACATCTCAAGAAAAACTTTGAGAACATCCATGCGCGTTTTCAGACACAGACCAATGACCCGGAGCTTGCCTGGGAGTTGGGCCGGTCGTGCTTCGATATGTCGACGCTGCAAAGTGAACCTGCGGAGGTGGCATTTTTCGCGGAACAGGGCATCGCTGCCTGCCGGAGGTCGCTGACGTTGTCCAATTCCGTGCAAGCGCACTATTACCTGGGCATGAACATCGGCCAACTGGCGGATACGAAACACAACCTCTCCGGTCTGCGGATGGTGAAGGATATGGAGCGGGAATTTCTCGCGTCGGAATTACTGGATGAGCGCCTCGACTACGGCGGGCCCGATCGCAACCTGGGATTGCTCTACCGGGAAACGCCGGTGATCGTCAGCATCGGCAGCCGGAGCAAAGCGCGGCAGCATTTGCAAAAGGCGGTCGACCTGGCGCCGGACTTTCCAGAGAACCGCCTGAATCTCATCGAGTCCTACCTGAAATGGGATTATCGGACGGAGGCAGTGCGCGAGTTGCAGGACCTTGAAAAGATCTGGCCGGTGGCGCGAAAGAAATATACCGGCGAGCCGTGGGTGTTGAGCTGGGTCGACTGGAACAAGCGTTTCAGCGTCATCAGGAAAAAACTTGAGGCCGGGGAGAAAGTCATCGCGCCGCCGCATTCCGCGCAGTAGTGGCACGGGCGTCTCGCCCGTGAGTTTCTGTCTGGCAAATGAGCCTGTCCGTCACCATCGCGCCGGGTCCGAAACTGACGTTCCGCGAGGTTGGCACGGGCAGGATGCCCGTGCCACTATCAAACCGGCACTACCGCCGTCCAATAGGTCTCTCCGAATCTGCTTTTGAATTTTTCTGACAGCTAAGAACGTGCAAGCCCTACTTCGCTTCTGATTCTTTCGGCGGGTTTTGCGAAGCTTCGGTGGCGCTCCCGCTATTGGTTTCGCCGGCATTCGCCGGTGACTTCGTGCCCGCGGAGGAGTCAGACGAGAAGCCCGCGCCTTGCAATTGTTGGAGGAAGTCCTTCGGCAGCTTATTGGATTGCGAAGCGATTCTGATGAGCTTCCCAATCGAAACATGCCCCACCACATTGGCAATGACGACGTTGTTCTCGCTATGAATCAACACCGCGATGCCGGTCATGTTCTCGCCGGATGGATCTCCCATGGCGTAAATACCCACGCGATTCTCTTCCTTCACCGCCACGATCGGAGTCCATTTGGCTTCTAATTTCTCTTGAAGTTGTTTCACGCCCGCTTCAAGGCTGGCTGAATTGGATGCGCCCCCCTCGAAGACAACCACATGGATCAACTTCACGTCTTTGACCAGGTCAGCGAGGTCAATCCCGCTTTTCAGCAGGGCTTCATTGGTGCTCAAGCCGGAAACGGCCTCCTTTAACAGAAATCGGGGAAGATTGACATTCACCTTCGGCGGATTCGCTTTCAAGTTCAGGGTCTGGTCGATGGGCAAATAGGCCGGATCCTTTTCTATGTCCGCTTGGGCGAAGCCGGGCAGCGGGCAAGCGGCGATGAGTGCGAGGGTCAGGGTGGCAATGAGTTTTTTCATAGGTCAGTGTGTTTGATGATTTGGTTTCGAGCGGTTTCAATGCTATCTCGCAGCGGCGGGACAGCCTGTGCGACAATGATTCTTTCGGATCGGGCGCCGGCATCGATGAGCACGCTGCCCATCAAATTCAAAGCGTTTTCGGTCTGGCTGGCAATTTGCGTTGGACTCGGTTTTGATGCCGTCGCCTGCCGTGGGGCAGTTCGACCCGCGCGGTATTGCCACACACAGAGACAGGCCACAATGACCGCGACTGCAAAGGGAAGCGCCCAACGGAAACGGCGCGGCGTGGATTGGGATATCCGGCGTTCCACTTCGTCGAGAACCCGTCGCGGGCATTTTTCTGCCCGAAGTTCCCTGGTTAATCGCGATAGATCTTGTGACATAAATTTTCCTGGGTCATCAGCAGGGCAAGCTTTTCGCGAGCGCGCATGAGATAAACTTTGACGCTATTGATCGGAATCCCCAGCACCACGGCAATTTCGCGATAACGCAGCCCGTTGACTTCATAGAGCACGAACACGCTGCGGAGATTCTCCGGCAGCTTCAGCAACACCTGGCGCGCTTGCTCAAGCTGAAAATTGGCGTCCGCGGCCACACTGGGATTCACCGCCCGCTCATCCGGCCGGTCCTCCAAAATCTCATCTTCCAAAAATACCGGTGCGGCCTGGTTGCTCCGGCGGCGAATTTGATCCAGGCAATAACAGCGCGTGGTTTGCATTAGCCAGGCCTTGAGATTGAAAGGATACATTTTGGGCAAATGGTTCCAGAGACGCAGCAGGACTTCCTGCGTGGCGTCCTCGGCATCCGCTCGATTGAGCAGGAAAGAATACGCAAAGCGATAAATGTCGTCGCTATGCCGCTGGCACAAAACTTTGAATTCGATCTCGCGAATCACGTCGTTGATACAACGATTTACCCCTCGAAATTGTTACAACGACGTTTATGGGCGAATTTTAAAGGGATTTCAATGCGTTTTAGGACGAGCCCAAGCGCGCAATGGCAAAAGGTGAAAGGAATTGTCAAAGAAATCGATGGCCGACGCAATCGACCAGCGTGCGAGACGCGTGCGCTCCTCAAACCTCCACCACGGCCACCCAATAAGTTTCGCCAAATTTGGCTTTGAATTTTTCGGCCAATTGTTCCGCGGCGGCGGGATTGGCGGCGATCGCGAAGGTCGTGGAACCGCTGCCGGACATGAGCGTGGCTGCCGCGGCGTTTTGCCGGAAGAATTCCTGGAACAGCACGAGCAAAGGATATTTTTCCAGAGCGGGCGCTTCGAGCGAATTGTAAAATTCCGAGCCGGGGGCCCGTAAATCGGCGGTTTGTAAAAGTGAAATCAGCTTTTGCGCTCGGCCCGGGGTGCCGTTCAAGGTGGCGGGAAATCGCGCGAGGTTTTGATAGGCCCACGGTGTGGAAATACCGAAGCCGGGGTGAACCAAAAGAATCGCCGTGCCTTTTAGGGAAGGGAAAAAATCGAGCGGCTGGATGTTTTCGCCGCGGCCGGTGCCGAGCGCCGGTTTCGTTTGCAGGAAAAACGGCACGTCCGACCCCAATGTAGCCGCGAGGTCGTAAAGTGCTTTCGTCGAAAGGGGTTGCCCGAAAAGTTCGTTCAGGCCGAGCAGTGTGGTGGCGGCGTTGCCACTGCCGCCGCCGAGGCCGGCGGCCATGGGAATTTTTTTCTCGAGATGAATCCGCACGCCATCGCGAATTTCAGTTTTCTCGAAAAACAGCGTGGCGGCGCGATGCACGAGGTTGCTCGCATCGGTAGGCAATGAGGTGTCGGTGCAGGTAAGTTGGACCCCCTGACTGGCGCGCGCGAAATTCAGGGCGTCGAACAGATTGACGGGGTGCATGACGGTTTCCAACTCGTGGAAGCCGTCGGCGCGTTTGCCGAGGATGTTGAGCAGGAGGTTGACCTTGCAGGGTGATTTTTTTTCGAGGGTCATAACAAAAAAGCGCCAACGGTCAGGTTGGCGCGATCTTGAGTTTTTTCGAAAATTCAGTGCATGTCGAAAATGCGGAACCGGCAACCCGGCAGGATGGGGAAGACATCACCGCCGCTATAACCGAGTTCTGTGTCCGTGGCGAACATGGAATCAGCAACCAAACCGGGCGTGTAGTTATCCGGGTAAACCGGGCCAGGCGCAAAATGATCGGTGAACACCGGATGATACGGCGGGAAAGGAGCGGTGACCACTTCATACACGCCAATGCCAGTGCGGGCCAGCGAACGATTCAAGCCGTGAATGAAACCAGTCGTGTAAGCCATGTCCGGACTGTAGAAAAGCGCGGACTGTTCCATGGAACGGCGCATTTCACCCAAACGGATGATTTCAGTGGTGTTCGCCATACCGCGGCCAAATTTGTTTTCAACATTCGCGCAACCGGAAGCGAATACGGCAACTAACCCGAGAACGGCAAGAAAAGGAAAGGTCTTACGCATAAGGTTCGATTCGTTAACGCGAGATTAACGCGATTTAAAAAGTTGGCAAGTGCGGAGTTTACCCACGGGAAGTGAGAATGCAGAAGGAAGAAGGCAGAAGAATTTCACCACGATAAAATCGCAGTAGTTCAGGCTTTAGCCTGTTTTTGGGAACATGCTTAGGTTGTATCTTGCATCGGGATTTCAACGCAAAGTCGCAAAGTGGCGTGGCAAAATCCAGAACGCGACGATCCAAAAAATCCATCCACTAAACTGTGATCTAAAAGTTGTCATCGAAAACGCTTCAAAACCTTTGCGTCTTTGCGTTAAAGACATTGTGAATATTTACGGCTTTAACCTGTCTTGGAAACATGCTGAAGCGTGAACTCCAACTGGAGGCGCATCCTCCGCTTTTTATTTCCCTGCGTGCCAGTGCTGCTGCGCCCAGGGGAGGCCGTATTTGTAGCCAAGCCAGATCAAAACGGCCAAAGCGATGATTCCCAACACAAACGCCAGCAGGCGGCGCTGCGCTTTGGCGCGGTCCGGCTGTTCCCAATACCAGGCGACTATAACCGTGATTTCATAGAGGAGCCATAACGGGAAGGCCATTAAGACCTGGGTGATGACTTCCGGCGTGGTCAGGACTGCGCCCAGAATGAAGACGATGACGATGACATAACGGCGCGAACGCGCGAGGGTGGAGTAACCGAGGATGCCGATTTTGACGAGCGTCAGGACCACGACCGGCAGTTCGAAGCCCAGTCCCATCCCGAGCATGAATTTGCAGACGAACCCGACGTAATCCTCGGCGCGCCATTGGTAAGCGGAAAAACCGAGCCATTCGGCGTATTGAACGGAGGCGGCCAGGGCCACGGGCATAAGCACGAAGTAACAAAAGCAAACTCCGGACATGAACAAGCCAGCGCCGAAGAGCAGGCCGCGATAGATATATTTTTTCTCGACCATTTTCAGGGCGGGAAAAACAAATTGCGCGATGAAGTAAAGAATCAGGGGCGCCGCGATCACCAAACCGCCATAGAACGCGACTTTGGTGGCCACGATGAAGGAGCCGGCGGGGCTGAGGTTGATGATTTGAATCCCCAGGCCCGGGTCGGTCTGCGGGCCGGGCAAGGGCGCAAGGGCGAGCACCTGGTTGGTGCCGACGGTCAACGGGACCAACTGCAAGCGCGTGAACCGATTGGTCCCGGCAAACGCGGAGAAGGTGTCGTTGGTGCCGACGTTAAAGCTGGCGACCTGGTTCGTCCCGAAGGAGACGATCACCGTTTGGGTCGAGGACAAGTGAAGCGGATGAGCGCGAGCGAGCGGCCATTCGAGGACGCGGACGAGATAATTGCCGGCGAGCAGGCAGACCATCATGGCCACGCCAGCGGCCACGCCGCTTTTAATGAGTACCCAACGAAGATCCTCGAGGTGCTCGAGAAAAGATTTTACCGGGCCGCCTTCATCCTCGTCGAATTGCTCCGCTTCCGGTTCATAGGCCATGGCAGGAGGAACCGTTCAAGGAATCAAATATTCGAAGCAGGCGGCGTCTGGGAAACAGTCTTCTGGGGATCAGCCGGTTGCGGCTGGGACGGAAGCCGTTTTACGGGAGCGGGAGTCTCATCAACCGAGTTCTGGACCTCATCGGTCACTTCGCGGGTCGCTTTCTTAAATTCCTTGATGCCAGTTCCCAGTCCCTTGGCCAATTCGGGCAATTTCTTGGCGCCGAACAGGATCAAAACGAGAGCGAGGATGAGAATAATCTCACCACCGCCAAGGTTAAAAAGACCGAACGTTATATTCATAAAAGCTACCGAACTAACAAAATGGTACGCCAGTTGACGACGTTAGTAAAGCGGCAAAAGGCGCATAATTTAGGGCGTTTCCGCCCGCTATTACGCGGGCGGAGACATCGCAGCGCGATGTCCCTACCAATCAGGACGCTTTCGCGTCCAAAAAGTTACTTGGGATGCAGCAGGACGAATTCGTCGCGGCGGTTCTTGGCCCAGGCGGCGGCCGTATGGCCGGGATCCGCAGGGCGATCCTCGCCGTAGCTGCGGGTGGCGACGCGGCCAGCGTCCACGCCCGAGTTGGCCAGCACTTCGCGTGCGGCCTGGGCGCGGCGTTCCCCGAGCGAGCGATTATATTCCTCAGTGCCGCGTTCATCGCAACTGCCTTCGATCAACAACTTGGCCGAAGTATCCGATTTCAGAGCACTGGCAACGGCATCCAGCTTGGATTGCTCGCTGGATTTAATGGACGAGCTGTCGTACTCGAAATAAACGGTGTCCGGCGCGAGCGCGGCGCGGTCCTGGTTCATGTCATCCGGATTGAAGGTGGCTGCGTCGCCACCGCCCATCGGGGCAGGTTCACCCGTCGGCAAAGCTCCGGCATTACCGGGATTGGAAGTATCCGTGCCGCTGCCGTTCATGCCCTGGTTCGGGAAATGGGTGATCGGCGGCGGTTTGTGTTTGCAACCCGCGGCGACAAAACTCAACGCCAAGCCCAACGCCAGTAAATTAGATTTCATGAGTTTCATGTTTTGAACAGTGTTCTGATTCAAGGCGGAAATCGGAATGGGGACTTGTATTACTCGTCCCTCCGACTCCGTCTCACAATTATTTAGGCGGCGTTAAGAGAATAAAGTCGTCCCGGCGATTTTGTTTCCAGGCCGATTCGCCGTGGCTGGTGTCCGCGGGTTTATCTTCACCGTAGCTGAGGGTGTCCACGCGGTCGGACAGGATGCCGAGCCGAACGAGTTCTTCGCGAGCAGCCAGCGCGCGGCGTTCGCCGAGCGAGCGATTATATTCTTCGGTGCCGCGCTCATCGCAATTGCCTTCCACGCGGACGGCGGCCTCCGGGTTTTGCTTCAAGTAATCGGCCACGGCAGCCGCTTTGGATTTATCGCTTGAGCGAATTGCGGAGCTGTCGAAGGCAAAACGAATCGTGTCGGCCTTGAATTGATCGGCGTTTTCATTCCAGTTGGTATGGCCGGGGAACTCACTCGAGAACGGCACATTGGTGCTATTTACGTCCGTTATCGGCATTTGCGGCCCCGGCGGAGGAATCGGCGGTGCGGGATTGACGTCGATAGGGGTCTGATAGCCGGGCGGAATCTTGTGCATATTCTGCGGCTGGCAGCCGGCAGAAATAAAGCTGAGCGCGATTCCGAGCGCCATTAAAGTTCCAAAGCGAGTTGCTTTCATAGTTTTTTAGGGAAAGGGCTATTTCGCCCAACTGGGTTGAGAATCATTGCCACTTCCCGCAATGCGGGAAACATCCTTGTATTGTTTCGTAGGCACGTCAAGCAGAGACAGCACGCGCCGTCCCCCGCCCTCGCGCCGTGTGTAAACCAGCGTGCGCGAGTTCGGCGACCACGAAGGGTCCTCGCCCGCCACCAATTCCGTGACCGCGCCGCCGCCCGCGGGCACGACGCAAATTTCAAAACCACCCATCTGCGCGGTGAAGGCAATCCATTTGCCATCCGGCGACCAATCCGGTTCGGTGGGGTTCAAAACGCCGGAGGTGGGAATGCGCTGGGCGGCTCCGCCCGACGCGGAAACTTTGCAAAGGACACGCCGCTCGCCCATTTTGGTGGCGTAACAAATCCACTCGCCATCCGCCGACCAACAAGGTGAAGATTCATCTTCGCGCGTGGCGGTCAGGCGCTGCAGGCCGCCGCCGTCGGAGTTGCATTCCCAAACGTCCGGGCTGCCGCCCTTGCTCAAAATCATTGCGACGCGGCCGTTCGCCGTTGCCGCCGGGCTGGTGTTCAGACCGGAATATCTCGCGAACACATGCCTCTGGCCGCTCAGGAGATCGTGAAAAAAGATGTCGGGATTGCCGAGCTTGTAGGAAGTGTAATAGAGAGCCAGCCGGCCTGACGCCCACGTGGGTGCGGCCACGATGGTGTGGTCGGCGGTCACGGCTTGCGGGTTGTTGCCGTCGAAATCCGCCACGTAAATTTCGCTGTTCGCACCGGTGTCGCCCTTGAAGGCAATTTTCGTTTGCGCAACGCCTTTGCGGGCGATGGCGGTAACGAATTCATCCGCGAACAAGTGCGCCTGGCGACGCAGCGACGCGCCGGAGTAGGCTTTGGACACGAGCGTGGCCTTGCTGTGCGGGTCACTCACGCGACCTTGCAGGTTTCCGTTATTGCTGCCGGAGATAAGGTATTGCGCGGCTTCAGCGTTGGTGAAATTGAAGCCTTGAACATAAAGGTCAAAGCGCAGGACAGATTCCGCCTCGCCGGTGAAGCCAGATAGAGAAACCCACGTGGGCGGCTCCGCGCCAGGATTCATAGTCCTCTTGGTCACATTCACTTCATTCTGTGCCATTGCGCAAAAGCCGATGCCCAGCAGAGCGCCCGAAAACAAAATACGTTTTACCAAAGAATTGTTTTTCATCCTGTTGTTGTCGCTTGAGTATTAAAATTAACGATGACAGTCCGTTGATCTTCCTTTGCACCTTCGGGCAGCGGCGCGGCAAATCGAACACGGTCAATTGTGTCCTGCACTGAACGGTCCACGGTGGAATTTCCAGAGGCGGAGACGATACGTGCCGAGATCACGGAACCATCACGTGCGATTACGACGGAAACCTTCGCCGTAACATCCGGCACATTCTCTGGTTGATTCCAAGCGTTGTAATAAACGGTGTGAACCGCCGATAGAAAATTCCCGTAAGGAATGCCGCCCCCACCCGGACCGGCCAACTTTACTTCCGTACTTCCAGAAACGCCACCGCGAATCCCCGCCACCGCGCGGCTAATCGCTTCTGCACGACGCTTCTCCGCAGCCGCTGTTGCCTTGCGCGCGGCATCCCGAGCAGCTTTCACGTCCGCGTCGCTGGTGGTCACGATCTGGGTATTTACCTCGATTTTACGCGGGCGCGGTTTTGCGTCCACCGCAGGCACATCGGATTTAACCGTTTTGGTTTCCTTTGGAATTTCTCTCGGCGCGGGTGACTCGATTTTTTCGAGCGGCGGGGCCGGTTGCGGTTTCGGCTGAGCCACGGGCGGAGGGAGTGGTTGCGGGGGAGCAACCTGATCCTGTGGAGGCTCGGGCGGTGCGGTAGCGAGGGCGGGCGGAGATTTCACCGTATTGTCACCACCGCCTGACATCAGCGAGTCCACGGTCGCAGCCGCAATAAAATTATTCACCGGTGTACTATCCAGCTTGGAATCCGGCGAAAAAAATCCGACACCGAAAAGCAAAATCATCGGCAATAACACGTGAAGGCCAGCTGAAACGATGAAACATTTTTTTTGCAGACGGTTCATCGCGAAGCCTCCGGTTGAGTGCGCAGGGAATATCGCGTGATGCCGTTGCGATTGCAGCCATCGAGCAAGGCCGCCAAATCTTTTGTCCGACCGTTTTCATCGGCGCGGATATAGACCAACAGGTTCGGATTGAACTTATAATCCTGAACCAATTGTTTGAGGGTCTGGTCGAGAGACATTCTCTGATGGTTCAACACGTAAGAGCCCTGGGCGCTGATATCTACCGTGCGGATATCCTCTTTCCGAAGCTGCTGTTTGTCCGGTTGGCCGCCGCCGGGCAATTTCAAATCCAGTCCCTTTTCCAGCAGCGGGGTCGTGATGACGAAAATGATCAGCAACACAAACGCGAGGTCGAGCAGCGGAGTGATATTGATATCATTCAGAGTCACCAACGAATTGCGTTGTGAAAAACGGCGCATTTTTAATTAGTCTCCCAGGTATTCCGTTTCGATTTTGGAAATGATTTCCTGGGCAAAATTATCCAGTTCGACCGTCAGAACGCGCAAATTGTGTACCAGCCAATTATAGCCAAACATCGATGGAATGGCCACCAACAGGCCCGCGACGGTCGTGATCAGAGCCGCTGATACGCCGGGGGCCATGGCCGCCAGCGAGGCGCTGCCTTGCTGCGCGATGTGACCGAAGGTGCTCATCACGCCCCAAACTGTGCCGAGCAACCCCAGGAACGGAGCGCCGCTGACGGCGATCGCCAAAAGGATTAGACCGGATTCCAGCTTCAAAGACTCCTGTGCGACGGCATTTTCCATGGTGCGTTTGACGTGTTCGATGCCTTTGATGGAAACCTGCGGTTTGCGGCTGCCATCGGGGTTCTTGAGGCGGGCGTCCAATTCCACGCTGCCGGCCTTGTAAACCATGAAAAGCGGGCATCCCTCCGCCTGCACTTTGCGATCGAAGACGTCCAGGACGGCTTTCTGGGAGCGGAATTCGGTGGTGAAGAACTGGTTCAACCGTTTGGCCTGGCGCATTTGGATGGCTTTGGAAATCATGACGAACCACGCCATGACCGAGAAGATGACCAAAAAGAAGATGATGACCTTGGCCTCCGGGGTGGCTTGCTCCCAGATATAGACCAATTCAAACTGGCTTTTGCCAGCAGCAAAAAAAATAGGCGCATTCATTCCAGCACGAAACCTCTCCGCGAACTTGGTCGTGAGGAACCGAATCGCCCAGGCGGAATATCAACAAATAGACGTCTTTTGCCGATTTCTACAATCGACAGCATTGTTATTAGCAATGTTTCTGAAAAAAGCAAAAACATTTTGCATAAAACTTTACGGAAAGTTTTGCCACCTTGTCTAGGCTCCTTTTAGTATCTCGCAACCAAACCCTGGCAACACCCCTGATGAATCCATTCGGGACTTCGGTTTGGCTGGCATTTTATCGCCGGGCTTTTGTTTGCCACTTACGCTTTTTTCCGTGCGCGCCAACACAAGCAATCTTTCAAAGAAAAAATCACCCACCCAAGTAAGCGCTCTTCACCTGCGGGTTCTGGCGGAGGGCTGCTGAATTGTCCTGCAAAATGATCCGACCGGTCTCAAGCACGTAACCGTAATTGGAAATCCCGAGCGCAAGATTCGCGTTTTGCTCGACTAATAATATCGTGATGCGGCGCTCGCGGTTGATTTCCACAATTTTCTCGAAAATTGTTTTCACCAGTAGCGGAGCGAGGCCCAGCGACGGTTCATCCATCATTAGGAATTTTGGCCGACCCATGAGTGCGCGGCCGATGGCCAGCATCTGCTGCTCGCCGCCGCTCAGGGTGCAAGCGACCTGGTCCTGGCGCTCTTTTAAACGGGGAAACATGCCAAAGACAAAATCGAATTCCTTGCGCACGACGCCTTTGTCGCGTTGCAGGTAAGCGCCCAACATTAAATTTTCCCGTACGGTAAGATTCGCGAAAACCATCCGTCCCTCGGGCACGTGGGAAAGGCCGAGCTTAACTATGTGATGCGGACGGAGATTCGCGATATTGCGCCCGTCGTAAAGAATCTCGCCGGAGCGCGCTTCGAGCAGACCGGAGATCGTCTTGAGCGTGGTGGTCTTGCCCGCGCCATTCGCACCGATGAGCGTGACAATGTCCGCCTCCTTGATTTGCAAAGAAATCCCGTGCAGCGCGTTAATCGCGCCGTAGCTTACGCTGAGATTTTTGATTTCTAACATTCTAAATTTGCCACAGAGACTCAGAGGGCACAGAGAGAACAATGCTAACTTCCGGCCTCTGTTGCTCTGTTGCTCTGTTGCTCTATTTTTTCTTCTCCGAGATACGCTTCAATGACCTTCGGGTTTTTTCGTACGTCCGCTGGTGAGCCCTCTGCGATTTTTACGCCGTAATCCAGGACGGCGATGCGTTCGCAGATGCCCATGACGACCTGCATGTCATGCTCGACCAACAGCACGGCGATTTTATATTTGTCCTTGATGAATTGGATGAGTTTCATCAATTCGATTTTTTCGCTGGCGTTCATTCCCGCCGCGGGTTCATCCAACAACAGCAGTTTTGGCTGGGTGGCGAGGGCGCGCACGATTTCCAATCGCCGCTGGTCGCCGTAGCTCAGGCTTTTCGCGAGCGCGTCGCGGAATTTTCCCAGGTGAAAAATCTCCAGCAACTCGAGGGTCTGCGCCGCGATTTGAGTTTCTTCGTCGCGGAAACCACGCAGGCGCGTGAGGGAATGCAGCGCGTCGTGCTTGAGGCGCAGATGAAAGGCCACGCGCACGTTGTCGAACACGGTCAGGCTCGGAAACAGGCGGATGTTCTGAAATGTCCGGGCGATGCCGCATTTCGTGATCTGGTAAGGTCTGTTGCCGGCGACCGATTGGCCGTTTAAACGGATATCTCCAGCGGTCGGCGCGTAAACGCCAGTGATGAGATTGAACACGGTGGTTTTTCCCGCGCCGTTCGGGCCGATCAGTCCGACGAGTTGCTCGGCCCCGATACTCAAGCTGAGTTCGGAAACCGCCGTCAATCCGCCGAAACGGATCGTGCAACGATCCAGTTCGAGCAGCGGTTTGATTTCGACGGACGGCATCAGGCGCTCTTTCGTTTCCACGCCGGCCACGCGAGCAAACCTTGCGGGCGGGTAATCATCAGGACGATCAGCAAAAGCGAGTAAAGCAGCATGCGCGAATCGGCAATCCAGGCGAGCGATGGGGAAAAGCCCGCCAACATGCGCAAGCCCTCGGGCAACAATGTGAGCAGCACCGCCGCCGCGATGACGCCGGCGTTCCGGCCCATCCCGCCGAGAATCACCATCACGACGATTTCAATCGATTTATTAAAATCAAAACTTACCGGCGCGATATATTGTTTGAAATGCGCATAAATACCGCCGGCCGCGCCCGCAAAAAATGCGCCGACCACGAAGGCAATGATTTTGTAACGCGTGGTGTTGATGCCCATGGATTCGGCGGCGACTTCATCATCGCTGACGGCAATAAACCCCCGACCGTAGGTCGAATTCACCAGCGCCCAGACGACGTAAACCGTGATGGCCGCGAGGCCGAAGGTCCAAAACAAATTCGTATAATCAGGAATGCCGGTCATTCCGCGCGCACCGCCAACCGCGTCAATGTTTTGCAAAATCACGCGGATAATTTCGCCAAAGCCGAGAGTCACGATGGCCAGATAATCACCCTTTAATCGCAGGGACGGGATGCCAACCAACAAGCCCGCTCCCGCGGCGACGAGGCCGCCGACGCACAATGCCAGGGGAAACAGAATCCAGATCATTCCACCGACGAGCGGCAGCAGTTTGGCACCGTAGTTGGTAGTAAGCACGGCGGAGGAATAAGCGCCGATGGCCATGAAACCAGCGTGACCGAGGGAAAATTGACCGGTGAAACCATTGATGAGGTTCAGGCTGACGGCGAGCGTGATGTTGATGCCGCAGGTGACCGCGATGTCGAGAAAGTAAGGATTGTAGGAACTCGAAAAAAGCGAAACCACCAGCACTGCCAGGAGGGCGGCGAGAAGGACATATTGCGAGCGGGCCAACATCGGAAATTAAAAATTAAAAATTAAAAATTAAAAATGCAAAAACAAGTTCACCAAGGCCGAAGGCACGCGAGGAATTCGGAGTTTTAATTTTGCATTTTGAATTTTGCATTGGCTTCAGACTTTTTCGGTTTGCAATTTTCCCAGCAGGCCGGCGGGGCGGAAAAGCAAAATTAAAATCAGGATGCTGAAAACGATGGCGTCGGTGTAAGTGGACCAGCGGCTGCCGCGAACGAAAGTTTCCACCAGGCCGATGATCAAGGCGCCGAGCGCCGCGCCGGGTAAGTTGCCGATACCGCCGAGCACCGCGGCGACGAAGGCTTTCAGGCCGGGCAACGTGCCCATCAAAGGATCGATGGAGGGATAGTTGAGCGCGTAAAGAATTCCACCCGCAGCAGCGAGGGCCGAACCGAGCGCGAAGGTAAACGAGATGATAAAGTCGTTGTTGATGCCGACGAGGGAGGCGGCCGTGCGGTTGAACGAGAGCGCGCGCATGGCGGCGCCGATGCGGGTGTTCACCACGATATGCCACAGCGCCCAGAGCAGCAGCGCGGCGACGCCGAGGACGACGAGTTGATTACTGGAAACCGTGATACCGCCGCCGAGGGCGAGATTTTTTTGAGGAAACAAGGCGGGATATGCCTTGGGATTCACGCCAAAAACCAATTGGCCGACGTTTTGCAGGAGCAACGATACGCCGATGGCGGTGATGAGCACGGTGAGCGTGGAACGGTTGCGCAAGGGACGATAGGCGAGTTTCTCGATGAGGACGCCCAACACGGCGCAAATGAGCATGGACCCGAAAAGCACGATCAAACCAGTCGCGATATTTTGATGCGGGAAAAGGCGCGCGAGGTAATAACCCGAAAATGCGCCGACCATGAAGACTTCACTGTGGGCGAAATTGATGAAACGCAGAACGCCATAGACCATCGTGTAGCCAAGAGCGATGAGCGCGTAAATCGCGCCGAGCGACAAGCCATTGATCAGTTGTTGGAGGAATTCGGTCAAGGCTGGACATCCCGCAGGAACTTAAATTTTCCGTTCTCGACGGTAATGATGACGGCCGCCTTGGGGGCATCGCGGTGAGCATCGATTCTGGTCCGGCCGGTGGCGCCGGTGAGGTCAGTGGCGGCGATCGCATCGCGGAGCTTCGCGGGATCGGTTGTGCCGGCGCGCTTGATGGCGTCGGCCAGCACGAGCGCGGAATCGTAGCCGAGAGCGGCCATGGCGTTGGGAGTTTCGCCATTATATTTGGCCTGGAAGGCTTTCACGAAATTCTGCACTTCGGGAGTGTCTTTTATTGGAGAGAAATGCGTGGAATAAAAGGTGTTCGTCAGCGAGTCCCCGGCGATCTGGATCAGTTCCGGCGCCTCCCAACCGTCCCCGCCGAAAAGCGGCACAGAGATGCCCAATTGGCGGGCTTGCAAAACAATCAGTCCCACTTCGGTATAATAACCGGGCACACAAATCGCATCGGGGTTTTGCGCCTTGATGGAGGTGAGTTGCGCTTTGAAGTCTTTATCGCCGCTGCTGTATTTTTGCTCGATGATGATTTGGCCACCGTTGGCCAGGAACGGCTCGCGAAAATATTGGGCGAGGCCCACGCTGTAGGGCGCGGCCACGTCATTCAGAATCGCGACGCGTTTGACTTTCAAAGTGTCGCGCGCGAATTCGGCGAGCAGTTTGCCCTGGAATGGATCGGTGAAACAGACACGGAAAATGTAATCGCCCGTTTCCGTAACTTTGGGATTGGTGGAAGCCGGCGATATCATCGGGATCTTGTTCTGTTGGCAGATGGGGGCGGCTTCGAGCGAACGTCCGGAGGCGACCTCTCCGAGGACGGCTACTACGTGGTCACGAGTGATCAGCTTCTTAACGATGGTGGCGGATTCGCCGGGTTTAGATTGATCATCCTCGTAGACCAGGTCGAGCTTTTTGCCAAGCACGCCGCCGCCGGCGTTGATTTGATCGACGGCCAGAGCCGTGCCGTTGTGGGAAGATTGGCCGAAGTTCGCTTCGCTGCCATGGAGGGAGGCGTATTCGCCGATTTTAATGGTATCGGCGGCCCCGGCCTCACCACCGCTTTTGTTGCAGCCGGTGGACCACAACAGAAGTGCCAGCGCCGCGATGGCTGATAAAAGTTGTTCGCGCCAATTTTTCATAAAGTCACTTTTCGTCCGGCCCGTTTCAACACCCTGATACTTTTTGGAAATCACCTAACCGTAAAGAAATGGCAACTGAGTTTCAACCCTCAATAGTGGCGCGGGTGTCTCGCCCGTGTGTTCCCGTTCTTCTTCGCACGGGCGGGACGCCCGTGCCACTATTAAATTCCATTTGACGAATGGAAGTTGACTACCTACCGTTCGGTAAGTTCCTTGATGGCCATACACGCCCTGAATTCAGAGACGCGCCGGGAGATTTTGCGCGCCGCGCTCAAACGATTCGCCCATAGCGGCTATGCGGCCGCCTCGGTGCAGCAAATCGTGGACGAGGCCAAGGTGTCCAAACCGGCGCTGTACTATTATTTCCGGGACAAAGCAGGTTTGTTCCAGGCGCTGGTGGATGAGGCGCACGATGAGCGGTGGCGCTTGATGCAGGCGGCGGTGGGGCGCGGAAAAGATTTGAAGGCGCAGTTGGTTGAAATTTTGACGGCGTCGTTCGATTATTTGCAAAAGAACCGCGAGTTGATGCGCATTGCGTTTGCAACCGCGTTTGCGGCGCCGGGCGAAATGCCGGAAGGGCTGTGCTGTTCGGAAAAGTGCGAGCGGAATTTTGAATTCGTGCATTCGGTGATGAAGAAAGCGCTAAAAGCGCGCGAGCTCGACCGGCGGTTTGACAGCCGGGAACTCGCATATGGATTTTACGGCCAGCTCAATGCGTACCTGGTGTCGCAATTGCTGATGCCAAATTGCCGCTTGAACCGGGACACGGCGCGGCGGATTGTAGAATTGTTTTTGGCAGGCGCGGCCGCGAAGAAGCGGGCTGTTTGAACCTCCGGGAACTCTGAACGAAGCAGTTTTGGGATTATGCCTTTGGCAAACATTAACGCGGACAATGATGGAGTCGTGCCTGCGGAACAAAGAGCAAGGCCGATGATCTTATCGGGTGTTACGCTGCTGAACGCGGCGCGGACCGCGCGGGTGAGGCGTCCGTAGTACTTTAAAAATTTATGAAATCAAAAATTGCCCTGGCCATTGGGATTGCCATCGCGGCCATCGCGGTGCTTGCCGGAATAAAGGTAATGGAATTCAAAACGCTGGCTGCCACGCCGTGGGTGCAGCCGCCGGAAACCATTTCGTCCGCCGTAGTGCATGAAGAGAAATGGCAGGATACATTTTCAGCCGTCGGTTCCATTACGGCCGTGCAAGGTGTGACCGTCACGCCGGAAATCGCCGGGACGATCAGCGAAATCGCTTTTGAATCCGGAGCGGTGGTGGCGAAGGGCGATTTGCTAGTGCGCTTCGACACTTCGACGGAGGAAGCGCAACTCAAAGCCGCCAATGCGCAGTTGGAATGGGCACGGCTCAGTCTGGAACGCGCGAACAAACTTCGCGCTGACAGCACGGTCTCGCAATCGGAATTGGACCAGGCCGAAGCCACCTTTCAACAAGGCAAAGCCAATGCCGATGCCATCCAGGCGGTCATCAACAAAAAGACCATTCGCGCGCCCTTCGGCGGCAAGCTCGGCATCCGCCAGATCAATCTCGGCGAATATGTCGACGCCGGAAAACCGATTGTCTCACTGCAATCGCTGACGCCGGTTTACGCAGATTTTTCATTGCCGCAACAGGCTTTGGCGCAGGTTAAAACGGACATGACGGTGCGCGTCACGATGGATACTTATACGAACAAGGAATTTGAAGGTAAGCTCACTGCGATCAATCCTAATCTCGATGAAGTCACGCGCAGCGTGCGCTTGCAGGCCACACTGCAAAACCCGGACCAACTGATGCGCCCGGGAATGTTCGCGCGCATTGAAGTCGTGCTGCCGTCCGTGGAAAATGTGCTCGTTATTCCAGCCACGGCGATTCTCAGCGCGCCTTATGGCGATTCTGTTTACGTGATTGAAAAAGGCACGAACGCCCCCAACAGTCTGGTCGTGCGCCAGCAATTTGTCCGCACCACCCGCGCACGCGGCGATTTTGTTGCGGTCGAATCCGGATTGAAACCGGGCGATCGCGTGGTGAGCGCGGGGCTTTTCAAACTGCGAAACGGCGCGGCGGTGACCGAGAATAATGAACTCTCGCCAAAGGCCTCGGAAAAACCGAAACCGTCGGATGGTTAGTACCGGGTGAGTGTGGAGCGATTGAGTATTCATCTCTTAATTTTTTGAAATGAAGTTTACCGACCTGTTTATCAAACGGCCCGTGCTGGCCATCGTGGTGAACCTGGTGATTTTAATCGCCGGGCTCCAGGCCATTAAAACGGTCAATGTCCGCCAATATCCGCGGAGCGAAAACGCCACCATCACGGTAAGGACCGTGTATGTCGGGGCGAGCGCGGACTTGGTGCGCGGATTCGTCACCACACCATTGGAGCGCGCGATCGCGGCGGCGGACGGCATTGATTACATCGAATCGCAAAGCGCGCTCGGGCTTTCGACGATTACCATCCATCTCAAGCTGAACTTCGAGGCCAATAAGGCACTGGCGCAAATCAGCTCCAAGGTGGACCAGGTGCGCAACGATTTGCCGCCAGAAGCCGAGGTGCCCATTCTCGACGTGGAATCTGCCGATACGCAGTATGCGCTCGCTTACCTGAGTTTTACGTCTGACATCCTCCAGGCGAACCAGATCACCGACTATCTCGTGCGTGTTGTGCAACCGCGCCTGACGGCGATTGAAGGCGTGCAACGGGCGGACCTGCTCGGCGGACGCACCTTCGCCATGCGCATCTGGCTCAAGTCCGATCGGCTGGCGGCGTTGAACATCAGCCCCGACCAAATTCGCCAGGCGCTGGCCAACAATAACTTTCTCTCCGCCGTGGGCCGCACAAAGGGCTCGCTGGTGCAAGTCAACCTGTCGGCCAACACGGACCTGCGTTCCGTGGATGAATTCAAGAACCTGGTTATCCGGCAGAATGGCGATCAACTCGTTCGTTTAAGCGATGTGGCCGATGTGGTGTTGGGTGCGGAAGATTACGATAGTGAAGTCCGTTTCAGCGGTGAGCGCGCGGTCTTCATGGGCATCTGGGTGTTGCCAAATGCGAATTCGCTCGACGTCATCAAACGCGCGCGCGCGGAAATGGCCGCCATCCAGAAAGACCTGCCCACTGGTCTCACTGGCCGGGTTGCTTATGACGCGACTAGCTACATCGATGACGCGATTCATGACGTGCTGCACACGCTGATCGAGACGCTCATTATTGTGGCGATCGTTATTTTCCTCTTCCTCGGCTCGGTTCGCTCGGTGTTGGTGCCGCTGGTGGCGATTCCAATCTCCCTGATTGGCGCGGTCTTCCTGATGCAGGTTTTTGGCTTCACCCTGAACCTGCTGACACTGCTGGCGGTGGTGCTCTCGGTCGGGTTGGTGGTGGATGACGCCATTGTTATTGTCGAAAACGTGGAGCGACACATTCGCGACGGGCAAACGCCCTTGAACGCCGCGTTGCTCGGCGCACGCGAACTTGTTGGGCCGGTCATCGCGATGACCATTACCCTGGCGGCGGTGTATGCGCCGATTGGATTGCAAGGCGGGCTGACGGGTTCCTTGTTCCGTGAATTTGCCTTCACCCTGGCGGGCGCGGTGTTCATTTCAGGTGTCGTGGCGCTGACGCTTTCGCCAGTGATGTCTGCGGGGTTGATCCGCGGCGGCCATGAAGATAAAGGATTCGTGGGAGTCATTAATCGCACCTTTGATCGCGTTCGTAACCGTTACAGCCGGGTATTGGATATGACCCTTTCAGCGCGGCCGGCGGTTTACATCGTTTGGATAGTCCTAAGCCTGCTCGCGGTGCCACTATATATGTTTGCGCCCAACGAACTGGCGCCCAGCGAAGATCAGGGCGTCGTCTTCGGCTTTGTCC